>NZ_JAUOQH010000022.1 GCF_030547075.1 Alteromonas sp. 1_MG-2023 | reverse complement strand
CAGCGAATACACTCATCGTTGAACTTTAAAACACCACAGCAATATGAAAGTATGTAACTTAACAATTAAAACGAGTGTCCACTTTTGTGGGGGAACTCTCTTGGGACGCAAACACGCAGGGCGGCTTCGCCATTATGCCCTACGTGCCTGCGCCCCTTATTTAAAAGTTAAACCCTTATTCAGCATCAAGTCTCTTTAATGCTTTTTTGTAAGCCTCATTTCTTTCGCGTTTTCCCACTGCAAGCACTGTAACTACTACTACGTCATCAAGTACCTGATACACCAACCTATATCCTGATTGACGTAATTTTATTTTATAAACATTATCGGCACCTAACACTCTATCTGGGGCTACGTGCGGTGTTTTTAACCTCTCTGCTAACTTCTTCTTCAATTGCTGCTGCAAAGTACTACCAAGCTTATTCCATTCTTTTAGGGCGCTTCTTTTAAACTCTAATTTATAGGTCATCCAAATTCACCGAAACGCTTTCTTCACCTTGCCTTTCTTTAACAAGCTGTAGTAGTTCCAGATCCTCCAAACGATCCATCATTTTTTCGTAAATCTCAGCTGGGACACAATAGAATGCGGGTTCATTCCTATTCAATATGGCGACAGGATCGCCATAGGCACTGCTCGCAACTTTCATAGGGTTTGCTTTTAGCTCTGTAATACTTGCAGCAACTTCAGCCAAAACTCTAGCCGCCATAACGGTCTCCTAAAAGGTCTTTAATTAGGTCATTTTAGGCTATCATTGTTGGTTTAACAAGCGCATAAACTCGCTCAAGATATTCCGTTTCTTTTAAACGAGTATGCTTGTGACCCAATGGGCGGTGGAAGCCCTTTGTCAGAAACAACTATGGCAAACCTTTCTTCTGAACTATCAAAAATCCCACAAGCTTTTAGTATTTTAATATACGTCGACGACTCACCAGCAGCTTTAGCCAATTGTTTCGAAGGGTTCTCGACTTTTTCGTGCAAGCCTCTTGTCAACATCCACGACATATGTGTTCACAAAAAGTTTAGAGGGCTAGGTCTCAGTCAAAAATTACTTGAAAAAGTGGAATCAATAGCCAAAAACTTAGGCTGTTGTAAAATAACACTAGAGGTATTAAGCAATAATAACATTGCTAAAGCAGCGTATGAAAAATTTGGATTTAGTAGTTACGAATTAGACCCAAGCGCTGGTAGTGCTGTTTTTTGGCAGAAAGCATTGGGCATATTACAACCCCGATCTCGAAGATATTAGACCAAAATTAAAAGACATATCTGTACCTTCCATCATCATACAGGGGCAGTGCGATTCTGGGGATTATGGAACTGTTATTGAGTATGCCGAGCTGTTAGGTTCAAAATATAATTTTATAGAAAAAGCTGGTCATATCATTTGGTGAGAACAACTGGAACAATATTTCAGTCTTATATCTAAGTTTTTAATCTCTGGAGAGTAGCGGGCATTAACAAACATATTAGGTCGCTTCGCTCGAATTTTAGCCCACGTGTAACTGCCACTTATGTGGGCCGTTATACGACTTTTAGGTAACATCGTATGGAAGAATGGTTAAAGCTTTCTAAAGAGGCATTATCAAGAGCAGAAGCGGCATGTATTAATGGTGAAATACCTAGAGAAAATATGTTCATGCTTGCTCCAATATTTTATGCAGAGGTTAACAAAACCAATAACAACTCCCTCATACAGCGAATTGGCAACGAAACAGAGGATATGGTTTACGAAGACTGGGGGCACCATCCCAAGTCCAAAGAGCAATACAAATTTCACTTTGTATCTTCGTTTTTATATGGTTACGTTGTTGCCGACAAAATCACAGAATTCAAATACGACGATATAATGGAATATGTAAACGACCGTATGGATTTGTTCAATTCAGACTATGATGAGTAAAAGTCGTATAACAAAAGATTAAGCACGCTCGCTGCGCGGGCTGGAACCCTAACAGCTAGGCGCGCTCATTTAATTCGGATTTTAGTCCACGCGCTAGCGTCTCTTAGCACAAAGTTATGTTGCTCATGAATATTGTGAACTATTCGATTTTAAATAAGGACTTTTATGAGTTTATTTAAATTAATTAATATATTGACCAAAATTGGTGGTTTGTTACTGCTTTTAAGTACCTCTAAACTTATTCACGCTAAAGATGCAACAAACACTGGCGGTAAATTTAAACTTTCCCCTAGTGATGTAGAGAGGTTAAAGGAGTTAATGAGAGTCCGAGCTAAAAATTACGGTGAGACATCTGTAACGGTAACTGACTTGGAATCGCAATAAGAAAGCTAAAATTTGTAAGGTATGAGCAAACCTTAAGATAAATATTTAACTTGCTGAGCCATAACGACCAGTTTGTATTTGGCTAGCAACAAAGCCTTAAAAATGTTCTCCAAGAGTAATGCTGGTATTTTTAGCCATTTGCTTCCCCCCAGTACCAATATATACTTAATTATAGTACTTGTACTTTGTAAGTTAATAGCGCATACCAAACAACTGTTGGCTAGCAGTGCGTGCGCGGGGACGTTAAGCGTAATTCATCATGGATGACTATGACTATGAAAAAAATCTATGCGGCATTAATTATTTCAGTAGCTTTAGTTAAGGTGTTGGAGTTTGTAATTGGATTTACCGCTGCAATAGCGATACCTCGAAATTACTACGAGCTATTTGGGCCAGAATTAGGTTCGCTCGTAGTTAACATTTTCACTATAACTGTTCCGTATTTTTTGATATCACTCGCTTTGCTGCCGCTTCTTGGCATTCTTTCAAAGTCAAAGACGGTTTATTATTCAGCTTACACAATGCTCGGCGTAATACTGATTATGGTTTGGGAATCCTTAGGTAGCAACGTATTAAATTCAGGGTATATCTTCTTGGTGCCACTAGTTCTTGGTTTTTTAAGTGTTGTGGTCGCTGGCTGGCTCGTAGGCAAACGTTATACTGCCGCGTAACATTGCAATCAACTCAGCTCTGGCGTTTTACTACAAAAGCTGGCACTTGGGTAGGTGTGAAATAGCTAAATAAAATAGCTAAAATAGCTCGGTTCGAAAATATTTTTTATTGGTTCTGTAATAAATTCCCCAGCTTCAAGACTATTACTTTGACAATCAATTTTTATTGTCAATTTCATAAAATAAGTAGTTAATATTAAGGGGTAATAGTATGGAATACATCGATAGTATTTTGGCAAGTGACAACTACGCATTTATAGGTTTTGTATTAGTTGGGGTTTTTATCCTCTGGTTTCTTCCTGCATTACTTGCCTTGGTATTTAATAGAAAACATTTCAAATATATATTACTTGCTTGTATTCCCGCGGGCTTTTCTCTAATTGCATGGGGAGGAGTAATGGTTTGGGCTACAACTGGTAAAACTATTGGTAAATATGCAAATAAGGCTAGTAGTGAGAACTAAATCAGTGCAAGCGCATTAACCACGCGCTGCGTTGAAAATTTTGAGTAGGATATGGACGAAGAGCTTAAGAAAAAAGTGGATATTGTGGTTGGCTTAAGCAGACTTGCTGGAGCTACGTTAATTTTTGTCGGAAGTGTATTGGTGTTTGTATTTACTCAAGCGGCGTTAGACCCAAATGCTGTAATTGAAATTAATGGTGTTCTAACTAAAGACCCTTCAGATAAAATAGAAGCCGCTATTTTATCTGGGTTATTTCCAGTGCTAGGGTTATTTCTTTCATTTGCTCCAGCCAAACTTCTTGATAAATGGGCTGCAAAAATAATCCTAAGAATGGCTCGATGATCGGCTTGAGCTCATTAGC
Source organism: Alteromonas sp. 1_MG-2023 (assembly GCF_030547075.1). Taxonomy (GTDB): domain Bacteria; phylum Pseudomonadota; class Gammaproteobacteria; order Enterobacterales; family Alteromonadaceae; genus Alteromonas. The sequence goes on along the minus strand of NZ_JAUOQH010000022.1, from coordinate 65,093 downwards.
CTATCTAACTGATTCTGAGCTTTCTTTACGTTTTCTAAATCGACAATTTCAATCATTTCACATTCATCCCGAACCATTTCATTGATAAGGCTAGGGTAATGACGACAATCTTCTGGTCTATCGAGGTAAATACTACAGTTGTATTTGTCTTTTTCTTCCGCTTTAGCTTTTGGTGCTAACTCCAGAAATGGGCAGAGGCTTAGTTGTTCTCCTGTTTCGGGATCAAACCAAATTTGTCCACCTTTTACATACTCAAAAATATCTGGATTAAATAGTTCCCATAGGTCAATTTCTTCTTGTGTGGCAGATAAATCACCATCGCTATACTTGATGCAGCATTTTCCGCACTGATTGCAGTCTTTCATGGTGTTTAAGTAAATTTATGGGCTATGGACTAAGCTTATCATCAAATAGCGCTGAATTTTGGTTGATAACTTATGTTCGGAGTTGTTTTACGCACTCAGCTGACACAGGTGTTAAATGGTTTTTAAATACGACGGTGAACTACAGCGCATTTAGTGACTACCGATATCTGAGTATTGTATTAATTGACAATATTCCAGTATATCTAAGAGCGAAGATGGTAAAAGTTACCTAGACAGGAAACGTAGCACATAGTTTGAATATAAATACCATCGGGCAGCCTCTTACAGATGAACATAATTTGATATTTCACAATAAATTCAGCTCGCTTCAGTAAATTAAATCCAGTATCTTCAACTACGAATAACTATTGTATTTGCGTAGATTATCTTTAATTAGGAACAATAAACGAGTTCTTCTGGTTTCAGGTAGCATTGCGCTAAACAAGGATGTCCACTTTTGTGGGTAGTATTAGCTTTAAAATCATTACGGAAAAAACGTGAAAAAAATATATATAACTATAATTTTACTTACTATTGTCGCAACCACTGGATGTTCGATAAAACACCCTATAGCCAAAGACTATGGGCAGTACCTCATCAATAATCAGGGCGAAAGCTCTCTTCCAAAATCTAGTATGGGTGCGGAATACACAATTTCTGAAGAAACGCTAAATCATAACTATGAGTTTAGATCTGCAACTGTAGGCTATGCCCATTTATGGATAGTAGAGTTCGGTGACATTTTAAAAGAAACACTGACTTCAACAGATGTACAAGATTCTTTCGGAAGTCTCACTGAGAACGAAAACGGCCATGCAGAAAGGCTTATTTCTTTTAACTTGAGTAATTACGAGTTCAAAAATCATCACGCGTATATTTCACTAGATATTTCATTATCGGAAAATGGCAACGAACAATTTAGTAAAACATATAATGCTGAAGGCTTATCCCAAGGTGCGAAAATGTTTTGGGGCGGCCCTTGGGCAATGAAAAATGCTACACAACAATCTACAAAGCTAGCATTGGATAGTATCATTTCAGAATTTATCGAAGATTTAAACGAAAACTTATCGTCAATTAGTAACACTAATAGTGTATCTAGTGATGCGCCTTAACTGATATAGCTGAACTGCTTGCCAAATTTTGCAAGAGACATTAACTGCCGAATGTATATTAACAATATACATTCGGTAAACTTTAGGTTGCCGAACTGGGTGAGAGCTACCTGCCACTCAGCCCCCATATAAAGTGGCGCACGTATAAGTCGCAATAACGGAAGAAAAATAATGGAACGTGCAGATTTTAAAATTTACCTTCGAGCAAAGAAAGGAATGAAGGTTTCTAGATATTTATCAGTCATTTTCGCCATTGCTGCGGTTGGCTTTCCATTCCTTGGGAATTGGGGCGTTGAAACCAGTGGTTATGCAAATGTAACCCCCACCTTCATGATTACCGCTGTGTTTTTTTGGTTTGGCTACTGTGGTGTTCCCCAAAGCCAGCTGCTGAAAATTATTGAAAAACAAATTAATAGAGATCCTGAAGCCATCCAGTTCATGACAGATAACGATAACTAACAAGCTAAGCATGCTCTTAAAGCTTAGCCGAATATTCGTTTTTGCATACTCGGGAAAGTGGGTCTTACGTTGTTGAATGAAATCTAATTATTATTTAAGGATGGAACCTCTATGAAATTAAAATTAATAACCCTACTATCATTATTCTGTTTATATTCTTGTGGTGGTAGCGATACGCCGTCAATTGATTCAGAAGAGATAAAATCTGTAATTTTAGAAAATCAAGCGAAATGGCTTTCAGCAGGAATTACCGATTATTCATTCACTTATAGCCGCGCCCCTGGTGACTGTCCATTAGCTGACGCATTACCAATTGTCGATATTAACGTTGAAGATAACGTGGCGGTTTCGGTCTATTTCTCAGGTACAAGTGAAATCGCTGATATAGTATTCGCAACAACTATAGATGAGCTTTTTTCCTATTTACTGCAACAGGTAGATGAAGAGCCAATTAAATTCAGTAACGATAAAAACAGCCATGCTATGCCTGACTTTGACATCGATTATGGTTTTCCGGTTGATGTATACATTGATAGAAGCAAAGATACTTGTGATGCAAGCTACATTAGTATTTTCGACTTTAAATAAAACACCACAAGCGCTTATAGGCACTAGGATTTGAATGGTTACCCTTCGAGACTTCAATACAAATGATATCGATAGATTAGTTGGCATCTTAAATGATGACGTCGTTACTGAGTTTCTTTCTACCAAAATTCCTTCGCCATACACAAAAGACGATGCTGCTTGGTGGGTGAAAGAAGGTAGCCAATCGAATATCGTAAAAGCCATTTCTTACAATGGTGCACTAGTAGGCTGTATTGGCGTAAACCAAGGGCTATTTGAATACGAACGATCTGGAGAAATAGGCTATTGGTTGGATAAGAATTACTGGCGTAAAGGTATTACATCAAAAGCGATACAGCTAATATCAGACTTAGTATTTACTAACACAGATATTGTTAGAATATTTGGCGCAGTGTTTTCGGGTAACCACGCTTCTATGCAATTACTTTTGAAATCAGGTTTTAGCGAAGAAGCTGTATTAAAAAAAGCAATTTTCAAAAATGGGCGCTTTTACGACAAGCATGTATTCGCGAAATTAAACTAGTTTTAAAGTTTAGCAACTCAAAAAATAGCATTAATAAGGAATATCAATGCCACTCAAAAAATGGATTTTTCAGTACAGTATTGCCCTACCACTGGTATTTTTATTGTTAGCGGGTGTGCAGTATTTAAAAGGGCGCACCCTTGGTTATGCTATCGAATTCGGAATAATGTGGTCGTTTATCACCGTGGGAATCTTTGCTATTCGCAGGGCTTACAATTTTCGAAAGCATATCGATTGCCAAGTCTGTCGAGATTTACCTGAGCACAAAGAAAGCAAATGAACTGTGACCTTACTGTTGTTGTAAATATAAGCGTCGATTAGTAAAAGCTTAACTATACTTAGCTCAAATACTAAGCGATGACGAATTGTCATTTCGAATACTATAGGGATTGTAAAATGAAAATCGTGTTGTTGAGCTTAATGCTTGTTTTAGCAGGGTGTAGTTCTACACAAACCTCAACGGAGACGACTGCAGCGGTAGCTAATTCAGATACCATGGAAATTATTCGGCGTGCGGCAGAACAAGCTCCTAGAGGTGTTTTAGGTGAGTATGTATTGCATATAAAAGCCACAGGCAGCCAAGGGCCTTTTGTTTATCTTAATACTGAACTTGATTACCGTGATCCCCGCGCCATTACTGTGGCGTTGTCTCCCAACCTTATTCCTCGCCTTGAAGACAAATATGGCGCTTCCCCGCAAGAATTCTTCACAGACAAAACCGTAAAAGTAATAGGTAAGGCTACACGAGTTAGAATTGACTTTATCTCGGAAGGAAAAAGAACAGAGAAATACTACTACCAAACCCATATTCGACTGGTAGACATATCAAAAATTGAAGTGGTTGATAAATCGGTTTAAACCAATTTGCATTACGCCATGCATGCTCCTGTTATTCGAGTTCATGCAGGTGCTTGTCTAAGTGTTTATACTAAGTTCTTATGTAAGTTCTTGTGTAAGCTCTTGTATAAGTTCTTGTGTAGATGCTTATGCGAATGCTTGTGTGAATTCTTGTGTGAATGGCAATGTGGGCTAATTTCTCGCCGTGGTGGTATAAATAGAGGTAACATCACTACGTAGAGCTTTGGGCTCGCGAATAATTAAAAACGTTAAGGTGCTAGAATGGATTTTTTACTCAATGTTTTACTGTCAGTCGGGTTTGTTATTTTTATCATTTTCATCGTGGGACTAATGGCAGCAAAAAAACTGAATTCAAAACAAAAGTAACGGAGGCTCCCCCGCCCCCGTTATTAGTGTAATGCGTTTTAAATACGGCACTTAAAACGGCGCAAAATTATCTTGAGCTTGTGATGGTACTGTCCATCTTTCACGGGCATCAGTATTAACGGCTTTAACACCTTGTGATGGTATATGACCACGATTGCCATACAACCAGAGTACAAAGTTAGTTCTCTTGCCTCTGGTAATGGGTTGCGCTGCATGAGGTACATTTCCTCGGTGAATCATTGCGCTGCCAGGCGTAAACGTTAACGGTTTCACTTTTCCTGCTTTTACATCGTAAAAATCTACTGTCGACCCCGTAAATGTTTCACCCGGAACGTTTAGATTAATATTTAACGTTACCGCTGATGCATCGGTATGCGGTCTAATCGACGTATCGGTATTTGGCTGATAATGAATTGAAAAGCCAAATGTTTGCGTGTCGTATCCCATAATTTCAGGAAATAACAATCGAGCGATAGGTCGCATGTATGTGTCTAGCATAGTGCGATAAAACGCTTGGAAACTTGGCGCAGCCAAATAACCTTCTGAACGTTTATCTAACATGGCGCCACGGCGGTTTAATACTATGCCGTAGGGCGGTCTTAGTGCAATTTCAGCATCCCACACTTTTTCTAGATAGGCGCGCAATTCAACCAACCTTTCAGGATCAAAGAATTGGAATTGATACACATCAGGTGATACTTCTTCCATCAATGCCTTTACGTCCGTTTCTTTTTCAGGGTTTTCCCATGCTTGCATAACTGCGCTGCGCAACTTGGCATCTAGCAAAGAGTCATCAAGGGTGAATAGGTTGTCTTTTTCACTGGCTTCCCACTCGCTCCACGCATTGTTAAGCAGCTCGATATTTGTATTCCAAAACTGTTGCACGGATGGCGCACGATGAAGCATGGCTTCTCGGCTTGGTAAGTCTAAAGCACGTGCATTCTGTAATTGAGTAAATGACATAATAAATTATCTCCAATGGCTAAATGGGGTATTCGTTCTGTATGTTCGAACTCATCCCAAAACATGCCTATAATCTATTACACCTGATTTTGTTAATAAATGAGGTCATTATGGAAACAGAATTTAGATTTAAAAGATAATCAAAGTTAATATTCGCTGTGGTGATTTGCGGTTTGTTTTATGTTGCCTCAATATTGTTCTCCACAACTTGATAATAGCCTTTCGCGGTTAGTTTTTGTGACAGGTGGATTTTGTGACAGGAGCGTACAAGTGAAATTTCTTGTTTTTTTAGGAACAGTGCGAGATAGCACACCACCTAGACCTGCTCGTCTTGGTGAGCGAGTGGCAAAGGCGGTGATGGCTTGTTTGCAGCTTCGCTATGACGAGCATGAAGTGGAGTTGATAGACCCATTAGATTACCCATTAGATACGGTTTTCAAACCTCATTTTGCTTATGCAAAGGGTAAAGCGCCTGAGAAACTAAATATATTAGCCAAAAAAATTGCCAATTGTGATGGCTATGTCATGGTTAGCCCCGAGTATAATCATTCCATGAGCCCTGCCCTTTCGAACCTGCTTAATCACTTTGGTAGTTCGTTATTTGCTTATAAGCCAAGTGCTATCGTTACCTATTCGGCTGGGCAATGGGGCGGTATGCGGGCTGCGGTGGGCATGCGCACTTACCTTTCTGAGTTGGGGTGCTTGCCAGTATCGGCTATGATTCATATTCCTAAGGCGCAGGAGGTATTCGAAGAAAACGGCGAGATGTGTCCAGGGGAAGAGCAATCATCGTGGTTCGATTATTTTGGTCGTACTCTCAACCAATTGATGTGGTGGGCACAAGCCACTAAGCGCCATAGTAAAGAAGTTGATCCTCATGAGATGATTCAAAATTTCAAAACAGCGCCGTCAGAGCGTAACGCGCCTTGATATAGCATCTCAATTTGGCATTGAGATTTAGCGCCTTAATACAGTTTTTTATAATAAGGCTATTGGAGTAAATCACGCTGGCGTTGTGTTAATGTACTTTTAATTTGATTTACTACTGCGAATACCGCGAAGTAACACGAAACCTATCTACATCGCTTTAGCTTTGCTGTATAACAAGCCTCTTCTCATCTAGACGAGCGCACAGGAAAAAAAATGAAAATACTAATTCGTAATTTAGACAGACAAACTAAACAAGAAGAGCTAGCAAGCTTATTTGAAGCTTTCGGTTCTGTGCAGTCTTGCACCATTGTAGTTGATGAGAAAAGCGGCGCATCTAAAGGGTTTGGATTTGTAGAAATGCCAAAACCAGGCGAAGCTAAAGCGGCCATTAAATCGTTGAATAATCATGCGTTGGGCGATGCTAATATTCGCGTTAAAAAAGCAGAAGATAAACCTGATACCAAGTAGGGATACGAAGTAGAGATACGAAGTAGAGGTACGAAGTAGATCCAATACGAAAACAGTACAACGTAAACGATAGCAGTGTAAAACCCACCAGCATGGTATCTCATTACCATTGGGGCCTATATCAAGCTGGGGTCATATAAAGTAGTGAAGGTGTGTATGAAAATAGAAATCATAAAAGCAGATTATTTTGACGACGCTCATAAGCAAGCCATTCCTTATTTGCTAAACGAATATGCGAAAGATCCTATGGGTGGTGCTGAGGCACTTTCTGAACACACCTACGACAACTTAGTCGATAAATTATCTACATTGCCCCATGCCTTTAGCATTCTCGCTTTTGTGGACGCAAAGCCCGCTGGCCTAATTAACTGCTTTGAAGCGTTTTCTACTTTTGCCTGCAAACCGCTTATTAACACTCATGATATTGCTGTGCTTCCAGAATTCAGAGGCTTAGGTCTTAGCCAAAAAATGTTGAATAAAGTAGAAGAAATAGCGATAGAAAAAGACTGCTGTAAAATTACCTTGGAAGTACTAAGTAATAACACGGTGGCTAAATCTGCCTATGAAAAGTTTGGTTTTACTAGCTATGAACTGGCAGAAGGCGAAGGCCACGCGCTGTTTTGGCAGAAAAAGCTAGGCTAGATTAGAAGTGGAAAACACGCTGTTAATTATTACCACCGTAATAGTAGGCCTTTTATGCGCAGCGGCGCTTCTATTAGGCGCCATAGACTTATTTGCTAGAGCGTCTGAAAAAGGTGTAATCGGGCTTGTTCTTTATGTGCTTTGTTGGTTACTTCTTAGCCCTATTATTGCGCTAGTGTCACTACTGACAGGCTTTTACGTGCTATATCAGATAATAGTGCTTATCTTCACAAAACGCGCGCCATCGTAACTTGACGCACCAAGCCTAGTCAAAGCTCAACCCTAGCCAAACCTAAGCTCCAGTCTAACCTAAGTTCCAGCCTAGCCCCATTTCCACCATACAAATAACAGTAAAAATCCAAACAAATACACTAAGCCAACATAGCTAAGTAATGTAATCCACCAACTGGCTTTTGCGTCTTCATGCAGCGCTGCGCTTTTTACCAAACGGTGATTAAGCCACGCAAACATGGGGGTGGTAACAAAAGCTAACGTCATGGCAAAGCCTAGCATGGCTAACAGTGCAGATTTGAAAAACAGTACGATACTAAAACTAATGGCGGCCATAGCCAGTAGTACGGGAACAAATACCGCGTCACGCGCCATTTTCTTTGGCAATACCAATGAAATAGCTTCGGCGATAACCCGAGCATAACCATCGTAAACCGTTAACGCCGACCCAAATATACAAAGAAAGGCTACCACGGCAATAAGCCAGTGTGCCCAATCACCAATAGTATTGGCGTAAAGGCTGACTAATTGTTGGGAAAAGCCTATGCCGCCTGTTGCAAGTGTTTCGCCACTTCCGTGTAATACCAATGCGCCTAAGCCTAAGAAAAGCAGGGCTAGAATGGTGGTCACCGCATAACCTAGGTTGAAGTCGAACAAGGCATTTTTCGGCGTTACAGGTTGGTTTTGGCACTGGCGCTTTAACCACAACGACGTGATGCTAGATATTTCTATTGGCGCGGGCATCCACCCCATGGTAACCACTAAAAACCCAACGGTCGCTAGCGTCCAGGGTGATGGCGATTCAAAGCTAGGTGGCATGGGTTCTAAATTCACTACTGCGGCGCAAAAGGCTGCAACGGTAGCCAACACCAACACGCCCATAATAGCTTTTGCCACCCCTTCAAGGGCTTCAAAATGCCCTGCTAGTAATATGAACAATATAGCGCCCAAAATAGCGGCCGACGCGATAGCAATAGAGACATTGAAAGGCAAAAAATAAGACAACAGACTTGCAGCAAATAACAGGAGGGCGGCGGCGTTCACCACTGAGGCTAATGCATTTAAGCACAACGCCACAATTAAATAACCCTTACCCATTTTATGGTAACCGAACTGTAAGGTTTGCCTAGTGCTAATGGTATAGCTAACGCCTGCACGGAAAAAAGGATACTTTAAAATGTTAACCGCTAGAATAAGTACCACCAGCTGCCAACCAAATTTTGCGCCCGCTTGGGTAGAAGCAACAAGATGGCTTCCCCCAACTGCAGCAGTGGCCATTAACACACCTGGGCCAAGTAACTGCACCATGCGCATGAATCGTTGATAATGTGTGAGTGAATTGCTGTCGCTCAATCTTTTCCCTTAATCGCAAACGGCTAAAAGCGGTTACGGAGTATACCTATTCCCACAGCAAAATTGCGAGCTTCCAGCAGTGTTAACATGAAAATAGGATGAGAAACTAGAAAGTATAAAGTGCTTCAGTAAACATAAACTGGCTATCATCAGGGTAATCCCCTCGCTCAAATCCATCCCCTTTCAAAAGATAGGCCGCACCAATAGCAAGTCGTAGTGAAGATTTTACCTGCCAACGCCACCTTGCTTCTAACTGATGACCAATGAAGCTATCAACAGACTCTGGGGCTTTTTGATACCACATGGCCTTGTAGCTCACCATAATATTATGTTCGGTAGTGGGTGTGGTTATGCTTCGCGCCCCTGCAGTGACTAAATTTCTACGGGGCATAGCTTGGTAAACGTCTGTTGGTCCAAAATCGAACCTTCTTACGCCGTAAAGGCTATCGAAGTCGGATATGGTGTTATCGGTACTGTCATTGTCACCGCTTATTACATCTACTTCACCACGTAGCAAGGTAAAGTCGGTAATTTTCTTACCCAAATTAGCGTGCACCATCCAGCTTTCTACGTCTAATTCAGCGGTGTCACTTGCACTTGCGGTTTGATGCGAGGTTCCGGTTTGCCCAATCACTTCCACATTGGCTTTCCATGTATCGGCAAAAGGTTTGGTGTAGTCGACACCCAAGGTGTAAAGGTCGCGGTTTTTCGTAGCAAGCTTTGCCGAGTCTTCTTCTTTTAACCAGTAGCTGTGCACCTTCACATTGTTATCAGGCGAGGTAACATATAGGCCAAAAAACTTCCGCTCACTGTAGCTTTTATCAAAAGCGCGGTCGGCATCGGCCACAGCTCCGCTATCCGTGGGTAATCGGCTTACTGGCAATAAGTAGAAACCACGAACGTTCCACTCGCTTACCGTCCAGTCTACCAATACACCGTCGAAGGCATTTTTTGTATTTCGATATACGCCTTGCCCAATTAGTCGACGAGAACCATGGTCGAACGTGACTCGCCCTGCCGTTATGGATTTCAATCCACTTTCATCGGCAGCAATCGTATTTTTTGGGGTATAGCGAGCAAAGAACTGCAATGGTTCTAGCGTATTCACTTGGGAAGACGTTAATGTGGGGTCGTTATCGTCTAACCACGCGCGTGAGTCTGCAAGTTCAGCAGTAACATTAAATACGTCCCAATTCGCTTCGGCTTTCACTAATAGGCGAGATGAAATTCGGCGATTGACTTGTGCCCGGTCTTCACTAGAAGAAGGAAAAATAGGGTTATTCAGATGCTCGTATTTGAGCCTGAAAGAGCCGCTAATATCGAATGTGGGCTGAGAAGACTCTAGGTTAGAACTTGAAATATTTTCTGCGTTGGCATTAGCACAAAGCCCTGCCAAAGCAGCTATTACCGTGCAGGGTAATAAAAGATATAAAGCAAGATTGAAAGCTACATTCTTAACTGGGTTTAACCACCCATTCATACTACTACACGTATACATCTACACTCTCACTGTTTAAATGCTGCCTTAACAAGATGTTTGGCAAAATTGAAAAGTACATCGGCAGACTTTTCATTTAGCATACTCTGGACGCGTGAAGTATATATCCGCTTTGGAAATTTTCCTTATATCTTTGGTCTACTAAGCGTGTAACTATTTATTATATAAAAGTTTTAGCGCATAAAAAAAGGAGAGCAAGCTCTCCTTTCAATCATTATAACAGTTAAAAAAGTCGCTCAGTTGCTCTTTGTCACTCGCTTCCTAGGACTCACTTCTTATGACACGCTTCCTAGGACTCACTTCTTGGGACTCGCTCTGTAATAAGGGCTATAGCTCGATTGAGATAGAACCCGCACTAGCGTCTATCAAAATTCACAGGTTTTTTAGGATCTTGGTAAAAGCCGTTTTTTAACAACCGTTTGAAGCGGGTGAGCTTGCCATCCAATGTGAGTTCTTCTAAGCCTTTGTTGAATAACTCAATAAGCAACCTGTCGTCGTTTCGCCCCTTTGCCACTAGCAAATGCGTGGTTACTGTGGAAATAAACGGTTTAATCGGCATCACGGCTTGGCGCTGCTCTGCTGTGAAGTCTCGTTGAAGCAAGTACCAGCCAGTAAGATCATCTATTGGAAATAAGTCTATTTCACCGCTTACTAATGCCTCTAAATTTTCTTTGTCTGTAGCGTAAGTCGTTACTGAGGGGGTATTTTTAATATAACTAGCCAACTCGTTATTGTATAAATAGCCTTCCGTTACACCCATTTTCTTACTTTTAAGTTCATCAAAATTCGACCATGTGTCTAGGTCAGATTTAGTATTAACATAGAAAACCAGGCTCTCTGCTGTGATAGGATCGCTATGCCAGAATTTCTCGCCTCTAGCACGTACAAAGTTACCATATGAAAGGGCATCGAATTCACCATTCAATGTGGCTTCTACTGCTTCATCCCAAGGCATCGAAACAAATTCAACGACCACACCCGTTTCTAAAAACGCTTGAGAGATAATGTGATTAATATAGCCGTTATGCTCCATTTCTGAAGAGGTGTAAGGCGCATATTCGGTGGTAGCAATCTTAATTTTTAGCCACGCATGCCCCCAACTTTGCAGTGGGACTAACGTCAAAAGTAGTGTAAAAATAGCTAATAAACGCATAATCTTCCCTTAGAAATAGATACCTAAATTAATATTCAATCTGTGTGTTGTTTCTTGGCGGCCACCTAGGTCTAACCCTACGCCTGGCCCACCTGAAAACCACATATTTTTCCCTTGAATACTATCTACGTAAACAAACAGTTTATCCCATCCAAAACTACAGCCATTTATCCACTGCGATGAATCTTTCCCTGATGCTTCATCGCCCTGAGCCACACTGTATTCGGTATAACACGTGAGTGATTCTATGTGAGTGAATTTATAAGGAACGGAATACACCAAATTCGCTGAGTAAGTTGAGCCATCTGCCGCGGCTAAAAAAGGAAAGGTAAATGCAGACAGAGAGACTCGGTCAGTCGCTTGCCCTTCAGGTGCCGCTAAGTCGTACTCGTAATCGATGTATTGTAGCTCAACTTTGAAATCACCTTGTTGGTGACGAACGTGCACAGCGTAAGCTGTCATGTCACCTTCATCCAATGTATCTAAATTTAAGATATCGCCATACTGATACGACACGCCAATATCGGTAGTACTTCTCGGGAAGAATTTTGCCGTGTAATTTGCACGTAAATTGTACTGGCCATCTTCTTGGTTTCGAAACTCACCATCATCAGCCACATCAAATGAGTACCGACCGAATTCAGCGGCATCGTTATATTCGTCATTCATAAAGTAAGCGGCTTGAAAGTCCCAATTACCGTAATCATGATTTATCTTGATACCAGCTTCATAATCGTCTTCGAAGCCTAAGTAGTAATTGACTGAAAACCAGAAGTTATTTGAACCAAATGGCTGTAAGCCGAAAGGGGTTTGGGTGATACCCGCAGTAATGTCCGTCGATTCATCCCAGTGGTAAGTAAGATCTGCAAAACGAATTGTGTCGAAATCGGTATTCTCATACCATCGATATTCTGCTTTGTAACTAAACTGGTCAGACTCTCCCGAAACCCCCAGTTTAATAGATTCGAATTCAAATCCATCTCTGAATTCAGGCAGTTGCCAGTCTTGGTGACCATAGTTAACCCGCACATGGCCGCTTAAGGTAAAGGGCAGTTCGTCCGCCTTTACTGTTTGCGTATTGCAGCCAAGAAGCACAGCTAAGGAAAGTAGTGGAAGTTGTCTGTTCATTCCTTGTCCTAATGTCAATTTACTCACAATGTGATGCACTCCATCATGGAAACCATTACCGTGATATATATTCCTTCAATACAAATTTTATAGAGTGAACCTTACAAAAAGATCATTGTCGTAATCGAAATATGTAAAGCGCGTTTGTCGATGAAGCACATTTCATTTGCGTTAAATAGTCGGTAATATTTCACAAAATTTCAGTAAAACAAGATTCTATGCAGCATCACATTTCAGCTATTACCTTCCTTGTAGACAATTACGACACCGCTATTGCCTATTTCACGCAAACCCTTAATTTCTCGCTTACCGAAGACAGAGATAAAGGAGAAGGCGCTCGGTTTGTTTTAGTTACCCCGAAAGGAAGTTCAACGTCGTTATTACTGTCTAAAGCAAAATCCGACGACAAAGCGCTGATAGGCAAGCAAGCGGGAAGTAAGGTTTTTATGATTTTACATACCGACGACTTCTGGCGCGATCACCATTCAATGTGCGCTAAGGGTGTTGAATTTTTAGAAACGCCCCGGGAAGAAGCCTATGGCACAGTAGCCATTTTTAAAGATTGTTTTGGTAACAAGTGGGATTTATTACAACCCGCACCAGCTGACCTTAATTAATTCGGTGTACTAGCACCTTCTGGAGATTTGTTTTGTCCCCCATGAAACGTTCTATCATTACTGACATTGTGGCTATATTCGCCATTGCAGTGTTAATTGCGACTGCGTTTTACGGGCTCGAAGCCAGAAAAGAAGTTATCTATTTATGCGATAACTTCACGCCTGGAGTATCGAAAAATAGTGTTGAGCGCCAACTTAGCACCACGAACTTGTTGGTATGGGATACTGAGTTTTTGGCTGTTGGTAGCCGTATAGTCGCGTATAGCCCACTAAACTTCGGTTACATGCATTGCCGAGTTGAATTTAATAGGCAAGACATCGTAGTGTATTCCATAGTGGAGTAAGCCATGGTCGGATTGGCTCTGCCCTCTGATATCGTTCATAAATGGTGCAGCGTTTACAAATCAGCAACTTACCGTTTACCCTGCGGTTAAAAGTCGTAAAGCTAAGCGTACCATTGGTTTTTAAATGTACTCGGTTATCTGACTACAATTCTGTATACCCCTTCGATGTAAACGTATAATTACAGCGTGTCTTATTAACTAAGAATCGCCTCTTATGCAAAACTCAAATCACAGTGTTATCGAAGATATCTTTGCATTAGTTAGTGCGGGGTTATTTGTGGCATTTGGTGTTTTCCTATTCCAATCTCAAGATCTCATGATTGGCGGAGCCGCCGGCATTGCGCTGCTGGGTACATACGCAATTGATATAGATTTCGGTGTGTTGTTTTTCCTAATCAACGTGCCCTTTTACACTCTAGCGTGGACCCGTATTAGTAAGCGTTTCACATTGAACACCTTTATTTCGGTCACCACTGTTTCTGTTCTGACCGAACAAATTCCTGCATTTATTGATATTACTAGCATTAACCCTATTTTTGCAGCCATTTTAGGCGGTCTGCTTATTGGTGTAGGTATGCTAATAATGTTCAGACATAGCTCGAGTTTAGGCGGATTAGGTATTGTGGCCTTTTATCTGCAATCACGATTTAATATTCGCGCAGGTACGTTTCAGCTAACGGTAGACAGCGTAATTTTACTTTGTGGTCTCTTCTTTATTCCTTGGCCTTTGGTGCTAATTTCTATTTTGGCTGCGTTTTGCTTGAATATGGTGATATCGCTTAATCACCGCCCAGAACGTTATATTCCGGCAAAAAAAAATCTTGAAGCCCCACAAGGCAAAAACGCACAAAACGGGGTAACTAGCCCAGCCGTTAATACCAATTTACACGCGCAAAATAACTAAACTGCTATCTTTTCGCTTTCCCTAAACGTAAAAAACCCGGCCATGTTAATGCCGGGTTTTTATGTTATTTCTAACGTAACGCTTTGTATCCTGGTCGCTACCCTACTGCTTTTTTCTGTACAGGCTTAAACGGTCGACTTACTAGTCCTCGATTCACCCTAGGGCGAGAAAACGAAGTACGCATACAAACCTCACTTACGTGATATACCCATAACAGTCGAAGATGAATTATTCACCTCAATCCTGTATATGGGGTTCTAGTATAGGCACAGAGTCAGCTCAAACACCTCATTGTTTCGGTGAATACTCATCCATCAGCATATTTACAAAACTGTAAAATGTTGTAAACATTAGCGATATTTCACAATGCGAGGCACTCGAGCTGAAATACGAGTTAGCAATTCGTAATCTATGCTTCCTGCCGCTTCAGCTACCTCATTAATAGGCACATGCTCGCCCCAAAGCTCTACTCTATCGCCAATATTCACGTTCGAAAGATGAGTAACATCGATGGTGATCATGTCCATAGACACTCGCCCTGCTAGGCAAGCGCGCAGGCCGTTAACCGCAACTGGCGTGCCGTTAGGGCAATGACGAGGATAACCATCAGCATAACCAATGCCTACCGTAGCAATTCGACTGTCTTGCTGCGCCACCCAATTTTGACCGTAGCCAACCGATTCTCCCTTGGGTACATCGCGAAGAGCAATAATACTAGAGCGAAGGGTCATAGTAGGTGCCAAAGCGATGTTAGCCGTACTCGGCTGGCCGCCATAAATCGCAATACCTAAACGATTCCAATCGCCACGACTTTTCGGCCACTCGATGGTCGCCGGAGAGTTAGCAATACTGACAGAAAGCCCTAGCTGACTAGCAACCTGTGAAAACTCACTGAGTTGCTTCTGTGTGAAGTCATTGTTGGTGTCATCAGCACAGGCTAAATGAGTAACTAACACGGTGTCTGGTGTAATAAGCGGTGCATATTGCTCAGCAATACTTGGTAATGTGTTTAGCGCAAAACCCAAACGGTGCATACCACTGTCAGCTTTTAACCAAATGGTGGGCCGGTAGTCTTCGGGGCAGGCTAACATCCATTCTAGTTGTGCTTGATTGTGCATAACCAAAATACAACCATGCGCTGCAGCCATGGCGCACTCTTTGGCCTGATGCGCTCCTTCTAGCACCACAATCGGCGCTTTAATTCCCGCATCTCTTAATGCGATAGCTTCTTCAATAATAGCCACTGCAAAGCGTGGTGATACATGTTGTAAAATACGAGAAATGTTAACTGCACCATGCCCATAAGCATCTGCTTTTACCACCGCCATCGAACGGCTTTTGGGGGCTAATTCTGCTAATAGTTTGAAGTTACTTAAAATAGCATCAGCGTGAATAATGGCTTGGGTTTGACGGCTCACAGTAAACGGGTAATCCTTGGTATTCGCGTAGGTGCAGAGTGTATCACGAGTTGGTGAAATTCAAATTCTTGGTGTACAAATTTGTATTCAATATTTGGTACTTTACCTAGTGCTAGGCCATTATTTAAGCCGCTGTTATTTGACCTACTCTGGATTGCTCTAAGCTTTCGCCGCTTTATGTTACATTGACGAATAGTTAAGAGCATGCTTTGGCAAAATGTTGAAATAGCCCCCGAGCATTTGCAGCGAACTTAACGAGTAAATAATTGTTCGTCTTTTGTAATAATTCGTCTTTTGTAATAAATAAGGTACCACCATGCAGCCCACGGAATCATCACGCAGTATTCATCACCTTGCTAAAGACTTAGAGCGTGTGGTGTCGGAGGGGCGAAATCTAGATACCGTGGATATTGACACCCTTTCAACCGAAGGCATGCTGGCGCGAATTAATCATGAAGATGTCAAAGTAGCGCCGAGTGTGGCTACCGAAATACCCGCGATTGCTAAAGTGGTAGATGCCGCTGCGCAAAGCATCGAAAAAGGCGGTCGGCTTATTTATATTGGGGCTGGAACCAGTGGCAGGCTGGGTATTTTAGATGCAGCCGAATGTAGACCAACCTTTAGTGTGCCCGACGGTATTGTAGTTGGCATTATTGCCGGTGGCGAACGGGCTGTATTACATGCAGTAGAAGGCGCAGAAGATAATCGCGAGGCAGGTAAGCAAGATGTTATTGCTATCTCCCTTACCCAACAAGACACCCTAGTAGGTTTATCAGCCAGCGGGCGTACTCCTTACGTATCAGGTGCTCTTGAGTATGCCCAGTCTATTGGTGTAACGACCGCAGCTATCGCCTGCAGCCCAAATTCCGCTATTTTTGAATATGCCGACATTTCAATTTGCCCAGTAGTTGGCCCTGAGGCACTTACCGGTTCAACAAGAATGAAATCAGGCACTGCGCAAAAACTGGTGCTTAACATGATAAGCACCGCCACCATGATAAAGCTGGGTAAAACTTTTGAGAATTTAATGGTGGATGTGAATGCGACTAATGAAAAGTTAAAGGCTCGCGCCCTTCGCATTGTGATGCAAGCTACAGAGTGTAATGAGCTTGACGCTACAAACGCGCTAGAAGCGTCTAATAACAATGCAAAGCTGGCGATTTTAATGGTGTTAACTGGAGCCAATGCTGACGATGCTGCCAAACAATTGGTGGCTAGTAACGGTTATTTACGACACGCTGTGAAACAGCCCGTTTAATTGCTGAAATTTTACAATAAAAGGCCTATTAGCTCGATGTTTTATAGATTAACTTTCTTTGGATTAACGCTCTTTAAATTGACGCTCTTTGAATTGACGATATTTAAATTAATGGCCTTGAAATTAACTTCCTGCAAGTTATTTACGTTTATCGTTACGTTATGCAGTGCCTTTCTATTATTTAGCACGCCAAGTCTCGCCTTCGCTGACACAGCGACTAGAAGCCTCGCCTCAAATGGGGAGCGTTTTCTTGGGAAGCATCTTCTTGATAAGAACATATCCGAGAATGATGGACTCATAAGTAGTTTACCCGTAACAGATTTGCCCAAGACTGATTTGCCACTGAACAAGTTGCAAGTGGGTGCGGCACAATTCGACGAGTATTTACCTCTACTTGAAGGCAAGCGTGTCACTTTGGTGGTAAACCAAAGCTCGTCAGTAAAGAGTTCGAATGCACAAAGCTCGCAATCAAAGCCTAGCCACTTGGTCGATGCCCTGTTAAGTCGAAATATTAATGTAGTTAGTATTATGTCACCCGAGCATGGCTTTCGTGGCAAGGCAGGGGCGGGAGAGCGAGTTGATAATGACGTTGATATCAAAACGGGTCTTCCCATTCATTCTTTGTACGGTAAAACCAAAAAGCCAACTGACAACATGCTAGCCAACACCGATATTCTGGTATTCGACATTCAAGATGTTGGGGTGCGCTTTTATACTTATTTAAGTACCTTACATTACGTGCTAGAAGCCGCTGCAAACGCGCAAATTCCTGTCATAGTATTAGATAGACCTAACCCGAACGGTGCCTTTATCGACGGCCCTATTTTGCAGCCAGATTATGCGTCGTTTGTAGGTATGCACGCCATTCCTGTCTTGCACGGCATGACGCTAGGAGAATTGGCGCTAATGATAGTGGGAGAGCAGTGGATTAAGGTTCCTGCGCTAGCGAAGAGTAATCAGGCAGAGCAGTCGGAGGAGAAACAGAAAGCTTATCAAGCTCAAATAACCGTAGTGCCAGTGGCGAATTATAATAAACAAATGCCTTATTCTTTACCTATAGCACCTAGCCCTAACTTACCTAACGATGCAGCCATCGCCCTATACCCTACCCTTTGTTTTTTTGAAGGCACTGACGTCAGTATTGGCAGAGGAACGGCACTTCCTTTTCAGCTTATTGGCCACCCTGTAGTAGCCCTTGGCGATGAAAGTATAAACGTGGCAGCCAATGAAGCAGCGCCATCGCCTAAACACAACAACACCACGCTAAAGGCGAAACTGTTGGCAGGCAACCCTATAACTGGGTTAGATATTGATGTGTTAATTAGCGCTTACGCCGAGTTTGAAAAACACGATGTCACATTTTTCACTCGCCCCGAATTTTTCGATAAACTGGCTGGCACCGACTCGCTGCGACAGGCCATTATTGCAGGCAAAACTAGTCAGCAAATTCAAGCAAGCTGGGCCGAAGGCTTAGCGGCATTTAAACATCAACGTTTACCCTATTTGCTTTATCCAATAGCGTCGTCTGAATCGCCTGAATTGCCTGAATTGCCTAGCAGTGTAGAAAGCAGCACCTCGGTAGATAAAAATACTGGTATTGAGCACGGTGCCAGTATTGGTATTGCTAGTGCTACTGATACAGAGACTGATCGCGGCCCTGGGCAAGGCAATGCGCTATGACCACGCAAAAGCATAAAAAATCCGCGTACGAGCCAGTATCGAGCGATAACTTTCAGGCCTTTTTAGAAGGTATTAAAGAATGGCTAGCGCCTGAACTTATCATTCGCGATAAACCTAGGCTAATTGCCTTAGCTACCGACGCCAGCTTTTACACCAAAATACCTAAGCTAGTTATAAAAGTACCTAGTATTCACGCCATGCGCGGCGTTCTGGCGTTGGCAAACCGATTAGAAATAGCCCTAACGTTTCGTGCGGCTGGCACCAGTTTATCGGGCCAAGCGATCACCGATTCAGTATTAGTCATGCTAACGCCAGATTGGCAGCAACATAGTGTGCTAGATAACGGCGTGGCAATATCGCTAGCCCCTGGCATTATTGGCGCGAAGGCAAATCGTATATTAGCCGATTATGGCCGTAAGATTGGGCCAGACCCCGCTTCTATCAACGCCTGCAAGGTTGGTGGTATTGCGGCAAATAATGCTTCAGGCATGTGCTGTGGCGTTAAGAATAACTCGTACCATACTCTGCGCCACATTCACGTCATATTGCCCGATGGCAGCGAAGTTAACACGGCAGATGCACACAGCGTGGCGGCATTTGAGCACACTCATAGTGATTTATTGGCATCTCTTTCGGCATTGCGCGACACATTAATAAACAACACCGCGCTGACTGAAAAAGTGCGTTATCAATACCGCCTTAAAAATACCATGGGTTATGGCCTGAACGCCCTGCTTGATTATGAAAACCCACTAGATATCTTTACCCATTTAATGATTGGTTCGGAAGGTACATTAGGGTTTATTGCCAACATTACCTACAACACTGTGCCTTTACCTCGCGCGCGCCAAACTGCCCTGTATTTGTTTGAAAATTTTGAAGCCGCGTGTGCGGTTATACCTGCGCTTAAAGCCTGTGATGTAGATGCGGTGGAATTGATGGACGCCAGAGCACTTCGCGCCGTCGCGCCCCTTATAGATGCTGTAGTGGCTAGCGCTGAAACCCACATCGCCGATAGTTATAGCCCTGACAAATCTAGCCCTAATAAACCTAGTGTTGAAAATTCTCAAGCGGTTGCTCTGCTCATTGATGTGGGCGCACTATCGCAAGGCGAACTGGATACTAGGCTTAACACTGTGCGAAATATCTTAACTCAGCCTGTTTCAAGACCACCTTTAGACAAAGACGAGCGCTTAGACGACGGCGAAGGCTTAGACGCAAACGAAAGCTTAAACAAGTCATCTAATCAAAAAGTAAAAGCACAAGGCCACCCACTACAAGATTTTACCGCTGAAGCTAGCATTATCGAAAAGCTTTGGAATATCCGAAAAGGGCTATTTCCGGCAGTAGGCGCAGTAAGACCTACCGGCACGACGGTAATCATAGAAGATGTGGCCTTTCCATTAGAAAGTTTAGCCGATGGCCTAAATTCGCTAGTTGCGCTATTTGAGAAGCATGATTACCACGACGGCATTATTTTCGGTCATGCGCTAGATGGCAATGTGCACTTCGTATTTAGTCAGGGGTTTAATAGTGGGCATGAAGTCGCCCGCTATCAGGCTTTTATGGAAGAAATTAGCGAGCTTGTGACCAAGCGATTTTCGGGAAGCTTAAAAGCAGAACATGGCACTGGCCGGAACATGGCGCCCTTCCTGAGCGCACAATGGGGTGATGAGGGCGTGGCATTAATGCGCTCACTGAAAAACATTATCGATCCTGTCGGTATTTTAAACCCAGGGGTTATTTTAAATGACGACCCTAACGCCCATATTACCCACTTAAAGCCGATGCCAGCTGTACAAGACACTGTAGATGCGTGTATTGAATGCGGCTTTTGTGAGCCCCAATGCCCTTCTCTTAACTATACGCTTTCGCCCCGCCAACGTATTGCATTAAAGCGACGACAAACATCGTTAATCGAATCTGGTGCTGACTCTGCTGCTAGTGAAGGAGTTAGTAAAGCATTCTCTCATTTGGCGGTAGATAGCTGTGCCGCAACAGGGCTTTGTGCAAATGCATGTCCGGTAGGTATAGATACTGGTCAGTGGATAAAACAGATTCGAGGCCAAAGCGCGCATAGCTCCTCAAATAGTCAAGCGAGCACCACAGCCTCAGCTAATTTTAGTGGTATGAACAACGCCTTTGGCAGTATAAGCGACGCCTTTGCCGAATCAGTAAGCAACTTGGCAGCCAAACATACCGATAAAGCATTATCTATTGCTCGCTTTACCCTAAATACAGGCCATAGAGTAAAAGGGATAGTGGGTGAAAGGGCTTTAAATCACATTGCCGATACACTGCACTTACCCCGACTGCATGGTGCTATTCCCGAAGCCGCGACTAAAGCCACTTTTAGAGGCGCTTTTAAGAGCAGATTTAAAAGCAGATCTGAAGGCACATTTGTTGGAACATTTAAAGGAACTGGCAAGTCCAATCCTAACACTACTACTGCCGGCGCTCTGGCTCAAAAAGCACAAGGAATAAATGGCTCCAGCAACGCACAGTCAAAAGTGGTGTACATGATAAGTTGCCCCAGTAGGGTGTTCGGCGCAACTAAAAGTAATAACAAAAGCAAAAATGAAAAGAGCCTAGTTCAAGCTGTTACTTCACTTTGTGACAAGGCTAACGTAGAGGTTATTTTCTCCACGGCCGATAACCTTTGCTGCGGTCAACCTTGGGATAGCCAAGGCAGGTCAGACACTGCAATTGAGAAACTTACGTCATGGAAACAAGCCGCGTATGAACTTTCTGAGCAAGGCCGCTGGCCTGTCATTATTGACAATAGTGCATGTGCGCTTAATGTGGCCAGAACAATTACTGAAAACACAAAGCACAATAAAATAAAGGCGCTAGAAGTAAGCGAGTATTTACTTCACTACATTACCCCTCATTTGAACGTGATAAAAACGTCTGAACCCGTCATGCTGCATGTGGGATGTTCAAGCACTCACATTGATAAGGGTAACGCGATAAGTACCCTTGCAAACTTGTGCGCAACAAACGTAATTATTCCATCGGATATCACGTGCTGCGGCTTTGCTGGAACTAAAGGGTTCACCACACCTGAGTTAAATAAAAGTGCATTAGCACCACTAGCACTTCAGGTGCCTGAAGATTGCCATAGAGGGGTTGCAAGCAGTGCTACTTGTGCAATTGGTTTAAGCCAACACAGTGGGGTAAGTTACTCACACATCGCGGTGCTGCTCGACCAAATCAGCCAACCGCTTCTCTAGTGTGGCTTTGTGAGTTTTAAGCTGGTCTTTCTCTTCACCGTGGGCGGTTTCAAGCTGTGTGCTGATGGCTTCAATTTGCTCAGCTAGACCCTCTCGATTTTTCTCATGCTGTTCGGCTTCTTCTGCTTTATCAAAAATAATCGCTTCGGGGTTACTTTCTTCTTCATCCTGAGGTTTCGCGGCTTCTTCTGTGTTGCTAGCTTGCTGCGGAATCATCTGTAATCCATCGGGTTGAGGGCGCTGATTCATAAAGGTAGGCGACACAATTTCGATGCCGGTGTTATGCAACGCATCAAGTACTGATTTATGTAAACGGGAGCGCGCACTCAGCATGCTTTTTACTTCTTTAAGCAGCCCGGCTACTCGGTAACTTACCGAAAAATCACCCAGTGATATCACTTGTACGAACGGGTCCTCCAATTCAGCATTGGCCGCCGCAGTTAGTAAGTGCTTCTCAACCACTGAATGATGTAGGTCGTAGCCCAAGCTTAGGTCTACTGAAATAATGGCGCCCGACCCTCGGGTGACACGTACGGGTGTATTCACCATTAAGGTATTAGAAAAAGCAATCAGCTCTCGAGTTTCTGTTTGAATTTCGGTATCGAGCAGCCCCATCTCGGCTACTCTGCCGCTGTAATCTTCAACGCGAATAAAGTCGCCCACTTTAAAAGGCTTATTAACACGAAGCACTAAGCCCGCCATAAGATTGCCTACCATGGTGGTAGATGAAAACGCGATAACACCCGATAACAACACCCCAATTAGTGCGATAACCTGATTACGGGTACTTTCATTAACAGGCAATGCCATGGAAATGGCGACCAACCCCATGATGGTGAGTACTAATAAGGTAACTTGACGTGGCAGCTTTTGCTCACTGGTTAAATGTGCATTGCGGGCAAGCAGTGCATAATGGAGTGTTGCTAACACTACCACTACAACAAATATAGCCAACACTAACGGTATAAAAGGAACCAGAAAAGCGACCACTGTATCCACACTAACACTCCAATTTTTTATTCTAATCACTAAGTTATAAGCAACTTAATGTATCGCCATCTGGCATTTTGGTTTAGGTTTTAGTTTTGTTTGTCTGTTTATCTTTAGCCTGTTTTAGCCCTTGAGTTCAACCAATGGGCGACAATTCGGATGTTGTAAGCAAGTTTTTAAAACGCAAACAACATTTCCTATTTTGCGCTACGACCCCACTGAACAGGCGCATAATCATTTGGCTTATTCATACCTAGTAGGGTTTCCACCAGGGCATCAAAAATAGGGCTATATAGGTCACTATCTACGTTGTAACTGAATGTAGCAATAGCGATATCGGCAATTGGTTGCATTTCTTTTGCTACATAAGGCATACGAAGGGGCACAAATACTGTCGTCAATTTTTTCGCTTTAGCTTGCTTCAGTGCCGACTTCATAAAATCATGTGTAGTGATAAGGGAATCTCTCGATGCCAACGCCTCTGTACTGTCGAAGCCTTTCATTTCGTACACAGCATGCTGGGGCGAGATGTCGCCCACCAGCAATAAATCTGCCTGTTTCAACGCGTGTTCAAACGTTGCCTTATTAGGAATGCGAGTAAGGGGTATACACGCCATGCCTATCTTTGGCGCTATACTCGACAAACTTTTTTCTAAGGCTAAACACCTTAGTGCATCAGGCATTAACGCTAACCAAACCTTGTCGGTTAAAGGAAGTTTTTCACGCCCATAAAGGGCTGTAACGGATGCCTCAGAAAGCGCTTTCTCAATTTGCTTATTTTTGGCTATTTTTGCTTTGTTATCAACGTCACTCACCCGCCAAGAAAGCGCTTTCTCAGAATAGCTATTTAGATTGAACTTTCCTTTAAGAAAGGCGATACGCTGTAGCGATGATTTAAGCTGTTCCCGGGTCACTTCCCCATCGTTTATTCGCGTGCTTACCTTTTCCATTAATGCTGCAAAGGCCTGAATATCTTGCGGCGTTCTAATGGTAAAAGGCATTAAGGCAATGTCTGCACCCGCCTGATACGCTTTAATCATGGCATCTTCTGGTGAAAAGTATTTTGCAATACCCGCCATGTCTAATGCATCGGTCACTACTACCCCTTTGTAACCCAATTCATTTCGCAGTACGTCATGGAGAATCTTACGGGACAAGGTTGCAGGAATGGTCATTACCCTGCCCTGCTTGTCTTTTACCGTGGTGTTATCTAATGATGGGTACTGAATATGCGCACTCATCAGCATCCCTGGCGGATTGTTACCACTGATGATTCGACTAAAAGGCAATAAGTCACCTTTTAACGCTTGCGCTTTAGAATGACCGACCTTGGGTAACCCTGTGTGACTGTCCGTTTGAGTATCGCCATGGCCAGGAAAATGTTTAATAGCACTAATAACACCGCTTGCCTGCAACCCGTCAACAAATGACTGCCCTAGCACCGCTACATCGCTGGGGGTTTCGCCAAAACTACGTACGTTGATAACGGGGTTTTTAGGCTCGCTATTTATATCTACTGAAGGGGCGAAGTTGGTATTGATACCCAACGACGTTAAGCTACTGCCAATACCTCTGGCCACATTTTCAGCGAAGGCCGTACCGTGTTGATAGTAACTAGCGCCTATGGCCAAGTTTCCGGGGAAAGGCGTGAGCATAGAAGAAGGTAAGCGAGCCACTCTCCCCCCTTCTTGATCAACGGCGATAAACAACGGCGGCAGCTTTGCTTTCACCATGGCCTGTTGCATCCCGTAATTAAGGGTAATCAACTGTTGGTTGGTTTTGATGTTTTCAGAAAACAAAATTACACCACCAATATTGTGGGTAACTAATATCTCTTTTAACGCACTAGGTAGCGTAGTTACCGGTTTTTTGCAGGCTTTCGAGCTAGTGCCATCATCACAGTAGAAACGAAAATCGAGAATGACTTTTTGGCCAAGAGATTTTTTTATCTGTTCATGCTGGTTTGATTGGTTCGCATAAGTGCTAGGCAACAGTAAAATGCATAGACTAAATAACAAAACGCGAATTAAAACTGTGGTCAACGAGGGAAGAAGGCGCAAATAAGATCCTAGGTAATGGTTTATTTTTTAACAGTTAACGGTGTACGTATAACGATAAGTTAAGGTTTGATACGCATATTAATTGCCATGGTATCAAAAACCAATGCATACAGAATAAATACGTGTCATTCTGTGGAATTAACCGTGTGCTATGCGTTACGCTTATCGCTATTGCTATTGCTATTGCTATTGCTATTGCTATTGCTCATGTTAATGCCTATGAATTGCTATGCAATGTGCAGCTTACTCGCAAGTCATTCGTTTCGGCAATCGCGAACAGCGTCGTTTGCATTTAGTATCAACGTTTAAGCTCAGATATTCGCCTTTAAGCGAATGGCAGTATTTCACAATAATAAAGTATGGAAAGTAGTATGGATTGGGTATCAATTATCCCCCCATTGGTTGCGATCATTGTCGTATTCTGGAAAAAAGAAGTTATTTTGGCATTGCTACTAGCGGTGCTGTGCTCTGAAGCACTTATTTTGCTAACGGCAAGCCCCACCACCAGCTTTCTTGCGCCAATTAATGCTATAGAGCGCGTAGTCGATACCGCGTCTAGCCCAGGTAATACCCGTGTCATTCTATTTTCCGTATTGGTAGGTGCATTATTGGCCTTTATTCGCGATTCTGGCGGTGTAACCGCTACGGTTAACTACCTAGTAGGCAAAGGCGTTGCCAAGAATAAGAAACAGGTTGGCAGCCTTACTATGTTTACTGGTATCGCGGTATTTATAGAATCGAATTTAAGTGTGCTAACTGCTGGGATTTTTGCCCGAGGGCTATTCGACCGCTTCGGCATGAGCCGCGCCCGTTTGGCGTATATAATTGATTCCACCAGCGCCCCAGTTTGCATACTCATTTTACTCAATGGTTGGGGAGCATTCATTTTAAGCTTGCTAGACACCTACGAGTTACCAGCTTCTTCAGCCTCAATATTGTGGGGCAGTGTATTTTTTAACTTCTACGCTATTTTCACTTTGCTGATTGTGGCTTACACCATAGCCGCAGACAAAGTACACGGTCCGTTAGCGATAGAAGAGAAAACCCTCTCGAAGACAGACATTCCCCAACAAACAGAAACGGCTACCAAAGCGCGTTACATGATAGTCCCCCTACTCACTATGGTGCTAAGCATGGTGGGCTTTATGTTTTGGACAGGCAACGGCACTTTATCTGAAGGCAGTGGCAGCAAGTCTGTGCTGTATGCAACGGCACTTGCCACCGCTATCGCCTATGGTCTTTTACTTTGGCACAAACGCTTCACCCACAAAGAAGCGGTGGAAATTGGCTTTAAAGGCATGGGGGAATTGCTTCCCCTTGTCACCATTGTTCTGCTTTCTCTTACCTTAGGAAATAGTTTAAAAGACTTAGGCACAGGTGTATTTGTGGCAGGTGTGGTGGGTGAATACCTTCCCCTTGTTTTCATCGTACCTATGTTGTTTATTGCAGGGGCGGTAATGTCGTTTACCACAGGCACCTCGTGGGGCACCTTTGCTATTCTTATCCCTATTGGCGTACCGTTAATTCAAACCCTTGGATTACCGCCTTCGTTGGTCGTTGCAGCTATTTTAGGCGGCGGTATTTTTGGCGATCACTGTTCGCCTATTTCCGATACCACTGCCGTGTCGTCATTAGCCGCAGGCTGTGATGTATTAACCCATGTAAAAACCCAGTTTCCTTACGCGCTTGTGGCAGGCGGGTTAACCTTGGTGGGTTATCTCATTGCCAGCATTATTATGATTGGCTAGGGTTTCTCCCATAAAAGCTTGCACTGGATCTAGCAAAAAGCGTGTGCAAAGTATATTTACTGAGGTTTTAATTTACTCAAATTCTAGAGATAAGTTTTTAAAGAGTTATCCATTTATAAGGAGTTAGCGGTGTTGAAGAAAACGTTTTTTCTATTCTCATTCATATTACTCACGGCATGTAGTCAAACGGCCATAGATTCAACATCTACTCAGCAGCAAGCTGTGGCAATGCCAGATACTTTCAGTGCCGACGCCGCGTATGCTGTTTTAGAAGACGGCGGTAATGCGGTAGATGCTGCCATTACCGCGCAGTTTGTGCTGGCCGTGACCTTACCTGAAGCAGGTAATGTGGGCGGCGGTGGCTTTATGACCATTGCGTTTGAAGGCAGTACCGACTTTCTTGATTACCGCGAAATGGCACCGTCTGATGCACATCGAGATATGTACTTAGATGACGAGGGGGATGTAAAACCTTACGAATCACTCTTTGGCGCGAAAGCAGCAGGTATTCCAGGCACGGTTGCTGGCATGTGGGCTGCACATCAAAAATACGGCAGCTTACCGTGGAGCCGCCTTGTGGCACCTGCGGTTGAACTGGCTGAAAATGGCTTTTTAGTACCTGACAAACTTGCCAGTAACATCACCCGATATTTAGCTCGCACTCGCGAACAAGGCTTAAACAGTAACTTTGCTAGTTACTTTGAACACGCCAAAGCCAATACAATGTTCAAGCAACCTGAATTAGCCAGTACGCTAAAAGCGATCCAACAGCATGGCCAAGATGGATTTTACCAAGGCGAGGTTGCCAAGAAAATTGTTACCTTCATGCAAGATAATGGTGGCCTAATTAACCACAGTGACCTTGCGGCTTATAAAGCGGTATGGCGTAAACCTCTTGAACTTAACTGGCAAGGCTACACCCTAGTAACAGCACCACCACCAAGCTCAGGCGGCGTAGCTGTGGCGCAGTGGATTGGCATGCTAGAAAGCTACGGCAGCAATCATACTCTGCCAGAACATAACAGCGCAGCGTACCTACATGTTATGTCTGAAATTGGTAAACGCGTTTTTGCCGATAGAGCAGAATACCTCGGCGATCCTGATTTTGTTGAAGTACCGGTTGCTAAACTTGTTGCCCCTGACTATATCAAAGCCCGTGCTGCACTTATTCAGCCAAACAGTATTTCAGACACGCCAAGTGTGAAACCTGGCCTAAAAGAAAGCGAAGACACCACCCACTTTTCTATTATGGATAAATGGGGTAACGCCATTGCTAATACCACCACCATTAACCTTACTTTTGGTAGTGGCGTGGTAGTGGCTGGGGCCGGGTTCTTGCTTAACGATGAGATGGATGATTTTAGTGCTAAGCCTGGCGTACCTAATTTCTTTGGTGCCGTGGGCGGTGAAGCTAATGCCATTTCGCCTTATAAGCGCATGTTATCTTCAATGACACCCACCCTAGTAAAACAAGGCGGTGATGTTGTTTTAGTAACCGGCTCGCCTGGTGGAACAACCATTATTTCGTCGGTAGCACAGTCCTTGTTAAACGCATTATTGTTCGATTTTGATGCCACAAAATCTGCTAACGCTCCTCGTTTTCATCACCAATTGCTACCTAAAGATACCATTCGTGTTCACCCTGGATTTGATGAGGCAACATTGGCTGAATTAACAGACATGGGCTACACCATAGATAATCGTCGCTTTGGTGATGTGCATTTAATTAAGCGTACAGCGCAAGGTGTAGAAGCCGCTTCCGAAGCAAGTGGGCGCGGTAAAAGTATAGTGTCTGCACGTTAATGAGCATAATCTCTTGACGTCAACGAGCAAAATGGCAGCGCTTTCGACCTAGAAAGCGCTCAGGGTTAAATCGATTTTAATCTGTCGCAAATAACTGTTCGATAGAGGCAAATGCTTTGAACTCTAGTGCATTACCACAGTAGTCCATAAAAAACATCGTGGCTTGCTCGCCTGGCTGGTCTTTAAATCGAATGTAAGGCTCAATAACAAATTCAATATCTGCAGCGCTTACCTTGTCGGCTAGCGCCTTCCACTGCTGCATATTAAGCACCACACCAAAATGCGGCACGGGCACAGCATGACTATCAACCCCATTATGGGAAGGCGGTGACGGCATTTTTTCAACGCGGTGTGTCACCAACTGATGACCGAAAAAATTCCAATCAATCCATTGGCTATCACTGCGGCCTTTTTCACAGCCTAACAGTTCTCCATAGAAGGCTTCTGCATTAGCAAGATTACTAACCGGTATTGCTAAATGAAACGGCTGCGCCATACGTTAAGTCCTATAAGAATTTTTTCAGTAATGATAGTTTGAATTTAGAAAACGGTGCATAGCGTACGGGGGCATCTAAGGCGAAAGCCCGCTTCATTACTGTCTTTAGGTGACTAAAGGTATCGAACCCAGCTTGCCCATGGTAGCTCCCCATACCGCTGTTACCCACTCCGCCAAAAGGAAGTTCGGGGTTAGTCATAAAAATCATTGTATCGTTAGTACACACACTGCCAGAGCTGGTTTTTTCAATGATGTTATTAAGTACTTTATCGTCATCACTGAACGCATACAGCGCGAGTGGTTTTGGTCGGTCGTTAATAAAGCTAATGGCCTCATCAATTGAGTCTATAGGCACTATGGGCAGAATAGGTCCGAATATTTCTTCTTGCATAATGGCACTGTCTTTTGCGGGGTCGAGCACCAAGGTGGGTGTCATTGCAGGTCGTGCTTCGTTTACATCCCCCCCGTAAACTACATTAACACCATCTAAATAGCCTTGAAGACGGTGTAAGTGGCGAGTATTAATAATGTTGCCGTAATCATCTGAAGAAAATGGGTTTTTACCAAACTGAGATTTAAGTTCCTTTTTAATAGCGTCTATTAGCTTTTGTTCAAAGCCTTTCACCACTAGCACGTAGTCGGGCGCTATGCAGGTTTGCCCCGCATTCATCCACTTGCCCCAGACTATGCGACGGGCAGTAATCTTTAAGTTGGTGCTGCTATCAACGATACAAGGGCTTTTGCCACCCAGTTCTAGCGTAACTGGGGTTAAATGCCTAGCGGCCGCAGACATCACAATTTTGCCTACCGCTTCTCCGCCCGTATAAAAAATATGATCCCACTTGCAGGAAAGTAATGCCGACGACTCTTCTTTTCCGCCTTCAATGACTTCTACACATGAAGTATCCATATACTGGGGAATGAGTTTGGCCACAATAGCTGAGGTTTCAACGGCTAATTCTGATGGTTTTAACACCGCACAATTGCCCGCAGCTAATGCGGCAATATAAGGTGCTAGTAGCAACTGAAGGGGGTAATTCCACGCACCTATGATAAGCACTGTGCCAAGAGGTTCGGGTTGTTGAAAGCTTTTTCCCGGCCATGCTATAAGTGGGGTTGATACCTTGCGGGGCTGCATCCATTTATTTAAATGCTTTGCGGTGTGCTTAATGTCAGATAATAAAAACCCATGCTCGGCTACATAAGCTTCACTCTCGCTTTTACCTAAGTCTTGGTTAAGGGCATGGAGAATTTCTTTTTCATTTTCTACAAGCAGGCGCTTTAGGGCATCAAGTTGACTCTTGCGCCACGCTATTGAACGGGTTTTACCGGATTTGAAGCTGGTCTGAAGCGTAGCGACCGTATCAAGAAAGCAAAAGCCGGGCTCTACGGCATGAAGGGTTGGATGATTAGACATAATACTTTCCACCTGCGTGTGAAGGCTGCTGGCCTGCTAGGTTTTAAATTCAGGGACAGGTTCAGCCGATTAAACCATTATTCATCTTATAGTAATAAGGGCAATAAACCACAACCCAATTATTTTGTTAATTGATGCTTAATTATTACCTCAACCATCGTTTTCTGCCTGTACAAAAAAGCCCGGCACTTAAAATAAGTACCAGGCTTTAAATTTAGCTTATTAGACTGGGCTAGTTTACGCGTCGTACGGGTTGCGTAATACAATCGTCTCGTTACGATCAGGGCCAGTAGAAACGATATCTACAGGAACACCGGTAAGGTGCTCTAGGCGCTGAATGTAGTTTTTAGCAGCTTGTGGCAAGCCTGCAAACGTTGTAACACCGTAAGTGTTGTCGCTCCAACCTGGCATTTCTTCATACACTGGGGTGACTTTATCGTAACCGTCAGCTGCCATTGGAGGCACATCTTTTATCTTACCGTCTGCATCTTTATAACCAATACAAATTTGTAATGTATCAAGGCCATCAAGCACATCTAGCTTTGTTAAACAGAAACCGGTAATTGAGTTGATTTGTACCGCACGTTTCATTGCCACAGCATCAAACCAACCGGTACGGCGTTTACGACCAGTAGTCGCGCCGAACTCATGACCTTTAACACCTAAATGATTACCCACTTCGCAATCAAGCTCAGTAGGGAATGGGCCAGAACCTACACGTGTGGTGTACGCTTTAACAATACCCAATACATAATCTAGCTTCAACGGGCCAAAACCAGCGCCGGTGGCTACGCCGCCAACCGTGGTATTAGAAGACGTTACATAAGGATACGTACCGTGGTCGATATCAAGCAATGTACCTTGCGCACCTTCGAACATGATTGGCAAACCCGCTTTGTGGGCTTTATCTAGTTCGTCAGTTACATCAACCACCATGGCTTTAAGAATATCAGCAACTGCCATGGCACCTTTTAAGGTTTCATCGAAATCGACTGCTTCTTCACCGTAGTACTTCGTCAATGTGAAGTTATGTACATCTAGTACTTCTTTGAGCTTAGCTGCAAAGTCTTCTGCATTGAATAAATCGCCTACACGTAAACCACGGCGAGCTACTTTATCTTCATATGCTGGGCCAATACCACGCCCAGTTGTACCAATCGCTTTAGCACCACGGGCTTTCTCACGGGCTACGTCTAAAGCAATGTGATAAGGAAGAATAAGCGGGCACGCTTCACTGATTTTCAAACGGTCACGAACGGGAACACCACGCTCTTCAAGCATAGTCATTTCAGTCATGAGTGCGTCTGGGCTAAGTACTACGCCGTTACCAATGATACAGGTAACGTTGTCACGCAGGATGCCTGATGGAATTAAGTGAAGAACGGTTTTTTCGCCGTCGATTACTAGAGTATGACCTGCATTGTGACCGCCTTGATAGCGAACCACATATTTTGCTCGATCAGTAAGTAGGTCTACTACTTTGCCTTTACCCTCGTCACCCCATTGAGTGCCGAGTACCACAACGTTCTTTGCCATGAATCATATTGTGTAAGAAAATTAGGCGGGGATTCTATCAAAAATTCACACCTATTATCATCTGTTTTATGCGCAAAAATACGCCACTTATGGCAATTTTTTAAACTACATCCATACAAGGCACGCTAAGCGACTGTATATTAGAGATATTTTTAGTAAAGAATTTAAACTTATTTCAACAAGTAAAAAAGGCAGACCGCCCCTATTACTACCAAAACACCACCGGTTTGACGAAGTTGGTTAGTGGGCAATTGGCTTATTCGTAATAGGTATAAGCGCCAGCGAGTGGGGAATAACAGTGGGCCAATGCCCTCTACAATAAGCACTATCGCTAGTGCAGGCCAAAGCCAATCCATCATTTACCTCATTATTTGACTTAAAAAACACTTATGTATTTTTTTGTACTCTTTTAAATTTACACCATGCAAGCTAACGTATTAAAGCTATTCATAGTACCGCCTATAGCTGTGTACTTAAATAACAACTGCAAATTCGAATCGACAGATAAGCGTAATCAGTCGCGCATTTGCTAACGGCGCGCTGATACAAACGTTTAAGGTTCAACTTACTGAAAATTTGCGATTTTTTTAGCCCTAAATAGTGCAAAATATCTATCTTCTGCTATACGTAAAGTATTGCACTTAATATCACGGAAACAAATTCATGCGTTTTCCCAAATACGGAAATTTTGCGTTAGATATCTCTGGGAATGTGTTGGAAGTGTTTGCCACGGGTGCGTGGAATTTAAAAACCGCCGAAGCCTTTACTGAAGAAATGTACGATTTAGTACTAAGGTTTGAAGATAAACCATGGGCTGCCTTGCTAGATGGTCGCAGGTGGGTATTATCAACGCCTGAAACCCAACAACTACTCACCGATGCTATTAAAACTAACATTACTAGAGGACTTCGCCGCTCGGCCTATGTGCTCGACTCAGGCATGGTAAAGCGCGCCCAGCTGGAATATACCCACCCAGCTAAAGAAAGAGCATTCAATCTTCAAGGGTACGAAAGAAACTACTTTCAAAATTATTTTTCGGCTCTTAACTGGCTAAATAAAGAAGGTTTCTCTCCAATTGAGAAAATCTAAATTATTGGTATAGGTTTTGGCTATAGGTTTTGGTATAGCTTCTAGGTATAGACACGGGTTCCCAGTATAGGTTAACGCTCTAGAAGGAAGGTTTAAATGCTAATTTTAGGGCTAGACTTCACTACAGAAACAACAAGAGCGCGTTCGCGCTCCTGTTAAGTTATTTTCATTCAAGCACCCATACGTAAATACACTTACGTATGGCCCATTACCGCTTCAAGTTAATACAGTAAACTATAAACCTTGCGTCGGTACTCAGATTTCAGCGCATCCCCATCGGTTAGCGCATTTATCATATCCAGCATAATTTTACGGGCGTCACCAAACCCAAGCTCCTTTTTGAGTACCGTTAACAGCAGTGACAAGGCTTCTTCCGATTTATTAGCCTGATGAAGTTGAACGGCTAAATCTACTTTAAGCTGTAAATCATCGGGATTAGCTTCAACCGCACTCTGTAACTGACGTATTTCTGGTGTATCAGCAGCTTGTTCAGCAAGTTCTATTTTACCGTTTAGCGTATTGTAGCGCGCATCCTGATCGACCAGTTTTATCTCTGATAATAACGCTTTAGCTTGGTCAATCGATCCCGTCTCGATATAGCAATCAATAACCATATACTTGGCATTGATATTATCTGGGCTCAACTCTAAAACTTGCTTGGCATTTGCCAAACCTTCTACGTAGTCGCCTTTTTGAATGGCTTGACCGGCTGCGGCTAGAAAGTCATCTTCAGGATTAGGAAGGTATTTAGCCAACATCTCGCGAATTTGAGCTTCAGGTTGCACACCCGCAAAACCATCTACCGGCTGACCGTTTTGTATTACCATCACCGTTGGTAAACTGCGAATACCAAACTGCCCAGCGACTTCTTGCTGCGCTTCACAGTCAACCTTAGCTAAAATAAGGTGGTCAGCATAATCTCCGGCTATCTTTTCTAAGATTGGCAGTAAGTCTTTACATGGCTCGCACCAGTCTGCCCAAAAATCAATAAGCACAAGCTTTTCTTGCGATGCTTCCAAGATAACTTGTTGAAAGTTTTCAACAGTAATATCAACGATAGTTGCCGAGTTATTCGCAACAAGATTGTCCATAAAGAGGGCCTTCTTAACAATTTATTTTCTGACAATGAATATGGGGTAACTGATGTGAAAAAACAACCGCTAAAAAAAACTGCAACAATGTCGTATTCACGACATACTTACATGAAACTGCGTGTTAATTTGTTGTTAACTTAGCCGTAACCATATTCGCCAAAGGGGTACGCCATGACCACAGAATCTAACGTTCACACGCAATTTAGCTCGTTTAGTGAATTCTATCCCTACTACCTTGCAGAACACACCAATCTGACCTGCAGAAGATTACATTTTATTGGGTCGTGGTTGGTCTTAGCCGTTATTGCTAGCAGCATAGTAACAGGCAACTTAGCCCTACTGTGGTTTATTCCGGTGGTGGGATATGGGTTTGCCTGGGTAGGTCACTTCTTTTATGAGAAAAACAGACCTGCGACTTTTCGCCACCCGCTTTACAGCCTGCTGGGTGATTGGGTTATGTTTAAAGATATTTTGACCGGTAAGTTAAGCTTAAAGGCCTAGTTTCTTTTTCCCTAAATTTCTTTTCCCCTAAAGTAGCAAAAAGCCAGCACACTACATGTGCGCTGGCTTTGTATTAATCCTGCCATCAAACCATTACTCAGCTGGCGTAAGCTTTAATACCTTGCCGTTTGGCGCATCCGTTAACAAGAAGATTGCACCTTTCGGGCCTACTTCTACATCACGAATACGGGCATTGTTGTCACGTAAATATTCATGTTGCTCACCAGGTTTGTCGCCATCCATTTCGATATGGCGCAAGTGGGTAAATTTTAGTGACCCCACTAATAGGTCGCCATTCCACTGCGGGAACATATCACCTTGGTAAAAGGTCATTCCGCTTGGTGCGATTGAAGGGTCCCAATAAAGTACCGGTTGTTCCATGCCTTCCGAATGGGTTTTATCACTGATTACGGCACCGCTGTAATCAATACCATAGGTAATTACAGGCCAACCGTAATTAGCCCCTTTTGAAAGCAAGTTAACTTCATCACCGCCTTTAGGCCCATGTTCCATAGCCCATACTTCACCCGTTTCTGGATGAATAGTAATGCCTTGAACATTACGGTGGCCGTAGCTGTAGATTTCAGGCGCTTTACCGTTAATAAAGGGATTATCGCTAGGCACACTGCCATCGCGATTAATGCGCACAATGGTGCCGAAATGGTTCTCGGTATTCTGTGCTTCCTTCATATATTTATAGCGATCGCCAAGGGTAATAAAAAGCTGTTTGTCAGCATTAAATGCCAGTCTGCACCCAAAGTGAAACCCATTATCTACCAGTGGTAAGGCACTAAAAATAGTTTCTACATCACTTAAAGAGTCACCTGCTAAGGTAGCTTTGGCAACACTGCTGCTACTTCCGCCGTCGCCGGGCTGGCTAAAGCAAAAGTAAATGGTGTTGTTGGTCTCAAAGTCGGGGTCGATAGCAATATCTAACATGCCACCTTGGTTGTTAGCTTCTACTGAAGGCACATTAGTAAAGCGAGGCGATAACTCGCCGGCTTTATTTAAACGTCTAATACCACCATCGCGCTCGGTAACAAGCAAATCTCCGTTGGGTAAAAATGCCATTCCCCAAGGATGAACAAGTTCCTTTGCTAATTCAGTAACAACAAATTGCGCTTTAGTTTCTGTTTTAGTGTCTGCTTGTTGCGAAAACGCTGGCTGGGTTACCCCAGCCAGCGCTAATGTACAAACAGACAGCACGTTTGTTATGGTGCGTGTCATAATATTTTCGCCAGTAAGTGTTACGGCTTATTTTGCCAACATTGCGCGAAGCATCCAAGCAGTCTTTTCGTGAACGCGCATACGGTCGCCAATTAGTGCTGCAGAAGACTCATCTTCAGCATCTTGTGCTAGTTTAAGTGAATCGCGGCACGTTTTAACTACTTGCTCATGGCCATGAGTAAGTAATGCAACCATTTCCGATGCTTCTGGAACACCTTCCACTTCGTCAATTGCACTTAGTTCAGCGAATGACTTGTATGTACCTGGTGCAGAAACACCTAGTGTACGAATACGTTCAGCAATTTCATCTACTGCTTCGGCTAGCTCAATATAGTGCTCTTCAAACATAAGGTGTAATTGTCTGAATTGCGGCCCTTCAACATTCCAATGGAAGTTGTGGGTTTGAAGGTAAAGCGTATAAGAGTCTGCTAATAGTTTTTTAAGGCCTTCAGCCACTGCATTACGATCGTCTTCTGAAATACCGATATCAATCTTGCTCATAGATCTCTCCTTGGGTTAGCAATTGTTTCACTAAATTTGGAATTGAATAACAATTCAAAGGTTATAGTAATCATACTCTAAGAATGTTGATTTGGATTATAATTTTAGCGATTGTGACCATCTAAATAGACGAATCACCTTAATGATGGTGTCGATGACCGGCTTCTTTATCCAACCCTTTGACAGGTAAGCTAATGGATAAGTCGGGGGCATCATCAAACGTTAAGGTTAATGCAACGGCGTTGCCTTCTGATAGGCCTTTTTCCAATCCTAATAACATCACGTGATATCCGCCTGGCGCGAAAGAAACAGATTCACTCGGGCTAACCGTCACCCCCTCTTTTACTTCTCGCATGCGCATCATGTCGTCTTTCATTTCAGTGGTATGAATTTGTGCATCGTTGGCTACATCAGAGCTTACCGTAACGCCTATCAAGGTTACTGGCTTATCACTTTCATTACTTAAGGTGAAATAAAGTGCGGCAGATTTTGCCATGGGAAATGTCGCCCTTGCATATCCATCGCTAACGGCAACCGGATGGTTAGCTTGAACACTGCATGCTGTCAGCGCAAACATAAATAATGCAAGTAATTTGAAAGAGAGTGAAGGTGTGTGTGATGTCATACCGCAGCGTCCATAATATGAGTAGAATGCTAGTGTACGGCAGGTCTATTCAAGAAAAAAGACAATATGAAAAATCTGCAAGCCCAATTCTCGAACAAAGCCCAATGCTCGAACAAATAATAGATAGCGAAAGCTGAGTAAGGTAAATAGAGAAAGTCTGAAGATAAATCAATAGCAAGGAAACGTTATCGAAAACTGGAGTGCGTCATGTGAGGAACATCACGCGAAGAACGTTTTGTGATAGACGTCTTGTGAAAACATCTTTTGAAAAACATTTTTTTGAAAAATGGTGCCGACTGCCGGAATCGAACTGGCGACCTACTGATTACAAGTCAGTTGCTCTACCAACTGAGCTAAGTCGGCACACTTTTCACACCCGCTGGGTTAACAGCGGATGCGTATAATAGCCACAAATAAAAGCTTGTCAACCTTTTAAACGTTTTGCTTCACTAATCAGTTTAGGAAAGTACTCTAACGGCAAATATTGGCTTAAATCGTGTAATTTTTCGCCCAGTTTTGTATAGCTATCCGTCGTGACATTGATATGACCCATTTTGCGTTTTTCACGCACAGATTTTCCATACCAGTGCAAATGGCTGCCATCAATACTCAATAGCTCTCTTGAAAAGCTACTACAGCCAATAATATTTATCATTGCGCTTGGGCCAATGGCGGACGTGTCACCTAAAGGTAAACCACAAATAGCACGAAGATGATTTTCAAATTGACTGGTAACCGCGCCCGATTGACTCCAATGCCCTGAATTATGAACTCGCGGTGCAAGCTCATTAACCAATAGCTCATCGCCACACTGGAACAGTTCAACCGCCAATACGCCCACATAATCCATTCCAGATGCTAGCTTCACAAAGATATCATGAGCTTTGGCTTGAAGGGCATCGTCAACATTCGTTGCAGGGGCAACTGACACATGTAACTGCCCTTGATAGTGTAGGTTTTCAGCTAATGGATAAGTGCGAACATCACCTTGTTTATTGCGAACTCCAATTAATGAAAGTTCACGCTCGAAAGGCACCATTTTCTCTACCACTAAGGGGACTTTTTCAAGGTTCAATGTGCCAAGAGCACGTTTTAGCTCAGGCAGTTCATTCTTGTCAGCTATGCGCCATTGGCCATAACCGTCATAACCATCACGGCTTGATTTAAGAATGAGCTTTTCACCTAAAGCGTCAATACATTCATCGAGTTGGTCAAGGTGAGTCACAATGCGGTGTGCACTGTTAGCCACTTGCATGCCTTCTAGCAAAGCTTTTTCACGGACCCTGTCAGCGCCAACAAGAATACTTTCAATACTAGGCATTAGCTTGCCCGTTTTGGCGGCGTCTTCAAGTAGGTGCTCGGGTACGTGCTCAAATTCTACCGTTAACGCATCGGCGCCTTCTAAAGCCTGATCTAACGTAGTATCTAGTGGCGCTTTACTTACGGGGTGCACAAGGGTGTCGTTGTTTACGTCGACAGCCTGCACGTCAATACCAAGCGGACTGCCCGCCAAATACATCATTTGCGCCAATTGGCCTGCACCGTAAACGACTACTCTCATTCGTCTAGCTCCAAGGTATTACTTGATGCTAATACGGTTTCGGTTTGCTGTTTTCTAAAGGCGATAACGGCATCACGAACCTGAGTATCCTGCAACGCCACGACTTGCGCCGCTAAAAGCCCAGCATTTGCGGCGCCCGCCTCGCCAATGGCGAGTGTGCCTACTGCAACACCTTTGGGCATTTGTACTATCGATAAAAGAGAATCAAGACCACTTAACGCTTTAGACTTCACAGGGCAACCGAATACAGGTAAATGCGTATGCGCTGCAATCATGCCTGGTAAGTGCGCTGCACCACCCGCGCCAGCAATAATGGCACTAAAGCCCTCATCTGCTGCACCTTCGGCAAATTCTACTAACAAGTTGGGAGTTCTGTGTGCAGACACCACTTTCGCGTCGAATTCAACACCAAACGACTTCAGCATTTTTGCTGCTTGTTGCATGGTAGGCCAGTCTGAGGTTGAGCCCATAACTATTGCGACTTTTGCCATCTAGAAATCCTCTAAGATAGGTAAATTGGATAACCGGAAAAGCCCGCGATTGTAGCCTAATTCGCCAACAAATCCCACATATTAGCCGCAAGTGATCTAGCTGCCCCTTTATTTGCGTAAAACGGTTATAGAATTACAAATAGTTAACCCATTCAGTGTTTAGCTCTAGCCCCTGTGATAACTCACGTGCACTTGACTGGTCGTAAGCCTTCAACATAACGGGGGCAAATGGAGGTATCGATAATGTCGAAAGAGCATCAAAAAGACGTAATTGATGAAGTTATTGTAGAAGTACAGGATGTAGTATCAGACTTTCTTAATCGCGAAGCAGCCCCTGGCATATTGCTAATGGTAGCCACCGTACTTGCACTCATTATCGCGAACTCCCCCCTCGACTATCTTTATGACCATTTAATTAGCTTACCCGTTCAAATTTC
The DNA here is from genome assembly GCF_030547075.1 of Alteromonas sp. 1_MG-2023. Taxonomy (GTDB): domain Bacteria; phylum Pseudomonadota; class Gammaproteobacteria; order Enterobacterales; family Alteromonadaceae; genus Alteromonas. The sequence continues at coordinate 25,423 of NZ_JAUOQH010000022.1, read as the reverse complement.
AGCAGGTACATGGGCTATCGATAAGCCATTGCTGCTATGGATTAATGATGGCTTTATGGCTGTGTTTTTCTTTCATGTTGGCTTAGAACTTAAACGTGAAATATGTGAAGGGGAGCTATCCAACCCTAAAGATATTGTGCTTCCCGCTACTGGGGCTATTGGTGGCATGATAGTACCCGCACTTATATATGTTGGCATCAACTGGGAAAATCCTGTGGCCATTGCGGGTTGGGCCATTCCAGCGGCGACAGATATCGCCTTTGCATTAGGCATATTGGCTTTACTTGGAAGCCGTGTGCCAACCAGCCTTAAAATTTTCTTAGTCACATTAGCCATTATCGATGACATTGGCGCTATTGTGATTATTGCGCTTTTCTATACCAATCACATTACCATGGGCGCCCTTATGGTGGCAGGTGCGTGTTTACTTCTGCTGTGGCAAATGAACAGACGAAATGTAGTGGATATTCCTGCGTACATGTTGGTGGGCATTATTTTATGGGTAGCCATGCTCAAATCAGGGGTACACGCTACATTGGCAGGCGTTATTTTGGCGGCATTTATACCAATGCGAGACAGCAAAGATGAGACTTATTCACCAGTAACCCGCTTAGAGCGTAGTTTAAACAGCACGGTCAGCTTTGCCATTTTACCTCTGTTCGCTTTCGCTAATGCAGGGATAAGCTTCGGTAATATTAGCCCCGAGGGTATTTTTCACCCCGTTACTTTTGGCATATTTTTAGGCCTTGTGATCGGCAAACAGGTGGGGGTATTCGGCTTTTGCTATTTAATGGTTAAGTTAAAATTAGCAACCTTACCTGACGATCTTAACCTTAAACATATCTATGGCTGCGCGTTATTGTGCGGCGTGGGCTTTACCATGAGTTTGTTTATTGGTGGCCTAGCCTTTGAAGAGACGGGTATTAATCAAATATTTGATGAGCGGGTTGGCATTTTAGCAGGCTCTATTGTTTCCGCGACACTGGGCTATATTGTGTTATATATGGTGGGTAACAAACCTAGCAAAAACACAGGAAAAGTGGCATCAAACGCTAGCAAGTTCACGGGCAATACTGTCGATTAGCACCTGCTTTCTTATCGGTTTGCTCAAATGCGCTTTCATACCGGCGGCATAACATGCCGCCTTGTCATCGTCGTAGGCATTGGCGGTTAGCGCAATAATAATCACACTGTCTTTGTTTTTTGCTTGTTGACGTATATGTCGTGAAGCAGTGAGTCCATCCATTATAGGCATTTGATAATCCATTAAAATTACATCAAACGCATGACGCTTAGCCGCCTCTAAGGCTTCCACACCATTTTTAGCCCTAAATCTTTTTACGCCAGCCGCCCCTAGCATATCCATCACAATATCGGCGTTAACGTCATTATCTTCGGCCAGCAGCACTTTCAAATCCTTAGGTAATGAGTGGGTGGCCACTGAGGCTGAGTAAGCTTGAGGCATACCTTCTTCACAAGGAAATTTCACACTAAAAGTGGTGCCCTTGCCTTCTCTGCTCTCAACCCCTATGCGCCCGCCTAAGAGCTCTACTAACCCTTTTGTAATAGCCAATCCTAGACCTGTACCACCGTAATCTCGTGTAATAGACGCATCTGCTTGCTCAAATTGTTCGAAAATACTTTCTAATTTTTCAGGCGCTATGCCAATACCCGAATCGCTAACCGAACAATGTAGCTCGCCATTCGCGTAATTAGCGTGAACGAGTACATCGCCACTAGGGGTAAATTTGATGGCGTTACTCACCAAATTGTTAATGATTTGGCTAAGCTTGCCACCGTCGGTAATTAAAATCTCTGGAACACTGTCATCAATATCAACTTTTATTGAAATGCCTTTGTTACTTGCACTGCGCTCGTACAGAACACTGGAAGCATTGATAGTATGCATGATTGAAACGTTGCGTCTATCAACGAGCATTTTCCCAGACTCTATTTTTGACCAATCTAAAATGCTATCTAAAATCATCAGTAGATTACTGGCTGAATGTGAGATTGTTTCGGTTCTATAGCGGGCGGTGTCAGGCAGCGATAAATCCATCATTAATTCACAAGACCCTATAATACCGTTCATTGGTGTGCGAATTTCATGACTCATATTGGCGAGAAACTGTGTTTTTGCCACACTCGCGGCTTTGGCCTCTTCAAGGGCCAGCGCTAAATGCCGTGTTTTTTCTTCAATTTTGCCTTCCAAGCTTTGATTAAATTCAGCAAGCTCTATATTTAACGCTTGTTCATTAGCTCTCGCCGACTCAAGTGCTTTAAACGCTTCAACTAACCGCCCTTCTAAACTACTGAATTCATCATTCAGGGACACAAGCTCTTGAATATGTAATGTGCTACCCGATAAAGTTTCCACTTTGCGAACCTGCGAGGGGGTAAAATTAGCAATGTAACGTATGAGCCGTCGAATGGGAGAATCAATCATTCTGGACACCACAGAGCCCATAAATGTACCAAATACCGATAAGGCGAGTAGCAGCAATAGGTCGGTTAACAAATACTCGCTCATTATCGCTAGTAAGCGGCGATAATCGAAGTAGTAGCTAACTTGCCAATCTGCGGTAGGTAACTGCCCTTGTGCCCTCAACCATTGTTTTCCTAGCGGCCCATCTTCAATGTTCATATCGCACTTACCATTACATAAGTAAGTGGGTGCCTCACTAAGTGGTTTTAGCTTTAATGCTGGTGAAGCATAAATAACGTCACCTTTAGCATCTTCGAGCAGAAGCGAAAACCCGTTAATGCTCAGCTCATCTATTTCTGTGAAACTTCGAAGGGATAAAGACCCTTCTACGATGCCAATAGGTATGCCATTTTCACTAAGAATGGGCGAAGAAATCGCAACAATGGCGTCATCGCCGAACCCTTGCCCTCTAAATACATTAGAAAGGTAGGGACTACCTGTTTCCATCGCTTCCGAAAAATAGGGGCGGTAGGCAACATTCGATTTGCCAATCGCTTTCGCTTTTTGTAGCAAGTCTGGTGGGTAGGAGTGAGTGATATTGCCACTCTCGTCAGAGATTAAAAACGTGATGAACTCAGGATAATGGGCGGCTAATACAGACAGCTGATTACTGCTCGCCTCCTCTAGTTTATCGATAGCATAGGGTGTTGATAATGATTGAGAAGCAACGGCAATTGCTTTTTGATGCTGTCCAATAAATTCAGATAATTGTTGCTCTAAAACCGCAACCCGTTGATGCATGTAACGGGTAATCTGATTTTTTTGATCGTCTTGATAAAGGGAAACAGACAAGTACACCACCGCCATCGACGCGGCGAAAAAACAGCCAGAGAAAAAATAGCTGAATAAAAAGTGTAGTGATACTTTTTCTTGTGAGCCCACATGGTTACGTGTCAGCCCTTTAGTCGCCAAATAAATAAAGTGCCCAGCAATAAGCCCAAACACACCGCTCACCCAAGTAACAAGGACACCAGAGAACATCATTGCAGGCTGATCGGCTTCGTAGAACGCATGCTCTAATACTAATATTGGCAGGAAGATAAGCGACCAAAAGCCCGCGCCTACTTTAATGACTTGGCGAAGAGATTTTTGGTAGCCAAAAAGGCTTACCACGATTGGAAGTAAAGATAAGCTCTCTCTACCTACAATACTGCTATGAAAAAGCCATAGTGGAATGCTGATGATTAAGGCAATTGGAATAGCGACAGTGGGAGGAAACCTAAGCGCAGCGTATACGCCAGCGCCTATTCCGAATACGGCGATGCCACTACTTTCGAAAGGAGCAGGTACTGCATTTAAGGCAATACCTGTTATTGCAATGAGTAACAGATGTAGTGCCAGAGTTAGCGACCAAGGCTGTTTAGCGAACAACAACGCCTCCCTCTGGCACTAACATGTTTAGTGCTGCGCCATGTAATCTAGCGTGAAGTTAGTCAGTAGCTTCACGCCTAACTTCATACCAGAATCGTCAACATAAAACTCAGGCGTGTGGTGCGCTGGGCTATCTTTTTCAGATACGTCCAGTGGCTTACCGCCCACCCATACAAATAACCCAGGAATTTGTTCTTGGTAGAATGAAAAGTCCTCAGCGCCAGTAACCGGCTTAGAAACAATAGCATTATCTACACCCGCGGTGCGCTGCATAGTGGCGACCATAGATTGGGTAAGTTCTGGGTCGTTGTAAGTAATTGGGTAGTAGTAATCTAAAGGGAGCGTAAGTTCGGCTTCAGCCCCCATGCTCTGGGCAATAGCCTTCACTTTACGCGGAAGCGCTTCATAAATATGTTCACGAGCTGCTTTGTTTAGCGTGCGAATGGTACCCACCATTTCAACTTCATTTGGAATAATGTTCGAGCGATTTCCACCGTGAATAGAACCAATAGATACGACTGCTGCATCATCAATTAACTTGAGTTCACGGCTAACGATGGTTTGTATAGACATGATCATTTGCGCCGCTGTCACCACAGGGTCGACACTTTTCCACGGGTATGCGCCATGAGCTTGCTTACCGTGAATGACAATTTTAAACGGGTCTACCGCAGCCATAGTGCCACCTGAGTTGTAGCGCACTGTGCCCACATCGGTGTTTGAACTTATATGTAGTCCGAAAATAACGTCTACATCAGGGCTTTTTAACACCCCTTCTTTGACCATGACTTCAGCACCGCCCATTTCGCCCGCTGGCGCGCCCTCTTCAGCAGGTTGAAAGATGAACTTCACTTTACCTTTAAGTTCACCTTTAATGTCGGTTAGTATTTTTGCTGCCCCCATTAGCATAGCCATATGGGTATCATGCCCACACGCGTGCATGACGGGCACTTCCTGACCGTTATATTCGCCGATTTGTGTAGAACGATAAGATAAGTCGCCTTGCTCTTTAACCGGTAGGCCATCCATATCAGCTCGAAGCGCCACAACCGGACCTGGCTTTCCACTATCAAGCACAGCCACCACACCGGTGCTCGCTACGCCAGTTTCAACTTCTAGCCCTAAAGATTCTAAATAATTAGCGACATATTTCGCAGTATTAAACTCACGATTAGACAGCTCTGGAAATTCGTGAAAGTGATGACGCCACTCTATAACGTTAGGCTCAACTGCTGTGGCCAACGCATCAACATCGACTTGCGCAAAGGCAAAGGGAGTACAACTTGCTACCGCCAGTGAAATTAACTTCCGATACATGACATCTATTCCATTTGAAGAGTAAAAACCCAGAATAAACTATCTGGTAGTTAAAAACATCAGTGCTTGTGACAATAAGACTTTTGAAGTTAACTCATTCAGAAGCCTAGGGAAATTAGACAGAAGTATAATAAGAATTATTTCGATTACGTGAAGGGTGATAATTCAGTGTTTGAGGTGGCGTGCAGACACAAAAAAAGCGCCCTTAGGCGCTTTCTTCAAATTATATTGATTAGCTCTTTTGACGCTTCATAGCATTAAAGAATTCATCGTTCGTCTTAGTCATAGCCAGCTTATTGATAAGGAACTCAATAGCATCAATTTCTGACATTTCATGTACGATTTTACGTAAGATCCACATTTTCTGTAGTTCTTCTTGAGACGTTAAAAGCTCTTCACGACGGGTGCCTGAACGGTTGAAATCGATAGCTGGGAATACACGTTTTTCCGCAATTTTGCGATGCAAGTGCAATTCCATGTTACCGGTACCTTTAAACTCTTCATAGATAACTTCATCCATTTTAGAGCCAGTATCGATAAGCGCTGTGGCGATAATCGTTAAACTACCACCTTCTTCAACGTTACGTGCAGCACCAAAGAAACGCTTAGGTTTATGCAGTGCATTGGCATCAACACCACCGGTAAGTACTTTACCTGACGAAGGGATTACCGTGTTGTAGGCACGTGCTAAACGAGTAATTGAATCAAGCAAGATGACCACATCTTTTTTGTGCTCAACTAAACGCTTGGCTTTTTCGATAACCATTTCGGCTACCTGAACGTGTCGGCTTGCAGGTTCATCGAACGTAGAGGCAACTACTTCACCTTGAACAAGGCGATGCATTTCGGTTACTTCTTCTGGACGTTCATCGATGAGCAATACCATCAATTCAGCTTCAGGGTGATTCGCAGCAATAGATTGCGCGATATTCTGAAGTAAAAGTGTTTTACCCGCTTTAGGCGGAGCTACGATAAGACCACGTTGCCCTTTACCAATTGGTGAGGCTAGGTCTAAAACACGCGCTGTAATGTCTTCTGTTGAACCGTTCCCACGTTCCATACGCATACGTGATGCTGCGTGAAGTGGAGTAAGGTTTTCAAAGAGGATTTTATTACGAGAGTTTTCGGGCTTATCGAAGTTTACTTCGCGGATTTTTAACAGGGCAAAATATCGCTCACTGTCTTTTGGCGGGCGGATTTTACCAGAAATGGTATCGCCCGTTCGCAAGTTAAATCGGCGAATTTGGCTTGGTGATACATAAATATCATCAGGCCCTGCTAAATAAGATGAATCTGCTGATCGCAAGAAACCAAAACCGTCCTGTAAAATTTCCAGAACCCCGTCACCGAAAATATCTTCGCCGCCTTTAGCATGCGATTTCAGTATCGAGAATATGATGTCTTGTTTTCTAGCGCGAGCCATGTTTTCCAGGCCCATTTCTTCGGACATGGCGACTAATTCGCTAATCGGTTTGTTCTTTAATTCTGTTAAATTCATACTGGTGGGTCTTTGTGCTTGGGGTTTGCTTACAGGAATGGTAGTCACTACTCTGTTCTAATTTTTGATTTGATTATGCCTGAATAGAGGCTAAGCAGAATGCTGCTCGGGTGAGCGCTGGTGAAAAGTTAGCACTAAAAGTAATCAACGTCCAGCGTTTTACTCATCAATTGTTAAATAATTTGTACTCGCGCTGCTGTAGGCGCATCTACTGGTTATATTTAGGCGTAAATAAAAAAACCGGCAGCAAGGCCACCGGTTTTTTCTGTACTGCTGTTCTACTAAAGGTTTTCGTTTAAGAACTCAGCAAGTTGCGTTTTCGATAACGCACCTACTTTAGTTGCTGCAACGTTACCGTTTTTGAAAAGTAGCAATGTAGGAATACCACGAATACCATATTTAGGTGGAGTTTCGTTATTTTCATCGACATTCAACTTGCCAACTGTTAACTTGCCTTCAAACTCGTTCGCAACTTCTTCTAAGATTGGCGCGATCATTTTACAGGGGCCACACCACTCGGCCCAAAAGTCAACCAGTACAGGACCTTCAGCATTGATAACATCTGCTTCGAATTTATCGTCAGATAACTGGATAATTTTGTCGCTCATTCTTTTCTCCATTTTTGGTCGGTCGCTGATTTGTTTCAGCTCTACCATAAGTGTTATATAGAAACCGTTTTTAATGCAAGCACTGATAAGCTATAAGCTATGCCTACTCACTTAACTGATACTCAATTTTCCGACCTGCCGATTAACAGCAAGGTTGTTGACGCCTTAACGGCGGCAAATTTTATTAATTGTACACCAATACAGGCGTTATCTCTGCCTCCGTTACTTGAAGGCTTAGATATTGCCGGACAAGCTCAAACGGGTACAGGAAAAACCATTGCCTTCTTGGTTGCTACTTTTCACTATTTGCTAAGCAAAGCAGATAATGAGCAGAACAGCAAATCAAAAGGCCCTCGTGCCATTATTATGGCACCAACGAGAGAGCTCGCCGTTCAGATTTTCAACGATGCCAAACTGCTCAGTGAGCATACCGGTTTATCGCTTGGATTGATTTATGGGGGCGAAGGTTACCAAAGTCAACGTGAAACTCTTGAAGAAGGGGTAGATATCATTATTGGTACGACAGGACGCATTCTGGATTATTACAAACAGAACGTGTTTACCTTGAATAATATTCAAGTTGCCGTGCTAGATGAAGCCGATCGTATGTTCGATTTAGGTTTCATTAAAGATATCCGCTTTTTGTTCCGACGCTTGCCGCCTGCGACCGAACGCCTAAGTATGCTTTTTTCAGCTACACTTAGTTATCGTGTTCAAGAGCTCGCCTATGAGCACATGAATAATCCAACTCACGTTCAAGTTGCGCCAGAGCAAACGACGGCGACACGGGTATCGCAAGAGCTATTCTATCCATCTGATGATGACAAGATGCTGCTGCTTCTTTCGCTATTTGAAGAAGAATGGCCGGATAAAGCCATTGTGTTCGCGAATACCAAATACAGCTGTGAACGTGTTACCGATTGGCTAACGGCTGATGGTCACCGTGTGGGCTTGTTAAGCGGTGATGTACCACAGAAAAAACGCTTGGGTATATTGGAAGACTTTACCAAAGGTAAGTTAGACATTTTGGTGGCTACCGATGTTGCAGCCCGTGGGTTACACATTGATTCTGTTACCCATGTGTTCAACTACGACTTGCCCGACGACGCAGAAGACTATGTTCACCGTATTGGTCGAACCGGTCGTGCGGGACAAAGTGGTATTGCCATTAGTTTTGCCTGCGAAAAGTACGCGATGAACTTGCCGGATATTGAAAAATATATTCAGCATGCTATTCCTGTTACCGATTACGATGCGAGTGCCTTGCTTGATGATGTGAATGCGCCTAAACCAAGACGCAGACGCACACCAAATACAAGAAATTCGTCACGTCGTGGTAATGGTAAAGGTCGCGGCAATAGCGGTGGCAATAGAGGTAAACCGTCTAATCGCGGAAACAGTAACTAATATTCGAGACAATATGCAGGCAGAACTTCAGCACGACTCTGAAAGCTATGGCGAGTACTACGCCGCTGTAGACTTAGGCTCTAATAGCTTTCACATGGTCATTGTTCACGTGGTCAATGGTAGTGTTCAAATCATTGGCAAAGTGAAGCAAAAAGTACGTTTAGCAGCAGGGTTAAATGAAGACTTTGCACTAGATGAAATGAGCATGGAGCGCGGTTGGCAGTGCCTGCAAACCTTTTCCGAACGGTTACAAGATATTCCCCCCTCAAATATTAAGGTAGTGGCTACCGCTACCTTACGCCTTGCTACTAATGCCCAAGTGTTTATTGGGAAAGCCGAAGAAATTCTTAAGCACAAACTCAACGTGATAAGCGGTGAAGAAGAAGCGCGCCAAATTTATCTTGGTGTAGCTTATACCTCTGCAAATCAGGGCAATAGCTTAGTTATCGATATTGGTGGTGCCAGCACTGAAATTGTGATTGGCAACGACATGCAGCCTATCCATTTAAAAAGTTTGGATATGGGCTGTGTTACCTTTATGGAGCGTTATTTCGATGGCGGTAAGATTACTGCCGAAAACTTCGAAAACGCAAAAAAAGCTGCCAAATCTTTACTATTCCCTGTCGCCGATGCCTTTCTTTGTTTTGATTGGGAAAACTGTCTAGGGGCTTCCGGCACGCCGCAGGCGATCACTGAAATACTCGTGGCGCAAGGTATTAGCGACTCAATACGCCTCGACTACCTTTATCATTTAGAAAAGCAATGTATTGAGTGCAAGGAAATAAGTCAGCTGAATATTGAAGGCTTAGAGGAAAATCGCAAAGCGATATTTCCTTCAGGACTTGCCATATTAATTAGCTTGTTTGAATCGTTAGCCATTCAACACATGAATATTTCTGGTGGTGCACTGCGTGAAGGGCTTATTTACGGCATGTTAGATAACATGCAGGAAAACGACCGACGCGAGCAAACCTTGAATCAAACCATGTCCCGTTATCATATTGATAAGGCACATGCTAATTCGGTTAAAAGTGTTGCCACTAAGTTGTGCGCTCAGCTATGTGCCCAGCAAAATATATGTCACCTTGATACTGAAGCTATTTTAGGTGCAGCCGCATTGCTTCACGAAACAGGCCTGCATATAGAATATAAAAAGCATCATGAGCATGGGGCGTATATATTATCTTTTATAGACTTCCCTGGCTTTACACGCTTACAACGGGCTGCTATTCGCGACCTTGTGGCCCATCATCGGCTTGCCATTCCCGCAGAAGCATTTACCAACTACCATGATGACTCGCAACCTATGCTGCTTGGTTTACTGAGAATATTGCGAATTTCTGTGGTGTTGTGTTTACGTAGACAAAATAAGCATATTCCTCATGTAGATTTGTCCTGCGAGGGCGATAAATGGGAAGTGACTTTCCCTGACGGTTGGCTAAAGGCCCACCCTCTTATTAACGCTGAGCTCGCCAACGAAAGTTGGTTACAACACAAAGCCGGTTGGGAACTTGTGTGTAAATAGTTAGCGCTGAAGCATTTAGAAACAAATAAAAATGGGATGCGACCTTTGGTTGCATCCCATTTTTTTAGCGACTGGCTAGATGGCCTGTGCTCTGCGTTTTTCCTTTGCTGTTCCTTTGCTTTTTGGCTCGCGGCGCTAGTCGCCAGCTAAAAGCGCGGCAGCTTTAGGGGCAAAATAAGTAAGAATACCGTCGGCACCAGCACGTTTAAACGCAAGCAACGACTCTAAAATAACCGCGTCTTCATTCAACCAGCCGTTAGCAAAGGCAGCTTGATGCATGGCGTATTCACCGCTAACTTGGTATGCAAAGGTCGGCACTTTGATTTCGTCTTTACAGCGCCGAACAATATCTAAATAGGGCATACCCGGCTTTACCATTACCATATCAGCACCTTCTTGCACATCTAAAGCAATTTCATGAATGGCTTCATCGCTGTTTGCAGGGTCCATTTGATAGGTTTTCTTGTTGCCACCTTTTATGTTCGCTGAAGAGCCGACTGCATCGCGAAATGGCCCGTAATAGGCTGACGCATACTTGGCAGAATACGCCATGATACAGGTGTTAATATAGCCTTCTTGCTCAAGTGCATCACGTATAAGCCCAATACGCCCATCCATCATGTCTGATGGTGCAACAATATCAGCCCCCGCTTCTGCATGTGAGAGCGCTTGTTTTACCAACACGTCAATAGTGACGTCATTTATTACGTAACCGGTCTCATCCACTAGCCCATCTTGACCGTGAGAGGTGAAGGGATCTAACGCAATATCAGACATTAACATCACATCTGGAAAGTGAGCCTTTAACTCACGCATGGCGGTTTGTGCTAAGCCATCAGGGTTATAGGCTTCTTTCGCGCACTCAGTTTTAAGCGACATGGGCGTAACAGGAAACAAGGCTAATGTACGGATACCAAGGGCAACCCACTTCGCCGTTTCTTCTAATAGTAAGTCGATAGATAATCGCTCTACCCCTGGCATTGAAGGCACTTCTTCGCGCTGGCCTATGCCAGGAAGCACGAATACAGGGTAGATAAGATCGTCGGTAGTAAGGCGTTGCTCGGCAACTAAATCTCGCAGTGCATCTTTTGCACGTAGGCGTCGCATACGGCGAGCCGGGAATGAAGCATTCATAAGTTATCCTGAAAACGGTTTAAAAAGTACTTTATTTCGTCCTGATTCTTTCGCAGCATACAACTGCTCATCCGCCAACCGAAGTAGCGCTTCAGCGTGTTCTTCGTCCGTGATAACACTGGTGGTTAACCCTGCACTAATGGTTAGATGTATTGCCTCCCCTTCAAACATGATAGGGGAATTTTCGATACGTTCGCGTATTGCCTCAACAACATGTAAGGCACCTTCACTGTCGGTATTCGGCAGAATAAGTGCAAATTCCTCTCCGCCAATGCGAGATAAATCGTCGGACAAACGATGTAACATGCTTTGCATTATACTCGTGATATGGATAAGACAAGCATCACCGCCCGCATGTCCATATGTATCATTAATACGTTTAAAATGATCAACATCAAATACAGCAATAGATAAAGGCGTTTGTTCACGGCGGCTTCGTCTACCTTCTGATTTTAACTTTTTATCAAAGTGACGACGATTATTAATACCTGTAAGCGGGTCGACCGCAGTTAGCCGCTCTAGCTCTTGATTCACTTCTGACAGTTCGCGCAAAGTTATTTCTAACTCTAAGGTGCGCTCTCCTACCTTGTATTCTAAGTCATCTTGGTAACGCTTTTGCACTTCTAACAGCGCTTCTTGCGCTTTGCTTGCTTCTTTTTCTTGTTCTAAGGCGAATTGTTGCGTGGTAATAAGCTCATCATGACTATGGCTATAATTAATAGCCAAGATTAGGCCTAAAATGACAGTTTCAACCGTACCTGCGATTATAAGTAAGTAACTCGAGGAGATACCCACATGGATAATATTCACGCTATCTAAGCTTACAACAAGTCCGCTGATTAGTAATAACAACCAAGCGACAGTGAAGTAGCGGGCAATGGATACCCTTTTATACGACAACCAACCACCAATAATCATGGCTATAATTACAATGATTGACAGCATAATCAGATAAAGTTTTAACGCCATTGAGTAAGGCAAAAACATGCTTGTTAGAATACCAACCCCAAACCCCCAGGCGGCTATCTTTATTACCTTATCTGCAAGTGCACTGAATTCAGCTATAGGCAATAAACTTCGGGAAAAGAGCACCGCAAATAAGACGGCGGCATTACCAAAGATAACCACCGCCTTTCCTTGAAACCAAACTTGCTCTGGCCACAAATAGGCGTACCCCACCCCATGCAAAGACGCGAGGGTTAATCCTAAGCTAAATGAGTAACCTGAATAAAACAAAAATGAACGGTTTTTAGTGGTGAAAAACAAGAAAATGTTACTTATTGCCATGGCACATAAAAAACCAAAAAACAGCCCTAACGCTAGATTTTGACTGGCGGCGTATTCAATAAACTCATTCTCTTCCCATACGGCAATAGGCATTCGAAGGGTGCCTGATGTTTCCACCCGAACGAGTACCTTTAGTGGTGCAGCACTTACAGGTAAAGAAAATAGTGGGGTGGTATTGGCAATAGGTCTAACAGTAAATTTTTGTTTGTCGCCCGCTTGATAACGGGCAACGGGCGCAGCGCTAGAGATTGGATAAACCGCAACCGCTAATTCATCAAGTAATGCATAGTCTATTTCCAGCAGATAATCTTCTGTACTAGATGCTGCTGGTGCCACGATGAATGAAAACCAATACGCTGTACTGCTCATACCTAAATTGACGGGTGAGGATGCTGGCGTCCACTGTGAGGCGTCTTTTTCAAGCACTTGCTCGAAAGTTAACGTATTCCCAGCGTCATTCAAATAGGCAAGCTGGGTAACTCTGTCTTTGGTGGTATGTTCTGGTGTTACGCTAACCGCAACAATCGCAAATATTGAAACCGCGACGACGGTAATAATGAACAGAGCAAGATCATAATTGCGCACCGCTTGACGATTTAATTGCATTACCATTAATCACTAAGACAAAACAAACGACATGTATTAGCATAACTGCTATCGCGCAATTTTTCAGGGGCAACCTGCATTAACTGGCTAATTTGTTCACCTATGTGGGGCAATACCGCAGGCTCATTGTTACGTTTTCTTGGGCGTAAGGTTTTGGGGAATAAATAAGGGGCATCCGTTTCTAAAATGATACGTTCTAATGGAATGGTGGGTATGGCGTTACGAAGAGCTTCTCCGCGCTTTTCATCACATGCCCAGCCGGTAATACCAATATACAGCCCCATATCTAAATAGGTGTTTAGCTGCGTTGTATCACCCGTAAAACAGTGCGCAATACCGCCGCTAAGAGACGGCAGCACCTTTTGCAGGCAAGACACTTGTTGTTCAAACGCATCACGTTCGTGTAGATAAGCAGGCAGGTTTAATTCTACCGCCAACGCCAACTGCGCTTCAAACACACTAATTTGAATGTCTTGAGCAGAAAAATTGCGATTGAAGTCTAAACCGCATTCTCCGATGGCCACTACGCCTTCCCCTTTTGCCATACTTCGTAAGCGAGCATAATCACTTTCGACCACATCTTTGGCGTTGTGAGGGTGTATGCCTAGGGTATAACTGCAAATTTGCGGAAAAGCTTGATGGAGTGCTGCAGCCTCATCCCATTCATTGGGGTGGGTAGTGATAATACAAAGTCGAGAAACGCCAGCATCTACTGCGTTAGAGATAACCTCTTCGGGGTTAAATCTGCGGTCGAGTAGATTAACGCCAGCGTCAAACCAAGGCATACTATTTAACGCGTTCCACTTTCATGCGTTTTTTAACGCCATCTATTTTTGCATAGAAAGCGCCTAATACACCTCGCTCTATCGTAACGGTTTGCCCTTTTCTGATTCTAATAGAATCGTCGCTAGTTTGTCGCCACACAGCGCCGTTATCAAAGGTAAGAATTAATTGTTCACGAATGGTTTTTGAAATAGACACCACTGTGCCAGAAAAAGCATCGGCTAAATCTTTAGATACTATTTTGTGCTCTAAACCAAACTCACTGTCAGGTCGAGTTTCTTGTCTAGCAACCGGGGCGCTTTGACGTGGTGTAACCGGCGCATTCGTTCTTGGACTTGCATTCGTTGTGCTAGGGCTAATAGCCACGGCGCTAGGCATTGGCGCCTGTATACCAGAGTGTCGGTTAAGGGCTTTTTCTACGCGGTCATAACACACTAAACGCTGAAGGCTATTTTTGGTTTCGCTACATTTGGCGAGCGCCTCGCCTACGGTTTCCGCATGTGCCAAAAAGGCACTAGAAGAGAGCATACTTACTAACAGTAGTAATGCACGTTTGTTCATGTTAAATCCTTTGTTTTACTTAATTGTTATTCGATTTCAGTGCCAGTTTCTTCTTCGCTGCCTCGGCGACCTTTACCCGCATACAAACTACCTACGACAACACCTATCTCAAACAATATCCACATAGGAATAGCCAATAATGTTTGAGAAATAATATCCGGCGGCGTAAGCAACATGCCCACCACGAACGCACCAACAACCACATAAGGACGTTTGGCTCGAAGTGATTTTGCGTCGGTTACCCCTGTCCAGCACAGTAAGATAATGGCAATGGGAATTTCAAATGAGACCCCAAAAGCAAAGAAGAGTTTCAATACAAAATTAAGATAACTAGAGATGTCGGTACTAACCGTAACCCCTTCTGGTGCCACGCTATTGAAAAAGGCAAACGCGATTGGAAATACTACAAAATACGCAAATGCCATGCCCGCGTAGAACAATAAAGTACTTGAGAATAAAAGCGGTGCTACGAGCTTTTTCTCATTACGGTATAGCCCAGGCGCAACAAAGCCCCATACTTGATAAAGTACGTAGGGAATAGCGATAAAGAATGACAACACCAGTGTAAGTTTAAACGGTGCGAAAAAAGGTGAGGCTACATCGGTGGCAATCATGCTAGCGTTTTCTGGCATAGAATCTAGCAACGGCAATGCGAGCAATTGGTAGAGATCTTGCGAAAAGTACGCCAAACACAGAAAAACCACCAGCACACTTAACAGTGCTTTTAGAATGCGGCTACGAAGCTCAATTAAATGAGATATTAAATTGTTTGCGTCAGACATTTACTGTTTTTTATATGGTTCCTGAACCGACTCAGCTGCTTTTTTAAGCTCATCAACACTTTGTTCAAGCTCTGGCGAGAGATCTTTCAAGCCTTGCTGCTCAGCTTTCTTCAGGTTTTCGTGTAATTCGTGCACGCGCAACTGATGCTCAACTTCTTGCTTAAAGCCCGTTGCTGTATTTCGCACACTTCGAATAGTGTTAATGGTGGACCGCATGGCACCTGGCAAACGTTCTGGACCCAGTATTAACAAGGCCATCACACCAATTACCAATAGCTCCCAAAAGCCAATGTCAAACATCAGGATTTTTCTTTAACGTCGCTCTGCGTTTTTGTGGCAGCAGTGTCAGCGGTGTCTGTATCTTCCACCTGCTTCTTCTGCTCGAAGTCAGCATCTTGCTCGTTCTCGGTTACTGCTTTTTTAAAACCTTTGATTGCGCCACCTAAATCGGTGCCAATCCCTTTCAAACGCTTAGTGCCAAAAAGTAAAACTACAATTACTAAGATAATAAGTAACTGCCAGATTCCAATACCGCCCATAAAAATAATCTCCGATACAACAGTTAGGACAGTATGCCACCCAAAGCGCAAGCTTTCACGTGAATATTTGTATGGATTAATAATCGTTGACGTTTATAAGCTCAACCCGCATTCTGAAGGTAATTATCTGATACGGATGTCATTTCGCCGCGTAATCATTAGAGGGAGTTTAGCCTGTTATGTTGTGTTTAGCTGTCTCATTGTGTTTATTGCTTAATGACCAAAGCGATAGCCTGCCAGAAGTGACTAAGCAGCACACGAGTATTGAGGCAAGCAACGACGAAACCACCCAACCTATGCAATGGTTTGATGTGTGGCAACGCAGCTTCACAGACTCTATGGACTTTACCGTTAGCAAATTCGATGGTCTCTTTTCAGACGGCAGCTTACCTAATGAGAAAGCCAAAGCAGAAGGCAGAGTTCAACTTAGCTGGGAGCCTAGAACCCGAGATATCGCAGAAATCGACCTTAGGTTTCGTATTCGTGTTTCACTTCCCCACCTAGAAAACCGCGTAGATTTACTTTTAAGTGACAATGAAGATGAAACCCAAAGTGACACCATAAAAGCGGCACGCTCACCGTCATTAGGAAGGCAAGATAACACCACTATTTCCCTGCGGTTTCGCCCCGACATAAACTCTCACTATTCATTTCGTGTGGGTGCTGGCAGGCGTGACCAGCTGTATGTAAAAGCGAGATACCGCAATGCTTATGCCTTTAACTCACATTGGGCCATGCTGTATGACACCGAAATTTATCAATACACGCGGGATCAATTTGGCGCTGAGTTAGGCACCTCTTTTCAACATATCAGTAGCACTAACAACGTAACGCGCTTAAACAACCGCTTTTATTTTCGAGACAGAAGTAACGATTGGTTATGGCGTCATGAATTACAACATTTGTACCCTATCAACAATAGGAACGCGCTGGTGTACAGCTTTATGGTGGAAGGGTTAAACAAACCTACCTATCAAGTAGAAGAGGTGTATACCGGTTTACGTTGGCGCAGCAACCCGATTAGAGAATGGCTTTATTTCGAGGTAGAACCTTTTGTTCTATGGCTACGACGGGAAGATTTCTCGCCGTCTTACGGTATGGCGCTTCGTTTAGAGGCTTATTACGGAAAAGGCGAGTAACTTAAGTTACTCGCCTTTGGTCTGTTGCTAAAACATCTTTAATATCTTACGTCGCATGATTGCGATTACCTGTCATGGGCGTAAAGCGCGCTCGCCACGTGCTAAACCACAAACTCCAGTGCGTGATGATTCAATCACCTCCGCACATTGAGCCATGGTGGCTGCAAAAGCGTCTAGTTTGTCGGTAGTCCCCGTAATTTCAATCGTATAGTTATTCGCATGAACATCTAATATGCGTCCACGGAATATATCACTATTACGTATTACTTCGGCACGTACAGATTCGGTACGGGTAGCCACTTTAATTAGCATAAGCTCGCGCTCAACGTGAGTACCTTCGGTAAGGTCCACCACTTTAAGTACATCAATAAGCTTATTTACTTGCTTAGTAATCTGCTCAATGACTTTATCATCACCATGGGTAATGATGGTAAGACGTGACAAGCTGCCATCGTCAGTAGGTGCTACGCATAACGAGTCTACGTTGTATCCGCGCTGTGAGAAAACACCCACAATGCGAGATAGTGCGCCAGGTGCGTTTTCCATTAATACTGAAATAATACGTTTCATCAGGTTCGCTCCGTCTTACTTAAGCGCATATCATCCATAGCGCCAAACTTAATTTGCATTGGATACACGTGCTCGTTTTGATCTACCGCGATGTCCATAAACACAAGGCGATCTTTAAGACTGAAACATTTCTCCATCGCTGCATCTAATTCTTCTAATTTATCTACTTTGATACCAACATGGCCATAAGACTCAGCAAGTTTTACAAAATCTGGCATAGAGTCCATGTATGAGTGCGAGTGACGACCTTTATAAATCATATCTTGCCACTGACGAACCATACCTAGCGCTCGGTTGTTCAAAGTAATGATTTTAATCGGCAGGTTGTACTGCAAACAGGTAGACAACTCTTGAATATTCATTTGAATACTACCGTCGCCTGTTACCACGACAGAAGTAGACTCAGGATGTGCAAACTGCACGCCCATTGCTGCTGGCAAACCAAAGCCCATGGTGCCTAAGCCACCTGAGTTGATCCATTGGCGAGGCTTATCAAACGGATAATACAAGGCAGCAAACATCTGATGCTGACCAACGTCAGAACTTACGTAAGCTTCACCATTGGTATGCTTGTAAATAGATTGGATAACCTGCTGTGGCTTAATTACCGTATCGCCTTGCTCGTAGTTCAAACATTCACGAGAGCGCCACTGAGTAATTTGTTGCCACCAATCGGCTAACTTCTCTTTTTGACCAGATAGGTCTTTATTAGCAAGCTGCTCTAAAATTTGGTCGAGAACTTTATCAACCGAGCCAACCACCGGAATATGCGCGTTGATGGTTTTCGAAATTGACGCAGGGTCGATATCCACATGGATAATGTCGGCATGCGGGCAGAATTTAGCCACGTTATTGGTAACACGGTCATCGAAACGTGCACCTAAGGCAATAATGCAATCGGCATTATGCATGGTTTTGTTTGCTTCAAGGGTGCCGTGCATACCAAGCATACCCACGAACTGCTCGTGTGTACCTGGCATGGCGCCTAAGCCCATTAGGGTACATGTTACCGGCGCGTTAAGCTTTTCAGCTAATTCGATAACACGTGAAGATGCTTCAGACGTAACCGCACCACCACCGACATAAAGTACTGGGCGTTCGGCTTTCATTAATGAAGCGACTGCTTTCTTAATTTGTTTTGTATGCCCACGCTCGGTTGGGTTATACGAACGCATTGTTACGTCGGTTGGGAACACATAAGGGTGATCTTCCGCAACATTAACAATGTCTTTTGGTAAATCGACTACCACTGGGCCAGGGCGACCAGTATTTGCAATGTAGTACGCTTTCGCAATCGCTTCTGGAATATCCACAGCACGCTTCACTAAGAAGCTATGCTTAACGATAGGACGAGAACACCCTACCATGTCAGTTTCTTGGAAAGCATCTTCACCAATGTGCATTGAAGGTACTTGCCCCGACAATACTACCATTGGAATTGAATCCATATAGGCAGTCGCAATACCGGTAATGGTATTTGTTGCACCAGGACCTGAAGTGACGAGGACTGTGCCGGTTTTGCCAGTTGAACGTGCATAACCATCCGCCATATGAGCGGCTGCCTGTTCATGACGTACGAGGACATGTTCGACATCTTTTTGCGCATATAAAGCGTCATATATGTCTAGTACGGCACCACCGGGGTAGCCGAACACATGTGTTACTCCTACATCTTTTAGCGCTTCTACCACCATGGCAGCGCCCGACATCATTTTCACAGTACTATCTCCTGTATCGGTTTGGTGTATTGTCAGCGAATGTTGACGATGAGCGGACTATAACGAAGGAAGTAGGAAGATAAAACACCAAACCGCACAAAAGTGAGATATATATCCCAATATTCAAGATAAATAGGATAAACCTTTCGATATTGGCAAATTAATGGCCAATATTAGGATGGGATTCACAACAATTTAACAATTAATCGTCATCTATATCTATTTCATGGTGGTTATCGTCATCTATTCCGACATTATCGTCTAATTCTTCGGTTACCACTCGCTTAGAACCGTAAATACTGGCCGCTTTTGGCCTGTTTATTCGCGTTTGATATTTAACCCATGCTCGCGCTTGTGGTGTTGCTGGCTCACATTGACCAAGGGCTGAATTCAAATAATTGATTTCAGCCTCTGAGCTGGGCGTAATTTTGCCGTCTACCAAGGCTGCAAATAGACTACCGTGGGCTTGTAATAGTTTACTTTCGGTAATAGAAAAATCACCTGAGCGAGCAAACCCATAGGGGTAGTGTTTTTTATCTACAAAAGGACGGTTTACCAATTGCTCTCTGGATAACGTTGTCATACGACCCCCTATCTCAGCTTTCTGAGGATTATCATACTCCGCATCGTGCAACGATGAGGAACCATTAGCCGCGTGCCTGTGCCGCTTGGCTCATTACACTGATAATTAGATAGTTGGGATTGGGAATACTGTCAAACTGAAAAACGAGATGAGAGAAAACTTCATAAAACTGTAAAATGCTTGGATAGAATATGCGCGTTACATAAGAAACGCACAAAGGGTAATCTTGAGTACTCGGCCTATTTTTTAAAATACAGGTACTACTTCCTACTTTTAGGCACCCAAGCCCAAATCATTTCACACAAAACCGGTTCAATGCCTTTGGCATCCGTTACTTTAACGGCTACCGTCACTTCACCTTTTTCTTGTGTTTGCATTAATGCTATTTGTTCATCCGTAAGGTGCGCTACCGCGTGCATATCACCTTGCGCGCGCTTCACATATTTGAAATTCATTTCTTTAATAAGCGGCAACTTGTCACCAGGTAGGTTAACACCAACAACAAAGCCTGTAGAAGACTCGGCCAATAGCGCCATTGCAGCAGCATGCACACTGCCAATATGGTTTTGCGCCTTCTTATAGTTTTTCTGACGGAAAGTAACCGATTTTAAATCGGTTTCCAGAATATCGATACTGACCGTGCCCGTTAGTTTCACTTTGTACCGGAACATCCAAGTCAGCATTCGTTGACGTAGCCATGTTGGATAGGTATTGGCTTTTTTCGCAAAGCTGCGAAGGGGGTTTGGTACGGACATAATCTTCTCTCTGAAACACCTTCTTCTGGTTAGACCAGTTAGGTTATGCTCCCACCGCCAAGGATGCAAGTAGTTTTAGCTATAGCCTAACAATTTTTGTAGGTTAAACGTGTGCGCTTCATAATGCTTCCAACGACCAATTGAGCGAGTATTAATGGGCTCTCTCACTTGTACTTTACTGGCGGTTGATACTGGCAATGTGTTTTTGTCTACGTCGATACACTGTGCTTCCCAAGGAAGATTGCAATAAGACAACAGCTCTGCCACTTCTTTTTGCGGATTATTTACCAAAGCTTCGTACGACTGAACCCTAATTTGTTCAGGATAAGCGGTTTGGAATTCTGAGATTAAATCACAAAATCCGGTATAAAGTTCACCAATAGTATCGAGGCTATACGCGTAGGCGTAATACGGGCTATTAATGGAAAAAAGCTGTCGATAATTTCCAACGCAGGTATCCATAGCATCACGCTTAAGGCAGATTATTTTTGCATTGGGTAACGCTTGTCGAATTAAGTTAATGTAGAAAAAGTTAAACGGTAGCTTATCGACTAAGCGTTCACCTTGTTGATGTAAATAAGCGGTGCGCTCAATGTATAGCCCCCCTAATGCTTCTTTGTCGATATGCTTTGCCGCTTGTAACGTGGGCAAATCGAGAACGTGGGCAGACTTGGTTTTGGTTAGCGTTTTCACCGCAACACCAAAATC
Organism: Alteromonas sp. 1_MG-2023; assembly: GCF_030547075.1. Classification (GTDB taxonomy): domain Bacteria; phylum Pseudomonadota; class Gammaproteobacteria; order Enterobacterales; family Alteromonadaceae; genus Alteromonas. The sequence goes on along the minus strand of NZ_JAUOQH010000022.1, from coordinate 4,047 downwards.
TTGCAGCTCTCCGCCCGAGGCGACGTTACTATGGTGACTTAAAATTCGCTCCACCAATGTCGTGCCTGAGCGTGGCATGCCAATAACGAAAATAGGCGAATCCCTTTGCTCCCCTTTCCCTGTTGTGGTGGTCTGCTGTAGGTCTGATTTTAAATAGTCAAAGATACGATTAAAACTATCCCTAGACTGCAAACTCGCTTGGCGCTGAGGGGCTTTCGCATGTTGCAGCGCCTTAAACGCACTATCATAATCACCTATTGCTTCATATTCCTTAGCTAGCGCATGACCTATGTGCAACTGACCTTCTATGGATTTTTTCTTTTTACCTTTAATCGATTCATCGCCTAAATCACAGAGCACATGCTGTAACCGGGCAATGTGGTTGTTCGATTTCGATACTTTACCTAAATCAGATAGCGCGAAATGAGCCTGATAAAAATGTGGTGCTAATTTAATAGCGGTTTCAAAGTGCTCTCTGGCTTGCGTAAAGTTTCCGGCGAACTTGCTGCTTACTGCAAAGTTGTAATGGTACTGCGCATTAGTACTGTCAATCTCCAATGCTTTTACAAAATATGTCAACGCCTTGGCGTGTAACCCTACTCGGCTTAACGCCACGCCTACTGTGTCTAAGTCTAGCGCTCGTGTTAACGCTTCAGGTAATGCGCTGTCACTTGCTGCTAGCGATTTCGACATATCCCCACGCAACGCAAAACATTTTGCTAAGTAAGCAAAGGTTATAGGACGACTTTCAATCGTATTGGATTTTTCTAACAGGAGAATGGCTTTGTCTATTTGAGCAATTTCAATATGTATTACACCTAACAAAAAGTAGGCATGAGGATGGTCGCCAAAGCCTTTGATGACATCTACGCAGCACTGATGTGCTTGGGTGTAATTGCGCTGATTTAAAAAACGAACTGCGTCTTCTAATAATTGATTGGGTGTATTCATTACTGCTCTTAAAAGTAAAAAGGCACTCAGTAGAGTGCCTTTGCATAGTCGAATAAATCTAACTTATCACATACCGAATTGGTAATTGAACTTCAATCCAATAGTACGAGGCGTTAGTAAATAATGTCCGTAGTTACGCTGAATGTCAGTACCGTTTGGATCTAATACGCTATCAAACGCACCTAAACCAATATCACCAACATTTCTACGGGTTGAGGTAAACGCATACTTATTAAATAAGTTATCGATGTATAAGGTAACTGACCAATCATCATCTGATATACGGGCGGTCAAATTACTTACTGCATAACCAGGTAAGGCCTCACCATCTTGGCGCAAGCCAACTGTGGTATAAATATCGCTTTGTGCGGTTATACCGTAGTTAATATCAAGCATTTTATCATCTAAGATTTCTTGGCTGTAAGTTACACCTAATGAAAACTGGTGTTCAGCTGTACCTGGCAATCTATCGCCATCTTTACCATCGTAATAGTCTTGCAGCTCTGTTCCTTGCTCGTCTATTACGCCAAATAAGAAAGGCGCATCTGCGGTAAGTTCAGCTTTCGTATAAGCATAAGTCGCGTAAGCTCTTATGTTGTCAGTTATGATACCCCGAAAGGATAGCTCTGCACCTTTAGACTCTGCACCTTCAGCATTAACGGTAATCGGTTGCTGACCATTAACCGTAGCACCAGACACTTGAGGATCTTCCCAGTCCACAAAGAAAAGTGCACTATTCATTTGAAGTCTGTTATCGAAGAAGCTCGTCTTCACTCCAAGTTCATAGTTAGTGGTTGTATCGGCTTCATACAACTGTTCTTCTGGTAAGGCACAAACAATTTGGTTATTGAGGTCGTCTACATTTTCGGGACACGCTGCAGTACCATTTGCTCCACCAATACGAAATCCTTCACTGATGGTTACATAAGCCATCGTATCGCCAGTAAACTGGTAGCTTGTATTAAATTTAAATAAAGTGCCACTGTCGTCAGCAGACTCTTCGCTAAAATCTAGAACAATAGAATCTGACTCTCGACCACCGAAAACCGTATTATACAGAGGTAAATCGGTAGCCGAACGGGTGAATATTTCATACTCATAAGCCCGCAGACCAAGTGTTACATCCCACTTATCTGTAACTTCATAGGAGAGCTCACCGAATAAGGCTTTTTCGGTAACCTCTGAGTGAGATACTGAGAAATACTCTAAGTCATCTGGGCGATAGTTACCTTCTACGCCCCATACATCAATAGCGTACTCATCGAAGTTTGGAGTAAATTCTTTACTGCTTCCATCACTATCTAAATCGTAGTAAAAACCACCCACAATCCATGAAAGTGGGCCATCAGACTGTGAAACAAGACGAAGTTCTTGGGTAAATATAGAACGCTCATCAATCTCTTCTGTGTAGGCAGAGAAAGCTGGGAATTCTTCGTAACTGTAATCAAGTCGAATCAGTAAGTCGGTTTGATCTCGTTGACCTTCAGCTTCAAAATCAGAAATACCTGTAGCAGAAACAAGCTCAGCAAAGCCAAGGTCAGCTTTAACTTCTAAACTCAACAACGAATCTTCTTTATCTCTAGGCTCTTCATAACGATAAGCAGACTCATACTTGCCTACCAAGTCACTTAGTGGGTTTTCATCTGATAGCGCGTTGTAATGGCTAATAGAACGGCCTTCTACTTCTTGTTTCTGATAGAAATAAGTAAGGGTAGTATCAAGCCAATCTGTGGGTAACCAACGTACCGCGATACGACCTGTTAAGGTATCTTCGCCATTAGCATCTTCTACTTGCTTAATGTTTTCGCTAACCGCTTCGCTGTCTGACCAATCTGGATCGGGAAGAGAAACACCGCCTTCTTGCACCACGTAGTTATAATCTAAATAGCCAGGGTTATTATAATAATTTAGTGAAGCACGAACACCGAGCACACCTTCAATAATAGGCGCATTGAAAACAAAACTACCTTCGCCCCCTAGTGAGTCACTTTCTTTAGTACTAAATACATCAGCCGTTACTTCGCCTGATGTGAAATCCAGATCAACCGCTTTCGGAATATAACGAATTGCGCCGCCTAAAGTACCTGCACCGTATAGCGTCCCTTGAGGACCGATGAGTACCTCTACGCGGTCTACGTCAAGTAAACGCATATTTAAAAACAGCGGGATATCACCGAAATATGTTGCTACTGTGCCGCCATCAGAGCTAGGCCCAGAAGAGTTAGTATTCAAGCCACGAACGATAATAGGTGAATCGCTACGTCCACCTTGATCGGTAACCGTAAGACCTGGCACCCAGCGCGCTACTGAGTCTAAGTCTTCAATATTTTGTTGAGCCAACACGTCCGATGTTAAGGCAGAGATATTAATTGGAACTTCCTGCAAAGAGCCGCTTCGGCGTGTTGCAGTTACTTCAATTTTTTCTACTTGTTGTTCATTTACAGTAACTTCTTGGGCGACTACCGCAGTACTACTTAAAGCAGTAAATACAGCGCCGGCAACCAAAGAGTACCCGAAGGTGCTGCCTTTATAGTGCATACTAGTGTGTTCTCCTGGCGTGGCTTCTATCTAATACCCGTTAATTTTATTGTTGGGTACGTGCATCAATATTTTCAGCATGATCCATAGCAGAATCTGTGCCGTAAAGGGCGCGCATTCTAAAGCAAAAACGCATTAATATTTAATACTTTTTGAATAAATATGCTCTAATATCGCGCATGCATGCACTAAATATGAATTAAGAGTAATCAGCAACGGATCTAATGCAGCATTAGCAACTGATATATATAAACTTTTATAGGTTATCACCAAAACAGTGAGAGTATGCTCGCACACGGTGCAAAATTGCAGGAATAAAAACCCATTCAAAAAAAGGACTTTTAAAAGGGTGTAAAAAGAGAAAATTTACACTCGCTTACGCTAAAAAGTGCATTATTGGCATGAATAAACGTAGAAAGCTTAAATAAGGCAGAAAGTTTAAGCAGAGAGATAATTTAAATTGATTACTAAGATATGAAAATTTGGAGCGGGAAACGAGATTCGAACTCGCGACCCCGACCTTGGCAAGGTCGTGCTCTACCAACTGAGCTATTCCCG
>NZ_JAUOQH010000021.1 GCF_030547075.1 Alteromonas sp. 1_MG-2023 | reverse complement strand
GTTAGCTCAGCTGGTAGAGCAGTTGACTTTTAATCAATTGGTCGCTGGTTCGAATCCAGCACGACCCACCATCATTTCTTATAGTGCTTTCTACCAAGCCTCGAATACGAAAATCGTTATCTTCATGAATCCCTTCTACCGATAACGATGCTAAGTGAAGCTCGCTACAGCGCGCAATTTACAAGTCAAATTCCTCCGCTTTATCAGACCCGCGACGACTAACTAAATCTCAAAAAATTAAATTCCAACGCTAACAAAATCCCATAAGACCAAATATCAACTCATATCAATTCGCGTAAATGCTTTACGGCAAATTCTTTCATTTGTAATTCAGGTTTTTAGGATGGCATGGTTGAAAATTAGTCAATCATCCTTAACTAAGTAGTATGTATTTTTATGACAGTCGGGTATAATCCACGCCCTTGTCACAACCGAGATGTAGGTCAATGTCAGTAGCCTTTCGAGTGGAACAGGTAGAGTATCCTTTTCCCGCTAAACCACAGCCATTATCAGATGCCCGTAGAGCGTCGCTTAAAGCTGAGATTAAATCTTTGCTAAAACAGCGTAACGCTGTGCTGGTTGCGCATTACTATACCGATCCTGAAATTCAGGCATTAGCTGAAGAGACCGGTGGCTGTGTAGCTGACTCATTAGAAATGGCCCGCTTTGGTCGTGATGCTGAAGAACAAACCCTTATTGTGGCTGGCGTTCGCTTCATGGGCGAAACCGCAAAAATTCTTAGCCCAGAAAAAACCGTGCTAATGCCAACATTGGAAGCAACCTGTTCACTAGACATTGGTTGTCCTATTGAAGAGTTTAGTGCGTTTTGTGACGCACACCCAGATCACACTGTAGTGGTATACGCTAATACCTCGGCTGCGGTAAAAGCGCGCGCCGACTGGGTAGTAACCTCAAGTATTGCCCTTGAGATTGTTGAGCATTTAGATAACCAAGGTAAAAAGATTATCTGGGGCCCTGACCGCCACTTAGGTTCGTACATTGCTAAGCAAACTGGCGCAGATATGTTGATGTGGCAAGGCGAATGTATTGTTCATGATGAGTTTTCCTCTCAAAAACTTGCTGACATGAAAGCGCTGTATCCTAACGCGGCTGTATTGGTTCACCCTGAATCACCGGCCAGTGTGGTAGACATGGCAGATGCAGTAGGCTCAACCAGCCAACTGATTAAAGCGTCGCAAACCATGGATAACGACACATTTATTGTGGCTACCGATAAAGGCATTTTTTATAAAATGCAGCAACTCACGCCAAACAAAACATTTATTGAAGCACCTACTGGTGGGAACGGCGCAACCTGTAAGAGTTGTGCCCATTGCCCGTGGATGGCCATGAACGGCCTTGAGGCGATAAAAGCCTCGTTAGGTGTTACTTATGAAGGCCATGAGATCTTCGTTGACGACAGCCTGCGTGAGGGCGCTTTAATACCTCTCGACCGTATGCTCAACTTCTCGGAAGAATTGAAAGCAAAAGGCGGGCTATAACGCTTATTAAGGTAAAGGCGAGTAATAATTCAGCAGTTAGCGTGTTTTTTTGCGCAACATCTTGATTAAGACGCTCGCTTTACCTAATATACGCGCGCTCTAGGTTAATCATACGCCCGCTCGCGGAAAATTGTACGCGCGCTCTGGGCAAATGCCTTGGCAGTACTTCGTTGTTTGCGTTCACCGCAAGCAGCACAAAATTTGGAGAGGTGGCTGAGTGGCTGAAGGCGCACGCCTGGAAAGTGTGTTTAGGGTTAAACCTAACGAGGGTTCGAATCCCTCTCTCTCCGCCAAATAAAAAAAGCCCTGTTTCTTTGCGAAGAGCGGGGCTTTTTTGTGTTTGTAATTCTTTATTTTATAAACACTATAAGAATTAAAAAAATACTCTTTTAGACGTAAACCTTTTAGTTATTTGGGTTTTAAGGTTTTCAGCTCTCACTGAGCGAACAAAGCTTTAATTTTTTTATTCGAGCTTTGTTTACGCCAAGATCAGAAACTCCCAGCCGCGAAGCCGACCTAAAGTCAATCTGCGTTCCATCACCAGACTTTTGTGAAAGCAAAAATTCTACATCATCTACAAAACCAATTAACTGCGATCTGAATTCTACTCTTATGTAGTTATCTCGCTCCTCAACTATTGTGGTTCGAGTTAGGGAGTTAATAATGCTAACAATTTTTTCTCTCGCAGCCGCCTTTGAGCCCTTAAGTAGGATAGGTGCCATATCTTGAGACTCGTTATTCTTACTTCGGAAGCAATTAGGAGTAATAGGGCAGTCCTTAAGGGCTTCGCCACTTACATTTAATTTAGGTGGGGTAACAGAGCAACCTACAAGGGGTAATGAACAAAGTAGCAAATACCGCTTTTTCATAATTTCTCTTTTTGTTTGAACATCACTTTGTCCTACAATGACAGATTAACATAGGTATTCTCCTGCTTTGCTATTAACCTGTCTGCGTATTGTTTGGTGTTTGGCTCGTTAGTTGTAACGGCTTTTTTTCTAAAAGCGTAAGTCGTGCTTGCATAGTGTGTTTCAAACTCAGGTTATCGAAACACTAAAATTAATAGCATCTTAATTATCAAAGCATGGCACCAAGTAGTACAATCCCGTTTTTATTTCATCATTCGTTAGTAGAGCCGTAAAATGAAATTCTTTATCACCCTTATTCGCAACTTACTTGGGGCCATCATTGCTTTTGTCGATGTAATTACCCGTGGCACTAAATTAAAACGTTCGCCAAAAAAACAAGAGCAGGTTGCTGAAGAAAGCCAAAAATTGGCTTTATACCAGTTCTTTGGTTGTCCTTTTTGCATTAAAACTCGCCGGGCAATGTACAAATACAATGTGCCTATTCAAAAGCGAAATGTATCAGAAGGTTCGCCGTACAGAGAAGAATTGTTACAGGGCGGCGGGAAAATTCAAACGCCATGTCTTCGAATTGAAAATAACGATGGCGTTGAATGGCTATATGACTCTAAAGCAATTATCGGCTACTTAGAAGCGCGCTTTGTTGAAGCAAAGTAACCGCTCGCAGTAGTTTCTAACACCGTTATAATTGTTCGCCCTACCAAAAGGGCTAACCTTTTACGAAGAACAGCTATAGTGTGAAATACCGCCAGCACCAAAATATTCTCTAGGGCGCAAACGGTAGTAACCACTTTCTGTTTGCGCTGATTGTTCTTCATAGGGTTTGGTAAGCACTTCTTGCAGTGCGTGAATGCGATTGAAAGTACCCACTTCCGCCTCTTTATATGCCGGCACCACTAACCATTCCCGCCAGGTAAACTTCGGGTTAGTAAGCTTCATTTTTGTCGCGATTTCGTTAATATCCCCCGACTTTTCAAGTTGAGCTCGCCAATCTTGCAGCCATTCATTCCACTCAAAAACCATGTCTTCTTTTAACGGAGCATAAAAACTCGTTTTCAGCTCATCAACATCATTAGGAAGGTTAGATAGCTCTCTGAAAAAGTGGTTATAGTCCACACCGGTGCGCATCATTAAGTGTAACAGTTGCAGTAAAAGGTCATTGTCGTAAACCGCAAGCCCGAGTTTTGCGGCCCACATGTTATCCATTTTTTCTTGCATGACCTTGGAAAAGTTGCTGTTCACATCTCGCAATGCTTCTAGTTCCTCTGGTGCATCGGCAAGCAATGGTTCGATGGCGCGACAAAACATAGCAAAGTTCTTCTCTGCTGCTACAGGCTGGTTAAGAAACGAGAAGTGACGACCTCCGCCAGTCCATGGTTGGTAAGCAGGGTCGAACAACTCACAGAATCCAAATGGCCCATAATCTAATGTATATCCTCCCGCCGCGCAGTTGTCGCTGTTGAAATTTCCTTGACAGTAACCCACTCGAACCCAATGGGCGACAAGTGACGTGAGCCTGTCTTGAAACGCAGTAGCAAGGGCCACTAGTTGAGCTTCAAATGGTTGGGCTGTATCGATATCACTTTTATATTCACGTTCAATTAAATGTGCTGCCAAGAGCTGAAGCTCTTGTAATGCGGTTGGGTGTTGGTTGCTTCTCGCACGTCTGCCAAAAAGTTCTAGCTGACCTACGCGAATAAATGAAGGGGCAACACGGGTTGAGATGGCCACAAGGTTTGGCACCATGATTTCGGGGTCTTGGGAGCTCGAACCTTCTAAATACCAAGGTCTGTCGACAGTTTCCGATTGAGACATAAATAAACTAAGAGAACGAGACGTAGGAACCCCTAATGCGTGCATATGCTCTTGTACTAAAAACTCTCGCACGCTGGAGCGCAATACCGCTCTGCCGTCTGCACCTCGGCAGTATGGCGTTCTTCCTGCGCCTTTCAACTGCATTTCAAAACGCTTTCCATTGGTTACTGTTTCCAGCACAGAAAGGGCTCGACCATCTCCATAGCCATTGCCCGTTGAAAATGGACACTGCTGAATATATTCAGTGCCATAAATAGACAGTGCGTAGCCAGTAGCCCACCCATAGGGCCTTATTTCACAGGGGAGGGAAGACATGTCGCCAGAAAACAGGCGCATGAATTCAGGCGTATGGGCAAGGCTATTATCAAACCCTAATTCTTCAAAGAAAGTGTGGCTATGCGCAACGTATTCGGGGTTTTCTATAGGGGTTGGGGTTACCGGTACATAATGCCCAGAGAATACCTGCCTTGGGTTATGCTCATTGCCATCTTTTTGTGCTTGTGGGTCTACCACTAGGCTATTAAGAAACGAATAATCAACGTATTTTGCAAGGTCGCTGATAGTGTGAATTTGCTGTTCAGTTTTACTTTCTTGATCATCTATCATTGGCGCCTCTTTAAAACGTTTAATTCAAACGGCATTGTACTACATATGAATCTTGTTGCTTTACACTGCGATGAGTATTTGACGCTAAAGCTACATTGCCGCCGTGCGCGGCTGTACGTTATGGCTTGAATAATTATTTTTAAAAGGTGTCTCAGGTGGTATTTCTATCGATATCGGGTTATGTTACAGGCCTTAGCAAGCGCATCTTGTTGGCCGGAGTATCCGCAATGTCAACAGATGGGGTAAGGTCTCTTCGTTAAGTATTCTTAAGGCGATCCCATTGTTGGAAACCCCCGATATTAGTGATGAAAGTTCACGCATTACTCTCCCACTTGGTAATACTTTTATCAGGTTCTCACCTCTTACCATGTGGCGGGCCGGTTCAAAGCCCAGGGCAGTACTGCTGCTGTGGTTGGCGCTATGTGTAATTATTATACCCTCTGGCATCTTAACCCGGCTCTTTGAATGGACAGGTATTGCGGTCGACCTAGGTACGACCCCTATTTATCTTACCATTTATATTCCTATGCTGTTTTGTGTGCCCTTGGTGGTATGGTTTGGCTTTTGGTGGGCTGCTATACCTGCTTATTTTTCCACATTTTGCGTAGCGCTTTTTGGCGGTATGCCAATAGAGTGGATAGTTGTTTTTTCATTCTCTAATCCAATTGGCTTGGCGATGTACGCCATGTTTTACCGGGCGACTCCGATAAGCAAAGACTTGAATGGTCTAGAATCTTTGGTAGGCTTTTTAATGATTGCCTTGGTGGCGTCATTGGCCGGCTCTATCGGCGCATTTATCTGGGCCTTAACCAATAATGTAGGGCTAAATGTCGCTTACCCCGTATGGTTAGGCTGGTGGTTTGGCGGCTGGCTGCAATGCTGCCTGATAGTCGCCCCAATTCTGTACTTTTTTGGCCCTGCGGTGCAACGGCAGTTAGCCGAGGTGAAAAACAGCAGTCTTAACCTGAACAATGCCAAAGGCTCCATTATCGCGATGATAAGCGGCTTTATTACCGTAGTGTTGTGCTTTGTTGGTGCTGGGCGCTATATCAGCCTGCAACAAATGGCCTCTATTGACTGGGCAAGCGGCCAAACCATGAGTTTAATGCAAGCACAAAACACCGTAGATAGTTTGTCATATCCGCTTTTTATATTACTCGCAGTAATGCTGGCCCTATCTTATTTAGGTTATCGGGCAATGATTTTCTGGTATGACACAATAAAAGGCGTCAATCAAAAACTGTCAGAGAAGAACAAGCAACTGATCAGCTTAGTGAATTTAGATCCGTTATCCGGTTTATATAATAGGCGTAAAGTATTCGAGCAACTGGAATGTGAATACAACCGTTCGGTGCGGTCACAAGGCTCACTCAGCATCATTATGGTCGATGTGGATAGATTTAAGCGAGTCAATGACACCTATGGCCACTTAGTGGGAGATACGGTTATCAAAGCGATTGCCGACAGCATTCAAATTACCTTGCGGGATTATGACACCCTGGGTCGTTTTGGCGGTGAGGAGTTTATTGCTATTTTGCCCGGCACTTCATGCCAACAAGCGCTGACTATTGCCGAGCGTGTTAGAGCAGCAGTGAGTAAGCTGGAGATTGTCTTGGATAACTCATCACAGGTGTTTCAAGTTACCGTTAGTTTAGGCGTCGCTACCTTAACGTCGACCGACAGCAAAGCGGAATCTATTATCGATAGAGCCGATAAAGCCCTGCTAAAAGCCAAAGAGAATGGCCGCAACCAAGTGGTGTTCGGTGGCGATCAGGCTAACTCAACTTTATAAATACGATTTTAAACTCTCATTTTTTTCAGTTCAAGTACGGAATTTTCAAATGAAATACAGCAATATTCATGCACTAAAAGAGCACCTTAATGATTCTCCCGAAAGCGTTGAGTTTGGCGATGTTATTGCCCTTATCGATATTGCTTTTACTTTCACGCCAACGGCTTTTACCAATGGTGAAGTAACCAATGAGGCAAACCAAAACAATGGTTCTTGCAAGTTACTCGCGCTAGGGCAGCACCTTCAACTTAGCCAAGGGCAAACGTTGGCACTGTTTGGTGGCTTCTATCGTGATGACGTTTTAAAAAATCCTGATGGTGATGACCATGCGAATATTCGCAATTTTATGCAGTCAGGGCATGAAGGTGTGAGTTTTGAGGCATTCCCGCTATCGGTTAAAGGCTAGGCTTTTATCTGGCCTCAGAAGCCCTGAACGTTAGCACTTCTGCGCCGGTCTGTGTTACCAATACCGTGTGTTCCCATTGAGCAGATAGCTTCTTGTCTCTTGTCACAACGGTCCAACCGTCTTTTTTAAGCTTTGTTTTGTAAGTTCCTTGATTAATCATGGGCTCTATTGTGAATGTCATGCCTGCTTCCAATTTAAGCCCAGTTCCCGCGTTACCAAAGTGGAGTATTTGAGGCTCTTCGTGCATTTCCTTTCCAATGCCGTGACCACAATAATCGCGAACAACACTGTAACCATGTTTCTGCGCATGCTGTTGAATAGCAAAGCCAATATCACCAATTGTGGAGCCGTGCTTAACGGTGTCTATGCCTTTGTACATCGCTTCATAAGTTACATCAATTAATCTTCTCGCTATGGGTGAAACAGTGCCGATAGCGTACATTTTACTGCTATCCGCAATATAGCCATTTTTTTCAAGGGTAATATCTATGTTGACAATATCGCCATTTTTGAGCTTTTTGGCAGCAGATGGAACGCCATGGCAAACCACGTCATTCACAGAACTGTTAAGCACAAATTGATACCCGTATTGGCCTTTACTTGCGGGTCTCGCATTAAGGCAATCAACAATGTACCGCTCTACAAAGCTATTAATTTCAAGAGTGGTAATGCCTGGGGCAATAAAACTATCTAGTTCGCTGAAAACTTTTGCCAGTAATTTGCCAGATTCACGCATGAGTGAAATTTCACTGGCTGATTTTATAAGGCTATTCACTGACTAACCTTACTGAAAATACGTTTTGAGAGCGCATCTCCAAATCAATAATCTGTTCGTAAGATAATTTAGGGTTTTGCTCTGCTAGCCGACCGACTTTCATCCAAAATTCTGCTTGCGAATTAATAGAGCGTTCCATCACCGCGCTGGTCTTACGCACCTCTTCATGCAAAGCATCAGATATCTTAACAATTCCCATAACCAATCCTTAGAGTACATGTAATGCTACATAATGTACTATTGTGTATATATTGTCTATTGTTCGGTTTGTGTCTCTCTTAGAAGTACACAGATGCAAACTAGTGCGACACTTTTTGTCGCATATGGTATGTATGCTAGAAAGCAATTCCAATATTAGGCCGATGACTGTGAGTGCATTCCAGCGAAAATTAGACATTCTACAATTTATACCCCGCGCACCTCGTAAAGTGTCTAGCAGACAGATTCTGGATAACCTACAAAACAGTGGTCACGCGAATGTAGATATGCGCACGGTGCAGAGAGATTTAAAAAGTCTTGAGCAAATCGGCTTGTTTGGGCTAGAAGTAGATAAACGGTCAAAACCCTTTGGCTGGAATATTAATGCGTGTTTCAAAAAGTTGAATTTAAGCTTGATGGACGGTAACACCGCCCTTGCGTTCAATGTATTGGAGCAATCTAGTGAAACCCTTCCGAATACTACACTGAAAGAGCTACAGCCTTACTTCAATAAGGCTGAGCAAATATTAGCCCATGATAACGATTCGTTATTACAGCATTGGTCAAAGTCGGTGAGCAACGTGCAAGTGTCACAACCTTTAGTGCCGCCAGATATCGACCCCGAAACGCTAGAGCGTTTGAAAAACGCTTTGTTTTATAAAAAGCAGGTAAATGCCGATATAAAACGACTTTTTAAACGGGTCAAAGAAGCGGTGTGGAAGCATTATGACAAAGTGAACCCTATGGGGTTAATACAGCAAAATGGTCGTTTGATTTTCATTTGTACGTTTGGCTCTTTGCATACTAGGCGCTATTCCTTACCTATAAATTTTATTCGAAATGTTGAGGTGACAGATAATGATTGCCAGCAAAGCAATGACTATCAGAAAAATTCGTCTGCTGAACTTGCATCAACGCCAGAAAAGGTGGAATTGAAGCTGCTTATCAACGACAGTGCTTTTTTCCTTTTACACGGCTACAAGCTGGCTGAAGATCAGGCTATTTGTAGCTCAACGATTGCTGGAAAATCGATGCTGATAGCAACGGTGACCGACAACAGTAAGCTTCGCGCGTTTTTAAGAGGGCTAGGGAGTAATATTGAAGTTGTAGCGCCTCTAACACTTAGAAAATACTTTGCTGACTTATCTGAAAGCCTTTACCAGACCTACTGTAATTAGTGCGAAAACACTCTTTTTGTTCTGACTCTTACAGTAAGTCGTCGTTAATTTTTAGTCCTTCTTTTTAGTATTCCCCATTTAGCTTTTATCCTTTCACTTTTCCCTTCTAACCTTTACCTTTAAGCCTAACAAAAGTTGGGGTATCTAAATACTCGCCTTTACCATTGTAGGGTTCAGATAGTCTTGGCCGCTTCATCTCTACTATTTTTTCAGAGGTAGGTTCGCGTTGTTCATCGGGTGGAATGCCTGTCGCAATAACAAATACCTCAGCAAAGTGGGGGAGTGCTTCATTAATAGTTACGCCACTAATGATTAATGCTTGAGCGCTCTCTATCAAGGTTTGTAGTTCTGCCAGCATACTTTCATACATTGAAATACTGGGCTCTTGTTGACAAGATAGCTGTACTATTACGCCTTGCGTGCCTCTTATGTGGTTGGTTTGCACTAATGGGTTCTTTAACGCATGGCTTAAGGCATCACAAAGGGTTTCATCACTGTTTGCCACGCCAACGCCAAGGGCGGTATCACCTTCAAGTGATAGAATGTGGCTGAAGTCGTTGATATCTACATTGATGTAACCTGTGCTGGTTAGCATGGTAATGATAGATTCAATAATTCGCTGCATTTGTGTGTCGCAGTGTCGAAAGGCGCTGATAATGCCCACCGTTGCATCAAGTGCGGTAATAAGAGCGTCGTTTGATAGCACCAATGTTGCGTTGGCTTTACGCTTAATCTCTTCTAGCGCGTGATACGCTATCTCTTTACGTTTTTCCCCTTCAGACTTAAAGGGGAGGGTAACAAAGCAAAGGGCATCTATTCCCATTTCTGCTGCCAAATCTAACAACACGGAAGTAGCACCGCTACCGGTCCCTCCACCAAGCCCTGCAATAACAATAATGAGAGTGTCGTCAGCAATCAGAGTTTTTAATAGCTCAATACTATGTTCGGCGGCATGTTTCGCCACTTCTGGGTTGGCACCTGCGCCGAAACCTTTTGTAGTGTGCTCACCAATCAACACTACTTCATGTTTTAGTGGATGCTCTTGTGAGTGTTTTTGTGAATGTTCATGTGAATGCTTCTGTGAAAGATTCTGACACTGGTTTAGCGCCGAAATATCTGTATTAATCGAGCTAAACCTAATATTACTGTGCCCTGAACCAGAAGACATATTGCTAACGGCGTTACCACCACAACCACCCACACCTATTACGTGAATTTTTATTTTTGTTGCATCTTTTTCCAACATGACCATCACCTAAACTAAACCGAAGTAGAGTATTAAGAATGATGTAGTGATGCGGTAAAAACTGACGCACCCAACTTCACATGTCAGAAAAAGCCGCTGACTTCAGATTTACATAGGCTATGTTTATAAGAGATAATATTTAAAAAAGGTGGCTTAGCGTTGTTTCTTTGCAACTAGCCTAGCGAGTGAAAGGCCTAAAATCACCAATACAAAGAACATAATATGAAGCCAAAGTTTAGGGCCAACGTCAGTATTTACATTCGATAAAGCGCTAATAGCAGTGTATTGGCCAGTAGTCACTAGCTTGATAACCCATTCATTCGCTGGTGTAGCAATAAGCGTGGTAAGCCAGCCTAAAACAACAATCTGTACAAAACTTACTATATATGAAGCGTTTATATTGTAAATCACACTTGCTAGTACGGCGTAAAATACCGAAACGCTAATATGAACAGCCCATGCTAAGACAGCCGCCATTATTTCAGAGTAATTGCCCGATTCTATATATGCTGACGCATGTCTAGAGGTTAATGTCGACATACCAAAAAGAGGCTGAAGCAGAATAAATACGATGCTGGCTAGAAGGCCAATTAAAACGGCGGTGTTTAGTTTTTTGAGATCCATGTTGTACTCTTAGCGTCATTCCAATACTAAAGAGAAAGAACTACACTTCAAATAATTTCAAAAAAATATGGCCTCCACGCATCACTTGCATCATTAAAGGCCAGGTTATTTTTCTAAAAAGGGACTTTGGTTATCACTTTGCCATCTACCGCACGAAACATTTCTTTATGTTCTTTCCAGTAGCCGCTTACGGTAACCCTAACAGTAATAGGGCCTTGTTCAATATTCATAAAGTAGAAGCCATGGTAGCCAGAAAACGGCGTTGTGAAAGCGCCACTTTGGCTAGTACCTTCACCTCTGGCATAGGCCATTTCAAACCCTTCAGGGTAGTCGGTAGCGTCTTGGCTTGAAGGGTGGCCATGAAAATCGTAATACACGCCTTCGCCACTAGGATTGAGTACTTCCCAGCTATACACGAATGTACTGTCAGCCGGCATAATGAATTTATGTTCTATTTCGCCGTAGTCTTCAATTTCAATATCAAAGGTTTCTGATTTAAATGGTTTATTTTCAAGGTGAATAAGCCCTTGTACCGACTCGTTTATACGCTCGGCGGTGGGATCGTATTCACCAATGTTAAATGATAGCGTTAAGTCTTGTGTATCAAAACGGCTAGCGCTTTTATCTTGTGAAAGCTCCGCTTTCGCCCCGTCACTTTTAGCAATGTCGACAAGGCCAAGTGTACTGCCTAAACCTGTAAGGTCGATGCCATATTCTGCGGGCAAAATAGCCACCACTAAAATAGCGCCCGCGGCGACGGTGGTGAGTATGATTTTGTTCAACAATGTCATTATTTGTTTATCCTTCACTGCGGTTTCTATTACCGCAGTATTAATGCTTTCTTTTGTTGTTAGCTGTACTGTTTGTTACGCATTTTTCAGGGCGTATTTTATGTCTATTGGGCATTACCTAAATGCGTTACCCATTACATATCTCACGCATGTCTCATACATGTCAGCGCAACAAATAGCCGGTAAAGTGCATGCCGAAAAACATAAGCCCTGCACCAAATAGCCCTATATTCACAGTGTTTGATATAGCAGGGTAGTGGGGCTGCTTACGTAACCAAGATAAGCTACTAAGCAAAATTACAAGGGCCAACAATTGGCCAATTTCGACACCCAAATTAAATGCCAGCATGTTAGGTATAAGTCCGTTCGTTGACAGCGCTAAGTCTTGAAGTTTACTTGAAAGCCCAAAACCATGAGCTAACCCAAAACTAAACACGGCTATTTTAGGGTTTAAAAAGCGAAACTTGCTTAGGTTTTCCAGTGCTTTATAACAAATAGATATGCCAATAATGGCATCAATAAGATAGGGGTTTACATGGAGACCAGACAGCACACCAACCAGTAGTGTAATGGAATGCCCTAAAGCAAAAAGGCTTACAAATATGGCTATATCCCGAAGTTTCGATAAGAAGAAAATGACCCCCACAAGATAAAGCAGGTGGTCGTATCCAGTTACCATATGTTTGGCGCCCAAATACATAAACGGCCAAACGTGAACACCGAAGGCATTGGCTATAAAGCCTTGATCTTGTTGTGCTACACCGTGAGCAAATGCCACGGGTGACGCTAACAGTGAAGTTAACAGTCCAACTAAAAGGCTCGTTAAAAGAAAAGCTGACAGAGCCCGTGCACACATGAATCTTGCCAATTAGGGTGTTTCCACATAAGGAATAAAGCGCCCTAAAATAATAACGCTGGTCCACAAGAAAAGTGACAACCAGGCGACCACATGCGCATTTTTGCCTAGTTGCGCTGGGGTATTCAACGCGCGTGCAGACAAGGGCATAGTAGCCATTTGCGGTTTAATACATTTTATAAAGTACAAGGTGTTAATGCCCGCCAATAAAATGCAGGCCATTTTGGCCCCAAACGCAATATTTACAAGGTATCTGTCAGAGTCGCCCACTACAAAGAGCAAGCCCGAAACCACATTGATAGCGAAACCGATTAACGCCCAACGTAAAAACACGTCTACCTGCTTGATGGGCACAGCCTTGGCAAAGCCCACCATTCGCAAATCAACGATAAGCAGCGAACCAAAAAGTAAACACAGCCCTAAAAAGTGTGCCATTTCTAAGACTGGGAACACGACGGCATTGTCCATAACAAAACCGCTGATAGGGCTAGCACTAAGGGTGTCGATAACCCACGAAAGTAATGAATTCATAGGTAACCTCCTTAAGACATGTAGCCGATTAAGCGGCCAGCAATGATAGCGGCCACCCAACTGACTATGCCAATAGCGGCAAGCTTTTTGTGCTTGGTCGATATCTTGTCAGTTTGTTTTATACAAATGGTGACCAACCACCATGTAAGTACAAGGCCAGCAATAACCAATAAAATTTTAATGCGAAATGCCCAGTTGAAATAAAGCTCGGATGCGTTTCCACAAAATAGCGCCACACCTGAAACTAAATTAATGCCAAAGCCAATTAAAGCAACATTCCAATAGCTTGCCATTGCAGTAACCGGAATGACTGAAGCGAAGCCTAGCACGCGAAGGGTTAACATAAGCGCAATGCCCACCATGGTCGCCATGCCAATTGCGTGTAAGGAAAGCACAATAGGATAGCCCCACTGCGTACTTGATATGGTTTGACCTACCTTTGAATCTTCAAGCTTGTAAAGCGTGCTCATCACAGATTGACTGTTTACTTTGCCGCTTTTTGAAACATCATTGCCTGTAGCTTCGTTGTTAGGTTTTGTGGCGCTGGGATCAAGATTGCCTGAGCCTCGTTCGGCAGTAAGGTCGTCACAGTCATAAGGCTGATAGCTGTCTTGTGTGATGGTTACTTCATCTGAACCTGTCATAGGTGCTTTAAGATAAAGCGGATCGGTAATGGTATATTCACGTTTTAATACCGTACCGTCTTCGTTCAGAGAGAAACGCTCTACAATCACAAGCTCGCTGCTGTTTTTAGCCGGTGAGGGCGGGCCTCCTGGTGGGCCATTTCTACCATCAGGCGCGCCTTCAGGACGAGGAGGGCGGGCGTTGTCTTGGGCATTCTCAGAGCTGGCATCGCCAGGCTTTCCATCTGCATTTCCACCTAGTTTTCCATCAGGCCTGCCACCAGGACCGCCTCCAGGGTTGCCACCCATGGGGGCCATCAACCATCCTTCGTCAAACCCCGTAGTGGTTACCACTAATGTATTACCTTCCCATACACCGGTTGAAAACCCAGCGCGATTAGGCTCGTAATTTTCGGGCATTGCGGTGCCATCTAAGTAAATAGTGCGCTCAAGGCTCATAAAGCCGTAAGTTAAGTTTATTTGGGTGCTTGATTGTTCAATCCTATTAACCATAAGATCAAACCACCAATCCATGATGATATTCGTAGGTTCACATTGGTATCGTGGGTTTTCATCTTGCGTGGCCCCTTCAACCGCCAAAGCACCTGCTTCGGTTAACTGAGCAAAAGAGCCGCCACCGCCAGGTCTACTGCCTTCTTTTCGCACCATTGCCCAGTTTCCTTCAATGTTAGGCGTACCGTCTGTGCGAATAATAGGGCGTTGTTCAACAATTTCACTTTGAGTTTGTGATGAAGCGTTACCGTCATCACTGACCACCAAACTACCATCATCGTTAAACACACTATTGCGGGTAGCTGTTATTCCATTTTCGAAAGTAATTTGTTGCATGTAACAGGTAGTTGGGTCGTTCCTATCTGGAGAGCCCAGTATGGTAATAGCACTGCCTGTTTTGAATTGTTCAGTGTTCCAACCTCTACGTTTAAGTAACGAGCCTGATTGCAGTTCACAACGCATATTAGTCACGCTGCCATCGTCGTTCGTAGCATCGAAATACACATAGGCATGCGGGTTTACTAACCGTACCCGAGTAATGTCGCCAGCCAACTCAATCGTTTTATTGGTTTCAAATTGCCCACTACTTCCATGATGGGCAAAGGCCACATTGGGTATAATAAGCGCTACAAGTACACATAGGCATCGTAGATTCCACATTGATGTTGATCCTTCCCACTTAAAAAAAGTTCGTCATGCGAGCAGTTCCTCGCTGACTGAGTATCGATAAAAATAGCAGTCATGCTAGTAATGTAAAGATCATAAAGTAAACTCGCAACGCTCGCCATTGAGTAAATGTAAAGAGTAGTTAAATGTCGCTGAGCTCAAATGTGTAGGGCAGGCGCCCCCCTTTTCTAAACAATTTATTAAAACTCAACATCGCTTTACGTTGAGCTTAGTAAGACCACTTATGATAGCTTGTTTCGTTGTATTACAAGGGTACAAGTAGACAAAATTGCGTAACATAAGGTAAATTTGCATTGAATATGAACGGTTTCAACTACTTTACAAATGGATAAGAATTGAAACTTAAACTTTGCCTTCAAGGAGTATCACCAAGTGATGCTAGATAAGCATATCCCTTCCCTCAAGCGCTCTACAGCTTATCAGTTAGCTGAAGAAACTATTCGCGAAAAAATAATGGATGGATCTTTAGTTCCTGGTGATTTACTGCCTGTCGAACACGATCTTGCTGAAAAGTTAGGTGTAACCCGACCGACCGTTCGTGAAGCTCTTCGTAAGCTTGAAAGTGCTGGATTAATTGTAAGGGGGCCGAGAAGAAGAATGGTGATTGCGGCACCATGCCCGAGTATTTCTGCTAACGCAATGCATCAAGCGTTCATATTACATGATATTTCATACAGAGAGCTTAGTGAATTAAGCTTGGCACTTGAGCCTGCGACGGCAAGATTGGCAGCCCAGAAAATGAGCGATAGTGTTTCAGCGAAAATCGAAGATAACCTCAAAAGAACCGAGATATCTATCGGTGAGCCTGTTGAATTTCTAGAAGCCATTTTAGAATTTCATTATTTAATTGCTTCATGCGCTGCTAATAAAGCAATCTTATTTGCGAGAGCACCAATTAGTGAGTTCTTGCTTCCAACTTATTTAAAGATGGTAAAAGATCGTAACCAGTTTCTTGTGGCTAACAAAGCTATCTTTGAAGCGTTACGGCGAAGTGATGCAGAAAGTGCACATCAATTAATGTATGAACATATTTACAATTTTTTTCAGGTTTGTGAGCTAAAAGGGGTATCAGTTGACGATTCAATTAGAAAGCTCAACGCTAAGCTAAATAATCCTGAATAGAGGGGATGGTAATATAAACCTTATACTGCAACGAAAGTATTAAAAATATCTTAACTTTAGTTAAGGTAAGAATCCAAAAACTGAAGTAACTTTTCCTTCGATGAATAATTAATATATCTGCTTGTTTTCTTAACTTTCTAAAAGCAGAATACAGCCACAAAAAAATAGTTTATTCGCCAGATAGTTGGAAGCTTTTAATGATTGGATTTTTTAAACCTGCAGTACATAGAGCTCGATTATCCGAGCAAGATATAGATCCCGTTTACAAAAAGCTTAGATGGCAGATATTCCTAAGTATCTTTGTTGGGTATGCGGGTTACTACTTGGTAAGAAAGAACTTTTCACTGGCCATGCCTTATTTAATTGAAGAGCAAGGGTTCACAAAAGGCGAGTTAGGTTTTGCACTATCTGCGGTTTCTATTGCTTACGGGTTAAGTAAATTCTTAATGGGAAATGTTTCTGATAGAAGCAATCCTAGATACTTTCTAATGACAGGGTTACTACTGTCTTCCTTGGTCATGTTTATTTTTGGTTTTGTTCCATGGGCAACGCAAAGCATCGCGATTATTTTTCTGCTGCTGTTCATTAATGGCTGGGTGCAAGGTATGGGGTGGCCCGCCTGTGGTCGTACTATCGTGCATTGGTACTCAGGGAATGAACGAGGGCAGGTTGTTTCGGTTTGGAATATTGCTCATAACGTTGGCGGCGGACTAATTGGCCCCTTATTTATTTTGGGCATGGCGTGGTTTAATGATTGGCATAGCGCTTTTTACGTACCCGCAACCTTTGCTGCATTAATCGCCGGTTTTGTTTTTCTAACTTTACGGGATACACCGCAAAGTTGTGGTTTGCCGCCTATTGAAGAGCATCGCAACGACTACCCCCTCGATTATGAGGAAAAACACGAGCAAGAACTCAGTGCAAAAGAAATTTTTGTTACCTACGTATTAAACAACAAACTCTTATGGTTTATCGCTATCGCAAATGCGTTTGTCTATCTTATTCGATATGGCGTTTTAGATTGGGCGCCTACTTACTTGTCAGAAGTGAAAGACTTCTCCTTCGAGCATAGTTCATGGGCGTACTTCTTGTATGAGTGGGCGGGCATTCCAGGTACGTTGTTATGCGGTTACATCAGTGACAAATGGTTTAAAGGTCGTCGCTCACCAGCGGCTATTTTGTACATGGTATTAGTGCTCATTGCGGTACTGGTGTATTGGTTTAATCCTGCCGGAAACCCCTCTGTAGATATGGCGGCACTAATGGCTATCGGCTTCTTAATCTATGGGCCTGTTATGTTGATAGGTTTATACGCACTAGAGTTAGTTCCTAAGAAAGCCGCTGGCACGGCAGCCGGTTTAACAGGCCTGTTTGGATACCTTGGTGGTGCTGTTATCGCCAATATTGCTTTAGGTTTTACCGTCGATTACTTTGGTTGGAATGGCGGGTTTATGCTTCTCACCGGTGGGTGTATTTGTGCCATCGTGCTAATCGGGTTTACGGTTAAACATGAAATTGCGCATTTAAAAAGTAAAGAAACGTCTTCAGTTAGCTAGGTGATAGCGTTTACTTAACGCGGATTGTTGATGTATCTAACACGGTAGTAGGTTAATCATGAGCAAAGCAGCGACAGCAAACACAGCGAATATCGTTATATTGGGCGCTGGGAGCATTGGGTGTTATTTAGGCGGTTGTTTGCTGTCTATTGGCGCGAATGTCACCTTAATTGGCCGCGCCAGACTAAAGATACAAATTGCGAATAGCGGCTTAACGTTAACGGATTGGCGGGGTAGGGATACAAAACTTAAACCTAGAGACGTTAATTTTACTGAAAATGCCGAGGTCATGGCGATCGCTGATTATATTTTAGTGTGCGTAAAAAGTGGTGATACCCAAGAGGCCGCGTCGCTTATTGCGCAATATGAAAATAGTGACCCATTGAAGGATAATCCAGTTGTCATCAGCTTTCAAAACGGGGTAAGAAACGGACGATTGCTATCAGAATGCTTACCGAATCATACGGTCATGAAAGGCATGGTTCCATTTAACGTGCTGGGGCAGGGCGACGGGCATTTTCATTGCGGCACGGAAGGCGATTTGTGTATTGAGGATAAATCAGGACAAGCGACAGACTTAGTTGGCCTGCTCGAAATGGCTAATTTACCGGTAAAGGTGTTTAAGGATTTATCCAGTGTGCAGTGGGGCAAGCTGCTTATGAACTTGAATAACGCCGTTAATGCACTCTCTGGCAGGCCATTGCTTGAGCAATTGAATGACAGTGCCTATCGAAAGGTGATGGCGGTAGTATTAAAAGAGGCATTAGCGATAATGAAAGCGGCTGGTATTGAGCCGGCTAAAACAGGAAAGGTTGTACCTAAGCTAATGCCTTATATTATGTCTTTACCTAATTTTCTATTTAAAAAGGTGGCGGCAGCCACGTTAAAAATAGACCCTCAAGCCCGTTCATCAATGTATGAAGATTTAGCGCTGAATAGAAAAACAGAGGTCGATTATCTCAATGGCGAAATTGTTGCGTTAGGGTTAGCACATGAAGTGAGTACACCTGCGAATACCGCGATTGTTGAGTTAATTAAAGCGGCTGAAAATGCGAATGATGGCTCGCCAAGGCTAAGTGCCAGTGCGTTACAGCAAGCGATAGGTATGAAGTAACCTTTTGTTTGCTGTCTGGATTTATTTCATGGGCGTGCTGCCTGGGCTTAATACCCAATACTTGCTACTTAATAATTGCTACTAGTCGTTTTGAAGACTTTTCACATCGTCAATAATATCTCGCAGTTGTTTAAGCAGATGGGTCTTTTGTTTCAAACTCATTGTTTGAGAAAGATCGTTCGCCAGCGATAAGTAAGCTTCTCTGTTTGCTTGCCTTTGAGCTAGGTATTCGTCAGAGCGATAATCATCAGGGTGAGTCAATAAATGGGTCAGCTTTTGTTGGAATACCTCAGCATTTGCTCTGCTAGCAAACAAGCGCCTTGCCTCATTTTGCATGGTTACACGATACTCAAGCCAATTACCACGGGTGCTGGCGAAATGGGGGGCTGCTTCAACAATGAGTTGTTTCTGCTTGTCGGTCAAATCACCAAGGTTTTCTTCAAAGTCGTCTTCAAAATTATCAATGAGTTTGTCGAGTCTTTCGTTTTTAGACATTGAGTTATATTCATCAAGTTCTTCTTGTTCTTCGCGATTTTCTTTTTGAATTGCGGCAAAAAGATAGATAACTTGATCGTCCGAAAGGCGATAGGCTAATTCGGCTAACTCGGGTGCTAATTTCGAGCGTAATGTCATTACATGTTCATTAGCTTGATTCAAATGATTAGCAATAACGTCTTTGTCTAATTTGTCTTGTTTTATGTCTTGTTCTAGTTGCTCTAGCTGGGTCAAATATAAAGCTAGTTGTTCTTCTCTGTGCCACTCAATCCAGCCTTCAAGCTTTACATCAAAAATGGCTTCTTGCGAATCGTTAAGCTCTACATAATCGTCCATGTACCAGTAAACCAGCCAATCAAGATTATTGTAAGCAAGCTTCGACGAGCACCCTGTGAGTACCAAAAAACCTAAAACAAGCCATAACTTCTTCATCTTAAAATCCGTTGTAGATGTAGCGATTAACTACGGTCAGTTAAATTAATTACAATGCATTAATAGTTCTTAGTAATTTAGCCGCGGTTTGGACTTCATAATCAATAAATCGCTGCTGAATTTCTATGGCTGCGCTACACATGATATCTGGTGAATCAACAAAGTTTTCAGGGACGACTACCACCTCAAAATGTGCCTTGCTGTTATCTTGCATGTCGGTAACCAACGTAGTGATCATGTCATCACTTTCCTCATCAGAATACAAAGATGGGCTTACCTGTTGATTGGCAATAAGTCGCGCCAATGCTTCAAGTTCAAGTGCCCTTACTTCGCTTGATAGCTGAACCTCATTGCCAGCATGATGCTCTAATGGTACCTCTTCTGGGTACACAAATGCGGCGCAGGCAAGGGGGTGTTGGCCTTGCAGTTCTTGCATTTGTTTTATTATCACTTGCCAATAATCAACAATGTCGGCATCGCTACCATGGGCGATATAATAGGTAACTCTTTGCTCTAGTACTGCTTGTGCTTCGGTTGCAATGGTATTGATAGAAGCGCCTTCCCGTAAGCCCTCCTCATTTATGGTAACAATACGATAATAGGTATCAGGATCTTTGTCTTTCATTGCCACCAAATAGGCGTGGGTCAATAAACCCGACTCCACTGCTTGAGTGTTAATTTCGTTTTCATCGCCAAAACCACTGAAACCATAGGCACTGCTGTCTACTATTCTACTGACAATACCTGCCCGCAGAAGTTCTTTATGAGAAGGAGCCCAAAGTTCAGTATTAGGGGTGTTTCGTATTTTTTTCGCAAACCAATTTGGCACACCTGCATCTTTATAAGCCCCGTCAAATGCCCCATTTAAATCAGTATTGTCGTGCAGAGACTTACCACCCAATGCGGGTGCGTGAAATTGCAACACGCCGTCTTCGCCCAACAGCCTTTCCTTTCCTGCTAAATACACAATAGTGCAGGCTGAAGCACAAGATGTTTTTACATAGGTGTTTAAGTTATATTCTTTCACTATGTCGGCAAGGCGAAGTGCGCCAATAAGCCGCCCGCCAATACTGTGTAAGTGTATAGTAGATACGTTTTCATTTTG
Organism: Alteromonas sp. 1_MG-2023; assembly: GCF_030547075.1. GTDB lineage: Bacteria > Pseudomonadota > Gammaproteobacteria > Enterobacterales > Alteromonadaceae > Alteromonas. The sequence continues at coordinate 52,654 of NZ_JAUOQH010000021.1, read as the reverse complement.
TTGCAGCGCCTCTAACAGCAGTAGTTCTGAACCTATCTCAATACCGCCATAAAGCTCTAACTCCGTACCATCATTTAATACTCTAAATTGGGTAGCTGGATAGGTTGAATCTGCTCCAATTAAAGAAATACTTTCGGTAATAATTGGCACGCCAGACTGATAAAAATCAATACTGAACCGTATTATTCCTATCGCTACCATTACTATTGCGACAATGGACCAACCTTGAGAGCCTCCGCGATGAGGGTGACGTATTGCCGAGCGAATGATACCAACGGATTGCCAAGTGATCACTGGCACTAGAACCAAATATAACAGCATCATATAGATGCCAAGCTCGATACGAGATGAAGCATTGTCGATTTTAATTTCAACAAATGCGCTTAAAGCGAGGGTGCCAAGAGAAATTAAAATCCCAACAACCCAATAGCTGATAGGCAGAGATACTTGGCCTTTCCAAAAACGAATGAGCCAATTAGGATGTGGTACTTCGTTATAGCTAGATGCTGCTTGTTGAGCCTTTTGAAGCTTTGATTGATAGCCCGCTTCATGCTCTTGCTGAAAGCCTAACGTTTGAGTCTGATTAGACGAGATGCCCCGATGATTAGAAAGCGTTTGACGCAAAGCTATCTCTTCAAGAATAACAGATACTCGCTCGGGATATTCGTCATGGTCAATATGCGCTAATGCATCTTCAAGTTCGTTGATGCTGTAGGTTGAATAATTAGGGGCGTCCATTTAATACATCCATGTGGCTTTTTATTATTAATTATGACGTGCTAGTGCACTATATTTAAGCATACTGAATAAAGGAAGCTAACACTACTGTGTTAGGTATATCTCACTGAATAGATAAGGGAAAAGCATGGCAATTCACGAAAAGCTGAATTATGTAGAGTTAGGTACATTGAATATCAGCAGCACAAAGCAGTTTTTTGAAGCTGTGTTTGGTTGGACTTTTACTGACTATGGCCCAGAATACACGGCATTTTCTGACCAAGGGTTGGATGGTGGATTTTTTAAAGCCGAGCAGGCTAGCACTACAGATAAAGGTGGCGCGTTATTGGTTTTTTATAGTGCAGATATTAGGCAGACGCTGGATAAAGTAAAAGCCGCAGGTGGTGAGGTGGTTCAGTCTATCTTTGAATTTCCAGGGGGCTGCCGATTTCATTTTGTGGAGCCTGGCGGTAATGAATTCGCCGTTTGGTCTGAAAAGGAATAGCGGTTAAACAATAAACCTACAAGTGCAGAAAAAGCTGACTTAACATGGGCTTACACAAAAAAGGCGTATATAAAAAAGCCCGGCTTAAAAAAGCCGAGCTCCAAATAGTGTTGCTCAGTTAAAAATTAAAAATTAACTATTTAAATATTAATAGCTTACGCCTTGCCAAGAACTATACGTAGCATTCTGCGAAGTGGCTCGGCAGCGCCCCATAACAATTGATCGCCTACGGTGAACGCTGAAATATATTCAGGTCCCATGGTCAGTTTACGAATTCGACCTACAGGAATAGACAAGGTACCCGTCACTTTCGCTGGCGTTAATTCTTGCATGGTGGCATCACGATCGTTTGGTACCACTTTCACCCAATCGTTGTGCTGGGCAAGAATTTTCTCAATCTCTTCAACAGGTAAGTCTTGCTTTAACTTGATGGTAATAGCTTGACTGTGACAACGCATCGCGCCTACACGCACACAAATGCCGTCAATAGGAATAGGTTGTTCAGTTAAGCCCATAATTTTGTTGGCTTCAGCTTGGGCCTTCCATTCTTCACGGCTTTGGCCAGAAGGCAACTGTGAATCAATGTAAGGAATTAAACTGCCTGCTAGCGGTACACCAAACTGCTCAGAAGGATAATTTTCGCTTCTAATAAATTCTGACACTTGCTTATCGATATCTAGAATAGCAGAGACAGGATTGTCTAAGTTGGCTTTTACATTAGTGTGAATAGCACCCATTTGGCTAATAAGCTCACGCATATGCTTAGCGCCCGAACCAGAAGCAGCTTGGTAAGTCATAGGCGAAGCCCATTCCACCAAGTCTTTTTCAAATAACCCGCCTAGTGCTAATAGCATTAACGATACGGTGCAGTTTCCGCCTACAAAAGTGCGAATACCACTTTCTACGCCCGCATCAATTTCTTTACGGTTTACAGGATCTAAAATGATAACCGCGTCGTCTTTCATACGAAGTGCTGACGCTGCGTCTATCCAATATCCATTCCAGCCCGTGTCGCGTAATGTTGAATACACTTCTTTGGTGTAATCACCGCCTTGGCAGGTAATAATAATATCTTGCTTCGCTAGCGCTTGAATATCGAAAGCGTCTTCTAGTACACCTGCGTTTGCACCTGCAAAGTCTGGCGCCGGAAGGCCTTTTTGAGAGGTGGTAAAAAATGTGGGTTCAATGTGCGCGAAATCTTGCTCTTCTTGCATGCGCTGCATTAACACTGAGCCAACCATACCGCGCCAGCCCACTAAACCTACTTTTTGTTGTGACATTAACTTGAGAACCCTATAAAACTAAACTGTGTATTCATGTTGAACCAGCGGTGATATCACCCTGCCAACCCTATACCTGTCGCTTTTTCATTATTATGCCTGCAGTCTATAAACAATTTAAAACGCTGGCTAGCGAGTTTTTATAAATATTACGTAATAGATATAAGCGAAACCATTTACTAAGTCGATTATCAATATTTCATTGAAACTAATTCTTAAAATGGTTAATTATCATTCAAGGGATAGAAGCGTAGTCTTCCGGTAACAATTTTTAGCCCTTTAGCATCGCCATGAGTATTGAGTTTACCGATAACAACTTCGCAAAAATAAATACTGGCTTTGGCACAGTGTTTAACAATGGACATATGTCGATTGGCTTAGTTGTGCCTATTGAGTCTTACCCTTACGGGCCAGTTCCCACCATGCAAGATCATATTGAACGTGTGCAACTTGCAGAAAAGTTAGATTTCAAAGCGGTATGGGTAAGAGATGTGTTATTCAATGTACCTAGCTTCGGTGATGCGGGGCAGATGTATGACCCTTTTGTTTATTTAGGGGTAATAGCGGCGTTAACTAAAACCATATCGTTAGGGGTTGCCTCGTTGGTATTGCCCCAGCGCCACGCTGCACAAGTAGCAAAAGCCGCTGCTAGCATAGATGTACTTAGTGGCGGGCGACTTATTCTTGGAGTGGCATCTGGCGACAGACCAGAAGAATACCCCGCTATAAATCGAGGCTTCGATGACCGTGGTGACCGATTCCGCGAAAGTGTTAATACATTAAACGCATGATGTTAGGTTATGGCCAAGTGAACAATAGCTTTGGTCACGTAAATGGCACGTTAGACTTACTGCCTAAACCCCATGGTGAACGCTTTCCTATGATGATCACCGGTGGTTCTCAACAATCGCCTAACTGGGGCGCTGAACATTTAGATGGTTTAATTACCTACCCTCGAAGTCCGAAAATTCAAGCCCATGTAGTGGATAGTTATCAGGCTAAAGTGAATACTTTCAGCAAGCGGCCTAAGCCGATAATGCAACCGCTCTATATTGATATAGATGCTAACGATAACTCACCCGTATCACCGATACATTTAGGCGTTCGCTGTGGAATAAACAAATTACTAGATTACCTTTTGATATTAAGAGATAGCGGGGTTAACCATATAGCTTTAAATCTTAGGTTTAATCGCACACCGGTTGAAAGCACCTTACATAAACTTTCGGAAATGGTGTTACCCCATTTCCATTCCGACGAATTTAATCTTAAAGCTGTCTCGAAAAGAGAAGGAGTAAACGGATGAAAACTATTTTAATTACAGGGTCTACTGATGGTATTGGCCTTGAAACCGTTAAGATGTTGGCACATGAAGGACACAACCTTATTATTCACGGAAGAAACGCTGATAAATTAAAGCATGTTGAGCAAATGTTGAGTGCTGATTACCCTGCAATAAAAGTAACGGGGTTTGTGGCTGACTTAAGTAGTTTTGAGGCAGTGGACAGTTTTGCAACAAAGGTGGCAGAATCTTTTTCTTCAATAGACGTTATTATTAATAACGCTGGGGTATTTCATTCACCTTCAATTGAGACTGCTGAAGGATTAGACGTGCGTTTTATGGTGAACACCATTGCACCATTTATTATTACCCAGAAGCTAATGTCTTTAATGCCCTTGACCCCTACTAGGGGCCGCATAGTAAATGTATCGTCTGCGGCACAAGCGCCAGTTAATTTTGATTTGCTAGGTGCTGCTCCTTCGTTGAGCGATGGTATGGCATACGCGCAAAGCAAACTTGCGATTACTATGTGGACACGTTTTCTTGCCGAGAAATATACGGGTTCTGGGCCTTTGTTTGTATCGGTTAACCCTAAATCTCTATTGGGTAGCAAAATGGTTAAGGAAGCTTATGGCGTTGCCGGTGGCGATTTAGCCATTGGGGCGAAAATATTCGTAGAAGCTGCGCTTAGCGATAGATTTGCCAATGTAAAAGGCGAGTACTTCGACAATGACAATAATCAATTTGCTCCAGCACATCCGTTTGGTGAAAATGCGGAAAATAGAGCGAAGTTAGTCAGTGTTATAGAGTCAGTGATAGCGGGTCATTTAAACTAGGCCCCCATAATTCATTTAAATAATAAATTGTCGTATTCAAAAGCACATGAATAGGTGTGCTTTTTTGCCCATAGTTAATTCTAATTTCCATTCTCTTTCTGTTTCCTTTGATTCCATTTTAAATTCTTAGAACGACATGCTGGCTTAGCATTATTGTTAGGGTTTTTTATGCCTGTAAATTATTCCTCCTATTTGTAATTTTTGTAGGGCAGGGTAATGATTTATAATCTAAGTTTATGATTATGATGAATTTATTGCATGGAATTTTTTTTGCTTTCTTATGTTCTGAAACACGTATGTTCAACCCTAGATAACTATTTTATAGCAATCAATTAGGTAAATCCCAATAAGGAACTGAGATGGCTGAATCGTTTAAATATCAAGGAAACAAAGGTAAAGGCGGCGAATTACACCAAACCGCTTCTCATGGACATCCAACTATGACAACGGCACAAGGTTGCCCTGTTCACGACGATCAAAATTCCCTCAAAGCTGGTCAACGAGGGCCAACTGCTTTAGAAGATCACGTACTTCGAGAAAAGATATTTCACTTCGACCATGAGCGTATTCCCGAGCGAGTGGTACATGCCAGAGGCTTTGGTGCACATGGCTATTTTGAAACTTACGAATCTTTATCAGATATCACATCAGCAGACATTTTTCAGCGTAAAGGCGAAAAAACGCCAGTGTTCACACGCTTTTCCACCGTTGCAGGTAATAAAGGTTCACCCGATTTAGCTCGAGACGTACGCGGTTTTGCCGTGAAATTTTATACTCAACAAGGTAACTGGGATTTGGTGGGTAATAATATTCCAGTGTTCTTTATTCAAGACGCCATTAAGTTCCCAGACCTTATTCATTCAGCAAAACAAGAGCCTGATCGTGGCTTTCCTCAGGCACAAACCGCCCACGACAACTTTTGGGATTTCACTAGTTTATCACCGGAATCGACGCACATGTTGATGTGGGCCATGTCAGATCGCGCAATTCCTCGCTCTTTTCGTTTTATGGAAGGTTTTGGTGTACACACCTTCAAATTCATAAATGCAGACGGTGAAATGAAGTACGTAAAATTTCACTGGAAACCTAAGCAAGGTTTACAGTCGGTAGTGTGGAATGAAGCACTTAAAATTAACGGTGCAGACCCTGATTTTCACCGTCGTGATATGTGGAATGCGCTTCAAGCCGGTGATTTCCCAGAATGGGAGCTAGGTGTTCAGATATTCGACCAAGAATTTGCTGACAGTTTTGAGTTTGATGTATTAGACGCCACTAAGCTTATTCCTGAAGAACAAGTTCCCGTGAAGATTGTAGGTAAAATGGTACTTAACAAGGCAGTAGATAACTTCTTCGCAGAAACAGAACAAGTTGCATTTTGTACTCAAAACATAGTGCCAGGTATCGACTTTACGAACGACCCATTGCTTCAAGGCAGAAACTTTTCCTACTTAGATACCCAATTAAAACGCTTAGGAAGCACCAACTTTACGCAGCTTCCTATTAATGCACCCAAATGCCCAATGCGTCATTTTCAACAAGACGGCCATATGGCAATGCAAAACCCTAAAGGGCGTGCTAACTACGAACCAAATTCGTGGGATGCGGACGAAAACAACCCTAGGGCGTGCCCAGAAACAGGCTTTAAATCTCATGCGGAGCCCATGGAAGGCAGTAAAACGCGCTATCGTTCTGAAACCTTTGCAGACCATTACAGCCAAGCACGGCAGTTTTACATCAGCCAAACTCAAACAGAGCAAGAGCACATGCGTGATGCTTTCGCATTTGAACTGTCAAAGGTTGAACGCTTAGCGATTCGTGAGCGGGTAGTGTCTCATTTACGTAATGTTGATGAAGCATTAGCTAAAAGCGTAGCTGAAGAACTAGGCTTTTTAGAAATGCCTGAGCCCGCAGAAGCAGCAATGCCAACCAGAGAGGATTTACCCGTCTCTGATGCACTGAGTATTTTGAAAAATCCTCCGAGCACGTTTAAAGGTCGTAAATTAGGTATTCTCGTATCTGATGGCATTGATGGAAACATACTTTCAAACCTTATCGATGCACTTATCGCAGAAGGGGCCATGTTCGAGTTAGTCGCTCCGACAGTAGGCGGTGTAACCTGTAGCAAAGGTAAACACATAGCAGCACATCAAAAGATCGATGGTGGTCCATCAGTACTTTATGATGCGGTACTGCTACTACTTTCTGAAGACGGTGCGAAATCGTTATCGATGAAGCCTGAAGCGAAAGACTTTATTTCAGATGCCCATGCTCACCAAAAGTTTGTAGGTTATACATCAGAAGCAATGCCTTTGATTAAGGCTGCAGGTATGGGTGATGCTATGGATGACGGATGGCTTGATGTTGCTGATATAAAACTAGATGCTTTTATCAAGAAACTTCGCGACCTACGTTTTTGGGCGAGAAGCTAGGTAGATTGGTTTTTAGTTTATCGTTCGGGGAGGCGCTATTTGGGCGTTTCCCCTCATGTCTTATAAAATTTTCCCGTGCTAAATTACGTTTTTGATTTAGAATAGTGTAAAAGACTTGTGAAGTTTACTTAGTAGTTATTCCACAAATTAACGCTGAGTAGAGTAATGTAGAAAAGTGCTAACATATTAATATATATAATTTTCTATATAGAAGTCAGTCATAACAACTATTGAGTTTCCAGAGGGAAATATGCAGTACGATACACATCAAAAATTTGCACCTACCACAGTGCTTCTTCATTGGCTTGTTGGCTTAATTATCATTGGCATGCTGGCGTCGGGCGTTTATATGGTCGAGGAAAACGCTTACTGGGTTTTCAGTTGGCATAAATCCTTCGGGTTTATCGTGCTATTTCTTGCGTTAGCGAGAGTTGCGTGGCGCTTAAAGAATGGTTGGCCAACAGCGGCAGGGGACTATACCGCGTTCGTGCATGGTGTGGCTAAAGTTATCCACTGGGTGCTCATTATTAGCACGCTGTTAATGCCTATTTCTGGATTGATGACCTCGGTGCTCGGTGGCCATGGGTTATCTGTGTTTGGATTAGAAGTGTTTGCACAGAACTTTAGTGTTGAAGATCCTGAGAAAACACTGCCGATAAACTACGAGCTTTCAAAATTCGGAGGCACCGTACACCATTATTTAGGGTATGTACTAATTGGAGCCGTTGTACTTCACGTTGCAGGAGCGTTAAAGCACCATATTATGGACAAAGACGGAACGCTAAGACGCATGCTGGGAAAAAGCATTTAATGACTAACACCCAAGGCTGAAATTTGGGCTAAATGCGAACGCCAACAATCATCGAAATTTGTAAAAACCACAGTTTAATGACTGTGGTTTTTTTTGTGTCTTCGTTTACATTTTCATTATTGTTTTGGTTTCTTATGAAAGACCCGCTTCTCTTAGGGCTTTGTCCCAATAAGGTTCGCCACTGTAGCGGGCTTTAAGAAAGTCGATAAAAGCGCGTACTTTGGGGGCTAACAAACGGTTGCTAGGGTAGACCGCCCACAGCGCACATTCAGCTGTTAAAGGGTAATCTTTTAATACTTGAACTAGTTGGCCAGTTTCAAGATACGGAGAGCTACACCAGGTGGCAGTAAGGGTTAAGCCATTGCCTCCAATTGCGGCGTCTCTTACCGCCTCACCATTATCCATACGAATTCGAGTTTTAGGCTTTATCGATACCACGCCTTGTGGGGTGTTAAACTCCCATGTCTCTAAACCCATAAGGTTTACAGCAGCATGTTGTGTTATTTCTTGCGGGGTTTTCGGTTCGCCGTATTTTTTAATATAAGCAGGTGAAGCCACTATAATTCGTTTGTCATCGGCCAGCTTTCTGGCGTGTAGGTTAGAGTCTTTAAGCACCGCATCACGAATAGCTACATCAAATCCACCTTCAATCAAATCTAAAATACTGTCACTGAATCGAAAGTCGATATTTAGCTGCGGGTAAGATGCTAAAAACTCTTCCATTGCAGGAATTAAATGTAAGCGACCGAAAGAGGCCGGAGCGGTTACTCGCAACGTACCTTGTGGCGTTTGTGAGCCAACGCCAACCGCCGCTTGGGCTATTTCAATACTTGATAACACTTCTTCAGCGTGAGGTAGAAATAGTTTGCCTTCATCGGTTAACGACACTTTTCGCGTGGTGCGGTGAATAAGTCGCACACCCAAATTTTCTTCCAATTTATTGATGTGAGCGCTGGCCACGGCAGGGGAAACATTCAGTTCACGCCCAGCTACACTGATATTGTTGGTGTTGGCGATACGCACAAAAAGCTTAAGGTGATCGATGTTCATAATGGATTATCAATAAAATCTATAAACTGTATGTGTTTATAACCCAATTATCATATGCCTGGCTAGTGTCTATTATTAGTCTCGAACTTAACGCAACGAGGCAAACTCACATGAAAGCAATGGTTATTAACGAATTTGGTGGTCATGAAGTATTTACTGCGGCTGACATAGACGCGCCACAAATTAAAGCGGGTCACGTCATTGTGCGTATTGCAGCAACCAGCGTGAACACGGTAGACACCATGATACGTGAAATGGGTCAAGACCTGCCATTTTCTCCTAAACTACCAGGCGGTGTGTTGGGTATGGATTTCGCCGGTACAGTTGAAGCCGTTGGAGAAGGCGTAGATAACTTTAGCGTAGGTGATGAAGTTTATGGTTGCGCAGGTGGTCTAGCCGACTTGCAAGGTGCCTTAGCTGAATTAATGTTAGCCGATGTTCGTCTTATTGCACCTAAGCCTAAATCGTTGTCGATGCGTGAAGCAGCCGCTTTACCTTTGGTTGGCATTACTGCGTATGAGGGTTTAACCCGCGCGCAAACAGCAAAAGGTCAAACCGTATTAGTGCATGGCGGCGCTGGCGGCGTAGGTCACCTTGCTATTCAAATGGCTCGTCACTTTGGTGCTACTGTATTTGCTACTGGCGGCTCAGATGAACAAGCGGCACTGATTGAAAAGCTCGGTGCGACTTATATTGACTACCGTTCGGAAAAAGTGGCTGATTATATTGCTAAGCATACTGATGGCGCTGGTTTCGATGTAATTTATGATTCTGTGGGTGGCGGTAATTTACCTAACTCTTTTGAAGCGGCAAAATTATGCGGCCAAGTGGCGACGACGGTGTCGTTTATTGAAACAGATCTTACCCCAGTGCACTTCAAAGGCTTGAGTTTACATGTTGTGTTCATGCTTATTCCTATGATTCACAACTACAAACGTGAAAGTCACGGAGCGATATTACGCGCTATTACAGATATTGTTGATGCAGGTGCGTTAACGCCAGTATTAGATAGCGAGACGTTTACCCTTGAGCAAACAGGTGATGCACATGCGCGCCTAGCAAGCGGCAAGGCTATGGGCAAAATCGTTATTGATGTAGCCTCTTAAGCTTCTGCGAACTGGTTTGTGAACGAGTTCTTGTATTAGCTTTTAAATTTGTACAGTTTACTATCCCTAAGCGCTACCCTTTGCGCACTTTTCCCCTTGGCGTTAGTAGTTTTGCTCGCCAAAGGGGCTTTTCTTTATATTTCTCCCTTTAATTAATCGTCTCCATCCTCATGTGTGTATTAATAATAATGATCACATTTACTTCAGCTTATAGTTGCGTTGGTCGTTTTTTATGACTATTGATATCTATTGACCGCCACTATTTTCGCTTGCTAATTAGGAAGGAAATATTATGAAAGTAATGCGTTTACAAGACAACAGCGAAGGATTAGACGCGCTTTACTGCGTAGATGAAGCCGAGCCTACAGAGGTGGGTTATGATGAAATTAAGGTAAGAATTCACGCGAGCTCTCTTAACTATCACGATTACAGCGTAGCCACGGGCGCGATCCCTGCTGAAAAAAATCGTATTCCAATGTCTGATGGCGCTGGGGTAGTGGTTGAAGTAGGTGAAGGTGTTACCCAATTTGCACCAGGCGATCATGTGGTTTCTACGTTTTTCCCAGATTGGTTAAATGGCGCGCCCACGGTGGGAGATTTCTCAAGAACCCCAGGCGACGGTATTGACGGATATGCGCGAGAGGTTGTGGTAAAACCGCAGCAATGGTTTACCAAAGCGCCTGCCGATTGGACACACGAAGAGGCTGCAACTATCACTACCGCAGGATTAACCGCATGGCGTGCTTTAGTTGTGGAAGGCGGATTAAAAGCTGGTGACACGGTGTTGTTATTAGGCACTGGCGGCGTATCTATTTATGCGCTTCAAATTGCCAAGGCGATGGGAGCAAAAGTGGCTATTACTTCTAGTTCTGACGAAAAGCTAGAAAAAGCAAAGGCCTTGGGCGCTGATTTTACCGTTAATTATAAAACAGACGAAAAGTGGGGCAAAACCATTGCTAAATGGTCTGGTGGATTAGGCGTAGATCACGTGGTAGAAGTAGGTGGTCCCGCCACACTTGGCCAATCGATTAATGCTTGTAGGGTAGGGGGCAGTATTGTGCTTATTGGCGTATTAACCGGCATAAAAGGCGATATTCCAACAGCGACCCTGATGCGTAAGCAAATTAGGCTAACAGGCGTTATTGTAGGTAGCAATAAAGACCAGTGGGACTTTGTCAGTGCCTTGGAATGTATGAACTTTAAACCTGTAATAGATACTACGTTTGCGCTAGAAAGGTTGTCTGATGCCTTTACGTTTGAAGCTTCGGGTAAGCATTTTGGAAAAATCTGTATTAGTGTATAGATTTGCCGTTAGGCTTTTAGGCCAACAACGCAGTACGCTAATTTGTTAGTGCCTAGTACAGCGTTAGTTAGTACAACGTTGTGTTAGTAAAGATTTCTGTCATTACACAAAGGCGAAAAAAGTGATAGTTAGAAAGTAGCGCAAATTAGCTAGGAGTTTGCGAAAAACTAGCCTGAATACTGTAAGAATATTACCCGGTGTTAGTAGAAAAGGATTGAAAATGAGCTTGGCCAATATCATGTCATCTCGTGTGGTCAGTGTGCATATGGATGATAGTCTAGAGTCGTTGCAGACGTTATTTGCAGAAACCGGGTTTCATCATTTGGTGGTGGTGTATCGTAACCAACTACAAGGGATCATTTCAGATCGGGACCTACTAAAAGCAACCAGTCCTTTTGCTAACACCGTTAATGAACGCTTTCGTGATAGAGCGACACTTGAAAAGAAAGCACATCAAATAATGACACGTAACGTGTTAACCCTTTCGCCAAGCGATTCAATTGTAAAAGCGATTTCGTTATTCAATGATAACAAAATATCATGCATCCCTATTGTTGATGACCACCGCTGCCCAATTGGAATGGTTTCGTGGCGTGATGTAATGCGATATATGGAAGCAAGGGTGAATGCAAAGAAAGGCTAATATGTATTCGTGATAAATAAAAACCAATAAAAAAGGTGCGTATAAACGCACCTTTTTGCTATGTAAAAAGCGAAGGCCTGAAGCCTTGAGCTTTAGATCTTAAAGCGTAAACCTTAAAGCTATGAGTTGTTCGAGTTTCTATAGCTTACTTTAAATAACAAGCTATAAAGTACAGGCACCGCGATAAGCGTAAGAATAGTGGCGAAGGTCAATCCACCCATAATAGTCACAGCCATATCAGCAAAGAAAGCATCGAATAACAGTGGCGCCATCCCTAAAATCGTCGTTACTGCGGCCAAGGACACAGGACGTAAACGACTTAGTGTTGCTTCGATGATGGCCTTGCGAGGTTCTAAGCCTTCTTCAATCTGTAAGTCTATTTCTTCAATAAGTACGATGGCATTTTTAATCAACATGCCGAACAAACTTAAAAAGCCTAACAACGACATAAAGCCAAAAGGCATACTGGTTGAAAGCAGACCTGCCACTACCCCAACGATAGCCATGGGCACCACTAACCATATGATAAGTGGTTGTCTGGCGTGGCCGAACAACAAGACAGAAATGATAAACATGATTAAGAAGCCTGCGGGTAAGCCAGCACCTAGGGCTTCTTGGGCTTCACTTGAGCTTTCAAACTCACCACCCCATTCAAGTTCATATCCAGCAGGCAACTCGATATCTTCTATTAGCGGGCGTATGCGCTCCAATGCTTTACCGGCAGTGTCATCATCACCAGGTTCAGCTTCAACAGTAATTGTACGTAGTCTATCCATTCGGTGAATACGCAGTTCTTCAGCGACTATATCTAAACCGCTAGAAACCTGCATGAAAGGCACATATTGGCTCTGCAAAGAGGACCAAACTTGACTTTCCCTCACAGACTGAATAGCGGTTTCATCGGGTTGGCCCATCTTAGCCACTATGCTATAGGCATAATCACCATCTTGAACACTACCTAATCTTAAGCCGCTGCTAGCATATTGTACTGTCTGACTGAAGTCTGAATGAGAAACCCCCGCAATCCCAGCATTGTAATTATCGTACTGGGTATTTATCGCTACCCCTTTTTCACGCCAGTTGTGGCGAACATCTTTAATCTTGCCATCAGCAAGAATGACGCCTTTTGCTTCTTCAGCAAGGGCGCGGAGGACTTCGGTATCAGGGCCTGAGAATCGAGCTTCTAGCTTAGCGCCAGAACCTGGGCCAAACTGCATTCGCTCCAAATAGAAGCTTGCGTCTAAATCTATGTCATCAAGTAGGTCTGCTAGCTTAGCTTGAACGCCGGGGATATTCTCGAGTTCGTTTACTCTAACCATCATGAAACCGTAGTTTTCGTTGGCACTTTTAGGCGCGTAGGTTAGCGTGAAACGCTCGGCACCTTGGCCAATGATAGTGGTAACAGCGGTAACATTTTCTTGTTTCAAAACGCGCTGTTCAGCTTCTTTCATGATTTCTTCGGTAGCTCTAATATCGCGGTCTTGAGGCCCCCAATAGTGAACGAAAAACAACGGTGCGTTGGATGGTGGGAAGAACCCTTGTTTTACCATGCCAAAGCTGCCGTAAGCCACAATTGTGATAACGGCGAGTACCGCAATGGTAACCCATCGAAGTTTAAGCGCTTTAGTGAGTACGCCGGTAAACCAACGTTGCATGGTTGAAGGCTCATCATCTTCGCTGGTTTGTTTTACCCCTTTGCGATAGAAGTAGGCGCCCAATACCGGCACTAAAGTAACGGCTAGCACCCAACTCATCATGAGCGATACTAATACAACCGCAAATAGTGAATATAAGAACTCACCGGTAGCGTCATTAGATAACCCAATTCCCGAGAACGCAGCAATACCGATAACGGTGGCACCCAGTAAGGGCCATTGCGTTCGTTTTACAATAAAGCTGGCTGCATCTTTTGCTTTGGCGCCCGTCGCCATCCGTAGCATCATACCTTCGGCGACAACAATGGCGTTATCTACTAGCATTCCCATCGCAATAACCATGGCACCAAGCGAGATTCGTTGTAGTTGAATGCCCATCAACCACATAATCAAAATAGTGCCTAACACAGTAACCAACAACACTACACCGACTACTACGCCAGAACGCCAGCCCATAAACAAACATAACGTTAAAGTCACTACCGCAACTGACATTATGAGGTTATTAATAAAACCCGTAACTGACTCATCAACAACCGATGCTTGATCGTAAATAGGTGTAAGCGTGATACCCACAGGAAGCTTGGTTAGTAGTTGGTCAACTTTTGCGTTTACAGCGGTACCCACATCAACAATATTCACGTTCGACAGGGCGGATACAGAAACCGTAAGGGCTTCTTCGCCATTGTAACGAATGAGTTCAGATTGAATGTCTGCTGGTTCTAGCCTTAGCGTGGCAATATCAGAAACTCGAATAGAGCGATTAGTACCAGGTATAACTAAGGATAAGTTGGATATTTCTTCTAATTTATCTGGCGCTCGCTCTACAATTAAGCGTACTTTTTTCTCATCAACTTTTACTCTGCCGCCACTGAATGGACGTAAATTATCTTCAAATAACGCCGTAAAATCAGGGAAGGAAATACCTAAACCAGCAAGTTGATAAGGGTTGATGTAAGCAACAATTTGTTCTGATTGCACGCCACCTACTGTTACTTTAGCCACGCCATCAGTAGTTAACAAATCTCGTCTAATTACCCGTGCGAACTCTCGTAATTCGCTGGTAGTGAAATCTGGGGCGCTTAATGCGTAATAAAGCCCGTAAACATCACCGAAATCATCATACACAACAGGGGCTTCAGAGCCCGTGGGTAATGAAGAAGAAGCATCTCTAAGGCGCTTTCGAAGTTCATCCCAAATTTGGGGTAATTGCTTAGTGTTGTAGTTACTTTTTACTTCTACAGAAATTTCTGACAAAGAAGGGGAAGAAATTGAGGTGACCTCTTTTAACTGCGGCATCTGTTGAATAGCAATTTCTAGTGGTTCAGTAATTTCCTGCTCTACTTTCTCGGCGCTCGCGCCAGAAAAGGAGGTGTATACCTTCACTTGTTTAATAGTAAATTCAGGATCTTCCAATCTACCAATTTTGGTCATCGCAATAATACCGCCAAGCAGTAATATAACGACCATAAGCCAGACGTTAACCGGCTTTTCTATTGAATAACGCGCGATATCCATAAATTACTTTTCTCCCTCATAAGGAAGAACTTTCATGTCTGCTCGCATCTTCGTCGCGCCGGCAGCAACGACTTGTTGTCCTAGCGATAATTCACCTTTGAGTATCGCGAACTCTTCGCGTATATGCTCAACAGTTACACTCTCTTTGTGTACCAATTGACTTGGTTCATCGTAAACCCATACTGAGAAACCAGAGGCTTTGTCGCCTACAAGGGCTTGTACAGGAACTACCACACCATCATTAAACAATGAACCTTCTAATTGTACCTTAACGACCGCACGTGCCCCGGGAGTTAATTGGAATTCCTTTAAAGGCTCCATGGCGAACACGGCTTCGTAAGTTTGTGAAACTGGATCGGGTTGAGTGTTATGCTCAACGTACGAGACTGGATACCATTTACTACTATTCGTAGTTAAAGACGCACTGGCTTGATTAATTTGACGATTGAGGTTGGCAGTAAGCAATCGCTCAGGAATGTTGATATTGAAGTAAATTTTAGATAAATCTTGAATGCGAGCTATCGGCGTGCCCGCTGCCACGAAGCTATTGTTTTCGACTAAACGCTGGGAAACCTTTGCATCAAATGGGGCATAAAGCTGCGTATAACTTAAGTCTTGTTTAGCGGTTTTTAGTTCTATTTCCGCTAATTCATAGGCTGTTTTGGCAGTATCAAGCGTGCTTTGTGCCACGAGCTTTTGCGCGTACATTTTTTGGATTCGGTCAAATTCTCGCTTGGATTGCTCTAAACGCGTACGCTGTTCGTCTACTATACGTTCGAACGGCTGCCTATCAATAGTGGCTAGCAGCTTTCCTTCTTGAATATCGCTACCGGTCACCAAATCCATTTGAACAAGTCGCCCTGACACTTCAAAGCTAAGGTCGATGGTTTTAACCGCAGAAACAACAGCTGGGAAAGTAAATTCATCGAACGTAGGTACTTCGCTAACGGTTGCAAGTTTTACATAACGAGGGGGGATTGTTTTTTGTTGCGTATCATCCTCAGATGAACACCCTGATAGAGTAAAAATAGTTAAAGCAGCGAACGCTATTACATAACGAATTTGCGAAATGGGCATAGGAATTTTTCGATCCGGATTAAAGGTGAATACAGTATAGACGACTATGTTTACATATATTAAAAGTAAACTGAACGGTGCATTTTAGAGATCATCCATTGAAAAGTAAACTGTGCGGTGTAAAATGAAAGTATATTATTTTTAGGCAATGGGATTATGACTAGCACAACTCGAACGCGAAGTGATGTTAAGCGAGATGCTATTATTCAAGCAGCTAAACATGCATTTCAGGAATTTGGAGTAAACGGCACCAGCATGGATAAGCTGGCTGAGCTAGCGAACGTGTCTAAAAGAACCGTTTATAACCACTTTTCCGCCAAAGAAGAGTTGGTGATGCACCTTATCAAAGAGCAATGGCATACTGCACTTGTTGATAATGGAGCGCCGTATGATCCCACGCAAGCATTAGCCGACCAGTTAATTAGCATGATTTTAATTGATATTAACTTTATGAGTGGCGACGAACACCTAGAGTTAGCTCGCGTAGCTATCGGTCATTTTTTCTATGAGCCTTCTAGATTGAAAGATGAAGTTGCCCAACTTCAAGCCCAAGAAAAAGCCATGCACAAGTGGTTAAGAAGCGCTAAAAAAGATAATCGAATGGCCTTTGACGATATAGACCAGGTGGTTGAAGAAATGGATAGCCTTGTAAAGGGGCAGTGTTTTTGGCCTCAGCTATTCAAGCTGGAAGACCCGCTTACAGAAGAGCGAAAAATGCAGATAGCCAAAAGTGCGACCGCGCTAATTCTTAGCCGCTATGAGGTTAATGAGTAGTACAGTAAGAATTCCCATTTCCTATCACTTATGAGCTTCACTACGTTGAGCCTGGTATAAATAGATAGATAGTCATCTAAACTCCCACCGCTAAGTAGCGATGGGGGGTATCCAGATATTAATACAACATACTATTGTGTTTCGTATTTTACTTCGCCAGTATTCTTACCTGAAGAGTCATTCTCACTTTGAGCCTTAACGTCATTTACGCGAGATCTACGGGAAATTTTACTTTTTATCCATGAAAACGGTACGGCCAAATCCAGCAAGATTAAGTACAAGCAAGGAACGAGAATAAGCGTGACCAGTGTAGCGTAAAGCACGGCAAACCCGAGTGCAGCGGCCATAGGTACCACGAATGCTGCTTGTAGGCTGCTTTCAAACATAATAGGTAGTACACCGGCAAAGGTCGTAATAGAGGTCAGTGTGATAGCTCTAAAACGTGCGCTACCTGCTTCGGTTACGGCTTCTCTTACACTGTAACCTTGAGCGCGGCGCTGATTGACAAAGTCTGTCATTACTAGGGAGTCATTTATTACCACACCAGCGGCGGCTATCAGGCCAAAGGTAGACATCATGCTTAAATCTAGATCGAGCCAGAAGTGCCCCCATATGGCCCCAGTAAAGCTAAACGGAATAACCGACATTATAATAAGTGGTTGCCCGTAGCTTTTAAGCGGTACCGCTAATAGTATATAAACCATGATCATAGCGGCTAAGAAAAACAATAATTGCTCACTTTGCTGCGCTTGTTGCTCTTCAATGTCACCGCCTAACTCAGTCATCACTGAAGGGAATTCTTCTTGAAGTTGCGGTAATAGCTTTTCCTTAATTTGCTCTACTACTTCGTTCGGCTCTACAGCCTCTTCATCAATATTGCCCCACACATACACGCTGCGATAACCACCTTCGCGGCGAATGTAACTAATCCCAGGTTTTTCTTCCAACAAGACTACGTCACCAAGCAGTACATCACGGCCTTCAGGCGTTTTGATAACGGTATATTTTAAATCGGCAAAACGCTCTCGGGTAAGTTCGGGATAGCGCACCATTACCTTCACCTCCTCGCCATTACGAATAACTCGCTGGGCTTCGCCGCCGTAGAAACTAGCGCCTACTTGAGAGGCAATATCTGATAACGTTAGGCCTAGGTCGTATGCCACGGGCAACATGACTAATTGTACTTCTTTGCTGGCTGGATCTATGGTTGAACTAACATCAAATAGCCCATCTTGTTGTTGCAGCATTTCAATAAACTTCAGACCAGCAGCGTTCAGTGTGTTGATATCCGGGCCAAACAGTAGGTAGCCAAACTCACCGTCATTGCCGCCACCATTGACATCATCTACCACGATGAACGACTTCATGCCGGGTATTTCTGGTATGGCTTCGCGCCAGCGCCTTGCTAGTTCAAAAGTATCGATAGGGCGTTCGTCTTCGTGAACCAGAGGCGTAAGGATTCGGCCTTCGGTACGCTCTTCATTGAAGACAAGCCTATCGCGGATCATACCTGTACCGAATTCTTCTATAACCTGCTCTTCAACATTTAAAATAGTTTGCTCTATGGTTTTTAACGCAATTATTGTGGCTTCATCAGACACGTTTTCGTTCATTTCAATGCGCACACTAGGAAAGTCGTGGGGCACTTTGGGATTAGGAACCATGCGAACATAATTTGCGTTAATTAAACCAATACTAATCATCAATATGCCAAAGAAAAGGAAGAATACTGCCCAACGCCACTTTAATGCGCGTTCCACCGTGCGTTTGTATGGACCATTCACGAAACCATAAAATTTGGTGTTGAATTTGTCCCGCCAGCTGCCTTTTTTGATGGGAGAGAAGTGAGTATGGGCAATATGCGCAGGTAATATCAGTTTTGATTCAATTAAACTGAATACCAAACAGAAAATAACCACAATGGCAATATTGTAGAAGAAAGTGCCTTCAGGTCCGCTACTAAGGGTAAAAGGAGCAAATACCGCAATAGTGGTCAATACACCGAATGTGGCTGGTGTAGCAACACGTTTTGCGCCACGTACTACATTGTCGATACCGCCGCCCTTGCTTTCTATTTCAGTATAAGCGCTTTCTCCTATAACTATGGCATCGTCTACCACAATACCTAACACCATAATAAACGCGAATAACGATAAGATATTGATGCTTATTCCGAAAACAGGCATCAACATAACCGCGCCCAAGAAACACACAGGTAACCCTACCATAACCCATAACGCTAATTTAAAGCGTAAAAAGAGGGTAAGCATTAAGGCAACAAGAATAGAGCCCTGGAATAAGTTTTTAAGCATCATGTCTAAGCGGGCGTTGAGGTAGTAGGTCATATCAACCAACACTTCTAAACTTACCCCATCTGGCAAGGTTTTATTTCTTTGCTCTATATAGGCTTTAACCGTGTTCGCGACCGGAATTGTATTTTGGCTCTTAGTTGCACTTACCGACATGAAAATCGCGTTTTTACCGTTGAACTTGAAGTAGCGTTCACCTTCGGTAAAGCCGTCTTTAATTACTGCAATATCCCCTAATGTAACTTTTGCACCAGCGGTACCAATTTTAACGGGAATTTGCGCAAACTCACTGCCACTGTAGTATTGATTTTCCACTCGAACAGAGATGATACCTGCGTTTGTACGTAATTGGCCCGCAGAAATATTGGCTGAATAGTTACCCACTGCGCGACTAACATCGGCAATGGTTAAGTTATATTTGCGCAGCATTTCAGGCTTGATTTCAATGGCTATTTCGTCACTTGGTGCTGATAAGTTAACCAAAGATACATTACCCAGCTGAAGTAACTCATCTTCAATGTCTTTGGCAATAGCCTTAAGCTCGGGAAGAGGTAAGTCGCCTACCAAAGGCATATCTATGACTTCTTGGCGAAACTCAATTTGAGAAATATTCACCGGCTCCATACCGGCAGGGAAGGTGGCTATACTATCTACCCGTAGTTTTACTTTATCAAGTACATCTGTTAGCTCTTCGTCGGTATCAATTTCAAGCTCTAATGTGCCATAGTCACGGAATGCACGGGCTACCGTTCTATTTATCTCGGTAACGTCTTTTAGCGACTCTTCCACCTTAATAAGAATACTTTCTTCGATTTCTTGGGGGGATGCACCAGGGTATTGCGCCGATATCGAGATATAGTTTATTTCAATATTAGGAAACATTTGGCGCTGAATAGTAAAGTAGCTGGCTAGCCCCATGATGATGATGAATATCATTAACAAGTTGGCGGCTACGGCATTATTCGCAAACCACGCAATAATACCGGTTTCAGATTTCGTTTTAATCATGGCAGTGCTCCTATTTCGCGGTATCGCTGTTTGCCGCAAAATCAGCGCTATTATCGATGATTTTCACTTCCATGCCATTTTGAGGGTACTCAGGTAAAGACATCACCACTTTGTTCGGGTTAAACGTACCTTGAATGAGAAAGTCCCCGCCATCTTCACGAATTACTTGAATTTTCTGTGACACCAATTTGTTTTCTTCATCAATTGTCCACAACGTGCGGTTGGTCACCAATTCTTGTGGGATGCGGTATACATCTTCTAACTTTTTACCTTCAAAGCTAATGGTGGTGTAGGTGCCAAATTTTACTATTGGATGAGTGGAATTTAAGGCGTAAGGATCTTCAATTCGAGCAACAAAGTGAGTCATACGGGTAGCGTTATCTATCACGCCCGTATCTCGGTGAATAATAGCATTCACTTGAGTTTTACTTAGGTCGTCTAAAATTAATGTGGCTTTCTTACCTAAGGTATTGTCGTCTAAAAATACGCGGTCGAACCCTGCGATAGGGAAGGTGATTTCTGCCTGTTCTATGTTATTAATAACGGCTGCTGTAGTACCTTGAGTAACATAATCACCGGTACTTATTTCCCGCGAAATAACTAATGCATCGTAAGGTGCGGTTATCTCGCAGTTATCTAAGTCGCGTTTAGCAATTTTAAGTTGTGCTTCTGCTGACTTAACGGAAGCTTGAGCGCTCATGACTTGAGGCTTTCTTAAGTATAAATCGGTCACTCTTGCATCAGGCATAGACTTGGCTTCTTGCGCTGCCACATCTGCTTGGGCTTGTTCCTGAATTAACTGAGCCTGTGCACTGGATAGGTTTGCTTGGGCTAGCAGTAATGCTGCCTCGTAAGCGTCTTTCTCTACAGAGAAGAGAACTTCGCCACGGCGAATTAATCCGCCGCTAACAAATTTAGGATTCCATGATTCAACTTCGCCTGACACTTGAGCTGCAAGATTGGTGCTCTCAAGAGGTTGAACTTCACCGTAAGAAGAAAGTGTGATGACCGAGCTTTCAAGATTAACTTGCTTGATAGTGACGGTGGGACGGGTATCGACTGCTTCCGTAATTACTGAATCTGAAGCTGATGCTTCAATTCCTTTCATTATAAAATAACTGACTATTAGTATTGCTACAGGCAGTATGAATTTCATCCACTTCATGATTAGTTCTTTTCTATATTAATTAACTATGTGCAGTGTAACGCCAAACTGTGTCAAAGTTATTTATCAATTGTAACTAATCGTGTGCTTTTGGCTTTAACTCTGATGCGGTACACACCTTATTGCGGCCGTTATTTTTCGCCTGATACAAAGCTTGATCGGCTAGATTAAGCGCGGTGGTCAGTGTGATTGAAGGGGTAATTTCACATACGCCGAAGCTTGAGGTTACTTGGTGATGTTTATCATTTATTGGGATTGATCTAGCACTCAGATTTTCCCTAATTTGTTCCGTAACGTTTTTAGCGTCTTGTTCGCTAGTTTCGGGGAATATAAATAGAAACTCTTCGCCGCCCCAACGTGAAAGGCTATCTTGCACTCTTAACCTGCGGCTAAATGCATCTGAAACTTGCTTTAATACTTCATCACCCGCGTCGTGGCCAAAGGTATCGTTAATGGACTTAAACCTGTCTATATCTGCAAGCGCGATAGAAAAGGGCTTATTATTTCGCTGCATTCTGCTGAGCTCTTGCTCAAGCTGTTGTTGACCACCACGACGGTTTAATAACGTGGTGAGTGGGTCGTAGCGCGCTTGGCGTTCGAATTGTTCGCTTAAGTACATTGCTGTGTTGTAACTGCGTTGGCGGCTGTACTCATAAAATGCAGATAAGAAGGATACGGTGATAAATGAATAGAGCAGGCGAGTTTTAAATTCGAAAGAATATTCAGTAGTAAGTAGGGCATTATCTGGGGCAAACAGCACAATAACTACCAGCGAGATAAACCCTGTAAGCGCTAAAATGCCACGGCGAAAGCCGGTAAAGAACATAGTGACGGGGGGCACGGTGAATATCCAGAGTGGCCCAGTACCTGCGTTTCCACCAGTAACAACCAGTATTAACATCAACGACATTAAGCAAGCGATGATAACCATCGCAGAAATAAAACTACCCCGTTTAGCGCCTATCGTCGCTTGCATTTTATACGCTATAGCAAACAAAATACTGGCCGTTAGCAAAATAAAAGTAAGCTGAATATCCTGAGCGAATAGTGCCCTAAAACCTAGTATGAAGGTTAATGCCATGCCCACGGCAGAAAACATGTTTACTACTCTGATTCGACGGTTTACGTCGTCAGATAGTGATTTATGTGTTCCAAGCTCGATGAACTTTTTAAGGGCATTAAGCATAAATGTTATTCTTGCATCTGATTGACGTCACTAGCAATATCGGTTGCTAAGGCAGTAATAGCCTCCCGCATTACTTCAATACTGGCAGGGAAACCGTCATTTTCAAGGGGAAAGGTGTAATCAAAATGTATCGCTGATTGAGCTTCATCAAGGTGCTTTAGTGTGTATTGTCCGCTAAAAACAATGTCGCCTTGCCAAGTGGCAATAAAGTCATCTATCTGCAGGGTTAAATAGTCTTGAACGTTTTGGGCATCGACATTGTGGGTAAGCAAGGTTACCCCTTTTGAACGTAATGCGCCTTTCAACGCTTTGGTAATACCTTCATCAAGGGGCTCTGCCCACAGGTGCTCAGTGGCAATATGTAAATTGGTTGAACTAGTTTGATACACCAATCCTCTTTGCTTTAAATAATCGGGCAAGATTATTTTATTGATTAACAGGCTAGACGATGTTTCAGATGTAGCCTGCGATGATGTTGAGTGAAGTAGGTAATACTGCAACGTGCCGCCAGAAGATACACAGCCGACTAAGGATGCGCCCAAAAGTAGGGTCATCACCAGCTTGGTGATATTTATTCGATTAACGAATTTGTACCCATGTAAATTATGATTTTTCATAGTTATCCTTCTACAACGTGGCGTTGTCGCCTAAGTAAACTGGCATTATTTTTTAGCCTTTGGCTCAATACCCGAACCATTGCTGTCGGTGAATATTAAGCTGTTCGGCGATTGATTCAGTTTTAATAGCAGAGGTTGTAAATTACGCATGGTGTCTTGCATGGTATCTACAGTTTCTTTTATTTCAGACTGGCTCAAACCACCTTCGCTGTAATTTTTAAGTAGGCTGTCTAAGCTCACTAACACCTGATTCAAATTGGTATTAAGCAATTCGGTATCGACATTTTCTATCAGTAAGTCAAAATCATCACTGGCGGTTTCTACAGACTGAGCAGCTAGTTTCATATCTTCTACTGCAAGCAGCACGTTTGATACCATATCACCCAATGGCAATTGATTAATTTTGTCTAAAATAGCATCTGCTTTTTGCGTAATTTGGGTAAATTCATTCGACACTGTCGGAATAATTTCATACCCATTGAGCATACCTATTTGGCCTGTGTCATCTGGGTTTGAAACATGTTGTAGGTCTACAAACAGGCCACCCGTCAATACATTTCCCATTCGAAGTGTGGCTCTTAAATCTTTGCGTAACCAATTGCGCATGGTTTGCTTAATGGCACTTAAGCCTTCTTCAGTGTCGGGTTGTCTTACCTTGCCTGGGTAAATATTAATGATGACGGGAATAGGGTAGTCACGTTCTAGTATATTTCCCTTCACCTCAGGGAATGAGTTAATAGCAGTCACATTACCTATTTCAATTCCTCGGTATTCAACCGGCGCGCCTACGGTAAGTCCGCGGACACTTTCGTCAACCAAAAGCACATACTCCGCTGCTAGTTTGTAACGGGCATTCGACGCGGTTGCGATGTCACCATAAATGGTAAAAAAGGCGTTCTCTACCACTCGCTCACCTATTTGTACGCCTTCAGGTACACCAAAGGTAATGCCGTTGGCTAGCAGGGTTTCAAGACTACCGGTTTCCATTTTTACACCGCTAGATTCAAGCTTGAATTTAACGCCGCTTACATCCCAGAAACGGGTATTTGCAGTAATAAGCTTATGATAGGGCGCTTGAATAAAGGCATCGTAATACACCACGCGCTCTTCAATATTAAATTCAGCATCTTCAAATTCACCTACTTTAAATCCTTTATAAATAATAGGGTCGCCAGGCTTGTAGGCAAATTCATCATCGCTTTGTAGAATGACATGTAATCCAGGCGTACCTGCCGGCGTCACCGGTGGGCGTTCAAGAGCAATGAAATCCAGCTTTTCATTGCCACTGTCATTGGCGGCCATGGCAATATAACTACCAGATAAAAGCGTATTTAATCCAGATACTTCTGAAAAACTAATACGTGGTGCCACCACCCAAAATTCGCTTTTGTCGGTGAGAAGATGAGAGGCATTGGCGTCAATACGGGCGGTAACCAGCACCCCATCTAAATCGGGTTTTAAGGTGATTTTTTTCACCTGGCCTACATCTAGGTCACGCACCTTGATTGGGGTTTTGTTCACTTCTATGCCGGTGGCAGATTGTAACTCAATGGTGATCAATGGGCCTTGATTTTGCCATTGTTGATAAATCATCCAACCACCAACCACGATCACTAATATGGGGATTATCCATATGCGAGAGATTGATTTTGAGGAAGTGATTTTTGCCTCTTCTGTCATGGTAATTGTTTCCAGTGCTGCCAAATTAGCCGTGAATCAAATGTCATGGCGGCTATCATCGTTGTAAAGACCACCGCGCAGAACGCAAGTGCAGCGGGGCCGGGGAAAATTGAAAGAGTGTTACCCATTTGAATGAGTGCAACTAATACAGCCACTACGAATACGTCAATCATAGACCAGCGACCTATAGCTTCAGTGATGCGGTAATATTTAATTCGTAATTGTGTAGAGCCAGTGCGGCTAAACTGCACACTTAAGTTAAGCCAACATAAAATAATAATTTTTGCCACAGGCACTACTACACTGGCGACTAAAATAACCAAGGCAATAGGGTAAGACCCCGACTCCCATAATGTAATTACACCGCCAATAATAGTGCTTGGCGTTTCTTGACCGAAAAAGTTGGTGCGCATAATAGGGAGAAGGTTTGCAGGGATATACAAAATGGTGGCGGTAAGGAGTAATGCCCACGTACGCTGAATACTTTCGCTGGCTTGCTTTTCTTTAAGTGGCTTTGGCGGCGGTAAATCACCTTGGTGCAGCCACAATGCAAACCCAGTAGTGTCAAAATTTGACATTGAACAGGCCATAAAAGTAGTGAACCCGATAAATGCATAAAAAGACATGCCAATGGCAACATCGGCCAATTCGGTTATTTTGATTAGGCTGACTAAGGTGCCTACCAAAAATATCTCGGCCATGCTCCAAGGCAGCAAGGCTCTGACCCAATAAAACACCCGCTTTATAAACGGTGTGCGTGTATTTCTTAAATGTGCTAATCCCAAGGTGATAAAACCCAGTAGTACCATGCCAGGTAAAATGAGCGTAGATAAGCCGGTTATAATAGCGAGGGAAAGGTAGTCGTTTTCTATCAGTACAGACAGACCACCGGGAAGGTCAATACTGTGTTTTTGCCCACTTGATTTAAACGTCAAAAAGTTAAATGGTAGGGATAACGCCAGAAATACAAACGCACTAATTGAAAACGCCAGTAGTCTCTCACTCGCATTTCGTTTAAATGTGAGTAAGGTATGTTGGCATCGAGGGCATACTGCACGCTCGCGATGACTCAATTCGGGCAATACAACGCGGTTATGGCATTGTTCACAAACGAGAGTTAACCTAGTAC
Organism: Alteromonas sp. 1_MG-2023; assembly: GCF_030547075.1. GTDB lineage: Bacteria > Pseudomonadota > Gammaproteobacteria > Enterobacterales > Alteromonadaceae > Alteromonas. The sequence goes on along the minus strand of NZ_JAUOQH010000021.1, from coordinate 26,574 downwards.
CTTCATCCATAGGGGGTTAAGCAAATACCTTTTCTTTTAGTAATACCAATCGATTAAGCCTTTAATGGGCGAGCGACAATTTATCAAAACGTTTTATCAGTGCATTCAATGGCGCAAACATCAGGGCAAACAGCAAAAGAACTGATGCTTAAACCGTTGAATTATAATTATTAACAGAATAGCGTATTCCTCGTTATGCGGGAAGCATCGGTGATAACACACGCTAAAATAATCGAAGAATAAGACATCAAATGGATATGAAAATTCAATACACGCGCCCTTTATTATTAATTAAGGCCATGATTCTTCAGAGTTTATCAATTTTTTCTTCAGTGTTTTCGGTATTCGTACCGTTTTGGAAAAGTCTGAATTTAGCCCAACGATGTTACGTTGCCGCAACCTTGCTGGCATTTTGCGTGATGTTTTTTGGTATTCAAAGCATCCTACTTAAGCTCGTAATAGGCGCTATGGTTACCACGGCTATCCTGTATGAATTCTGGCCAAGATTCATGACTATATGGGATAGCTTACCAGGCAAAGCATGTATATTGTTTGTCTACGCTGTCATTGCTAATTTTGCGCTGGCATCAGCCAGTGGGCTCGTTAATAGCGTAACCGGTGTTAGTGCGGCATCGCTTCCTTACAGTCATAACTTTGCCATTATCCTTATGTTGCCTAGTTGGTTTTTCATCACAACGATTTTAGCTTTGGTTCTTACCCAGCTTCTTATGCCGCTGTATTTACTGGTGCTATTGCTGTTAAAACCTTTTGGTATACATGGCTTCTGGCATGCGCCTAATTACCGGTTTGTGGTGACTACTGCATTCGTTCGTTATATTTGGATGCTAGTGGTATTGGTAACTGTGCTTGACGTGTCGATGGAGGCAGGTGTCGTTACCTTTTTAAAAGACACCCAGCCTGAAGTCGCTTCGAATTTTTCAGAGGAATGGCGCGGAGTTAACGTTGAAGTTAAGCCAGACCCAAATGCCAAAGCAGCTAATCTAGAACCAGTTGCCTCCAAATTAGCTAGAGCAGATGATGAAAGAGTCGCTACATTTGATCTTGGTGCCCAAGGTGATGAGTTTCGACTGGCTCAGAAGCAACTGTTAGCCTTGTTTATTTTTAAATACGAAGCCGATGAGTTTTCTCGTTGTGCGAGCCCTGAAGATACGCGAGTAGTAGAATTAAACGACTACGAGATCCTTACTATCAGCCCTGTTGAAGACGATGAAATCGGTTATACCTACACAGTAATACCTTGTCGTTCGGCGGCCATTGGTAATGGTGTTACGCCTTAGATATGCTGCAAAGAGGAGTCTTTACAAGGATGGTCTTTAATAAAAGCAGCCCTTAATTGGGTAGCTTTTAAATAAGGAAATAGTGAGCGAGCCACAGCAAGATGCGCTGATTAAAGGTAACAAAAAAGCCAGCACAAGGTGCTGGCTTTACATAAACGATATTAACCGCAATTTAGAAGCTTGCGTTACCCGGTGTACGAGGGAATGGAATAACATCACGCACATTTTGCATACCAGTAACATAAGCAACCAAACGCTCGAAACCTAAACCGAAACCAGAGTGTGGTACGGTGCCATAACGGCGAAGGTCGCGATACCAGGCGTAATCTTCTTTCGATAATTCCATTTCTTCCAAACGGGCATCGAATACATCAAGGCGTTCTTCACGCTGTGAACCACCAATAATCTCACCAATACCTGGTGCTAGTACGTCCATAGCGGCAACGGTTTTGCCGTCGTCGTTAATACGCATATAGAACGCTTTAATATCCTTCGGATAGTTTTGCATAATAATAGGCGCGCCAACGTGTTCTTCAGCCAAATAACGCTCGTGCTCAGAAGATAAATCGATGCCCCACTCAACTGGGAACTCAAAGGTTTTACCGCAGTTTTGCAGAATGTCGATAGCGTCTGTGTAGTCCATGCGTACAAAGTCAGAACTGACTAACTTTTCTAAGCGTTCAACGGCGTCTTTCTTAATACGTTGAGCGAAGAAGTTCATGTCATCTGGCAGTTCTTCAAGCACGGCTTTACACACATATTTCAGCATGTCTTCAGCTAACTGGGCTATGTCGCTTAAATCCGCGAAAGCCACTTCTGGTTCAATCATCCAGAACTCAGCCAAATGGCGAGAGGTGTTTGAGTTTTCCGCACGGAAAGTAGGACCGAAAGTATAAACTTTAGACATAGCCGTACAGTAAGTTTCTACGTTTAACTGACCCGAAACGGTAAGGTAGGTTTCTTTACCGAAGAAGTCTTCTGAGTAATCAACGTTGCCCTTATCGTCTAGTGGTAGGTTCATCATATCTAACGTAGATACGCGGAACATTTCACCCGCACCTTCGGTGTCGCTTGCTGTTAGAATTGGCGTTGATACCCAAAAGTGGCCGCGCTCATGGAAGAAGCGATGAATTGCTTGAGACAAGCAGTTACGTACACGGGTTACTGCGCCAATTACGTTAGTACGAGGGCGTAAATGAGCGTATTCTCTCAAATACTCAATGCTGTGACGCTTCGCTGACATTGGGTAGGTATCTGGGTTTTCTACCCAACCTAAAACCTCAACCTCAGTTGCTTCAATTTCTACCGATTGACCTTGGCCTTGAGATGCTTTTACTACACCTGTAACCGATAATGAGCAACTTGCTGTTAAACGCTGTACGTCAGCGTAATTTGACAGAGAACTCAGTGCCACCACTTGGATAGGATCAAAGCAGCTACCATCATGTAGTGCTATAAAAGATAACCCAGCCTTAGAGTCGCGGCGTGTTCTTACCCAACCTTTAACGGTTACCGATTCGCCAACTTCGTACTTACCTTTAAGTACGTCGACAACGGGCGCGTGCGTCATGTTAATTTCTCCGTCTTACTGATTTATGCTGTTTTGTGTCATTGTTCACAAGCAACAACAATGTGCATTTGCACAAATAATGGTTTTTACGTCAATCTTTTGGATTTTCTGCCGATAATTCAGCATGTTTTAGAATTTGCATCCTGAAAAAGCGAAATAGCGGTTAGTCATTTCAAAACGCTGAAAAGGCGTTTACACGGTGACTAAAAATAAATACGACTATTAACGCATAATCCAATAGCACGCTAGTATACTCAACCTAAAGCGGGATGCCAGAGAACAGAGTGACAAATGGGAAATAAAAATAATCCGTATGGGATTGAAGAGCGCCGTTCAACACCTAGAAGCGAAACTAATTTCTTTCGCGTGATGCTCGCGCTTAATGTTTTGGGGTGGCTGTCCTTAGTTATCACGCTTATCTTATTTCATTTTGCTCGCCCGGATTTTATCAGTGGGGTTCAAGAATATTGGGGTATTGAAGGCGATACGGGCTGGTCGGCTGAATATTTAAAAGCCATGCAAATTATGCTGCAAGTGTGTTTGGTGGTGAGCTTAATAAGTATTGTTATGCGCGCCCGCCGCAATAGGCGGCAGGGCGATCATTTCGGTTTTAATTTATTTGTGTTGGCCAGCATTGCGTTAATTAGCCTTGTCACACTGGCTACTACCTTAGGGCTTACTATATAAAAGCAACGCTAATAAGCCAGTAGGTGTATATGGCATAGGCTGCCACAAAAGCTCCACCTTCTACTCGGTTTAAGCGCCCTTGGCGTTTAAAGCCGATGCAGAATATAAATAGTGCTACGGTAGCCGCTAGCATTACTACTACATCGCGATACAAGAAATCGGCACTGACTGTCATAGGCTGAATAGTACCGGCAATTCCCACTACCGCTAAAGTGTTGAACATATTCGAGCCAATAACATTACCTATGGCTAAGTCGTGTTCACCTTTTTTCACTGCAATTAAAGAAGAGGCGAGCTCAGGTAACGAGGTTCCAATCGCAATAACGGTTAAGCCAATGATGGTATCGCTAACGCCAAAGTAGGTAGCCACTTCAACCGCACCCCACACCAGCATGCGAGAGCTTGCCACTAATAGCAGTAGGCCTGTAATTAACCAAATGATATGGGTTTTAATAGTGCCTTCAGAAGCGTTGATTTCGTCGCTGTATTCATCGGCAAGTTTATCTTTACTGCCTTGCATACCGTGCCAGATACTCCAAGAAATAAGCAGCACAAATAAGCCAAGTAATGAAAAAGCATCGTCTTTAGATACCGATTGATCTAGCACCTGCCAAGAAGCGAAAAATGTAATGCCGAGTAAGACCGGAATTTCTTTTTTAATGATGTTCGATTTAACCGCAATAGGACTAATAAGCGCGGTTAATCCTAGAATAAGCAGTATGTTGGCAATGTTTGAGCCGTAGGCATTGCCTAAAGCAATACCTGAATTGCCTTGCGCAGCAGCGAAGATTGAAACAATAATTTCAGGGGCTGATGTACCGAAGCCAATAATCAGCATACCAATTAATAGTGGCGACACCCCAGAGTGATTGGCAACAGAAGCCGCGCCGCCAACAAATTTACCCGCACTCCATAGCAAAACCGGTAGCCCAATAAGAATGGCTAAACTGGCTAGTAACATACAATCTCCTAGTTATTTTACTTAACTCTTTTTACTAAAAATTCTATACACAGCACTTTGCAGTAAACAGGCTTTACAGAGTTCTTTCACGAACACTGCTTGGCTTGTAATAATATACATCACGATACGAATTAGAATTAAAGATTTACCTTAATTTATACTCGTGTTAGGTAAAAATTTTAGCCTAATTAGAAACCTTTAACGCGGGAATATCTATCCAGTTCTATGGATTAGTTTTCGTTGTCTTAACGATGAAAAAAAGCCGTGCTCAATTCCCTTTGCAATTTCCACATTCGGCGTAAACTCAGCGCCAATCTTACGCGAGTGTAAGTGAGTGTTACACCACTTACGTTCATCTCGAATTGTAACTTACATAATCTTTTTTAGAAGCGAATTACATGCACAATACCTTGATTGTAGCTGACGATGTTACGCCATTTAGCGAAACAACATTAACGGTACTTACCTTTCAAGACTACTTGGCCGAGTTTCCAAAACTTAATGAGCCGAAGATACGGGTAATTAACCTGTGTGACACTACCCGCTATTTGAGCCAAGGGTATTACTGTTCACTATTGGCACAGGCCCGTAACCACTTGGTGTTGCCAGGGGTGAATACCATTAACGATCTTCGACTAGCAGAAGCTCGCAGTGTAGATAGGCTTCCTTTTGCGCTGTCTTTACCCGTGGATGAAACTGACATTCCAACGGCACCTTTATTAGTACTTTTTGGTGAAGTTAAAGATCAGCGTTTTAAACGTATTGCACGCCAAGCGTTTGAAAAGTATCCGTGCCCAATTTTGCTACTCACCCTGACAGTGACGGATTCCCATGCGGACAAGAAGACCAGTAAAAAGGTAAGTGGCAAACACAATGTAGTTGGCTTTGCTGATATTGCGGCTAAGCCTTTTACCGCACTCGATAGCAAACAACAGCAGTTGTGTATTGCCCAGTTAGAAAGCTACACCACAAAACAGTGGCGTGCATCTAAAGCGAGTAAGCGTACCCGTTGGGATATGGCTATTTTAGTTAATCCTGATGAGACGACGCCGCCTAGCGATGAAAAAGCTATTCGCCACTTTGTAAAGGCGGCTGAAAAGGTGGGTTTTAGAGCTAACGTAGTGTCACGTTTGTCGCCTGAAGATTTGGGGCATTATGATGCGTTATTTATTCGTGAAACGACGGCAATAGACCACCACACCTACCGTTTAGCCAGAGCGGCCGAGCGCGAAGGTGTAATCGTGATGGATGATACCCAGTCTATATTGCGCTGTTGCAACAAAGTGTTTTTACAAGATGCGTTTACGTATCAAAAAGTACCAGCACCGAAAGCTACGTTTGTATCGAATTCTGATGATGAAACCTGCGATAAGCTTATTGAAGACTTCGGCTTACCTTTGGTATTGAAGTTACCGGAAAGCTCATTTTCTCGCGGTGTACACAAAGCGGAAAACCGCGATGTGTTAAAAACTCGCTTGGTTGAAATGTTGGCTGAATCGGCTTTAGTGCTGGTTCAAGAGTACATCTTTACCGAGTTTGATTGGCGTATTGGTATGTTGGGCGGTAAGCCGATTTATGCGTGTCAGTATTTTATGGCCCGTAATCATTGGCAAATTTATCACCATCAAGGAGAGCGCTTTTCATCCGGTGGCTTTACAACAATGCCAACCTTTGAAGTTCCTAAGCCCGTGTTACAGGCAGCCATTAAAGCAGCAAAAGTGGTAGGTGATGGCTTATACGGTGTAGACATCAAGCATTCAGGTAACCAAGTGTACGTGATTGAAGTTAATGATAACCCAAGCATTGATGCTGGGGTTGAAGACAAATATTTGGGTAAAGCCCTGTACGAATTAATTATGCAGGAATTTGCTGACAGGTTAGAGCGACGAGGGCGGTAAACATGAACAGTGCACTTGCGTCTGAATACAAAGGGCTTGAGCGTGTATATAAAGGTGAGCACGAGGATGAATTGAATACTGTCAACAATATTCAGTTGAGAAAAGCCACGTTTGATGACGTGACACAAATTCAACACATTGAGAATACGTGTTTTAAGACTGATAAGCTGAATGTTCGTCGTTTTCGTTTTTACGTAACGGCGAGCCATGCTGAGTTTTACATTGCTGAGCACCATACCCCGCAAGGCGTTACCATAGCAGGGTATGGACTATTGCTACTACGTAGAGGCACGCAGCTGACCCGTTTATATTCAATTGCTGTGTTGCCAGAAGCCCGAGGGTTTGGAATTGCCGAAAAGTTGATAACAACACTAGGGGAGCAGGCGTTAGCCAGGGGAAAGCGCTTTATGCGCCTAGAAGTGTCTGCGGACAATAAGGGCGCCATTGCACTTTACCAGAAGCTGGGTTTTAAACAGTTTGGTATGTACGTTGATTATTACGACGATCATTCAAACGCCTTGCGTATGCAAAAAGTCTTGGTGTCGTCTAAAGCTATGTCTCATACCGTATACCCGTGGTATCAACAAACTACGGAGTTTACGTGCGGGCCAGCGGCTTTGATGATGGCAATGTGTTCATTACAAAGCAGTTTTGTGATGAACCAGCAAAAAGAGCTAGCAATTTGGCGTACGGCAACCACAATATTTATGACATCTGGCCATGGTGGCTGTCACCCCATTGGCTTAGCGTTAGCGGCGCTACAGGAAGGGTTTGCTGCGGAGGTGTTAATTAACCAGCCTTTACCTTTATTTGTAGATGGCGTAAGAAGTGAACATAAAAAACAAATTGTTGGGCAAGTAGAAGCCGACTTTTTACTGCAGGCGCAAAAAAGCGGTATGTCTATTGTTACAGAAGAATGGCGCGTAGAAGCGATTGAACAGGCATTGGATGCTGGCAAGGCGGTGCTGTGCTTAATTAGCACGTACGCGTTTGACAAGAAAAAAGCACCACATTGGGTTGCCATAACCAGTTACGATGAGCAGTGTTTTTACTTACACGACCCAGACGCAGATGAAAGCAACAGTTTAGACGAAAGTCAGCGTGTTGAATTTCAACATATTCCCGTCGCTAGGGACGACTTTGTTCGTTTGGCCAGTTATGGTACTCGTAAAGTCCGTACGCTGGTCGTTGTATCAACAAATTGCAGTATGTAGAGCCTTTTGGCTGTTCAGGAGTAACTGAGTAGCCAAGCTTTGTTTTTTAAGACTGTTTTTCAAGACTGTTTTATCAAGAAAAAATCATCGAGACTGTTTCGGTTAGAACGTTTCACAAGGCTATTGTGCGTTGACTTTACCGACGTTAACTTTACCAAAATTAGCTTTCCTAAAAGTAACACATCAAGGTAAGTGCGATTTCTCTTAAATCTAAGGTCTTAAAACTAAGGGCTTAAAACTAAGAGCTTAAAACTAAGCGCTCAAATCTAAGGGCAAAAACTTAACGCAGGCTTACGCTGTTTAAGTTTGCAAGCTTGATTCAAAAGACCCGAGTTAATAGCCTCACGTCAGAAAATAGCTGCGCTTTATTAATGCCTAACCTGCGCAATAGTCACTTCTTCGTTTAACGCATTTAAACGACTAACCAATCCCGATAATTCTTTTACTGAACCTGTGTAAGCTAGGTGCTTGTTAGTACGTTTACCTTTAACGGCCGATTTGAAAATAGCAGTGCTTTCAAAGCATGCTGTTTTTTGGTCTAGCGCGTCCCACTCGGTCTGAAGTTCAGTAGGTATGCAATGACGTTTTGCACTAATTTTGTCTTTTATTTGCAACACTTTCCCAATAAGTAACTGTGCATCTGTTGGCATATTAATTCTTCCTTACTATTTAACTAACTAAAATGCATGGGTTTTTTATTGTTTTTATTGCCTTTATTGAGCAATAAAAAAATAACCCATAGAAATGTTGTTGCATGGAGAGTGCCAATACGACAAGAATTATTTTAAATGGCTTGGAATATTCAAAAGCAGGGTAGCGAAGTGGTGTAGCCAGCGTCTAGCTGGCCACCGGTGTTGATATTGAAAGCTTAGCGGTAACTCGCGTGCTGCGGTTTGTGTTTAAAGTGCCTGACTTGGCAATAACAAAGGTAAGGGCTCCACAGCAGTAAATTAATCAATAATGCCGTTATAAAACTGAAAATAATTGAAGATGGAGTTAGCGGCACTGACGGGCTGAAGTTATCTAGCACTCGCTGCAGCGTGGGCGTATTAGACGGGGTTACCATGTACCAAGCTTTTTCATAATAGTGGCCGTGCTCAAGGGTTTTCAAGCCTTTTTCTATTTCACCAAGCCTAGTAAAAAGTGCAGATTTACGCTCTGCATCTGCTCGCACCACCGCTTCGCTATTTTGCTTAAGCGCACTTAGCATAGCGCCAACCGATGCATAACCATGCTGCTCCGCTAATGCTGACATGGCAGAGACTTCCTCGCGGGTTGCGTCGTAATACCCACTCAGATACTGGCGGTAGTGGTCGGCTAAAATAGGGACTTGCAGTGCTGCAACAAACAATGTTGCGAAAACAATTTTATCGAAAATACGTACAAACATATAAATGACTGACCTAATGTTATTTTTTGCAGTTAACAGCGTATAAATTACGTTAGACCAGCCATAGCACACCTGTTTTTAAACGGTGTTACCGAATACTTAAATAGGTGTAAATAGCGTGGGTGAGCTTACTGAGCTGGTCTGGGCTAATGATGTACGGAGGCATAATGTATACCAGCTTACCAAAAGGCCGTATCCACACCCCTTGTTTTACAAAGTGGCGCTGAATATCGGCTACGTTGACAGGTTGTACCGTCTCAACAACACCTATAGCACCGAGCACTCGTACATCGGCAACGGTAGGTAAATTGGCACATTTTGACAACTCAGTGTGTAATTGTTGCTCAATGGCGGGGATTTGTTGCTGCCAATGGTTTTCGTTTATCAGCGATAAGCTGGCATTGGCTACAGCACAAGCCAGCGGATTACCCATATAAGTGGGCCCATGCATGAATACACCGGGTGAGCCTTGGCATACACCTAACGCCACATCTTCAGTACATAACGTAGCCGCTAAGGTCATGTAGCCGCCGGTAATAGCTTTCCCTAAACACATGATATCGGGAGAGATGCCCGCATGTTCACAGGCGAACAGTTTACCTGTTCTGCCAAAACCCGTCGCAATTTCATCGCAAATCAGCAATACATCATAATTATCACAAAGTTGCCTACAGCGTTTTAAATATTCAGGGTGATAAATGCGCATGCCGCCTGCACCTTGAACAACGGGCTCAAGTATAAGCGCAGCCATTTCATGATGATGTTTTTCGAACAGTTCGGCTAAAGGCAGAATATCGTCTTCGCTGAATGTCTGGCCGAAGCGAGTTTGTGGGGCAGGGGCAAAAAGCTGTTTGCTTAGTACGCTTTCAAACAAACTGTGCATACCGTTTACGGGATCGCAAACAGACATGGCTGCAAAAGTATCACCATGATAGCCATTGCGAGGCGCCACGATACGCGACTTTTCCGTGCGGCCTTGGCAGGCCCAGTATTGAATGGCCATTTTGATAGCCACTTCTACTGAGACCGAACCAGAGTCGGCTAAAAATACCCGCTCAAGGCCATCCGGTACCATTTCTAGTAGCGTGCGACATAGATCTACAGCTGGCTGGTGGGTAATACCGCCAAACATAACATGAGAGAAAGCATCTATTTGGCTATGCGCCGCTTGGTTTAGTTCAGGGTGATTGTAACCATGAATGGCCGCCCACCAGCTAGACATGCCATCAACCAATACCTCACCGGTTGAAAGGGTAAGCTCAACCCCTTTGGCGCCTACCACTTCGTAGCAGGGAAGTGGGTTAGTTGCTGAAGTATAAGGGTGCCAAATATGTTTTTTATCAAAGTCTATATTGTTCAAAATTCAACCGTTAGTAAAGCTTTTGAAATGGTCAGAGTTGACAACTCGTGTTTGGAGCATAGACTAAGCCAGCATTCTTAATTAGTAAAGGACAGTCAATGACTCTGGCTTCAGCGCCTGACGCGCAAAATAATACAATTCGTCACGATTGGTCACAAGCCGAAGTAGAGGCGCTTTATGCCTTGCCATTTAACGACTTGCTGTTTCAAGCGCAGGTGGTTCACAGACAACACTTCAATCCAAACGAAGTACAAGTAAGCACCTTGTTGTCGATTAAAACCGGAGCTTGCCCGGAAGATTGTAAATACTGTCCGCAAAGCGCGCGTTACGATACCGGCTTAGAAAAAGAGCGCTTGCTTGAAATCGAAAAAGTGATTGAGCGAGCCAAAGAAGCCAAGCAAGTAGGCTCTACTCGTTTTTGTATGGGGGCCGCATGGCGTAACCCACGTGACAGAGACATGCCTTATATTGTAAAAATGGTGGAAGAGGTTAAACAACTTGGCCTTGAAACCTGTATGACCCTTGGCATGTTAACCCGCGATCAAGCGGTAGCCCTTAAGCAGGCTGGTTTAGACTATTACAACCATAACCTTGATACTTCGCCTGAATACTACGGCGATATTATTACCACTCGTACCTATCAAGACAGACTAAACACCCTAGAAAACGTGCGCGCGGCGGGCATGAATGTGTGTTCTGGCGGTATTGTGGGAATGGGTGAAACCGCAGGTGATAGAGCCAGCTTACTAATTCAATTAGCAAATTTGCCTGAACAGCCGCAAAGTGTACCTATTAATATGTTGGTTAAAGTTAAAGGTACGCCGCTTGCCAGTTTAGAAGATTTAGATTACTTCGAATTTATTCGCACTATTGCGGTAGCCCGTATCATGATGCCTAAATCTCACGTGCGTTTATCGGCGGGCCGCGAAGCCATGAATGAACAGATGCAAGCACTATGCTTTATGGCGGGTGCGAACTCAATTTTCTACGGTTGTAAGTTGCTTACTACGTCTAACCCTGACACACATGAAGACGTAATACTGTTTAAAAAGTTAGGCATAAACACTGAACGTACTCGCGATTTTTCTGATGAAGCACATCAGCAAGTATTAGAAGAAGAAATTGCGCAGCAACAAGAACAAGGTTCTGACGCCAGCGATTTGTTTTACGATGCTAGCGCGCCGCGTAAACAAAAACCGCAGCCCGCGGAGGCATAATGGCCTTCGATTGGCTTGAAGCCCGCTTAAGTGAGCGGGCTCAGCAAGGATACCTGCGCAAGCGGGTATGCCAGCAGTACGAAAAAGACAACATTATCTGCATTGATGGTGAACACTATTTAAATTTTGCCAGCAATGATTACCTTGGAATGCGTCAACATGAAGGCGTATTGCAAAGCTGGGTAGAAGGCTTGGCACAATTTGGTGGTGGCAGCGGCGCATCTCCTTTGGTCACCGGTCATACCCAAGCACATTTAGCGCTAGAGGCTTACATTGCCGACGGTTTAAACAGAGAATCGGCGTTGTTGTTCAATTCGGGGTTTGCTGCTAACCAAGCATTGTGTATGGCGCTGTTTAGTGGTGCTAATAATATTGGTAACAGTAAGCAGAATGCCAGCGACTCTAATAGCAGTACCCCAAACAGCAGCACCCAAAATAGCCGCGACCAAGCTGTCCTAAACAAGCATTCCGGTGAAATTTTCTCAGATAGACTTATGCATGCCTCCTTCCTTGAAGGTGCTATGGCAACCAAAGCTAAACTACGTCGATTTAGGCATAACGACTTAACCCACCTATCTAATTTAATGACTAATTTACAGAACGAAGCTGATGCTACTAATGACATCGACAAGCTAGTGGTCACTGAAGGTGTATTCAGTATGGACGGCGATAGCGCCCCTCTTCGTGATATGGCGGGTATGGCGAAGCAACACAATGCATGGCTAATGGTAGACGATGCACACGGCATAGGCGTATTAGGTGAAAACGGGTTGGGCAGTATTGAAGCGCAAGCATTATCTCAAACAGATGTACCCATAGTGATGGGCACCTTCGGTAAAGCTGTAGGAACCGCAGGCGCGTTTATTGCTGGAAGCCAAGGGCTAATTGATTACTTGGTTAACTTTGCCAAACATTATGTTTATTCTACTGCCATGCCTCCGGCACAAGCTGTGGCAACACTTTACTCACTTACCCATATTGCCGCAGACACTAGTCGAAGAGACGCTTTAAACGAAAATATCGCGTATTTTCGTGAACGCTTTGGCGCTGAAATTGGGAATGATCATAATAGCGATTTACAACTTGCGAATTCAAATAGCGCAATACAACCCATTATTGTAGGTAGCCCTGAGCGTGCGCTAGCATTAAGTGATGGCCTAAAAAGTCGTGGCATATGGATACCAGCTATTCGCTATCCTACAGTGCCAAAAGGGGAAGACCGATTGCGTATTACGTTAAGTGCTACTCATACTCAGCAGGATATAGATGTGCTGATTGATGGTATTGCCCTTGCGATGGAGGCATTAGCATGAGCCCTCAGAATTTAGCAAATAGTTTGTCTGATGCTTACCAACTCTCTTCGCAAGCGTTGAGCGAAGCACAAGTAGGCCATCAAGCCGGCATTCAATCAAGCGATAGCGTTAGTGAAGCTATTGTAGCCAAGCAGTTTTCAAAAGCTGCAAATAAATACGATAACGAAGCGCATATTCAGCGCGAAATTGCGCAGGCAGGGTTAAACAATTTACCTAACTCCTTGCATGGCGAACTACTTGATATTGGCTGTGCTACGGGTACTCACAGCGACATGCTGCGGCAACGTGGCGCAAACGTCACGGGGTTAGATATTGCACCAGGTATGGTGCACAAAGCACAAGCGCGCTTCCCTGATGTTCATTTCAAACAAGGTTCAGCCCAGTCGTTACCCTTTGAAAATAGCAGCTTCAATTCTGTTTTTTCTTCCATGGCATTGCAGTGGTGTTCAATTCCGCAAACCGTAGCCAGTGAAATGTACCGCATACTTAAGCCATCGGGCATGGCGGAAATTGCCATAATGGTGAGTGGTTCTTTTTCAGAGCTGCATAAAGCGAGAAGTATTGCCCAGTTACCTGCCGCGGTAACAAGTTTGCCCGAAGCGCAATTGTGGCTTAATTCGTTCCTTGGAGCGGGGCTCCGGGTTAGCCGCCTTATCAATAAAGATTATGTTGATGAGCACCAAGATGTACTTTCTTTACTTCGTTCAATCAAAAACGTAGGGGCAGGGGCTACGGGCGTGAAACAGCAATCCCTCTCGCGTAGCGACATCAATAAACTGTCGCTAGCGTATAAAAATGTTAGCGCTATCGATGGCGTGCTACCCCTTACTTACAAAGTGTGTCATTTCAGACTAGAGAAACCATGAAGCAGTATTTCATTACCGGAACCGATACCGAAGTAGGTAAAACCTACGTTACCTGTCACCTACTAAAAGCTGCTGAAAGTGAGCAAAAAACAAGTTTAGGCTACAAACCTATTTCGGCCGGCTGCGAAAAAGTGGGCAACGACTGGGTAAACGAAGACGCATCAGAAATTCAACAAGCAAGTAGCATTAAGCTTCCTATCAGTACCATTAACCCTATTGCGTTTCTGCCGGCCATTGCACCGCACATAGCTGCAAAAGAGGCGGGTGTGAAATTAACGAGTAATGCAGTGATTGAAGGGCTAGCTCGCCTGCAACAAGAAACGCCAGATCTTCTATTAATGGAAGGGGCAGGGGGGTGGCGATTACCGTTAACCGATACGCTGTTTCTTTCAGATGTAGTAACTGAACTGAAAATGGACGTTATCTTAGTGGTAGGCATGAAACTAGGTTGCCTAAACCATGCGTTGCTTACCGCACAAGCTATTCAAAACGACGGGCTAAATATTGTAGGTTGGGTAGCTAACGATATCACCGGTTGTATGTCTCGATACGATGACAATTTGGCTACGCTTAAAAACGCCATGCCAGCGCCATTATTGCTGGAAGTGCCTTTTTCAAGCGCGCCAAGTTCAGAAGCCTTACAGGCTGCTATTCAAAAGCTCTGTTAAATCTTCATTTGGCGCAATTGGGCGCTTTTCATCGCCTAAAAATATGAACCCACCTTTTTTCCCCACTAATGTTAGCTGCTTATGAGATAAAGTAAGTGCTGTTCCTTCACGAATGGCTACCACAGGTGTATTGGGATTCAACACCGTAAATTCGGCTAAGCGTTGATCTCGCGTTTCACCATTGTGTCCAGGCGGATGATAATCGCTGTAGTGTGGGTTGAGTTGAAACGGAACGATATTGAGCGCATTAAAGCTTTTAGGCTCAATAATTGGCATATCGTTTGTGGTACGAATACTTTGCCCACAAATGTTTGAACCAGCGCTCCAGCCTATGTAATGTGTGCCTTCAGCAATAGCGTGTTGAAGTGGTACCAACAAATTTTGTTGGTATATAGTATGCATTAGATGGAAAGTGTTACCACCACCAACCACAATGGCTTGGTTATTTTCCTTTGCCTTATTGATAACTTCGATAGGGTTTTTAAAGGTATGCAGTCCAGTCACATTGCACTCTGGCAAGGCTAATGCAACCGCGGCAACATAGTTGTCATAGCTTTGCGTTACGGCAGCGTAGGGAATAAATAGTAGGTCGCGAATGCCACCTAAGTGTGCAAG
Source organism: Alteromonas sp. 1_MG-2023 (assembly GCF_030547075.1). Classification (GTDB taxonomy): domain Bacteria; phylum Pseudomonadota; class Gammaproteobacteria; order Enterobacterales; family Alteromonadaceae; genus Alteromonas. Next base: position 11,517 of record NZ_JAUOQH010000021.1, on the reverse strand, counting down.
AATAAGCGTTCTCGCATGTTCTAGGTACGCTTCGTCGCCCTGACGAGAACTACTTAACATTAATACATGTGCGGTCATTACTGCTCCACAATTTTTTTAAACGGCGTAATTTACGTAAAAGTTAACATAAAGTTTAGCGTAGTGCCGTTATTGGTTTTAAAGGAATTTTTATATGGGTCAGAACACATCGGTGTTATTCGTGTGCTTGGGTAACATTTGCCGTTCACCTACCGCCGAAGCTGTGTTTATTCGTAAAGCGGCTGATGCTGGGTTAAAACTGGAAATAGACTCAGCGGGAACCCATGGTTATCACATTGGTAAACAGCCAGATAAACGCTCGCAAGCGGTAGGTGTAGATCGAGGTTATAGCTTTAAAGGCTTAAAGTGCCGACGAGTCGATGACAAAGATTTCGAAAAATACGACTATATCCTTGCCATGGATAATAGCAATTATGACAATTTGTGTGAAATGTCTGCGCCAGAATACCATGACAAAATTCACTTGTTTTTAGATTTCGCTGATAGCGAGGACAAAGAAGTGCCAGACCCGTATTATGGCGGAAAGCGAGGTTTTGAATTAGTGTTAGACTTAATTGAAGAGGCCTCTGACGGGCTAATTGCACATATTCAACAGAGCTAAGCCATGCACACGGTATTTAAGGGAAGAGTTGCCATCTTCCTTCTTTGTAGTGTTACCGTATTGCTCATCGTTGGCGTGCTAGCCACGGTATGGCTAGCTGATTCACCCACGGCTTTAAAGCAACACATCACCTTGCAGCTTCAAATTCCGCTTATCATTACCGCCGTGTTAGTGGGGAGTGTGTTGGCGGTAAGTGGCGCCACGCTTCAGATTGTTTTACGAAATCCTTTGGCAGACCCAGGTATTATAGGCATTACCAGTGGCGCCAGCTTAGTGGCGGCTACCCTGTTATTGCTCACCCCCTTGTGGGCACAGCCTTATCTTCATTACATACTTCCTTTAGGCTGCTTTATTGGGGCATTAATAACCACGTTTATTATCTATCGCCTTGCAAGAAAACTGCTGGGTTCTGCGGTTGCTGTTATTTTATCGGGTGTTGCTATTTCTACTCTGAGCGGAGCCGTTATAGCGTGGTTATACATGTTCAGCGATGCTCAATCATTGCGCAACCTAACGTTTTGGCTGATGGGAAGCGTGTATCAAACCACTTGGCCTATTTTGTGGGTAAGCGGCCCACTTATTATTGGTAGTTTGTGGTATCAAATGCGCCAATCTGCCAAGTTTAATAGGTTGTATGCTGGTGATTTAGCAGCGCTAAGCAGTGGCGTACATGTAGAGCAGCTTACCGAACGTAGCCTAATTGCTACTGCCGTTGGCGTAGGGGCGGCTGTGTCTATTGCGGGAGCGATTGCTTTTGTAGGGCTGTTAGTGCCTCACATCCTTCGGCTTATTCTGGGGCATGATAATAGATTGTTATTGCCAGCAAGCGCGCTATGTGGCGCCAGTTTATTGCTTATTGTGGTGCTGATGTCTGAAGTTACCCGTGCGATAACCCTGCCTGTGTCTATGATCACTGCCACCTTAGGCGGCCCTCTGCTCATTTGGGCACTATTAAAAGGCCAGCTTCGATGAGCCCGGTTATTTCTTTGCGCGATATTAGTGTGAATAAGCGTTTAGCGAATATCACCCTTGATATCACCAAAGGCAATTGCGTTCATATTCTTGGCCCTAACGGCGCTGGAAAGTCTACCCTGTTATCGATAATGGCTGGGGTGTTGGAAACAGAACGCGGAGAAGCTTCGCTGTTAGAACAGCCTCTGCAACAATGGCCTTTAAGTGCACTAGCCACATTTAGAACTTTGTTAGCACAGCAAAGTGAGGCCGTATTTGCGGTTTCGGTTAAAGAATACCTTTCATTTTTTGCAAGCTCTCTTGCTTTTGAATTACCCGAAATTTTAGAAGCCACTTTAGAAGTAAAGCGCTTTTTTAAAACCCCTTTAAATAGGCTTTCTGGTGGAGAGCGCCAACGGGTGGAAATTTGTCGCGCTTTACTGCAAGTGTGGCCGGCGGTTAAGCGGGGCGAGGCAGTTTTACTATTAGATGAACCATTACAAGGGGTTGATATACGACACCAGTACGCCTTAATGGGTCTTTTTCGCACCTTGTGTGATAAAGGGAATACCATAGTGCTAAGCAGTCATGACATTTCCTTAAGCGCCAACTATAGTAATACAGTGCTGCTAATGAAATCGGGGGCTAGTGTCAGCTTCGGTTTGCCAGAGAAGGTATTATCGGTGAATAACCTTGAGCACACCTTCGATTGCCATTTTGCAGTGAGTAAGCGCGACGACTTTCTAGATATTCAAGTTTGCGCACCTATTGTATTAAATCAAATGTGGTAAAATGCCGCGCAAAGGCGCGTATATAAACAGCAGCGTGAATACAACAAGAGCGCTCATTCATTATGAGATTAACGTTTGCCTAAACGTAGAATATTTAAATCAGGAGAACCCCTTGAGTAATTGGCAAGTAGACAGTTGGAGGCAAAAACCTATCCTTCAACAACCAGAGTACGATGATGCGGCACAACTTAAACAAGTAGAGCACACACTAAGTACATATCCACCACTGGTTTTTGCCGCTGAAGCACGTGATCTTCGCCGTCAACTTGGTGAGGTTAGTTTAGGAAAAGGCTTCTTGCTTCAAGGCGGTGATTGCGCTGAATCGTTTGACGAATTTAATGCACCCAAAATTCGCGATACCTTTAAAGTATTGCTGCAAATGGCCATTGTTTTAACCTTTGCTGGCCGATGCCCAGTAACAAAAGTAGCGCGTATGGCAGGCCAATATGCTAAGCCACGTTCATCAAACTTTGAAACCCGTGGTGGTATTACGTTACCAAGCTACCGCGGCGATATTATCAATAGTTTCGAATTTAACGAAGCGGCTCGCCGCCCAGATCCTAACCGTTTAATTGAAGCGTATCATCGCAGTGCCTCTACCCTAAATTTACTTCGCGCATTTTCACAAGGCGGCTTGGCCGACCTTCATGAAGTAAACCGTTGGAATATGGCGTTTGTTGAAAACAACCCGCTTAAAGAGCGCTACCACGATATGGCAGTGCGTATTCAAGATACCTTGTCGTTCATGGACGTAATTGGTATTAACTCGCAGTCTAGCCCTACGTTGCACGAAACCTCGTTATTTACGTCGCATGAAGCATTATTGCTGAACTACGAGCAAGCGCTGACCCGTATCGATACATTAACAGGTAAGCCTTACGATTGTTCTGCACACATGATTTGGATTGGTGAGCGTACTCGTCAGCTTGATCATGCTCATATTGAGTTTTTCCGCGGTATTCATAACCCTATCGGCGTGAAAGTTGGGCCTAGCATGGAAGAAGACGAGCTTATTCGTTTAATTGATGCACTAAACCCGAATAACGACCCTGGTAGATTAACTCTGATTACCCGTATGGGTGCCGATAACTTGGCTGATAACTTGCCTCGCTTATTACGCCGCGTGAAAGCAGAAGGTAGACACGTAGTGTGGAGTTCAGACCCCATGCACGGAAATACTTTCTCTGCTTCTAGTGGTTATAAAACTCGTAATTTCGATGCAATATTGCGCGAGATAAAGCAGTTCTTCCAAGCGCATAGCGATGAAGGTACTCATGCTGGCGGTATTCACTTAGAGATGACAGGCCAGCACGTTACTGAGTGTACTGGTGGTGCATACGAAATTAGTGATGAAGATTTAGCTCAGGCATATAAAACTCAGTGCGATCCTCGCCTAAATGCAGACCAAGTGCTTGAAATGGCATTTTTAGTTGCCGATCATTTACGTAACGCGTAAACATTTTTTAGCGCGAAAGAAAGCGTAAGAGTAATTACAAATAACTAATGGGTAAATCCATTATAAAAAGGGTAAATCGCTTATCGATTTACCCTTTTTTTTGAAATTACTACACTCTTTAAAAGGAAGTGCGTTTTAAATGAACGTGCATCTCAAAAAGAAGTACCTATGCAAAGTAATAGGAACGCGTTTAAATCCGGTAGGTCAGTGTTTTTTACTATTACTATTGTTTACTGAAGGGCTGCCGGTATTATTACTGCTTGTATCGTTACTACTCGTTTTATTGCCGTTCGTATTGTTAACGTACAAAGCACCACCAACAAATACTACGCTAACCGCAACCACACCAAACCAAGAGAATGCGTTAAACGCAATAATTCCTGCATAAGAGCCTATCGCTCCGCCAATATAGTACCCCAACATGTAAACACCATTGATTCGACTTTGCGCGGAAACATCGATTGAAAACACACGAACTTGATTAGACACTTGGGCACTGAATACACCGAGGTCAATAAGAATAATCCCTACTACTAACCCCCATAAGTTTTCACCAACAATACCTGTTATAGCAAACCCAAGAAAGATGAGCCCCAATGCAATATTTATCATATTGCGAACGCCAACTTTGTTGACTAAATTACCCGATACCTTTGCTCCCACAATACCGGCTAGTGCCACTACACCAAAAAGCCCCGCTTGTTGCGCATTGTAGTTAAAAGGTGCTTCGTGAACATGTAACGCCAGCGTCGCCCATAAAGCGTTAAACGCAGCAAACCATAAGCCTCCGGTTATTGCAGATTGGCGAAGTGCTGCATGTTGTTTTACTAATGACAGCATGCTCAAAACTAGCTTGGGGTAGGGCATGTTGCTGGTAGGTTTATTCGCGGGTAAATATAAATGGAGTAAAACCCCAAAAAGTGCGGCTAATAGGGCTGACATCAGAAACACCGCGCGCCAATTGAAAAGCTCACCGACAAACCCGCTTAAGGTTCGAGAAAGTAAGATACCGACAGTTAGCCCTGTCATGATGGTACCGATAACTTTCCCTTTATTTTCAGGTGTGCTTAAAGACGCCGCAAATGGAATTATTTGTTGCGTAATATTAGCGCTTAATCCAATGGCGAAACAGGCAGCGACTAAGGTAAATAGACTATTTGCCGAAAAGGCGACTAGTGAAGACGCAACAAGTAAAATAGATAACAAACCGATTAAGGTTCTGCGAGATACGGTATCGCCTAAGGGAGATAAGAATAGAAGCGCGGCCGCATAGCCAATTTGTCCTGCAGAAGGCACTGCGCCCAGTTGTTGGCTGCTTAGCCCTAACTCTTTTCCTATCTGCGGTAATATAGGTTGGTTGTAGTATAAGTTAGCCGCGGTGGCCGCTACCGCGCTCGACATTAGCATTAACTTGCTTGTGGTCAGAGAAGGCGAAGTATTGGATTGCATAATAGTATCTACACTTTGTGGTATTAAGTTATAGCGCTATTTTAAGAATGTATTACTCATTACAGAAATGATGTATTTGCGTTTAATTAATCTCAAATGTGCATAAATAAGTTAGAGAGTTAGGTAAAACCTAAAGTTAGCGAACGAGTGTAGGGAAAGGAGAGATTGCTTACTTTCGGTAGAGCAAACGCTAAACTTCCTTTTGTGAGTTAGTCGTCATCAAGTAGCGGCTCAACGATAGACTCTAAGCCATTTAGTTTTATCTCGTACATTAGCGCAAGTTGTTGGCCTAACTTTCCTTCGGGAAAACCTTGTTTATGAAACCAAACTAAATAAGGTTCAGGCAGGTGAAACAAGCGGCGGCCCGCATATTTTCCGAATGGCATAACTTGATTAATTGTGGTCTTTACTGCGGCTGAATCCATGTGATGTACTACTTGCGTTGTTGAAAGTGTTTATTTATGTCTTTAATTCGATGCTCGTTGTTGCGTAGTCCATAAGCGGCTGTAGATACCGTTATGGGCTAATAACTCATCGTGAGTACCATGCTCTTTTATAAAGCCATTGTGCATAACCAGTATAGTATCAGCATCCACAATAGTAGACAGCCTATGGGCAATAACCAAGCTAGTATGCCCCTTTGCGGCGTCTCGAAGGGCACCCAATATCGCTTGCTCTGATTGACTGTCTAACGAAGATGTGGCCTCATCAAATATCATAATAGGCGCACCTTTTAATAGCGCCCGAGCGATGGCTACGCGTTGTTTCTCACCGCCAGAAAGTTTCAGCCCACGTTCGCCTACTGTGGTGTCCAGTCCATCCGGCAAGCTTTCAACAAACTGGGTTAAATGTGCAAGTTTGATAGCATGATTTACATCTTTATCGCTAGCATCAGGATTACCGTAACGGATATTTTCAACCAATGATGCATTAAACAACACCGTGTCTTGCGGAACAATACCAATATGGCTTCGTAAACTATGTTGGCTAAGGTCGCGAATATTCTGCCCATTTATAAAAATACCACCTTGGGAGGGTTCGTAAAAACGAAACAGCAACTTCATGATGGTAGATTTACCCGCACCACTTTCGCCAACCACAGCCACCTTGGCCCCTGATGGCACGTCGAAGCTAATACCTTTTAAAATAGGCCGTGCTTGCTGATAGTGAAATTGAACGTTACTAAAACGTATACTCGCCTGGTTTGCTGAGAGATGAGTTGCATTGGGCTTATCTTCAATTGCTGGCTTTTGGGCCAGTAGGGAAAATAGGTTTTGAATGTTCGCTAGCGAGCCACGAATTTCCCGATACACAAAACCCAAGAAATTAAGCGGCATAAATATCTGCATAGTGAAGGCGTTAATTAGCACGAAGTCACCAATGGTCATCTCGCCTTCCATTACGCCATAAGCTGCATTCGCCATCATGGCTGTCATCGCCAGCGCAATAATGCTGGCTTGGCCGCCATTTAACGCAAAAAGGGATAGCCGGTTTTTACGCCTCGCTTTTTCCCATCCCGCTAAATCCGTGTCGTATCGATTAGCCTCGAAGCGTTCGTTATTGAAGTACTTTACGGTTTCAAAGTTTAATAAGCTGTCTACCGCTCGTGAATTAGTCGTGGAGTCGGCCTCATTCATTTGTTGTACAAATCGGGTGCGCCAATCGGTGGCTTTCATCGAGAACATGACATAGCTGATAACACTCACCACAATAATCATCGCAAAAGACCAGCCAAACTGAATCAATAGCAATATTACGACTAAGCCAATCTCTAAGAGGGTAGGCACAATATTGAACACCATAAACCGCATTAAGAAGCTTACGCCGTTTGTACCACGTTCAATATCTCTAGATAAGCCGCCTGTTCTGCGGTTTAAATGAAAACCTAAATCTAAATTATGGAGGTGATTAAATACCTTTAAACCTAGCCTGCGCATAGCGCGCTCAGTAACACGTCCGAATAAGGTGTCTCGTACTTCGCCAAGTAAAACATTGGTGAGCCTAAGTGCACCGTAGGCAATAATTAAGCTGATAGGCACGGCAATGGCCAACGCTTCTACATCACCGTTTAAACTATCTACCGTGTATTTAAGTACATATGGTAGGCCAATGCTGGCAAGTTTCGCGGCGATCAAGCAAAGTAGGGCTAACGCTACTCGACCTTTAAACTCTAGCAAATATGGCCATAGCTGCTTAAGTACCTGCCATTTAATGGGCTCATTTTCGTTTAAAGGGAATCGGTTTTTTCGCATGATTTCAGTATGTTCTCACTGCAAGTATGTGGCATTTTTCAACGATGACGCTAGCGGAAGGCAGGAGGGAAAACTCCTTTACGAGGGTGAAATGTGATAGATTGATGAATAATAGACTAAATCGTTAATTGTGAACCGTAATATTTATTTAAGATAAATAGGGTAAGGGTACGATAAAACGTTCTAATTTATGCGTTATCGAGCATTTCATTCTCATTTGCAGCCGCGTAAACTGGCGCAAAGACATCATAGTCTATTTAATCATACTATTTGTTTTACGTACCCCTTAAGGGAGAAAATTTGTTAGAAGATAGCTTTGGACGACAATTCCATTATTTGCGCTTATCGGTAACGGAAGCGTGTAATTTTCGCTGTCAGTATTGTTTGCCTGACGGTTACCAAGGCCCTTCGAGCGAGCATTTTCTTTCGTTAAGTGAGATTAATACCTTACTAAGTGCATTTTCAGGCCTGGGTACGTCGAAAGTCCGTCTTACTGGCGGGGAGCCAACACTTCGCCGTGACTTCCTCGATATTTTAAGCGCAACAGCTAATACGCCGGGTATTAAGCGAGTAGCCATGACCACTCACGGTGGCCGTATGGCCGAGCACGCTGCATCGTGGAAGCAAGCTGGGTTACACCAAGTTAATGTTAGTATCGATAGTTTAGATCCTAGGCAATTTGCGGCTATTACTGGGCAAGATAAATTAAAGCAAGTGTTAGCCGGACTGGACGCTGCGGTAGAGACTGGCCTTGATGTAAAAGTAAATTCAGTGCTGTTGAATGACTTTTCTGATGCAAGGTTAAATCGATTCCTCGATTGGCTGAAAACGATGCCTATTACATTGCGGTTTATTGAGTTGATGGAAACCGGCGATACAACGAATTTCTTTAAAGCACAGCATCAAGGCGGCACGCCGCTTAAACAAACCCTTGTTGATGCAGGGTGGCAACCTATGGTCAGACGTAAAGATGCGGGGCCTGCACAGGAATTTTACCACCCAGATTATGCGGGCAAGATTGGTCTTATTATGCCGTACAGTAAGGATTTTTGTAAAAGTTGTAATCGACTTCGAGTCGCCGCTAATGGTAAGTTACATTTATGCCTATTCAGTGAGCATGGTATTGATATGCGTCATTTATTATCCGATGGAGATGTTGTAGGACTACAACAGTTCTTAGTTGAATGTTTAGGTGAGAAGCATGCCACACATTTTCTACATGAAGGTAATACAGGTGCAACTAAGCATTTAGCTATGTTAGGTGGCTAAACACCCCGCTTAGTTGTATCGATAAAATACGAAAGCACTAATATAAAGTTGCTCGTAATAAAAATTATAAGAAAGGGAAGTCTATGTATATTGAAGATAGTGCGCGCCTGTCTTTCCATTATATTACCGACGATGATGTTGAGTTCCTGTGGGAGCTTGATCAAGACGAAGAGGTAATGCGGTTTATCAGTGATGGTAAAAAAACATCCCGCGAAGATATTATCAATACATTTGTACCGCGCTTTCAAGCGTACTCCAACCCAGCGCTGGGATGGGGGTTATGGCGTGTGCAAGAAAACGAAACTGAAAAGGATGTAGGTTGGATTTTAGTTCGACCTTTTGGTTTTTTCACTAAAGATCCCGAGATTGATAATATTGAACTTGGCTGGCGGTTTAGAAAAGCTAGCTGGGGGAAAGGGTACGCCACAGAAGCCGCGATGCAAGTGAAAGACGCCTTATATCAAATTGGTATCGATAAGTTCTGTGCAATGGCTAAACCTGAGAACCAACCTTCTATTAAAATCATGAAAAAGCTAGGCATGAATTTCAGCCATGAAATAGAATATAAAGATAGCCTCTATCAAGAAAGGGTAGTGGTTTATACCACTTGATCTAAAAGCCCTTTAACGGTTTCGTAGCGCTGGCTTTGCTCTTCTGATAAAGATGCACATTCGAGCGTGAACCTGCACTTTTTCATCACTGCCTTCATGTTGTCTTCTGTTTTACCTTCCCTAGAACGGCGCATTGCTGAAGCCTGAAGTAGGTTCAGCGCAATGGCAGGGTTACGTGGCATGACTCTAAATGCCTGTTCAAAGGTTTGATATGACTTCACCAGTTCGCCACGTTTATATTGAACAACGGCCACGTCATTAAGGTTTTTAGGACTAATTGAAATTGCAGTCTTTTCATTAACTTCTTGTTCTATGTAACGGCTTAATAAGCTGTTTGGAGCATCTAACTCTTTTTGTTTTAACGTTGCTTTGTCGAGTATTTTCAGCGCACTTCCTCTTAGCCCCAAATCGTGAAAGGCTTTGGCTGAGTCTAAGAGTGTCTCGACTGAATGTTCTTCTAGGTTGTCAATATCTAACGAATCAAGCAGATCCTTTGCTTTTTCATTTTCATCTTTTAAGTAGTGAATACGCGCGTTAATAACCTGAAGTTGATGTTCAAGGTTAACTTTCGGGTAGGCACTCTTTAGTTGACGTAAAAACTCGTTAGATTGCTTAATGATTTTATTAGTTTGGGAAGTTTCCGCCGTCATCGCAAAATCAATACCCGCTCTGGCAACAGACAAATACATTTCAGGGGTATCGTGTACCGAGTTTTTACCGAAGCGAACCACTTTTTTAGCGCTATTAAATTGCCCTTCATAATCATGTGTTAAGCGAGCGAGTTGTACAGCAGTTATATGTCGCATTACATTTCGAGGTGAAATATCGCTAGCCACATTCATGCATTCTAATGCTTCATCATAGGCTTCTAGCTTTATTTGCAACTCAGCCAGTAAATCGTAGGCACTAAGCATGCTATCAGGCTGTAAAGCTAATTGAATAAGGTCTCGTTCTGCTTCATCAAACTCGCCCAAATGAATATAGCATTGAACTAACCCTAGCTTAGCCCATGTGAAATTTTGAATATTGATAATAGATTCGTAAAACAGCTTAGCGTTTTCAAATTCGTTGTTCAGTAACAGTAAGTCGCCCTTCGTTTTGAGGGCTAACGGAAAGTGTTCGGCGTTTTTTGGCTCTACCAAAATAAACTCTAATTCTTTTAACGCTTGCTCGGGATTACTTTCATCCATAAAGCGATAAACATCGAAAAACAGTTTTTTGCGAGTAACGACTTTACTTAGCCTTTTATCCAGTTCGTTAACGGAAAAAGGTTTTGCTAAGAATTCGTCTGGTTGCAGTTCAATTATTGCATGCACGACATCAATAGCGGTATCAGCACTGGTAAAGATAAAGCCGGTAGTAAGGGGGATGGTTTTTTCAGTTTTCAGTTGTTCGAATAGATTATAACCCCCTTGCTCGTGCCTTAGGTCGTAAGCACACACGATGACGTCATATTGACGGGTGCGCAAAGAGGTAAGAGCGTGAGCGGCACGATCTACATAGTCGATATGCTGGAAACCAAGTTGCTCTAAAGCATATTTGATATGGCTTTTCGCCAAAGCTTGATCTTCAGCAATCAATAAGCGGGTTTGTCTAGCCAACTGTAGGTTCATTACAACCTCGTATCTGCGTCAATGCTTACTATTGTAAACAACCTAATTGAAGTTTAGTTGAATAATCAGGCTATCACCACGGTTAAATAGCTTCTTTGTACTTGATTTGTTCACGCTGAAAAGCTAATTGGGGCAGGGTGGTAAATAAGTTACCGTATCGGGCGTTTGTTTTTGGGCATAAAAATGATGAATGCAGCTGAGATACGCAATGAAGTTATTGAACCAGTGCCCCTTGCCTTGTAAGGGCGATGCTCTCCCAACTGAGCTAAGCGTTCGATGTATTTCGATGTTGCTAAATTTGACGAATGCTGTGACTCGCACCAAAGTTGTTGAACCAGGGATTTATAAAGAAATTTGATAAGAGAGATGGTGGACGCTGCTGAGGCTCGTAACGAAGTTATTGAACCGGGGATTTATAAAGAAATTTGATAAGAGAGATGGTGGACGCTGCTGAGGCTCGTAACGAAGTTATTGAACCGGGGATT
>NZ_JAUOQH010000020.1 GCF_030547075.1 Alteromonas sp. 1_MG-2023 | reverse complement strand
GAACTTTACGTTTGTAACTGATTGTGACAATGCTAGGAAGGATACGTTTAAATACGCAAATAATGGGGTCAGAGTACATTAGATCGAGAGTACTTTAGGTAGAGAGTACTTTAGATTGAAAATAGGACCGGAGACTTTGACTGACTAATTTGGTTTGGCGTTGAAAAAGTACTCTGACCCCATTATTTAGTCGATGAGGGTATCATCCCTCAAGCTGGCTTGTTGGTGGTGGATGGGTAAGGTTTTGCCATACAGCTGCATAGTGCGTTCTACATTACCGACCATGCTCGGCTCTTCTACATACGAAAATATGGCCACGTATCTGGGCGTATTTCCTCTTAACGGTGTTACTCGGTGCAAAGAGTAGCGCCCTTTAAATAATTGCAGGTCGCCTGGTTCAAGTTTAAGGCTAACTACTCGTTTTGAAGTACCTGATAGCACCTTTGAAACTTCCTCAAAATTCTCACATTCTGGGGTTCTTATCATTGGCGCATACTCGAAATCGCCCCCCTCATCGGCATTTTGAAGCGCTAGAGTCACAGTGAAGTTGTTGGTATCGAAGTGCCATGGAAAACCATTCCCTTCAGTGGCCATATTTACAATGACATCTGCTAATGGGTCGGCGTAGCGAAAAAAACGGTCTTCAGGTATTTGCAAACAATCCCGTATAAAGGCATCGAAACCTTTACAGTCATAAACGGTACGTAAAGGTGCTTGCTCAAGAAAATTGTCTGCACTAATAAAAGCATTTGATCGCTCGTAAAATTTTCGCCTAGGATCATCAGCATTCAGCGATGTGTCTTCTGCTGTAAAATACGGGTTAGTGCGAGAATAGCTATGATGACCATGTGCAGCAACGTTATCCGCTTCGTGAATACATGCCGCAATGCCTTCTGGAGTAAGGAAATTTTTTAACACCGCGCAGCCATGCTGATTTAATTCAGCGCTTATTTGCGCTATTAAATCATCTCTATCTTTACCCGTACTAGCTATGGGATAACGGCATAGATTTATCATTTTTTGAGGGTTATGTGCCATTAATATACTTAGTCTATTTGATGTCTGGTCGACACGTTAGCGCAGGAATACGCCAACTATTCGGTAGATTTTCAATATAAAAAAGTATATGTGAATGGCAGAATGAAGAATAACTAAAGCCGACATGATTAGGTCAAAAGACGTCGTGTTGAAAACCGCGATGATAACAAATATGGCCTGCATCATTTAACCTAGCCGCTATCATGAAAGTCTCTGTTGAAATAGAATTTTAGCCATATAACGAGTGTATGCACTTTACATTACCCAAAATTGTTATATAACAGGGCTCTACGTTTCAAGGAAGATTTAAGCATGCTCAATTTAATGAGTTATACAGGGATAGTTGCATCAATATGGATTGTTGTGGGCATTTACATCGCGTCGTTATATTACCCAAATTACAGTCACGCCAAACAATTCTGTAGTGAGCTTGGTGCTTTTGGCAGCCCAACGCAAAAACTATCTCCCGCTATTAATAACTACCCATTGGGCCTTTTGTTTATTCTATTTGGCTGCTATTTAATAGGCACTTACTCTTCGCAACATCCCGCCTCAATTATCCCAACTACAATAATAGGCGCAATGGTGATTGTTCATGGCCTATGCACATGGGTATGCGGTTACTTTCCAATGGATGCCGACCCTTACACTTCAAGCCCATCAAAAAGTTGTAAAATTCATACGTGGTCAGGGCTAGTTATGTTGCTGTCATTTATTATCGCGCCCGCTATCGTGATATTTTCCAGTATCTACCCAATAGTACTGCGCTTATTTTCGTTTAACTGCATTCTGGGCTGTTTCTTTTTTTCTTATAAACTAACCGGCGCATTAAAAGCTAAAACTAATCCTGGGCTATATCAGCGTTTAAGTTATGGTTTTCAAATACTTTGGCTATTTGTTTATTCGCTCCACGTGGTAGCATAAAAAATTAGATAGTGAGCGGCGTTCACTAAAGAAGCTTAGCGTTAATGCGAAAGGAGTCGGCATCATTGAATTTAGTTATCAAGCACAGTAAAGAAATTATCTTCACCATATTTGTGGGTGTGATTATCGCGATTGTTAGTACATTAATTTTAGACTTTATATATGCGGAAACGGGCCCAGACGAAACCGCTATTGTTTCGCAAACGAATCCCCAGAATAAGTCGGTGCCTCAGCTTTGGTCCCACCATAAATTGCTAGAAGTTAATGCAGACGAATGTGCAAATAAAGCGTTATCGATATTGAAAACACTCGATTTTCAATCGGTGGTGAAAAATGAGCGATATGTATATGGGAACCTAAATGGCAATAGAGCAACCATAAAATGTGCAGAAGTCGCGAACCATTCATTCGTATATACCGCCGTGGCGGGGGCTAATGTAGCGTCGGTTGAAAAATTAAGAAATGAGATTGCGTGGAAACTCTAATGAAAGTAAAACTCGGCACCTGATGCCGAGTTTACTTGCCCGCTAGTTTAGCGGTTAATGTTTAAATAATCTTTCTAATACGTCACATTCTTCACTTCAAAATTATCGCTGTTAGACTGTATCTTAGGCGTATTTTTCATCGTCACGTTTTCAATTACCGTGATAGGTTCGCCATTGGTTAAATAAAGCGACATAGGCGCGCTATCGACCCACTTTGAATCGCTAACATGTAGGTTCTGTACACCATGGAAATACATAGAAGCGCCGGTTCTATGGGTTGAACCTTTACCTACATTATTTAGAGTATTGTCAGTTATAATAACCGCTGGGCCGAAGGTACTTTCATCAAATCCGCCACGGTAAATGGTTACTACTTCTTCTTTAATGTCTTTAAACGTATTTCCCGACAACGTTAAGTTTTCAACACTATAAACACCTAAATCGTCGGTTTCTTTATTTAGCGACAGCACTGCGCCCGTGATGTTTTCCATGTGGGAATTCTTAATGTCGATGTAGTCGGCAAAAGTACCAGGGTGCGCTTTAAAGAAGTAGAAGTAGCCGTTAATGTCTAAATCGGTCACTTTCACGTTTTCAACCGACAACGCATAGTTAATATTCATAGAAGAACGGCTGGTTCTAATAATACTATTGCCTTTGTAATCTGGTGAAGCTGCGCCATCAAACCATAAGTTTTCAACTTCAAGCGCGCCGCCGTTTTCTATTACAATAAAACTTGGTTTTTCTGAGCGGATAACAGGCCTATCGCCCTGCTCGGCCATAATAGTGACTGGGTGATTAACAATCGCAAAACGCGTTAGCAGATAGTCGCCGCCATTTTCAAGCACTAGCATATCACCAGGCTTACTTGCGGCAAGTGCGGTAGCAAGCGTATCCATACCAGGTTCAACCGCAATTTCATTACCGCTTTTAAAGGGTATTTGGCTTTCGTTTTTAGCATAAAAACGGGCACCGGTGTCTTCCTTAGTAACAGGCAGTTTTACTTCGCCAAAATTGATGTCGTCTAGCAATGCTTTTTCAGGCACCCACAAGCCGTTACTGTTTTTGCTTACTTTATAAGGTACTTTTTCAAACCCTGAAGAAAGTGGGTTGCTGGCATCTTCATTTAACACATTGCCTTTAAACGTAATGCCAGAAACATCACTGAATACAGTAATAGGGTTAAGGTTTTGCTTACCCAATATAATGTTGTTTTGCATTTCTGTGGTGGTAGGCGGTGCTGAGCGCTCTTCATCCGCCCCTGCGCCAAGCTGAATATAGTCACTATCAATAACCACGTTATTGTTCATTGCAGATTCAATAACAGGGTCGTAGCGGTTTGGCGGCGAATTAGGTACGCCATTCATAATAACTAGCGCACCGCGGAAACGACGCCCAGTTAAGCCATACATGTAGTTATTGCTCACGGTTTGGTGTTCATTGATAATGCGTATACCACCCGTATTTGGCTTTCTATTACCTAAAAAGTAGTTATTTTCTACCGTGGTGTAGTGGCCATGGCGCATAGTAAGAGTGCCTTGCGCTTCAAAAAATACGTTTCCTTTAAAGGTATTACCGCTCGACTTATTCGAGATAATTTCGTGCTCGCCGTTGGTTCTATCGAAGTAGTTATACTGCACTAGCGTGTTAGCGTACTCTCTTGAAAAGTGGCTAGTACCAATGCGCAGGGTCTCACCGCCATTGGCACCAAGTACTTGTCGTGGACCAAAGTAGTTGTATTCAATAGTATGGTAATTTTTGCGGCTGCCATCAGAGTTCATACGTACCGCAACGGTAACGCCTCGGTTGCGTTTGTTGATGAAAGAGTTGTGATCGATACGATTATGTTTGCCATAAATGGCTAACCATAAATCAGAAAGTTGGCGCTCTGGGTGACTGAAGTTATCAATTACCACGTTCGTTAATCGGGAATAGCTTGCTAATTCATCGGGGGAAGTACGAAAAGCAATTACCTCGCCCGTAGGCGTATGACCATCGGTAAACACTAGCCCTTCTATTACAAGGTATTCACCAGAAACGCTTAAATTCGACAGACCAGTAATTTTTACTTTCCCGGGGTTTTCGGCTTTTAGCGTAATAGGTTTGTCTTCAGTGCCCTTTCCCTTTAACACCAGTTCTACATCGTGCCATTCTCCATTAGCCATCACTATGGTGTCGCCCGCTTTAGCGCTGGCTACAGCATCATTGAATTCGTTAATATTTTTAACCATTTGTGCTGATGCAATAGAATGAATAGAGAATAGAACCAGCATGCCAAAGAGCTTAACTAGGCTAGTCTTTCGTGTTAGTTGCAGCGCTAATTGCGGGATTCTTCGTGCCCAAATTTTTGGTAATGTTTTCGGTAATGATTTAAGTGCCGCTTTTCGTATTTGTAAGGCAAAAACTGGTAATGCTAATACGCCTTTCATAATAAAACTCCATCTTGATGGCGCATTAAAATACGGCGCCATTAAATTGTTTTCTTTTGTTAAACATACTGTTTGCTATGCTTTTCGCTACAGCTTCAAACGTTGTATCTGTTTATCTGTTTGGGAGACTTGGGGCCAACCGTTCTCCGACCTGCTATTCTTGGGCTTATACAGCTACACTTATTCTGTTGGGCTTATACCGCTGAGCTTATTCAGTAGGATTTTGAACATACGCTGTGGCCTTATTGATAATGTTCTCGACGGATGCTGACACGTCTACTTTCAACCCATAGTCGGGCAATTCAAATGTTTGCAGCTGATTTTCTAATAACCTGCCGTCAAAGAAGTGATTCTCCCTCGCGGTAAGTCTTTCGCTAAGTAGCGAAAAACTCCCTGTAAGCACCACCCATTTAATAGTCATAGTGCCATGTGCAGCTAACACCTTTCGATAGCTTTCTTTAAGTGCCGAACAGGCAAGCACAACACCCGCTTGCTGTTCGTAGCTAGCGAGTTCGCTAGCTAAGGTCTGTAACCACGGCCACCGGTCTTCATCGGTTAGCGGGTTCCCGCTTTGCATTTTTGTTTTGTTTACTTCGGGGTGAAAATCGTCTGCGTCGATAAACGGCAAGCCTAGCTGTTCAGCCAGCGTTTGCCCTACTGTCGACTTTCCGGTACCCGATACACCCGCTACTACAATAATCATTGCCGCTACCTTTAAAGTTGTTCAACAATGGCAATTACACCATTGGCAGAAATAACGATAGCAAACAACAATGCTAGCCCTAACATTAGGTTTAAAAATTTACCTGGCGCGTGTTCGTTCATAAGCTCCCGTTTGTTTATCACCACTAAAATGCCAATAATCACCAAAGGCAATACAAACACATTAAACACTTGAGAAAGAATCTGCCCTTTAATGGGATTAAACCCAAACACAGGAATGATCAGCGCCACTAAACACGCTATACCGGTAATGGTTTTAAATTGGGTAGATTTCGTGTCTAGCTTTCCAGAGCGGTAATCGGCGATTAATAAGGGCGCAATAAGTAAGCAAGGAAATACCGACGACAGCCCTGCCGCTAACGTGCCGAAGAAAAACACGGTTAACGCCGTTTTGCCTGCAATGGGTTCAAGCGCATTCACCATGTCGAGTACATGGGTAATCTTTTTACCTTCGTGAAATAACGCGCCGTGAGCAACGGCCATTACTGATGCACTAATCACAAACACTAAAAAGGCAGCAACAAAAGCATCTTTTTTCTGCTGCTTTTGATTTGCCATGCCCCACCCTTTACCTTGAATAAATAACGGGCGGGATAAAAACGTAGCAGCAGCCATAGTCGTACCCACAAAGGCAGCTACCATCATTTTACCACCCGCAACTTCAGGAATTGTTGGTACAAAACCCGCTGCGACTTCTGCTGGCATGGGGTGCACTACGAATAGTGAAAATACAAATGAAATGCCCATACAAGATACAAACATCACCAATATTTTTTCAAACAGCGAATACTTACCAATCAGCATAATCGCGTACATAATACTTATTACGCTCACCGCAATGGCTAGCACTAGTTCGTATTTATATTCCTTCAACGAAGGAGAATAAAGTGCCAGCATTTCAAAAATAATGTTAGATGAAATGCCCAAAATGCCCATTAAGGAGTTCCACTGGCCAAAGGTAACGCCCGCAATAATGAGTATGGCGATAGGTCGCCCGAATTTAAGGTGTTTTTTAAAGCTATAAAGCGCGGTTTCACCGGTGACAATGGCGTAATTACCAAATGCATAGATAAGAGCCCCTGAAAACAAGCAACTTAGAAACAACACCCATAGCAAAGACATGCCATAGGTACTGCCCGCGACTATCATTGAAGTAACGCTACCGGTACCTATGGTGTACCCTATTGCAAAGAAGGCTGGCCCAAAGGCCATTATTTTTTTTATTAACGACGACATCTCGTTACCTCTGTCATTCTGACAATATTAGTTATAGCAAACATGCAGTTTTGGCTTATGTAAAAAGGCCAGACTATTCGCAAGCTTTACAGCAGCATTTTTGAGCCTAGTACTTGGGCTTGCCTAGCCTGGCTCTATACCTGATCATTAGGCCATGTATACGCCGCCGTTAATATCTAACGTCGCACCAGTGATAAACCCGTTATATTCAGAGGCAAAGAAGGCCACGGCGCGGGCCACATCCAATGGGTTACCTGCTCGTTTCAATGGTATTTCGCCAATGGTTTTATTCGCAGATTCATCGGTGGTGTGGGTAGCATGAAACCGTGTGCCTAATATTAAGCCCGGTGTTACCGCATTAACCCGTATACCTTCGCCAGCTAGTTCAGCAGCTAGCGATCGACTAAACGTAAGTACTGCTCCTTTCGAGGTTGAATACGCTAGTGAACCACCATGTCCCCCCTTTCTGCCCGCAAGTGAAGATAGATTCACGATAGACGCACCGTCTTCTGCTTTTTTAAGCATGGGCAATAGCGCTCGAGTAACCATCATCATAGAGGTAACGTTCACAGCCATAACCTTTTCCCAGAAGTCGTTTTCGATATCATCTAACGTGTGTCGCTCAACTAAATCGCCAGTATTGTTTACTAGAACATCAAGGGTCGACGTTAAAGTAGCCACCTCGTTTGCAAAAGCAGTAACAGTGTCTTCTTTGGTTAAATCGGCTTGAAGCGGAATGATTTCACCCACGCCATTAGCCAATACTTCTTGCTGAAGCTCTTCTACGGCATGTTTGGAACTATAGTAATGCACAAAAACAGTCGCTCCTTGCGCCGCCAACTCTGCCGAAATAGCGCCGCCAATACCGCTTGCTCCGCCTGTCACTAACACTCGTTTTCCAGTCAACGTATTCACACCACAACCCTCTTTACAAATGAAAACCTGTTAACAAATTCAATGACAATTTTTTATGCACTATTGCTACACCAATGGTGCGCAAGGTCTTCAACCAACAACAATTTGTGCAACAAAAAGTAATCAATAGTTAATTTTTTAACGATTTAATGACCAATTCATTAATTACCAAACCAAACAAAACCGGTTTAGTTTCATCAACAAGCTAACATAGGAGCAGGTGTTGTCAACGTTAAAATATCAGTGAAATATACAATTAACACTCATTAATTTAACATTCAGCCACTTTCAAATATAAAAAATAAACATTAAATTCATTAACTTATAGGAATAAAGCACTATCATAAATCTTAATTGTAAAAATGAAGATACTTTAAATTCCGAAATACTTACCTAACAAATTGACTTTTGAGTCATCAAAAATATATGGCCGCCCTTTTCATATTCACCCAAAACCCTTGTTTTCAGGGCCTACGAAACCACTCTTTCAGTTCACAACGAATAAATTTCATACTTTTGGATAATTTATTGTTGACGGAAAGCAACACAAATGTAACCTTATTGTTAACATTCCGGTTGAAGAAGCATTTTTAAACTAAAAAACTAAACCGGTTTACTTAAACTAAATTAACTTTGCCTAATTAATGAGACAAGCAGTCACTTCACATAAAATTTCAATAATAATTTGGTGTTTGTGGGGTACTTGCTGAAAAGCTTTGGGAGAAGCAAAATGAACAACAAGTTATCAAAACTTACGGTAGCCATACTGTCTGCGACCACAGTAGGTTTTTCTTTGCCAAGCATGGCGCAGGAAGAACAGGACACACAAACGCCGGATTCATTAGAAGTTATTGAAGTACGTGGAATCGCCAGCAGTATTGCTGAATCTGCGCGCTTAAAGCGTTACGATTCTCGTATAGTAGATGCCATTGTGGCTGAAGACATTGGTAAGCTCCCCGACAACAACATTGCGGAAGCCCTACAGCGTATTACGGGCGTTTCTATTAGCCGTGACTTTGGTGTGGGTGAATCAGTGACTATTCGCGGTATTTCTCAAAACCGCGTTGAATTAAATGGTCGTTCTACGTCGGGCAGTGGTCGTGGTGGTATTAGTCTTGATGACTTCCCTTCTAGCTTCTTAAAAACCGTTGAAGTAGTTAAGTCCCCTACCCCTGAAATGATAGAAGGCGCACTTGGCGGTACTATCAATATGACAACCGTGCGCCCATTAGAGCTTGAAGAGCCTTTGGTAGCTATTACGCTAGATGGTGAATACGCCGATAAAGCGGAAAACTGGGCCCCTATGTTTACCGGCGCCGCTGGAAGAAACTGGGACTTGGGCGACGCTGGAACCTTCGGGGCTTCTGTGGTGATGTCTTATCAAGATCGCACCTTAAGACGAGATGAGTTTTTTAACTTAGTCACCCCAACAGAACTCGATTTAGATGGCGATGGTAAAAGCGATTCTGCTAACACGCCTAGCGGCAACTACCTTGTACGTAGCCAAAATACCGTAGAGCAAAAAACTGAACAGCGTGAACGTACCGCTTACGGTTTATCACTTCAATGGGCACCAAAAGACACTGACGCTTTTATTTACCTAGATGTTAATGCCACCGATCTTGACGGCGGACAAGAAGCTTACTCGGTATTAAATGACAGCAAAGACTATTCTGACTTGGTGTTAGATGATGCTTACGATGATGCACAAGGGCAACTGCAAAGCTTTGGCTCGGGCAGCGCGTTTGTACAACCTAAAACATGGGCCGACTTTACCACCAACGACTCTATCTCGAATGCCTTGGGTGGCGAGTGGTTTATTACGGACAAACTGAAAATTTCAGGCGAAGTCGCTTATACAAAATCTGAAAGCCTTCGCACCAACTCTGAGTTTAACTTACGCCCTATCTCGCGCTCACAGTATGAAGAAGACGGTACCATTACAGAAAATTTGTTCACTATCACCATGACTCAAGATGGCGACCAAGTGCCTGGCATTGCTTTTTCGGATGAAGACGCATTATTAGATCCAAGTAATCTGGCTATCCGACAATTTACCCACCAGCGTTACTATGAAGAAAATGAAGAAACCGCTATTCGATTTGATGTTGAATACCTTGAACCTTTCTCAGGTTTAGACTTTCTCACGAAAATAAAAGCAGGTGTACGTACCACCGACAGAGACTATGAACTAGACCGCTACGACTTACGCAATAATGGTAGTGAGCTTAAAAACCTACAAACCAGTGTGTCGTACGATGGCGTTGTCAGACCAACTTGGGCAGACGAGTTTGACGCTGCATTTGGCGGGTTTAAAGAAATTAACCACAGCAACACCTTCGACCAATCAGGCATTTCTGGTAATAACGCTTTAACCCATTACTATGTTTATGATGGTGCTGAGCTTGCTTACAATATTAATGGTACTTACGACCGCGTGAAACAAATGCTGGATGGTAGTAGCCATGAACTTACGGGTACACTTGATGACAACATGGTTCGAAATACGGGCTCATACGCGCAAATAAGCGAAGAAACCCAAGCGTTATATACCCAATTTCATTTAGATTTCGGCGACCTTACCGCTGTGGTAGGTGCTCGCTATGTTCAAACCGATTTAACATCGAATACGTTTGATCAAACCGGTAGCTACGATTACTCAGACTTTCTTCCAAGTATAAACGCCACCTACTCTCTAACCGACGATACCATTTTACGTTTCGCTGCCGCGAAAGTAATGCGTCGCCCTGAGTTTGGTGAGCTTAGCCCTGCTATTAGTGTCGATAACTCACTCGTTACCGGTACCCAAGGCTCTTATCAACTAGACCCCTACCGTATTACCCAATACGACTTATCTGCTGAGCATTACTTTGGTGAAGGCGGCATGGTCTCTGCTGCAATTTTCTATAAAGATGTAGAATCGTTTACGGTAGCAAGCAGTTCATGTATGGCTGATAGCAACACGGTAACAGGCCAAAACGTGACCGAATACGTGAACGTGTGTTTGCTAGATACCGCAGGGGTAAGCCAAGCTGATGTTAACTACGCGACTAGTAGCCAAGACCTCGCATATGTTGAAGCGCAGCGTGACGCAGGGTTAACCGGTATTGTTATCGATACAGACGTTAACGGCGGCAGCGGTGAAGTGGCAGGAATTGAGCTTGCCTATCAACAACAGTTTAGCTTCCTTCCAGGGATGTGGTCTGGGCTTGGTGTCAGCACCAACTACACCTACGCTGATAGCGAACAACCTGACGGTAACCCATTGCTAGACATTTCAAACCATACCTTCAATGGTCAGGTTTACTGGGAAAATGCAGGTTTTCAAGTGCGTCTTGCTTACAACTGGCGTGATAAGTACCTAGACACACAAGATGAAAAACGTGTCCGTCCAGTGGGTGCGCTCGCAACTGGCGTATATAACCGCACTAACCCTGAAGAAGCTTTCTTCGACCCTACTTTAGGTAACAATTATCGTGAAGCACGGGGTCAATTCGACTTTTCAGCCAGCTACGATGTTAACGAGCATATAACGGTTGTAGCTAACGCGGTTAACTTAACCGGTGAGCCGATTGTGCAAGTTACCGAACTAGACAGCATTTGGCAGTACAGCGAGTCGGATAGACGCTTTACCTTCGGCGTAAGAGCTCGCTGGTAAAGTTATAAAAAATAGCCTACTTGCTAGGCTATTTTACCAACGCTATTTGAATCAACGACAACAACCTACTTTCGCCGCAGTGTATGCTGCGGCACATTTTTTCATTACATTTTTCTTTTAACGATGCCCGTTAGGAGCGCATTCATGACTCACGCTAAACCTATTTATTTGGCCGGCTTAGCCGTGCTTTCTGTAATTGCTGCCTGCAGCGATACGCAGAACGATACACAAATCGATGCACAAAACGACACGCAAACATCATCAACCAGCGAAACGACAACATACGTCAATATGGAGACAGCGGACAAGAGCGCGAATGCAGCCGACAAGACAAAGTTGGCAACCAAAGCCCCTGGAGACGTGTTCGACCTTTCTCCTTGGAATATTCTCTTACCGTTAGATAGAGATGGTGACGGCAAAGCCGACAAAATTAACAACAAAGACTTACCTAGTTTCTACGTGGATGAGTTTTTTTACTTAGACGACAAAAACAACATGGTATTTGCCGCGGCCAACAAAGCGTTCACCTCTCCCACCTCAACCAATACCCGTAGCGAACTTCGCCAAGTGTATACCGATGCAAACGGTAATGTGCCCAGTTTAGAAAGCCCTGCGAATTACTTTGCGCTGGCATCAAATCCTGATGCAGATAAATTCGCCGCTATTGGCGCGCGAATGGAAGCCACCCTTAAAGTAGATCATGTTTCTAACAATGCTAAATATCATGACAAACCACCCGCCTATTCTGTTGTAGTTGGCCAAATTCATGCGGGCAAGTTAGACGAACTACGAAACAATGAGTCGGGTTTTGGGTGGGGTAACGAGCCCCTTAAAATTTATTATAAAAAGTTTCCAAACCACGAAACGGGTACCGTATTTTGGAACTATGAACTGAATTTGCCAGAAGATAACCCTAAACGTACCGATATTGCATATCCAGTGTGGGGCGATGGCTGGCATGACAGTAGCGACCCAGGTGACATGGGTATCGCGCTAGGTGAGTCTTTCAGTTATGAGATTAACGTTTACGGCGATACAATGTATTTAACCTTTAGTGCAGATAATCACCCTACGGTTAAACATCAGATTAATTTAGCCAATAATGTTGATGCCAATGGGTTTATAGATAACTATGATGACCCTGTGGCTTACAAGAACGACTGGCTGTTTTTTAAAGCTGGCGCGTATAACCAGTGCAGTACGAAGGATGCCCCCACATTCCGTTACCCTGCTTGCCCAGGTACTGGCGATTGGGAAGTCGATAAAAAAGCTGGTAACTACACTCGTGTATCCTTCTCTCATTTGCAGGTAGGCGATGCTATTGAAGTGAAATAGCTAAGAGCATTTGGTGATTCAAATACTCCATTAAACGCCTTTAGTAAGAGAATAATAATGAAAAAAAGTAAAGTTAGACTGATTGATGTGGCTGAGAAGGCCGGCGTATCTAAAAGTACCGCGTCGCAATTTTTAAACGGCCGCTTCGATTTCATGTCGTTCGACACCCGATTACGGCTACAAAAAGCGGTAGAGGAGCTGAATTACGTTCCTAATAATATCGCCCGCAGCCTGAAAACCAATAAGACCAAAACCCTTGGTGTTATCGTAAGAGACATTTCTAGCTATTACACCAGCCAAACCATTCGTGGCATGGATGATTATTGTAAAAGTCATGGCTATGATTTGTTTATCTATAATTCAGATTTCGAACCCAAAACCGAAAAAAATGCGCTTACCACGCTTTGCCAGTTAAACGTAGACGGCGCCATCATTGCCTCTTGCGGTAATAACGCAAAGCTAATAGAAGACATCTCAAACAACACTATGCCAGTAGTGCAATTTCAGCTAGAACATGACGATTGCGACACGGGCATTGTGGTCGCTGATTACAAACGCGCTTCGTTCGACGCCACTGAATACCTTATCAACTTGGGTCACAAACATATCTGTTTTGTAACTCAAAAATTCGAATCGGTTAAGTCTCGCCAAGAGAAGTACCAAGGGTTTGTAGATGCACATACAAAACATAATATTCCCGTTGATGAAGCCCTGACAATTCATTGGAGTCGGCAAGACGGCTTACATCGCTCTCCTATTGAGATGCTAAAGTCAGACAATCCACCCACCGCTTTTTTTACTCAGCAAATTGCAATAACCATAGATGTATTAAAAGAATTAGAAGCCGCTAGCATTCCTATTCCGCAAGATGTTTCTTTACTTGGATTTGAGGAAATCCCCATGGCTGAGTTTTTTAAAGTGCCAATTACGGTAATTAAGCAGCAGCCTTATGAATTAGGTGGCGAAGCCGCGCGCATGTTGATGAACAAAATTAACAACCCTAAATCGGTGAATACCCGTATGTTAGTGCCCTGCTCTTTGGTAGAGCGTTCATCTTGCGCGGCGCCCAAGGCTTAGGGTTAACGCTTTTAAATCTCTCATTTTGAACAAGGCGGCTTAGCCCATCGCACTGAAAATAGTGAAATTTTATTTTCACGTTGCCGCCGCAATCTCGGTTAAATTTGATACAGTATCGCCCATCTGCCGAACTTAAAGCTTTTATCGATTAACGCCCATGCTTTCATTTATCACCAGTACCCTAGTGCCTGTTTTAATCCTACTTTTAATGGGCTGGGTGTTCTTTCGCATCCGCTGGTTAAATGAAGCCTTTATCGAATCGGGTTCAAAGTTAGTATTCAACGTTGCCCTACCCGCACTACTGTTTCTATCCATTAGCCAGTCAGACTTTTCAAACGCAGCTAACTTTACCCTTATCACTATTGGCATAGGGGGTTCGGTACTAATGTGCGCGGTATTAATGCTATTAGTGCATTTCACGGTAAATCCTCAAAATGCTCGCGGTGTGGTAGTACAAGGTGGCTTTAGGGCCAACATGGGCATTATTGGCTTGGCTTATTGCGCAAACACTTACGGGCAGGAAGGCTTGGCGGCGGCATCGGTTTATATGGGCTGTATTACTATCTTGTACAATGTTATGTCGGTGTTTGTACTTAACTTCTATCAGGTCGGTTTTACGGCGCCTATCAACCAAATTAAGGGCATGGTACGTAACCCCCTTATTATTTCAATTTTGGCAGCATTACCGTTTTCCTATTTTCAATGGTCGTTACCCGAGGTGGCATTAAGAACCGGCGAATACTTTGCCCAGCTTACCCTGCCCTTGGCACTTATTTGTACCGGCGCATCGCTGCAGTTCCGCTCTTTTTCTAGCGACTGGTACAACATTACGTTGGCCACAGTAAGCAAATGTATTGTTTACCCCGCATTACTAGTGGGTATCGCTTATTTTGCCGGTTTCAGAGGCATGGAACTTGGCATAGTACTATTGCTATCTATTGCGCCGACAGCCGCGGCCAGTTATGTGATGGTAAGAAACTTAGGTGGCGATCACCGTTTGGCGGCTAGCATCATTGCGTTAAGCACATTGGTTTCGCTACCTATTACTGCCGTTGGTTTCGGCAGTTTAGCTATGTTAGGCCTTGTTTAAGAGTGATAAGGCTGTGAACTGAAGCTCTCTTACAAGTTACAAGTTCTGAGCAGCAACGCTAATCAATAGTGCCTAGTTGTAGTGCTAGGCAGAGCCTTTGCTCATACAAATTTAATCGCGTTATACACTTGTTTACACTTTTCTGGTTGGCAACTTTTAAGATTTAAACCACAATGCATGTAGTTATTTTCAATTAGTTGGAAAAGTAATCGTGAAAATTGTTCGATTAACTCTGGGTGGCATCCTATTTATTGGCGGCATCATTTTAACCCTATTACCTGGGTCAATTCTGTTAGTTATAGGCGGTTTGGTGTTGCTAAGCTACGACTGGCCTCGTGCACGTGGGTGGCTAAAAATAAGCCAAAACATGATGACATCTAGCGCAAGAAAGTTAGATCGCATTTTGTTAATGCGTAAATTTCGCTGAACCTGTTGATTCCGTTAGTGCTTATAGCTACATGATTTCCTCCACAAGATTACCGCTGCAGTTTAGCTTATTTGTCGCTTCTAACCTTCGCTTCCCAATTCCACTTTATTACTGAGCTTCACCTAACGCTTCATTTTTGCACCTTTAACGCCCCTATTATCGCACTCCGTAAACCATTAATCTGAAGTTTAAGTATAACCTCCGTACACATGGTAACGTTGTAGGCTAAACTCGTTATCGGGTTTGATAAAAACAACGACACTACAAAAAAACATATAAACATTCACTTATTCAAACAGGCAACGTAAGTATTCGACCGACCATCGAACATTTACGACAATGGAGACAAGACCATGATTACGTTTACCGTTAACGGTGAAACACGTGAATTTGCGGGCGATCCTACCACTCCCGTACTTTGGTACTTACGTGACGAATTACATCTAACTGGCCCTAAATTTGGCTGTGGCATGGCACAATGTGGCGCCTGTACAGTACATATTAACGGCGTAGCACAGCGCTCTTGCGTATTGCCTGTTTCTGCCGTTTCAGGCAGCAAAATAACTACCATTGAGGGCTTGAGCAAAGACGGTGAACATCCTGTTCAACAAGCATGGGTTGAACATAAGGTTCCTCAATGCGGTTACTGTCAATGCGGCCAAATGATGCAAGCCGCCAGCTTATTAGCAAGCAACCCTACCCCTAGCGATGACGAAATTGTTCAAGGCATGTCGGGCAATATTTGCCGCTGCGGTACTTACCCTCGTATTCACAAAGCCATAAAGTCAGCAGCAAAAACCATGGCTGGCGTGGAATATTATGTGCCTGATACACTTGCCTCTGAGACAGCGGGAGAAGAAGCATGAGCAAGTATTTTGACTTAACTCGTCGCAGCTTCTTAAAGTCATCGGCTACCGCTGGCGCTCTTGTTTTGGGCACATATTTTATGGGTGCGGCACCTCGCGCTATGGCTGGTGTGTTGGCTAAACCGTCTGAGTCAGCCAAAATGGCTAACTTATTTGTGTCACTTCGACCCGATGGTATTGTTGAAATTACGTGTCACCGCTCTGAAATGGGCCAACAAATTCGTACCGCATTGGCGCAAATTGTGGCTGATGAGATGGAAGCCTCGTGGGACAAAGTCGTGGTTATCCAAGGTAAAGGCGACCCGAAATACGGCGATCAAAATACCGATGGTTCACGCAGTATTCGCTACAACATGCAACGTCTTCGCGAAATGGGCGCCAGTGTTCGCCACCTTATGCAGCAAGCTGCCGCCACCCGATGGAACGTGCCCTTCGATTCTTGTTCAGCAGTACAGCATGTGGTCACCCATAACTCGGGTAAAACGCTCACCTATGCCGAACTGGTAGACGAAGCGTTAAAAATTACCCCACCTGAGCTCGATCGCATTACCTTAAAAGAGCGCAGCGAATGGCGTTATATCAATACCGCTATGGCGCACATCGATTTAAAAGACATTGTTACCGGCAAAGCGACTTTTGCTGCTGATGTACTTGAGCCTAAAGCATTAATAGCCGTGGTAGTTCGCCCGCCTGTTGTTGGCGGAAAGGTGAAAAGCTTCGATGCAAAAGCCGTTAAAGCTATTGATGGTGTAGTAGATGTTGTTGAAATTCCTGCGGCGAAAGGCGCACCACAGTTTCAACCTAAAGGCGGTATTGCCATTATTGCCAATAATACTTGGGCTGCCATAAAAGGCCGCCGCGCCCTTACCGTAAGCTGGGATGATGGTAAAAACGGTGATTATAACTCTGAAGCCTTTAAAACAAGCTTGCTAGAGACAGTATCGAAGCCACAAAAGTCGGTACGCGCGAAAGGTGATGCAGCCAATGTGCTCGCCAATGCAAGTGACAAATTAGTTGCCGATTATTACGTACCACACTTAGCGCAAGCGCCTATGGAGCCACCCTGCGCCACGGCAATGTACTACAAAGACCGTGTGGATGTGTGGGCTGCTACGCAGAACCCGCAGGCCGATATGGAAACCGTGGGTGCCATGATTGGTATGCCAAAAGAGAAAATTAACGTTCACGTCACCATGCTAGGTGGTGGTTTCGGTCGTAAATCGAAACCCGACTTTTCTGCTGAAGCAGCCTACCTTTCAATGAAAACAGGCAAGCCTATTCGCGTGCAATGGACACGTGAAGACGACATTCAGCACGGTTTCTATCATGCTGTATCAGCCCAGCATATTGAAGCTTCTTTAGATGAAAACGGCAGTATTGATGCTTACTTGCACCGTACAGCGTTTTCACCTATTGCGTCTACGTTCCAACA
This sequence comes from Alteromonas sp. 1_MG-2023, assembly GCF_030547075.1. GTDB lineage: Bacteria > Pseudomonadota > Gammaproteobacteria > Enterobacterales > Alteromonadaceae > Alteromonas. Next base: position 60,009 of record NZ_JAUOQH010000020.1, on the reverse strand, counting down.
AGATGCTACCGCGCCGTTCAGCTTCGAACTTCGTTTAGGCTTTACTGATAACCCTATCAATACGCCCAATATGAAACTTGAAAGTGGTGAAGCGCCTGCAAAAGCGCGTATAGGGTGGATGCGTTCGGTGTCTAATATCTTCCACGCATTCGCTATTCAGTCTTTCATTGCTGAAGCCGCGCACAAAGCCGGTCGCGATCAAAAAGATTACCTGCTTGAAACTATTGGCCCGGATCGCATTGTTGATGTCACTGAGCAAAATGCCGAGTACGACAACTACGGCGCCGATAAAGACGCTTATCCGCTCGATATTGGTCGCCTACGTAAGGCGATTGAGAAAGTGGCCGACATGAGCGGCTGGGGCCGAGAATTACCAAAAGGCAGAGGTCTTGGTATTGCGGCGCACCGAAGCTTCCTAACTTATGTAGCTACTGTGGTTGAAGTAGAAGTGTCTGATGCAGGCGACCTTAAGATTATCAAATCTTGGGCCAGCATTGATGCAGGTACTGTGGTAAACACCGACACGGTGAAAAACCAAGTACAAGGGGGTTCTATCTTCGGTATTACTGCCGCCATTAGCGACGGTATTACCTTTGATAAAGGCCGTGCTCAGCAAAGTAACTTTCATGACTATCGCGTACCGCGTATGAGTGATGCGCCGATAGAAATTGACGTTGAGATTATCCCAAGCGATGCACCACCAGCGGGTGTGGGTGAGCCTGCAACACCGGTTTATGCTCCTGCCTTGTGTAACGCCATTTTTGCTGCTTGCGGTAAGCGCATACGACAATTACCTATTGGTAACCAGTTAAAAGCTTAAAACGGGCTTAGGCTGGTTCAAGGCTAATAGTTTGGTACGGGCGCGATAAAGCACAAAAAAGACGCAGTAAAAAAGCCGCTTAGATTGAAAAATCTAAGCGGCTTTATAATGTTTAGGTTTTTATAAATAGCGCTTTTGCTAGGTTAGCTAAGTTTGCTTATTGGGCAATTCAAGCTGTATGCATAAACTGCCTGTAAGCTATCTAGCGACGCTAGATGCCCTATTTAATTGCCTTCTACAGTAACCCTCTGTTGTTAATCTTCTTAAGCAAGAATTAACGTATAACAAATTAGCCGTGCTTTTCAGCAAGGTACAACCAGGTTTCAACTACCGTATCTGGGTTAAGCGATACTGAATCGATACCTTCTTCTACCAACCAAGCTGCAAAGTCTTCGTGATCTGATGGGCCTTGACCACAAATACCAACATATTTGCCACGTTTCTTCGCCGCTTGAATAGCCATTGATAACAAGGCTTTCACCGCAGGATCTCGTTCGTCAAACAAGTGAGCAATAACGCCACTGTCGCGGTCTAACCCAAGGGTTAACTGGGTTAAATCGTTCGAACCAATCGAGAAGCCATCGAAAATATCTAAAAACTGATCGGCAAGTAAGGCATTAGATGGTAGTTCACACATCATGATAACGCGCAAACCGTCTTCGCCTTTCTTAAGCCCCTGCTCTTCTAATAGCTCGATAACCTTACGGCCTTCTTCAAGGGTACGTACGAAGGGGATCATGATCTCAACGTTGGTTAAACCCATGTTGTTACGAACCCGCTTAATTGCTTCGCATTCTAAGGCGAAACAGTCGCGGAAATCTTCCGAGATATAACGGCTCGCACCACGGAAACCAAGCATTGGGTTTTCTTCATCCGGCTCGTACTGGTAGCCGCCAACTAAGTTGTAGTATTCGTTAGACTTAAAGTCAGACATACGAACAATGACTTTTTCAGGCGAGAACGCAGCACCAATGGTAGAAATACCCTCAACTAATTTTTCAATGTAGAACTCAGTGGGGGAGTCGTAACCGGCAATCATATCGCTAATTTCTTCTTTAAGCTCAGCAGGCTGGCTGTCGAAGTTAAGTAGCGCTTTAGGATGCACACCAATCATGCGGTTAATAATGAACTCTAAACGGGCAAGACCAACACCTGCGTTCGGCAAACGGGCGAAATCGAATGCGCGGTCTGGGTTACCCACGTTCATCATCACTTTTAATGGTAAATCAGGCATAGAGTCGATACGTGACGTAACAACGTCAAACTCTAATTCTGCACCGTAGATGTAACCTGTATCACCTTCCGCGCAAGACACGGTAATTTTATCGCCGTTCTCGATGCTGTCAGTGGCGTTTCCACACCCTACTACCGCTGGAATACCTAGCTCACGAGCAATGATGGCTGCGTGACATGTACGGCCGCCTCGGTTGGTAACAATGGCAGACGCCTTTTTCATGATAGGTTCCCAATCTGGGTCTGTCATGTCAGTCACTAGCACATCACCGGCTTGAATTTTGTCCATCTCTTCAATAGAGCTAAGTACTTTCGCTACGCCTGCACCAATTTTATGACCAATGGCACGGCCTTCACATACGGTGTTGCTTTGCCCTTTCAGCTGAAAGCGCTCAATGCTTTGCGAGTCTTCACGGCTTCGTACAGTCTCAGGGCGGGCTTGAACAATGTAAAGCTTGCCATCAACGCCATCTTTAGCCCATTCGATATCCATAGGGCGATCGTAGTGCTTTTCGATAATTTGCGCTTGCTTCGCCAGCTCCATCACTTCTTCGTCGTTCAACGAGAACGCTTTGCTTTCTGTGCTGTCGATATCAACGATAGACACTTGCTTGCCGTGTGCTTCATCGTCAGAGTAAATCATTTTAACTAGCTTGCTGCCTAGGTTACGGCGAACAATGGCTGGAAGCCCTTTATCAAGCGTTGGTTTGTGTACGTAAAATTCATCTGGGTTTACCGCACCCTGCACAACCATTTCACCTAAGCCGTATGAACTGGTGATGAATACCACGTCTTCAAAGCCCGACTCAGTGTCGATAGTGAACATAACGCCCGACGAAGAAATATCACTTCGTACCATACGCTGAATACCCGCCGACAATGCTACGCCTTTATGGTCGTAGCCTTGGTGTACACGATAAGAAATAGCACGGTCGTTAAACAACGAGGCGAATACGTGTTTAATAGCCACGAGTACAGACTCATAGCCTTTCACGTTTAGGAAAGTTTCTTGCTGACCGGCAAACGATGCATCGGGCATATCTTCCGCGGTGGCTGATGAACGAACCGCAAAAGATGCTTCATCGCCTGCATCACCCTGTAACTTAACAAACGCTTCTTTAATCGCTTCTTCTAGTTCAGGCTGAAACGGCGTGTCGATGATCCATTGACGAATATCTTTACCTGCTTCGTTAAGCGCAGCAATATCGTCAACATCAAGTGAATCTAATACGTTATGAATTTTTGCTTCTAGGCCGCTTTGCTCTAGAAATTCATTAAAAGCCTCTGCAGTAGTGGCGAAACCTCCCGGTACTTGTACACCGGCGTTAGCTAGGTTAGAAATCATTTCGCCTAAAGATGCATTTTTGCCGCCTACGCGATCTACATCATGCATTCCCAGTTCTTGATACCAAAGTACGAATTCTTTCACTGCCGAAGCCTCCAGCTTATTTTTGAGTAGGGTATAAGCAATGGCGGGCCACATGCCCAACATTGATAAAATACGTGTCGATTGCGTACATCCAAACGCATTTACTGGTTATTAATATTAACTAGCAAAAACCAAAACCTTTTGGCTTTGCGTATAGTCATCATTAATAACCATATAGCTTTTCGACAAAATCATCTTAGAATGGGGGAAATCGGAAAGTAAACTCTTTATTACTTTTGTAATAAAATTACCACAATGTTAAGGAATTGTTGTGCGCACAGCTTTTTATATTTCAGACGGTACCGCCATTACTGCAGAGGTGTTTGGCCACGCCCTGCTGTCTTTGTTCCCTGTTGAATTCAATCACAATACCATTCCTTTTGTTGAAACTGAGGAAGAAGCTAACAAGGTTTTGGATAAAATATCTGAAAGTTTTCAAGACACAGGAGAAAGGCCGCTCGTTTTTTATACAATTGTGAATGTAGATGTTCGCAAGATAATTTCAAAATCAGTTGGTATTAACTACAATTTTCTCGATCAATTCGTGGCTCCCCTCGAAAAAGTGCTTGGGGTACCCTCAAAACCTGAAAAACATCGCACGCATAGTATCCATGAAACCACCTATGATATTCGTATTGAGGCGGTTAACTATGCCTTGGCTAACGATGACGGTTCTAACCTGAAAGATTACGATGAGGCCGACATTATTTTGGTAGGCGTATCTCGCTCTGGTAAAACCCCAACCAGCTTATATCTAGCACTTCAGTTTGGTATTAAAGCGGCAAACTACCCATTCACCGAAGATGATATGGGCGACATGCTAAGATTGCCCACAGCCCTTCGCCGCTATAAAGACAAACTTTTTGGCTTAACGATTCAGCCAGAACGATTACATCAAATTCGCTCTGAGCGTAAAGCCAATAGCCGCTACGCGTCATTACAACAGTGCAGAATGGAATTACGGGAAGTAGAAAATTTGTATCGTAAGGAAAAGATACCGTTTTTAAACAGTACCAAATACTCCATTGAAGAGATCTCTGCGAAAATCTTAGCTGAGACAGGTTTGAAACGTAGAAAGTACTAGTGTGAAAGCAGCACTAACAGTTTGAACCAGTGCTAGCTTTGAAAAACAAAAAAGGGAGAACACGGTTAAGTGTCTCCCTTTTTTATACTCGCGCTCTATTTTTTAGCGTTGAGGCTTTGTGCTTTGTGCTTTGTGCTTTGGCAGAATTTATCAGCCTAAAACCCAGTAAAGCTTGAGCTCGTTATAAATGCTTAGAAGCCAAGAGGTCTTGCAATGGTTTCGGTAGAACTTTACGCGTATTCACGGTGATCGCCGCTTCGTGCTTTTGCCATTGTACGCCAAGGAAAATCACAAAGAATCCTAATGCCGTCAACACAATAGGAAACAACCAACTGTCTGCAAATACATTAAACGCCAAATAGCCAACATACCCAGAACAACCTAAAGCCCCAAACACCACAAATACGCGGCGCACTATCAGCACACCAATAAATATCATTATTAAATTAATTAAAAAGTAGAAAAATTTGTCGAGTTCATTGTCGGAATTTTGCAAAGACAGGCCACACCAAAAGGAAATAACGCCAAAAAGGTATATCCAAAAGGAATAGTCGGCTTTGTTAGTAGCGCGAATATCTACCCAAAACGCCAAGGCTATCATAAGCAGACCGGTATACATGGAAACGAGCTTTCTTAGCTCCCAGCTGTAGTCACCGTCAGACAACATAACCGAGACATCCATGCTTAAATACCAAAGCGTAACCGCAATAGGCATGACTAAGAACGGATATTTATACTTCCAGGCCACCACAACGCCCACCGCTAATGTACCAAGCTCCATGTACAGCCAATGCCACTCTATGTACCTATGGTAGTCCTGATAGGCGCTGTTGTCGGGCCATACTCCTAAAGCATGTTGTAACCCATAAACCGCCAACGGGGTTAATGCAACCACAAAGGTAGCGCACAAACCAGCGGGAACAAATAGGTTTTTAGCCCCAAATACGTTAGTTAATTTGAGGCCAATAGCGGCATACAACAGACAGATAAATACTATGCCTATACCACCGAACGACACCCAGCCTAAATTCATAAACAACGTCATTGCGCCAATGGCAATCAAACCACCTAGGTAATACAGCACATGAGTGAAGTCGAACTTGGCGGTGGTACTGGTTTGTTCATTTAAAAACGCAATCAATTGCTCTTTTTGAGCAGAAGAAAGTATATTAGCGCTTACTGCATCTTCTAGGTTTTGCTTAGTGACGATCAATCTGCACTCCTTGGCATCGATTTACCGTACCGTTATTTTTCTAAATAACACAAGGCATAGTAAAATTAAGCAATAAAAGTTAAGTGAGCCGCCGCTGTAGCCTTCTCTGTGTTCGACTTTTGCAATCTTTTCTTCTTTCACTCTCGTTTTAAATCGAGCTAGTTCAGCATCGAGATTGGTAGACATGTCTTGAACCGCAATACCAAACCCCTCTAATGACTTTTCAGTTAGCGTGTCGTCAATGCCAATAGCCGTTGTACGCTCTTCAAGCTTACTTACCCCAGGTGCCCTAAACAGTAACTTCTTACTCTTGATATCAAAAACGGCGGTATCAACAAAAGTTTGCACTGTATTTTCGTTACCAGGAATGACGTACATTCCCACTATGGTCCAATAAAGTAACGCTGCATTATTTTCAAGTGACTGGGTGACTTGGTCGTAGGAGACTAACGCCATTACATCAACGTCATATAACCGCCCTACTTGTTCTAACGTAGCAAACCCTTCCCCGCCAGTTAGGTACTCACTGGGAATGATTTCAATACGGTCGATATAATCGTATTTAAGGAATGATTGTTTAACATTTTCGAGAAGTTCAACTTGATCCTTACCGTGAAGGCCATCTCGTTGCCAATTGCTTGATGGCACAAACGCTAGCCCCACCTTTACCGGCAATTGCAGGACTGGAATTTCAGGCACGTGCTTTACTCGACTTTCTTCATTGGGGTAAAGAAATGACATCAAGCTACTAGACTGAGCTTGCTTGCCCGTATTGTTACTTACAAAGGAACTACATGATGCTAGAAGCGTTACCCCTAACATGATTATTAATATTCTTATTTTCATCGACAATCCTTTATGTATTACTCATACCATGTTATAAGCTAATCGCTGCCTATCGTGTACTTCATCAACACTACTGCTTCAAATTACCCAGTATTGCAACTAAATACAATACGGACGCGAACTCACCTAGTGTAGATTTAGTTGTAAGCTCAGTTGTAGGTATAAATGTATGTGATACCCCAAACTTACACATCAACGTTGTATTTTAAATCTGACGCCTCATCACCGGTAATACCTCGAAAACCCCATTGGTACTTTTCTTGTTCTTTAATGGTTATTTCAATATCGATAGGGTTAATACCTAAAACAAATTCTATTTCTTTGAAAAGCGCTTTAATCAGTGCTTTTTGGGTTTCAGGTTTGCGACCCTTCATCATGTTAATTTCGATAACGGTATAGCAATCTGTTCTACCGCTAGGATAGAAAAAGTCCTCTTTGGCGAGGGGAATAAAACGGTGGGCCCGTTTATCCTCTGGCATACCTAAAACAGATTGCATACAACCATGTATCACTTCAGACAGCTGGCTTTTTATTGGGTTTAGGTGGGTATTAATCCCATAAATAACGATCACAAGTTCTTCCTTTATAAATTCAGCCCAAAGGATGTAAAAGAGGGCATAAAAAGAAACAAAACTTAAACAGTTGTTAAAGGTTCTTACCTTGAATCTTTTTCACTAAATTTGCATGACGGGTTTTATAAGCCCCGCTCTCCACATTCTCAGCAATACTTTTCTGTATAGCGAGGGCTCGCATTGCTAACGCTTTTTGTAGATTCCCGCTGGCTTCAAACCCATCCGCTAAGCTATCGTACGCATCCGCTTTGTAAGGATAGCTTTCAACATTGCTTTGAAATATCGCAATAGCCGTTGAATAGTCTTTTTCAGATAACGCTTTGTATCCCACACTGTTGATAGCGCGATAACTGGGCTTAACTTCATAGCCGTACATTTCAGACTGCGCTTTATAAAACTGTTTAATTGCTGGTATCCCTCCGCTTATGACTTCTTTGGGTGGCTGCAGCGACTTATATAGATTCTGATAAGCTAACGAATGCCCTGCAAGCGCGGTGGTATTGTGACCTTCTGACGTATCTAAATCTGAGTGGTAGCTAAAACCTTTTCGTTTGTGCGTGTTTAGCAATTCGGTGTAGCGCTGGTAAGAAGTTAGCATGTTGCCGCCTTCGCTACCCATATTGATATACAGGTAATTATTCAATTCAGCAGTATTTGAAAAGAAGGTTTCAGCGCCTTCAAACAACACTTGATCGTGCCACCATAAGCTGGGACTAAAGGCAAAATGCGCCTGAAAAAGATGGGGCCTAGACTGCAATGCATATATTGATAACAAGCCACCTAAAGAATGACCGGAAATGATTTTGTAGTTGTTGGTGCGATAGTTTTCATTAATGTAAGGCACGAGTTCTTTTTCGATAAAATCAAGAAAGTTATCAGCGTCACCTGATAACCCCCACTCGTTATATTTTTCATCGTAAGTTGGAGTGAAGTCTCTTGAACGATGGGTATTGGCTATGGCGACAATAATCATCTCCTGCGCCATATTTGATTGGTTAAGTAAGTCTAACGTGCCTACCGCGTGGCTAAAGTTACGCTGGCCATCAAGCAAATAAAGAACGGGGTAATGTAGGTTACTGGAGGTATTAAAGCTATTGGGTAGATGAATGAACAACTCACGTTCTTCATCAAGAATTTTAGAATATATACTTTTGTGCTCGGCCTCTCCTCTCACTTTTGAATACGAGTAGGACGGGGCCAAAACAACTAAAAAGACAACTATCGTGGTTATACGTTTGAGCACGGCATATTCCTTTATTTTTTCTTTTTGTTTTTTATGTATAACCGTAGCTACGATACTGACCTATACATTTGCTTAATTGAATCTTATAAAAACGGTATTGATAAACTGCTTTCCTTGCTGGGTAAAAAGCCAAATAAATGCTGACAAATTTACCGCTACTGTTACCCAAAACACTTGTTTAAAGGCAATCTTAACAGACTTATGCCTTAATTTTCTTTGGGCAAGATACGCTCCCGGCCAACCACCCAATAAGCTTAAGAAATGTAGTCGGCTTTCGGGTACCCGACGTCTATTGTTTCGAGCCGCCGATTTATCAAAAGCGTAAGTCAAAAAAGTGATGAAGCTAACGGTAGCATAGAGATATGAAATTTCTAACGGCAGTAATTGCAGATAAACCGCAGTTATTAAAATAATGCAGAATGTAATGGTGAAGAAAACGCCAAGTACACTTGGGCTGGTTGAACTTTTCGGTTTTACTTTGCGATCAATAACAAGTTGAATATTGCTCGCTTTAAACTTGTTTTGGCTTTCTTGAACTTGTCTATAAACAATTAAATCACCGTTGCACGGCCTTCTTGAGTACTTCTGAAACGACTTTATATGTACAAATGCACGATCTCCCCCACCATTTGGCTCAACAAAACCGTATCCCTTACTATCGTTCCAATTAATCAATCGTCCTTGATATTTCATTTTTTCATCCTTGTTGAGGGGCTACGAACGCCCTACTTTCAATGAATATGAATCTATATTACTGAAACCTAAACCTTTCCTAGGTACGGGTTATAAATTAGCAGAAGTACCAATTTGGCTACTCCTACTAATTTTAGAACTTCACTAAATTAACGTGTTAGCCAATTAGCTCTTTTGGGTTTGGCCCGTATTCGTTCGACCCTTCATTACCATCTAGTACCATGAATACAAGAAGAATAAGTGCGCCAATAAGAGGAAGGAATACAAGTAATAACCACCAACCGCTGCGTCCAGTGTCGTGAAGTCTTCTTACACTCACTGCGATGCTAGGAATTAACACAGCCAAACTGTAAAGCATTCCTATAACACCTGGCCCGCCCAATAAACCTTCAACAAAACCTAGCACGAAAGAAATAATCATATTGAATAGAAAAAACATCCAATACTCTTGTCGTCTTGCACGGCCACTAAAAACCGCATATTTCCTAAATACTTCCAAATACCAATTCATTTATATTCCTTTTTAGCCCCCTCTGATTTAATGCTAAGCGGTAATTGGGGAAATACCGCTTAATAGCTCCCACTTAATCACCCAAGATTGTTAAATATCGCGTTTTTATTTTAATGTGCAAATACAAACTTGACCGGTCCGTTGCAACGCAAAAAAGAGCGCTTGAACAACAAGATACATAAATCTAAATTAAAACAACCGTGTACAAAATACCAGTCTTTTAAGTTTAAAAGACTGGTATTTCACAGGTTAACGCTTTGGGGCTTTGCTAATATGCGAAGCTAAGGAGGTGTGTAAGGGTAGAAAGGCGAAAGCGTGGAATAAGTTAGTTTTCAGAAAAATTTACCGGCTCTACGCCTTTGTTTATTGGTTTTATCACGACTGTACCCGCCATTTTGTCGTGCCACCCTTGCTTTTTGGCATCCCACATCACCCAAAAGAAGCCTAAACCTAGCGGCAATATAGAAACGTAATAGCCAAGGTAGCGGATTATTGACTGCTGCGGTGTTGGTGTACTACCTGATTTTGCATCAACGACCTTTACCTTCAGTGCCATTTTACCTGGTGTGGCCGACTTATAGATCCAGAATAATATTGTAGCCACTAACGGAAAAATATAACTGATAATGAAATCAGGAATTCCTGCAATATATGCCTCACTTTCCCAATAAGTTCTACCGTAAATTAAATACAAGATTGGCGATGTGATAGCCACTAAAAGTATTGAATCAATTATCGACGCGCCAAATCTGACCCAAAAGCCCGCATATTCTTGTTGAGTAGTTGAATCGAGGGTATCAGTGCTATTCATTTACGTTTTCCATATAAAAATCCCCATTTACTGCATGTTGATGAGTTTATCGATAGCTGTAAGTACACAGTAACTAAAGATAAAACCTAAACAAGCCATTATTTAAACTATAGGTATAATTAAAGACTAAGAATATGTATTTCGGTTCCGTTAAATACCTTGAAAAATAGCCTAACCATCTGCTTTCTAGGGGGTATCCGAAGTTAAATAGATAATTGGGTTTAGATAATAGGCTTTTTTAGATCCCTGCGTTGACTCATCTGCCAACCAAAAATATGGAATAATGGAAACAATACTATAGTGAAGGTGTGGCGCTTTACCTTTGGCATTTCCCGTTGAACCTACGGTTCCAATTTTCGAACCACTAGAAAGCAGCGACAGACCATTTATATCTATCGACTCGAGATGCGCGTAATAATGCAGTCGCCACTTAGGGCCTAAAGCAAGCACTATGTTGCCACCTTTAGGTTTTTGCCCTTGGTAAAGAATGACTTGATTGGTTGACGCTATAACCGAAGTGCCCTTTTGGGCAAATATATCGATACCTTTATGAACACCTGATGTGCCCCAAGGCTCATACCAAAAGGTTTCTTTATTCCAATCGGCTGAACTGGCGTTCTCAACGGGAATAAGCCGAGGCTCAGGGATAATAAAGCCAAGGAGTAAAATTGTGAATAAAGCCAATGAAATCCATTTAATCATCTTTATCTTATCCCTTCTAATGCCTTCAATTCACTATTTAAGCACTAACGTCATCATTTTGATTACGGCAATTAAAGCAAAAAGCACTGCTAGCCTTTTGGGCAACACTGGACTCTTACTTTTTAGCCAAATAATACCAGGAGAACATTTCGATGCTTTGAAATAGCCATTAATATACAGAGTCCCAAATATGCATATCACTACAACTATAACGGTATTTAAAGGTTCTGGAAGCATGGGTTCCCCTTAAAGTTCAACCTAGACTTGAGCTTCCATTTACTCATCGCTGCAATTTAGGTTCTGCTAACAGTCCAAAAATGATGAGTTAGTTTTTACCGCAGCACTTTTTGAATTTAACTTCACTACCGCAGTGACACGGATCGTTACGGCCAATCTTGGGCGCTGAGCGAGTTATTGGGCTTTTAGGAGGGCAGCAACTCGTATTGGTACAACCTGTGCTAGATTCTTTACCGGTACTTGCCGCCTGATTATGTGTATGAGTATTGTCAGTCATCACTATTCTTATCTTGAATGCTAGAAAGTTCGAATATTATCAAATTTCCAAAAAATATGCGTGAAGTTTGAATTTGTACTACCTAGCTTGTTAGCAGCATACTTGAATCCATTCACTTACAGGGCAGTAACACTTAACACTTGAGCCACTACGTGAGGCATGCTTTCGTTAAAACCTTGGTTTTCGACACTTTTTATAACAAAAGTTACTTTGCAGGAGACATCGTACTTATCTTTAATTGAATCTAGGATGTGCGATTCAAACTGCCATTTTGCTATTTGGTACTTAGTCTCTTCATCTAGCCTTATATAAGCATCGCGAAAAATTAAATGTTTCTCACTGGCGTGTTTAAGTACTAGTTCAACGCTATATTCTTCGCCTATTAGCGTAGCGTTACTGTCCTGAGCAATCAGCGCATTATAAATAGGTAGCAATTCCTTATTCATTTTATAATCAGGGTTTATCGCTAACGCCACATTGCTTAGTAAGGTAAGCACCATAATGGCTATAAATTTTGTCAAAGTGACCTCGTGTTTTTAATTTTCAAATCGTAGAACTTGCACAGATAAAAATGGCTTTGATACCTCACTACCGTATTGATAAGTGACTAATAGTTCCAAATTATTGCTTAAACCGTTCACTTCCAATGCGGTATAGCTTGCACTTTTTTTGAGATATGAAAAACGATTGTTCTGTAAAGTATCATTGGTTAGGCACGCTTCTAAGTGATCTACATTTATATGCATAAATTCTTTTGAGCTGTTTTTTACTAACCACGAGCAAAGTTGCTTTTCAGATGCCTGCTGATGATGATTACAGGTAATACGCATATCGCTCCAATCGCTTTCTAGCCTAAAACTAACCGGATTATGAATCGTCGCTGATTCAGCGAAAAACATAAATTTATCGCAAAATGTTTCGCCAGCATGACTTTTGCCGACAATAAATGAAAAAACGACAATAAGTGAAAGGTGTAATTTCGTATTCATAAAATATAGCCCATCGATAACGCACCTTGGTATAAGCATTGGAAGACGAGGCTTACAAACGAAGTGTTTATCCGTGAAGTCTTACACGTCATTACCCACTGCCGTGTAAGAGAACACTAATTTACAGTTGATATGCTTGAGCATCTTGTTGACCGAGGAAGGTACGTCAATAATGTCAGAATCTTTACCACTAAACACCGATATAAAAATATCACAATCTGCAATAAGTATTTGCTGGCGCTCGAAGAAAATCATTAAAGGGTCGAAGATATCTTCGGTAAGGGGGATCGTTCCAACGTAACAGCCTTTGCTTTCAACATACTTGAAAGATGAATTTGGAACTTCTCTTTCTAATGTGTGAGCTTGCAATTTATTGAGCTTTAGCAACCTAAAGCTAACATCAAAATTCATTTAAATTCCTGAGGTTGCCATTTTATACAGAAAATAAAAGAAGCCAGTGAAAAGTAAAATACTCACCACAACAATCGCTGTGAGCGCCTTTGACTTTAACATTGAATCAATTAAACCAATCTCTGTTTGCATTCTAACGAGATCTAAGCCATTCACAGACTCTTCAAGTCTTGGCTTATTTTTGTATTTATCCATAAAATTCTCTTTTACACAAATATGTGCACACGAAGCAAGGTATTCTGTGAATTCAATATATATTTAATACTTACCTTATAATATCTAAAGAGTTCTTTCATTAAATGCTCTTTCATTTACTGTTTGTTCATAAAATACCTATTTATTGAAATAAACATTGTCTGAACCGGCTTCTCATAAACCACATATTATTTTAAGTATTAATTTTGTTTTACAAAACCAGCTAGCCACTACAAAATATAGACGTGTTATTTGAGTACTTTCCCACTATATAAAAACAACAACGACAAGAGCAAAATTATGTTTTCAACTAAACGCACTATTGTCGCGGCGTTGGTTAGCTTTACGCTAATCGGCTGCGGTGAAGCTACCACTAAAACTGAAACAGCGCCTGCGGCACCGACTGCAAAAGAAGCGCAAGAATTCCTCAAAAATGCGCAAAACGACATCAGTAAAATGCAGGTGCCAGCTGCACATGCCGAGTGGAGTTACGCCACAAACATCAATTTCGATACCGCCGCGGTAAGCGCGTATTTTAATGAAGTACTGTCCACTAAGGTGGCGGTATTGGCCAAAGAAGCCGCTAAATTTAACGATGTTGAAGTAAGCGCAGATACCCGTCGCCAACTGGATTTACTTAAAAATAGTCTCACCATGCCTCCGCCGTCAGATCCTGCGAAAGCTGAGCAGCTTGCTAAAATAGGCTCTGAGCTAAGTGCTATGTATGGCTCTGGTCAATACTGCATGGAAGATGGTACTTGTAAAAGCTTGGTAGAAATGAGCAGTGAAATGGCGACGGTTCGCGATGCTGATACATTATTAGAGTACTGGAAAGGCTGGCGCGAAGTGTCTGTGCCAATGAAGCCGCTTTACGAACAACAAGTTAGTTTAGCTAACGAAGGAGCTGCTGAATTAGGCTTTGAAAACGTTAGTGAGCTATGGCGTGGTAAATACGACATGCCAGCCGATGACTTTCCTAAAGAGCTTGATAGATTGTGGGGTCAAGTTGCTCCTTTCTACGAATCTCTTCATTGTCACGTTCGTGCTAAGTTAGGTGAATATTACGGTGAAGAATTGGTTCCTCAAGACCAACCTATCCCTGCTCATTTACTCGGTAACATGTGGGCGCAAACATGGGGTAATGTTTACGATATTGTAAAACCTGAACAAGAAATGACGGTACCTGATGTAACATCTTCGCTTATTGCCCAAGGTTACGATGAGATTAAAATGGTGAAGCAGGCAGAGTCATTCTTTTCATCTTTAGGCTTTGCACCACTTCCTGATACATTTTGGGAGCGCTCTATGTTTCAAAAACCTGAAGGCAGAGACGCACAGTGCCATGCTTCAGCTTGGGATCTAGACGATAAAGACGATTTGCGTATAAAAATGTGCATACAAAAAACAGGGGAAGAGTTTAACGTTATTCACCATGAACTGGGTCATAACTATTATCAGCGAGCCTATAAAGACCAACCTTTATTATACCGAGGTTCAGCGAACGACGGCTTCCACGAAGCCATTGGCGACACTATTGCCTTGTCTATCACCCCTAAGTACCTTAAAGAAATTGGTTTAATTGACGACATTCCTGACGCGTCTAACGACATTGGTATGTTGATGCAAGTAGCACTGGATAAAATTGCCTTTATTCCGTTTGGTCTTATGGTCGATCAGTGGCGTTGGAAAGTGATGGCCGGTGAAGTTTCTCCAGAACAGTACAACACCCTTTGGTGGGAACTAAGAGAAAAATATCAAGGTGTAAAAGCACCAATAGACAGACCTGCCGATGCTTTCGATCCTGGTGCTAAATATCATGTACCCGCGAACGTACCTTACACCCGTTATTTCTTAGCGCATATTTTGCAGTTCCAGTTCCATAAAGCACTGTGTGATATAGCCGGTGATGAAGGCCCGCTTAATCGCTGCACTATTTATAACAGTGAAGAAGCCGGTAAAGCATTAAATGCCATGCTTGAAATGGGCGTCAGCCAACCATGGCAAAATGCCTTAGAAACGTTAACAGGCTCGCCTGAAATGGATGCCAGTACCATTGCAGACTATTTTGCGCCGCTAAAGGAATGGTTAGACCAGCAAAATGCTACACGTCAGTGTGGTTGGTAATTAAAGCCAACTAAATGATTTAATAGTAGAACCTCGTTAAACGAGGTTCTCTTTTTTCTACACCAACATTTTAGCTCAGTTAAATTACTACTTATGTCCCATTTTTACTTGGCTGCCCCTAGTATATCTTAGCGCTTGTTCCCACGTTCCGAGCGTAATTATGAAGTCTGTAGTGGTAAAATTTTTGGTTACCGCCACTGTCCTGTTCTCTACTCTTTTATCTTTTTCGACCGCAGTCAGTGCGTCTGAATTTCCCCTGCCTGTGTTTAAAAGCTTCTCGATAGAAGATGGCTTATCGCAAGTCTCTATTTTAGACATCGCTGAAGATAAAGATGGATATATTTGGCTGGCAACCCAATCAGGGATTGAAAGATTCGACGGAAGTGAATTTAAGCATTTTGGCAAATGGCAGAAAGATGAGTCTGATGGACTCTTTGGTGTTACCACTTTTCAAATCGAATCATCTTTAGATAAAGAATACTTATGGGTTGGTACCATTGCAGGTGTCAGTAAATATCATGTAGATAGTGCTACGTTTGAACACTTTCCCATTTCGGTTTCTAGCAAAATTAAAGCCGGCTTAATTAAGCGTATTTATATCGATAAAAGTAGTAACGTTTGGGTGATCAGTGGCCGCGCACTTTATCGTTTTTCTACATTATTGAACAAGCTTGTTCAAGTAGCCGTTCTCGACGATGTTACCAGTACATTAACGGATATTATCGTTGATAAAAGTAACCATGTTTGGCTTACCTCAACATCGGGTCTTTATAAGCTTAACACCGCTTACAACACGCTTGAAATTCAGCAGTTCGCTGGCGCTAACTTAACCTTGCTGGCAATAGCGGCAGACGAAAGCTTGTGGATTGGAACGTCTTCTACCGGCGCTTGCCGTTACCCTTTTTATGATAAAAACGATTTTTCTGCGGCAACCTGCTTTAATCAAAGCAATGGCCTTTCTTCTAACGATGTTCGCAGTTTGTTGTTTCAGCGCGGTGGCAATATATGGATTGCCACTGGAAGCGGCTTAAATATCGTTCCCGCTGGAGATTCTGCCCAAGCTATATCCATATCGGTTACCCAATCAAAACTCGCTAATAATTATGTTGTGTCACTATATCAAACAACCGATGGCGCAATAGTGGTTGGGTCCCGCGATAATGGGTTTTCTATCCACAACCCGGTACTGGCTAACTTTACGACTAGCCTAGCAGCAGGGCTTAATATCTCAGGTATTGCGGATCACGAGCCATCATCACTGTGGTTAACCAGTGAAGAGAACCTTTGGCATTACAATTATGAATCTGGAGATCTTAAAGGCCCGTACCATTCTAAAGTAGAATCTAACGGCACGTTAGTGTCTAACAAGCTGTTATCGGTGTTCTTTGATGAAAAATCTGATTCGGTGTGGTTGTCTACCCGAGCTGGGCTTGGCAAATTAAACACCGCCACGTCACAAGTAGATTTAGTGGCGCTAAAAGATAAGGCTGGTTATTCACTAAACGTAGATGCCGATGGCGATGTTTGGTACGGCGGCTATAGTGATGGGGTCTTTGTTTACCGCCCTTCAGAAGACAGGGTAATCCGCCAGTGGCCAATATCGCTTACTACCCGTATTATTTTTCAAGATAATGAAAGTGCATGGCTAGCCAGCATCTCCGGGCTGTATTTTGCTAATAAATTTACCGGTGAAATACGTAATATCACTGAAATCAGTGAGCAGTTCCCTAAAGATGCCTTAGTGACATGGATCTCTCGTTCCATTCGTGGTGGCTATTGGGTTGCGACACAAGCGAACGGTATTTATTTTATGGTAATCGATGAAAGCGAAAATTTCTCGATATCCCTTACCCAGATAGTGGCAGCCAGTCATCTCAGCGAGACGTCCATTGGCGCTATTATAGAAGATAAAGATAACGAATTATGGGTTTCTACCACTGAAGGAATTGCTCATATCGACGCCAATTTATCTTCAGTTTCTTATTTCGGTCCGCAAAATGGCGTTAGTGAGGCTGGCTATTATATTGGCGCAGCAATAAAAACCGCAAATGACACTATTTTTATGGGCAGTCCACAAGGGCTTACCCTATTCAATCCCCAGGAAATCAAGCAGCAACCTTGGGCGCCCAACGTTAATATTACTCGTATAGAAGTGATTAATCAGGAAGATAGTGGCGCCGAAAATGTGTATCCCAATAGCAATATTGATACCTTAGCACTTAGCCCAGACAACGTTTCTTTTTCTGTTGAATTTGCCGCACTGGATTTTACCCGAGCCAATGAAGTTTCTTATTCCTATCGACTGGCGGGGTTTGATAATAAATGGCGTTTTACCGATCATCGTAGACGCGCTGTTACTTATACTAATTTAGATCCCGGCACTTACACCTTAACTATTCGGGCTACGAACAACGAAAAAGTGTGGAGCCCTCACGAAGCGAAGCTAACCGTTGTGATAGTGCCACCTTGGTGGGATAAACCGGTATGGCGAACTGCGCTTATTATTGCAGTGTTACTGTTACTCACCTTGATTGTCTGGTGGCGTACTCGAACCCTTAAAAACCGCTCTGTATTATTAGCTCAAATGGTGGAAGAGAAAACTCAAGATCTTGAGCTTGTGGTAGAAAAGCTTACCCGCCTATCGAGTCAAGACTCGTTGACGGGGCTGAAGAATCGCCGCTACTTTACTAGCCGAGCCCAAGAGTCCTGGGATAGCTACGAGCGTTATGCTCAGCCCTTTTCACTACTGATAGTAGACATTGATTGGTTCAAGCAAATAAACGATACGTACGGCCATCACGTGGGTGATCTTGTACTTGTTAAAATTGCTGACTTGTTACGCATTAACCTTAGAAATTCTGATGTTATCTCTAGATGGGGCGGTGAAGAGTTCCTAATCTTACTGCCTGAGCTAAATGCTCACGAGTGCTACTGGGTAGGAGAAAAAATCAGAAAGGCTGTGGCGAATACGTCTTTCCACTGTGAAGGTCACGACGTGAATGTCACCATCACTGCTGGTATCGCGGATATTCGCGAGAGCGATAGCGTAGAAAAATGCATCCATGCGGCAGATAAAAAGCTCTACAAGGGCAAAGCAGAAGGCCGTAACGCCGTGGTAAGATAAGCCGTGTTGACCAGCGCAGCATAATGAAATTCATCGAACTTTGTGATCGAAATCCCCTCTCCTGTCTATGAATAACCATATTCATTCATGGAGGTAACATTTATGGCTAAGGTACTTGTCATTGGCGCATCAGGCCAAATTGGTAAACAGGCTACTGGAAAATTACTTGAAGCAGGTCACCACGTGGTGGCCCCTGTTCGAAGCCCTGAAAAGCTAAACGACTTTGTAAACGACAACCTCGTCGTGAAAGAGCAAGACCTTGAGAAAGACTTCTCAGAGCATTTCGAAGGTGCAGATTGCGTTGTATTCGTTGCGGGCAGCGGCGGTAATTCGGGCGATGATAAAACGCTTCTTATCGACCTATGGGCAGCGCGAAACGCAGCTAATTACGCCAAGGCAGCTAAAACACCTAAATTTGTGATGGTAAGTTCTATAGGTGCTGGCGATCCAGACGCAGTAAGTTCTAGCATTAAACCCTATTTAGTGGCTAAGCACATGGCGGACGAACACTTAATGAATAGCGGCGTGCCTTATATTATTTTACGCCCAGGCACATTGTTAAATGAACCTGGTACGCATTTGGTGTCTACTGATATGCCAGACAATCAAGACGATGCTGTTATTCCTAGAGAAGATGTGGCTACGGCTATTGTGGAGGCAGTTAATCGCAGCGACACAAGTAATGTGACGACTTACCTGTTTAAAGGCGATACGCCAATCTCGAAAATCTTCGAGTAAGTAAATATAAGTCAGCTACCAAAAGCTATCGTTAACATTAAAAACGCCAGCAATTTTGCTGGCGTTTTTTTATTATTTTGATTTAATTTTGTTTGTTCAATGCGCTGCTTCAGAACTCAGTGCACTAGCATTTAATGTAATGCGTTAGGGGACAATAGACTGGCTAATCCAGTTACCCATTTCGTCACGACGATGCAACTCGCGATACTGCGGATTGCCACGCAAATTCAAATAGTCCACGTTGAAAATATCTAACAAAATTACGCAAAAATGTTCAGGGGCTACAGAATAGTCGCCTGCAATTTGGAGCGGTAAGCCATTGTTTCGTGGCGTGCCTGGCTCGCCCCATAAAAACTGCTTTTTACCCGCATCAGATAATTTCGCCCAATGCGCCTCTATTAGCGCCCTATCTTCGTTTTCGGTCACAATAGTCGCATTTACACTGAATCGATACTGCTCACGAGTTTTCGAAAAATACCAACAGCCTTGCGCTTTCGCTTGCTGAGACAATTGGTTGTATTTTTCGGTACGGGTATCTGAAATAACAATTAATTTGTTGTCGTCACTTAAGCCACGGTACACCACGGTTCTGCAGTATGGCACACCGTCTTTGTCGGCGGTTGCCAACTGAAAATAACGGCTCTCAGGCATGCTTCTGCTAGCGTGTAAGCTTTTTGTTAACCCTGTACGCCACTGCGGCATGTTTAAACTCTCCGGTCGCTTAAGCGGCTTTACGTTGGGCCAGTGAAAACAAGGTGTAGAAGTTTTCGGTGGTAATACGCGCTAGTTCCTTTACCGATATACCTTTTAGTTCAGCAATAAACTCAGCAACTTCTACCACATAACCCGGCTGGTTTTGTTTACCTCTATGAGGGACAGGTGCAAGCCAAGGGGAGTCAGTTTCAATCAATAATCGCTCAAGAGGAACGGCTTTTACCACTTCTTGTAATTCACTGGCAGATTTAAACGTGACTATGCCAGAAATAGAGATGTAGAAATCTATTTCGATAGCGGCCTGCGCCATTTCTAGGGATTCGGTAAAGCAATGCAACACGCCTTTGGTATGGCTAGCTTTATGCTCGCGCAGCAAATTAATGGTGTCGTCACGGGCATCGCGGGTGTGAATGATAAGCGGCTTTTTCGTTTCGTTAGCGACTTTAATATGATCGACAAACGACGTTAGTTGAACCTCTTTGCTTTCAGGGCTATAAAAATAGTCTAAGCCTGTTTCACCAATGGCGATTACCGCATCGTCTTGCGCTTTTTCGAGTAACTCATGGTAAGTACATGCATCTTCTTGGTGAAGAGGGTGTACGCCACAAGAGACAGAGACATCATCGAACCCTTTTACCGTTTCTAACATGCTGTCGTAATCGGTCACCGATACGCACACACATAAAAAGTGCTCTACACCACGAGTGCGCGCAAAGTTAAGAGTTTCTGCCAATTCTTCTGGCGATTGCTTTAATCTGTCTAAATGACAATGTGAATCTACGAACAAAATATACCTATCTTTTTTACGGCTAACCCACTAACAACGTGGCCTAGCGCTGAAATTGTTTTAAAATACTGACCAACACCATGGATTTATTCACCCCGGGGTGCTGTAAGGTTTTAACTGCCTCTACACAGGCGCGATAACGCGCGTAATCTTGCGTTTGTTGGCGTTCTACATAAGATTTATGGGCCATATGTTGGCACCACGTTGCTACCTGAACAGCATCACTTTGCCATTTATTAGCAAGTGCTAAAAGCTGCTGACTTCCTGAACTAGCAAGTAATGCGCCCATACCGTCAGTGAAAGTGCGATAATTAAAATCACTTTCGCTATTCAGTGCAGCTTCTAAACGAAGTGGCGCGTAACCATAGGCTTCTAATAACGCTTCACTGGCATCTTGTACGCCTTGTTGCTGTAAATAGGCCAAACTACTTTGCACATCAGGCAAACCCAGCGAATGTTTTTCACATCGGCTCAAAATGGTAGGCATTATTCTGTTAAGGCTGTCAGTGATTAGCAGCAAGTATGTATTATTGGTGGGCTCTTCTAAGGTTTTCAAGAGTGCGTTAGCCGCCGCCTCTGTCATGCTATCGGCCACAGGGATCACCAGCACCTTATTGCCCCCCATTTGCGCCGTACCACTTAACTTGGCAATACCTTCTCGAATTTTATCCACGCCCAACTGCTTTTCGCTTTCTAACACGTAAAAATCGGGGTGATTGCCAGCAAGACGCAAATGACAGCTTTGGCATGCATTACACGCACCTTGCGGAGTTGGTTGTTTACACAAGAGGGTATCCGACAGCCCTGCCACCAGCTTCGCTTTACCAATACCTTTAGCGCCAATGAACAACAGCGCATGATGCAGCTTGTTATTAAAATAGCGTACAAGCAATTCGTTATAGGTATCAGTAAACCAAGGTAGCATTTGCCCAGATTGCATTAAGAAAGATACTCCTGCACGGCTGATATCACGTGGTTATGCACATCTTCCATAGCTTGCATGGCATTAATTACTACAATACTGTCATCTTGTGCTGCTAGGCTTAAATACCGTTCACGGGTACGCTCAAAAAAAGCCAAGCCTGCTTGTTCAATACGATCAAGCTCTCCCCTGCCCCGAGCCCGTTCTAGCCCAATAGCTGGCTCAACGTCTAGGTACAAGGTTAAATTAGGTTTAAAACCGTTAAGCGCTATCTTGCTAATGGCACTCATGGTATCAGCACTCACGCCGCGACCACCGCCTTGATAGGCTTGTGAAGACAAATCGTGCCTGTCACCGACTACCCACTTCCCTGCATTTAACGCCGGAAGTATACGGTTCGTTAATAACTGCACCCGCGCGGCATACATCAACAGTAATTCTGTTTCTTCGGCTACGGTTTCGTCCCAGTCGTGTTTAACGCACTCGCGAATAGCCTCAGCCATAGGCGTACCGCCTGGCTCACGTGTTTGCTCAACCGCAATACCTGCTTCTTGTAATTGTTTTACTATAAGCCCAATTACTGAACTTTTTCCGGCCCCTTCAAGGCCCTCTACTACAATAAACTTTCCGTTCATAATTATTCGTTGTTGGACTTTTTATTTTCGGTTTAACTGATATTTTCGCACAGCCGCATTATGGGCTGCCAGCGAAGATGAAAATTCGTGGCTACCATCACCTCTAGCAACAAAATACAAAGCATCGGTTTCCATCGGGTTTAATGCGGCCCAAATGGCTTCTTTACCAGCCATCGCGATTGGCGTGGGCGGCAAACCTTTAATAGTATACGTGTTGTAAGGTGTGGGCGTACGAAGGTGCTTACGGGTAATATTACCATCATACGCATCACCAATGCCGTAAATTACGGTGGGATCCGTTTGTAAACGCATATTTTTACGTAGGCGATTCACAAACACACCCGCAATTTTGGTTCGCTCTGCGCTCACCGCGGTTTCTTTTTCAATAATACTTGCCAATATTAGGGCGTCGTACTGCGAGTTCAATGGTAAATCTGCTTGCCGTTGCTGCCACTGGGTATCGACATAATCTAACATAGCCCTGTGGGCACGTTTTAAAATGCTACTGGCGGCAGTATTAGCGGTAAAAAAATAGGTATCGGCCAAAAATAGGCCTTCAGCGCTGGTAGCTTCGCTAAGCCAAGGTGTTGTGGTTGTGGCTGAATCTGCATCGCCTATTGCGCTTTCGGCTTTAATCGTTTCTTCCACAAGCTCAAGAGACACATCGTGTTTAAGTTCAGTTTGCGCGTTTAGAGTAACCAGCCACTCTTTCAGCGTTAACCCTTCTACCAAGCTCACCGCAAAATAATGCTCTTCACCACGGCTTAATGTGCCGAATACTTCTTGTAATGATTGCCCTGGCACTAAACGGTAGGTACCGGATTTAACATGGGTATTGGCGGCGAAGAATTTAAGCCAAAGCTTAGTGGCTAATTCAGGGCTATCAAGTAACTCACGGGCCCGCAATTCTCTTACGACTTTGTATCCGTTACTGCCCTTCTCTACCGTATATAATTGCGGTTCTGACACTAATAATGGCGAAGACGCCTGCCCTACTACATATAAAACGCCAAAGGTAACTGCACCTACAACAAGCGCCAGCATTATCCCAATGCTAATAATTATTCGCATGATCTTCCTGAATTTTATCTATTACTAATTTAGCGAGGGTCTTCGCCCCTTCGTAAGACGCATTAAATGCTAACTCAGCGCTCGTTTTTCCGTCATTTAGTATAACTTTATTAACGGGCATCACGCCCATTAAGGCATTGGTGATAACTAATGCTTTTGCTTTAGTTAAATCTTCCAGTGTGTATTCGCCTTCATGAACGCTTGACGGGTTGCCAATTATGCCACTATCTTTTGAAGAGCTTGCTTTTAACATACTTAGTAAGCACTGGCGTACTACGCCATTAACGCCACAATTATTTACCTTTGGTGTATGCCACCCACTCTCGGTTTGGAAAAATACATTTCCAGCACTGGCTTCAATAAGACGGCCTTGTGTGTCGAACACTAAGGCATCATCAACACCAGCGGTAATAACTTCACGCTTAATCAGTACCTGCTCTAACCGATTTAAATGTTTAATGCCGCCTAAAAGCGGTTGGATAGCGAGTGGTGTTTTCGCGCATATTACCGATAACCCGGATGTTTGTAATTCAGCATAATGTGTAGGGTAAGTATGAGTAGAAAATCGAACGATGGCAGGCGCTTGGGCGTCTCGTGCGTAACCTCGCCCCCCCTCGCCAGAAGACACATGAATCTTCATCACGAATTTAGTATTTGGATTGTCGAGTGTAGCGGTAAGAGCACTGACATAGTCATCAATGGCACAGCGCAGTAACGGCATATTAGGTGTTATAGATAGCGCTTTTGCATCATGTTCGAGCCTAGCAAGATGAAAAGACAGTAGATCTACTTTTCCATGACTAACGCACATGGTAGTAAATACGCCATCACCATAGTTCAGTGCCCTGTCGTTAAGGGCAATTACATCAATGGATGAAGGGATTAAAGATGTGGTGTCGGTGTTTGCGACTATTTTCACAACTAGCTCTAATAATTAACGTCTGCCGTGCAGTATACCAAGTTGTTGTGCGCAAACAAGAAAGGCAGCTTGCGCTGCCTTTAATCAATAACTTAAGTAATACCGACCGGTTATTTTAGCTTACATTCGTTTGAAAATAAGCGAACCGTTAGTACCACCAAAACCAAATGAGTTACACAGCGCATAGTCTGAAGTAAACATTTTTGCCTTATTAGCAACAAAGTCTAAATCACACCCTTCGCTTGGCTCATCTAAGTTAATGGTTGGCGGAGCCATCTTGTCACGCAGTGCTAAAATGGTGAATATAGCTTCTACAGAGCCTGCAGCACCAAGTAAATGACCTGTCATCGACTTAGTAGAGCTTACCAGCATGTTGTACGCGTGATCGTTGAATACACGCTTAACCGCAGCCACTTCTGCTATATCGCCCGCAGGCGTTGACGTACCGTGAGCATTCACGTAACCAATTTCACTGCTTTCAATTTTTGCATCGCGAATAGCGTTGCTCATCGACGTAGCCGCACCTTCACCGTCTGCTGGTGGAGATGTCATGTGATAAGCATCGCCACTCATACCAAAGCCAACAAGCTCAGCATAAATAGTTGCACCACGGGCTTTCGCCGATTCGTACTCTTCTAGCATAACTACGCCAGCACCTTCGCCCATAACGAAACCATCACGATCTTTATCCCAAGGACGACTTGCGCCTTGAGGATCGTCGTTTCGAGACGACAACGCACGTGCTGCAGCAAAACCAGCAATACCTAACGGCGTAATAGTCGCTTCTGAACCGCCAGCAAGCATGGCATCAGCATCGTCATACGCAATAGTACGCGCAGCAATACCAATGTTATGCACACCAGTAGTACATGCAGTCACTACGTTTAGGTTTGGCCCTTTCAACCCTTCCATGATAGACAAAAAGCCAGAAATCATGTTTGTGATCGTGGAGGGTACAAAAAATGGAGAAACGCGCTTAGGGCCGCTATTCACTAATTTTGTGTGATTTTGTTCAATTTGCTCTAGCCCACCGATACCTGAACCAATGGCGACACCAACACGATGCGCATTTTCTTCAGTTATCGTTAAGCCTGAATCTGCCATGGCTTGTTTACCCGCTGCAATACCCAGCTGAATAAACCTGTCCATTTTCTTCGTTTCTTTCTTTTCGATATATTCCTGCGGGTCAAAGTTATCAACTTGACCAGCGAAACGGGTGGAATAATTACTGCAATCAAAATGGGTGATTTCACCAATACCGCTCTCGCCTGCTAACAGACGACGCCAAGTCTCATCTACAGTAAGACCCAATGGTGAAAGCATGCCAAGACCAGTAACCACTACGCGACGTTTTGTCACAAAAAGCCCTCGCATTGGAACTAATAAGGTGGAAATACAAAAACGGCTCTAAAGAGAGCCGTTTTTTTATTTTACTATAACGAAGACTTAAGCGTCTTTGTTAGCATTGATGTAATCAACAGCTGACTGAACAGTAGTAATTTTTTCTGCTTCTTCGTCAGGAATTTCAGTATCAAATTCTTCTTCTAACGCCATTACTAGCTCAACAGTGTCAAGTGAGTCTGCGCCCAAATCATCAACGAATGAAGCTTCAGCTTTTACTTCTTCTTCTTTTACGCCAAGTTGTTCAATGATAATTTTTTTAACGCGTTCTTCAATGTTACTCATAATTCTAGGTTTCCCTTAAACGTCACTAGATAGTCAAAGTGCCGCTAGTTTATTTTGCAAGGTACAAGCTTGCAAGCACCAGATTAAACAATTTCTCTGGTCGAACCAGCGACATCCCAAATTCTTAAAGTTCTATTTTTACATCCAAGTTCGGGGAAAATCCACCCCAAACCCTGTTAAATTCGCAATTTTAGCGAAATTAACCCATATATATACCACCATTTACATGGATGGTTTCGCCTGTAATATAGGCAGCACCACTGCTCACTAAGAAAGCAACAGTGGCGGCAATTTCATCAGGAGCACCTAATCGGTTAGCCGGAATATCTTTAAAAATTGCATTTTTTTGATCATCGGTAAGCGATTTTGTCATGTCGGTATCGATAAATCCAGGCGCAACAACATTAATAGTTATACCACGAGAAGCCACTTCACGTGCCATAGATTTCGAAAAACCGATAACACCTGCTTTCGCTGCTGCGTAGTTTGCTTGGCCAGCATTACCTGAACTACCCACTACTGAACCTATATTCACAATACGGCCAAAGCGTTTCTTCATCATACCGCGAAGTACCGCTTTTGACAGCGTAAATATAGCCGTAAGGTTAGTATTAATAATATCTTGCCATTCGTCATCTTTCATACGCATTAGCAAGTTATCACGGGTAATACCCGCATTATTAACCAATATATCAATGCCACCAAAGGTATCATTAATGTCTTTGATTATACCATCTATACTGCCTTTGTCGGTAACATTTAGCGCAATGCCTTTACCACCAAATTCAGACAAATATTCAGTAATTGCACTAGCGCCATTGTCGCTTGTAGCAGTACCAACAACCGTTGCACCTTGTGCGGCAAGCTGACTAGCTATGGCTTTGCCTATGCCACGGCTTGCGCCGGTTACTAATGCTACTTTGCCTTCTAACTGACTCATAGCGTTTCCTTATTGTTTTAATGCTTCCACACTTTCTGGCGTGTTTACAGCAATAGATTCTAAACTTTTATTAATGCGTTTATTTAAGCCCGAAAGAACCTTACCAGGGCCTACTTCAATAATGCGTTCAACACCAGCGGCTGCTAAGTATTCAACAGAACGGGTCCATTGAACTGGGCAATAAAGCTGGCGAACTAATGCACTTTTTATAGATGCACCATCAGTTTCAATGGTCACATCTACATTATTAATGATATTAATTGCAGGGGTGTGAACCGCTAAAGATGCTAGCGCATCTTCTAATTTGTCTGCCGCTGGGCGCATAAGTTCACAGTGTGAAGGTACACTCACAGGTAACGGCAGCGCACGCTTAGCACCGGCTTCTTTACATGCCGCAGCAGCTTGCTCTGCAGCCACTTTTTCACCAGCAATAACCACCTGACCAGGCGAGTTAAAGTTAACAGGCGATACCACATCACCTGTGGCGATAGCCGTTTGGTGGCACACATTGGCAATAGTATTGTCATCTAAACCAATGATAGCATACATAGCCCCCGCACCGGCTGGCACGGCTTCTTGCATATATTGCCCGCGGGCCTCAACAAGTTTTACCGCATCGGTAAAAGACATCGCGCCGCCACATACCAAAGCTGAATACTCGCCTAGGCTGTGCCCTGCTAAGTAGCTTATTTCGATGCCTTGTGCTTCTAATACACGCCAAATGGCAACACTGGCGGTAAGTAAAGCTGGCTGGGTAATATGGGTTTCGTTTAACTTTCCGTCGGTATCATTTTGTACCAGATCCCAAAGATCGTAACCTAATACGTCTGAAGCTTCTTTGAAGGTATCTAAAACCGAAGGGTGGCTATCTGCCAATTCTTTTAGCATGCCCACAGATTGTGAGCCCTGCCCCGGAAATACGCAGGCTGTTTTTGTCATTGTTGTTCCTTGTTATTTTTGTATACAACACACTTTTGAATACAACGAATTCAGTATTACTAATATAGAAACTAGTATCGTACCAGTGCAGATGCCCACGCAAAACCACCGCCGAATGCTTCTAATAATAAATGTTGACCACGCTGAATACGACCATCACGAATAGCGGTATCTAAAGCTGTGGGTACGGTAGCAGCCGAGGTGTTACCGTATTTTTCAAGCGTAACAACCACTTGATCTAATGACATGTCTAATTTTTTCGCGGTAGCTTTAATAATTCTGAAATTTGCCTGATGGGGCACAAGCCAATCAAGATCAGATTTTTGCATGTCATTTGCTGCAAGGGTTTGCTCAACCACTTCTGATAATTTTTTCACCGCGACTTTGAATACTTCATTACCGCGCATAACACCCCAATTTTCGTGAACTGATGCTTCATCACCACGGGTTGGGTTGCCCACGTAAAGTAAGTCGCCGTAATTGCCGTCAGCGTTGATATGGGTAGATAAAATGCCCGGCTCATCACTAGCTTCTATAATAGTGGCACCAGCAGCATCACCAAATAAAATCACCATAGAGCGATCTTCTGGTGAAATTAAGCGACTAAGACAATCTGTACCAATAACAAGTATACGCTTAGCCATACCCGACTTAATGTATTGATCGGCAACGCTTAATGCGTAGCAGTAACCTGCACACGCAGCGGCAATATCAAAGGCTGGAATACCGTTGATGCCAAGAATACGCTGTATTTCACACGCAGTACTAGGAAGTGCATAGCGTCCGCTAGTAGTAGCGCACACTATCATATCGATGGATTGAGGGTCGATGCCTGCCATTTCAATGGCTTTTTTACTTGCCTCTGCACCCATGGTCGCAGCGGTTTCTTCAGCACCTATAATGCGGCGTTCTTTAATACCGGTTCTATCAGTGATCCATTCATCACTGGTATCAACCATAACTTCCAAATCGGCATTGGTACGTATATCACTAGGGTAATAACTGCCGGTGCCGATAAATCGAGAATATTTGCTCAAAGTTGCTCCAATAAAACCGTTTCTATCTTCGTTTTTATCTTGTCTGGAACCCGCATCTTTGCTTCTTTCATTGCTTGCACGATGGCGTAATAAAAGGCGTCTTTAGATGCATTTCCATGACTCTTGATAACAATGCCGCGCAATCCTATCAGACTCGCACCATTATACTGGTCGGGGTTCACGCTGTTATAGATAGATTTAAGGAGTGGAAAGGCAATTTTGGCCATAAGCCGAGTATAGAAATTCTTTTGTGACTGGCGTTTCACTTCATTAATAACAAGCTTCGCCAGCCCTTCGCTTGATTTTAGCGCTACGTTGCCGGTAAAACCATCAGTAACCACCACATCGGCTTTATCGGTAAAAATGTCATCACCTTCAACATAGCCAATGTAGTTAATACCTGGCGCATCTTTAAAAAGCTGATCGGCTAATTTTACGTTGGCGTTGCCTTTTATGTCTTCCTCTCCTACGTTCAATAACGCAACACGTGGAGAAGGAATACCCGCCGCTTCTTGCGCTAATACTGAACCCATTACACCGTACTGGAACAAGATCTCAGACGTGCAATTCACATTCGCGCCTAAATCGAGCAAGAATACATTATGATGACTGGCCGTGGGCATCATGCTGATAAGCGCAGGCCTATCAATACCAGATAAGGTTTTTAATAAATAGAACGACAAGGTTAATAGCGCACCAGTATTGCCTGCACTTACGCACGCATCGGCTTCATTGCTTTGCACGTATTCAATCACACGGCGCATTGAAGAGCGTTTTTTATTGCGTAACGCAGAGGTAGGCGCTTCTCCCATTTCAACCACTTGGTCGCAATGAGATACAGTGACGCGACTTCGTTGAGAAGGCGTGAGATTGTTAATAGCGGGAGAGATAACGGCTTGGTCGCCGCATAGCAAAAAATGAACGTCAGAATGAAGTTCAATGGCTTTTACAGCCGCAGAAAGGATAACAGGGGGACCATGATCGCCCCCCATGATATCTAACGCGATGGTTAGCTTAGACAAAATGTAGACGCCGTATTACGCGCCGACTACTTTATTGCCTTTATAGTAACCGTCAGCTGTCACGTGGTGACGACGGTGTGTTTCACCCGACGTTGGGTCGACAGACAAAGTCGACGCTGTCAATGCATCGTGTGAACGACGCATACCACGCTTAGAGCGCGTTTTACGATTTTTTTGTACAGCCATAACTTACTCCTGGTCTCGCTTAAGTTCTTTCAAAACCGCGAAAGGGTTTTCTCGCTCTTGTTCCGGTTCAATCTTTCCAAATGACATATCATCTTTAGACACTGAGCACTCCTCCTCTGCATGAAGGGGTACGATGGGCAAAGATAAAAGCAATTCGTCTTCAAATATCTGAAGCAGATTAACTTCTCCGTGGTCGTTGACCTCTACCGGTTCGTAAGCCTCGGGTATTGGATCTTCTTCATTTCGCTCTTCTCCCTGCACTGGAGTAAAACAAAAATCCACATCAAGAGTGGTATCAAATTCACCATTACACCGCTGACAGAGAAGTGTTACCTGTGTGTCTAAATGACCGTGAAATACAGTAAGACCCTGCTCGTCTTTTTTGAACTGCACATCGACGTCCACATATTCACTACATCGGACAACAGCCCCACTCAATCGTTCCATATCTTCAGACACAAGAACACCCCGATAATCGGAACGTTTCATAGCGCTGCTGGTCGGTTCGACCGTATGAGGGAGTTTCACTTTCTGCATAGGGCGCGCATTCTATAGATTTCATATCCCACTGTCAAAGATTTAATGGGCGTTTTTGTATAATTAATTAGCAATTTTGTACTTCTTTTCATAATCCGAATTTTAAGGGATTTAACCGAGATAACAAGTAAAATTAGCGGGATGGGAGAAATGGCGTAATAAGCAACTTCCGATAAACTCAATATCACTTATACAGTAATCTTAATATCACTTTTCAATCTCATTACGTGCCTTTCTAAAAACAGGCTATATTTATAGTGTGGATATAATATAGCCAACGGTTGTAAGAAATAATCCCCTCGTCATAGTCATGAGGAGTTTGCAATAAAACAGTTATTTATAGATTGCCAAGTAGAAGGCACCTAGATATAAAGCGTATTGATTTTATTGAGATTACGGGACCGCGGAAATCGTAATACGGTTAATTAACACTTAATTAAACATTGAGGTTTGTAGTATGACCACACTTGTTCTAGCTTCATCATCAAAGTACCGGCAACAATTACTAGCAAATATAGGCGTGCAAGCAGACACTAGCACACCCGATATAGATGAAACTCCCCTACCTAATGAAACCCCTCTTGCTCTGTGTAAACGCTTAGCCTACGAAAAAGCAAAAAAAATTGCCCAGCAGCATCCTGGAAAAATCGTTATTGGCAGCGACCAAGTGGCTTCCGTTGAAGGTGATGACGGCCGAATTATATTGGGTAAACCGGGCACGGTAGAAAACGCCGTAGCACAATTAAGCCTGTGCCAAGGTAAACCGGTGTACTTCTTTACCGCACTGAGCCTATGCCAAGCACCTTTACCTGGTACTAGCACAGACACTGATACTGAAAATAAAACGGACTCGACCAATACAACGACCGAGCAAATGCTTTGCGTCACTCGAGCTGAAGAAACCTGTGTGTACTTTCGTAGCCACAATGAAGTCCAATTGCGCGCTTATGTCGAAGCTGAAATGCCACTTGATTGCGCAGGAAGTTTTAAATGCGAAGGTATGGGCGCTTTGCTGTTTGAACGTATTACCAGTCGAGACCCCAATACATTGATAGGCCTGCCCATTATGTTGCTACATGACATGCTAGACAGGCACTTTAATATTGATTTACTAGACTTAGCCACTGGCAAGGCCTAGCAGCCTAAACGGATTATCTTAACTGATTACTTAATTTACCAGCCAAAACTAGCGAAGCAAAAACGCCTGAAGTTCACTTATTGAATGCACAATAGCTTGTGGCGCTAACGCTTCAAGGTGAACTTGCGCATGCACCCCGTACGATACCCCTACTCTATGCATGCCAATAGATTTCGCCATTTGCATGTCGTAAGTGGTATCGCCAATCATAACAGCATCTTGGGCACTGATATTTAGCTCGTCTAAAATTTGCAGTAGCATGTCAGGAGACGGTTTAGACTGAGCGTCATCGGCGCAACGTGACGCACTGAAAAAATGGCCAGTACCAGTTTGTGACCAGGCTCTATCAAGTCCTCTTCGTGCTTTTCCTGTTGCTACCGCAAGAATTGTCCCTTCGGATTTTAATGCACTTAACAAACCTTCAACGCCGTTGAACAACGGGCACGGTGTTACATCGTGGCTGACAAACGCTTCTTTGTAAGCCAATACTAAACGCTCAGCAAGGGCATCATCATCAATATCAAACAGCTGCTTAATAGCCGGTTTAAGGCTTATACCTATTATATGGCTTACAGCATCAGCAGAAGGAATTGAAAGATCACAATGTTTTGCCGCTATTTGCATACAGTTGATAATTTTATCGGCTGAGTCCATTAAGGTGCCGTCCCAATCAAAAATAACCAACTTATAGCGCATAGGTACTACGTTCCTTCTGTATAAAAGAATCTATATAAATAAATAGAACTTAATTAATGAGTAAACTTACCGAATACCCTGTAAGCCCTATGACAAGGCTTTTAGGGTATTGGTTAATGTGGCATCTAATGGTGCGGTGAATTTAATCCGCTCTTCGGTGCCAGGGTGAATTAGCGAAATGCTATGTGCGTGCAAAAATAAGCGGTTTAACCCTTTTTGACGCATAGACTCATCAAACTCGGTATCACCGTATTTAGGGTCGCAAGCAATAGGATGCTCAGCGTGCAAACAGTGAACTCGGATTTGGTGAGTTCTACCTGTAATAGGTGAAGCTTCTACCAAAGTGGCGGTGTCGAATTTTTGCAATATGCGGTAACGGGTTTCGGATGGCTTGCCATCTTCACTCACGCTCACCATGCGTTCACCAGACTGCAACACATTCTTGCGAAGCGGCGCTTTTACTTTAAAGCGGTTATCAGGCCACTGCCCTGCCACTAACGCTTGGTAACGCTTATCCATCTTGCCAGTACGCAGTTGTTCATGCATATGACGAAGTGCAGAGCGTTTCTTAGCAATAAGAATACAGCCAGACGTGTCTCGGTCTAAACGATGTACCAATTCCATGAAGTTAGCATCGGGGCGTAAGGCGCGTAAACCTTCAATAAGGCCAAAGCTCAAACCACTACCACCATGAACAGCAATGCCTGAAGGTTTATTAATGACAATAATGCGTTCATCTTCAAACAATATTTGAGATTCTAGCGCTGCAATTTTATCGAGTTTTGGCGATGGCCCAGGCGTTCCTTCTGATACACGTACAGGTGGAATACGCACTACATCATCGGCAACGAGTTTATATTCGGGTTTTACTCTACCCTTATTTACGCGCACTTCACCTTTACGCAAAATGCGATAAATCATACTTTTGGGCACGCCTTTTAATTGGGTGCGCAAAAAATTGTCTACACGTTGCCCTGCTACATCGGGTTCAACGGTAACGAAACGGACTGATTGTTGGGTTTGTTCTTTCATAAACTCTATTATAACGCAATGCAAAAGCAGACCGATACAGAAACTTTAATGTGCCTTAAAAATAAAACCCTTTGACTACTTTTGATACTAAACGAGCATTTAGCACAGAAAAACTGCATTATCTAGGCTTATTTACCCCTCACACCTTGCTTAAATTGAACCTTTGATGCCATAATGAAAACTGTATTTTACGCGGCCAAATCATGCCGGTGAAACACTACATTTAACTTAGGTGAGCATTTAGAGCAGGTAAAATTGTTACCCTCTTATTTCGCCACTTTTGTTAACCATAAGAACAGCGTCACGTTCCAATTGCATTATTCGATGAACACGCAATTTTATATCTGGAACGGGAATTATAGAGGCAACGACTACACTGCCGTTAGATAATTCAGACGCTGTTTGCGAACATAAAATAAGTTCGCCGTTTAGCTAACAGAATTGAATTGACAAACAAGCGCCAGCTTAAGAGCGGTGTTTGTTAAAAAGATAGATAGAGATAAGGGTATGTCGCTCCCGACATCCTTAAGAACAACAAAATACGCGGAACGAGTAGCGAAAACGTTACATGCCGCGTAAGTTCAAGGATAATGCGGCGTTACAACAAGGTCCCCGTCCAATCGTGAGATTGCGCGGTGAGGGTTTGTACATGTCACTTTAATTTTGTATCTGGACGGCTGTATTAAAACAGAGTTAGATACAATGAAAAGAATGTTAATTAATGCAACTCAATTAGAAGAGTTGCGTGTTGCCCTTGTTGATGGGCAGCGGTTATACGATTTGGACATCGAAAGTCCTGGGCACGAACAGAAAAAAGCAAATATTTACAAAGGTAAAATAACCCGCGTTGAGCCAAGCCTCGAAGCGGCATTCGTAGACTACGGCGCAGATCGCCACGGTTTCCTACCTCTTAAAGAAATCGCTCGCACTTACTTCCCTAAAGGCTACCGTTTCGAAGGTCGCCCAAACATCAAAGATGTTATTAAGGAAGGCCAAGAAGTTATCATCCAGATTGATAAAGAAGAACGTGGTCAAAAAGGCGCAGCCCTTACTACTTTCTTGTCATTGGCAGGTAGCTACCTAGTATTAATGCCAAACAATCCTCGTGCTGGCGGTATTTCTCGTCGTATCGAAGGCGATGAGCGTACAGAACTTAAAGAATCTTTGAACAAACTAGACCTGCCTGATGGCATGGGTTTAATTGTTCGTACCGCTGGTGTAGGTAAATCTTACGAAGAATTAGAGTGGGATTTAAAAGTACTACTTACCCATTGGGAAGCTATTTCTAAAGTGGCTGAAGAGCGTGAAGCGCCCTTCTTAATTCACCAAGAAAGTAACGTAATTGTTCGCGCTATTCGTGACTATCTACGACGTGATATTGGTGAAATCTTAATTGATAAAACCAGCATCTACGAGCAAGCATTGCAGCACATCCAACTTGTGCGCCCTGACTTTGCCAGCCGCGTTAAGCTTTATCGTGGTGAAGTACCTTTGTTCAGTCATTATCAGATTGAAAGTCAAATTGAATCGGCCTTTCAGCGTGAGGTTCGTCTGCCTTCTGGTGGTTCAATTGTTATCGATCCTACTGAAGCGCTTACCTCTATTGATATCAACTCTGCCCGTGCAACAAAAGGCGGTGATATTGAAGAGACAGCATTAAATACCAACCTAGAAGCAGCTGATGAAATTGCTCGTCAATTACGTTTACGCGACTTAGGTGGCTTGGTAGTTATCGACTTTATCGATATGACCCCAGTACGTCACCAACGTGAAGTTGAAAACCGTATGAAAGACGCGGTTCGCAGCGACCGTGCACGGGTTCAGTTAGGCCGTATTTCTCGCTTTGGTTTGCTTGAAATGTCGCGTCAGCGCTTGCGTCCATCATTAGGTGATTCAGCCTACCATGTGTGCCCTCGCTGTTCGGGTCACGGTACTATTCGTGGCACAGAGTCATTGGCACTTTCTATTTTGCGTATTCTTGAAGAAGAGAGCATTAAAGAAAACACAGGTCAAATTGAAGCGCAGCTTCCTGTTTCTGTAGCAACCTATTTGCTTAACGAAAAGCGTAAATCTATTCAAAGCTTAGAGAAACGTCACGGCGTTAACTTATTGCTTATTCCTAACGCTAACCTTGAAACACCGCACTATCAAGTAACTCGCCGCCGTCCAGATGATATTTTAGATGACGCAAGTTATGAAGTAGAGTTAATGCCAACGGTTGAAACGGAAACTGAAACTACAACTTCAGCGCCTGTTAAGCGTGAAGAACCAGCATTAAAAGGCTTAGTAGCCCCTACCGCTGCGCCTGTAGTCGCACCTAAAGCTGAAGTTCCTGCTGCTAAAGCTGAAACTTCACCATCTCTATTTGCCCGTTTTGGTAAATGGTTAGGTGATGTACTTGGCGGTGAAGACGAGAAAGCGAAAGCAGAAGCTGAAGCCCAAGAAAAAGAAAAGCAGAAGCAATCTGAAAGCCGCAATAATCGTGGTGGTAATCAGTCTCGCAATCGCAATAGTGATGATCGTCGTCGTAAACCAAGAAAGAACACACGTCGTAATCAGCCTCAGAACAAAGATGGCGAACAAGACCAGCGTACCCCGCGTTCTGAGCAGGACGACAAGCCTCGCGCGAGTAACAACAAAGGCCGCAAGCCTCGTAAGCCTCGTGACGAGAATCAAAAACCTAAGCAAGAGCAGAACAGACATAGTAATCAAGACGAAAGTCAGGATACTAATAAGTCACAAAATGCAAAAGCACAAGACGCTAATTCTCAAACTTCTGAGCCTCAAGAAGCGCAGAAGAAACAAGAAGTGGCTGAACGTCGTAAGCGTAGAGATACTCGCCGCAGCGTACGTGTGAAAAAAGATGACAATACAGAGTCAAAAGAAACATCGACTAGCAAGCCGGTTAAGTCTCTTGCTGTTGAGAAGCCTAAAGCTGCACCTGCTGAAGTAGAAGAAGCCAAATCTGCGCCAGTACCATCAACTGACGCTTCTGAAGCCACTACACCGGTAGCACAAGCACCACAACCAGCAGAGCAAGATGTTCAAGCTGCATCAGAGCAAACTAGCAACGATACAGATGAAAATGGTCAAAAACGCGAAAGCCGTGGTCGTTCACGTCGTTCTCCTCGTCATGTACGTGCTGCAGGTCAGCGTCGTAAGAAGGAAGCGCAGCAGTCTAGCGATGACAACAGTGCTCAAGCAAACAATGCACCAGTAGGTGAACAGGCAGCTGCAAAGGTTGAAACTACGCCTTCACACGAAGCGCCAGTTTCACCAACCGCTGCGACTATTGACGCAAGTGAATCAGCACCTCGTGCAGAAGAAACACAAGCGGCAATGCCGGGTAAGCTTGAAGCAGATACTGCACATACTCAAAACGAGAATGCTCAACCAGCTACTGTTGATACAGCGGCCGAAAACGCTGAAGCGCCTTCTGTTACTAAGACAGAAGACACCCAAGCTACTAAGCCTGGTGTTTTAGCCCCATCAGAAGAAAAGGCGGCCCCTGCAACGACAGAAACTGCAACAGCCAAGCCAGAAGCCCCAGCAGCTGAGCCGGCATCTGAAGTGGTTCAAGACGAAATGCAGTTCGAGCTTGCTTCGCCTAAAAGTGAAGAGGAAGCGCCTAAGCCAACTAAAGCTGAAGCAACTCCAGCCCCTGCCGCAGAAGCTGCACCGAAACAGGTTGAAATTAACCTAGGTGACGATTCCGCTAAAGCAGCAAGTGAAAGTGTTGCTAAGCCTGCTCCGAAGGCTAGGCCTAAGAAAGCAAAAGCAGCAGTTACTAAGCCAATTACAACAGGCGCACCTGCTAGCAGTCGTGGCCGCATAAATGCATCTGCGCCTATGGCTGCACCTGCATCGGTTGATGATGCTTTCAACGACGTAGCACTTACCGCTAAGTCTGACGATAGCCGTCCAGCCATTGTGGTATCAGGTAAAAGTGCAGCCATTTCTAAAGCAAGTGCTGTAGCCTCTGCACCGGCAACATTGCCAACTAGTGCAGATTAGTACCTTAGGTAGCAGTCATAGTTAATTCAACTATGTTGCTTACTCGCTAAGGGTGCTAACACAATATAAGAAGCCGCTTAATTGCGGCTTTTTTATGGGTGAAGTACGTCAATGAACAAAGGGTTTCAATTCTATGGATGACATTAAGCCTAACTTGATTGAATGGTTGGCAAACACAACAAACAAAGAAGTGCACAACCCTGCCCTCATTCAGTCTTTATGGAGTGGTTATGGCGCATGCTTTCGCGCAACATTGTTAGATAAAACTCATAGCACAGCTATTCCTGTGGTGGCTAAATGCGTTCAACCTTCCCCAGAAATTAGTCACCCTAAAGGATGGCAGAGTAATACCAGTCACCTAAGAAAATGCCGCTCTTTTGAAGTAGAGCATTATTTTTATACTCAGCTGCAACCTAGCACTAACGTTGATTGCTTAACGCCTACCTGCCTAGCATCCGCTAGCAGCCAAAGCGCCAGTTTAAATTTTGACGAAAGCGCTAGCATAAACACTAAAATTAGCCCTGAAACAGTTTCAGCACTCGACAGCGATAACTATAGCAATGCACACATCTTAGTCATGAGCGACTTGGACGCTGAGGGGTACACACAACGGGCAATTTCACTGTCTGTAAAACAAGCCGAGTCAGTATTGCGCTGGCTTGCAGCATTCCATGCTAGCTTCATGGGAATATCAGACACCCACGTTTGGTCAGAAGGTACATATTGGCATTTAGCGACTCGCCAAGACGAATGGCACACCATGGAAGCTGGCCCATTAAAACGTGCTGCTAATACATTAGCTAACAAGCTTTCATCTGCACGTTTCCAAACCTTATTACATGGCGATGCTAAAGTAGCGAACTTTTGTTTTACCCCTGACTTTAGTCAATGCGGTGGTGTTGATTTTCAATACACGGGCTTGGGGGTAGGCATGAAAGACGTTGCTTATTTTATTGGCAGCGCGTTAAGTGAAAGCGATCAACAAGCCAACACTGCTTGCTGTTTACATTATTATTTTGATTGCCTTCGCACCCAGCTAATAGGCACACAATATGAATCTCAATATCATGAAATAGAACAGGAATGGCGAGGGCTATACCCCATTGCTTGCGCCGATTTCAACCGGTTTTTAGCGGGCTGGAGCCCTGACCACTGGAAGATAAATGGTGAATTGACTAAGCAAACCAATATCGCCTTGGCATCGCTAATTTAGTGTTTTTTCCATGGCAACCAGTGTAAAGACAGCCTTAAGCTTTCAAGCATATCAGCTTCCTTAGCCTGCTGATAGCCGTAAACACGAA
This sequence comes from Alteromonas sp. 1_MG-2023, assembly GCF_030547075.1. Lineage (GTDB taxonomy): Bacteria > Pseudomonadota > Gammaproteobacteria > Enterobacterales > Alteromonadaceae > Alteromonas. The sequence goes on along the minus strand of NZ_JAUOQH010000020.1, from coordinate 21,181 downwards.
TACCAAATATAGCCATCATGACCGAGGTGGCATACACCTCACTAAGTGCTTCACCATATTCGCTAGCAATCGCTAGTTTGTATTGGGCTTTGGTACGGCTTAAGTAGCTAGCAGCAAGCTGTGCCAATTTAGGTTCGGTGCTCGCGAGTTCCAATTGGGTTTTAATAATAAAGCAGCTTGCGTAGTCTTTCTGTCCTTTTGCGGCCACCATATCGGTCAACAGCATAATAATGCCCTCGCCTGCACCATGCACCATTGCACGCTTCATTTTGTCAGCGCTACGCTGTGAGTAACGGTTTAGGCTCGCAATAAACAACTGCTCTTTATTACCAAAGCTATTATATAAACTACCAGGCTTTAATCCTGTGGTGGTTGTGACGTCTTGCATAGACGTGCCATGGTAGCCTTGTTGCCAAAACAACATGATGGTTTTGTCCAGTATGTTGTCTTTATCAAATTGTGCTTTAGCCATCACAAAAGCCTTTCGTTCGTCTAATCTCTACTTAATCAGTTTATATCATAGCAATTTTGAACAAACACTCAAAAAGATATTGAACCCTATGCCAAAGTACTTTATCGTTTTGAGCAATCATTCAAAATGTGAGTGTCTATTTTTAGGTCTCTATTTTTAGACCAACCGTAAAACTCACGCTTATTATTCATTCGCTCACTTAGCTTACTCATTAAAAGAGGACACCTTATGAAACGATTTATTACTGCGGCACTACTTATACTGCCGTTATTTTCAAGCTTTGCTCAACAGCCTACAGACACCACGATGGAAAATGCTAAGCCTGTACCTCCTAAAGTTATTTTCTTTGATGTAAATGAAACCTTGCTCGACCTTACAGCCATGCGAAGCTCCGTAGGCGAAGCGCTAGGAGGCCGCAATGAGTTACTACCTTTGTGGTTTTCAACTATGCTTCATCACTCATTGGTAGACTCTACCACCCAGCGTTTTCACACTTTCGGTGAAATTGGTGTTGCTTCGTTACTGATGGTGGCTGAAATAGAAGGTATTCCGCTTACCCAAGAACAAGCGAAAACCGCCATTGTTACCCCACTTCGTAGCTTGCCACCACACGCAGATGTGCGCCGTGGCTTACAAGCTTTGAAAGATAAAGGTTATACATTGGTAAGCTTGACCAACTCTTCTAACCAAGGTGTTTATACCCAGTTCAAAAACGCTGATTTACTTGAATTTTTTGAACATCGGTTAAGCGTAGAAGACATCAATCTATACAAACCTGATCTGCGTACTTATGCATGGGCGGCAGAAAAGATGGGGGTTAAACCTGAAGAAGCCATGCTAGTGGCAGCACATGGTTGGGATATTGCAGGCGCTAAACAAGCTGGTTGGCAGGCAGCCTTTATTGCACGCCCAGGAAAGGTATTGTATCCACTGGCTATTGCGCCAGATTACAACGTGAAAGATTTAAACGAATTGGTTGAAATGCTTCCTAAGCAATAACGGTTACCGCTATTTTTTGGGCTGGTGTTGACCAGCCCTTATTCTTTCAGCAGTACTTGAATCAAGCTCTTAAATCAAACTATTGCCTTACGCTTCATATCAACATGAGGAATATCATCTTCTAAATACATTTGAGATGTTTGTACAAATCCAAATTTTCGATAGAAGGCTAACAAGTATTCTTGCGCACCAATTTCAATATCATCTTTCGGCCACAAGTTTTCACACTGTTTGATAGCCTCAGCTAACAAACTTTTCCCTGCACCATGGCCTCTGAAATCTGCATGAGTAGCCACTCTGCCAACACTGACGCCAGGATAACTCACTCCCGCAGGTATCAAACGGGCATAAGCGACCAACATGTCGCCGTTAAAACCTAATAAATGTCGCGTATCGCTATGCCTGTCTTTTTCATCAAGTTCAGGGTATGGGCATGTTTGCTCTACCACAAACACATCTACGCGAAGTTTCATTAGTTCAAATAACTGATGGGTATTGAGTTGGCTAAATGTTAATACTTTCCAAGAAATCATAGTGTTAATTATTTTCTGATTAATGCGCTAGTTTTACCAAACCTGGATACAGATAACACTAAAAAATGTTAGTGGGTTTCGTGTTATTGAAGCTGTCTGTTGCTTGCCGCTTGCCTACCACTTGCCTACCTTTTGCCTACCGAGGGGCGTATTACCCTGCTATTAGCGTAAACTGCCATTTTCTCGTTATTAGCTTGTGAGTATAAAACTGAGCAAAAATGTTCAGTAAAATCACAATAATCGACATTACTAGAAAAATTAATGGCCTCACTAAGTTTAAACTTGAGCATAGAGTAGAAGTACCATTACTAAATTATTTTTAAAGTTTACTTAGCAATGAGCGTCTTACGCCATAAGCTGCTAGGTTCGTTACAAATGATAATTCGTAAGCGTAGAAAAACAAGTTTTGGCCTGTTATAAATTTCTTAATCCAATACTATGACTTCAGGTGAACATCTTTCGCCAATGCGTTTTTACATACCCAGGATAAATTAATGAGACCGCCACTACCTCCTTTTACAAAAGAAACTGCAATTGAAAAAATTCGTTTAGCTGAAGATGGATGGAATAGCCGTAAACCTGAGCGTGTTGCCGCTGCCTATACGCCCGACTGCCAGTGGCGAAATCGTGCTGAATTTATTACAGGAACTACACAAATAGAAGCCTTTTTAACACGTAAATGGAATCGTGAACTTAACTATAGGCTGGTTAAAGAACTATGGGCATATAATGAAAACCGTATTGCAGTGCGCTTTGCTTATGAATATCACGATGATTCAGGGCAATGGTTTCGCGCTTATGGAAATGAAAACTGGGAATTTGATAGTGAGGGATTAATGCAGCGACGAATTGCCAGCATTAACGAACACCCGATCAGTAGCGAAGAACGCAAACTTATATGGGAAGGTGAAAGTCGCCCATTTGATTTCCCTAGCCTGTCTGCACTTAATTTATAAGGGCTGTAGATATAAACAAATGAATAAAAAAGAAAGCCAACCCATCAATAGGGTTGGCTTCTATGTTAAGAATGACTGCTATGTAGTACTAGGCTAATTTAACGGCTCTTTTTTAAGACGTTTTTCGTCTTCTAGCGCCTTCACTTCTTCTTCCGATAACTCTTTAAGCTCTATTACACCATTACGGACTTCATGACGCTTGCCCATGGCTTGTAAAAGTTCTAACTCTTCAGCACTGAATCTGATGTTTAAACGGGATTTACTTACTAACCCTTCGGCTACAAAATTTTGTACCGACATACTACCGCCACTGCCTTCGTTACCACTACGCTGACTCACTGAAGCAGAATCTAAAAAGGCTGCGTTATTATATGAGATACCCGCACCATATGCGCGTTTTTCACCAAGGGAAGCATCATTCCAATCGCTAATCCCCATATCTAATTGGTCTGCTGGCATATTTGCAATTTCAGAATAAACTTCGTCTTGTAAATAATCCAAAACATGGTCTTTAACTACGGAAGGATCGTTATCGAAAAATGCTAAATGATTCTTATAGAACACCGAAATTCTGCCGCCGTAATAAGTACCTCGATTCGAATTCACAAAATCAAACGCGATTTCTTTCAACTGCTTAAATACCGTTTTTCCCGTAAAAGCTTCGCTTTGTATACTCGGCGCACCAATTACGCCTGATATAAAGCCATATGCCGTCAGTGGGTCGCTTTTATACTTTGGTAAAACAATATTGTACTTAATATCATTTAGGCTCAGACTCGTATCAGACACAACTAACACTTTCTTATTTAGAAAATCAGCGTCTTGTTCATCCTTCATTATTTTGTTTAGTTTATAATCAGGGTGATTAACAGCTAATTCATGTAAAAAGGTAAAGTTATACAGATTCAGCCAGTAAGCCAATTGCTCTTTTGAGTTAAACTCAGACAAAGCCACTTCTGAAGGCAAAGCTTCTAAGCTTTCCTTTAAACCACGTAAAATTTCTACATATTCATCATTATCGAAGTTGTCGAAATAGAATCGGTTGCCTTCTAAGCCGGTTAAACGATTCGTGCGACCTTTAAGTCGAGTCCCAGTTTTCGCACTAACACGCGGCGCTTTTTCTCGATTAGAAGGCCCTAACACCAATACACTCAACTCTAAAAATTGATCTAGATCGTTATATTGAATTTCCAAATCTGAACTGTTGTTCGAACTCATGAATTTTTCGAAGTTACTATCTGTCGAAGCAAATACATTTAGGGTTACTGTGCATAGAAGTAACCCTAAAATACCGAATAATTTCATTGTAATTCCTTTTTCTTTGTTTGGTTTGCAAGCAATAAAATTTTGTTATGTAACAGCTGCTACATTCAATAATGAAATATGAAACCCTATCATTATAGTGGTGATATTTACTGAATAAAAAACTGAAACTAGCTGCCTGTTTCTTTATTCTACTGGTATTTCATTTTTTAAACGAATAAAATTTAGACTAAAGTGTAACCTTACATGTCTGCACTAGGGTGATGCACGGTTAGAAAATTTTCTTGGCGAAAATAGACGCTTTCAGCTTATCTCACCCAAAACACCAAAACCCTTCATTTTCATTAATATCAATACCTTACAAAAATACGTTCATACTACTTTAGAATTTAATTCAATATTTTTTCATTAGCTGCCCCCATACAAACTAAGGCGTATAAATTGCATCGCTTTGCGTTAAATTGAATTTAACTCTCATGGTTTATTAATTTTCATATCTAGCGTTAGCGATTGGTCTTACCCACTAAAAGTGGACATCCGTATCCGCTAAACAATTATAATACCGAGGCCACATGCAAGAATTCATACAAAAAATGCCAAAAGCCGAACTACATGTTCATATTGAAGGCACATTAGAGCCAGAGCTAAGCTTTGCCTTAGCACAGAAAAATGGCGTAAGCCTGAGTGCTGAAACCCCAGAACAAATGATTGCTGCTTATAACTTTCATGACCTGCCCTCTTTTTTAGACATTTACTACGCGGGCATGAGTGTATTAATTGAAGAAGACGACTTTTATGCGCTTACCATGGCCTACTTTGAAAAAGCCGCCGCTCAAAATATTGTGTATGTGGAACTTTTTTTCGATCCTCAGGCCCACACAACCCGTGGGGTCGCTTTCAATACTGTGATTGAGGGAATATACCGCGCTCAACAAGATGCCAACACCAATCTTGGTGTACAGAGTAACCTTATACTGTGTTTCCTTCGTGATATGTCCGCCGATTCAGCCATGGAACATTTACTAATGGCTGAACCTCATTTAAGTAAACTTATTGGCGTAGGGTTAGACTCAGATGAACACAAAAATCCACCGTCTAAGTTTGCTTCCGTATTTGCTAAAGCCCGTGAATGGGGTTTGAAACTGACCATGCACTGCGATGTGAATCAGCAAAATACCTTAGAGCACATTCGCCAAGTACTAGAAGATATTGATGTAGACAGAATCGATCATGGCGTAAATATTCTAGCATCGGACGAGTTATGTGAATTAGTGAAGCAAAAAAATATTGGGCTAACCGTATGCCCAGTATCAAATCAATTTGTGGTGCAATCACTTACCTCAACTGAAATTAAAGAGATGCTTGAACGGGGGTTATTGCCCACTATTAACTCAGACGACCCTTCCTACTTTCGAGCCTACTTGAATGAAAACCTAATTGCGTTACAACACGAAGGTGGATTTAGTGAAGATGAACTGAGCACCTTGGTGGCGAACAGCTTTAAGGCTAGCTGGCTGACAACGACTGAAAAAGAAAAATACTTAACTGCGCTTAGTGAATATTTAGATAAGTGTGCCTAACACATAATATTTATAGCAGTATAAATGCTGAGTTTTAAGTAAATTGGCTTAGCGTGTTTTTTTATACTGAGTAGCTTTTAAGTGAGTGGCTTTTGAGCGAATAGAATTTAATAAGTAGATTTTGAATTAGCTGGTTGTTAATAAGTAGGCAGTGCTAGCACTGCCTACTTATTCTTAAATACCTGAGCTACTCTTTCGCTTTAATTATGTAAACCGAGCACGCTAAAGCTATTACCCCGCACACAGTGAAAACGCCGCTATCTGCTACTGGCAAGAACTCAAGCGCTGACGTTAAAAACTGGCCAGAGAATACTGCCATCGCAAACCACGCAAGATTGCGTCCCATATTGGTATCGGAACTACGCTCGACTGTGGCATGGTTGAGTAACGGTATAGAAAACCCAAAGCCCGTACCTGCGAATATTGCAGCAATAACGAGTAAGCTTGTGGTTTCAGCGATAGCAAAGATACCGTGAGCGGCCGCAAAACTTAAAAAGGCTAAAAACAAGGTCACTTTTTCAGATTTCATGTGCACTATTTTTGGCATAATTAACGCAGATAATACGGCCATTAGTGAAATAAAAGAAAGTAAATAGCCTGTTTGCGCTTCGCTGTAACTTAAGTCGCCAAGATGGCTTGGCAGCGTTATGAACATGCTGAAGAACAGCGACATGGCTAATACGGCATTAATGAGTACAGCACGTAAACTGTCGCTATTTTGCGTGTTTTCATTTTTCAGTACTGGCTCAATCTCAGGAACATATTTTGGAACACTAATAGCTGTTAGTACTAAGCAAACCAGAGCCAACCCGTAAAGTAAGAATGGCGCTCTCCAATCTATTTCACTTAGCAGGCCACCCAAAAACAGTATTATTACGCCACCTAACTCAATCGCCATGCCTTGCTTAGCAATAACAGACAACCTAGCCTTGCCATGATACCAATGCGAAATAATAGCCGTGCCCGACGCCATAACTCCGGCAGCAAAGCCACCAAGTAATATGCGATCGATACTTACCCATAAAGGCCCATGAACCCAAATACCACCTATACCCAATAGCAGGTAGCCCCACAAACCTAAAACTAAGGTTTTACGAGCTCCAATACTATCTATTAGCTTTCCAAAAAATGAGGCAAATAAGATGGCACCCAATGCAGGTAAAGTAATAAGCAATGCCGCGAACTCGCTAACCCCTAGAGCAGGAGCAATAGAGTTTAACCCTGGAGCCAATACTGCCCCGACCATAATCGTCAACATCGAAACCACCAATAACGTGATTTCTCCCAAACGCGAAAGCTGCATAGTGACCTCAAGAAGAATTAGTAAATGAATATTTCAGGCTGCTACTGTACCGCTTATCAGCTAATGCGTTAAATGATGAATTCATATCTGTTTAATCTTATTTTGGCATCAATAAAATACCACTCACGCAAACCGTTTATACAAACGTGACAAATAAGCCCCAATACAAAAGCTCGAAATACAAATGCCTGAAATACAAGACGACTGTAAAAGCAGGTAATACCAGTCCGCATAGATAATTACCCTCTCAGCGAGACTTAAAATGTTCGTAATCGCGGCGTGTCACCACAGGTATAGTGGTTCTACATCAAGGTAACACAACAAAGAGTACGGACATTTTAAACTCGTCCTTCGGGAAGGTCTGGCAAGCTTCCTAGCTTCATTCTGGGAGTTTGAAAGGGAACAGCCATTGCTGCATTCCCACGCTTTGCTAGGAAACTTGCCAGCGCCTTCTGAGTGGGCGATTATCTATGCGGATTGCTATAAATACGCTAGCAGCAAACTCGGCGCACAAAAAAGCGCGAAGCCTTTAAAAGGTTTTCGCGCTTTTATATAACAGCTCGCCAACTTACAATGTAGTCAGTGGCTAATTACCACGTTAAATCATCCGGAATGTCATAATCGGCATACCAATCATCTTGCGCTTCCTCTTTACCATCGCTGTCGCTGGTGTCTAAGTCGGCACGGTAAATAATAAAGCTATCGTCACGCTGCGCAATTTTATCGGCTACAGGTGTAGGCACAAGCTCATACGCATCACCTAAAATCACCACGGTTAAACGGCCTTTAGTAACCTGCCTATGCATTTCGGCGCTAACATACATGCGCTTCACGACATTATCGTGAGTGAAATTAAGTACGGTATCGCCTTTGCGTGATTGTTTATTCACATCAATGAGCTGGCGCACTTGCGCGGCAATAGAGCGCTTTTCACGCTCTTGTTGTTGCAACTGGTTCAGCTCACGTGAACGGGCTTTCTTTTCTTCAGCGGCTTTCTGTGCAGCAATCGTCGCTTCGTCCACCACACCTTGGTTGTTCTTTGTCTTTTGCTTATTTTTTTTGCGCTTTTCAGCACGCGCCTGCTTAGCAGAGCCTTTGTCTGCTATGCCGGCTTTTAATAATTGATCCTGTAACGAGGCCATACACTAAATCTCTTTGTTACTTTATTTCTTTTTGGCTTTCGCTTTGGTTTTAGCTGCAGGTTTACTGGCGGCTTGTGTTTCCCACTTACCGTCGTTATACCATGCCGACCAACCTGTGGCTTTACCCGCTTCATTTTCTGACATCACATATTGCTGCTTGGTCTTACGACTGTAGCGAACAATGGCAAGGTTACCTTCCGGATCCTTTTGCGGTGCATCGGCTAGGTAATAGAATTTTTCAGATATTCTATCTCTAAAGCGCGCCAGCTCTTCCACTTTCGGTGCACGAGTTTCCCGAGATTTAGGGAAGTTATGTGCGGCCATGAAAATACCTGAAGCGCCGTCTCGTAATACAAAATGCGCATCGGACTTTTCACAAGGAAGCTCTGGTAAATCTACCGGATCTTCTTTAGGTGGCGCAGCCTCTCCGTTACGTAATAACTTACGCGTGTTTTTACATTCTTCGTTAGTACAGCCGAAATATTTACCAAAGCGACCGTTTTTCAGTTCCATGTCACTACCACACTTATCACATTCGATAATGGGGCCGTCGTAACCTTTAATCTTGAACGTACCGGTTTCGACTAAGGTACCTTCACAGGTCGGTGTATTACCACACACATGCAGCTTACGGGTTTCGTCCACTAAGTAGCTGTCCATCGCAGTACTGCATATTGGACAACGCTTCTTAGCACGTAACGCCTCGGTTTCTAATTCTTCTTCGTCATCTACCTTCACCACTTCATCACCTGGCGTCAGGTTCATGGTGTTAGTGCAGCGTTCTTTTGGCGGTAAGTTGTAGCCAGAACACCCAAGGAATACGCCAGTAGACGCCGTACGCACGTTCATTTCACGTCCGCACTTGTCACATGTAATACCCGACGGAATAGCTTGATTAAGACGCATTCCGCCCTCTTCAGGGGCTTTCTCGGCATTCAGTAACTTGCCGTAAAATTCGCTGTAGAACAGATTAAGTACGTCTTTCCAATCTTTGTTACCTTCCGCTATATCATCAAGCTGTTGCTCCATGTTGGCGGTAAAGTCGAAACTCATTAGGTCGTCGAAATTTTCCATCAAACGGTCGTTAACGATTTCACCCATTTTTTCAGCATAAAACCGCTTATTTTCAAGGCGAACGTAACCACGATCTTGAATGGTCGAAATGATACTTGCGTAAGTAGAAGGTCGGCCAATGCCTCGTTTTTCTAGCTCTTTTACCAAAGACGCTTCGTTAAAACGTGCCACTGGTTTGGTGAAGTGCTGCTTAGGATCAAGCGCATTTAAGTGTAATACATCGCCTTTTTGAACATCAGGCAACATCAACTCTTCATCACCTTTTTTGCGAAGCTGTGGTTGAACTCGTGTCCAGCCATCAAACTTCAACACACGGCCTTTCGCCGTTAATTCGTAATTGTTTGCACCTACTCTAATGGTGGTAGCATCATATTTAGCCGGTGTCATTTGACACGCAACAAACTGGCGCCAAATAAGCTCATATAAACGCTGAGCATCCCGTTCCATATCACCTAAATGTGCAGCATTTACCTTAACACTTGAAGGGCGAATAGCTTCGTGCGCCTCTTGCGCTCCCTCTTTGCTACCATAACGGTTAGGCGACTCTGGTAGGTATTTATTACCAAAGTTGTCTTCGATATACGCGCGGCAATTATCTAGCGCTTCTTGGCTCAAGTTCGTTGAATCAGTACGCATATAAGTGATGTAACCCGCTTCATACAAGCGCTGTGCCATCATCATGGTTTTCTTTACACCAAAACCTAAACGCGTACTCGCAGCTTGCTGCAGCGTTGAAGTAATAAACGGTGCTGAAGGTCGGCTAGACGTAGGCTTAGATTCACGGCTTTCAACTAAGTACTTAGCGCCATTCAAATCTTCTAGTGCTTTGTCTGCTTGCGCTTTATTAACCGGTTTAAACGCTTTGCCTTCATGTTTGGCTACCAACATACGCAGCGCCGCTTTTTGCTCGCTGGTTAAGTCGGCGTGAATATCCCAAAACTCTTCTGGAACAAACGCTTTAATTTCGCGCTCACGATCTACCACTAGGCGTACAGCAACCGATTGAACACGGCCCGCAGATAAGCCACGTGCTATCTTTTTCCATAGCAATGGCGACACCATAAAGCCAACAACGCGGTCGAGGAAACGTCGGGCTTGCTGTGCATTTACACGAGCAACGTTAACTTCGCCTGGGTCTGAGAAGGCTTCTTGAATGGCGTTTTTGGTAATTTCGTTAAACACCACGCGCTGATAGGTTTTGCCTTTACTGCCCAGCAACTCTTGCAAGTGCCACGCAATAGCTTCCCCTTCTCTATCCAAATCCGTTGCGAGATAGATGGTGTCGGCGTCTTTGGCTAAGCGCTTAAGCTCATTAACCACTTTTTCTTTACCCTGCAAGACCTGATAGTGGGCTTTCCAGTTTTGTTCTGGATCGACACCCATGCGGTCTACAAGTTTTAAATATTCATGTCTGCGAAGATATTCTTGTTTGTCTTCTTCGCTATAAGTTTTGAGTTCTTTCGCTGGCTTTTTGGGCTCAACTTTGCCCAATGCCTTCGTAGGCAGATCGCGAACATGGCCGACAGAACTTTTTACGATAAAATCTTTACCAAGATATTTATTTATCGTTTTCGCTTTGGCTGGCGACTCGACTATGACTAGAGATTTTGCCATATAATTGAATTAAACCTATTGATTCTAAAGGACTATTTTAGTCATTCTCAAAGATAAAGGGCCCGTAGACTGTGCTATTAGGGTGCCCGTGCTTTTTTAACATATATCGACAAAGTGAATGGAAAACAAGATCTTCTTAATAGTTATTCTTGCGATTGCTTCAATCCCGCCCAATTCCTGTTCACTTTTCAACCACCTCGATTGGCAAGGCGTATAAAAACCGTATAATGCCAGCCATTATGCCTTTGCGCCTAGTAATTAACAGGCATTTATTATGCTTATTAATTCACAGCGAACAAAAATTCAGCAGTGCGCTGCGCTATTTTTATTTTCGCACTGCGCAATTTACCTTGGCGCTGCGCAATTTATTTTGACACTGCACTACATTTGTTTCGATTTGCTGCTCAGTAAATACCGCCGAAACTTTGGCTTATGCATTTATAGGGTAGCGGTCAAACGCTCAAACACCAAATAGAGGGAAAGTATGAAGCAATTTGAAGTTAACTTTGATGGGCTCGTTGGCCCAACCCATAACTATGCCGGATTGTCGTTTGGCAATGTTGCTTCCCTAAACAATGCCAATGCAGTAAGTAGCCCCAAACAAGCCGCAAAACAAGGCTTACTAAAAATGAAAGCCTTGTCTGACATGGGCATGATGCAAGGCGTACTTGCGCCTCAAGAACGCCCAGACATAGCAGCATTACGTCGACTCGGCTTTTCTGGTTCAGATGCCAGAGTGCTAGAAAGCGCTGCAAAGCAATCTAGAGAGATATTCCTAGCATGTTGCTCTGCATCAAGCATGTGGACAGCAAACGCCGCCACAGTCTCTCCAAGCGCTGATACGGCCGATGGCCGCGTGCATTTTACACCTGCAAACTTAACAAACAAGTTTCATCGTTCGTTAGAGCCGCAAGTAACCGGTAATATTTTAAAAGCCACCTTCGCAAATGAAAAACACTTTGCTCACCACTTACACTTGCCAGATAACGAACATTTTGGTGACGAAGGCGCAGCCAACCACACCCGCTTGTGTTCAGATTACAGCCATGCGGGTGTTGAGTTATTTGTTTACGGTCGTCACGCTTTCGACCCCAGTAAGCCTGCACCAACCAAATTTCCTGCCCGCCAAACACTAGAAGCATGCCAAGCGGTAGCACGCTTGCATGGATTAAGTGAAGAAGGTGTGGTGTACATGCAACAAAACCCTGATGTTATCGACCAAGGGGTTTTCCATAACGACGTGATAGCCGTGGGCAACCAAAACGTGTTGTTCTATCACGACCAAGCTTTTTATAAAAAAGACGCTGGGCTAAAAGAATTACAAACTAAGTTTGGTGATTCACCGCTGCATCTTATTGAAGTACCTACTGATGAAGTATCGGTACAAGATGCCATTAAAACCTATCTTTTCAATACGCAAATTATCACCTTACCCAACGGTGACATGACAATTATTGCCCCTACAAATTGTGAAGAAAACGATGCAGTTAAGCGTTATTTAGACAAGCTAGTTACCTTGGGCACGCCGATAAAATCGGTGAACTATTTTGATGTTAAGCAAAGTATGCGTAATGGTGGCGGCCCCGCTTGCTTGCGCTTACGGGTAGCCATGAACGATCAAGAACTTGATGCAGTTAACCCATCAACCTTAATTAACGACTTCCAGTTTGCACGCCTTAACAAGTGGGTAGATAAACACTACCGTGATGCACTCACCGAAGACGATTTACGCGACCCGCATTTACTTATTGAATCACGTACTGCCTTGGATGAACTTACCCAGCTATTAAAGCTTGGATCTGTATATCCATTCCAGCAAGATTAGTTATTGTTTTAACTATAAAAAAGCCGGCTTACGCCGGCTTTTTTGTATTAATTAACTTAAGGCTAATTGATAGTACTACAATCCGCTTCAGACCCGAATGGGTTCGCAGGAAGACCTGCTCCTTCATTTGTTAAGTCGTCAGAAGAAATCCCTAAGCTGTAATAGTGATTTTGACTTGCTTCACTACCGGTAGACTGACCGAAAATAGTAATCACAATATTATACCAGCCACCATAACTTGCTGGATAACGATATTCTAATTCTGCCTGACCATTTTCATCGGTTACGCTTGTATCAGCAAAAGTTAAAGTACCTACAATACCGGGAGTTAAAAATCCGTCATTATTATTGTCTTCACCTAAATCCAATAACCCGTCACCATTGTCGTCTTCTCCCGGATCAAGATCGCCATTATCGTTATCATCCTCTCCTAAATAGAGAATTCCATCTCCGTCAATGTCTTCATTTTGGCATGTAGCAGTAACATAGAGAACATGGATGGATTCGTCTTCATCCCACTCCGAGTAGCCTTTATAGTATGTACCACCATCGCTGTACTTAACTGGTGTACCAGAGGCTGTTAACTCAACGCCACTAACAGGTTGGCCAGCTGAATCAGAAACAAACACAGCAAAACGTTTTAGGTAAGTGGTTGAATCAGGCTCTTCAATTTCATTGCCTGTTCCAATTGAAATATCAAAAGCTCTGTCACCTACTGTCATATACACTTCATCAGTAATGGTTTCATCGCTTGCTACAGAAGCACGAACAATAACCGCATCTTCACTTGAAGGTGCGCCTGAAGTAAATACCGTAGAGGCGATACCACTGCTGTCAGTAGTAGATTGTGACGGTGAAATAGAGCCTGTAGATACGTCATCAACGTTAAAGTTAACCACGGTATTTTTAACTAAGTTACCTGAAGGGTCTCTTACCACTGCAGTAATAGTGCTTGTTTGGCCATCAGGCCCGATAAGGTCAGGTGTAGCATCTGCTATCAAGGTAAATGGTTCAACAGCAATAAATTCAACTTGCGTAACCGCATTTACAGATAATTCATCCCCTGGTTCAGTACCTGTTGCAGTAATAGAAGCAAAACCCGCATTGTCAGACTCTATTGAAACTGAAGCAATACCATCAGCGCCAGTAGTGACTGACGCCGCACCCACAATCTCGCCTCGTGAAGTGCTAAATGTCACATCGTAGCCAACTGCTGGGTTACCATCTTGTAACCATTGAACACTTATTGTGGCTTCTTCATTTAATGAAACTTCTTCAGCAGGCACTACCACAAAACTAAATTCGTCTTGTTGAACATCTAATTCAAACTCTACTGTGGCATTAAGCGATGAAGCAGTAATGATGTCTTCACCCGAAGTAGTCGCTGTGTAGGTAATGGTAGCTTGTCCATCTGCGCCAGTATTAACTGAGGTTTCGCTAAGCGAACCATTGTTAGCTTCTAACTCAATAGTTCGGTTAGGTATCGCTACCCCATCAGAGTCTTGAACACGCAGCGTATATTCTGCTGTGTCATTCAAAATTACTGAATTTGAGCCATTAATTGTTACTTCCGTGCCCGTAATTAGAATATCAACAGTTTCAACTAGCGAACCAGTTTGAGCCGTAAGGGTTACCGTGCGGTTTGAGGCATCGTTCTGAGTAGAAACTAAAGCTCTGGCAGTACCATCGGCGGTGGTGGTAGATTGCGTTAGTTGCAATTCAACACCGGCTTCATTGCTGGCAGAAAAGTTAACTTCAACACCTTCCATCAGCACGCTTTGCTCGTTTTTAATTAATGCGATTAGCTCAATGTCATCTGAACCACTTGAGGCCAACTGAACCGCACTTGCGTATAATTGCAGTGATGCAGGGTCTTCGCTAACAGTAACGCTTCCAGTAGAACTGAAGGTAACCGTGTCGCTTTCAAGGGTTGAAAGGGTAGCTATTAATTCCCCATCGCCCGATACCGTACCAACAGCAACGCTGATACTTGCCATACCGTTCTCGTTTGTACGGGCAGTACCCGTATCATTTCCAAAAACAGCTAATTCGTCATTGCTTAGTGTGAAGGTAACGATTAAGTCTTCTTGTGGCTCACCTTCACTGTTCAATACGGTAGCTACGGCAGTTAGGCTATTTTCCGTAGATAAATCACTATCTGCTTCACCTGCGGCATTTTGCAATTCCAACGATACCGTTGTTGCAGGGTCTACAGTTGCACTGCCTACCGCCGAAAAGGTCGTGGAGCCGGTTTCACCACTACTTAAGGTACCCGTAATTTCGCCATCACCGGATGCGGTGCTGGCATTAATGGTAATCCTTGCCACGCCGCTGTCGTCAGTGCGTGCTGTAGCGGTATCGTTACCAAATACAGCAAGTTCTGAATTACTTAAAGAAAAAGTAACAAGTTGGTCGGCTTGAGTTTCACCATCAGAGTTGGTAACCGTAGCCAAAACAGTAAGGATGTTATCCGAAGTTAAGTTGCGATCAGTTTCGCCACTAGCATTTTGAACAGTTAATACAACGTTAATAGTAGTGCTAGTATCATCACCATCATCCGTGCCACTAGTATCATCCCTGGAGACTGAATCGCCTCCTCCACATGCTGTTAGTATAAAAAGTGCACTAAATAGCCAGAGTGTCTTAAATAAGACTTGCGTAATTTGTCGCATAATTCGTTCCTGAACCTCTAATAAATGACAAATGGGTCGTTTTTTATGTTTTAAAATCAATAGAATCTGTCACACTAAATAAAAATATAAAAATGTACAGGAAATTTTAATGTCTCAGTCTGCACATAAGTTTAGTTTAACCACCAGAATCTTTATCGGCATGATTGCCGGTATCGTGATAGGTGTGCTTCTTCAATTATTATTCGATGATAGCGGAGATTTTACTTTTTCGATATTTGGTTTCCAATTCTCTACGTATAGCATTTTTGTAGATGGTATATTTTCTACCCTTGGGCAGATTTTTATCGCTAGTTTAAAAATGTTAGTGGTGCCTTTAGTATTCGTTTCGCTTATTTGCGGCACCAGTACACTTTCTGACCCTAGTAAGTTAGGCCGCTTAGGGGCAAAATCGGTTGGCCTTTATGTTCTCACGACAGCAATAGCCATCACACTGGCAATGAGTATGGCTTTACTTATTTCGCCAGGGGAAGGGTTAAATTTAACCACAGAAGCTTCTTTCGAAGCGAAGACTGCACCTAGTCTTTCAGATGTAATTGTTAACATGTTCCCTAGCAACCCCATTAATTCAATGGCGCAAGGCAATATGCTTCAAATCATCGTATTTGCCGTGTTATTCGGTATTTCGATGGCGATGACTGGCGAAGCCGGTAAACGGGTTAGTGCATTTTTTGAAGATATCAACACGGTGATCATGCGCCTTGTTACTATCATCATGAACCTTGCACCTTACGGCGTGTTTGTACTGATGGCTAAGCTGTTCTCTACCATTGGTGGCGATACTATCTTTAGCTTGGCAAAATACTTCTTCTTAGTATTTGGTGTGCTTATCATTCATGGATTAGTGACCTACTCAATATTGCTTAAACTATTGAGCGGTTTGAGCCCAGTCGTGCTGCTGAAAAAAATGCGCGATGCAGCCTTGTTTGCATTTAGTACTTCTAGCAGCAGCGCTACCCTTCCAGTCACCATGGAAACCGCACGAAATAAACTAGGTATAAAGAACTCTGTCGCGTCTTTCACCTTGCCGCTCGGCGCCACTATTAATATGGATGGCACCGCTATTATGCAGGGTGTGGCAACGGTATTTATTGCGCAGGTTTATGGCGTTGATTTGAGTCTAGGCGATTATATGATGGTGGTGCTAACGGCAACGCTGGCATCTATCGGCACAGCCGGTGTGCCGGGTGTAGGCTTGATCATGCTTGCCATGGTACTACAGCAAGTCAACTTACCTGTTGAAGGGATTGCGCTAATTATAGGTGTCGACCGTTTACTTGATATGACCCGAACTGCGGTGAACATTACCGGTGATTGTATGGTGTCATGTGTCGTCGCCAAAAGTGAAAACTCACTTAATGAGGATGTCTATTACGATGAACATGCAGGTGAGAAAGAAGAAGATGTTAATTTTAGCGAGTTTGATAAGAACGCTTAACTTCACCTTTTCTTTTTAACACAAAAAAGGGTTAGCCATTTGAAGTGCTAACCCTTTTTTGATATCTAGTGCCTCCGATCTAATTTTCTGTACCAGAATTTTCATACCCTGTTTCTTATCGCTTATCTCTCATCGCTAACATCTTATAGCTAATGTTTGGGTAAGTGCCTTATTAAAGTGCTCGTTATCTGGGCTAAGCCTCGTACCCTTGCAGTAATGCAATTTCCTCAACTACGCCCCGCCAAGTTTCATAATTGCCCTGCTTCATCATTGCCCTGCTTCATCATTTCGCACTTGTTGTGAGCTAATTAATGAAGAGATTGTGACGGTGAAACTTTAGTGGCTTTGTGAGCAGGATACCAGGTGGCTAATACCGACATTATGATAGCTACCACGCAGGTTACACCTACATCTTGCCACAACAATTCTGAAGGTAAGAAATCGATAAAATAAATATCACCTGATAATACTTCAACACCGAAAACATTTTCCAAGAACTTAACGATGGTTGAAAGGTTCGGGGCCACTACAATAGCCAAGGAGACCCCGACGACTATGCCTATCAAGCCATTCAACGCACCTTGAAACATAAAAGTGCGACGAATAAGTGTGTCTGTAGCGCCCATTGTTTTTAAAATGGCGATGGCTGGTTGCTTTTCCCTTACGGCCATCACTAAAGACGAGACGATATTAAAACATGCCACGGCAATCACCAGCACCAAAGCAATATAAACCACCGTTCTTACTAGCTGAATATCGTTATATAAATGCCCTTGAGTACGGGTCCAATCAGACATATACACCGCTTGTGGGTAGCTATAGCCAATATCTCGCATAGTAGAATACGCTGAAAAAGGGTCGTGCAATGTGAAACGAAGACCCAATGCTTTGCTTTCTATGCCTGCAGCAGCCGAAGCTTTAGCCAAATGCATTAACCCGAGCTGGTTATCAAGCTCGCCGCCTACACTCATGAACCCTGCAACGGTTAATGTAATTGCGGTAGGCGCACTAAAACGTAAATCTTTGGTGGTGACCGGAATGAGTGCTTGTACGGTGTCGCCTACTTCGATATTCAGCTTATTAGCAATGCCTTTGCCTATCAGCACACTATCGCTATTTGATAGGAAGTTTTGCCAATGATCGTCATTCACTTGCTTATCAAATGTATTTTGAGTTTGGGCTGCTATACCTGTGAGTGCAATTGCTTTTAGCTCACCTTTAAATTGCAACATGCCCGTTAACTCAGTGTAGGGTTCAACTTTGGCTATTCTGGGGTCTTGGTTCAGGCGATAAAGCTGTGCATCTACATTCTCTATACCTGAGTTATCTGTGCTGTACAGCTCGCCGTGAGGAATAACGGTTAAAATACGCTGGGTTAACTCTCGTTCGAAGCCATTCATGACACTTAACAATAAGATAAGTACAAAGCAGCCTAGACCTATGCCCACGGTAGACGACATTGATATAAAAGAAATGAAACGGTTTTGCACTTTTGCTCGGCGAAACCGATTTGCCAATTGCCATGCTAGCGCCATTAGCCTTGGGCCCCGGTTAGTGCCTCAGTTTGTACCCCAGATTGGTCATCGAGCAGTTCACCATCTTTTATTCGAAGTACTCTATCCATGCGGTTAGCAAGGGTAATATCATGAGTCACTACCACAAAGGCAGTGTGCTTTTGTTCGCTTAGCCGCTTGAGCAACTGATAAATTTGCTCACCCGTAGTGGCATCTAAATTTCCTGTTGGCTCATCGGCCAATACTACTGAAGGCGCTGTTACTAATGCCCGTGCAATGGCGACACGTTGGCGTTCACCGCCAGACAATGCACTTGGCAAATGTTCGGCACGATGCGACAGCCCAACGTCATCCAACAAGGCTTTGGCTTTAGCGTTGGCTGCTGAAGCACTTTCGCCGCCAATGCGAAGGGGCATGGCTACATTTTCAAGCGCGCTGAATTCACCTAACAAGTGATGAAATTGATAGATAAAACCCATTTCCTTATTGCGTAAAGCAGCGAGTTGTTTAGCATTTAAACCTAAAAGCGACTCGCCTTTAAACCATACTTCGCCGCTAGTAGGGGTATCTAACCCGCCAAGTAAATGGAGCAAAGTACTTTTGCCAGAGCCCGAGCTACCTAAAATAGCAACGTGCTCACCAGCATTAATAGAAAGGGAAATGTTGTTCAATACAGGCGTGCTGTTCTCGCCTTCTTGATAAGTTTTACAGATTTTGCGGCAATGTAATACGTCCTGCATGCAGCCGTTCTTCGTCTTTTAACAATACATGCATGTTATCGCGGATACGACGGGCACGCCAACCGAATAATGGCTTTTACGATAAGAGCTTAATGGTTTGCGCTAAGCTCTCAACCGATTGAGGCTTGCCGAATAACCACCCTTGCCCATACTCGACATTCATTTCCACGAGTTCTCTGCATTGATCGGCATTCTCCACCCCTTCAGCAATCAAGGTGACCTTGAGCTCATCAGCGATGCTGACAATGTGGGGAATTAAAGAGGAACGAATACTGTGATCTTCCATATCCATTACAAAGCTTCGATCAATTTTCAAAAATTCGCATTTTAACGATTTGAGTTGGCTTAAGTTGGAATAGCCTACCCCAAAATCGTCAATTGCCATCCAAAAGCCTCTGCTTTTAAGCGCTTTTATATGTTTAACCGCACTGCCTGTGGCCAATTGTTCATCTTCAGTAATTTCTAGTACTAGCTTAAAATTTTTGGTGTTCATCTTGAGCGCCCAATCTAAGTCGAGTAACTCATCTTGCATAAAATCAGACGGAAAAAGATTAAAGGACACTTTAAATCCCTCGGGAATATCCTCGTTTTCGTTTAGACTTTTCATTGCCGACTCAATCATGACAGAGGTGAATTCCCACGTTTTATTTAGCTCTTTCACTTGAGGGATGAATTCATCGGGATAAATTGGCCCAAATTCATCTTCAAAACGACTTAATACCTCACATCCAACAACATTGCCTGATTTAAGGATGACAAAAGGTTGGTACAAACAATAGAACTTACCCGACTTCAACCCGCGACTTATACGAGATTCAAGTGAGCGACGCTTTCTAAGGTAGTTAAACGTTAGCATGTGAGAAAGTGCAGCAGTCATTAACATGACACAAATGAACAGTACCAACTTACCTTTGTGAATATTAAAAATACGGCCTTTATCAGAAACCACACTTAAACATGTGGAAGCGTAGTACTTATCGCATTCAATTAAATTCAAAGATAAATAGTTTGTAGTGAGGCTGCCATCATCTAATTGAGCCACGTGAGGCATAAGAGAAGCATTGCCTGCTATTTGAAACAACTTATCGCCTTTGTAAAAAAGCGCCCAATCTTGATTAAAATTAAGACCAATAACCCCTTCCATATCAAGCACTGCATTATAGCGTCCGCGCTTGGCTATAGTGCCTTTCGATTGATTATCAAAAAGCTCTAAGGGTGTATTTATCCAAAATGCATCGCCTACCCCAGTAATAAAGTCAGGCGTTGCTTCGTCTATAGGGTGCTTCAATAAACCAAGATAGGTGCTACACAGTAATTTACCATCGCCAAAAAAACCGATTTCCTTTACGAAGCGGGAACGAAACAAAGTACGCCTCATTTCGTTTAAATTGTCTTCACTGCATGAGTAATAAGGATGGGCATTCAAATAATCTAATGCAGATTCAGCATCTTTAAACACCATACGCACGTTGGCTAGAATATCGTCTGCACGGGCCTCCTCATGCTCTTTAATAACCGAGAACATTAACAACCCAAGTAAAGTGCTAACCGTTACAACAGAGAAAATCGATACTGCTATTGCTTTAAGGCTATCAGCTAGGAAAAATTGCTTTTGATCACTATTGGCCATCGGTACCCATTACTACCCATTCAAGCGCTATATCAAAATCTATGCTTTGCGTATGAACGTCTCTATGCATTGCGTACAAGCATAGTGTGCTTACGCTTATGAAGTTAGTCGATAATTTGAAGGTTAAAGTAAAACTTCAGATGAATTTTAAGCATTGCAGAAGATTGGTATATGTCAATTTAGAGAAGAACAATAGCTGGAGAAATTTTTGTACTAGGAAATGATAGTTTAATGTCTTGATCGGAAAGGATAGAGATTAATATAGAAAAGTAGAAGATGATGAGACTGACTAGATATGTCAAAAGTAGGTGTCTAAATGCTTTCCCGAAAATGGCGGAGCGGACGGGACTCGAACCCGCGACCCCCGGCGTGACAGGCCGGTATTCTAACCAACTGAACTACCGCTCC
>NZ_JAUOQH010000002.1 GCF_030547075.1 Alteromonas sp. 1_MG-2023 | reverse complement strand
CGGGATGGAGCAGTCTGGTAGCTCGTCGGGCTCATAACCCGAAGGTCGTAGGTTCAAATCCTGCTCCCGCAACCACAGAAAATTAAACGATTTAATTACTGAATTGTCTAATTTAGAGACAAGCGGTAAAAATGTACAGACGCGGGATGGAGCAGTCTGGTAGCTCGTCGGGCTCATAACCCGAAGGTCGTAGGTTCAAATCCTGCTCCCGCAACCACATTATAACCCTGGCTTATGCCGGGGTTTTTTGTTTCTAGAATGCTAGGTTTCAATAATATACTTGCCTTTAGGTAAGTAGTGACCAGCTTCTAATCCTGCCCAGTAAGGCGCTTATAGTAGTGCTTGCATATTGAGGTCTTTATAACAGGGCTTTAAGTTACTCCTGGTTCAAAGCCTCATTTAACTGATTCAAATTAGCTTCCGTGTTGTGATGTTTACTTTGGAAAGATGAAATAGTAAAGCTTACGGTAATTCCAATGGTATGCTTAGCCTCACCTACTAAGCTTTATTCAATTTCCTTATAGATTTTTGACGCTACATGTACAGTACATTACTCTTGAGTTTTTAGTTCTGCTATAAAGGCATTCATGCAAAAAATTCTTCGCCTCTGCAATGGGTGACAGTACCTGAAATATGGACGGGTAAAGACAGAATGCCGGTTTCGCTCTGCTGCTCAATAACCTCGTATAAGACCAAATTCACCACACTAGATTAATTTTAATAATGTTGACTTACGCAGCGTAAATTTCTAGGTGAATTACTGTGTAAATAAGCGTCATGTCATTACAGGTTCTTCAATTTCAATAGCGTAATTATGGTTTGAGTTATTAAAGCTTATACTTTAGTACTATTCAGAAGCGTTGTTATGATCTTATGAAATATTCATACTAAGCGCTCTAGTTACAAGGCGGCGTTAGTTGATGGATGTTATAAGAATACCTGAATTTGTACTACCATCTGTGTCCGGCTGTTTTGTGGTGAATAAGCATATATAGGTAGTTCCCCCAATTTTTAATCATCAGAGTGTTACTTATATAAATATGGTTTACGAAGTGGTAAAAAAGAACCCAATAATTAGATGCGCGTTTAATGCGACGCAATTTGTTACTGAATAACAGAATAAAAAACTATGATTGAAAAATATTTTACCGTTGGGCAGGAAGTGTCGTTGCTTAATGGTCACTATGACTTTAGCTTGGTTACGCTTTCGTTACTTATCGCTATCTTCGCCTCATTTATGGCATTCAATGTGGCTTCCCAAGCAGCCGCTACAAGTCATACATTACGAAAATATACATTGCTAACAGCGGGAAGTGCCGCCATGGGGGGCGGGATCTGGGCAATGCATTTCCTTGGCATGATTGCCTTCGAACTCTGTACACCTGTGTCTTATGATATATCTATAACGCTAGTATCAGCCATTCCCGGTGTGGCCGCGGCATGGGTAGCGCTTTTCCTAATGACGAAACCCAAAATTTCATTTACTGAAATCTTAATAGGTGGTGTTTTGGTTGGTTCCGGAATTGGCACTATGCACTACAGCGGTATGGCGGCAATGGAAATGTCACCGCTACTTCGTTATAACCCGTCTCGATTTTTACTTTCTATTGTGGTCGCTGTATGTCTTGCCATGTTAGCGCTGTGGATTAAGTTTGGCCTTAGCGCTGCTAGCGAGAAAAGTGCTAAGGGTAAAAAAGGTACGCTTGGTAAAAGACAAACAAATTTCGGTCGTGATGCACTTATTTCAAGTGTTGTCATGGGGCTTGCGATTGCTGGAATGCATTACACCGGCATGTCGGCCGCACGGTTTGTTTTACCTCCAGGAATGGAATTTTCTTCACAGCCATCTGAAATTTCAGTCTACCTCGCCCTTGCTATCGCTATGGTCACGGTAACGTTAATTGCCATGGTGCTTGGACTCAGCTTGCTTTTTAAATATCGCGACGTGAGTTTTCGGGCGTTACAGAGTGAAAAAATTCAACGTGCAATAACCGATAACGCGATAGATGCCATTATAACGGTAGATAATACCGGCATTATAAAAACGGCAAATCCAGCGGTTGAAGCTGTACTAGGGTATAAACCTCATGAATTGGTGGGTAAACCCGGTACTATTTTGGCGCCTGATGATAAAAAGTCGTTGTACGATAGTGACTTTTTCGAACAAAGAACAGTACCTACAGAACAAATCATAGGGACCAGCCGTGAAGTTGCTGTGGTAGGTAAAAATGGAAGTCTTATCCCTGTCAGAGTAGGAATTGGCTACACTAAAATTGACGACAAGCCCTTGTTTGTAGGCTTCCTCTCAGATTTACGCAAACGCAAAGAAATGGAAGACGCGTTACGGGAAAGTGAGGCTAAGTTTCGCAGCTTTATTTCTAATATACCTGGCATGGCCTATCGCTGTTTAAATGAGCCAGAATGGCCGATGGTGTTTATTAGTGAAGCCGTTAAGGAATTAACGGGTCATGATGCAGCCGACTTCAGCCTTCCAAATCCTAATGTAACCTTTGGTTCTCTATGTCATCCCGACGATGTAGAAAGGATAGCCGAAGAAGTTGCTGACAATAAACAATTCACCATCGAATATCGCATTATCACCAAGTGCGGGGATGTACGATGGGTTACCGAGCATGGTGTTCATGTCCTCGACGATGACGGAAATACCATTTATCTAGACGGCTTCATCTCTGATATTACGGCTCGTCGGGAAATGGAAGAAGAGCTTAAAGCGGCGAAAGAGCGTGCTGAGCAAGCGGCTGAAGCTAGAACTAACTTCCTAGCCAACATGAGTCACGAAATTCGAACTCCAATGAATGCGATCATCGGCTTCAGCGATTTAATGTTGGCCGAAGAAATGCCGCCAGAGCAACATGGTCACTTGACTACCGTGAACCGGTCTGCAAGATCTCTGCTTCATCTACTAAATGATATTCTTGATAGCGCTAAACTTGATAAGGGTAAGCTAGATTTAGATTATCGCGATTTCATTATTAGAGAAGAAGTCGACACGGTCATTTCTACTTTTTGGCTAGAAGCCAAGCGTAAGAATATTTCCCTTGAAGTGAATGTGAAAGACGATGTTTGTGAAGCCTACAATGGTGTGCCTGAAAGAATAAGGCAGGTGCTTAACAACTTAATTGGCAATGCAGTTAAGTTTACCGGTGACGGTAGCGTGGTTGTCGAAGTATCAAGTGACGTGTCAGATGTTTATTTCAAAATTAACGATTCCGGCATCGGCATGAACGACGAACAAGTTAACCGCGTTTTTGATGCTTTTGCACAGGCTGATGCATCAATGAGTCGCAAATACGGCGGAACAGGTTTAGGTACAACCATATCGAAACAACTTGTTGAATTGATGGGCGGTAAAATATGTGCACAGAGCGAGTTAGGGGTAGGAAGTACGTTTATATTCCGTTTACCATTAACCCCAGCGGTGCCCCCTGAAGCGGATGAAGCGGGCACGCCGGTGGATCTACCACCAATGAAAATTTTGATAGTGGACGACATAGCACAAAATATCGATTTGCTATCGTTATTGTTAAAGCGTTCAGGGCATAGCGTGGTGGTAGCAAGAGACGGTCAAGATGCTTTAGAGAAAATGGAAAATACGCCAGGAATTGAGCTTGTGTTAATGGATTTACAGATGCCAATTTTGGATGGGTTAGAGGCCTCTATGCAGCGTCGAAAATACGAAGAGCAGCATAACTTACCCCGTTTACCTATCATTGCCTTAACCGCTAGTGTGTTGGTACAAGACAGACACGCTGCAAGTGACGCTGGAATGGAAGGTTTTGCCAATAAACCGATTGATTATCCTTTGTTAACCCGTGAAATGGCAAGAGTACTTGGTAAAGAGGTTAACGATACCGCGACCAAAATACGTTCAGTGGAAAAAGTGGAGCGTAAATTAACGAAGGTGGTTGATTTATCCAGAGCGGTTTCGTTATGGGGCGATGCTGAAACGCATCATAATGAAGTGGCTAAGTTCACGCAGATTAACGAATCAAAAATAGCTGAAATGACAGCAGCAATCATGCAAAATGATGCCCCTAAAACAGCCTCGTTAGCTCATGGTATTAAGGGGGTGGCGGGCAATCTTTGTCTTAACCCTTTGATGGCCGTTTGTAGAGATATTGAGAAAAATGCTCTTAAGGGAGAGTTAGATATCTCTTCGGTGCAGCAACTTAAAAAAGCCTTCAATGAAGTTATTACTTGGGTACAAGGGGAAAGCGAGAAGGTTAGTGCCTCTACAGAAAAGGAAGAAATAGACCTTCCCCTACTAATTACTTATTTAACAAACTTGAAATTAAGCGTTACACAAAATATGCTTGATGAAGAAGTGTTAAAAGAAATGAAAGGGCTCGCAAGTGGCCAATATAAAGACTCTATTGCTGCTATATTAATGGATATTGATGATTTTGAGTTTGAACGCGCCGAAAGCCAGCTTTCGGAGCTTATCGACACCTTGGTTAAAGAGACTGAAACGCAATAATGCTTAGAAACATTGAGAAGCCTACGTTATTACTCGTTGATGACGAACCAGTAAATTTAAGGGTGTTAAAGCAGTTGTTGTCGGCAGACTATCAATTGATTTTTGCTAAAAATGGTGAAGAAGCAATTCGTCTCGCATCTGTGCGGCAACCTAAGCTTATTTTACTCGATATCATGATGCCAGGTCTCACTGGGTATGAAGTGTGTCGCGTACTGAAAGGTCAAGATAGTACCCGCGCAATTCCAGTCATATTTGTTACCGCGTTAAACGACGAGCAAGATGAAGCGGAAGGTTTCGAAGTTGGCGCTGTGGATTACATTACTAAGCCTATTTCTCCACCTGTGGTTAAAGCACGAGTAAAAACCCATTTATCGTTAGTGAAGTCTGATGAACTCATGCATACACGCTTGCAGGTTGTTCAACGATTGGGCAGAGCGGCTGAATACAAAGATAACGAAACCGGCATGCACGTGCTGCGAATGAGTCATTATGCAAAGGTGCTAGCACTCGCGTATGGTTTCAGCGATCAACAGGCAGAAGTTCTGTTACATGCAGCACCAATGCACGATATTGGTAAAATTGGTATCTCAGACAGTATTATGCTGAAACCCGGCAAGCTGACTGATGAAGAGTTCGATATTATGAAGACTCATCCGATAATTGGCGCTGAAATACTTGGCGAATGCGACTCTGAATTGCTTGAAATTGCGAGATCGGTTTCATTAACTCACCATGAAAAATGGGATGGTTCAGGTTACCCGTACGGCATTGCAGGGGAAGATATCCCTATTGAAGGTAGAATTTGTGCTGTAGCCGATGTGTTCGATGCACTGACTAGCAAGCGTCCGTATAAAGATGCGTGGACGGTTGAAAAAACCCTCGCGCTGATGGAAAGTCAAAAGGGCGCACATTTCGACCCTAAGCTCATTGATTTACTGATGGAAAATTTACCGGAAATTTTAGAAATCAAAGAAAAGTGGAAAGACGAAGATTAACAGCCCGTACTATTAACACAGACTAACAACTAATAGTCGAGTGCTGTTGCTTAATGTGGCACCAATCAGTATAATGCGCTCATTAAGTGGTGGTAGCGGGCTCCCTCAGTGTTCAGGAAAGTAACGCTTCCATTATCTAGCAAACATCACCTACCGGTGGTTTTTACCCATATGTTTGCATTTGTCTGTTGGACAAATATGGGTTCAGAATTTTAATAAAAGCCCCGCTAGTACGGGGCTTTTTGTTGCATTAGACCCTGGAGTCAGCCTAGCTGAGCTAGGTGATGACAGGTGGGCTTTAGGCCCTTTTTTCGTTTTTGGAGGTTTGCATTGGCAAAACTTGAAGAGAAACTAACCGAAATGTTAAACCCAGGCGTTGAAGCGTTAGGGTTTGAATTGGTTGGGATCGAATTTGTACGAGCGGGGAAACATTCAATTCTTCGTGTTTTTATTGATCACGAAAATGGTATATCCGTAGATAACTGTGCAGATGTGAGTCATCAAGTAAGTGCGATTTTGGATGTTGAAGATCCAATTAGCACAGAATATAACCTAGAAGTATCTTCACCAGGTATGGATAGACCGCTTTTCAAAGAGAAGCACTATGTTGAATCAGTAGGTGAAGTAGTTCAGGTTCGTTTATCTATGCCGATGGACGACAGACGTAATTTTAAAGGCAAAGTATTGGCTTGCGACAATGGCGTAGTCAATATTGAAGTGGATGGCCAGCAGTTCCAGTTAGCTGTGGCGAATATCGAAAAAGGTAACGTTGTTCCCACATTTGAATAACGGAACAGCAATGCTTTCATCGACGAAAGCTTGAGTGAGGCTAAAATGAATAAAGAAATTTTGTTAGTGGCGGAAGCCGTTTCAAATGAAAAACAAGTGCCTAGAGAAAAGATTTTTGAAGCGCTGGAATTTGCAATAGCCAGTGCCACCAAAAAGAAAAATGAAGGCGATATTGAAGTTCGAGTAAGTATCGACAGAACCTCTGGTGACTTCGACACATTCCGTCGTTGGTTAATTATTCCTGATGATCAGGAACAAGAAAACCCATTCGCAGAAATTACCCTTTCTGCTGCGCAAGTAGAAGAGCCTGAGCTTCAATTAGGCGATTATGTGGAAGATCAGATTGAATCTATCAAATTTGACCGCATAACTACGCAGACCGCGAAACAGGTTATTGTACAAAAAGTACGTGAAGCTGAACGCGCGCAAATGATTGCTGAATACGAAGATAGAGTCGGTGAGTTGGTAACGGGTACGGTTAAGAAAGTAAACCGCGACAACATTATCATCGATTTAGGTAATAACGCAGAAGGCGTTATCTATCGCGACGATATGCTTCCTCGTGAAACGTTCAGACCAGGCGACCGTGTTCGCGGCCTACTTTATGTAATCCGTCCTGAAGCACGTGGCGCACAGTTGTTCGTCAGTCGTACTCATCCTGACATGCTTGTAGAGCTGTTCAGACTTGAAGTACCAGAAATTGCGGAAGAAACACTAGAAATTAAAGCGGCGGCTCGTGATCCGGGCTCTCGTGCAAAAATTGCCGTTAAAACTAACGACAAACGCTTAGACCCAGTCGGTGCGTGTGTAGGTATGCGTGGTTCACGTGTACAAGCAGTATCGGGCGAATTGGGTGGTGAGCGTGTTGATATCGTATTGTGGGATGAAAACTCTGCACAATTCGTTATTAACGCTATGGCACCTGCAGAAGTTGCTTCTATCGTTGTGGACGAGGACAGCCACATGATGGACGTAGCAGTAGAAGCTGACAACCTTGCTCAGGCAATCGGTCGTAGTGGTCAAAACGTTCGCCTTGCTAGCCAGTTAACTGGTTGGGAACTGAACGTGATGACAGTGGAAGACTTGAACAAGAAACATGAAGAAGAAAACGCGAAGGTGTTGAACATCTTCACTGCTGGTTTAGAAGTAGATGACGAATTTGCGGCTATGTTAGTTGATGAAGGTTTTACCACCTTAGAAGAAGTGGCCTACGTGCCAGCAAGCGAACTTCTTGCTATTGACGGACTTGATGAAGATACCGTTGAAGAATTGCGTAATCGTGCACGTGCATTCCTTACGACCCGTGCATTGGCAAATGAAGAATCGCTTGAAGGCGCAGAGCCTACCGAAGCCTTACTAGGCCTTGAAGGAATGAGTAAGCACGTGGCCTATGTGTTGGCCAGCCGCGGCATTACCGACCTTGAAGGACTGGCCGAGCAAGGCACAGATGAAATTAGTGATATTGATGAACTGGATGACGCTACTGCTGGTGCCCTTATTATGGCAGCACGTAACATCGTTTGGTTCAATGAAGAGTAAGGTCAACAGGGGGAATAATACGTAATGGCAGATGTATCTATTGAAAAGCTCGCCAGCGACATTGGTACGACCGTTGACCGATTGGTTGGCCAGTTTAAAGACGCGGGTATCACAAAGAATGCCGGCGCTCAGGTTACTGAAGAAGAGAAAAAGAAACTGTTGGATCATTTAAGTAAGCAACACGGCAGCGCGTCCGAACCACAGCGCATGACTCTTAAACGTAAGACAACCAGTACTATTAGCGTAGGCAAGTCTAAAGAAGTTAAAGTAGAAGTACGTAAAAAGCGTACTTATGTGAAGCGTACTGATGCTGAAGAGCAACAACGCCAAGCTGAAGAAGAAGCTAAATTAGCCGAAGAAGCACGTTTGAAGCGCGAAGCAGAAGAAAAAGCGGCTGCTGAAGCGAAACAAGCGGCTGAAGAAAAGGCACGTAAAGCGGAAGAGTCAAGAAAGGCTGCTGAAGAAGAACGTGCACGTCGCGTAGAGCAAGCGAAGAAAGACGCTGAAGCGCGTAAGAAGAACGAACCTGAGATGTCTGCTGAAGAGAAAGCTTCTCAAGAAGCTGCTCGTCAGGAAGAGGAACGTCTTCGTAAGGCTCAAGAAGAAGAAGCACAGAAGAAGCTTGAAGAAGATGCTAAGAAAGCGGCTGATGAAGCACGTAAATTAGCAGAAGAAAACGAGCGTCGTTGGAAAGAAGAAGCTGAAGCACGTAAGAAAGCGGAAGCTGAAGAAGTACATTTGCATTCAAACCGCTATGCTCAAGAAGCAGAAGACGAGCAAGACGCCCAAGTTGAGCGTTCTTCACGTCGTCGTAGAAAGTCTAAGCGAAATGCGGGCGAGCACTTGAAGCAAGGCTTCAACAAGCCAGCTCAACCTGTAGAGCGTATCGTTAAACTGGGTGAAACTATCACCGTTGGCGAACTTGCTAGCAAGTTAGCGATTAAGTCTAACGAAGTTATCAAAGCCATGATGAAAATGGGTGAGATGGCGACGATTAACCAGGTTCTTGACCAAGACACAGCAGTACTTGTTGTTGAAGAGATGGGCCATAAATTTGAACTGGTTAACGACAATGCACTTGAAGAAGAATTGTTAGCTGATGATGGTACAGGCGGTGATAAAACATCACGTGCACCTGTAGTGACTATCATGGGTCACGTTGACCACGGTAAAACATCACTACTTGATTACATTCGTCGCGCGAAAGTGGCAGACGGTGAAGCCGGTGGTATTACCCAGCATATCGGTGCTTATAAAGTACAAACTGATAATGGCGAAATCACGTTCTTAGATACTCCAGGACATGCCGCATTTACTGCAATGCGTGCTCGTGGAGCAACGGCAACCGATATCGTTATCTTGGTTGTTGCGGCAGATGATGGCGTAATGCCACAAACGAAAGAAGCGGTTCAGCATGCTCGTGCAGCAGGCGTACCGTTAATCATTGCCGTGAACAAGATGGATAAAGAGTCAGCCGATCCAGATCGTGTTAAAACTGAGCTTTCTCAACTGGAAGTTATTTCAGAAGAGTGGGGCGGTGAGCACCAGTTCTGTAACGTTTCTGCTAAAACCGGTATGGGTGTTGATGGTCTTTTAGAAGCTATTAACCTTCAAGCTGAATTACTAGATTTACAAGCGGTAGCTAAAGGCCCAGGTCGCGGTATCGTTATTGAATCACGTCTTGATAAAGGCCGTGGTCCAGTCGCTTCAGTACTTATCCAAGAGGGTGAGCTGAAAGCCGGTGATATCTTACTATGTGGCGAAGAATATGGACGTGTTCGTGCAATGCGCGATGAGCATGGTCAAGAGCTTAAGCTAGCTGGCCCATCTACACCTGTTGAAGTACTGGGTCTATCTGGTGTTCCAGTAGCCGGTGAAGATGCAGCGGTAGTTAAAGATGAGCGTAAAGCACGTGAAGTAGCGGCTAAGCGTCATCAGAAGAAGCGTGAGCTTAAACTTGCTCGTCAGCAAAAAGCTAAGCTTGAAAACATGTTTGCAAACATGGAAGCAGGCGACGTTAGTGAACTTAACATTGTACTTAAAGCTGATGTACAAGGTTCTGTTGAAGCGATTGCTGAGTCGTTGATTAAACTATCAACGGCAGAAGTTAAAGTGAACATAGTTGGTAGCGGCGTAGGTGGAATCACTGAAACTGATGCAACATTGGCAGCAGCTTCTGGCGCTATCGTACTTGGCTTTAACGTTCGTGCCGATGCAACTGCACGCCGCGTACTAGAAGCTGAAGAAATTGATTTACGCTACTACAGCGTTATTTATAGCCTAATTGACGAAGTGAAAGCAGCAATGAGCGGTATGCTTGCGCCAGAATTCAGACAAGAAATTATTGGTCTGGCTGAAGTGCGTGATGTATTTAAGTCGCCTAAGCTTGGTGCTATCGCTGGTTGTATGGTTACAGAAGGTGTGGTTAAGCGTAGCAATCCAATCCGTGTACTTCGTGAAAACGTAGTAATCTATGAAGGTGAACTAGAATCTCTACGTCGCTTCAAAGATGATGTACAAGATGTACGTAACGGTATGGAATGTGGTATCGGCGTTAAGAACTACAACGACGTAAAAGTTGGAGACCAAATCGAAGTCTTCGAAATCGTTGAAGTTAAACGCGAAATCTAATTGCCTCACTAAATCAGTATAAATAAAGCGGGGGCACAAGCCCCCGTTTTTGTCTGTCACTTTCGCAACAGCTTAGCTTATTTAAACTAAGCTTTAGAGGCTAAACCTTTAAAAGGCTTTGCGTTAAAGTGATTGGCAACTATCGCTGATTTAAAGATAGGAGAAAGTTATGGCTCGTGAATTTTCACGTACCGACAGAGTGTCGCAGCAAGTTCATAAAGAAGTGGCTAGCATTCTGCAAAATGAATACAAACACCGCGTAGGCGATATGCCACTTATTACTGTGTCTGAAGTAGAAGTAACACGAGATTTAGCCCATGCTAAAATTTACGTGACTATCTATAACAGCACAGAAGAAGAAGGCAAAAGACAAATAAAGCAGTTGGCCGAGTTTCAACCGTTTATTCGCAGCATTTTGGCTAAGCGTTTACGTATGCGTTCTGTACCGCACCTTCATTTCTTTGAAGATAAATCAATTATTGAAGGTATGCGCATTTCTAACTTGGTATCGCAGACCGTTGCGGCAGATGACGCAAAGCGAGATACCGACGAGTCAGAAGAGAAGGAATAAATGGCAAGGCGTCGTAAAGGCCGTGATATTAACGGCATAGTGTTGCTAGATAAGCCATTAGGTGGTTCTTCAAACCAACTTCTTCAAAAGGTACGTTGGTTGTTCAAAGCTTCGAAAGGTGGGCACACAGGTGCACTAGACCCTTTAGCTAGCGGTATGCTGCCATTGTGTTTAGGCGAAGCCACTAAGTTTTCTCAGTTTCTATTAGATGCAGAGAAAACCTATGAAGTGACTGCTACTTTAGGTATTCGTACTACTACCTCTGACGCAGACGGTGAAGTTGTTGAAGAAAAGCCAGTAACAGTAGGCGAAGAGACGGTTCGAAACACGTGTTTGCAATTCTTAGGTAAAAGCAAGCAAGTGCCTTCCATGTTTTCGGCCTTAAAACACCAAGGCAAGCCCCTTTATCATTATGCTCGTCAGGGGATAACGGTTGAGCGTGAAGCCAGAGACATCGAAATATTTGAACTCGAAGTTACCCGTATTGCGTTGCCTGAAGTGGATATGCGGGTTAAATGTAGTAAAGGCACTTATATTCGTTCGTTAGTAGACGATATTGGTCAAATTCTTGAGTGCGGTGCATATGTTACTCGTTTACATCGCACTGAAGTAGCAGATTATCCAACAGATAAAATGGTATCTCTTGATACCCTTATTGCTACCCAAGAAGCGTTGGAAGAAGGGGACTTTGCTGCACTTGATGCGTTTATGATCCCCATGGATACCGCGGTAAGTCGCTTACCTGTGGTTTTCATTAACGATGCTGAAAAACATCGTTTCGATAACGGCCAAAGCGTGAAAGGTACTTGTAGCGAAGCACTTGTTATTGGCCAACCTTACCGCGTTTATTTTGGTGAAAACGAACAAGGTTTATTTTTAGGCGTAGGGGAAGGTGTACAAGATCCGAAAGATCAGCCAACGTCTAATGGCGATATTTTTGTTAATCCGAAAAGACGGGTAGTGTACAACTGATAAAGTTTGTACTTTCCCTTGCTAACTCGCGCGCTGTCATTATAATACGCGCTTCATTCCGTCTGGCTGAATTAGTGATCGGCCGGACATAATTTAGGAGAATGTTATGTCACTAACTAAAGACGAAACTGCAACAATCATTGCTGATTATGGCGTAAAAGAAGGTGATACTGGTTCACCTGAAGTTCAAGTTGCGTTGTTAACTCACAACATCAACAAGCTTCAAGGCCATTTTGCTGATCATAAGAAAGACCACCACTCACGTCGCGGTCTTTTACGTATGGTTAGCCAGCGTCGTAAGCTTCTAGACTACCTTAAAGGCAAGAACGCTGAGCGTTATCTTGACCTAATTAAGCGTCTTGGCCTACGTCGATAAGCTTAAGTTTTTAATGAAAAAAGCACCCTAGGGTGCTTTTTTTATACCTTTAAAACGTTGCCCGAATATTAAATATTGCGTATGTTTAGTTTTGTAATGCTTTAAGCATATGGAAGTTACTAATAATAAGAGGGATGTATGTCATCAAGTATCGATTACTCAACGTATTCACTGGAAGAATTAAAACAAGCTCGCGCTACTCTTAATGAAGTTGAGCACCCAGAACGGGCTCACGAGTTAGAAGAGCGTATCGCGCAGTTTGCATCACCAGAAAACCCACCTACAGCACCTACCGCAGACGTTTTGAGAAAGGGTAAGGTTTCCTTTCATGGTAAAGCGTCAGAATTCTTTTCTATTTGGATTGTGAACTTATTGCTTACCATTGTGACTTTAGGTATTTATTCTGCGTGGGCAAAGGTAAGAACAAACCGTTACTTTTATGGTAATACTGAAATTGACGGTCATCGGTTCTCCTATTTAGCCCATCCTCTACAAATTTTAAAAGGCCGTATTATTGCGGTGTGTCTATTTGCAAGTTACTTCATTTTAAGTGCCCTAAACCCTATTGCAGGTGCAGTCATGGTGTTGGCTTTAATGCTATTTACGCCTTTTATGATAGTGCTAGGTCAACGTTTCAGTATGCGTATGACAGGATATCGAAATGTTCGGTTTAAATTTAACGGCGGCTTTGGCGATGCATTTGTCGTTTTCGTTGTTTTGCCTTTCGTTAGCTTATTTACCATGTACTTAATGTTGCCATGGGCGCTTAAGAAGATAGATGAATACCTCGTTGACAAATCTGCGTTCGGTGACAGTCGTTTTCGCACTAAACTGAGCACAGGTTCCTACTATTTGGCATCATTCGGGGCTGTGGGTATTGTCGCGGCAGTATTTATTATAGGTGTGAGCATAATGGGTTTTGGCTTCACTAGCGTTATGCAAACATTAGAAACCGGCGCGCCTATGGCTATGCTCGCCTTCTTTGCTATGTATATTATCGCCTTTGCTATTTCGTCCAGTTTTTATACTGCACTCATTCGTAACCATATTTATGCAAACAGCGAAATTCCAGATGTGGCGCGATTTGATTCCAATGTGGGTGTAATGCCGCTGGTAT
Organism: Alteromonas sp. 1_MG-2023; assembly: GCF_030547075.1. GTDB lineage: Bacteria > Pseudomonadota > Gammaproteobacteria > Enterobacterales > Alteromonadaceae > Alteromonas. The sequence goes on along the minus strand of NZ_JAUOQH010000002.1, from coordinate 389,064 downwards.
GGCTTAGAAGCACAAACGTTATTGCTATCGTTTTATCCTTAGGGTTTGCTATTCCTTGGGCGAAAATTCGCAGTGCTCGTTTCTTTGCGAATGCGACTGAGGTCACAGTGTTATCAGGCATTGATAGCGTAACCTCAGTTAACACCGGGTCTGTGGGCGCGACTGCTGAAGAAGCGGCTACATTGTTCGATGTTGATGTCGCATTAGGCTAGCCTAATGATAGACGGGCAGTTATATCAATCAGAAGGTTCATCGGTAACACCTATTACCGCGAGTATTGAAGATAATGCATTGATTATTCGTTTCTTAAACGATGAACAGTGTGTTTCTAAAAGCGACCTAGTATTAGGCGAAAGCAATACTGCAGCAGACGTAAGCGTTGGCGTAGGGATTGCCCAAAGCGCTGGCATATCGATAGCCCAAAGCGCTGGCGTAGAGATTAGCGAAAGCGCTGATGTAGAGATTAGCGAAAGCGCTGATGTAGAGATTGTGAAAATCGCTGAGCTAGATAGTGAAAGCACTGCGCCTTTAAGGTTTGAACAATCGCAAGTTAACGCGAAGTCGAAGCTGGGTAACTTGCCTCGAGAAATCACCTTACCTAACGACCGCTTATTGGTTTGTTCACCATCACCACTGTTAGATCAGTGGTTAGATGGTGGGGCAGGTAGTCGAATCTCTCAAATGGAAACGAGAAAGCGGTGGTTAATCGCGAGTGTTTTATTAGTACCGCTTTTACTCTACGTTATTTTTGTACAAGGGATGCCATGGGCAGCCGTTAAATTTGCTGACCAGGTACCGTACTCTATTAAAACCTTAGCTTCCCAGCATACGTTGAGCGCATTAGATTATTCTATGTTGGAGCCTAGCACGCTTCCAGAGTCGCAACGTAAGCAGTTGTTGATGGGCTTCGACGCTGTTTTAGAGCAAGTGGTCCAATATAACAACCAGCAAGTAAGCCTGCCAACAAGTGAACACCGACAGTCTAAAGGGATAGCAACAAACAACATTCGGGTTCACTTTAGAGATTCCGAGATAATTGGGCCCAATGCCTTCGCGTTGCCAGACGGCACCATAGTGTTCACCGATGATTTAGTCACACTGGTGGATGGCGATCAAGGGTTACTCGATGCCATTTTGTTACACGAAATTGGTCATGTGGCGCAAAACCATTCCATGCAAATGGTGGCGGAGTCTTTATTAGCAACCCTAGCAATAAGTTACTTTTTCGGTGATATAAGCGGGGCAATTGAGTCTTTTATGGGTATCGGTACTAGTGTCATACAAAACCAATACTCACAAAAGCATGAATGGCAGGCCGACAACTTCGCTATTTCACAATTAAAATTGATGCAACGAAGTCCCGCTGATTTTGCGGATGTAATGCGTAAATTATCAAATGATGACGCAGGGGAAGAAACAGGTAATAGTTGGTTTCAATCTCACCCCACTACCAAAGCTCGGATAGAAAATGCTGAAAAGCACGCCGTTCCACAATAAAACAAACAAAAAAGGAGCCGAAAGGCTCCTTAGATAACGCTATAGAACTAAACTTGATGCTTAGCCTTGTGACAGACCCGCGTTAGAAGCTGGTGTGCTACCTGTTGAGCTAGTTGTACTTCGTGAAACTACCTTAGTGGCAATCTCTCTTAACTCATTCTCAAGACTAGTAATACGCCCAGAAAGTGACGTGTTGCGCTGTTCCAACACTGACAATTTGTCGGACAGGTTACGTAATTGCTGTTCACTGCTTTGTTTATCATTCGAGACTTGCTCAAGTTGCACGTTTAGTGCAAGAATTTCGTCAGCGAGTGAAGCTAATTGATTTTTAACCGAACCCACTTGGCTATTTTGACTAGCAAGATCGTCAGAAACTTTCTTAATATTGCCTTGAAGGGCAGTTTGAACATTACCCACTCTATCACCTAAGTCAGCAATCTCTTTTTGGTTTCTACGCCAGGCAGACGCCCAGAGTTTATCCATCTGTTCCCACAAATCGTTTGTCTTGCTTGCCAGCTCGTTCACTTTTACTTGTAAGGCAACCGTCGACTCGCCCATTTCTTCACCGGTAGCAGACAGTTTGTTTTCTAATTCAAGAATACGTTTTTCTGCTAGTGACGCGACCTCTTTTTGCTGTTCTACTAAGGTGTATAAGTAGTAACAACCGCCGCAGGCAGCAATCGCGATAACTGCAACTAGGAAGACCCAGAGACCATTTCCACCGCTACTCTTTTTTTCAGACGTTTTAGGAGGAGGGCTAGAAGGCGATGGGGAATTCGAAGACGCTCTAGTGGGCGTAGGTTGACGCTTTTTTTGGTAGTCGCGACGATCTTCGTCATCTAAGCGAATAGTTGGAAAATCATCATTATTCGAATTATTTGCCATAAGTTCTCTATTTTCTCTCATTTAAGCTTTGGGTTAACTGCACCTATCTTGTTTAAGGTGCAGTAACCGAAACATAATTAATCGCGCATAATAACATCGATATTATATTGAATTAATTATAAATACCAATGGCGATTAAGTATCGTTATTAAACCATTCCACACGATACAAATCACGGCGGCGATCGAGATAGTTTCTCACTGAACCTTCATTTTGAAGCTTTGTGAGTTTGTCCAAATCTAAGTCAACAATTAGCGTCATTTCAGTGTTCGGTGTGGTTTCAGATACAATAGCATCGTGAGGGAACGCAAAGTCACTAGGTGAAAATACCGCTGTTTGTCCGTACTGAATATCTACGTTGTCTACTTTAGGTAAATTACCAACGCTACCTGCAATAGCTACATAACACTCGTTTTCAATAGCACGGGCTTGTGCACATCGTCTTACGCGCAAGTAGCCATTTTTAGTGTCTGTCCAAAACGGCACAAAGAGGATTTGCATTTCTTGTTCGGATAGTAGCCTTGCTAGCTCAGGAAACTCTACGTCGTAACAAATAAGTACACCAATTTTCCCGAAGTCTGTGTCAAATACTTTCAGGCTGTTACCGCCTTTCATTATCCAATCTTTCTTTTCGTGCGGGGTAAGGTGTAATTTGTACTGACTTTCAATGGTACCATCGCGCTTACAGATATAACTTACGTTATAAAGCTCATCTTCCTCTACTACAGGCATTGAGCCCGCAATAATCGTAATGTTATACGACACGGCAAGGTGAGAGATAGACGTTAAAATTTCATCTGTGTACGTTGCCAAGTGCCATATTGCATCAATTGAGGTCTCAGATGGGCTAAGCCCCATTAATGGCGCATTAAAAAATTCTGGGAAGAGTGCCACATCGCAAGAATAATCTGACAATGCATCTACAAAATACTCTACCTGCTGTAATAGCTCTTCCACATTATTGAAATAACGCATTTGCCACTGAATACAGCCAATACGGGCATTCGACTTTCGACCCGTGATTAAAGACGGGTTGTTTGGCTCATAATAGATATTGTGCCATTGTAATAAGGTTGCATAGCCTTTAGATGCTTCGTCTTCAGGTAAATAGGCGCTAAGCACCTGCTTAACTTCAAACCCATTCGATAATTGAAAGGTTAGAATAGGATCGTAAATATCTTTTGATTTGACCTGTTCAATGTATTCATAGGGCGACAGTTCTTTCGCGTAATTTTTGTAAGTAGGAATACGGCCGCCAGCCATAATCGACTTCAAATTTAAGTTTCTGCATAGCTCTTTGCGGGCTTCATACAAACGTCGTCCTAATCGCAGCCCTCGATAATCTGGACACACTATAACTTCCACGCCGTATAACACATCGCCATTTGGATCGTGGGTGGTGAGGTACGCATCACCAGTAATTTCGTCGTAGCTATGCTTATCACCGAATTGGTCGTAATCAACAATGACCGAAATAGCGAACGCAACAACTTTGCCTTTATCTTCTAAACAGATTTGTCCTTCGGGAAACGTTGTGACTTGCGCCTTAAAATTATTGTAAGGCCAAGCGCCACCTACGTTTGCATAGACATTGTCCATTAACGCTTTTACATCGCTGTAATCATCTAGGCGAAGATTTCGCAGTGCAAGATGATGTTCAGTTTCTTCAATTACTGTTTGATCCTGACTCATGCCTTTACCACCAGTGGTTGTTTTACATATTTGAGCATATTTATTTCCGTGGGGCTAACGCTATTATTTTTGGTGTATTAGACGTTTTAAAGCAAGTTTTATTCCCCTTAAAACCAAGGCTTTATATAAATGCTAAGGTACGGTGTTTTATTGTTCGCAAACTGAGCATTTTTTGCTTGCTGCAAGGCTGACTTAAGCGTATAAACCCGCATCCCTTTTTTGGTGCTATCACTTAGCCAAGTAAAATAACAACCCATGGAAAATTTCCCGTTAGATATTCGTAAGCCCCTGCATATTTTTGATGAAAGCTACTTTAGTAACATCGTAAATGATTTGTATGAAAAAGGCTTTAGCATTAGAGCGTTAGGGGTACCAAGTTTTATTGTTGATGCGTTAGTGCGTTGCCAAGATTCTTTGTCAAAGCAAGCGTATCAACGTGCCGGAATTGGCAGGGCTGAGCAATTTCAACATCACGAAAAAGTGAGAAGCGACGAAATTTGTTGGATAGACGGCACCTCAGAAGAAGGGCAGCTTTGGCTTGATTGGTGTGAAGCATTACGTCTGTATATTAATCGTCACTTATTTATGGGCCTGTTTTCATTTGAAAGCCATTTTGCCTGTTATGAACCCGGTAATTTTTACAAACGGCATTTAGATGCGTTCCAAGGGCAAAGCAATAGAAAGCTGTCGGTAGTGACCTATTTAAATGACAAGTGGCAGCCCAGCGATGGCGGAGAATTAGTTTTATATTCGAGGAAAAATGATCTAGAGGGCATTCAGGTGTTACCTGAAAAAGGTACGATTGCGATTTTCTTAAGTGAAGTTTTCCCTCATGAGGTGCTTAAGGCTAACCGAGAACGGCATTCGGTTGCAGGGTGGTTTAGGTTAAATACCAGTGTGAATGATAATATCGATCCCCCCTAAATAATTCATCTGTGGCAAAACACGGGTTTCTAATGCTAGTATCAAAGCATAAGTCAGTTAAACGACTCGGCTGCTGTTAACCTCATCAGTAGCCTATTGGCTTATAATATCGTAGATGGTTAAACCCTCAATTTAACGAATGTGGTATCTGCGGTAAGTCTTACGGATAAGTAATAAGTGATAAGTTGAATGTTGGAAAAAATTCCTGCCCCTACCTCAAAAGAGGATTTGCGCGTTCTGGTTATTGATAATCAGGGATTAGTGCACGATGTAGTAGCATCCGCTTTGCATGCTATTGGCATCAAACATGTTGTGAGTGCATTCAATGCTTTTCACGCTATTCGTTTATGTGAAGAGAAACGTTTCGACTTGGTGTTGCTTGCTTTTAATGTTAGTCATGACAAAGATGGCTTCCATTTGTTCGAAGAACTAAAACACTTAAATCATATCAACGATACCACCACGGTTATTTTCCTAAGCGCTGAAACTTCACCTGAATTAGTTAATTGTATTGTTGAATTGCAGCCAGATGATTTTTGGGTGAAACCGTTAAAGCCAAGCAGTATTGAGTCTCGTTTAAATTACTTGCTACAAATACGCTACAAGCTACATAAAATGCTTCATTGCATGCAAATTGGCGATTACGCTACGGCGATGTATTATGCCGAGCGCCAATTAAAAGATGCGTCGTTATCAGAATACCACCCACGAATTAAACGCCTTATCGGTGAATGTTTGCTGCAATTGCGCGACTATGAAACCTCTGAAGATTACTACCGTAAGCTGTTACAAACCATGGACCATGCCTGGGTGCATGTTGGTTTAGCCCGTTCATTGTTACGCCAAGATGAGTTGGAAGAAGCGCAGATTTTAGTGGAAGACTTACTACTTCGCGCCGATACTCGTTTTTTAATGTACGACTTACTTGCGCAATATTTTATTGAGAAAGAGCAATTTGAATTAGCTTACGAGCAAATGAAAGAAGCGAGTAAGTTGGCACCGCGTAATATTGAACGTAATAAACGACTGTGGGACTTAGCGAGGCTAAATCATGACAAAGTAGGGCAGTTGTCTGCGGTGCAAAATATGGCAAAGTTCGCCAAAAATTCTATTCATGACTCCCCCGAACTTTCTCTTAATGTTATTCGCTCTACCATTGATTTAGCCACAAGCCTAGGTGCTGGAGAGGGTGATAGATATTTACAACGTGCCCAAAACGATTTAGAAGAACTGAGTCAACAAAAAGGCGTGCAAAGCCAACTTGGCGATCAAATTGATGTAATTAAAGCGCGCATGTTGTGTTTGCGAAATGAGAAAAAGTCAGCTGAAAAGATTATGAACGAAAGCTCTGTACATACTACAGGGCAGTCGATGGAAGATAATCTGGATAAAATGAAAGCCTTTCATGAACTAGGGATGCGAGAGCATTGCATCAGTATTTTAGAAAAGCTGAAAACGCAAATTGAAGGGGATACCTTTTCTTCACAAGTGGTCGATGAATATCTAAAGCAAGAATCTATTGAGCGCAGTGAGATACAATTTACGACGAAAGAGTTAAAGAATATGGCGACGGCGCACTATAAAGAAAACCGCCTTCAGCCGGCTTATAAAAATTTACAGCAAGCTTTAACAATATCGCCGAAAGATAAACAAATTGCGTTAAGTTTAATGAAGGTGTTGCTGCAATTGCATAGCACGCAACCGCTAAATGAAGAGCAACTTGAAGTGGTTACTCTAGCCGCTCGTATGCTCACTAACGAGAAGTTATCGGATTCACAAGCTGATAAGCGCGATCAATATATCAACAAGTTAGGGCTTAAGATTGAAGAGCCACAAATTGCGGGTACGGTTGGTGTATTGGGTCAGCCAACGTCTTAGGTAAAAAAGCCTAGATATAAAAAGGGGATGGTTTTTACACCATCCCTTTTTTCGTTTTGAAACCGCCAGCGTTTATTTGTGGCGGTTACGTTTGATGAATTTACTTAGCTGAACGGCGGCGAAAGGTTAGAACACCAGCCATTAATGCTAAGATAAAGCCCATAGAACCGCCTGAATCATTGTCATCTTCAATAGGATCAGCTTCATCAGGTAATTCTGCTTCTAAGTTGAAGGTTGCAATGAACGGGTCGTGGTCTGAGCTGCGGAATGGACCTACATCAGTAAATGCATAGCCGTCTTCATCAGGGTAGTAAGAAAGCGCTTGGTCGTACTGGAATTGGTAAACTTCAGGAGAGTTAATGCTCCAATGTGCACCGTCTACCGCATCAGCAAGCATTGCTTCACTTGCAAGCACATGGTCTAAGCTGCCCACTTGCTCTGTACCGTAGAACCAGTACGAGTAACCTTCAGCATCAAACTCTTCTGCAAGGTTAACATACCCATAGTTGGCCGTGACTTCTACAGAGGCACCGTCGTCCATACCTGTGTTAGCTGCGGTCATTACCGTGTAGCCTTGGGTTTCTGCTGTGTAGTCGGTAAGAACAGCAACTGGATCTTCAGCACTGTACGAGTTCAAATCACCCAAAACTAGTATACGCTCTGGCAAGCTCTCATCACTTAACGCGTCACCTAATGTAATAGCAGCAGATACACGAAGTGCGTTACAGCTACCTTGAATGGTATCAGTTTCGCTCACTTCTTCAGCAAGATCTTCGCCACACTCAGAACCTTTCGATTTAAAGTGGTTAACCGCAACCGCAAAGGTCTTTCCGCTTTCAACATGGGCAAAAGATTGAATTAGAGAAGGGCGCATTTGTGCCACGCTATCTTCATCAATTTGCTGAATTGGCATGTCTACAACCTGAGCATCGCCTTCAGGGGTTACAATAGCTGCGCGGTATAATAAGCCAACGGTAATCGCATCAGTACCAATTGCTGTGCTATCAGCAGTGCTAATAAATGAGTACTGCTCGGCATCGGCAAGTTCAGCATTAACAGCAGCAACAAGGCTTACAATAGCGCTATCGTCCCCAAAACCATCGTTTTCAATTTCCATTAAGCCAACAACGTCAGCGTTTAAGCCAACAATAGCTTCAACGATACGCGCTTCTTGTAATGCGAATTCAGTTTCGTTTTCTGCACCACGGTTTAAATCGAAATCGTAGGTTACATCGCCGTTTGCATCTACTTCGCCATTGAAGTAGTTCAGTACATTGAAGGTAGCAATTGATAAATTACCTTCAGTTACCACTGGGTTCGCTTCACGAGTAGAGGTTACCGTTATGACTTCAGTAGGGTTAATTCTAAACGTACCAAAGCTGTAGTTTAGTGGGCCGCTAGCAGACACAGTATCGCCAATACGAATAGGATTAGCGTAGCTAAACGTAGGGAAGTAGTTAATAGTGTCTGGGTAGCTAGAACTGCTGTTGTCTTCGATTTTAAGCAAGCTAGCTTCAGATGCCGCTACGGCTTCAACGTATGCGTCTGTTAGTGGCGCAGCTACATCGCTAGGCTGACGTTTAATACCGTCACTCACTTGCATTTCACCATAACGCCATAAGTCGTTGGTGCTAGTTACCGTCGCATCAACGACTGATACAAGCATACTTTCTAATGGCTCAAGAGAGTAATCGAAAGGCATATCGATGGTCGTCATTAATACGTCATCGCTCGCACCACAATCTAGTGCAGTCACATCGCTGTCTAGGTTAAGCGTAGTCATGCCGTAGTTTTCAATAACTTCACCGTATAAACGCGCAACATTGCCTACTGCAATATCAGTAGAGCCGCTAACGAAAATACCTTCAGAGGTGGCGTCATCGCCATCGCTATCTGCTGTTTCTTCTTGTAAAAAGAAGCCGCCCGCACCCATGCCAGTAACAACGGCTTCAACGATATGACCATTGCCTACTTCTTCTGAAGCATCGCCGCTACCTTGAATGGTGCTAATAAGGGTTGCGGCATCAGCACAAACACCTAACTCAATGACTGGCTCTTCTGGTGGAAGTTCTTCATCACCGCCGCCTTCAGTACTAAAGGTTGCAACAGGGAAGGGAGTCGCTGCATCAGCATTGGTTGGTGTATCATCTAATGCGTCTACGCCACTGTACGTCCAGTTGTCAGACGAGAAGGTACCGCCATTAGCGACTGAACCATCTTTTCGATAGGCCCAGCCATCTAGGTATTCCCATGCTGTGCCATTACCATCAACGTTGATGTCGCCAAATGTATCAATAACCGCTTCGTTTTCGAAAAGCTCTACGGCATCATCGCCATTAATACCCATTGCGGTTGAGTCGTAGTCAGGGGCATAACCGAAAAATTCAGTAAAACCATCAATTTCAGAGGCTACATAAATATAGGTACCCGCTGAGGCGCTATCTGCTGGGAAAGTAAATTCTACACCATCGGTACCGCCGCCATTGTTGGCTGAGCCAAGCCCGTATACAGACAAGTCGGCAATATCGTTTACAACGTAAAGCTCGACCGCTTTAGGAAGGCCGCCGGTAAGTGATGCATCAACAACACCGCTGATGACGAGGTCGCTGGCGTTAGCCGAAAATGCAGTAAGAATACCTGCTGTTATTAGTGACAATGAAGTTTTCACTGATTGTTTCCCTTTTAAGTCTATTATTATTAAGTCTAATTTTTTAGACCTTCTTTTTATTGCTAGACCTAGCCTATAACTATAACGCCAACGCAGGAATGACTTAACGCTATTCAAGTTTACTTTTAGTAATTATCGATTAATCAGTTATTTAGCTTTATTGAGTAAGTTTATTTATGACATTGACTCGTCATAAAAGCCATTTTAACATCTATAAATAACGCTATATTGTTTAAAAAAGTATCTGGTAGTCGCTTGGTTTTATAGCCTTAGAAGCATGCGCTTTACGTTTTCTTTACCATTTCGCTGTCTGTTCTTTTTTTATTTTTTGCTCTAATTTCTTTTTGTGCTCTCTTCGTATTATTGACTAATTAGCCGTTTTTAAGCGTTTCACAAAACCAAGCGTGATCTTCTATTACTTGTTTTGAATATTGATTGGCGCTGTTGATTAACGCATTAATAGTGTCTTTGGTTAGTGTGTTGACCGCACCTCTTGCAAAGCGAGTGCTTCGCCTATCACCACGGCAATGCGCTAAGGCAAGGGTGTACCCACACAGTTTAGCGAAATAACTAAAATCACCTTCACGTGCTTTATTTCCTAATCCAATATCCTGTGGATCTAATCCTACTTTAGCGTGATGACGAGAACGAATTAACCAATGAGCATCGTCCCAAATCACTTCATCAAGTAATAAATCAGGGCGGCGCTGCATACGCCGTTGACTTCGAGCGGTAAGGTGAGCCGGGTTTAATTTATTTACTGGACATACATTTTCAAAATAGAACAGAGGTGCGGCCTTGCGCTGTTGCTTTACTTCAACAATATGGCAATAACGAAAGCTTTCAGCAGTATGCGGCTTTTTAGGACCCACTAAAAAATAGAAACGACGCAGGTTAACCGAACCGGTACCAGCATTTTCTCTGCTAGTGATATCAACAATGTCATCATCCATATAAGGTGCAAACGCGTTTAACACCTGTTGATGTTCGCTTGGGCTTAACGGTGTATATTTGTCGGTAATATGCTTAAATTCAAGCCCGTCTTCTTTCATGTGTACTGCTTTTGCCAGTGCACTTCTGGTTTCAAACTTTTCACCACACGAAGAGCGCGCTAGTGCTTTACGATAATATTTTTTTAGCTTGCCCTCTGGGGGATAATCCACTGCCTCGTTGATCACATTGGCATTTTCGGTCACCCGTTGACAGGTTGCTACGTACTCATCCAAAAATACCTGTTGCGCGTGGTTAACATGGCTAGCATCGATAGCGCGCTTAGATAAGTCAGCTTCATCTATAGCAATATGCCCTGCAGTTACACCTTCGCAATGCGCTTGCACTAATGATAGTGAAGTAAGAAAGCGCAGAATATCCCAGTGGGCATAACCGACACAGGCATCATCAAAATCGTTAGGTGAAAACACAACGGTGTCACCATGAGAACCTTCTTCTGTTAGGAAGCCGAAGTTAGACGTATGGCAATCGCCCATCACACTCGTTAAAGGCATTGAAAAGCAGGCTTTAGGTACCATTAAATGATGAGTGGCTAAATCGGCGTAAAATAGCTGCGCACTACCACGGTAAAAAACGAATGGGCTTTGGGCCATTTTTAAATGTTTTGCTAAATGAGAAGAAGGTGAGATGCCATCAATCTTGGCTATTTCTTGATTGAGAAATACTGCGCGATCCATAACTGCAATGCCGTTGTAACAATGATGGCGCTAACATTACCTTTATTGGTTTTTGAAAGCGACACTTGCGTGGATGGGTGGAATGTGAGAAATTTCGCCTGTTCGGGATTTTTGTGAGATTTTTAAACTATTGATTGGTAAATGTGATTAAAGCATTCAGAAATACCAATTAGTTTTTTTAAAAAAACCGCGCTATTCTTATCACCAGTTTCAACGAAGTCGAGTTTAAGCAAAACCGATTCTGGTTAGTTTTACTGGGCTTTGTAATATTTCGTACTATTTGTATTGGTTAGATTTTACTAACAATACAAAATTTATTCACTTAATGGAGAAAGTAAACATGGCATTAATTAACACTGCTATCAAACCGTTTAAAGCACAAGCATTTAAAGACGGCGAGTTCATCGAAGTAAGCAGCGAAGATATCAGCGGTAAGTGGGCAGTATTTGTTTTCTATCCAGCAGATTTCACATTTGTATGTCCAACTGAACTTGGCGACATTGCTGATAAGTACGAAGAGCTTCAGTCTCGTGGCGTAGAAGTATACTCAGTATCTACTGATACTCACTTCACTCACAAAGCGTGGCACGATTCGTCTGACACTATCAACAAAATCAAGTTTGCAATGATTGGCGACCCTACTGGTGAAATCACTCGCAACTTTGATTGTATGCGTGAAACTATGGGTCTTGCTGACCGTGCAACATTTGTTGTTGACCCAGAAGGTATCGTTCAAGCGATGGAAATCACTTCTGAAGGTATCGGCCGTGATGCAGACGACCTAGTTCGTAAAATCAAAGCTGCTCAGTACGTTGCTTCTCACCCAGGTGAAGTTTGCCCAGCTAAATGGAAAGAAGGCGAAGCTACACTAGCTCCTTCTCTTGACCTAGTAGGCAAAATCTAAGCAACTGCTTAGCACTTATAAATAATTTATAAGTAAGTAATGGGAGTGGGTCTCCACTCCCTATCTAATAAATTTCCAATTCCCGCTTATGTTGTTAGCCTGAAAAATGGTTAGTGGGGATCGGCGTGTCGAAAATAAGGCAGATTACCGTGTTAACTAAAGAAATTTTACAAGCGTTGAAAGGCTATGCTGAGTCAATGCAGAAAAACGTAACCTTCGTCGTACAGACCGGTGAACACAGCAAGCGTGAAGAGCTTGTGTCGTTTCTGTCCGACATTGCTGGTGTAAGTGACAAATTAAGCCTTGAAGAGCGTGACACCAATGGTGTACTACGTAGCTCTATTAGCTTTCTGTTAGAAGCAGATGGTGAAGATACAGGCATTCGCTTTTCTGGTATTCCTGGCGGTCACGAATTCAACTCGCTTATCTTAGGTATGCTTCACGCATCAGGAACCGAGCTTAAAATTGATGACAGCGTAAAAGCGATTGTTAAAGGCGTTAAAGAAGAACTTAACTTCGAAGTATTTATCAGCTTAAGCTGCCACAACTGCCCAGAAGTAGTTCAGGCGCTTAACCAATTTGCACTACTTAATCCAAACATTACGTCTGAAATGATTGACGGTGGTTTGTATCAAAACGTAGTAGCAGAACGTGACATTCAAGGTGTTCCAAGTGTTTACCTTAATGGCGAGCTGTTCGCTAACGGTAAAGTAGATGCATCGGTGCTTATCGACAAACTTATCGAACGTGACCCTTCGCTAAAAGATGCGAACAAGGGTGAGTCGTTACCGCTACAAGACGTTACCGTAATTGGTGGTGGTCCAGCGGGTGTGGCATCTGCCATATACAGCGCACGTAAAGGCTTAAAAGTGACTGTGGTTGCCGATCGTTTCGGTGGTCAAGTGAAAGATACTATGGGTATTGAGAACCTTATCTCAGTATCTAAAACTACCGGCCCTGAGCTAGTAGGTAACTTAATGGAACACATGAACGATTACGATATCACGCTTAAAGAGCACGTTCGTGTTGATTCTGTAGAACAAGGTAATGTTAAAACGATTACGTTATCGTCTGGCGAACAAATTCGCACTCGTTCAATTGTTGTTGCTACTGGCGCACGTTGGAGAGAACTTGGTGTTCCAGGTGAGAAAGAAAACGTAGGTAATGGCGTGGCATATTGCCCTCACTGTGATGGTCCTTTCTTTAAAGGTAAAGACGTTGCGGTAATTGGTGGTGGTAACTCAGGTATTGAAGCTGCCCTTGATTTGGCTGGTATTGTGAAATCGGTAACGGTATTTGAATTTATGCCTGAGCTTAAAGCAGACCAAGTACTCATCGACCAAGCTGAGAAACGTGAAAACATCACGATTATCAGAAACGCGGCAACGCATCAAATCACGGCTGAAAATGGCAAGGTGAATGCTATCGAATATCACGATCGCAATACCAACGAGTTACACTCTCTTGCGCTTTCAGGTGTATTTGTTCAAATTGGTCTAGTACCAAACAGCCAATTTATGAAAGATGTGGTTGATATGAGCAAGTACGGTGAAATTGTTATTGATACTAAGTGTAATACGTCTGCACCAGGTATTTTCGCTGCAGGTGACGTTACAACGGTACCGTATAAGCAAATTGTAATTTCAATGGGCGAGGGTGCTAAAGCATCGCTAGCAGCATTTGAATACTTGCTTAGCCATGAAGTCATTGAAATGGAAGAAGATACGCAAGCAGCGTAATCGTTCTTACCGTTGAAATAAAATATAAAAGACCGACTTACTAATGTAAGTCGGTCTTTTTGTTTATAGCCTACAAACTTAATTCTTTTTGTAGATAAATGCTTAAATACAAGTTCATGCATGTGCGTTCTTGAATTGAAGATCTTTGAATTAAGAGCCTTTATCTAAGAAATTTTATTTAAGTGTTTGAAAGTAAACTCATTAATGTAGTGCCGTGCTAAATTTTTGACTGGGTTTTTGATTAGGTTTTAAACCAAGTTTTTGAGAACACCTGAGCGTAATCTAGCCGTTAGTCATTTGAAAAGAACAGTACAATCAAATAGGAATAATTATTGTTTTCATTAGCTGCTAAATTTTGGTAATTTATACCCATAATAGTTGATGAAAAAGCACGATATAAAAGCTAATAAAGTATAGGTCGACTGATAGATTGATTTACCTTTTTGTTAGCTCAATTCAATGCTAAACCACATCGGCACTCATTATTATTCAAAGGTTAGTTATGTTCATGTTGTTTGCCGCAAGCGGCCTTTCTATTGCTTCTATGGCGGCGGTATACCAGAGTTGGCGGCGTCAAACTGGCCCCATGTTATATATTGGTATCGCTGTCTGGCTGTTATCGTCCATTGCATGGTCAATGTCAGTAGGATGGGAGTTTGGCGTTTTGTATGCATTATGCCTTCCGGGATTAGTGGTATGGCCATTTATTGCGGCAAATCAAACCCACATGCCAGCACCTCAGCAGTTACCTCAACCTAGAAAGTTAGACTTTTCTACTAAAACGACATTACGGCATATTCTTCACTACATTGTAGTATTGGTACTCCTTCTTGTATTTAGCGTTATTGCATCTCTTGCTATCTGTGCCCTGCTGCCATTTGATATCACCGGGCAACTTGCTACCACTATGGTTATATCACCCATTATATGGGGGCTTGCGGTTTATCATTACTTAGCGACGACAAAAAAAATAAAAACGGTTATTGGCTACCTTGTGGCTACTGGGGCAAGTTTAGCCATACTGATGGCCATGCCAATTTAGGAATGAAAATGGATAAAGCGACAAAACAATCAGCGCTAAATGCACACAGTTGGGTAGGCGTATTTTTAAGTGCATTGCTCTTTTTAGTTTGCCTTTCAGGCACTATCGCGGTGTTTCATTTAGAGTTCGAGCGTTGGGAACAACCTCACATTCCTGAGTTTGAATCTGTGGACGAAGGCGCTGTTGATAAAGCGATGGAGAGCTTTTTAGCCGAACATCCCGAGGAAACCGACCATTTATTCGTGGTGTTTCCAACATCAGGTATTCCAAGGTTAGTGGTAGAAAATGATCATGCTGCTTATTTTGCGGATGCCCAAGGAAATTTGCTTGAAAAGGAAGACGTTCCATTCACTCAAATGCTGGTGGACTTGCACTTATACCTGAATTTACCCCATAGTTGGGGAATGATACTAGTCAGTGCTTTGGGTGCTATTATTTGTACACTCATTATCACTGGCGTTATTGCACACAAGCGTATGGCTAAAGATGCTTTCAAATTACGCCGAGGCGGAAATGGGCAACAAAGCCAAATTGATTTACATAATCGCTTTGGTCTATGGGCGGCGCCATTTCATTTAGTGATTGCAGTAACAGGCACTTACTTTGGTTTAGCGGGTATTGTGCTCGTTATAGTCGCGCAATTGCATTATGGCGGCGATCAAGATGCGGTGATTAATCAAGTATTCACCCCAGACCCGGTATTAGTACCGCAAGAAGGTAGGCCTGCTTTAGGTAAAGCCATTGCTCAAATGGAAACGATAGCGCCAGAAAACCCGCTTATTTTTGTTACCGTGCATGAGGTTAATAAACCTGAGCAGTTTATTGAAATATATGCGCAAGTACCGGGGCGTTTAATATACGGTGAAGCCTATAGATTTGACACTGCCGGTAATTATTTAGGCACCGCAGGGTATGACGATGGCACCTGGGGCAAACAACTATTGTGGGCGGTGTATCGTATGCACTTTGGTGACTTTGCGGGTATGCCTTCCAAAGTGCTGTATTTCGTTTTAGGTATTATGCTTACCATGCTATGTGTATCGGGTATGGAAATATGGCTCTCTAAAAAAGCGCACCCTGTATTAGCAACCCGTTTATGGTATTGCACGGTGTGGGGGAGTGTTAGCGCATTAGCATTAACCGCAATAGCCGATATGTTTATTGCTAGCTCTTTAACCGCTGTGTTTTGGGGGATAATGGTGCTTAATGTAGCACTAACTGTAGCGCTTAAGCAGCTTACTAAGCCGGTATGGCTGATAATATCGGGAATAAGTGTTCTGCTGCTATTAGTTATTTACGGGGCGGTGAATGGTGAAAATGTGTTATCGATAGCCTCTCTGCAATTAAATATTCCTATGCTTGCTTATGTAATATGGAGTATTTTACGTGGCAATACTTTGCTTAAGCGTGAGGCCTTGTTGACAAGCGCACAGACTGAATTAAAACAGACGGAATCAAAACAGGCGGAATCAAAACAGACTGGCAAGACAAGCAAGGCGCCGAGTAAATCTAATAACTCGCAAGTATCAGGTGACACTCAATCACCTCTTGTTTAACCGTGCAATAAAGAAAACCTCAAGATCATATAATCAAAAAAAACCATCCACGTTAGACTAGCAATAACGTGGGTGGTAAGTGAGAAGTAGTAAAACGCTAAAGACAGAACCCCTCATACTGGTCGCTTATAGCCTTTAGGCATTGTTACTCATCATCAATCTGAATTTAACCCTAATTCAATAACATGTTATTGCTTAACCCTATACTTTTTTCAAGCTCGATTTTTATAAGGTAGGCGCATGCGAATTATACTAATAATTGCTTTACTGACAGTGACGGGATATTTACTCTTTTGGCCTGTGCCAGTTGAACCTGAAGCATGGGATGCACCAGAAAACAAGGGCTACAGCGGCGTTCACCTTACTAACGATAAACTATCCCTTGCCGACAGCCTTACCCTAGGCGACGAATTTGGTCCCGAAGATTTTGCGCTGCGAAGTGATGGCACCATCGCTACCGCCACCCATTCGGGTACTATTATGCTGTTAGCGCCTGGCGCAACTAAGTTTACTGCGTGGGTAAATACTGGCGGGCGTCCTTTAGGGATGGAGTTTGATGCCAACGATAACCTTATTGTAGCGGACGCTTTTAGCGGGCTACTTTCAATTTCGCCATCATCTGATATTAGGCTACTGACTGATACCGTTAATGACACGCCTATCGTGTACGCCGATGACGTCGACGTGGCAGAAAATGGCATGATATATTTTTCTGACGCCACCACTAAATTTAGTGCTAAAGCCTATAGCGGAACCCTAAGCGGCAGCCTGTTAGAAATTTTAGAGCATAAAGGTAATGGCCGATTGCTTGCGTACAACCCCGCTACAAAAGCCACCACAGTGGAAATGGACGGGTTAACGTTTGCTAATGGCGTTGCTATCAGTGAAAACCAGCAGTATGTCTTGGTAAATGAAACAGGCAGCTATCGGGTATTGAGATACTTTATTGCTGGGCCTAAAGCTGGAATGGTAGATGTGTTCATTGACAACTTACCTGGATTTCCCGATAACATTGCTCGCGCGCCAGATGGCGGCTATTGGGTAGGGTTTGCTTCACCTCGCTCTGCCTCGCTAGACGATTTATCTCACTCTCCTTTTTTACGTAAAATAGTACAGCGGTTGCCTGCATTTCTGCGTCCTAAAGCTAAAGATTACGGACACGTGATAAAAATAAGTAAACAAGGAAAAGTGATTGATGACTTGCAAGACCCAAGTGGTGGCTATCCACTTACGACAGGAGTGTTAGAAACTGCCGATATGCTATACATTAGTAGTTTAACTGCCCCAACAGTGGCAGTGCTTAACAAAGCAAATCTACCGTAAGGAGATATTGAATGAAGCGCTATCTACCCAGCATATTGACAGCGAGTTTATGTGTTTTTGGCAGTTTTTCTGCTGCTTTTTCTGAAGGGTTTACCGCTGACAAATCCGTTCCCCAACAGACTGCTTCTAATAAATCCATGGCTAGCCAAGCCACGTCTAATCAAGCCCTATTGAATCAAAAAGCCTCTACTAAAGTTGACGCCAGTAATTACTTTGCTACCCAAGTGATCCCAAAGAAAAATGCAGAAATTGATGAAGGGGAGGGCTGGATGTTTTATAGCTACCACAATGATGAAACCTTTGGCACTAGCCAATCATTGGCGGGTATGGCAGTGATTAAGCCTGGGGTAGAAATACATCCACCTCACGAACATAGTGACGAAGAGTTTTTATTGGTGACTCAGGGAAGTGGGCAGTGGAGTGTTAAAGGTGAAGTATTTAAGGCAAATACAGGTGATATGTTGTATGCCGCGCCTTGGGATGAACACGGGGTGAAAAATACCGGCGATGTAGACTTAATATTTGTCGTATTTAAGTGGCACAGCAAAGGTATTGCTGTGCCTACAAAAAGTACGCTTAAAAGCGACTGATAGTCACAAATATAAAGTGGCAGAACTCAAGTGGCCTATATTTTAGACAATAGGCCTTGGCAACAGGCCAGCCAATAGGTTCAACTAACCTAGGTAACTGATATCTGCCCCGAGGCTTACTAACAAGAGGGGCAGAAAGAGGCGCAAAAGCGAAACTAGCGTTTCGCTGTTGGCTTTCCTCTTCGCTGTGAGCTTGGCGTGTTCTGTCCACGATTTTGCCCGCCGCTTTTACCGCCGTTTCTGTTCTCAGTTTTATTCCCACCTCTATTTTCGCTAGAAGCGCCAGCAGTGTTGTTTTTACCACGGCCTTTGCGTTGGAAACTTGGCGGTAAACCCGTGTGCTTAGTTAATCCGCGTTCGCCATTTCTGCCTCTTACTGCTTTTTGACGTTTTTCATCTGCGGTTTCAGGCGGTACTAAGTGCTGTGCGCCACGGCCTATTAAATCTTCGCGACCCATACGTTTAAGTGCTTCACGAATTTGCGCGAAGTTTTTAGGATCGTGATATCGAAGCATAGCTTTGTGTAAGCGACGATGTATTTCACCCTTTGCCGAAGGTACATCTTCGCTTTCTTTAGTTACCTTACGAAGTGAATTCACTTCGGTGTGGTACATCGTTGTTGCCGTCGCCATTGGAGAAGGATAGAAGTTTTGCACTTGATCAAGCTTAAACTTATTCTCTTTCAGCCAAATCGCCAAATTCAACATATCATCGTCTGTGGTACCTGGGTGCGAGGCAATAAAGTACGGAATAAGGTACTGTTTTTTGCCTGCTTCTTGCGAGTATTTATCGAATAACTCTTTGAAACGGTAATAGCTGCCCATACCCGGCTTCATCATTTTCGATAAAGGCCCATCTTCGGTATGCTCTGGTGCTATTTTCAAGTAGCCGCCAACGTGATGCAAGGCTAATTCTTTTACGTACTCAGGATCTTCAACCGCTAAGTCGTAACGTACACCAGAAGCGATAAGAATTTTCTTCACGCCGGGTAATTCACGAGCACGACGGTACAAATCGATAGTCGGTTTATGGTCGGTGTCCATGTGCGCGCAAATGCTTGGATATACACAAGATGGGCGACGACATGTGGCCTCAGCTTTTGGGCTCTTACAGCGCAAACGGTACATGTTTGCGGTAGGGCCACCCAAGTCTGAAATAACACCCGTAAATCCAGGTACAGTATCGCGAATTTCTTCAATTTCACGAATAATCGAGTCTTCAGAGCGGCTTTGAATAATTCGGCCTTCATGCTCAGTAATAGAACAGAAGGTACAACCGCCGTAACACCCGCGCATAATATTGATACTGAACTTAATCATATCGTAAGCGGGTATAGTGGCATCGCCATAAACAGGGTGGGGCACACGCTGATACGGAAGGTCGAATACCGCATCCATTTCCTCTGTTTCTAAAGGCATGGCGGGTGGGTTTATCCAAATATGTCGGTCGCCGTGGCGCTGCATCAATGCACGAGCACAGCCAGGGTTGGTTTCTTGGTGCAAAATACGCGACGTATGGGCATATAAAACTTTGTTGTCTTTTACTGTTTCGTAAGCCGGTAGCTTCACGTATACATTTTCCCAAGGCTTGCGGCGCGTGGGTGGTTGTATCACGATTGGTGCAGCTTCTGGCGCTTCGCTGTTTGTGCTGTCTTTATCTTGCGAGTCGCAGTCAGGCTCTACTTGATAAGGGCTTGAGATTGGCTCAATTTTACCGGGGCGATCTAACGAGGTTGAATCAACCCCTTGCCACTCGGGTAATGCTTCTTTAACAATAATGGCGGTGCCGCGAATATCGCGCATTTCGCTAATAGTTTCACCGGCCGCTAAACGGTGGGTGACTTCAACCAATGGGCGCTCGGCGTTGCCAAAAAATAACATGTCAGCTTTTGAGTCGAACAATACTGAACGACGTACCTTTTCGCTCCAATAATCGTAATGTGCAATACGGCGTAAGCTGGCTTCAATACCACCTGCAATAACAGGCGTGCCTTTAAAGGCTTCACGGCAACGTTGTGCGTATACGGTAACCGCACGGTCTGGGCGCTTACCGCCCACATTACCTGGTGTATAAGCATCGTCGTGGCGAAGCTTTTTGTCTGCTGTGTAACGGTTGATCATTGAATCCATGTTGCCCGCAGTAACACCGAAATAAAGATTCGGTTTACCCAGCGTCATGAATGCATCTTTGCTCGTCCAATCAGGTTGAGAAATAATACCTACACGAAAACCATGGGCTTCAAGTACACGGCCAATCACCGCCATACCAAAGCTTGGATGATCTACATACGCATCGCCAGTCACTAAGATTACGTCACAGCTGTCCCATCCTAGGGCATCCATTTCCTCTTTAGACATGGGAAGAAACGGCGCAGTACCAAGGCAGTGCGGCCAATATTTAGGGTAGGAAAATAGACCGCGATCGGCCTTAATGGTGGCTTGCATAAGGTTCACATATAGCAGAGAAAAAAAGAATTAAGTAGGTCAGTACATCATAGTTCATATTGCTAATCGCAAATACAGACCGCCAAAAGCGGATATGAAATTGCTTAGCGCGAATACAAACATTGCAGACCGAACGTCTATTATACCAGTACACAGCAACCTAGGTATAGCGCTGTCGTCAAATTCACCGCCTTTGTTATACTGCTTTGCTATATCAATTAGGATAATAACGAGAAAATGTATGGCTTACTGGTTATTTAAGACAGAACCCGATGCATTCAGCATTGATGATTTAAAAACACGGCCTGAGCAAACTGAGCCTTGGGATGGGGTACGTAACTATCAAGCAAGGAACTTTTTGCGGGATAAGGTTGCTATTGGTGATCAAGTGTTTATCTATCATTCAAGTTGCAAAACAGTAGGTATTGCAGGCGTTGCAGAAGTGGTAAAAGCAGGTTACCCAGATGAAACCCAGTTTAATCCCGAGTCTAACTACTATGATCCTAAATCGACACGTGAAAATCCGCGGTGGTTTCGCGTAGATGTAAAGTTTGTAGAAAAGTTTGAAAGTGTATTGCCGCTATCTGTCATTAAGGGAATGCCTACTATTACAGAAATAGGCTTGGTGAAAAAGGGCGGTAGGTTATCAATAATGCCCGTTGAAGAAAAAGAATGGCAGCAACTTTTGGCTACTACCAAATTTTAATTAACGTGCTATATATAAGTAAATATTTATTTACTTACTTTGTACGGCTGCTTACTTATCGCGCTTGTTAGGCCCACTTAATATTCGTACTTGGCAGCCGTGCTTACCTATTTGATGTAGTAGTTTTACTTACCTAACGCAAAACGTGTGTCTGCGTCGCGAAGTAAATAAAGGGCAAAACATGCCGCCCACATAGGCCATGCAGCGAAAAACAATAAATTATTGAAGGCATCAAAGTACTGTGCAAAGGCCGACACTGTAGAGCCGCCGTGAAGCAAGAAAATTAAACCGTAGGTATAACGTTTTGCGATACCCGCGACGAAGGCAAGCACTAATGCTAACTGAAATGCGCCCAAAATGTAGACCGCTGTCTCTGGTACGCCACCAATTGAATAAAAATGTTGAAAGATTTTCATACTGTGTGCTGGGTTCACGAATTTATCTAGTGTCCACACGAACATAACGATAAAAACAGACACGCGAAGGGCGAGTAGAGACCAGCTCAAACGAGCAGAGATATCAGTGGTTGGTTGAGATTGCATTTTAACTCCTATTTATTTGTGAAGCGATAAAGAACGGGGGTTTTCATATTAAATTTCAAAAACTTTCATTTAAAAAAATAAAAATGCTTTTGAAATATTTTTAGCAAGGTGTCGGTCTTGTCCAGTAAGCAATTTTGTAAGGTAAAAATACGAATGAAAAATAAATTTGGGCTTGCCATCAGTGCATTGGCGTTCTCTGTAAGCCAAGGGCTGCAAGCTCAGCAAGTCGATCAGCTCGATAGTCCTGACGCTAAAGATATAGAAGTGGTTGAAGTAACCGGCAGCCAACAAGCGCTAAACCCGTTAAACCCTGGCGACAATACGCTTAGTGGGTTGTTTGGCGCCGGCATGTCGGCAGCCGATACGCCACGAGCAGTAACGTCTTTATCGGCTGAAGCTATGGATGCGCTAAACATCAATACCTTACATGATATTGTTAAAGCGGCGCCGAATGCCTATGCGTCTAGCGGTTTTGGTACGCCTAGCTTGCCTAGTATTCGTGGCCAGTTGGGGGAGCTATTCCAAGATGGTATACGTCGTCAGTCGGGTAACAACGGTTTTGGTTTACCGGTTTCGTTCAACAGTGTTGAACAATTAGATGTAGTAAAAGGTCCATCGCCCGTGCTCTTTGGCAGCACACAGCGAAATGGTGGCTTTGTAAACCTGCAAACCAAAACTGCACCAACAGTAGGCAGTGAAGGTAATATCACACTTCGCGCTGGGCGCTGGGATCAATATTCAGCGCAGCTTGATTATGGTACTGCCATCGAAGAAGGCAAAAGCGGTATTCGAGTAAGCGCTGAATGGTTAGATCACGATAGCTTCTTTGACTTTGCAGAGCGTGAAAGCAAAAACCTGTTTATTGCGTATAGGTACACACCGAGTAATGCTACAACCTGGGATATAAGCGCAGAATATTACGATGCCGAGTACCCAGATATTGCAGGTATTAATCGCCCAACGCAAAACCTAATTGATAACAACCTTTATATAACAGGCCAAGGTGTTCAAGCGAATGGCAGTACCGTACCTGGTGCTGGCGCTATTATTTCGCCTACCGGTGAAGTGGCTATTCCACGCAGCCAAGTTTATACCCATCCTGATGATATTAATGGCGCTGAGTCTACCGTACTACGAAGCAACTTATCTCATCAGTTTTCAGACAGCCTTGTACTACGAAACATGACGTACTATCAGCATCTTACACGTGAAGAAATTGCACAGAATAGTTTTGTAGAAATTATTGATGGTGCCGATGCGTTCGAGAACCGCACTGAATTAGATGTGGTTTGGAACGATAAGCAAACCACCACATTCGGTTTAGCATTACGTTACAACGATGTTTTAGGTTACAGCCAGTTTACGACTGAAGCTGACAGCCCCGTAGATTTAACTGGCCCATTAAGCAATCGCGAAATTCCGTTAACCGATGCACAAAAAGCCCGATTAGTTGAGCTTCGCCCAGGTGTATTTGTTTCACCTGGTGGACAGTACGATATAGATGGCGATGGTGCTGGGGATTACAATTTATCTGATACCACCGATTCAACCACCCTACAAACTGGCTTAGCGTTTCAGCAGCGCTCTCAATGGACAGAATCGTTTTCAACCATTGCCGGTGTTAGGTTCGACTATTACGATGTAGAAGCGCGAGATCCGCTCGCGCCTGAAGGGGTTACTGCAGCTTCTGATACTTACAACGATATACTTGAAAGCGTACAACTAAGTGCGGTGTACAAGCTGACAAAATCACTCAATGCTTATGTGGCGTGGTCAGAAAATGATGCCACATCCAATAGCATGGCAGGTGGCACCACACTTACCAGTGCCAACGAAATTAACCCGCTAAACTTCGCCACCGAAAATACCCTTTATGAAGTAGGGCTAAAGTATTCTCCTGATAGTCATTGGTATGGTGAGGTATCGGTATTTGATCAGACACGTAGCTTACGTAACCGTGATGGCAGTAACAGTGGCGTGAAAACCAAAGGCGCAGAGCTTCAAGTTTTCTACCAAGGGCAAGATGTATGGGTAAATGCGGCATACAGTTATTTAGATGCACGCTTCGATGATTCGGCCTCTTTCCAAGATACCGCGCAAGTCGCCGATGCTTTTGACGATAGCCGACCAGATATCATTGAAGGTAATGGTGTTGGTTCGCCATCTTTTGCTGCGTTTGCTCCGTCTGACTCATTAGTGCAGGGCATTCCATCTCAAATAGTGTCATTAAATGCTGGCTGGCAACTTACCGATGATTTACAAGTTGGTGCCTCGGCCTTGTACACTAAGTCGTTCCCACTCGACTTTCTACAAACCGTATTTATTCGAGACCAAATCAACATTGATGTAAATGCCGATTATCAAGTTAGTGATGATATGCGCCTACGTGTTGATGTTATTAATATTACCGATGAAGAGAACTGGCAGCCCGTGTTTGAAGGGGGCTACTTTGGCGCTACCTTGGCGATGCCGAACACGCCACGCCACGTTCAATTCACTATGCAATACGCGTTTTAAGCGCAATTAAGGAATAAAACATGTTCAAGAAAATTGCACTTGTCGCCGTATTGGTGGCTGCCGTCATTGGCTTTTTTTACTTTGATTTAAATACCTATCTTACCCTTGAAGGGTTGAAAGGGTCGTTAGATACCTTCACACAACAAATTGAAGAAAACCCACTTGTGAGT
The DNA here is from genome assembly GCF_030547075.1 of Alteromonas sp. 1_MG-2023. Taxonomy (GTDB): domain Bacteria; phylum Pseudomonadota; class Gammaproteobacteria; order Enterobacterales; family Alteromonadaceae; genus Alteromonas. The sequence continues at coordinate 364,299 of NZ_JAUOQH010000002.1, read as the reverse complement.
ATCGGTGTTTTCTTCGCAATTTATGTGGCAGTAACGGCCTTGTCGTTGCCTGGTGCGGCCATTCTTACCTTAGCCGCAGGTGCGTTATTTGGGCTGGTGCAAGGCTTTATTATTGTATCTTTTGCTTCTAGCGTAGGGGCTACCGTAGCCTTCTTAGTGGCACGCTTTATTCTGCGCGATACGGTAAGAAAGCGTTTTGGCGAAAAGCTTAAAAAGATTGATGAAGGCGTTGAAAAACAAGGTGCGTTCTACTTGTTCACATTGCGCTTAGTGCCCGTATTTCCGTTCTTCTTAATTAATCTACTGATGGGCTTAACATCAATTAAAACATGGACATTCTACTGGGTAAGCCAAGTAGGCATGTTGGCGGGTACTGTAGTTTACGTAAATGCTGGTACACAGCTTGCGCAAATAGACAGCTTGTCGGGCATTGTATCGCCAGGGCTTATTTTATCGTTTGTATTACTCGGTATATTCCCGTGGATTGCCAAGGCTATTGTGGCGTTTGTTGAACGCCGCCGCGTTTACAAAGGCTATAAAAAGCCTGCTAAATTCGACAGGAACCTTATTGTTATTGGTGCGGGCGCGGGTGGCTTAGTCACCAGTTATATTGCCGCAGCGGTAAAAGCGAAAGTAACGCTAGTGGAAGCCGGTGAAATGGGCGGTGACTGTTTGAACTATGGTTGCGTGCCAAGTAAAGCCCTCATCAAAACGGCCAAAGTAGCCAACCAGATGCGTAACGCTGAAAACTACGGCTTGCACAACGTTGAACCTACTATGTCATTCAAAACGGTGATGCAGCGTGTACATAATGTTATTGCGACTATTGCGCCGGTCGACAGTGTAGAACGCTACACAGGTTTGGGTGTAGATGTAGTGAAAGGCTACGCAAAAATTATCGACCCTTGGACTGTGGAAATAAAGCAAAACGACGGCGGTATGCAAACCTTAACGACCAAAAGTATTGTCGTGGCGACAGGTGCAAGCCCATTTGTACCACCCTTGCCAGGCATTGAAGAGAGTGGTTATGTAACATCTGATACTTTATGGAGCCGTTTTGCTGAATTAGATGAAACTCCTAAGCGCATGATTGTATTAGGTGGCGGCCCAATTGGGTGTGAACTAGCACAAGCCTTCGCACGTTTGGGCAGTGAAGTAACCCAAGTTGAGCGTGCACCGCACCTTATGGGCCGAGAAGACAAAGAAGTCGCTGAATTTTCAGAAACCGTACTTCGCGATAGTGGCGTGAACGTGTTAACCAGTCACGATGCCCTTCGTTTTGAAAATAAAGATGGCGTTAAAACCCTTGTAGTCGCCAAAGATGGCAATGAAAGCGCTATTGAATACGATGAAGTCATAGTGGCGGTAGGGCGTAAAGCACGTCTTAACGGCTTTGGCTTAGAAGAGTTAGGTATTCAGTTTGATCGCACCATCGAAACCGATGAATACCTACAAACCTTGATGCCAAACATCTTTGCGGCGGGCGATGTAGTAGGGCCGTATCAGTTTACTCACGTTGCTGCACACCATGCGTGGTATGCCGCAGTGAATGCCTTATTTGGTACCTTCAAAAAATTCAAAGTGGATTACCGTGTTATTCCATGGACGACCTTTATCGACCCTGAAGTGGCACGAGTTGGCCTTAATGAAAATGATGCAGCAGAGCAGGGTATTGACGTTGAAGTAACTCGCTACGAGTTTGAAGAACTTGATAGAGCCATTGCTGAAAGCGCAATTAAAGGTTTCATTAAAGTACTTACTCCGCCGGGAAAAGACAAAATTTTAGGGGTAACCATTGTTTCTGAACATGCTGGCGATTTATTAGCAGAATTTGTATTAGCCATGAAACACGATTTGGGCCTTAACAAATTACTTGGCACTATTCACGCTTACCCAACGTGGGCCGAGGGTGCCAAAAATGCTGCTGGCACATGGAAACGAGCGAACACACCAGAAAAATTACTAAGCTATGTGGAAAAATTCCACACGTGGCGTCGTGGTTAATAAGCGAGTAAATATTATGTTTTCTATGAATACGATAACGCTAAAAAAATCGGGTGCAATTTCAAAGCGGGTGTCAAAGCTAGCGTCAAGGTTAGTTTCATCGGCAATGGGGGTGTTACTACTGGCTATGCCAGTGGTAGCTCACGCTGAAGCTTCTCTACATGAAGCATATTCAGTAATGCTAGCTAAATATGTTGTGCCTATTAATCCTGTTACCAGTGGTGATGGAGTGGAAATTAAAGGCACGAGCACACAGGTTAACTATGCGGGCTTTAAATCGTCGCAAACTGAACTTAATGCTTATCTAAAAAGCCTATCGGCAGTGTCGAAAGATACGTTTGAACAGTGGGATAAAAACACGCAGTTAGCGTTTTTAATTAACGCATACAATGCGTATACCATCGATTTAATATTAACCCGTTACCCAGACTTAACCTCTATTCGTGACATTGGTGGTTTCTTTTCATCACCGTGGAAGCAAGCTTTTGCACCACTGTTAGGTGAAAAGCGTAGCCTTGATGATATAGAACACGGACTTATTCGTGAAAAGGGTGTGTATAATGAACCTCGTATTCACTTTGCGGTAAACTGCGCCAGTATTGGTTGCCCTGCATTACGTGAAGAAGCCTATGTGGGCGATAAGTTAGATGAACAATTAGAACAACAAACCGTTCGTTTTTTATCTGACAATAGCCGCAACTATTATGATGGGAATACCCTACACATTTCGAAAATTTTCAGTTGGTATAAAGAAGACTTTGAAATGAAATGGCGTGATTCAGCAAGCTTAGCTGGATTTATAGCTCAGCATGATGATGCGCTTTTATTCAAAGATGGTTCGCCACTTGATGACAGTGACATAAAAGCGATTATGTCAGGGAATATCGACATTGAGTTTTTGGATTACAACTGGGCGTTGAATGACCAAGAGTAATTTACTATTAGCGGCGCTAGGCAGACTGTTTTGCCTAGCGCCACTACGTACGTCTTTTGAGCTAGGTGTTGATTCACATGTCAATTTACGTGTTATTTCAAAAGAAATTGTAAGCGCAATATCGGCCTTTATTTTTGCTACTACGGTGGCTTATGCATCTGAACCTGCAGAAACAAGCATCCATGCTCAAAACAATGCCGAAGCTCCAACAAATTCTCCTTTAAAAGGCCAGCCTCAAAATCAATCACCAGCTTTAAATCAGGCACAAGCTTCTAATCAAAAGCTAGGCGATTCGCCTACGGTGCAGTTTCATGCGTGGGGCGGCAGTGCCCAAGTGAATGGGTATATTCAGTGGGTAGGCCAGCAAGTAAGCGACCAATATAATATTACCTTGAACCATGTGAAACTAGCCGATACCAGTGATGCGGTTTCTCGGGTACTCGCTGAAAAAGCGGCGGGTAACAACAACCAAGGTAGTGTGAACTTAATTTGGATTAATGGCGAAAATTTTGCTGCCATGAAACGCCACGATTTATTATTGAAAGACTGGGCTAATAGCATTCCTAATTTTGCCCTCACGAATCCGTCTCGAAACCCTGCCATGACCACCGATTTTGGTATTGCTACCGACGGACAAGAAGCACCGTGGGGCAAGGCATCTATGGTGTTTTATTATAATAATCAGTTTGTAGAAAATCCTCCGCTCAACATTCATGAATTACTTGCCTTCGCCAAACAATACCCGGGTCGATTCACCTATCCATTACCCAACGATTATTTGGGCATAAGCTTTTTAAAGTATGCGGCGATAGCGTTAAACCAAGACCATCAAGACTTGTTATATAAGCCGGTAACTGACACTGCATTAGCGAAAATCACCCCCGCGCTTTATGAATACTTAGATGTGTTACACCCTCTTATGTATAAACAGGGCGATTATATGTTACGCCAAGCTTCGCAGCTTCAACGACTAATGGGAACCGGCGAATTACTATTGGCATTTTCGTTTACCGCCGCCGAAATACCCAGTGCAGTAAACCGATTTGACTTACCTAAAAGCATTCGCACTTACGCGATGGAAGATGGCAGCTTAGCGAACGTGCATTTTATCGGTATTACCTATAACACCGAAAATATTGCAGCTGCTAAACAAGTGGTAAATTTTTTATTATCTCCTCAGGCTCAAGCGAAAAAGCAGCAGTTGGCGGTATGGGGTGACGATTCAGTACTCGACTTTTCCATGCTTACTGCCCACGACAAAGCGTTGTTTAAACCTATATCACACCATGATTCTGCGCTAAATAAAGAAAAGACATTGCCACTTTTCGCTGAACCTCATAGCAGTTGGACAGATGCGATACGACAAGCGTGGTTTGACCGTTATGGTGAACGGTTCTAATGTCGGTTCTAATATCGGTGCATTCACGAACTCAATGGCTTCGCAATATGACGCTTTTTCAACGCATAACGCTCAGCGTGCGGGCGTTGCTTATTTTGCTGTTAAGCCTACCGGTATTGGCGGGGCTAGTTGGCGTGGTGTTACCTGCCTTTGGTTATTTTCCGGCTTTGGATGCTCATAATTTTACATTCGATGTGTTTGGGCGGTTATTTGCAATAGATGGCATGGGTAAAATGATGTTGCTATCGTTTTTCACCGGCTTAATAGCTACGTTACTTTCGGTTGCAAGTGCCTTTTTGCTTCTAGCGGTGTTTTATCATTCATCCTATTTAAATAAGATACAAACTTGGCTAAGTCCGCTTTTAGTTTTGCCCCATGCGGCTGCGGCTATTGCGCTGTTGTTTGTGCTATCACCTTCAGGCTTCTTTTCGAGCATTGTTACAAATGTGAGTAACATACTAAGTAGTATAGGGGTAAGTGACGCAATAAGTGTAGATGGCGCCAGTACGCTATTGCCGCCGACGTGGGCATTTCCGTACGACAGTTACGGTATATCTATTATTATCGCGTTGGCACTTAAAGAACTGCCGTTTGTGTTTTTAATGGCAGTAAGTGTGATGTCGCAGCCACAAATTAAACGTAAGTTTGATGGTTATTTTAAAAGTGCCACTGCCCTAGGGTATTCACCGGTAACTGTGTTTTTCAAAGCTATTTTCCCCATTGTTTATCCCCAAGTACGTTTACCTCTATTGGCAGTGTTAGCTTATGCTACGGCTAATGTGGAAATCCCCTTGCTGTCAGGGCCCAATAACCCGCCCACGTTAGCCGTGGCGGTAGTGCAATGGTTTAATCATGTTGATTTGTCGATGCGCTTTCAGGCATCGTCCGCTGCATTGCTTCAAGTCGCTGTCACTTTAGTGGCTATTAGCGTATGGATAGTGGGTGAAAAAGTAGCGAAGCATGCACAAGCTCGCTTCTATTCAAATGGACATCGGCATACAGGGCAAACTCTTAGTGCTATAGTCGCCTACGCCATAGTGGCCATTTATACGCTACTAATACTCTCGATTATCATCAGCACATTACTCTGGTCTTTTGCCACCTTTTGGCAATTTCCTGCTTTTTTACCAGAGGGGCTAACTTTGCTGCATTGGCAAACCACGCTAGCTGCACTGGCTGAACCTTTTAACAATACCGTGTTGCTTGCTGTGTTAGTGAGCGGCTTTTCGGTAATAGTCGCTACCTTAGCGTTAGAAGCAGAATCTTTGAACGGGAATAGCGGCAATATCGGGGGTAACAGGCATAAAAGCAAACCCTCTTCTTACTTTAACGGGTGGGCAGGGGCGTTGCTTTCAGTTACTTTGTTTTTACCACTGCTAGTGCCAGGCGTGGCGTTTTTATATGGCTTAGTGTGGTTTCAATTAGCTTATTTTAACGAGGCGGTGTGGTTTCATTTGTTTATTAGCCACCTTGTGTATGTGTTGCCCTATGTGTTTATCTCGTTAGCGGTGGCCTACCGAAAGTTTGATCCTAGATATATTCAAGTAGCTTATGGCATGGGAAAAACGCCATGGCAGGTGTTTGTAAAAATAAAACTACCCTTATTGTTTGCCCCCATGCTGGTGGCGTTTGCGTTAGGGCTTGCCATTAGTTTTAGCCAGTATTTGCCTACCTTACTAAGTACCGGCGGGCGTATTGCTACCGTTACCACAGAGGCGGTGGCAGCGGCATCGGGCAGTAGTGCTCGGTTAACGGCGGTGTACGTAATAGTACAAACGCTAATGCCCTTATTAGGCTTTATATTGGCGTGGTGGCTGCCCACAATTTGTTTTAACCCGATGGGGCGCTATACGCTTCTGCAAACAAGGAAATCGAAATTATGACCTTGAAACTAGATAAGGTGAGTTTGTTTCGATACACAGATACCTTGCTTTCACTCGATGAAGTAATTAAACCTGGGGAAGTGCTTTCTATTATGGGGCCAAGCGGCTCTGGCAAATCAACCTTATTGAACACGATTGCCGGGCAGTTAACTGCGCCTTTTTCTATGACAGGAAGTATATACATCAATGATAAGTGCATTAATGACATGCCAGCTCACAAACGTGGGGTAGGCGTGCTATATCAAGATCCTTTGCTTTTTGAACATATGACCGTTGGGCAAAATATTGCGTTTGCATTGCCTTCTAGTGCGCTTAATAAAGCGCAGCGCGAGCAACGGGTTAGTGAAATGTTAGCCGAAGTGGGTCTTAGCGATTTACAACATCGGCCGGTACAAACCTTATCGGGCGGTCAACAGGCGCGTATCGCGTTGTTACGAACGTTGGCTGCGGCACCGAGTGTGGTGTTACTCGATGAGCCATTTAGTAAATTAGATGCTACCACCAAAACTCAAATGCGAACCTGGGTATTCGGGCAGCTTAAAGTGCGTGGCCTACCTACCTTATTAGTTACGCACGACAACGACGACGTAGAAGCTGCCCAAGGGCACTTAATAGAGATAGAGACATGTTAGATGCTAAAGTTACGCCTTATATAAAGCCGCTGTTAAGGCCCATGATAGTGGCGCTTAGCAAAGCTTGCGTTACCCCGAATCAAGTTACCTTGGCTGGTTTTGTTATTGGTATGCTGGCGGTTCCTGCCATTATTAATGGGTGGTGGGTATTGGCATTCATTTGTATTGTAGCGAACCGAGTATTCGACGGTATCGATGGCGAACTAGCACGCTTTCAGCAAAGTAGCAGCAGTGCAGGTGGTTTTTTAGATATTTGTTTAGACTTTCTATTTTACGCGGCAGTACCGTTAGCTTTTGGTGTTGCTAACCCTAGTGAATGGGGCGTACCTGCGTTAGTGCTAATGGCCGCGTTTGTAGGAACGGGTAGTAGTTTTTTGGCCTTCGCCGTCGCCGCAGAAAAATTCAATATCGAAAAACCACAGTTCAAGAATAAGAGTTTTTACTATATGCAGGGGCTCACCGAAGGCACCGAAACCATACTCTTGTTTTTAGCATTTTGTATATGGCCGGCGTATTTTCCGGTGTTGGCTTATGTTTTCGCGGCAGCGTGTGGCATTACCATCATCACCCGAGTTTACAGTGGTTTTACCACCCTTAAAGCCGTAGAAGGCATTGATGACTATTGTAGTAACAAAGAAAAAGAGAAGTCATAGTGGATAACACTGCACTTGTTCGAGTTAGCCTGTTTTTAGGCATATTCACGATAATGGCTGTGCTAGAAGCATGGCTGCCAGCGAGGCAATCGATATTGGGGCGCGCCAGCCGGTGGAAAGGCAATCTGAGTATGGTGGTATTAGGCGCGCTGTGTTCAAGGGTAGTACTGCCTGCCAGTTTAGTCGGTGTGGCCTTGTGGGCTGATAATACTAATGTGGGGTTATTCAACAGCCTAAGTATGAGCCACTGGGTTGTGGTCGCTTTTAGTGTATTGCTGTTAGATATGGTGATTTATTGGCAGCATCGGCTGTTTCATAAAATTCCTCTTCTATGGCGTATTCATAAAATGCATCACGCTGACAGCCACGTAGATACCACCACAGGGCTTCGCTTTCATCCTATCGAAATTATATTAAGCTTGTTCATTAAAGCGGTGGTGGTTGTCGCTTTTGGGGTACCTGCTATTGCGATAGTTATTTTCGAAGTTGGTTTGAATGGGTTTGCCCTATTTAACCATGCAAATATTCGACTGCCACAGAAGTGGGATGACAGAATTGGGATGCTTATTATTACCCAGCGGTTGCATCGCATTCATCACAGCCAACGTAAAGAAGAATCTAATACTAACTTTGGCTTCAGCGTGTCTTGGTGGGACAAGCTATTTGGTAGTTTTAAAAGCCGTGCAACCATGCGTGATGAAGATATTGCCATAGGTCAAAAAGACTACCCCGCCACTAATGACAATGCAGGCATAATAGCGCTGTTAAAAATGCCGTTTAATCGTTAACGATTGTTGTCATTCAGTTAGCTTTTATTGATTTAAAGCAGCCCAGATATTGTTAGCGTTAAATACACAGTGCCTAACTGAATTATCATTCCTAATCCAATAAACACCCCATCCCGATTGGTCATGCCTATTGCGGTTAACGTTAACGCTGAGGCGGGGAGTGCGACAGCGAAGGGCACTACTTCTAGCGGGATCATACACAACGAGGCAAAAGCACAATAAGCTGCCACCATATTTTTCCAAGGTGATTTAGATAAGGCTGTGAATCGCGGTTTTAATAGCTTTTCGGTTTTTTTAACATAAGGCTTTGCACGTTCTACCGCGCTTTGTAGTTTATCTTGCTGAATTTCCTGGTTAGTAATTTTATTCGGCAACCAAGGTGTACTTCTACCTAGTGCTACTTGTATGCAAATTAAAAATAGTGTGATGCCACACAAGGAAGGTACGCCTGGGATGGCACCAGTAGGAAGGAGGGCAATCAAGGAGGGTATAAGTAATAGCGGGCCAAACCCTCTGTCTTCAAAGCGAGCGATAATATCTGCTGCACTTTGCTTTTCGCCACCGTCTTCATCAACTAACTTATCCAAAAGCCCACTTATTGATTCATTCATATTAACCCATCCATAAGTTACCTCGTGTCCTTAGGAAAGAAACTATGGTGAAACATAGTTGCTGTAACTTATTACGTAAGTTCCTTGTAATGGATTACTGCAAACATTCTCACAGTTAAAGCTAATCGCTGAAAAGCGTGTTTTATGAATATGTACTAAAGTAATAGCTAATTACTTAACTTCTATAAGGGGTATATGTGGAGCCAAATGAAGGCATTAAGTTACTACGTCAACTCCCCACCTGCTTGTTATTCAAGCCTATTGGTGATCCTGAGTTCGATGTAAGTACTGCGTTTGCTCGACAATTCGGCGAGATAGCGGTAACGAATGCGTTTCTTCAAAGTTTACGTTTTTACGATCCTATTACTAAAGAAGAACTCACCGGCAGCCAGCATCCATTCTCCATTGCAGAAGAAACATTGCACCTTTGCCAGTGGGTGCGAATTCAAACCCGTGAGCAAGGTATTCAGTTTTTTCTGGAAAGCTCAGTGGTCACTTTCAATGATGTTAGCTGGGTGGTCATTAACGCAAAGGCGGTTCAAAACAACTTATTCATTCCACCTGAAGAGTCTTCACCTGTGGGTAAGCATATTGCTTTTAATGGGCTGCTTGCCACATTGTCTTCTCAACTTATTAATGCTGCTAACGATAAAGTTGATGATCTTATAGACGGCGTATTAGGCGCGTTTGGTGAGTTTTGTGATCTTGATCGCTGCTACTTATTTAAGTTCTATGATAACGCGCAATTTGCCACTAATACCCATGAGTGGGTAGCGGCAGGGGTACTTCCTTATAAAGACGACCTTCAAGCTTTGCCAATGGATACTATGCCTTACCTAGATAGAAAGCTTAAACAGGAAGGCTTGTTCAAGGTGAATAATGTCGCATACTTGCCTACAGAGGCCAAGGGCGAGAGAGAGGAGTTTGAGCGAGAGCGTATCTGCTCTATCCTTTGTGTTTCAATTGAGCTAGATAATGGTATTTTTGGTTTTATTGGCTGTGATATTACAGGTATTCCATACACGTGGCGCGACCATGATATTAAATACTTACAGCGCATAGCTCAAATGTTGGCGAATACGTTACAAAATGCACATAACGAGCGGGCACTTCATGATGCACAGCAGCAATTAATTAATGCTAATAGCAAGTTAGCAAAATTAGCCAATATTGATGGCTTAACCGGTATCGCCAATAGAAGGTTATTTGATAATACTCTGCAAGCTGACATTGATAAGAGCCTTACTAGTAATACACCGCTAAGTCTATTGCTAATAGATGTAGATAACTTTAAAGCGTATAACGATTATTATGGTCATGTGGCAGGCGATAGCGCACTAATTCAGGTTGCTGAAATACTTAAGAAAACCTGTGTTGGCAATGACGATGTCGTTGCACGGTACGGTGGGGAAGAGTTTGTTGTAATTTTGCCTTACACGGACACAGATACTGCAATACAAGTGGCCGAGCGAATACGTAAGAGTATTGAGCAAGCGGCCATACCTTTCGAACTGTCGAGTTATGGGAAAAGGCTTACCATAAGTTTGGGGGTGTCTACTATGTTACATTGCCACCCAATTAGCCCAAACGAATTAATAGAACGAGCCGATACTGCACTCTATCTGGCTAAATCGCTAGGGCGTAATCGTGTTGATGTGTGGGAACCCGCAAAGCCTTTAGAAACCGACGTTAATACCTAATCAGATTAAAACGTAAGCACAAACTTTCCAATATGCGCTTTTTGTTCGAAGTCTACTTGTGCTTGTTTGATGTCTTCAATCGGGTAGGTTTTAGACACAAGTGGTGCTATATCACCCGCTTCAATACGTTTAACTAGGTTGCCGAATACCTCTTCTGAAAGCACAGTACAGCCCAATAATTGTAAATCTTTTAAATATAGCGTTCGCACATCTAATGGCACTGTGTGGCCAGCAATAGCACCGGATACGGCATAGCGACCAAAGGGGCGCATCATATCAAGCAGCTCTGGCCACCTAGGCCCAGCCACTAAATCTATTACCACATCAAAGAGCTTATCTTTCGCATAAGCTAACCAATTACAATCGCGTGTTAGCGTATCGTCTGCGCCAAGTGCTTTTAGTGCCTCTTGTTTCGATTCACTGGTGATAGCTACCACAAAAGCGCCTCGCGCTTTGGCTAGTTGTAAGGCCGCAGAGCCTACACCACCAGAAGCCCCAGTAATAAGCACTCTATCGCCTTTAGATACTGCAGCCCGATGCAACATGTTTTCGGCGGTAGAATATGAACATGGAAATGACGCAAGCTCGGCATCAGTTAGTGTTGAGTTTACCGCATGGGCGTGCTTAGCGGCTACTTTTGTGTATTCTGCAAAGCCACCGTCACATTCAGATCCAAAGTACCACGGTGAGCTTAATTCAATGCCATCCGCTTCTGATAAGCTTGGCTCTATAATGACTCGCTCACCAATTCGATTCGCGTCTACTTCGCTACCTACTGCTACAATATAGCCGCATACATCTGCGCCTTGAACAAGGGGAAGCGGTAGTGGTGTGCCAGACCACGATGCATCTTCTGCATCGTTATCGCCTTTTGAATACCATCCTTTGCGGGTATTAATATCGGTATTATTTACACCAGCCGCGGCGACTTTAATCACCACATCGGTTGCAGCGGGAACCGGCAAAGCTAGATCGTTACGGATACTCAATGCATCAAGGTCGCCGTGATGGGTAAGTACTACCCCTTTCATTTGTGATGGAAGTTGTGACATAAAAAGTCTCCGTTAAGTTAAGCCATGTTCTTTAAGTATTTGGTTTAGCATTACCTGGGTAGTATCTAGGGTTTCTTCGCCCATAGTCGGCCAAGCAGCAGACATGCCTTCATGTAATATGAATAGGGAGTTCGACAGTGAATCATTACCTGTTAAATCGAAAAGCCATTGGCGGACATCGGCCTTGTGGGTGTTTACGGCAGTCGTTACCTGTACATAGTTGGGATAGCTAGATAATGCTTGTAATGACATACAGCCGTTAGGTGCATATTGCGCAAGCCATAAAGCAAGACGATCGAACACATGTTTTACCGCGCCATGTAAATCGTCAGGGCAGTCTGTGGCCAGAAATGATAAATACCGCTGGTGGCGGTGATCAAGCGCACCAATTATCATATCTTCTTTAGAAGGAAAATATTTATACAGGGTTTTGAGTGTAGTCCCTGTTTGCTCCTTTAAAGAGGCGACATTAGGCTGGGTAAAACCATTTATGCTAAACGCACTTTCAAGACGTGCAGCAATGTCATTCTTTCGTTCATCTGGTGTCATTATCACTTCCGAATTTATACCGTTAAAGTAAAGGTAGAATGAATACTCTACCTTGTGTTTTAATGGTAGAGCAATCATTCTACTTTTGCAAGTGCTCTTAGGAATATGCGTTTTTAGAGTGAATATTACTCGGTATCACGGTTTTACCTTGATTAAGTGATTATTTATGGTTACTTTGTTTAATGTGATTGTTTTTGGTGTCTTTTGTGAAAGTGCTTATTTACAGTAACTGCACGCACCGATGACATTATCTACTATGGCGTATTGCATCTGTATAAAAATACAGGCAATCTGGAAAGCAGAGTCGCGTAAGTCAACGTAAGCCAAAACTTGCCAAGGCAAGTCTTGTTTAATGCTTGGTGCTTTACTTAATGCGTAGCGCTTTACGAAGGGGAAGTTATGGATAATACAAATAAACATGCGGCGGTACTCACCGGTGATATCGTGAATTCCCAACGTTTAAGTGAAGGGGAATTAAAACATGTACTTTCAGTATTAACCGCTACGCTAGACACGCAAACAAAGATATACAAAGGTCAATACGATGTATTTCGTGGCGATGCTTTTCAAGCTGTTATCTCTACAATTAAATGCGCGATGCATGTAGCAGTTTGTATAAAATTAGCGCTAAAAGCTTGCAATCCTTCAACAGATGTACGAATTAGCGTCGGCATTGGAAAAGTGAGCTTTACCGATGGACAAGTTAGGACCGGAAACGGCGATGCCTTTGTACGCTCGGGCAGGGCGCTCGATAACCTTAAATCTCAGCATTTAGCTATTATTAGCAGCAACGAAGTCTTTAATAAAAATACTGGGTTGTTAACTGCGTTTGCTGATAGCCATATTAGTTCGCTAACTCAAACTCAGTCAGAAACTTTACTTGCTTATATTAATGCTGAAGATAAAGGCCATGAGCAAATAGCGAACACACTAGGAAAAACCCGAAGTAACATTACCCGTATTTTAAACGCCAGTGAATATCACTTAATCAATGATTATTTAGCGTTTATGGCGGGCGAACTGGAAACGGAGCTGTAAGCATGGAGCAACTTAGCATAGTGATAGGGCTGATAGTTGCCCATTTGCTTGGCGATTTTTACTTTCAGCCAAGTAGTTGGGTAGAGAGCCGTAATACCAAACACCTGCAGTCGAATGCATTATACTTTCATGCGTTATTACACGGAGTGTTAGCCTTAATAGCTTTGGTAACGGTTTCCTGCATAACTCTTGTTGCGCAAAAAGAAACTGGCCTAGCCGACATGGACTTTACCGCTCTGTTGATGGTAGCGGGTGGGGTATTACTAAGCCACTTTTTGATTGATGCTGTAAAGTCTTACGCAAGGGCATCAACCTTGGCTTTCACGCTTGATCAGCTAGCGCACATTGCTGTGATCATTATATTGTGGGCCGCGCTTACTCATCAGTTTGAAGCCTTGTTAAAGCAAGTTTTACTCATTGATTATCAACATCTGGCCATAGTATTAGCCTATTTAGTGATTTTGAAACCGACGTCTATATTTATAAAACAGTTACTTTCACCGTGGACAAAAGAGTTAGATTCCATGGTGAAACCAAAAGAAACAGCACAACTCGTTCAGTTGCCAATCCAAAATACCTTGGCCATGGCAGGGCAACGAATAGGCTATTTAGAACGCTTACTTATTCTTACTTTTGTACTGATAAACCAATTTGCGGCTATTGGTTTTCTGCTTGCTGCAAAGTCTATTTTTAGATTTGGTGATTTATCAAAAAGCGAAGATAAGAAGCTAACGGAATATGTTTTATTAGGAACATTAACCAGTGTGGTAATAACCATTGGCGTAGGGCTTACCACCCGTTGGTTTATAGGAAAGCTTTAAGTTTGGTGAGTGTCTAGCATTAGCTTAGCTGCAGCGTCAACATGCAAAGGCGGATGGTAATAATACCCTTGAATAATATCGCAGCCCATCTCTCGTAGCTGAATGAGTTGGTCTTCTGTTTCTACACATTCTCCTACTGTAACGAGGTTTAGGCCTTTGGCCAGCATCACTATTGCACTTACAATGCCATCGTTAGATTTTGACTTTCCTAACTTTTGTACAAAGCTGCCATCAATTTTCAATTTATCAATAGGTAGTGTGGAGATATAGCTTAAGCAAGAATAGCCGGTGCCAAAGTCATCAATGGAAACTTTAAAGCCTAACTTTTTTAACTTTTTCAGTGATGTTAAAGCAAATTCTGTAGAGCTTATAAACGTATTCTCGGTCAATTCAACTTCAATTAATTCAGGCGGAATATTGTTAGATGCCATGATATCGGCAATCTGCTCGGCACAGTCTAATTGAGTAATAAAACAAGCAGGTAAATTGATGGCAACAGGCACCAGAGGCACGCCTTGAGTTCGCCAGTGATTCATTTGGGCGCTAACACGATTCAATATCCAAACACTGAGTAAGTTGATTAGGCCGGCTTCTTCAGCAATAGGAATAAAGTCTGAAGGAGGGATATAGTTGCCTTCAGCATTTTGCCAGCGTATTAAGGCCTCCATACCTTTAATGTGGCCAGTGTTGGCACAAATTTGAGGCTGATACACCATAGTAAATGCATCTTCAAGTTTCAGTGCATGTCGTAGTTGCCCTTCTAAAGAAAGGCGGTTCATTGAGTTTTCTAACATGCCGTCGTTAAAAAAGCAGAACTGACCCGGCCCTTGTTCTTTAGCGTGATACATACTGGTGTCGGCATGCTTCAATAATGAAATACCGTTTTCTTCTTGGGTCTCATAAACCGCAATGCCAATACTGGTAGAAATATGAAGTTGATGCCCCTCTATTAACATAGGTTCACTTAAACTCGCGATAATGTGATTGGCAAGATAAGATAAATCATCTTTTGAGTGTAATTCTTCAACCATTACGACAAATTCATCGCCCCCCCACCTAGACACTCGGTCTTGTTTAACCACAATTTCAGTGAGTTTCTTTGATACTTCGACAAGTACTTTGTCACCAATATCATGACCAAGGCTGTCGTTAATAAGCTTGAAACGATCTAAATCGAGAAACATTACCGCCAAAGGACTACGAGTCTTATTCGCTTTATTAATCGCAAGTTCTATTTGTTCAACAAAAAGGTGGCGATTAGGCAAATGCGTTAACGCATCATAATTAGCGCGTTGGTAAAGCTGGCGTGTTCGAAGTTCCACTAAACTTTCAAGTTCAGTATTGTGGGCCTTCAATTGTTCTTGATGGTTTTCAACTGTGGCCAAAATATCGTTTAGACCAGAAAATAACTCCCCTAGTTCATCATTGCGAACTTCCGGCAAGCGAGTATGGTATTCCCGAGATTTTGCCACCTTTCTGATTAATGAAATAAGCTTGTCGATAGGGCTGGTGAAGAGCTTCTGTAAACGGAAATTGAGCAAGTAAGAAAGCAGCATACTTAGCAAAAGTACGCCTATAACTACAAGCAACGCTTGATGCTGTTGCGAATCAAGAGAATCAGTGCTTGCCGACAACATAAGGAAGCCAATTATTTGTTGGTCGAAAACGACAGGTTCAACAAAGTAAAGGGCGTCGTCTTTAAAGGTTTCCCCTAAAGGAAGTTGTTGGGGAGAGGTTAGGTCGAAAACACCTTCTCTAGAATATTCAGCAAAGAGATTAAACTCAGCGTCGTATACTTTAGCGGTTAACGTGGCTTGTAACTGTGACGCCGCAAACAGTAAATCTTGAGTAGACTGTGCATCATTAAAAAGCACCGACGAGCGGCTTGCTGAGGCTAATAACTTAGATTGGCTGCTAAGTACATTTACCAAGTTGTTTTTGTAATCACTTATAAAGTTGGAATACAGTAATCCTGCTACAAGACATAGCGATAAAAAGTTAACCGAGAGTACGGCAAACAGCTGTTTGGTGAAAAAAGAAGTAGAACGAAATATCATTTTATTTTCGCTACCTTCAACAATTCAGAGCTTATGGTTAATTCGAGTCGTTCTGCCTCGGCTAAATTAATTTCAAACCTCAACCGATTGTTTTCTTGATAAAATGTAAATACTGATGGTCTGTCAATCAAATCGGGGAAGTCACTTATTAAAATGGTAGAGGTGCTGAGATTTAGCAGGACATCATCATTTTTAATAATATAAGCGAAGGTGCACATTTGTTTACCGTCTAACATAACAATGCTAATAGGCGCACCGCTGCTACTCGGCCTGCTTTCTACCAACTGTGTTAAAAAGCGTCGAAACACTTCATCGTCTTGCACGCAAAAATTAATAGACTCAGAACTCGCCCTGTCCCATTTAATAAATTTCGTAAAATTAAACATATAAGCGGCTTTGAGCTTCTCAATTTTCTTTAGGTCGGCAAAAGCCGAGTGACTAAAGCTTAGCGTCAGAGCGATAACAACCAGTAAATACCGCATGTACAACACTTAATATAACACTGAGAATTGAAGGCCTGCTCGCCACAACTCTTGAGGTTGAGGCCCATTTAAGTTTTGGTATACAGGTTTACTGACATCAGCAATTACTTTTAACCAGTCAATAGGAACAAATGAAATGCCACCGGATAGACTTACTTTCTCACCGCCGTATAAATTAGGGTTAGTAATACTGGCAGGGTAGGGATAGTCTCCACCTACCGTAATTTCATCGTCCTGCCCATGGATAGAGTCTGAATAACTATAGGCTGCACCAGTAAATAAAACAGTAGTTTGGGATAGTGGAAAATTATACTTTCCACTTAATTTATAGTTGTTCCCAAGGCGATAGTTTCTATCATTAGTCCCCGTTCTGAGCATGGCAGACAACGAGACTGAAAAGGAATGTTCGCCTTTATTCTGATAACTCACTTCCAAAGGGAAATCGTAGGTACCTGATCCTAACTGCATGGTGTAGGGAAGTTGTTGATCACCTGAATCTCTGGGGGTATCGCCTTCTTCATCTATGGAGCCAGTGGGTAGGCTTACACCGGCAGTTACCCACCAACTATAATCAATATTATCTTTAAGCGAATAGCTAACTGACAATGCAATGTCGCCTAATCCTGTAGACGTAATAATAAAGTTATCGTAACCTGGTACTGCACTTATATGGTCAGTTTCTTGGTGAATAAACGGAACTTGAATGCCAAGCTTTAAGCGATTATTGACTTGGTAGCCTAATTGAACAATTTGCGCGTATTGATCGATAACCGTAGGCACCACAGGGAAGTTAGCTTCCGTACGCGGTTCATCACCTGGTGAAAACAATACATCGTCAAGACTAACGTCACTATCATCAATTTTATAGCCATCAAATTCTGCTGCTTTAAACTGTACAGCAAAACTCCACCGGTTAGGTGAAGATAGCTCGGTATCTTGCTCATTAATATCTACATCGAGAAGCGCTTGAAAACTTAATTCTGCAAATTCTGAAGGCGTGCTTTGGGCTAATACGGCACTTGTGAATGAGGCTAAGCCAAAACTGGCTACTCTCAGGAATTTTCTCATTAATGCGCTCCGAGACTGGCCAAAGAAAGAATGTAATAAACAACCAGTTTTAGTATAGGATAAAACCTGACTATTACAAACTTCTACTATTCTGGTCAACCTCTTATATATGTATTTCAACTAATTGATTAGAAAGGAATAACGGCGAAGTGTAATAAGACTATTTTAACGCTAATTGATGTGTTTGATTTTCTATGCAATACAAAGCTAAACGCCATCAAATCGTCGCATTTAACTACATGGTTTACAAAACGGGGAAGTGGTTACAACTGCCATTACCTGAGAGAGTAAGGCTACTAAAATGCAGCCTTATCAAAGTGCTTTGTTAATAAACTTTATATGAACGGTTGGTACGAATATAGATAGTTGCTTCGCCTTTACCTTCATTAATAATTTGATGTTCAAATGTGCCTGTCGACTCTACATAGCTTCCTGCGCTCAAACTGATAGGCGAGCTAACCTCTCCAGACTGATACTCAACTTCACCTGCGATAACTACTGCGCGAAATTCATTGGCTTGTGTGCTGATACTGCCTTTAAAACCGACTGGCAACTTCACCATTGAGCCATTCAAGTCGCTAGTGTTACCCCACAAGTACGTTGACAAAACACCCGTTGCACTTGTGTCATGCAGCTCGGCATTGTCTAACCACACTATGTTGTCTTTGTGTAAGTTGAGGGGGCGCTCGCCGTTGTCGAAATGCTCACTAGATGGTTGTACTAGGTAAGGGCCAGAATCTATTTCTAAGTAAATTAAATTAGCGCTGCCGTTTGCTGCAGTGGTGTGATTTTCACCAGCAGGTTGCGTCCAAAACGAACCAGCAGGCATCCACATTTTTTCAGCGCTTGGGTCGTCATTGTGCATAGCGCCTTCAATCACAATACCGCGATAGGTAATGTTGTGAATATGCGGTGGAGACTCAAAGCCTTTATTAAAACGTACTAGCATACCGGTTGCCGTATCTTTAGTACGATCGCCCCAAAGATCTGCTGCACCTGGGCTTTTATCGCCACGAAGCGGGTTTAGGTAACCCCATTCAATATCGTCTGCTGCCACTACCTTAGATGCTGTCTGGGCTGCAAACGCTGCTGTGCCGGTCAACGTTGTAGAAAGTACCATAGCGCTTGAAAATACAAGTGCGAGTGTTGTTGCTTTAACTGTGAATTTCATTTTTTAACCCTTTAACTTAATTGCTTGCGTGTATTTTATGAGCTGACAGGCAGTGGATAAATGGACAAATAGCGAATACACTTTCGCTAAAACGTGGATAATAAATAGGGTGGGTAGGTTTATTGTCTCTGTTTTCGCTATAATAAATCGAATCTGATTAAAGTTTATGCCCTCGAACTGACACGGCGATAGTCACATTTTACCAAGCGCTAGCGAATGAAAAAGAAGATGTTATGAAGATAGAAGACCTGCAAGTATTACTCAAGGTAGCCGAACTGCATTCAATTACGGCAGCGGCCAATCAACTAGACATCAGCTCTTCTGCCGCAAGCGTCGCGCTAAAGCGCATAGAGCAACAGCTTGGCACTCAGCTATTTGTGCGAACCACCCGCAAAATTCGGTTATCCCCAGAAGGGGAACGTTTTCTGCCCTTATGTCAGCAAGCGATAGATTTGCTGCAGCAAGGTGTTATGCGTATCAGCGAAAAGCAGCAAGATATTAATGGCGAAGTGAAAATGGCCATGTCTTCTGAGATGGGCCGCAACTTAATGCGGGTTTTGTTGAACGATATTATGAATGAGCATGAAGACGTGTCGCTGAGGTTGCAGGTAAGTGACAGCCGAGTCGACTTCTATCGCGACGGGGTAGACGTTGCGCTGCGAGCCATGACGAAAAGCGCGGTGCAAGAACTTAATATGTATGGGTTCAAAATTTGTAATATTCCACACTTTATCTGCGCATCTCCCAGCTATATAGAAAAGCATGGTGAGCCTACCACTCCTGAAGAATTAGCCAATCATAATGCATTGCTTTACAAATTATACGAGCTAACCCACGACGGTTGGGATCTCTATAGAGGTGAAGACAAAGATAAAGTGAAAGTGAAAAGTAACCGCGCAGTGAATGACGGCGACATTGTGCGCCGATGGTGTGTGGACGGCGTGGGAATAGCGAAAAAATCTGTTATCGATATTGCAGAAGATTTACTTGCCGGGCGACTTCAGCGAGTCATGCCGGCTTATCACATTCCCCTAACTGAAATGTGGCTGGTATTGCCTAGCAGGCAGCTTATTACTCCAGCTATACGTCTCATTCGCGATGAACTAAAAGTGAAAATTAGTGAGCTACGAAATACGCTGATTGAAAGAGATTTAATAAGCGAAGATGAATGGCCAACATCTACATAAAACCTCAACTATAAACTGTTGTGTAAATTAAGTTGAACTTAAAGCTGTGTTTATTTACCATGCGCGCCTGATAATGAAAGTGATTATCATTTGCGATTAACAACATGGATACATAATGCACATAAACTTTACACACACGACTAAAGTTAGCGCGGCAACTGCGCTATTCTCTATTTTTTACACCACGGCTATATCAGCACAAACTACAGAATCAACGGAAAAGGGCTCGCTAGAAAACAGCGAAAATGCCGTTGTTCAAGAGCAAAAAATGGTTGATGAAAATCTAGATGTTATTACCGTGTACGGTCGCCATAATCGATTAATTCTAGAATCAGGCACTGCAACAAAATCAAACATGAGTTTGATGGAAACTCCAGCGGCAGTCGTGTTGGTAGATGGAACTTTGTTAAAAGAACAGGGTGTTGACACTCTACAAGAAAGTATTCGCAATATTAGTGGCTTAACGCAAGATGGTAATAACTACGGGGTGGGTGATAACCTTGCGATACGTGGCTTAGGGGTTAACTATACCTACGATGGAATCTATGCAGGTGCTGATTTTGGCAATAGCTACAACCCCACACGTTCAATGACTAACGTTGAGAGCATTGAAGTACTAAAGGGCCCTGCAACAGGCCTTTACGGTATGGGTGAAGCTGGCGGTATTATTAACCTTATTGAGAAGAAGCCGCAATTTGAAGAGCGGTACGAAATACAGGCAGCGGTAGGTAGCTGGGATAGTTACTCGTTAATGTTTGATGCAACAAACGCTATTAATGACTCTTTGGCCTATCGTGTGGTAGCTAATCACGAACAATCAGACGGTTATCGTGGTCTTAGCGATGAACGTAGCGAGTTATATACGTCGTTACGATATGACTACTCTCCAGACAACAAGTTTTTAATCTCCGCAGCATATATTGACGATGCTATTCAGATTGATTCTATCGGTCATCCGGTTCGCCTGCTCGATTTAACCTTATTAGACGCCGAAGCTGGAAGCATTACCGCAGCAGATCTAGTGAATGGCGATGCGGATAGTGGTGGCCTGCAGCTAACTGATGATCAAATAGCTGAACTAGCGGCCTCGCTAACCTCTACCGATGGTGTACAACCATACGACTTAGGTGATACCAGCCTAATTTCACCAATTTCAGAGCCAAACCAAGGTAAAGAGTTTCGAGTAAAACTTCGCCAAGATATTAACTTGAGCGATAGTTGGACGCTTACCCAACAATTACAATATCGCACGTATGAAACTGATTACATTCGTCAAACCAGTGCTTATAACTATGTGTATACAGATCGTACCGACATCATAAACTTAGAGCCTCGTGCGCCATTGGTCATTGATGATGTGCTGTATCCTTATGCTGCGCGCAGACAAGAATATCGTAATGTTGTAGCCGATGAAAAAGTGTGGCAGTACTTTATTGATGTGACCAATACGTGGTCGGCTGGCGGTGTAGAAGGTGAGCACTTATTTAGTGCGAACTATGAAGATCACGAAATGTCTTATGCACAGTGGTCTATCTGGGATGCCGATGATACTCGAAGCGATGCAGTGCCGTACATTTTAGATATTCGTAATCCTAACTGGCCTACAGGCTCGTTTGATGACTACAACCCTTCATTACGTAGTAAATATGAAAAGGATGTATCAAGCTGGGGCGTAAGTTTCCAAGAAGTGCTTTATTTCAATGAGTACTTTACTGGGCGTTTCGGCGGTGCTTATGGCGCCGTTAAACAAACTTACTTAAACCAATTCAGCGATGGTAATCCAGAGTACGATGCTGATGATGATGGTTTTACCTATAACTTAGGCCTTACTTACAAAGTAACACCTAATATTTCTACATTTATTAACCACTCTAAAGGCAGAACTGCATACAGTGTCTTAGGTTCATTGAGTGAAGAAAATAACCGCCCTGATTCAGAATCAATTTCATGGGATTTAGGGCTACGTTTTACCGCTTTGTCTGAACAGTTACTTGGTTCAATTGTTGTCTTTGATACCGCTAGAACTAACCTGCAGTACACCAACCCATTGTACGAAGATAACATTGACGATCCGGCATATAATATTGATGTTCCAGAGTTTTATTACGATGAACAAGAACGTACTACGGGTGTTGAAGTTGATATTAACTTCGATATTAATGAGCAATGGGCATTAAATACCAACGCAACGTACCAAGAACCTGTTACCGAACCTGGTGATTTTGCAAGCAGCACAGACGAAGAGCAAACTAAAGGTATTGCGGAAAAAACGGCGAGTGCATGGTTAACCTATAGTCATGTATTCAGTGCTTTGCCAGCGCCAGTGAAATTCAGTGTAGGTGTGTCTTATGAAGATGAACGTACTATTTCTGCATCAGCATTCGGTATCGACTACGCCTTCGTGGATTCATACACAGTGTGGGATGCTGCCATTAGCTACGTATCAAATGATTGGGACATTCAGCTTAACATCAAAAACCTTGATAATACCGACTATTATAGTAGTGCAATGTACCTTGGTGGTCTTCCAGGAGAAGAGCGAAACGCTAAGCTAACCGTAGCTTATCGTTTTTAATCCAAGGAATACTAAGTAATAACAGGTAATAACCAAGTTTGAATAAAAACGTAGCTATTACACTGCGTAGCATAGCCGCCATTATTGGCGGCTATGTGCTATCCGCACTCTCATCAATTTACTTAACCTACGGGTTGGTAAAATTAACGTATATAAGCGAAGGCGTAGCAGTGTTATCCGCTAGCATGCTGAGTTACATAGTATTTTTCGCTTTTTTCATTGCCAGCTTCACGGTTTCCAACATTGCAAAATGGTTGATTAGCTCAATCTTATTGATTGCAGTGGCAGTGCTATTTTTACCCTTGGTAGACGTATTGTGAAAACGACATTTAGAAAATCAATGATTTGGCTTCACACTTACCTTGGCATAATAACCGGGTGGTTGCTGTTCGTTATTTTCGTTACGGGAACCCTTAGCTATTTTACCCCTGAAATTAGTTATTGGATGATGCCAGAGCGACAAGTTATCGCGGGAGATTCGCAGCAACAAAACCAAGTGTATGCACAGGGACAGCGCTACCAATTAGAGAAATCGATAGACTACTTAGAAGCGCACGCAACAAATACCAATTCATGGCGAATTTACTTACCTACGCCACGTGATCATCATTGGTATGTTCAGTGGAGTGAAGGCAAAACGCGCCATTTAGTAAGTTTTAATAAAGATGCAATACCAATAGAGACAGCCACAGATACCAAAGGCGGGATATTTTTCAGAACATTCCATTACACCTTACAACTAAGAGGATACGGCGGGCGCTATATTGCTGGGGTCGCTGCCATGGCGATGCTGCTTGCGCTTTTCACCGGAATATATACCCACAGACGTTTTTTCAAAGACTTCTTCACTTTAAGAAAGGGTAAGCTAACAAAGTGGACAACTGATTTTCATGCATTAATAGGCATTGTAACGCTGCCTTTCTGCCTAATGATTTGTATTAGCGCTATTATGATTTACGCCATTATGTACATGCCATTTTCAGCAAATATGCATTTTGAGAAGGGCGAGCGAGGCGTTAACAAAGTTATTATTCCATCCTTGCCCACGCTCAGTAGTAGCGTGGAGGCGCTAAATACAGACGGAGAAAGTAAAAGCGTCGCTTATCCCGCTATCCTCACTAATTTAAAAAAGCATTGGAAAGAGCCCAACGCGATTAAGCGCATTACAGTTGAAGCGCCATTTAAGGAAAATAGCCGATTTATTGTAGAGCGTACCAAAAGCCTTTCGGTATCGAATCGTAGCGAGCGGTTGGTGTATGAAAGCTACACCGCAGCGCCATTAGAAGGCTACGCCGATGAAAGTGCACCAGCCACCTTCAGGCGAATAATGTATGGGTTACATCAAGCTAACTTTGCCACCATTGGTTTGCGGTGGTTGCTGTTTGGTTTAGGTGCACTGGGTAGCGCGCTAATTGCAACAGGGCTAATAATTTGGGTTAACAAGCGTAGAACTGCCTATTTAACTGCTAACTCTCTTCGAGATGACTCTTCCTTATCTTTACGTATTATGGAAAAGGGTAATATTGCTGCAATAATGGGGATTGCTATTGCCACATCAGTTTTCTTTTTGGCGAATAGACTATTACCTGCAGACATGATTAACCGTGCAAGTATGGAAGTGAATGCTTTTTTCATTGCATGGATATGTAGTGTAGGGCATGCCATTATTCGGCCAAGTCACAATGCTTGGTATGAGCAAACATGTGTTGCCGCCTTAAGTTATATAGCGTTAGCCGTAGTCTCGGTTAGTATACCTGTTGAACGTGCCCTCGATGCCGTTGCTACTTGGGATATCACTTATCTAAGCTTTATTGTTGTATTCGCATTATGTGGTGTGGGCTTTATGGCACTAGCTCGCGGGTTAAAGGTTCGCTTAGTACGCACGTCAAACGGATATGTTCCACACACCAAGTCTGCAGACGTACCGAACATAAAAGCGAGAAAACGATAATGGTGACAGTATTTATATTAGTAATATTGGGCATTGCGTTACTTGCGCTAGCAAGCGATAAACATTTCAAGCAAGTGGCAAGCATATTCAATCGCAAGCGAAGGGCATTTGTTCACACTGCAACACGTGTAAGTGGATGGCTATTAACGGGCGGTTCGTTAATAGCGGCAGTTTATGCGCCACTGCCTTTATCGATATCATTGGTTTGGTGGTTTACCTTAATAAGCTGCGCTATTTTTTTAGTGGCACTTATCATTAATAAGAGTAATTAATGCCAGCAATGCATTGCATCAGCGACTCAAAATAGCCCGTTAATATTTCTTCTCTAAAAATGTTGTCACACTTTTGCCACTCGGCGTGACTATACATAAAAGAGGAGTTAAACCATGAAAACCTTAAATGTAACCACGCTAATTTGTGCTGCCTTGTTGGCAGTTAATTCACTTAAAATAAATGCAGAAGATGAGCAAGCGGTAGCCATTCAACCTGTTACTGTTTACGAACAAACTACGCCCTCAGCATCTGGTATCGCCAATAACATCGTTATTACCGACCACGCAACTAAAGCTAAAGAACTAAACGTGTTATTTATACCAGGTTTAATGTCTAACGCTTCAGTTTGGTCAGATTTATCCCAAGGGCTTGGTAATTATTATAAAGATGGATATCGAAGCCACTTTGCTCAAGTAGCAGGGTTTGCAAACAACAAAGTCTATCCAAATAACCGATTATCCAAAATTACTGCTGCGCTAGTATCTTATATTGAAGATAACAACCTGAATAATGTAATAGTTATTGGCCATAGTATGGGCGGTCACATAGCTTATCAATTGGCCCTTGCGCTGCCAGATAGAGTAAGTAAGGTGGTATCAGTAGATGGCTTACCGTTTATTACGCCTATTTTTACCCGAAGCAATCAGGTAACTGCAGCGCAGGCACAGCCTTATGCGAACAAGTTGAAATCGCAATACGCCAATATGGATAGTGCCGAATTAACTGCCTACACTCGCAAAGGCGTTAACATTCAGGCAACCAGTGAATTAAATCAAACGAAAGTGCTGTCTATGGCATCAGGTTCGCACCCCGAAACAGTGGGGCAAATAATGGCTGACCTAATGACATCAGATTTGCGCTCGGCTATAACTACTAGTAATACGCCTATACTGTTTCTTGGCGCTAGTGGAGGCTTCAATAGCGACGATAATAAAGAGATGGTAGAGCGCTTATACGCAGAACAATTTGCTGAAGCAAGCCAAGCAAGTGTAATAATGAATACCCAATCTCGTCATTTTATTATGTTCGACAATTTGCCTTGGTTATTGCAACAGACAACACAGTTTTTAGGAAAGGAGTAAGCGCATGGACGTGTATTCTTCAGATGTCATTGCCGCACAAAGTGGTGATCTTAAAGCTTTCGAACGCTTAATAAATGCCAGCAAAAATACGGTCACTGCAATTGCTCTAGGCATTGTAAAAGATATAGATGCTAGCGAAGACGTAGCGCAAAAAGTATTTATTAATTGTTGGCAAAACCTAGCTACCTTAACCAACCCTAAAAGTTTTATGCCTTGGGTACGCCAAGTGGCCCGTTACATGGCCATTAATTACCTGCGAGACAACAAAGTTTCACAATCGATAAAAGGTGATGAGGGCGAAAGTATTCTGGAAAGTTTCTGCAAAAGTGGCGATACGCTGGAAGCTAGCGTGTCAGATGAGCAAACGAAGAAAATAGTTGCAGCCCTTATTGATGAACTGCCATCAGATAGCAGAGAAGTGGTGTTGTTATATTATCGAGAGCAATGCTCTACAAAACATGTGGCGCAATTACTCGACATTTCTGATGCTGCAGTAAGACAAAAGCTTTCCCGGGCACGCGCCATGCTTAAAACCTTAACACTGGATAAATTCAGCCGCGTTATTATTGCTACAACGCCAGCGGTTACATTTACTTCAATGACATTATCATTGCTAGCTGGCCCTAAACCCGCCGCAGCGGCGGTAACTGCAGGGGCTACAGGAAGTGCATCTAAAGGCGGCGTACTTAACAGTATTTGGAGTAAAGTGGTGTGGGTATTAAGTGGCGCTATGTTAGGTGCGCTTGTTGCCATGGTGGCGGTAATTGCTTCACATAAATTGGCTGAACGCCACATGAGGCATGAGTCTAACAAGAAAAAGCTTAAGCGAGTGCGTAATTACACCCTAGTGTGGATTTTTGTTTGGGGTGTTTTATTCGCAGCCTCTTATGAATTTTCTACTGGGTTTATAGCACCGCTATTAACCTACTGCGGGTTTGGTGCAGGTATCGCTATTTTAACAAAGCGCGCTCATCAAATTATTTACTCGCCATCACAGAAACTAAGTACGGCACCTTCTGATATAGAGTGTGAATTGCATGAAAAGCGCGAACAGCATGGTAAGTTCAACCAGAATAAGAGTACAGACGTTCAAGATGAAAACTCAGTGAATGTTACTAACGTTCTCGGGCTTTACGGTGGTCTTATTCTTGGTTTTATAGGTTTAATCGCAGGGCTAATTAATAGTGGGCGATTAGTACTAGGTTAGTCAGCTTCTCGCACTTCTAAGGCTTCTATGTTGATAATAGTAGAGCGGTTTAACGTTATTTTAAATCGCTGAACTTGCTGCTGCTTTTGTTTGTTGGTATGCATTAGTACCACGTTTATTTGATAGCGACGCTCAACAGCTTGTTTGGTAATTTTGTTATTTTCTAGCGAATACAGCCTACCTTCGCCTTTTTTAAGAAAACGAACAAAGGGAGTTAGATTAAAGTAGATACGCTGTTGTATTTCATCGTAACCCGGCAAGAAGCTTTTCGCATTCACGCGAATGTCGCTACGAAAATGAAGCAACTGGGCTGCTTGCTTGTTTTGCTGTCTTCGGGTTTGATACAACCTATCAACCTGCTTGGGCAAATCTCTATTGCGAATGTATTCAAGCCAAATGGTTTGAGTGGCAATTCTGCTTTTGTTTACACTGTGGCTATAAATAATCTTCCACTTCGGTAGGCCTTTTTGAATACGCCGCCAAATTACCCGAGTAATGTCTTCTTTAAATATTTCCCTAAGCCCGTAAATAACACCAAGAATTCCCACGAAGGCCACAGTCACTTCGGTAAAATTAGTGCGAGCGTTTAGTACCAACACCATCACCGCAGCCATAATTACCGCGGTTACCGTACCCTTAACTAACCGGTTTAAATAGGTATTTAGGCTTTTCGTTTTCTTTTGAAATACCACGCCGTATTCAATTAAACGCTGTAGTAGTCGCATTTTGTTAGTAATGCGGTTTGGATCGTCTAACGTAATCTGCGAGTTATATTGGTTATCTGCGCGGTACTGATTTTCGCGTTTACAAAAGTCGAGAAGAAATTTGCGTTCACTGGAATAGTCACTACTTTTCGGGGCAGAAGAGAGCAACTTTAAAAACGACTGCTCTACCTGCCAACTTAAATAATTATCAGCATTCTCAAAATATGCCCGTAACTTTTCATCAGAAGGGGTGTAGCGCCTAAGCTTTTTCAATAGGTCTGAGGTTTGCTCTGCTAGCACAATGGCTTGCGGGTAAAACGATTTGCTATCTTTAATCTTTAGCGTTTGTTTTACATCGGTGTCGAGTGCAGTACGGATTTGATACGAGTACAAGTTTAAATTTAGTCGGTAGTCACTTTGCTCGCCTTTTTTCTGACTAATAAAGCGGCTACGCACCAAGGGAACATGCAACTGATCTGAATAATAGGCACTGTGGTTTTGAATACTGTGGTGAAAGTACTGTTCTTCGGTAAGTGTCTTCGAACTAATACCCATTTCATCAGGCAGTGAAAAAAACAGGTCGAGACGCTGATGATCGCTAGGTAACAGCTGATAATCGACTCTTAAAGACAGGTTTTCATCTTGCGTGAGTTTAATCTTGTGCACTTAGGTAATTATCGCCTTATTCATCACAGTGTTACCGCTTCTTACGAAAGTATGCACTAGTTTGGTTTTGTTACGAACAATACTACGGATTATATCGCTTTTATAGGGCGCTATTATACTTTGAAGTCATTCGAGGGAAACAATTCTGTCTATCTAATTAAGCAATAAACGCTGATTTCCACAAGTTTATTTGGTTGTTTTATAATCTACTCATAGGTTAGTGCTTAGTGGAAGAAATTGTTCGTGTTCTATCTAATCAGCAATTCTAAAAAGCGAATGTTCTAACTGATTGCTACACCCACCCTTCGAAACTGTACATAAATAAAACTAAATCAAAAGAATTAGGCTAATAAAAAAGCAATATGTACGCATTTTAACCCCCCTGTTTAGGTTAAAACAAAGCCTCTTAGATTTAGCTCAAATGATTTTTAAAAAAAATCAGCCTTTGTCAACGTTGAATTATTAGTGTTATTACCTTAGTATTTATTTTTATTGAACGATCAATTAATAAAAAATACACATTTCTCAGATAGAGTTGAATATCTTCTCTAGTCTTCAATACTGAATGGAACCGTTTCTTGAATTGAAATTTCGACAATTAAAGTTTCGATGATTAAAGATTCGATTGGCAGTTATATAAGGTTTTCTAGTATTTGTAGACTGCGGTGAAAACGCTATCTGTGAACGTTTTGAGCATAAATAATGGATTCAAGACCTTAATCAAACGGTATGTGTGTTATTCGAGCGATCAGGCATTGCGTAAAGTAGTAAGCATGCCTGACGAAGTAAATTTGAACAATGTTAGCGAGTTCTAATCTGCTGACAGTTATCAAAATAGGTTTTAATGTGACAACACCGGTTTATCAAAATTTTATTCATGGCCAATTCATTGCCAATAAAAGCGGCGAAACATTTGCGGTTAAAAACCCCGCTACCGACGATGTCATTTATCACGTAGAAGTGGCTGATGAGACGGTGCAAAAAGCGGCAATAGCTAGCGCAAAAGAAGGTTTTGCTACGTGGTCTGCTATGACACCGGTAGAACGCAGTCGTGTTTTATCAAAAGCGGTAGCACTACTACGCGAACGTAACGATGAACTGGCTAAAATTGAAGTGCTAGATACCGGTAAGCCTTGGCAAGAAGCCGAGTGTGTTGATGTTGTAACCGGTGCTGATGTTATTGAGTACTTTGCTGGCCTGGCTCCTACGCAAGTAGGCCAACAGCAGATGGTAGGCGAAGACTTCTACTACACACGCAAAGAGCCACTTGGTATTTGTGCAGGTATTGGCGCATGGAACTATCCATTACAAATTGCGTGTTGGAAATCTGGCCCTGCATTGGCCGCAGGCAACGCATTAATATTTAAACCTTCAGAAGAAACACCGTTAGGTGCCATTAAACTGGCTGAAATCTTCTTTGAAGCGGGCGTACCAGCGGGCGTGTTTAATGTTGTACAAGGTGCAGCAGAAGTAGGCCAATGGTTGACCCAAAACCCTGATATTGAAAAAGTGTCTTTTACTGGCGAAGTCGGCACAGGCAAAAAGGTAGTGGCTAGCGCAGCAGGTTCGTTGAAAGATGTAACTATGGAACTTGGCGGTAAATCACCATTGTTGGTGTTTGACGATGCCGACGTATCGCAAGCGGTTAGCGCTGCTATGCTGGGTAACTTTTATACCCAAGGTGAAGTTTGCACAAACTGCACACGAGTGTACGTACATAAATCTGTATACCAAGCGTTTATAGACGAACTTAAAACCCGTACTGAAGAAAACATAATTGCAGGCGACCCGCTCGACCCTAACGTAAATTTAGGCGCACTTATTTCTCAAAATCACCAAGACCTAGTGATGAGCTACATAAACAAAGGTGTAGAAGAGGGGGCGACTGTACTAACAGGCGGTACAACACTAAGCCCAGAATCTGCGCCAAACGGCTACTTTGTAGCACCTACCGTGTTTACCGATTGCACCGACGACATGACTATTGTTAAGGAAGAAATCTTTGGCCCAGTCATGAGTGTATTGGTGTTTGAAGATGAAGCCGATGTTATTCAGCGTGCAAACAATACCCATTTAGGCTTGGCTGCAGGCGTATTTACCAAAGATATTAAACGGGCACACCGTGTTATCCATAAGCTGCAAGCGGGTATTTGTTGGATAAACAGCTATGGTAATTCACCGGCTGAAATGCCTGTGGGTGGCTATAAGCAATCGGGCATTGGCCGTGAAAATGGTATTGAAACGCTAGATCACTACACACAAACCAAATCAGTATATGTGGGCATGACCGACATCGAGAGTCCGTTTTAATGAGTAAGCAAGCATATGATTACATCATAGTAGGTGCTGGCTCTGCAGGGTGTGTGTTAGCTAACCGACTATCAGAAGACGCAAATAATAACGTGCTCTTGCTAGAAACCGGCGGCAGCGATAAAAGCATTTTCATTAAAATGCCCACGGCATTGTCTATTCCCATGAATAGCGACAAATATGCATGGCAGTTTCACACCGAAGAAGAGCCGTTTCTAGATAACCGTAAAATGCATTGCCCACGAGGTAAGGTATTGGGTGGTTCCTCATCTATAAACGGTATGGTGTATGTTCGCGGCCATGCAAAAGATTTCGATGAGTGGGAAGAACACGGCGCACAAGGCTGGAACTACCAAGCTTGTTTACCTTATTTTCAAAAAGCCGAGTCTTTTTATTTAGGTAAAGATGACTACCGTGGTGGAAAGGGCCCATTAGGGGTTAATAATGGTAACGAAATGGCCAACCCTTTATACACCGCCTTTATTGAAGCGGGTCAAGAAGCGGGTTATGCCGCAACAGCCGACTATAACGCTGCTCAGCAAGAAGGTTTCGGCCCCATGCACATGACCGTAAAAGACGGTGTGCGTAGTTCAGCTAGTCGCGAATATTTAGACCCGGTTAAATCCCGTAAAAACCTTACATTAGTTACTGGTGCACTGGCTGAAAAAGTGTTGCTTGAAGGCAAAAAAGCAGTAGGTGTGCAGTACAGCGTAAACGGCAAACGCATTACAGCAACAGCCAATAAAGAAGTGGTGCTAAGCGCTGGTTCTATTGGCTCGCCGCATTTATTACAGCTTTCTGGTATTGGCGACAGCGACACCCTTAAAGCGGCAGGCGTTGACGTTAAGCACCATTTGCCAGGGGTAGGGCAGAACCTTCAAGATCACTTGGAATTCTACTTCCAGTACAAGTGCAAACAGCCCATTACGCTGAATGGCAAATTAGGGCTGATTTCAAAAGGCCTTATTGGTGCGCGCTGGATGTTTACTCGCAAAGGATTAGGCGCCACCAACCATTTTGAATCTTGTGCGTTTATTCGCTCGAAGCCAGGTGTTGAATGGCCTGATATTCAATATCACTTCTTACCAGCAGCTATGCGTTACGACGGGCGCAGTGCCTTTGATGGCCATGGTTTTCAGGTGCATGTTGGTCACAACAAGCCTAAAAGCCGCGGTGCCGTTACCATAAAAACGGCTAACCCTACCGACGCACCCAAAATTCAGTTCAATTACTTGCAGCATCAAGATGACATTGAAGGCTTTCGTGCCTGCGTGCGCTTAACCCGTGAAATCATTGAACAAAGCGCGTTTGATGATTACCGAGAAGATGAAATTCAACCGGGTAAGCATATTCAAACCGATGAAGAAATTGACGCCTTTGTGCGTCAAGCGGTTGAAAGCGCTTATCACCCGTCTTGCTCGTGCAAGATGGGTGAAGATGCCATGGCAGTAGTGAACTCCAGTACGCAAGTGCATGGTATTGAGAGCTTACGTGTGGTGGATTCTTCAATTTTCCCAACAGTGCCTAACGGTAACTTAAACGCGCCGACCATTATGGTGGCCGAAAAAGCGGCTGATTTAATACTGGGCAAGCCTGCGCTAGCACATTCATCGGTAAGCGTTGCTACATCTGCTAATTGGGAAACAGTTCAGCGCAATTCAACCATTTAACCTGAACGGCTTACACGTACCCAAGAGGCATTTTTGGGTACGCATGAAAAGTATAACAACAGGAAGAAAGATGAAGTTTTATCGATTTTTTTGGGGAGCTAGTAATGACCTTATGGCTTAATGCTGGGATCATTTTCACCCTATTGGCCATTGTGGTTATTCTCGCTAAATGGGGAAATGTGAAATGTATCGGTGTAACACCGGTGAGACTTTTCACCTTCATTGCTATCCTGTTTACCTCAGGCCTAGACGTTGGCCTAATCATGTTTCCGCTTACCGAGTTCGGTGGCTATGAGAATTTAACAGCGAACCCTGAATACGCCTTTACTAACCCTATTGCGATTGAGTTTGGTTATTGGGGCTTCCTAATATGGGGCTTTTACTTTCTTACCTGTTTTTATTTTTGCGTGGTAGAGCCTAAG
Source organism: Alteromonas sp. 1_MG-2023 (assembly GCF_030547075.1). Classification (GTDB taxonomy): domain Bacteria; phylum Pseudomonadota; class Gammaproteobacteria; order Enterobacterales; family Alteromonadaceae; genus Alteromonas. Next base: position 331,410 of record NZ_JAUOQH010000002.1, on the reverse strand, counting down.
GTTAAGTTTTTCGAAATACCTTTGGTTAAATTCATAAACAACGTGGTCATTATTGGCACTTGTGCATTTACCGCATTTCTACTGCTATCGAATTTACCGTGGTACTTACCGGCTATAGGCGATGGTGAGTCCATCATACCTACTTTCTATTTCATCGTGTTTGCGGCTATCTGCTTTGCTGTTTACTCCAGTACCGACATTAAGTATGTGCGGTTACTGAGCATTTCTACCACATGGTTGTTTATCGCGTTAATTGGCTTTATGTGGGCAGGGGCGTTCTTGGGAAGTGACAGCCAAATTGCTGCATTTACACATAATTTAGAGCTGATAGGCAGTTACTTTGGAAACATTGAACACTTTGTATTGCCGCTAAACGACTATCACGAGTTTTACTTATTTTGGTGGTTCGCGTGGAGCATCATGATTGGGCAGTTTACCTCGCGTTTTGTGGGTGGATTACGCACCTATCAAGTGCTAGGCGCCATGCTGATATTTCCTTCAATACCTATTGCTGTGTGGTTCAGTGTTATTTATCAATATCACGAGGCGGGTATACCTACCACAGGTTTGAAAAATTTTGCGATGGCTTTCGTGGGGATCGTGTTCGTTATTAATTCCCTAGATTCGCTTATTCGCTTGTATACAGACAATCTCAATTTAACGGTAAAGCGCTTCGGTAAATTGAAATACATTGCCATGAATGTCGCCATGCTTTCCTTGCTGACACTGCTTTTCAAATTAGAGTTTTTACAAATTCAGTGGGTAGGTGCATTAGTCATCGGCCTGTTTTTCAGCTGCGCATTCTTCATGCTGTACCGAAAACCGAAAACGGTAAGAAATATCGATAGTTCTCCTAAAGATAACGAAATCGATTTTACAAAAATAGATTCAGGGCCGTAAGAGCCTCAAATAAAAACATCACTATCAATTTAATAACAGAAAATAAAACACAACACACAACGGGAGTTTTATGAACACTTATGTGCCAAAAAAACGAAGTTTTATAACTTTGTCTGTACTTGCAGCGATGTCATTAACGTCAATGCATGCACTTGCTCAAGAAGCTGATGCGCAAGCCGCTGAAGAAGACAAAGATGTTGAATCAATATTAGTGACTGGGCGTAACGTTTCATACGCCAACAGTGCAACGTCAACTGAAATGAAAAAGCAACAGACCCCGATGACTAGTGCATTGGCGCTTATCGACAATTTGCCAGGTGTATTGGTAACTGAAGGCGACCCATTTGGTTCTGATGAATGGTCTACTACGATTTCAATTCGTGGTTTTCAGGTTAACCTAGACTCTCAGCAAATCGGGATGACCGTTGATGGCATCGCCAACGGTAACTCGAATTACGGTGGTGGTACTAAAGCCAGCCGTTATATTGATACCGAAAACTTACGTGGTACTGTGGTTTCTCAAGGTACCGCTGATATCAGTTCTCGTTCGAATGAAGCGCTAGGCGGTACGATGGATTTCACAACCATCATGCCTGCACTAGACGAGCAACTAACAGTAAGCACTACGTTTGCAGAATACAACGGTAGTAAAGTTTATGTTCGTTACGATACCGGTGAGATTGCCCCAGATACGTTTGCATGGCTTTCATTATCTACACAGCAAAATGATGATTACATGGATGGGTCGATTACCAATACCCGTGACCATTTAGAAGGTAAAATCATTAGCACAGTAGGTGAAGTAGATCTCACCGGTTATGTGAGTTACGACGATGCACAAGAATACACTTATCAGCGTGTTTATGGATTAGCACAGTATGCTCAAAACCCTGATTGGGATGGATTAACGGAAAGTTGGTCTGGCATTCCATATCAAGATCAGGTTTATCGTGGAGGATGGGTTACCGAGCGCGAGAACTTCTTCACCTACCTAAAAGCCGATTTCTCAGTGGGAAGTATCGATTTTAGTACTAACGTTTATTATCACGAAAACGAAGGTACCGGTAAGTGGAACCCATACTATATTGCTGATGTAACCGACGATGGCGCAGGTAATGCAAACTCTGAATTAGACTCATCTTCTACCGCTTATGGCGGTGCTTCACAAGGTTTAATTTACTTTGTAAATAGTGCTGGCGAAGCCTTATCACCGGTTGATGGCTGTGTAAGCTCAATCAGTTCACCTTATGGTGGTGGCGGTGCTGAAGTTGATCCAAATTGCTACGAGCAAGGCGCTCTTGCAGTAAGCTCTAATCGGCACACACATTACAACAAGAAGCGTTACGGCATAAACGGTGATTTTGTTTGGCATACAACTATTGCCGATATGGACAACGTAGTTCGTGGTGGTTTTTGGTACGAAGATTATCAGCGTGACGAATACCGCGACTGGCACAAAACCATTGATGCTTCAACTAGCGCTCGTTATGAGAACACCCCTTATTGGGTTCAGTACGACCGAGAGTTTCCGGTTGAAACACTGATGTACTATGTTGAAAACGAACTTGATGCAGGGTTCGCTAAAATTCGTTTAGGGGCAAAACAGTTTAATGTTGATGTGTCTAAAGAAGACCAATTTACCCCTGAAAATAACTTAGACATATCGTCTGACTCTGATGTACTTATTTCAGCTGGTTTCGTTGCACCTTTACCGGTTGACGGTTTAGAGCTTTTCGGTGGATATGCAGAGAACTTTGCAGCCGTTAAAGATGCTGTATTAGAACGTGACGATACTGATATCAGTACGGTAGAGCCAGAAACCGCAGACAATATCGATTTCGGTTTACGTTATTCAACGCCAGGGTTTAATGCAAGCTTAACGTATTACACGATTGAATTTGAAAACCGCATCACCTTTGTAAGTAACGAAGACGTGAATGGTATCGATTTCTTAGAATCTGCTGCAGGCGGCTACATCAATGACGGTGGTATTGAATCTGATGGTATTGAAGCATCAATTGATTACAGCATTACCGATTCACTAGGCATATATGTTTCTTATACTAAAAATGACTCAACTTACACTGATGAAGGCGTAAGCGGTAATACCGTAATAGGTTCACCAGAAGACATGGCTGTGGTTAGTTTTGATTACACCAAAGGTGATTTCTACGCTGGCTTTAGCACAAAATATGTAGGTGAGCGTTTCTTAGACCAAGCTAATACGCAAGAAACTGACTCTTACATTGTTAGTGACCTGTATTTAGGTAAAACGGCTTACGACATCGGCGGCAGCATTGACAGCGTAGAGCTAAGCTTTACGGTAAACAATGTGTTCGATGAAGATTACCTTGGTTCTATTGCGGCAAACGCTGGATGGATTGGTGCTCCCCGCATCGCTTCTTTCAACGTGCGCGTTGCGATGTAATTAGCCATAGAAAAAGCGTTAGCAATAGCGCTTTGTAATACAAAATAATAAGGCCGCAGCCAGGCTTACTGGCAGCGGCTTTATTTTGAAATGCTATCGCCTTTTTGCGCAGCTATACGTTATTTTTATGCGTTATTTCTATCTTTTTTTACGCTATTCACTCAAGCGACTTGTATTACCACATAAGGTGTTTCTATGAAGTTTTCGACGCTTAGCCCTGCATTATTGGGTATTTCATTACTGGTATCGGGTAGTCTTTTATCACATGCAAGTCATGCCTCGGTTAGTATCACAAAAGGTAAAACGGCCATTCCACACGGAAATGCCACCGCTGATAAAGATTTAACCATTCAAAACGATAAATTAGCATTTGCAATTGCAGTAGACTCCGCACCGCCGTGGGGCGTAGCAAGAGGGTGTATTGTTGATATTGCTAATGTGAAAGAGGATGGCACCCTAAGTAACGACCGTGTGGCTTTTGCCGATTTCATACCAAATAACTGGTCGAGCTGGCCCAACACCTACACCAAAATTGATATTCTTAAAGACACCGCCAAAGAAGCTGCGGTTAATATTAAAAGAGACTTCGGCGAAACTGAAGTAAGTACCACTTACCGCCTTTTTGAGGGCTCAGACCTTATTCGTGTTGAAACCACCATGACCAATAAGGGCGATAGCGATTTAGCATTGCTTTCAGGCTATACGTTATGGCCAGATTCAGGGTATAAATTTGCCGTACCAAGTGAGAAAAGCAAAACCACTGATGCCATGGAAGAAAGCCATGCCAGCGGTGACACTCATGCAACTGAAACTCAAGTAACTGAAACTCAAGCAAATAAAGTTTGGCTGGCAGACCGCTTTGTAGGTTACGGCGAAGATTGGGCAATTGCATTACATGCTCCGTACATGACTGAAGTAAAAAACCAATCGCGAGATCTCTACACCAACACTGTTTTAGAACCCGCGCAAAGTGTTAGTTTTACAGGTGACTACCAAGTACTTCCTCGCGGTAATTTAGCACCAGTAGTTAACGCTGAAATTAAACGCAAAAACCTTGATAAAGGCACGCTTCTAGGAAGGGTAACCACGCCAGATGGTAATGCCGTTGAAAAAGCTACCATAGTGGTGCTGAAAGATGATGTTCCTTACATGTGGGCTTTAGGCAATGAAAGTGAAACTAGCGAATACAGCTTCAATTTGCCTGTAGGCAACTATGAAATATATGCCACAGGAAAACGCCATTCAGACAGTAAAACTCACCAAGTAACGATTCAAAAAGACGTTGTCCAAACCCTCTCGTTTGATGAACTTAATGCGCCAGGAGAAGTTAGTTTCAATGTTTCAGATATCAAAACTAAAGGCGCAATAGACGCCAAGATTATTATCGAGAAAGGTAACCAGCCCCTTATTGAATACTTGGGCTCGCGTACCTTCTTTACAGAGCTTAATGAACAAGGACTAGCGACCTTCGCCTTAGCACCAGGTGATTACTTATTTAGCGTTTCTTATGGCGCAGGTTTTAATGCAAAGATGGATTTAAAGTCAGTTACCGTAAAAGCGAATACCACAACCAATATTGCCAGTGCTATTGACGTTGAGACGTATCCAACACAACACGGTTGGTATGCAGGCGATTTGCACCATCATGCAAACGTACTTGAAGGTTCTACATCACCTAATTATTTAGTGCGCTCACAATTAGCGGCTGGTTTGAACGTATTGTTTGTAAGCGACCACGATTCCACAAAAAACAATGACTACATTCAAACGTTGGCAGATAAGCGTGGCGTGCCCTTTATACCTTCCATAGAAGTGTCGCCTTCTTGGGGCCACTTTAATGCCTTTCCGATAGATAGCGGTGCACAGCTCAGGGTAGACCCAGGTGTAGATGATATTCATGCCATTATTGCAGATATTCGACGCATGGGAGCAACTGTTATTGCATCCAACCACCCCTACATTCCTTACGGCTATTTGAGTAGCCTAGAGAAGGGAACAGCGCCAGGTGGCTTTAATCCTAATATCGATTTATTTGAATTAAACGCGGCAGTTAATAATGAGCCGACCATCAACAAAGCGCATCAATTTTGGAACGAAGGTTTACCGTATTATTTCACCGCAGGGTCGGACACCCATGATGTGTGGAATCAAGAAAGTGGCTTGAACAGGTTGTTCGTTTACACGGGCGGCAAACCCAATGCAAAAGCCTTCGCGCAAGCAGCAAAAGATGGCCATTCTTATGTATCTTACGGCCCAGTCATTTACCCTAAGAACGTAATGTTTGGCGATACAATGAAGCTTGCCAAGGCACAAACGCAAACCATTAGTTTCGATTTGGTGGCGGTAAATGGCCTAAAGTCTGTACGATTAATTGGTAGTGATAGCACAGCCACAACTACCGCAACCAATAAGCAAAGAGCCGTGAACAGCGTAGTGCTTGAAAATAAAACGCTTACTGGGGATCACGAATCCGTTAGCTTTGAAGTTCCACAAGCCTCTGGCTGGGTAGCGTTAGTGGTAGAAGATAACGAAGACCGCAAAGCCTATACCAATCCTATTTGGCTTGAGTTGGTTGATGAGAGCCAATTTTAATTGATAGTGAAAATGGGGTAGGAAATTGGGTCAGAGTACATTATAGAAAAATGTACTCTGACCCCTTTATTTGTTAACTAGTAGCAAGGCTGGGATTGCGATTACGCAGTTGTAAATAACTAAGCGCCCACATAATAAAGCCACCAAAGAACAACATAGCTGATACGTAGCCAGTTTCATTGAAACTAGCGCCTGATGCCAACAAAGCGCCGCCTAACATCGGGCCAATGGCATTTGCCGTATTAAATGCGCATTGCACTAAAGCGCCTATCATTGCATGCCCCGTGGGTGAAACATCTAACAACATCGACTGAATAACGGCGGCTAAGCCAACACTTGCGCCAAGTAGAAACACAGTAAGGTAAAGCCACCAAATATTACTTGCAGCAAATACATACATGAGAGATACGCCAACGCTGCACAACAGCGCAATACCAGTGGTGCGAATAGGTGACTTATCAGCAAGTTTACTAATAAACCAATTACCGATAGTGGTACCAATACCGAACATCATCATGGCAACCGAAATGGTTACCTCAGGTGAGTTGGTTACGTTTAATATGGTATCGGCAAGGTAGGTATAAATACAAAACACACCCCCAAAGCCAACAAATATGATGCCTGAAATTGACCATACGAGTTTGTTCTTAAGTACGCCAAACTCTTCTCGTAAGTTCGATGGGGTAGTGATTGGACTGCTTGGTACCAAGAAATAGATGAGTACAATAGTAACAAGTGCAAGTACCGCCACTAGCGCCATACACACTCGCCAACTCATGTTTTGCCCAATTAGCGTTGCCATGGGCACACCCACAATAGTGGCGATGGTTAATCCAGCAAACACCATCGACATGTAACTGGCACGCTTACCAGCAGGGGCCATACTCGCGGCAATCAATAACGCGGTTCCAAAGTAAGCGCCGTGGGGCAAACCAGACAACACGCGATAAAATACCAACTCAGGCAAGCTGGAAGCGATAGCACTTAAGCCATTAGCTATACACATCATTGCTGCAAAGATGATTAGCGAAGTGCGCCTGTTGGTCTTGTTGGTAAGTAACATAAATGACGGTGCGCCAATGACTACACCTATTGCATAACCGCTTATTACATTGCCGGCCATAGATGGCGTAACATCGAAACTTTCAGCGATTAAAGGCAACATCGACATAGATGAAAACTCTGTGAGCCCTAACACAAACGTGCCAAGCGCCATCACTAAAATAGGCCAAACTACGGCGCTTCGGTTTGAAGGTGATGCAGACATAAATACCTTATAGATTTGATGGCGACCAATTATGTGAAGTATGCAGGCCCATCAATAACAAATACGTTTTGAAAAATTGTGCAATATAAATAGGCAGCGAATCTACGCTAACCTTCTGTATGGCAACTTGATAAAAATTTGGTGTAGAGGAATATTTTGAATCAAAGTGGGCCTAATTAACAAAACGAAAACAGGCAGCAACATTGAGTTTTTTATTATGCGGCAATTATACGCGACTAATGCATCATATTTCTATTGCTAGCACCACAGATAGCCTAGTTTTAAAGCTCAAATGACAGGTTTACTTTTTTGTTTACCCATAAAATGCAAAAAGCCCCTAAAAAGGGGCTTGATACGAATTGGTGGAGCTGGCGGGATTTGAACCCGCGTCCAGAAAATGTCTACCTTTGGTACTACATGCTTAGTTTGTCTTTTCTTTAACTACTTTAGACCCCGACAAACAGGGTTCTTGGTAGCTGTCCCGATACTATTTCGCGGTTCAACCTCAGGAGAGTTTCCCTCGCTAGTTTGCTTGGATGACCTTCCGAATCCACGCTAGCAAACAAAGCTGTGGTGGAAGGGCCTATACCGGTTATTAAGCGGCTAGTGCGTAGTTTTCGTCGTTTGCGACTATTTGTATGCGGCTTTTTTAAGAGGCCAGCCGCACCTCTGCATGCACCTCCGGCTTCCAAGATCCTGTCGAATCCTAATCAGCCCCGAGTGTGAAAACGCAGTATAACATAACTTGCTTGCGGTTAAATGATTTCTTTATATTTTGCTTTCAAAAGATGCATTTATCGTCAATAAGCATTAAAGTGTACCGGCTTAAAATTACAATTGATGTGCCAATGCCTTCTGACTCAATAATTTATACTCCTTATACCTTACCTTGCGGGGTAGTGGTACGTAATCGCCTTGTAAAAGCAGCGATGGAAGAGAACATGTCGAGTGCTGGCAGTCTACCTGGCAGTGCGCTGTACACCCTTTATCGATATTGGGCGCATGGTAACTTGGGCATGGTCATTACGGGTAACGTGATGGTCGATCGTGAATCGATGACGGGCCCGGGCGGCGTTGTGCTAGACAAAGATTCCCCCTTAGAACCTTTCGAGCGCTGGGCTAAAATTATCAAATCAAATGGCGCGCTGGCGGTGATGCAAATTAATCACCCTGGTCGTCAGGTATTTAAAGCTATGCAGGGCAAAGCAATTGCGCCTTCTGCGATACCACTTGATATGGGGAAACACTCAAAATTGTTTGCCGTACCCAAAGAAATGACCTGCCAAGACATTCACGATGTGTGCAAACGCTTTGTTGAAACCGCAGTGCAAGCTCAAAAAGCTGGGTTTGATGGCGTTGAAATTCATGCGGCGCACGGGTATTTACTCACGCAGTTTTTATCGCCGCTAACTAATCAGCGACAAGACGAGTGGGGCGGTTCTATTATTAACCGTGCCCGTTTGCTAATTAATATTGTTAGCCAAATTCGTGCGGTATGCCCAAGTGGCTTTATTGTTATGGTTAAACTGAATTCTGCTGATTTTCAGCGCAACGGATTCAGTTTTGATGATGCCTGTGAAGTAGTACGCCGTTTAGAAGCGTTAGGTGTTGATGTAGTGGAATTGTCTGGTGGCAGTTACGAAGCACCTGCTATGCAAGGGCAAACCCGAGACGATACTACCCTTGCACGTGAAGCCTACTTCTTGGAATTTGCGCACACCCTTGAAACTAAAACTGATATTCCGTTAATGACAACGGGCGGAATTAAGCGAGCTGAAGTGGCTGAAAAAGTGATTCAGCAAGGTTGTTCATTGGTGGGGTTAGCCAGTGCGTTGGCTATTACACCTGATTTAGCCAAGAAGTGGCAGCAAGAATGGCGTTATTCCGGTGTTATTCCGCATTGTACGTGGAAAGATAAATCGTTAGCTAGCTTGGCAAACATGGCTATGGTACGCCGTCAGCTTAGGCGTTTAGGTAATAACTTAACCACCTTACGTTCGCCTTCGCCATTGTGGAGTTTGGTTCTTGATATGATGCACCGCAAATCGATGACCAAGCGTGACGTTAATGCTAAAAACGGCAGTGTACAACTTACAAGTCAGTCAAGTAACAGCGTTAGCACTAGTAGTACAGATAGCGTAAATGACGTTGGCGTGCAGCAGCCCAAAAGCCAGTCCAGAAGATAAGGGCTAGCTAAAAGTAAAACACAGCGTTAAACGCTGTGTTTCATCATTCTTTCTTTCTGACGTTGCCAGTCTTGATCTTTTAGCGAGTCTCGTTTGTCTCGCTCATGCTTACCTTTGGCAAGATTGATTTCTAACTTAACCCAGCATTTCTTCCAATACATGGCAGTGGCCACAATAGAGTAACCTTGTCGGTCTCTTGCGCCCATAAGTCGGTCTAGTTCGCGCTTTTTCAATAATAATTTACGCGCACGTTCGGGTTCACACACAACGTGAGTAGAGGCTTGGTTTAACGGGCTAATGCGACAACCTACCAAATAAGCTTCGGCATTCTGAATAATCACGTAGCAATCGGAAATGTTAACCTTACCGGAGCGAATACTTTTAATTTCCCAGCCTTGAAGCTGAATACCTGCTTCAAATTTGTCCTCTAAGAAATAGTCATGACGCGCTTTTTTGTTTTGCGCGATAGTACCTGTGGTGTTTTTGTTGGCTTTATTCTTTTTCATGCTCGCTATTATACTGATTGCTGTATGAATGTCTGTATACCCATCACAATATTTATTAGTTCATTTACTAATATTTAGTGTTCACTCTAGCGCTCACCCAATAACGCGAGGGTATTGTATCCTTACATAACGATGTGGGGGCGAAACGGAAAAAGCGAAGATGAGAGAAGGGTTTTTTCTGTGGTATTTTTTCTATGATATAATGCGCCTTTCGATATTTATATAGTGAAGTACATGGCGAGTATACAACGCAGTGCATTGGTAGCACACAGCGCCCAGGCTATGTTCGACTTGGTAAACGATGTTGCGGCCTATCCGCAGTTTCTACCAGGTTGTCGAGACAGCAAGGTTCTAGAAGCATCTGGCGAAAATATGAAAGCCTCATTGCTAGTGGCAAAAGCAGGTATTAAACAATGGTTCACTACCCATAACGAACTTGAACCAGGTAAGCGTATTGACATGCAGCTAGTCGATGGGCCGTTTCGCTATTTAACCGGCGGATGGACATTTTCTGCGTTATCAGACGAAGCGTGTAAAATAGAGCTAAATCTTGAGTTTGAATTTACCAATAAGTTAGTAGAAATGGCATTTGGTAAAATCTTCAACAATTTGGCAGCCAATATGGTTGTTGCGTTTACTGAGCGTGCTAGGAGTGTTTACGCGTGAGTGAAGGCTTAATGCAGATTGAAGTGGCTTATGCACTTCCTACTAAGCAATCTTTGGTAGATGTGGCGATAAAAGAAGGCGCAACCGTAGAAGAAGTAATTCAAGCGTCGAATCTACTTAATGAATACCCAGATATCGATTTATCTAGCACGAAGGTGGGCATATGGAGCAGGGTAGTTAAGTTACGCGATACTGTAAAAGATGGCGACAGGATAGAGATTTATCGCCCGCTTATTGCCGACCCGAAAGAAATAAGAAAACGCCGTGCCGAGAAAGCCAAAGAAGAAGGCCGCGCTGATAAAGTCACTGGTGGCCGGGTAAACCCTTTGAAGGCTGCTGATAAACAAGCTGACAAGCAATCTGATTAGAGCCCTGATTTGTGCGCTAATTTTAAACGCTAATTTACACTATGACCTAATGTTAGATTAAAACCCATCAAATAAACGCTTCGCACTTTCGCAAAAAGCTTTTATAAGTACAAAAAACAGCCAGCATAAGCTGGCTGTTTTGTTTTTTCTAGTTTCGTTTTGTCGTAAGCACTGCGTAAGCCAGTTAACTCAAACAGTATTCACTTCGCTCTAGTTAGGTTTTTCCGAAATACTACCAAGCTCAAGAAACGGCGATGCATCAATATCTTCTGCATCCATCATGCTCGCAATTCGCTGAACGGTAGCAACCATCTGGCTTTGCTCCCATTCTTTTAGCTGCGAAAAGCGCTCCACGAAGTGTTCTTGTAGTGGGCGAGGGGCATTAACCACTGCCACTTTTCCCTTTTCTGTAAGGAACACGCCTACTTTACGCTTATCTTGCGTACTACGGATACGGGTTGCTAAATCTCTGCCTTCAAGGCGATCAAGTATGTTGGTAATGGTAGCAGGGCTTAGGTTTATGTTTTCAGCGATTTCTCGCACCATAATACTAGGCTTTTCCTGAATATTTTGCATTACCAACAATTGTGGGCCTGTAAGCCCAACATGCTTGCTCAACTGTTTGCTGCGCAAATCTACAGCGCGGATCACGCGCCGTAGTGCAACCAACAATTCTTCTTCTTTTCGCATTTTATTCCTAATAAATCTGCAACCCTAACCCGGCTAATTAAGCAAATGGATAAAGTGTTGATGCTTTTGAAACTGATCAATCACGTCATTAATCACTGAGATTTTCGACCATCCCATAATGTCGTAGTTCTGACCACCTTCACTTAAATGAACTTCTGCGCGATAGTACGTGGGCTTCTCGCCTTCGTCTACCTCTTGTAGCTCACTTGGGCCAAATTCTGGCTGATGAGTCGCCGTGGGGTACACTGCGTATACAAAATCAGGGTCGCTACCCATGGTTACCGTTAGCATAAGTGCTTCTTCGGTTTCATCAATCAAAATCTCAAATTGCTGAGTTTCAAACTCTTTACCTACTTCCGACATGGCAGGCTTAACAATTTTTTGCATGTAGCGTTTAACGGCATTTTCATCTGGGAAGGTTACGATGTTCTCTAATCGGTCTTTCCAGTTCTTATCACCATCATTATGCTGCGGTGTACCGGCCAGCACTTGTAGGCTTTCACGCTTATACGCTTCTACCCGTAGTGCTTTCAACAGCCCTGCAATCGCTATAAGCAATACTATTGCGAAGGGTAGCGCCGAAGCAATGGTCATGGTTTGAAGTGCCCCCAAACCACCAGCATAAAGCAGAACTGCACTTACCACACCAACACCAACGGCCCAGTAAATTCGCTGCCACAATGGCGTGTCGTTTCTACCGTGCGAACACAGCATGTCTACTACCATAGCGCCGGAATCGCACGATGTTACGAAGAACACTATCACCATTATGACGGCAATAAAGCTTAATATCGACGAGAATGGGAACTGCTCTAAGAACACGAATAGGGCGACTGCACTATCCTCGTTGACCATGGTGGCTAATATATCCTTACCATGCACTAATACTTGGTCGATGGCACCATTACCAAATACAGTCATCCAGAAAAGCGTAAACGCAGATGGGATAAGTAATACACCCATGATGAACTCACGAATGCTACGGCCATAAGAGATGCGGGCAATGAACAAGCCTACAAACGGTGCCCATGCTAGCCACCAGCCCCAATAGAAGATGGTCCAGCCACCAATCCAATCGGTTTTGTCATAAGCGAATAAGTTGAAGGTATTTCTAACTAAGTCAGATAGGTAAGCTCCCGTATTTTGCATGTAGGCTTGAAGCAAAAATACTGTTGGCCCTAATACTAAAACAATAAGAAGCAGTAAAATGGCTAAAACCATATTGGTTTCAGACAGGATACGAATACCTTTATCTAACCCCGTCGCAACCGAAATAACCGCTAAGCCAATTACGCCAGCCATTATTAAGATTTGTACGGTGGTATTTGAAGGTAAGCCGAATAAGTAATTGAAGCCGGCATTAACTTGTGATGCACCTAACCCTAGTGATGTTGAAACACCAAATACGGTAGAAGTAACGGCAAAAATATCGACAACATGGCCTGGCCAACCGTAAATTTTGTCGCCAATTAAGGGGTAAAGTGCTGAACGCAGTGTTAACGGCAGGTTCTGTCGATACGCAAAATAGGCCAATATTAATGCCACCACAGCATAAATTGCCCAAGCATGAACCCCCCAGTGGAAAAAGGTGGTTTTCATGGCTTCGCGCACAGCATCAATACTTTCAGCTTGCGCCGTCGGTGGTGCTAAAAAGTGCATTAGAGGCTCGGCAACGCCAAAAAACATAAGTCCAATACCCATACCGGCAGCAAACAGCATAGATAACCAAGTAGTGAACTTAAATTCTGGTACGGCGTGGTCGGGGCCTAGCTTAATTTCGCCATAGCGGGACATGCCTAGATAAACCACAAATAACAGTACGATTGCCACCGTAAGTACATAGAACCAACTGCCATTTGTCACAATGACGGCTTGAATGGTTTTGAAAAGTGAATCCGCGGTTTCAGGCAAGGCTGCTGCAAAAATGAGCAGGCAGGCTATAATTATGGAAGACGTGTAAAACACGGGCTTATTTAAAGGTGATGTGTTCTCAGTTTCGCTCACGCTAGTACTAGTCCTTTCTCTTTTCTGTCGAATTAGAGTTGTTACGGTGAAATATACCGCAAGGAACAACTTTTATAAACTTTGATTATAATTATTAGAACTGATTCTTTAATTGAATGGTGTGTTTATAATTCCACGTTATAAATAGAGGGAAAACTAAAGTATAAGTGACTAAATAATCGTTAGAGTAGAAATTAATCTTCGTTTATGGGTTAATAGATATGATATTTTTGATAAGTGTTTTAAGTAAACACAGTTCAAAGAATAAAAAATCACCTAATAGGGAAAACACACATTATGCGTAAAACTCAGCTTAGCTGTGCAATTGTTGCTGCATTGGCATCTACACCGTTGCTCGCTCAAGAATCTGAAGCGCCAGCGAAACTTGAAACTATAGAAGTTACAGCCACTAAACGCGCCGAATCTATCCAAGACGTACCTGTCGCCGTTACCGCACTTAATGGTAAAGCACTCGAAAATTTAGGCATTGATAACTTTCAAGACTACGTTGAATTCCTACCAAACGTAGTGTTTCAGGGTACAGGCCCGGGCCAAAACGAAATATATATTCGTGGCGCGGCAACTACCCAATCAAACATCATGTTGTCTTCAGTTCAAGCATTACAACCTTCTGTTGCTTTCTATGTAGATGAACAGCCTGTATCAATGGCCGGTCGTAACCTAGACGTGTACGCTACTGACGTTGCCCGTGTTGAAGTATTACCTGGGCCACAAGGTACTTTGTTCGGTGCTAGCTCACAGGCAGGCACAATTCGTTTGATCACGAATAAACCCGACCTAAACAGTTTTGGTGCTGGTTTTGATACCAACATTGGTTTCACCAAGGGCGGTGAAATGAGTAACTCGGTAACGGCTTACTTCAATATGCCGCTTACCGACAAGCTTGGTTTCCGTGTTGCCGCTTATAACGATAAGCAAGGCGGCTGGATTGATAACGTGATGAACGTTCCAGGTGAAGGTGGTTACATTGGTAGTGCGGTAGTTATCGACCGTATCTCTGGTGGCCCACTTGCTGACCCTGTTGCTATGGATCAAAACCGCGTAACTAGCCCTGGCGTTAACTCAAACGAAGAAGCGTCTGTTGTATCGCCGCAAAACGATGCGTTAGTAGAAGATGACTTCAACGATGCAATCTACACGGGTGCACGTTTCGGTCTACTGTATGAATTCAACGATGACTGGGATTTGTTGGTTCAGCACACCCAGCAAACATTAGATACTGAAGGTGTATTTGCTTACGACCCAACTCTTGAAGGCGAAAGCTCAGCGCTTCGTTTCGCTCAAGAAGAAAACAAAGACGAGTTTGGCTTAACAACGTGGACATTAGAAGGTCGTTTAGAAAAACTAGACCTTGTGTACACAGGTGGTTATTTAGATCGTGAAATTGATACACTAGCAGATTACACGGGTTACACGAATGGTGGTGCTTTCGCAGCTTACTATGTGTGTAATCACTATGAATCAGGTGTTGAAGCTGAAGATCAGCGTTGTTTAGATCCAACCAAATACTTTAAAGAAGACACCACCACAACCCGTTCAACTCACGAGCTGCGTTTTGTGACTACCATGGATACACCGTGGCGTGTAACCGCTGGTTTGTTCTATGACGATCAAGAAGTGGCAACAGTAGGGCAGTTTAAAATTGCCAATACTGACGGCGAGCTAACCCAATACGGTTTTAACAACCTACAAAGAACATTAGTAGGTACCGACGGTATTAATAGCGACGGCGGTCCATTCCCATCAGAAATTAGCTTTGTTAACGATATTACTCATACCGTTGAACAAGTTGCTGTGTTCGGTCAGTTTGAGTACGACATTACCGATTCACTAACGGCAAGTGTTGGCGCACGTTGGTATCAAATTGATGATAAGTACACAGGCTCTACTACAACCGTAGACGTAACTCGTCGAGTACAAGCATTTGGTTCACTAGACCCAGATGAGCTAGCTGCCGTTGGCCTAGACCCTGATGCAGTAAGTGCTGCTATCGCCAGTGGTCAGCTAGAAACTGACTTATTGGGAAGCGATGGTGTACTAACCGTTGACGATACCATCTTCAAATTCTCACTTGATTGGAAAGTGAACGACGACGTTCTATTGTTTGCTAACTACTCTGAAGGCTTCCGTCCGCCGGTAACTAACCGTGTTGGTGGTGGTTTAGCGAAAAACCAAAGTGGCGCGTTTGAAGGTTTCCGTATTCCGGTATACTCAACAACAGATACCCTTGATAACTACGAGTTAGGCGTTAAAGGTGACTTCTTAGACGGCATTTTACGTGTAAACGCTACGGCGTATTACTCTGAAATTACTGACTTACAAACGTCACGTTTCGACCCAACTAACATCTCTTTCTTAGTATTTACCGACAATGTAGGTGATGCAGAGATTCAAGGTTTAGATGCTGACATTACTTGGTTAGCTACAGACGACCTAGTAATTAACGCTGCGTTTAGCTTACTAAGTACTGAATTGACTAGCGTGAACTCAGAACTTGAAGGCATTGCAGCGGGTGTAGGCTCTGAACTACCTTACTCTGCAGGCTTCTCTGGTAACATTAACGCACGTTACTTTTTCGAATTAGAAGGCGACAAGCGTGGTTACGTGAATGGCTCTATAAGCTACACCGGCGATCGTTACGCTGGTATGGTAATGGATGCCTACGTAATGGAAGATGCAACGCAGCTTATTTACGGCACAGGTTCTGGCCTTAAAATTGAGAAGCATGCTGACGTTTACGAAGGCGTAACTTATACCGACTCTAACGGTGACGTATTTGAAGGCGGCCGTTATGTACAAGAGTCATACATGCTGGCTAATTTAGCCGTTGGTGTAACTAACGATGTATGGAAAGCCGAGCTTTATGTCGATAACGTGTTTGATGAAAGCGCGATATTAAATATTGATACTCAGCAGTTTACACCTAAGGTAGTAACGAATCGCCCACGTACAATTGGCGTGCGCTTTTCTTACGATTACTACTAAACACAAGTTGTGTAATCTGACTTTGGTGTAATTTGAACTTCATGTAATATGTTACACCTACCTAAAACGGCATGCCTTAGGGGATGCCGTTTTTTTATGTTTTTAGGCATGCTGTATTTATGAATTCACAAGAACAACAAACCCTTACTGCACTAAAACAAAGTTTAATGCAGTCTAATCATCAGCATGTTATTGCGCAAAGTAAGCAGTTTCTGAATGCTAAACCCAGCGAAGACGCTACCCGCGAAGCCATGTATGTAATGGCAGTGGCGTACCGACTTGCCGGAGAGATTAAAAGCGCAATAAGTACACTGTTGCATCTTGTCGAGATATTTCCTGATTACGGCAGAGGCTTTCAAGAGTTGGGCTATTGTTATGCACGCAATGCCGGCCATAACGATGCTGCCAATGCTTTTTACCAAGCTACACGGTTTAATCCCGCACTTGTTGCCGCATGGCAGCAGTTAGAGGCCGTATACAAGCGAGACAATCAACCTCAAGCTTTGGCACTCGCACAACAACACATTAGTTTCCTGCAAAGTCTGCCCAAACCATTACTTGGCGCACATGACTTAATGCACGAAGGCCAGTTGCGTAAAGCAGAACAGGTATGCCGTCAGTTTTTAGCCAAAAACAAGCATCACCCTGAAGCCATGATGCTATTGGCAGAATTAGGTGTGCAGTTAAAGGTATATCATGATGCCGAGTTTCTATTAGAAAGCTGTGTTGCGCTTTACCCCGACAATGATAAAGCCCAAGCGGCTTACCAAGGGTTACTGGCAAAACTGGGCAAATTCCCGCAGGCGGCAAAAGTGGCGCGAGCGCGCTTAGCACAACAACCAGAAAGCTTTTCCATAAAAGTAAGCTTGGCCCATGCGCTAGTGGGTGTTGGTGAATTGGACGAAGCCATTGGTATTTATCAAAGTTTACTTGCCGATAAGCAAGATCGCCCCGCACTGTGGGTTGCGCTAGGCCATGCATTAAAGGCCAAAGGCGATGTGAAAGAGGCAATTGCTTCTTACGAAAAAGCCGCCGTGTTCGCCCCTGATTTTGGCGACGCGTACTGGAGCTTAGCTAATACGAAAACCTATCGTTTTGATGATAACGCTTTGGCGGCAATGCAGAAGCAAGAAGCGTTAGATACTACAAAGCTAGACGATAGAATTCACCTTTGTTTTGCGTTAGGCAAAGGCTTTGAAGATGCCAAGCAGCCTCACAAAGCATTTGAGTATTATAACAAGGGCAACACCTTGAAAAAGCGTACTCATCGCTTTGATATTGCTCGCACCGAAGCGGCGCTTGAAGCGCAAGCATCGGCTTGTGATGCAGAATTAATGAGTGAGTTCAGCGGCTGTGATGCGCCAGATCCTATTTTTATTGTTGGATTGCCACGCGCGGGTTCAACCTTGCTAGAGCAAATTTTGGCTTCCCATTCCATGGTGGATGGCACTATGGAACTACACGATATTTTAGGCATTGCGTCTAGCTTAAGTAATCAGAAGAAAGCGTACCCGTACAATCTTGCCGATTTATCTGATGAAGCGTGCATTGCCCTTGGCGAGAAATACATGGCGCAAACCCAAGCTTACCGTCAATCTGCGCCTTTCTTTATTGATAAAATGCCCAATAACTTTGTGCATATTGGGTTTATAAAGCGTATTTTGCCAAACGCAAAGATTATCGATGCTAGGCGAGACCCCATGGATTGCTGCTTTAGTGGCTTTAAACAGTTATTTGGGGAAGGTCAGGAGTTTAGCTACTCCTTAGATGATATTGGCCGTTATTATTGCGCTTATGAAAAGCTAATGGACCACTGGCATTCTGTATTGCCCGATCACATTCTAACCGTGCAGCACGAAGATGTGCTTGATGATTTAGAAGGGCAAGTACATCGCATTCTTGATTTTTGCGGACTGCCATTTGAACCTGCTTGTTTGTCGTTCTATGAAACCAAACGGGTAATTAAAACTCCCAGTTCGGAACAAGTACGCCAGCCTATATATAAAACCGGTATGCAGCAGTGGAAGCCTTTTGAAGGCTACTTAGATGAACTTAAGCTAGCATTAACTAAACGAAGCGACATGTCTTAGGAACGTTTATGTCTTTAAAAAATAGCTTCACATTGATGGCTCAATACAATCAGTGGATGAATGAGTCTGTTTATTCAGCGGCATCGCAATTGAGTCCAGCCGAATTGAGTGAAGATGTGGGGGCTTTTTTTGGATCTATCTTAGGCACGCTTAACCACATATTGGTTGCCGATATTATCTGGCTTCAACGATTTGCACAGCATCCTGATAGGTTCAGCGAGCTAAGCGTCGTGATGGCAATGCCGCTTCCTAAAAAGCTAGATGAAACCCTTTTTGACGATATAGCGTTACTACGCGATCAAAGAGTGAAAGTAGATGAGGCTATTTTGGCCTTCGCTAATGCCTTATCAAGTGAAGTGCTTACCACTGACTTGCCATTTCAAAATACTGCGGGCATGCCACATACGAAAAATTTCGGTCAACTTATACAACACCTATTTAACCATCAAACACATCACCGCGGGCAAATTACTACGTTACTTTCTCAACGTGGTGTAGATGTGGGGGCTACCGATTTGCTGGAGCTAATACCTGCGTTATAGTTTCTGCTATCAATTTCGCACTAACATCGACTGCATTAAGTGACCCCCAATTCAACAGTATTAAATGGAATTAGTAGTATATGAAAATTTTGTCTCTCGCCATCTTATCTTTAGCGTGTTGCTCTTGTGCCACTGTGAAAACAATTTCTCCTGACAACAACCATGTTCAAATTGAACATCAAGGCAAGAAAAGCTACTGCGAAGAAATTCCTCGTGTATACAGTGGGTTCTCATACAATGTATGTTTGTTAAACGGTGAACCAAGCCGCCGGGAAAATATCGGTTCTACGGTTGGGAAAGTCCCTTTCTTTGTTATTGATGCGGCGTTTTCTATTGTGGCAGACACGATTGTTATTCCTTACACGGCGGTCCAGCAAATTGATAAAGGCAATATTGAGGTCAACTAAGCTGGAAGTTTCATTATATTTTTAATACTTCTACCGTTAACGTAAAGATATGCATGTCTGTGTAAAGGTGATTGTAAAATTACAATTGCTTTCGCTATGTTAGAGGTCACAAGAGTTTAAAGGGAATTTTGTTATGAATATCAACGCTACATGGATAGGGCAAATCATTTTCGTATTAGCTTTGCTGATGGCTGCACTGGGCTATTACTTAGGCAAGCGAAAAACCCAATCACCTATTCTTACCTCTGTGGTGGCGTTCTTTACGGCGCTCATACCACCTATAGCACTTGTTTTCCTAATTGCTTTAGTGCTCAAAAATGATGTGAAAACGTCAGAAACATAATTTTGAGTTAACTAGATAGAAACCCACAACATATCCCGTTACACCTTAGCCTTTGTTAGTATGGCTTTTATTGTCTAATCTGGTATTGAGTTTATAGGTGTGGGGTGACTGATTCTAATTCACCCTGAGCATCTATAAGCAGCTTAATAACCCTTACATACACTAAGGAAAGACAATGGAAGAAGTTATCGTAGGAGAAGTAGCCAAAGGCCTTTTTAGGGTAATCGGCTACCTCGTTATGGAATTCTTTTTTTGGACTATTTGCTATTGGATAGGTTGGCCTATTTGCAGGGCAGTGACCTTTGGTGCATATCCAAAACAAAATAATGTCAGTGAAGAGGGAAGTTTTGGTGGCAGTAGTAGTAATCAGCACAGCGGGGCCTGGTGTGCGTTGGTCGGTCTAGCCGTGGTTGTTTCAGTTTTCTTCTTTGTTATAACTCACTTTTAATAGCCAGCGTTTACGATAGTTAGCGTTAATTACATCTTTATTAGTAAATAACCTGCGACATTGAACAGGTTACATGCAATGCTCTAGGCATTAGAACAATTACCTATCAGAGCTATTATGAATTTAGATAAGTCGACAAAACGCATCGCCAAAAGAGTTAAGAAAGGGTTTCAAGGTTACCCGCAAATTACGTTAACCTATTACGGCGAAACGCCAGAGTGTGCCAATGAAGTCGTAATGGGTTTTATTGCCGACGAAGGTGTAGCACCTCAAGAGCAAAAATTCGCAAGCACAACCGATGCAAGAACCGATGAAACTATTCAAACTACACTATTGAAGGTTATTGAACGGGCAGACGCCAAAACGGTTACCGAAACAGAAGGTGTGCTTACCCCGAAATAGGCCCGAAATAAGCTTGAACCACTAGCGCTTTAGTGTCGTGTTTTAAATTTCAGAGTGAAGAAAAACAATAGCAAGTAGCAGGTAAACGAAAACCAATAGGGTAGGGCCGCGTCGATTGAATAGAGGTAAGAGCCTAATAATGGCCCTACTGCAAAACCTAGTGGCGGACAGGCGCCAGCAATGCCTGCTACTGCGCCTTGTTCATCGGAAGCGACGGCAATCGATACCCCTGCCATGAATCCCGGCCCCGCTATTCCTAATCCCAAACCCAATACACACATTGCAAACATGAACTGTGTTTTAGTTTCACCCATCGCCAATATTGCAAACGCCAACATCATAATAGGCATTGAAAGCCTAAGTAATGTAAAAGGGCGTAGCTTTAAGCGGGGAATAACGAGCATTTGGACGAACAATGCGGATGCCGCTGAAATCATTAAACTAAAACCGACAACTTTCGCGGTATCGGTACTGTTAAGTGAAAAGATATCTTGAAAACGAAAAGCAATGGTTTGCTGAACAATGGCAAAGCCCATGAAAAGTAATACGCCCGCGAGTATGAGTGGGAATATTCGAGGGTCGGTGTATTTCAGTTTTTGGGATGTAGAGGTGTGAGTAGTATTTGGCAATACTGGTAAGGAAAAAATAGCTAAAACAGCAACTGCTACAGTAACGCCCACCGAGAAATACAGTGGCATTAACAAGCTGATACTGGCTAGTAGGCCACCTATGGCTGGCCCCAAGATAGAGCCAATATTGGTAGCTGCACCTAGGGCACCCATACCCTTTACTCGCTCTTCTACCGTAGTAACATCTGCCATATAGGCGCTGGCAGAGGGTGACACCGCTGCCATCACGGTGGCATTTGCTACACGGGTAATGATGAGCAGTATTAGTGCTGCAAGAGGGACAAGAAGCCCTAGCAGAGCTGCCTGAAACACACCAGCAAACACTAAGGTGCCAGAGGAGTAGCCAAATAGCCCAATCAGTAACACTTTTCGTCTTCCCCAACGATCGCTAGCACGCCCCCATAAGGGGCTAACTAAAAATAATGTTAGGGAAGAGCAAGAAATAATAGCCCCAATCTGTACTTCTATTAAGCCAATTTCTCGGCCTAATGGTGCCAGTATGGCAAACAGCACGGTTTGGGCAAATCCTATGGCCGCAGCCGCTAAAAGCAGTGTATTTTTAGCTAACTTATTAGACGGCGTTGGCTGTGTCATAGGTATACTTATTTTGAACGCATGGTGTACGTAATAATCCGGTAAAAATTACTACGACAATGACGCTAGCGCTTTACCAGAGAACTGTTCCAGTTCATCAAGTTGGTTGTTCTTAATTTTGTTTGCCCAGTTAGGATCTTGTAACAACGCACGTCCTACAGCAACTAAATCAAACTCACCTTTGTCTAATCGCTCAATCAAATCATCGATAGCGCGGGTGTTTGAACCTTGACCTGTAAACGCACCAAAGAAATCTTCATTAAGGCCAACAGATCCCACTGTAATGGTAGGCTTTCCGGTAAGTTTTTTCGTCCAACCGGCTAGGTTTAAATCACTACCTTCAAACTCATTTTCCCAGTAACGGCGCTGTGAACAGTGGAAAATATCGACGCCTGCATCGCTAAGAGGCGCTAGGAATTCTTCAAGCAGTTGAGGTGTTTCTGCTAAACGTGCAGTGTAATCTTGTTGTTTCCACTGTGAATAACGAAACACAATGGGGAAATCAGGCGATGTTGCAGCGCGGATTGCTTTAATAATTTCAACTGCAAAACGGCTACGGTTCGCCATGCTACCGCCCCATTCATCGGTACGTTCGTTAGTGCCGCTCCAGAAAAATTGGTCAATAAGATAACCGTGGGCGCCATGAATCTCTATACCATCAAACCCGATGCGTTTTGCATCTGATGCCGCTGTCGCGAAAGCACTGATCACCGATTCAATATGTTGTTGTGTCATCGGCTCTGCGCCTTGCTTGCCTGGTTTAAACAAACCCGAAGGACCAGCACTTGGTAGTTCAGGGAACGGTGCTTTTTCAGCAACACGTGCCATACCCACATGCCATAGCTGAGGCATAATTTTACCACCAACACTATGCACGGCTTTTACGGTTTCTTCCCAGCCAGCTAGCGCTTTGTCTCCATGAAATACAGGAATACGATGGCTCATATTAGCTACCGGGTCGTTTACCGTAGTACCTTCCGTAATGATTAAACCAGTACCCCCTTCAGCCCGGCGGCGATAATAATCGGCAACATCTGATGTTGGCACGCCCTCAGGAGAAAACTCACGGGTCATTGGTGCCATTACAATTCTATTGTCTACAGATAACCCTTTATTGTTAAAAGGGGTAAATAGTGATTGGGTCTTGGTGGTCATGGGTAATTTTATTCCATATTAATGCGTGTGAATGGCATTTAAAGTTCGAATGGCTAGAAACGCACATCAACACACGCAGCAAAAATTTCAGCGAAATTAAAAATTTAAGGCCTTCATTCTTAATTAGCCCTATCCCACTTAATGGGTATGTTTCGCAAATTTACAAATGAGGCATTTGTAAAAAGGACATAGTATTACCGTGAGGTATAGAGTCAATTTACCAATTTGAATGGTCATACCAGTGGTTTCAGACATGCATTGTTTTAAATAGATGAAAAAAATATCACCCCGTCTTGAACGGTGATTCGTTAAGTAAGAAAACGGGAGATAATAATGAACACATTTTCACAAGCAAACCCATTTATATCCACTAGTTTTAAGCCAATTGGCTACATAGTGTTGAGCATACTTATTACCTTTGCTCTATTTGCCATAATGGCGAAGCTAATAGAAAACAATCAGGTTGGGGTTAAGGTAACCGAGTATCAAACTGTAGGGCCAGTAGTTCTTAGTATTGATGATCCTAAGGTTATTGTACGTACGCCAATCAAGCCGATGGAAAAGCCTGTAGCTCAACCCCCTATGGAAATACCAAAAGCGGACCCTACGCCCAATGATTCAAATCCAACATTTTCGTTTAAACCACAGTTCACTACCACTAAAGTGAATATAAACCCTAACTTTCAGAGTGGGAAAGGGGATATGCAGGCTTCTCCACAATTTCGCGTAGATCCTGCGTTCCCTCCTGAGGCAATGAGAGACGGTATAGAAGGGTGGGTGAAGTTAGGTTTTACCGTAGCATCAAATGGGACTGTGCAAGACATTCATATTATTGAAGCTGAGCCTAAACGGGTATTTGATCGCGCCGCACGCCGGGCATTATCTAAATGGAAATATAAGCCAAAAATGGAAAATGGTGTGCCAGTCGCTCAACATGATATGTTTGTATTATTAGAGTTTCGTTTTGATGAATCCTAGCAGTAGCCCGGCAAGACTGTCAGCAAAGATTGTCAGCAAAGATTGTCAGCCTGATCGCCGGTAAAGGCCGTTACGAAAAGATTGTCAGCCTGCTCGTCAGCAAAGATTGTCAACAATGACTGCCCGTATTTTGGGGCGCTGTTGATAGATTCTGCTTTTATATAGCAGCGACATATGGATAGAGCGTGTTTTTAGGTAACAACATGTTGTCGTTACGGTTGCCTTGTAGGCAATAGCGCTTAGAAAACGTCGTATTTTCAATAGGGGGGCATGCGTATGAGTTATGCAGGGGCAGGGCTGCTTATATCGGTAAAGGATTGGTTTAGTTCGCCTTCTAGCGCCGAAAGTTTGATGGATAGATATGTGCGCACAGGAGAACAAAAAGCGCTATCTGCTTTATATGATCAGCACAGCAATGCGCTTTATTATTATTTACTGGTCATGAGCAATGCAGACATGGCGGCAGATATCACCCAAAAAACGTGGGTTAAAGTTATTGAAAAAAAGCATTTATATCGACATGAAGGTAAGTTTTTGGGCTGGCTATTTACTCTTGGTCGTAACACCTTGTTAGATGAATTCAGAAAACAATATCGTCAAGACAGCCACAGCAATCAAATTGATAGTTTGGTTGCAGATGAAAGCGCGCTAGACGGTACACCCGATTTTCACCAGTTATTAAGGCAGCTTCCGTTTGAGCAAAAAGAAGCGTTTTCGCTACAGCAAGAAGGGTTCAGTATTCATGAGATAGGGACAATATGTGATGTACCCCATGAAACAGTAAAAACTCGCCTTCGTTATGCTAGAGAAAAGCTTAAAAAAGCGTTGGAGACACAATCATGAATGACGAAAATGAGCAATTTCGCCACGCGTATCAGCAAAGTAAAAGTCAGTATAAGGTGCCAAGCCGCATTAAACGTAGTGTGTTGAATAACGCGAGTGGTCATTCATATTCGCACTTTTGGCAAAAACTAGGCGTATGGCATAAAGAGTGGTTTGCTTTTACCGCCGCCGCATTTGTGTTGGTTTTATTAATAGGCATATACGATTTTAAAAGCCAAGTTAACGAGGGTTTTGACGTAGCAGACAATGGGCTTGTAGGCAACGAAGCTCTAAATAACAAAGCTAAAGGCATCAGCTTAAACACTACAAAGTTCGGACCAATAGAAGTAACGCTTGAAGTTCATGGCTTTAAGGATGAAATTGCCAACGTACAGGTTGCCGATTACAGCAAAAAATATACTGCTTACAGCCGAGCCTACGAGCAACAATTAGCGACGTTTAAAGCGGTAAGCACTCGGGTAGCTACACTCACAAATGTAGATAATCAGTGGACGTTAGTTGACTGTACCTCAAAACGCATCACGCTTTCTGACAGTCTTGTAGCAAGTATGCGAGAACACCAGAGAATTGCGACTGGTATTGAAATTGGCGATCAAGTTGCACTAGCGTTTAATCAAAACGGTTTTATATTGAATATAACGCGTTCAACGATCCCTAAAATGTGCTGATAACACAGCAAACCTAAGCGGTTATTGTTTGATGAATAACCGCCTACGATGCTTGTTTTTACTTTATTTTAGTTAAATTTAATGGGTAACCGCTTAGCAAAAATTTTATTAGAAACACTAAAAATAGTGTTTCTAATCGCAACTATTTACCTAAATCGTGAGCTCTAAATGCATTTGGCAGTAAGTCACCTATTGTGGTTTCATGGGTTTCACCCGATTTAGTAACCATCACCACAGGGGTATCGTCTGGGGCAAATTCTGCAATTTTCTGGCGACAACCACCGCAGGGGAAACAAAACTCATCATTTTGACTTGCCACTACAATAGAATGAATACGTTTATGCCCATGACTAACCATATTTCCAATGGCGCTGGCTTCGGCGCATTGGCTAAGAGGATAAGCGGCACTTTCAACGTTGCAGCCAGCAAAAATATCACCAGAGTCGGTAAGGACAGCTGCACCTACTTTAAAATTTGAATAGGGTGAGTGAGAGTGTTGTTGAACTTGTTGTGCTTGTTCTATCAGTTTTTTTATCTTTTTATTATCCATAACTACCTACATTCTCCCGACTTATAACTTTACTTTTTACACTAAATGCGAGAAGGTTGGCGGCATATAAAGCCGCTTACACATCTGTAACGCGGGATGTTTTTTCCTACTTAAGAATGCTTTTTTACCATGCGTCGAAACGTTAGTCTCATCTTTTTTTTCATAGTTGTCGGTATTTTAGGCGGTTGTGCTCAAACTCCAGAAGTTTCTAGCCAACCACAAATGGGTAATTTGCTGCTTGCAGAGCCTGCGCCGGTTAATCCTCGCTCTGAAATGGCTATTGCCCGTTACAACCAAATTTTAGGTAGCAGTGCCTTGTCTGATGAAGACAAAGCAGAGCTACACCTGCAACGTGGAATGCTGTACGACAGTGTTGGACTAGGCGGGTTAGCGCAATTTGATTACAGTCAGGCGATTAATCTTAAGCCCGATTTTGCAGAAGCCTATAACTCTATGGGTATCCATTACATTCAGCAAAACGACTTTATTCAAGCTTACGACTCATTCGATTCTACCCTAGAGATTAATCCCGAATACGACTTTGCCTTTTTAAACCGTGGTATTGCTTTGTATTATGGCGGTCGCTCTGAACTGGCCATCGAAGATTTAGGCATGTTCTTACAAAAAGACAATTCTGACCCTTTCCGAGCGCTGTGGGCCTATTTTGCTCACTACGATTTGTCGCCAGAAGAAGGGCAAGCGTACTTAGCTGCTATTCGCCCAGAATTGAACAACGAACATTGGGCAACCACGCTTACCGATTTATTTTTAGGTGTGGTAGATGAAAATGCGGTACTGAATTCATTACTTGATGGTGTTAAAAGTCAAAAAGCATTAACCGACAGATTGTGCGAAGCGTATTTCTATTTAGGCAAGTACCACAGTCAAGATGGAAATAACGGCATTGCGTCTAATTATTTCAAGTTAGCCCTTAGCACTAACGTTTTTGACTATGTAGAACATCGTTATGCTCGTATGGAGCTTAACCGACTTCGTCAAAGCTCTACAGACGCTGAAGAGTAACAGCGCCTAAACAATGCGTGGATTAACACTAGCGATAATAGCGCTGCTGCTAATAGCGGGCGACAGCGGCCGTTATGCGCAGCAATTGGTACGCAATGCAACTAGTGCTATACACGCTTACGATGACTCTCTTTCTACTCAGTCGCAGGCATCCGAGCCAGCAACGCCTGAAATCGCTGACTCTGAGCCAGCTACGTCTAATAGAACTGAGCCAGCCACTTCTGAACAAGCTACTTCTGACCAAGCAACTTCTGCTCAAGGCACCTCTGTGCCAGAGTCCACTGATACTTCTGACAACGCCCCAACCTCATCAAACGTTTCCAAACCCATCAAAGACAGCGTGTATGCGATGCTGTGGCTTGCGGCTCAAAATGAACAAGGTCAAAGCGACAATTTAGCGAATGAACAAGCACAATCGCTGCTAGTTGAACTTGCAAGTGAAAACCATGCCAATTATTGGCTAGAACAACTTGCTTCAATCAATAACGCTGACGCCGCTTGGGCCTTATATCAATTACTGGGCGAAGAGGCCGCTTCCGACCGATTAATTCGCCTAGCCGCCCTTGGGAATGTTGCCGAGGCTCAGTTAGCTTTTGCGATGGCAACTGAAAATCCTGACAAACGCGAAAAGTGGTTAATTAGAGCAGCCGAGCAGGGTTATATGCCAGCGCAAGCCGCATTAGCTGATTGGTATTTGCTTCACGCTCAACCAGGTTTGGCCAAACCATGGCTTGAAAAAACTGCCATGCAAGATATGCAAAGTGCATTTAAATACGGCAGATTGCTGTGGGATGAAAACAATCGCGAAGATGCGAAAAGCTATATTCTGCGTGCAGCGAAAGAAGGCCACAAATTAGCGCAACAACTATCGTCGGTGATAAATCGCTATACCCCCACCACGTCATCCCGCGTGGCTAACTACAATTGGCAATCAAAGCCTGTGTGCTATCAGCGCATTCAGCTTGTGGCCACCTCCTTAGCCACTATTGCCCGTGCCGATAGATTGTACAAAGATTACCTGAACGATGAGCGACTCAGCGAACTTCCGCTTTGTATTGCGCCGCCTATCTGGCTAGAAAATAACGTACTTGATTGCCATGCTAATTTTAATGGCCAAGGTAACCTTGCTTGTAATGTGAAGCCCCTCGCCCCACTGGTAGAAACACGGAATATTACTCATGCTATTGTGGTGTCAGAGCAAGGTAAAGCCAATGTTCAAAACGGTGTTATGTACCTAGATATTAGTGATTCGTATACCGTGATGGTGCATGAGTTGGCGCATTTTGCCGGTTTTATTGATGAATATGCATTGTCGAGAAACGCTGCAAGGCGTTACTGTTCTAATGAAGGCATAAGTACCTTTGCTCCACCGAACTTAACCATGGATGGCGCTATTGCTTATCATCCTCAAAATACGGTAAATCGTTGGGAGACAAAGGCGAAAAATGAATTTTTACCGCTGCGGGTTGGTTTTGCTAAAACCTGTGGCGAGATTAATGTCACTAGTTACAAGCCTAGTCGAGTGATCACCTTTATGGAACATCACGATAGCGGTGTTATCCCAGACTTGTATTTATCTTTATGGCAAGACCAATTAGCCAATCCTAACGCGCAGCGCCCCATTTCGATGAACTTGTTTCAAGCTTTTCATCAAAACGGTGAAACGAACCAAGCGGGGCAATGGCTTGCGGCTTACGAAAACCACAAAGCCAGTATTGATTTAAACGCCACGGCAACATCCGCTGAGGATGCAGCTGATACTAATACGGATACTGATTCAGAGGCCGAACCTGCTAGCACTGTTGAGACAGATTCCGATGACTAAAGCGTTAAGTTCTATTGCTTTATATCAAGTCACGAGGCCAATTAAAGCTTAGCTAAGGCTTGGCTTCGCAATTCACTTACCCACATAGAGGTAGCACCACAAATAGCTACCGGCATCACGATGAAGTTCACTACCGGAATAAGCGAAAAGATATTTACCATAACGCCGAACGACATACATTTACCTTTATGTTGTGAAAGGTGGTTTTGCATGCGCTTAAAGTTAATCTTATGGTTGTCGTATGGGTAATCGCAGTATTGTATTGCCATCATCCAAGCGGAAAACAGGAACCACAAAATTTGCCCAAATACAGGTACAAATATAAACAATAGTAGAAAACCAATGGCTCTAGGAATGTACCAAAACAGTTTTGTGAACTCTCGGCCTAAGGTACGAGGAATGTCTTTAACTAGGTCGAGTAATCCATCGTCACCCATGTCTTGCCCTGTTAAATGGCGCTCTACTTTTTCTGATAGTACACCGTTAAAGGGGGCGGCAATCCAATTGGCCAAAGTACCAAAAATTAGGGCGAAGATCAGCAATACACTTATTACTGCTAATGGCCATAAAAAGAAACTGATCGCAGTTTTAATCCAACCCAGCCATTCAGGCACCATATCAATCACATAGTTAATGCCATATTCAATTTGGCCGAATAAAAAGTAAAAAGCGGTGGAAAAAAGTAGAATGTTGATAGCTAAAGGTACAAACACAAAGCGTTTAAGGCCTTTAGTTTTAATTAATGAAAACCCTTCAAAAAAATAATGTATACCACTTCGCGAACTCATCATTACTCCATTATTCGGTTTTACTGAGACTTTTTGACATGAACAGTATACGTAACACCATAACGCAAGCGAAATGGTAATTGTTACAAGCTGTTAGATTTGATAAAGTTCATCACATAATAACAATCATAAAAATGTGCTTTCTATGCACTTAGCCAATACGCTAAATATTTCTTTTATAACGCTTAACCCCAATGCGCGGGGCATCTTTTGTTATGCACCTATAGTGCGTAAGGTGTAATTGTGCGTTTAAAAAAGATTAAATTAGCGGGCTTTAAGTCCTTTGTCGACCCCACCACTATTCCTTTTCCCAGTGAGATGACAGCGGTTGTCGGACCCAATGGGTGCGGTAAATCCAACGTAATTGATGCCGTGCGCTGGGTGTTAGGAGAGAGTTCGGCTAAGAACTTGCGTGGCGATGCCATGACAGACGTTATCTTCAATGGTTCTACCGCACGTAAACCCGTAGGTCAATGCAGTGTTGAATTGGTGTTTGATAACAGTGCAGGGCGTATTGGCGGTGAATACGCTACCTATAGTGAGCTATCGGTAAGACGATTAGTTACCCGAGATGCCCAATCTACTTATTTTCTTAACGGCACTAAGTGTCGACGCCGTGATGTTACCGATCTATTTCTAGGTACCGGATTAGGGCCGCGCTCATACGCTATTATCGAACAGGGTATGATTTCACGGCTCATTGAATCTAAGCCTCACGAATTGCGGGTGTTCATTGAAGAAGCGGCCGGCATTTCTAAATACAAAGAGCGCAGACGAGAAACTGAAAACCGTATTCGTCACACTCAAGACAATTTAGACCGCTTAAATGATGTGCGTGATGAACTTGGTCAGCAACTTGAGAAGCTACAGCGTCAAGCGGCGGCGGCTACTCGTTATAAAGCATTGCGTGAAAAAGTTCGTGAGCTTAAAGGTGAACTCGCGGGCCTTCGTTTCCTAAAAAATAACGAACAAATTGAACGCCTACAGCTTGGGTTGAAAGGTCATCAGCAAGCGCTTGATGCGTTAGTGGCGCAGCAGCAGGGCGACGAAGCGGGCATGCTCACCTATAAAGAGCAATTGGCGCAACATAAACAAGCCGCCGATGATGTACAGCAGCAGCTATTTACCACCAGTAATGCCATTACTCGCATTGAACAAAACGAATTGCATAGCCAGCAGCGCAAACAGCAAATTGAAGCTGAGCTTGTTACCCTTAACGAGCAAACAAACCTATTGAAAGTGGGCTTAGAGGAAGCGACTCAAGCGTTGACTACATCTAAATCGGGCTTAGATTCCTTATTGCCAGAGCAAGAAATAAATGATGAAGCGTTGGCGCAAGCCAAAGAGATGTTTGATAACGCAGAACAAGACTTACGTGATTTCAGTGCTCAAAGCCGCGAGCACGAACAGATTTATCACCGCTTGAAGCAAGAAGTGCAAACTTGTCATAGTCAAATTCAGTCCACAATGAATATGCAACTTCGTACTACGCAGCGCATCAATGAACTTAACGATGAGTTGAATCAGCTAGATACAGAAGACACCAGTGAGCATATCCTATTATTAACGGCGCAAATTGACGAAGCCGAAGTGCAGGTTAATGAAGCGCTAGCGCAAAGCAACAATACCGCGGCAAAGGTAGTAAGTTGCCAGCAGGTGCTTGCACAAGCAGAGGCGAACCACCGAAAGTTAGAGGGCGAACGTCAATCTCTACAGTCTACCATTGCCGCATTATCTGCATTACAAGATGATGCTGCTACCAGTAACACCGATGTGCATAGCGATTTACAGTTATTGTGGCAGCAGCTAAACGTACCCGAACATTTAAACGACTGTGTAGAAACCGTGTTGCGGTATTGGCATCAACCTTATGTTGCGGGTTCGCTTAATATAAAAGAACTGGTCAGTCACATTACGATGTTGCCAATGGGCGGGCGAGTATTTTCTCAATCAGCGCTTACCGACATAAAACAACCTCATACTTTGGCAGCAGCCTTACCTAATAGTCGTGTGCCCAATGCGTTTAATCAGATTTTATTATGTGAAACTAATACAGACGCGTTAGCCAAGGTTGGCTCCCTTGGTGAGGGCCAAACCGCACTTTCTTATGAAGGGCTATGGTGCGGGATTGACTGGGTGGTGCGAGGCGGTGAAGTTGAAAACAGTGTACTTCATAGAGCATCTAGGCTTGCTGAACTGCAGGAAAGCTTAAACCGAATTGAAGGCGGCATAGGGCTAGCCGAAGCAAAAGTAGAGGAAGCTAAAGCGCTAGTTAGCCAGGTTACTGAAGAAAGTGAAAATCAAAAGCTTACCTATGAGAATGTAAAAAATACTTTGGTACAGCATACTAATGCTATGTCTGTTTTGATGATGCAAAACGAACAATTGACAGCGCGTAGTACAAAATTACAAGACGAGCTAGGCAAGCAAAATGGCCTATTGAGCAAAGAAGACGCGCAGCTTGTTACACTCTCTGGGCAGCTTGAAATTCATGAAGCTCAGCTCTCGGAGTACGAAGAGCGGGTTAACGATGCACAAAACAACCGAGAGCAGTTCGACAATAAAGTGGCTCAACTTCGCAGCAAGGTCGAATCGTTAACCCATCAAGCACATGAGATGGCGTTAAAAGTTCAGCAATTGGAAAGTCATCAAAATTTATATGCTCAACAGGTAACGCGTAACCAGCAGCAGTTGACAGATTATCAATTAAGGCGAGATACGCTGAATAAAGAGTTAACAGACTTGTCAGCGCCACAGGCCGTTCAAAAAGTGCAGTTGCAAGAACTGCTTACGCAAAAAAATGAGTTAGAGAGTAAGCGTTCTGAGTATCAATCTAAGCAGGATGATATAGAGCAATTACTGCGTGAGTCAGAAAAAGGTCAGCAAGCGCTGGCTAAAGATATTCAAGAACGCACGGGTAATATCGAAAAGCTGAATATTGATATTGAAGGGTTTAAAGTGCGTGCTTCCGCTATTTTGGAGCAACTCGAAGACAGTAAACAGTCACTTAAATCTATTCTTGAAACTATGCCGGACGGCGCTGATGAAACCAAATGGCAGCAAGATCTCGAAAACACGCAAGCAAGTTTATCCCGATTAGGTGCAGTGAACTTGGCGGCGGTAGAAGAATACGAAACTCAATCGGAACGAAAGTTACACTTAGACACTCAATATAACGATTTAACCGATGCGTTAGAAACATTACAAAGCGCAATACGTAAAATAGATAAAGAAACCCGTACCCGTTTTTCTACTACGTTTGAGCAAGTGAACCAAGATTTGAAAACCCTGTTTCCGAAAGTCTTTGGTGGGGGCTCTGCGTATTTAGCCTTAACTGACGATGACTTACTGGAAACTGGGGTGACTATCATGGCACGACCACCTGGTAAGAAAAATAGTACAATTCACCTTTTAAGCGGTGGAGAAAAAGCGTTAACCGCTTTATCATTGGTATTTGCGATATTCAGGCTTAATCCAGCGCCTTTTTGTTTGCTGGATGAAGTAGATGCACCGTTAGATGATGCGAATGTTGGGCGTTTTTGTAACTTGGTTTCAGAAATGTCGCAAACGGTGCAGTTTATTTATATCACCCACAATAAGATTGCAATGGAAATGGCAAGTCATTTAACCGGTGTTACCATGGCCGAACCTGGTGTATCTAGAATGGTAGCGGTTGATGTTGACGAAGCGATGGCTTTTGCAGAAGCATAACAAAGGGCGACGAAGCTAAAATGGAAGATGAATTACGTCTAGCACTATTGTTTGCAGGTACCTGCTTTATAATTGCAGTGCTTGCACACGGTATTTGGAAAATTCGCAAAAACACTAAGCCGAGCAGTAAGCCTCGACTTGAACCTAGGCAGTGGGCAGATACCGGCGACGATGCATCCCACGACAGTGAATCGGGAACACGATCACATTCTGAAGGGTTTGACGAATTAGGTATTGGCCAAGTGCGAGTGGTTAGCTCAGGTAGTGACGAGCGAAATCAATCAAATAGCGTTAGTGTTAGCGACGAACAACATGCTGTTGATGAGTATAATAACGACAGTAGTAGCCATCATAGTCAAGCGTCGACAGGCTCTTCCAAAGCGAAAAGTTTTTATGGTAGCGATGATAGCGCTGGCAGCAGACGGCCTGAGCAGACATCTCATGATGGCAGCAAGGTTTCTGGTAGTGTTTCATCGCCAGACGAAGCAGATGATGATTTTGCAACAGTGTCTGACGACAATGATAACGCTAGCAACTCAAACGCAGCCACAGAAGATAAGTCATCAGAAAAAAGCGCACCTAAAGAGAAGGTAGCCGACAAACCTAAGCTCTATGGTTCAGTGGTTTCTAATCCAAAACCACATTTACAAGGCGCTGCTGCCGCGTCTAGCGAAGATGAAAGTTTCAGTGCTAACGCTTTCCCAGAACCTCCAGGCTTTCTATTGCGAGAAAGCGACGATGAGCCCTCAGTCCAAAGTAATGCAGCCAGCACCGACAGCAGAGAAAATAGCGCACCTCAAGGTAGTAATAACAGCCAATCTGCTTCAAGCGAGCATAAATCGCCTGAAGTAGATGATTTCAGTTTAGATTCTCCGGACACACAACCTTCGGTAAGTGAAACTTCTGAAGGAAACGTGGGCACGGAAGGTGCGAAAGGTGCGGAAATCCTTAGTGCAAGTGGATTAGGCGAACAAGCAAAACGCTTTATGAAAGGCAAACGCAGCAAACCTATTTCTCGCAAGCGCCAAGAGCCAAAACTTGGCGACGATCAAATGCGCATTGATTTTGACGACAATGTAGCGAGTGCTGCGAATACGGCTAACAACACAGAGGAAAGAGCTAACAGCCAAGCAGGCGGCGCTAGTGCGTCTGAAAGCCAGTCACAAAACGCCGATGCTACGCAGCAAGTTGACCAAGAAGTTCTAGTGCTAAACGTAAAAGCACCAGAGGACGGCCCTATAGCTGGAGCGGCCTTGTTACCCATGTTACTTACTTTGGGTTTCAAATTTGGTGACCAGGACATTTTTCATCGCCATGTAAATTCAAACGGCAAAGGTCCGGTGTTATTCAGCCTAGCCAACATGTTTAAGCCTGGTATTTTTGACATTGATAACCTTGAGACGTTTAACACTCAAGGCGTATCATTGTTCATGATTTTGCCCATTGAAGGCGATCCGCATCAAGTTTTCAACATGATGCACAATGCTGCTAGAAAGTTGGCTGACGAATTTGGTGGTCAAGTGCTTGATGGGCGTCGCAGTGTGTTAACCAAGCAAGGGCTACAGCAGTACATGGAGAAAATACGAGAGTTTGAACGCAAACGTATGATCACTCGTCAGTAACAAACCTTTTCTATAATTTGCAAATAGGGCCTGACTTTTTAGCGGCCCTTTTTTATTTGGTCATGCTACCATTAGGGCAGTGGTTTTTCGTTGTTTAGCTTCACCCATTTACATTATGTAAAGGCGCAGCCTCTGTGTAAGTAACTCAACACAAAACAAGTCAATGCAAAACAAAAACAGTGCAACGAACCAAACATAACAGCCATTTTCTTTAAAATTACATGCAAGTATCATCATGTCAGACACGTTAGAACAAGCAAAAGCCCGCGCCGAATCACTTCGAGGGCAAATAAACGAATACAACTATCAATATTATGTGCTCGATGCCCCAACCGTGCCCGATGCGCAATACGATAGAGATATGCAAGAGCTCATTAGTATTGAGAAGCAATATCCTGAATTGCAGAGTGTGAGTTCGCCAAGTCAAAAAGTAGGGGGCTCTGCACTTTCTGCCTTCGAACAAGTTACTCATGAAGTGCCAATGTTATCTTTAGATAACGCGTTTGATGATGTGTCGTTACTGGCGTTTGAAAAACGTATTTATGACCGCCTGAAAGATAATAAAGAACTGGCCTTCAGCTGTGAGCCAAAACTAGATGGCTTAGCGGTAAGTATTTTGTATGAAAACGGCGAAATGGTGCGCGCTGCCACGAGGGGGGATGGCCAAGTAGGCGAGAACATCACCACCAATGTACGTACTATTGCCAACGTACCGCTTAAATTACGCGGCGAAGACTACCCATCTCGACTGGAAGTTCGCGGCGAAGTTTTCATGCCTAAAAAAGGCTTTGAAGCGCTTAATGATTTTCAGCGCGCTAATGACGGCAAAGTTTTTGCCAACCCGCGTAACGCAGCGGCGGGAAGCCTTAGGCAGCTTGATTCAAAAGTGACCGCGAAACGCCCGTTAATGTTTTACGCTTATTCTCTTGGCGTAGTTACCCCTGATGATTTTGAATTACCAAGCCGCCATAGTGCGCGTTTGGCACAATTAGGTGATTGGGGCATTCCTTTATGCCCAGATATCGATACGGCTGATGGCGGCAAAGGCTGCTTAGACTACTACCAGCGCATACTAACCCTTCGTGACGACTTACCTTACGATATTGATGGCGTAGTGTTTAAAGTAGACGATATTAGTGTTCAACAAACATTAGGCTTTGTTGCGCGAGCACCACGCTGGGCGATTGCACAGAAGTTTCCTGCTCAAGAAGAAATCACTAAGCTTTTAGATGTAGAATTTCAAGTTGGGCGCACTGGCGCAATGGGTGTCACCATGGACAAAATTGTTTCAAATAGATTTGTTCAAATACTCAAGTTACATTATTTAATTAATGTCTTCACAAAAGATCTCAACGATACCCTTACATCGTTTTTCCAAACGGATATTTATCAGCCATCATTAGGGTATAACAATACCACCTTAGTTGTTCGTTTAAATGGAGGGCTTTGATATGCTGAATATTGACTTTACCAAAGAACAATTGGAAATATTGAATGACATAGGTGAAGAATTTAAGCCAGAAAAATTAGTATCGTTGTTCTCTCGGTCAGACTTAAATACTGAAGAGTTAGTATTTATTCTAAAAGCATCCAACGCCCTTTATCGGGCGGGTAGTCCGATTCTGTCAGATAAGCAATATGATATATACATTTCATTATTGCGAGATCAAAATCATCTTCATCCATACCTTAACACTGTTGAGCCAGAGCCTTTAATTGAGTCTAAAACAGTCGAACTTCCAGAAAGAATGTTGTCAACGGAAAAAGCATATTCACTTCAAGATATCGAGAAGTGGGTAAAGAGAATACAAAAAGCAGCTCAAGAGACGAATGTACCTGAAGAAGAGATTGATATTAGGGTGACACCTAAACTCGATGGTTATGCAGCCTTTGATGACGGTGATACTCTATATACCAGAGGGGATGGTTATAGAGGACAAGATGTAACAAGAGCATTTAAACGCGGATTGAAGGTAGCCAACTCCGGAGAGCGTGGTTTGGGGCCCGGTGAAATAGTCATTAAAAAAAGTTATTTCACTGAGGTACTCAGTAGTTATTTTGAAAATTCTAGAAATATCCAAGCCGCTATTATAGCTGAAAAGAAGGTTGATAACAGAATCCAGAAGGCTATAAAAGATGGCGCATGTGTATTTTATCCCTTCGCTCTTCTTAAAAATAATACAGTCAAAATTTCGGTGTTGATGGATGAGTTTGAATCAATCGTTGAGGGTATTTGGAGTTCGGTAGACTTTGATGTGGATGGTGTAATTTTAGAGACTACAAATGAGACTATTAAAAAGTATATGGGCGCGACAAGACGTAACCATAGGTGGCAAATAGCATTTAAAGTAAATGAAGAATCTGCAAATGTCGAAGTAGTTAGGGTTATACCACAAACATCAAGAACTGGAAGGATAGCACCTGTAGCCGAACTTGTGCCAACGAAATTAAGTGGAGTCACTATAAGCAGAGTGACAGTTCACCATTACAACATGGTCAAAACAAATGGCGTTGGAGCTGGCGCTATAATTAGGTTGGTGAGAAGTGGTTTAGTAATTCCCAAAATTGAAGAGGTCTTAACGAAGGTTGCACCTGATATTCCTGATTCATGCCCCAGTTGCGGATCTCATTTGTTGTGGGAATCAGATAATTTAATTTGTCCTAATAAAATAGACTGCCCCGCGCAAACTGAAAACACCTTAGTTCATTTTTTCAAAACTCTTGGTAATAATGATGGGTTTGGGTCTAAGACGATTGAAAAGCTGACCAGCTTTGGAGTTAAATATATCCATGAAATATATGGCTTAGAAGTTGACGATTTCTTAAGGATTGGCTTTGGTGAGAAGACGGCGATAAATTTATTTAATCAACTCCAAGCGAGCAGAAGTATTGAGATTGAAGACTGGCGATTCCTATCTGCGTTTGGGGTTAGCCGGTTAGGTTCAGGGAATTGCGAAAAACTTCTAGAACATCATTCATTAGTTAGTTTATTTGAACTCACAGTTTCTGACATGATCCAAATTGATGGATTCGCTGAAATTAGCGCTGAGGCTATTAAAGAGGGTTTAGAAAATATAAGGGAAGAATTTTTTAAGGTTTATGATTTAGGCTTTGCATTAAGACCAACAGCTATAGAAAATACTGAAAAATTGTCATCACCGATATCTGGAGCAATAATCGTTTTTACAGGCACTATGATTGAAGGTTCCCGATCAGATATGGAAAAGAAGGCTAAAGTCCTAGGCGCAAAAGTTGGAAAATCGGTAACTTCAAAGACAACTTATCTTGTGACAGGCGATAAAGTTGGCGAAACTAAAATTAACGCAGCAAAAGACAAAGGAGTAAAAGTTTTGTCAGAGCAGCAGTATCTTGACTTTATTAGGTAAAGCTCCTTTATTGATTTGGCGAAATGGGTAACACGGTTGTAAGAATACACGATAATTAAAATAGGTTTTCCCGTTAGTCAGACCAATAAATAATCTAACGACAAATCGGGCTCATGTAATGCAGCATGTTCAAAATAATTTTCATTTATTTTATTAATATTTGAACATGCTCTAATTAACATGTTCATAAGTCTTAATTTAATTCATATTGCGACCTCAATAAATAGCCCGATAAATTAGCAATTTTCCAAACATGATTACCCGTCGTCATCATCTTATTTTTAAGTATCGCTAAACTCGATAATAAAAACCGTCTTACTTTCATCTGATTCGACGTACATATCGGCTCCATTGATTTTCATCACAGATTTAGCAATAGTCAATCCAAGGCCTGTACCTTGCCCATCTCTTTGTCGAGATGGGTCAACTCGATAGAAACGATTGAACAATTTGGGAATATGCTGAGGCTCAATTTTCTCCCCGTTATTTAACACCATTATTTTCTGCTTTTTTCCTTTGGACTCCGTTTTGATCTCTACCGTACTATTACTAGGAGCGTGTCTAATCGCATTTGAAATCAGATTTCCTATTGCCTGTCGGAACATGGTTTTATCGCATTGAATAGTAAGGGCGGATGCGGTGACTTGGATGTTTATATGCTTTTCGTCAGCGAGTAAATTAAAGTAATCGAGTAGGCTTGATATTTCCTGTTGAATATCTAAAGGTTCAATTGATGGCTTGATAAGACCGTGCTCGGTTTTAGCTAATAGCAGCATATCACTTACCATTTTCGTCATACGCTCATATTCTTCTAAATTCGAATAAAGTATTTCAGCATATTCGTCATTTGACCGAGCTTGTCCCAACATCACTTGGGTTTGGGTAGTTAAGCTAGTTATTGGGGTTCGTAATTCATGCGCGATATCGGCTGAGAAGTGGGATAGTTTTTCAAATCCATCCTCAAGCCGCTCAATCATGGTATTGAAAGAACTTACTAGAGTGATTAATTCTTCCGGTACCACATCTGGGTTTAGTCGTATATCAAGATTATCGGCGGTGATGGTTTCAATTTTTCGCGTAAGCTTTCTTAATGGTGATAGGCTTCTGTAAATCGCAAAACGCGCAGCTAAGACTGTAATAATGCCCGAACAAATAATGATGCCAATAATCGATTTCAAAAGGCTGTTCATAAATGTCATATGAAATTCCATGTTTGAAGCAACGATGATGGTATAGCTAGTATCATGCGTATTAAAACCTAATTTAATGGCTCTATGCATATGGTTTTCATCGCTAAATAACAGCATGTCTGCGGGATTAATTGATGTGTATGTTTTGGCTGTTTTAGGAAAGAAAGAAAAGTCGGCTCCTTCGCTTGAAAATATTGTATCTCCTTCGGCATCCTCAACATAATAGTACACACCATGATGTCCTGAAACCGCCTGAAATAAAAGCTTACTGGGTTGTACTGACTGATTATGTGACTTTTCGAGCTTTAACTTAATGGCATGAAACACCTCATCAAGCTCATCGGCATCTTGTTCTTGAAAATGATCTTCGATGGAGGTGACTACGA
Source organism: Alteromonas sp. 1_MG-2023 (assembly GCF_030547075.1). GTDB lineage: Bacteria > Pseudomonadota > Gammaproteobacteria > Enterobacterales > Alteromonadaceae > Alteromonas. The sequence continues at coordinate 291,217 of NZ_JAUOQH010000002.1, read as the reverse complement.
GTGTGCCCATAACGCCCAAACACACAAAGATAGCTATTCCCACAAATACCATTGTTCGAAAGGAAATTGAATACGGCTTTTGCCTTTTAATTTTGCTCTTCATCAGTTGTTAACTTGTATCCCATACCACGAACCGTTTGAATCAATTTAGGGGAAAATGCATCATCAATTTTAGCTCTTAAGCGGCGTATCGCTACATCGATGACGTTTGTATCGCTGTCGAAATTAATATCCCATACTTGAGACGCAATCAAGGAGCGAGGAAGCACCTCTCCTTGTCTTCTGACCATGAGTTCTAAAAGCGAAAACTCTTTTGTTGTCAAGTTAATGGATTGGCCAGCGCGTTTTACAACACGAGACGGGATGTCCATTTGTAAGTCTGCGACTTGTAGCAGGTTGGCAGCTACTGTATTTCCTCTTCGAAAAAGGGTTCTGACTCTAGCCAACAATTCTGCAAAAGCAAAAGGCTTGACTAGATAATCGTCAGCGCCCAGCTCTAGACCCTTTACTCTGTCATTTACACTATCTCTCGCTGTCAAAAACAATACCGGCGTTTGATTGCCAGATTGACGTAATGACTCTAAAATCCGCCAACCATTAATATCTGGGAGCATGACGTCTAATATTATTAGATTAAACTCGCCTGTCATCGCTTTATGATGACCGTCTAAACCATTGCGCACGAGTTCAATGACAAATCCAGACTCTGTTAGTCCTTGCTTTATATAGTCACCGATTTTCTTTTCATCCTCGACTACCAAAATTTTCATAGTTCACTCACGTCATGTTTAATGCGATTTCGGTACTTAGTGTTGCTAAATGTTTAACAAGTGGGTGTTCGAGATTGGATGTTGCAACTCGGGCCAACAAAACGTACCTCACTCACAAGCAATATATTCCAATGCATAAAAATAACCAACGATTGCTCTGACTAGATTACTACATTGTAATGAGCAGGTAATCGCACTGCCATGTTGCTTAACTATACTCTTCAACTGGAACTATATTTAGAATACCTTATCAAAGGTATTTCAAGAATAGTAAAGTCGTATTAGATTATTCATTAAGGGTCGGTGTGGTCAGTAAATGCATTAAAACTGTTTTGCTTATAATATTTTTAAGCACTCAAGTTGCAGATTCGTTTGCGATGTCCAGCCCTGGCTGCGACATGCAAAACGATATGCATGAGCAACACCTTATGGATAACGACCATAATTCATCACAAAATAGCCATGAGACGAGTCAGATGGACGCGGATTGCTGTGGCGACGGGTGTGCTTGTCCACTAGGCATTGTGTCCATCGCGATGCTCGTGAATTTTGACATTTTAACTCCAATCGACTTCAAATCCCTTAAGCCCAACACTTTTATCACGGATGCAGATGATGCTGTCCTTGGTCGCTTGCAACGTCCCCCAAAACGCTCTTTAGCCTAACTCCAAAAATTTGGCGAAGCTCGTCAAAATTCCAATATCGAACGCCGCCCAATGAAGGCTGTGGCCGACATTTAAATTGTTAGAAAGAGAAATCAAATGAAGCCAATAAAATTGCTTTTTACTAAATTAGTGCTGCTTATTTCAGTGACTATCGTCGTTGCATGCACAAATGAATCAGTTACTACTGAACAAAACAAGACCAATTCCCAAGATATTGAGCCAAGTTTAAAGTTGGACGTTTTTAAACGCGAGTCGTGTGGATGTTGTCAGGGATGGATTGATCATGCTGAATCTCAAGGCATCCAAACCGATGTAGATGATATTGTTTTTCTCACTACTAAAAAACAAGATCTCGGAATCGAGCCAATGTACCGCTCCTGCCATACATCGGTGTCAACTGAAGGGTATGTTTTCGAAGGTCATATACCCGTCAAATTTATTGTTAAATACTTAGATAATGTTCCGCAAGGCACAATCGGCCTCTCGGTGCCGGGTATGCCTGTTGGCAGTCCAGGAATGGAGAACGGCGATCAATTCAGACCATATCAAGTGTTATTGCTCAAAGATGACGGTACAGCAGAGGTTTTTGCAGAGGTGAATTCGTATGAGGAGCAATTCTGATGAGTGCTTTTAAAGGCCTTGCATGCCTAATTTTGCTTGTTACAACAAGTAGTCAAATATCAGCAGAACAAAAGACCCCCCTTACTTTGCAGCAGGCTGTTGCCCAAGCTATTCAAAAGGACCCGTGGTTGGAAGGTAGCCAATATCGGGAAAACGCAACTATTTCTTCAAGTATCGCCGCAGATACTTTGCCTGATCCAGTTGTGTCATTAGGGTTGGCAAACGTCCCTACTGATGGTTTCGCATTCGACCAAGAGCCTATGACTCAAGTTAAAGCTGGCATTTCACAGATGTTTCCTCGTGGAGAAAGCTTGAGTATTAGACGCAAGCAACTCGAAGAATTGGCAACGCAGCATCCATTTATGCGATTGGACAGAATAGCCAAAACACAAGTTGCCGTTTCTATGAAGTGGTTAGACGTTTATCTAGCGCAGCAAAGCATTTCGCTAATTGAGAAAGACAGATCTTTGTTTGAACAACTCAGTGAAATTGCAGAAGCGAATTACTCCTCTGCCGTCGGTAAAGTCAGGCAACAAGATATTATCCGAGCGCAGTTGGAACTAGCGCGACTTGAAGACAGACTCACAAAGCTATCTTCTCAAAAAGAAAGAGCCTCGGCCGAACTTTTAGAATGGTTGACCGGCGGCGATTCAGGCGCGTTCAATAACTCGGTAAATGTTGCCTCTCTTGAACTACCAAAAACGTTGCCAGAAATTGAAGGAATAGAGAACGCCTACTACAAGATATTAAAAGCTAATAATCAACAAATGTTGGCAAATATACTCATCTCGCATCCTCTAATAAGAGCTGTTGAAAGCCGAATAAAGTCTAGTCAGACTGGCATTAAACTAGCGAAACAACAATACAAGCCGCAATGGGGAGTAAATGCCAGTTATGCATATCGAGCAGATGACCAAATGGACAGAAGCCGAGCAGATTTTCTTTCAATCGGCGTTAGCTTTGACCTCCCTTTGTTTACAGAAAATAAACAAGATAAAGAAGTAAGCGCCGCCGTTAACGAATCAGAAGCAATTAAAACTGAAAAACGATTAGTGCTTAGAGGCATGCTTGCTCAAATGCAATCCATTTTTGCAGCAAGAGAACGGCTGTTGGAGAGACAGACCTTATATCGCACGAATATTCTCCAGCAATCAAGCGAACAAGCCGAAGCCTCGTTAACAGCTTATACCAATGATGACGGTGATTTTGCTGAAGTTGTGAGAGCTAGGATTGCTGATCTAAATGCTCGTATTGACGCATTAGAAATCGAAGTCGAACTACTTAAAACAAACATTCAACTAAATTACTTTTTTTCTGAGCAGAGTCTTAAAGCTGTATCTGAATTTGGAGCAAACCAATGAAAACTGTTAACGCAATCGCTATAGGCGTGATAGCAGGCGCTGTAATGACAGCTCTTACCTACTCAATATTACCAAGCTCAAATGACTCACATGATAGTGCGGCGGATGCTGGAGAAAAGCAGCCTTTGTATTGGGTTGCGCCAATGGATCCAAACTATAGAAGAGATGAGCCTGGGAAGTCCCCTATGGGCATGGATTTAGTACCTGTTTACGAAGATGAACAAGGCGCTGGCGATAGCCCAGGTACGGTGAAGATTTCGCCAACTGTAGTGAACAATCTAGGTGTGCGTACTGCTAAAGTGGAAAAGCGGTCTTTGCACGTACCTATAAAAACAGTAGGTTATATCCAATATAATGAGGACACACTCGTTCATATTCACCCAAGGGTAGAGGGTTGGATAGATGAGCTATACGTAAAAGCAGCGGGCGAATATGTCAAAAAGGGCGAGCCACTATACGCGCTTTATTCTCCCGAACTTGTAAATGCTCAAGAAGAATATCTTATTGCCTTAAAACGCTCAAATAAGGAGCTGATAGAGGCTTCAAAAACAAGGTTAAAAGCGCTGCAAATGCCAGAATCTGAGATTCAATCGCTTATCTCAACTGGTAAAGTTCAGCAAACAATAACCTTCTATGCACCCCAAACTGGCTTTGTTGATAACTTGAATGTGCGTCAAGGGTTTTACGTAAAGCCAGGACTGACAATTTTATCAATTGGTGCCTTGGATAAAGTTTGGGTCGATGCTGAGGTGTTTGAGCGACAGTCTGCTCAAATTCAAGAGGGTTTGCCTGTGACTATGACTTTAGAATATCTCCCAGGTAAAAAGTGGACAGGAGAGGTTGATTATATCTATCCAACCCTAGATGAAACGACTAGGACGCTTAAAGTCAGACTGAGATTTACCAATGATGATTATGCACTAAAACCTAACATGTTCGCTCAGGTAACGATCCATTCCGATTTAACAGGTGAGAATTTACTCGTGCCCTCTGAGGCGGTAATTAGAACTGGTAGCCAAGATAGAGTGGTTTTAGCACTTGGAGACGGTAAGTTTAAGTCGGTGTCAGTAGAAGTAGGACAGGTAGTTGATGAATATACAGAGATCTTATCAGGCTTGAGACTCAACGACAAAATCGTTACGTCAGCACAATTCTTACTCGATTCAGAAAGCAGCATTAGTTCTGATTTCAAAAGGATGGAGGAGCCTGAAGCGACTGCGCAGTCGGTATATACCGAGGCGACCGTAAACAGTGTGATGACAGATCATAGAATGATAAATGTTGATCATGGCGCTATTGAAGAGTGGGAATGGCCGAGCATGACAATGGATTTCACCGTTGCCGAAAGCGTCGACATTAATGAGTTGAAAGCCGGCATGTCACTTCATATGGAAATCACTAAAACTGACTCTGGAAGTTTCGAAGTAACCACCGTTCATATCATGGATTCGATGAATGACATGGATAGCTCTGAGGAGAGCACTGATTCAGGTCATGACGCAATGCACAGTATGGAAGAGCCTATTATGTCGGTTTGGACAGAGGCAACCATAAATAACGTGATGATGGAGAGCAGAAAAATCAACGTTGATCACGGTCCTATTGATGAGTGGGAATGGCCGAGTATGACAATGGATTTCGATGTTGCCGATAGCGTTGCTATTGAAGAATTGAAAGCCGGTATGTCACTGCACATGGAAATTGTCAAAACCGACTCTGGAAGTTTTGAAGTGGCAACTGTCCACATCATGGGCTCGATGACAGACATGAACGATACCCAAGACATGGATCATTCTAATCATTCAGACCATCAAGGAGCTCATCAATGATAGCTGCCATAATTAGATGGTCGGTCAATAACCGATTTTTTGTTCTACTGGCTACGCTTATTCTCGTGGGTGGTGGGTTGTTTGCCATTAAAAACACGCCGGTTGATGCATTACCCGATTTGTCGGACGTACAGGTAATTATAAAAACTAGTTATCCAGGACAAGCGCCTCAAGTGGTAGAAGATCAAGTTACCTATCCTTTGACTACCGCAATGCTGTCAGTGCCCGGGGCACAAACAGTGAGAGGATATTCGTTTTTTGGCGATTCTTATGTCTACATCATCTTTGATGACGACACCGACTTGTACTGGGCGCGTAGTCGAGTGCTTGAATATTTATCGCAAGTTGCTCCTAATCTACCCGAAAACGCAAGACCACAATTGGGGCCAGATGCTACCGGCGTGGGTTGGGTTTATCTCTATGCACTTGTTGATAAAACGGGACAAAACGATATCAGCCAACTACGAAGCTTACAGGATTGGTTCCTTAAGTATGAGCTTCAAACGGTGCCAGGCGTTTCTGAAGTTTCAGCTATTGGAGGCATGGTAAAGCAATATCAAGTGCAGGTCGATCCGGAGAAGTTGCGAGCATATGGCATTCCGCTTTCTCACATTCAAACGGCGATTAAGCGCGGCAATCAGGAAGTAGGCGCATCGGTCATCGAAATGGCTGAAGCTGAATACATGGTCCGTGCCACAGGTTACATAGAGAGTAAAAGGGATATTGAGCTCATTCCTTTGGGTGTAAACGAAAATGGAACGCCGCTTTTGGTAAAAGACATTGCTGATGTTCGTCTTGGTCCACAGATGCGAAGGGGGGTAGCTGAGTTAAACGGTGAAGGGGAAACCGTTGGCGGTGTCGTTGTTATGCGCTTTGGTGAAAATGCGCAAAAAACGATTGACGGCGTCAAAGCAAAACTTGAAGACCTTAAAAAAGGCTTACCCGATGGGGTCGAAATTGTCACGGTTTACGATCGCTCTGCACTAATAGAAAGAGCGGTAGACAACCTTGCATCGAAATTAGTGGAAGAGTTTATCGTCGTTGCACTGGTGTGTATTGCATTCTTGTTTCATGTACGTTCGTCACTTGTTGCGATCATTAGTATTCCAGTAGGGATTATCACAGCAATTATCGTGATGTACATGCAAGGTATTAATGCCAACATCATGTCATTGGGTGGAATTGCTATTGCTATTGGTGCGATGAGCGACGGGGCGATTGTGATGATTGAGAATATGCATAAACACATGGAGCGCACCCCCTTAACCAAAGAGAATAGATGGCAAATAGTTGTGGATTCAGCATCTGAGGTGGGCCCTGCATTGTTTTTCAGTCTTCTAATTATAACAGTCAGTTTTGTGCCTGTGTTTACGCTTGAGGCACAAGAGGGGCGCATGTTTTCACCGCTTGCTTTTACCAAAACCTATGCAATGGCAGCCTCAGCAGCTCTTGCAATTACGCTTGTGCCCGTTCTTATGGGATATTTTGTGCGCGGTAAAATACTTGCTGAAAGCAAAAATCCAGTCAATCGTTTCTTAACTTTTTTGTACATGCCGACGCTTAGAACTGTTCTGCGTTTCCCTAAGGTAACGATGTTAGCTGCGGCTTTAGTACTAGCGATAGGTTTGTGGCCTGTGAACAAGATTGGCAGCGAGTTTATCCCACCTTTGGATGAGGGGGATTTGATGTACATGCCAACAACCTATGCGGGTATATCGATTGGCAAAGCCCGAGAGTTGTTGCAACAAACCAATAAGCTGATCAAAACGGTCCCAGAAGTCGAAACCGTGTTTGGGAAAGTAGGTCGCGCTGATACCGCAACCGATCCGGCTCCTTTAACGATGATAGAAACCTTCATTCAATTAAAACCTAAAGAGGAGTGGCGAGAAGGCTTAACAACTGATGATTTAATAAAGGAGTTTGACTCAGTGGTCAAATTGCCGGGCCTAACGAATGCTTGGGTAATGCCAATTAAGACTAGAATTGACATGTTGGCAACAGGTATAAAGACGCCCGTTGGTATTAAAATTGGTGGCCCTGATCTCAAGGAAATTCAGAAAATCGGACAGCAAATTGAAACCATACTTTCCGATGTTAACGGCACTGCCTCTGTTTATTCTGAGCGTGTCGCAGGAGGACGTTATGTCAAAGTAGATATTCAGCGCGAAAAGGCAGCACGATATGGTCTAAACATCGCTGACGTCCAACAAGTTGTCTCAAGTGCTATCGGCGGGATGAATGTGACTCAGAGTGTTGAAGGTTTAGAGCGTTACCCTGTAAATGTTCGTTATCCTCAGTCTTATCGTTCATCGCCTGAGTCCTTATCTTTATTACCTATCGTTACACCACAGGGTAAACGAATTGCTTTGGCCGATGTGGCGGATGCGTATATTGAAGATGGTCCTCCAGGTATTAAAAGTGAAAATGCACGGCTTAATGGCTGGGTGTATGTGGATATCGATGGTGTAGATATTGGTTCCTATGTGGTTTCAGCCCAAAAAGCAGTGAGCGAGCAATTAGTCTTACCGGCAGGTTATTCGGTGAACTGGTCTGGACAATATGAGTATATGTTGCGGGCTAAAGAGAAATTAACCTATGTGGTTCCTTTGACCATAGCTATCATCGTTATTCTACTGTATCTCAATTTTCGCAACTTCATCGAAGTAGCGATCATTATGGGGACTTTACCACTGTCTATGGTGGGAAGTATCTGGCTGATGTACATAGAGGGTTTTAACTTTTCAGTTGCCGTCGGCGTCGGCTTCATTGCACTTGCAGGTGTTGCCGTAGAAATTGGCGTAATTATGCTTGTTTACTTAAATCAGGAGTATCAAGCCTTAATCGAAAAATGTAAATCTGAGGGCGTCAAACCCACCATAAACATGTTAACTGAAGCGGTTATTCATGGCTCTGGATTACGTGTCCGACCGGTTATGATGACCACAGCGACCATAATATTTGGCTTATTACCCGTACTTTACGGCTCAGGCACTGGGTCTGAAGTCATGAGTCGTATTGCTGCTCCGATGGTTGGTGGCATGGTTAGCGCTTTACTACTGACCTTGTTGGTTTTACCCGCAATTTATTTTCTGTGGAAGAGAAGGCAAATTCAACACTTGCTGGATACTTTCTGATGCTAGCTTCAAGCAAGGAACGACATTTCATAAGAGGACTATTGACATGTAGTAGCGTGGCGAACTTTTTCGCCCGCGACTATGCGTCCGTGACATTCGGCCTATCACCAACGATTCACTTTTTACGACAACAAACAAGAACAACTACATTATTTAAACAAACTATCTATTAAGGAAATAATATGAAATCAATAATCATCGCACTTTTCGTTTTAAGTCTGAGCTTAAGCATACAAGCATATGCTCATACATCGTTGGCCTCATCAATGCCGAAAGACAATGCTATGTTGATGGAAAGTCCAGACAACCTGGATCTCAATTTTGCAGATGATGTGCGTCTTGTTGACTTAAAGGTTAAAAGTAAAAAAGGTGAGCTTGTGGATGTTGGCTTTGAACCTTCGATGGACGCAAACAAAAACTATAGTTTCAGCTTACCTTTGCTTGCTGTGGATACTTACGTAGTCTCATGGACCATTATGGGAGATGACGGTCATAAAATGAAGGGACAGCTTTCATTTATGGTGCATGTGAGCAAAAAAATGAAAGGAATGAAGCACAAAGACATGAAAAATACTTCGATGGATCATTCAGGTATGACTCATTAGTTATTAAGAGTTAAATAGGTAAATCGATATGTTGCCAGAATGGTGGACCGCATTTTTAGTGTTAGGCAAATTCCTAGTCTATTTAGGTATGATGGGTGTTATGGGCTCTAGCGCTACTTTGTTACTTTTAAAAGGCAGCAAGCAGCGCGTAGCATTCAAGGCTCATAAAAGCTGGCAACTGGTTACCTTAAACTATTCTTTTCGCCTTTCAGTTGTTGGCTTTTTTGCTAGTGTCGCTGGTTTTTTTCTTCAGACTGGCTATATGGCGGAGAAAGGATTAGCGGGTATGTTTTCTCCTTTCATGGTGGAGATGATGTGGCACTCACAGGTAGGAACTATTGCCGCAATTCGTAGCGCTATCTTTGTTTTGTTCGCGTTGCTTACGTGGTTTCTATTACAAAAACTCAAACGTGACCAGAGTTTAGTGTCATTCAAGCTACTGCTAACAAGCACCGCAATGTTTTCATTGCCGCTAGCGTTTACTTTTTCCCTGACCGGACATGCTAGTCAGTTTGTCACGTTGGGCGAAATTCAAATTTTTATCCATTCCCTCATTGGTTTGACATGGGTAGGCTCGTTATACCCACTGATTACTGCTTGTAGATTACTCAATCACTCCGAATTAGCTTTCGTCATGAAACGTTACGGTAACATTGCCATAGTGTTGGTGTTTATCTTAGTCACAGTTGGTGTAGTAATGTTGATACAGCTACTGTCTTCCCCATCGACCCTTATATTCACTGAATATGGACTTGCCTTTTTATCCAAACTTTTTGCAGTTGCTCTAATGCTCACGTTAGCAGCTGGGCATAAGCTTTTTTGGGTACCTAGGCTACCTAAGGATCAAAATGTGCGCTTTAAATTACTCAAATCAATCAAATTTGAGTTCATTATTGGGCTTTTCATTTTGTCTCTTACAGCGCTGTTAACTACTGCGCTGAGCCCGAACCTTTAACATAAATAATCGGCGTTTTCGCCAAAATAAGAAAAGGAAAATGTTTATGAAAATGACTGCTTTAAGACCCTTGACTGTTTTTGCATTTCTATTGTCATTTAGTGCAGTAGTTAGTGCTCATGGAGATGAGAAACACAACGAAGAATCACAGTACTTTAGCGGAACAGATTCTGATGCAGCGACGTTAGTGCTTAAATTTCATAAAGCTTTAGAAACAGGGAATGGCGACTTAGCTGCAAGCCTTTTGGCAGATGATGTTTTAATTTTTGAAGGAAAGGGTGTGGAGCGAAGCGCCCAAGAGTATGCAAGTCATCATATGCTCTCTGATATGAAGTATTTGTCACAAATGCAAATTGAGCTTATAGAGCATCATGTAAAAGAAAACGGCACATATGCAATATCTTTGTCGAGAAGCTTGGTGAAAGGGCAATACAAAGGAAAAGAAGTAAACCATATTGGGAACGAAACCATAGGTTTAGAAAAGTTGAATGATGATTGGAAAATCACGCATATTCATTGGTCTAATTAAAAACACCGCGCTGTCGACTTCTTGTTATTAATGGGGCGGCAGCGTTTATCTTATTGCCAAATTTTTTTCCACCTTTCGCATTTTCATGCTAGTCCGCTTAACCCTCCTGCAAGTTAATTACTACACAAAGTTTGATTACCAAAAGGTAATTAAATTGTAATGCTTCTGCCGTGAAACAACGTTTATTTTGAATTACAGTTACATTTCAAAATTTGATGCAATAAGCAGATTTTGTTTGCATCGAAAGACAGAAATCATTAACTCAACAACAAGGAAATTGAATATGAAAAACCTACTTATAATCGCTTTTTCCTCACTTTTGATGTTTTCCCCATTAAGTATCACCAGTGCGCATCAACACAGCGATAAATCGCATATGCCGATGAATATGATGGATGATGCATCGATAGAAAAGATGAATGAACACATTACAAAAATGAACAGTGCCTTAGAGAAAATAAAACAAGAAAACGACCCAGCGAAACGAGAACAAATGCTCAATGAGCATGCTAAAAGCATGCAAGACATGATGGGCATGATGCATCACTCTAAAGGTGATTCAAGCATGATGCATGGCAAGGAAATGTCTGCTGAAATGAAAATGTCCATGATGGAAAAGCGCCTTCAGATGATGGAAAAAATGATGGAGCAAATGATGGCGCATACCGTAGAAAAATCCAAAAAGGTGCATGAACACAAATAGATATCAAGCAACTAATATGCATGCTGGTTTGCGCCGCTTAATAGCAAGGTAGTTGCGTTTTGAGCTAAGGATAAACGTATTAAGGGAATTTGAAATGAATAAAACACTTAAATTAGCGACACTGATATTAATCGCAACTGCGCTTCTAAGCGGTTGTGCCAACAGTTTATACCATGATTATGTAATGAGCGGCCAAGTTGTTAGTGTTAAAGGTGACAACACTCTTCTTATTTGCGTTGCAAACACAGAAAGCCTCGAAACAGGCGATGTATTTAACGTTTACAGAACGGTAATGGATAAGCTTGTTATAAATGAGGGTGAAACTGGCTATTCTCGTGAGTTTGTGGGAAAAGTGAGGCTCGGAGAAAAGCAGGATGAACACTTTGCAACCGCTAGTGTGGTCACAGGAGAAATATACCAACATGATATGGTGGAGTTCGATAAATAATTAAACATTGCTCAAACCAATAAAGGGTAGCAATTGCTGCCCTATTTTTTCATTCGCTCTCCTGATTAATCAAGACGTACCAGCTAACTTAAATATCGCTCGAACGAGCGTTTCTTTATAATCAAAAAGTAGCTGTTCAGCGAACTGTATAAAAGGATTCTAAAATGCCATGGATTAGCGGCGCATTGTTTTTAATATGTTTACTACTAATACTAAGTTTTCGCGAGTACATTAAAAAGCGACATCGACACGACAGCATCTTAGTCGAGGTAAAAGACTTACACTATCAACCCGCAAGGGTTAAATTGAAAGCTCGTAAAGCTAATCAAATTGTTTTTCTGAGAACGGATTCAAATTTATGCTCTGAATACCTACTTTTTCCGGAGCTAGGATTATCGATAAGACTCAAACTTAATAAACAAGTATCGGTGAACTTTTCTGCTTATCCGCCAGGCGAGTATGAGTTTTATAGCGCGATGAATGTGTATTCTGGAAAGCTTACAATAGTGTAGCTCGGTGTAGGCTGACAAACACCGAAAGTGTCATGCTTTACAAAAGAGTATCATACTACTTTTTGATTATTGATATACTCCGACCGGCGGCTCTTCTCTTATCTGAAACAGCAGTTTGGAGCCTGCCTTTGGAAAGCCTGATCCTTGTCTATTGATGCCAGTCAAAGATGACTGATAGACTACAAAGTGCGTAAAACAGACGTTTCAATGACTTACTCCTATATTCAAAAAAACGTTCCTATGATCGTTTTATCTTCTTAAAAAATTAATTAATGATTAAAAATATATCTTTGGCAACACGGCAGTTAATATATTAAAACCAACAAATTATATAAATGACCCATGGGTTCGATATTAAGTTGTTAAGCTCACAAGGAAAAAAGCGTGCTGATATCCAGATATCTTGATGAACCATGCCCCAAGTGCGGTGTTACAGGAAAGTATGGGAACGTCAATGTCAGTAGAAACATCCTAAATAGAGGGTGTAATAGTTGTGGAGAACGGACAATGTTCCCTCTCCCAGATATTCGAAAAAAGATAATTTATCTTGATCAGTTTTTTCTGTCTCATGCTTTTAGGGATCAAGAGCGATCATTTATAGATGCGGCCAATCGCATAAAAGACATGGCTGCTAGGCAATTAGTTGTATGTCCATATTCATCCGTTCATACAGACGAAACGCACTTGTGGAGACACGAGCAACAAGAAAACCTCTATAAATTCATAAAGCAAACTGCACGCGGCTATAAATTTAGAGAAGCCTACGAGATCAAGCTGGAACAAATGCATCGATTATTTGACGCATTTAGGTCCAATTCAGAAATTATTCAACCTATCGAAGAGCGCGATGCATTTCGCGATGAAATCCATGGATGGGATGATTATATTTGGATCGATTTACGTCCCTACTTGGGAGACTTAGAGGCTATGCGACAAGGAAAGGCTGCTGCAATCGAAGGTCTGGTAAATCTGTTCCCGGACTGGGCAAAACTGACAACTTCCTTCGAAGAAGATGTAAGTATGGAGGCCAGAGGATACGGGATATCTTTGCTTAATCAGTATTTGCAGATGGTTGCCAATGTTGGAACTGGAAACCTGATGAGTTATATGGATGCCCCAATGGACACGATGTACGTAGAATCGCTACTTCATTGTGATAGAACAACCATGAAAATTGATGAGCGATTAAGAAGAATAAGCGCATTTTTTTCATCGCATTATTTTACAAGCATTCCAAATATAAAGGTTTCGTGTGGAATCTTTGCGGTTTTACGAAAGATGGTCAAGAACGGAGCATACACTAACCCCATCAATGCACGCCGGAAACTGGCTGGACTATTCTATGATTCTGAGTGCATTTCTGTTTTCGGTCCTTACAGCGATGCAATTTTTATAGACAGGGCCATGAAGCAATGGTGCGAGAACCCTGAATCAATGCTTTTAGAACCTTATGATACAAAGATATTTTCTGTAGGAAACTGGGATGAGTTTCACAGGTATCTAGATTCTGTGGAAGACAACTATACAGATGATGTGCGTGAAGCAATTAATTTGGTATATCCGGGAATTTATGCTTAATAAGTCAATCAATAGCTTGTACGACGCAGGACAGCCATACCGGATGTCGATTATTAAGGCGTTTAATGTCCATTGTTTGCCTATCGAGGACTCAGGTTTGTTTGAGCTTAATATGTTATCAATGGAATGACGTTCAGCATTCTTTTCTCGGTCAGTTAAAAAATTAAACGTATTGTTATAAGTAGTCATCATAAAATGGCATTTTATAAAAATGAACGTAAGGTGAATCTGAATCGCTACTTTCAACAACTACACCATAGTGGGCTAAAACGCTATCGTAAAGCCTCATAACTCGTTCGAAAGGTTCAAACGAAGGCCAATTAGGATAGTCTTCATCAAGTGCGTTAAGAGAGTTAACCAACTCGAAAAAATAAGGTGTGAACCAGCTTTTATCCAATGCTGCTCTTACATTTGGTACCACCTCGTCGCCGCTATTGGTGATAGTTGTAAATCCTTTGTAGGCTAAAATTGCCAAAGCGGTCCCAGCTAAAAATCCACTAGCAGAGGAATTTTCACTTACATCAGCGCTAGCGGGTTGAAAAGCAAACCCTGCTGCCCAGAGTGCTACAAGGGCGAAAATTAATATGCCACCAATTTTCAAAACGGCTGTAACCTTGGATACACTTCCAATTACCTTGTTACCCGCAACATTTACAACAAATGCAAAAATGATGAGTCCGATAGCTAGTATCGGGACTAATATGCTATTTTCTTGCACATCAAATAACTGAAGGGTGTATGTGCCAAACGTTCGGGCCACCAGACTTTCATTGATAATCATTGAAAGTGCCATTAATAATGCGGCACCTCCGGTCACGGCACTTGGTCCATAGGCCTTTTTTAATATCATTGCGATCCCGCCCGCAGATGGATATTTGTTTGAAACCTTGATGTAACTGTAGGCACTAAATCCACTAATGATGGCGGCTATGATGAATGCAAGCGGGAAAAGCGAACCTGCATATTCCGCGACTTGACCGGTGAGCGCAAATATTCCTGCTCCAATCATTACACCAGTGCCCATCGCTATTGTACCGGTTAAACTTAAGCTTCCTTTTTCATAATCTTCGTTGTGAGAACTCATTGTAAATATTCCTTAAAATGCGGTTTAAGAAAGACTATTTTGTGGAGACACAAATCTATTTTGTTTTTAAAGCTTTAAATATGTCTCCACCGTCTTTAAATCATTGCGGTTGAGAGCATCCATAACCCTGCGGCAATCATAAAGAGATTTTCTGTGAGTGATACAAAGCCAAGCGGTACGTTACTATCACCGCCCACGCATGCACATTTGAGTTCACGCTTATCAATATACACCGCTTTGAATACTGAAACCGCGCCTACTGTCCCGATAAATAGAGAGACAGGGCCAACGAGATAACCAGACAGGCCTGCGAGCATTCCGATTCCAGCGAACGCTTCGGCAAAGGGGTAAATGTAGCCGTAGCGTATATTCCTCATAGCGAGTAAGTCATAGGTGATGAAGGAGTTCGTAAAACTATAGAGATCTTTAAGCTTTTGAATCGCTAATAAGCTCATGCTAAATGCAACAAATAATTCTATAACTTGAATGAAAAAATTGCTTTGAACAAAGGCATATGCGATTGCTAGTGCCATTAACAATGCAACTGAAAATATTGCAATGACAGGTGTATAGGTGGTGCCCGTTTGTCCTGCTTCCCCTAAATCAAAATATTCACGTAGATCGTCATACCCTCCGATTCTTTCTCCATTGATAAACGTTTGAGGGGTTGTTTCTACTTCGTGTTCGTTTTTGAACTTATCGGTTTCTTCACGACTTGCTAGCTTGTGGTCCTCTACTTGATACCCTTCTCGTTCCAGTAGGTCTTTAGATCGCAAGCCATAGGGACAAATGTGTTCATCTGTATGCATTCGATATAATTTTGCTCTTAATTCCATGGTCTTCTCCTAACTATAAGTAATTTGTAATTTTCCAATGGCGTGTCTATTTTTGACTGAAATCCGGTACTTGACGACTTTCAACTTCAGCTTCAGTTTTTACTTCACCATTCTTCTCTATGTCCTCTAGTAACCATTTCATTTCCTTGATTTCTCGCTCTTGCGCCGCAATGATTTCGTTTGCTAGCTTGAGGACTCGCTTATCTGAGATATTGGCTCGCTCGCTAGTTAAAATCGCAATAGAGTGATGCGGTATCATTGCTTTCATCCATGCTTCATCAGCGATGGTTGATTGAGAGCGGACTAAGTACAGTGAGATCACAAAGATGAGTCCGCTACCTAGCAAAATTGTCCAATTCTTGGCTTTGTTCTCATACATGTTAAGCATAAATAGCAACATAATGATTGCCATTATTGAGCCCATATAGATAGCCATGTAAAACCGCGTTTCGCTAAAAAAAATGTGGTCAAATGCATATGTATTGAAATACATCATTAACAGCATGGCCGCAGTTGATGTAAAGATCATTGCTAAAAATTTTGTATATTTAGTCATCACGTTATCCTGTCTGTCCTTCTAGGACTGATTCATTGTTTTAAATATTAGAGAGGCCGAACAGCTAACAAGCAAAAAGCCCGTCATTGCCTCCAAACCTGATAAGAAATTTAAATGCCCAATTGGCTCTAGTTGAGCTAATCCTAAGGTGGTTAAGTTAATGAGTGAGAAGTAATAAATTTCAATAAAATAAAGAGAACTTGATCCCTGCAAATCGCCTAGACCGATCTCTATAGATAACAGAAACCCTACGGCGAACCAAAAGGCAGCTATCAACTGGCTAAAGGTTATGCCATAAACTACTGCAATGAGCTTTAAGTATGCAGAAAGGTCTGAGCTAACAACGTAATTTTTTAACGCTCTGAGGCTTAAAAAATGACTCGTCGTAGCGAGGCCTATTGCCACTAAAGCTATCATCAACTGAATAATTACTTCCATTGATTGCTCCTTTTAAAAGCGCTTAAAACCAGAATCGAGCACCCACCACGAAACCAGTTTCACTTACCGACTCACCCTTGTTTCGAGCAATATCAGCGCTATTACCGAGACTCCGACTCCAATAAATGCCTGCGTATGGTGCAAACTCTCTTGCAAACTCATAGCGATATCGCAAACCTAAACGTATCGAATTGAGGCCAGAGGGGCGGTCAAACCTTTCAGATTCTGAAAGCGAACCAGCAAGGGCAAGTCTCGGTTGTAAGAATGACGTTTGGGTTACTCTTATTTCATATTCGGCTTCTACTGAGAAACTGACATCACCATCCTCATTAATCACAATGGAGTTATCCATTTCGAATTGATAAGGAGCAACCCCATACAAGCTAATGACGGCATAGTTCTCCATACTCGTATCGCTACTTAGCAGTCCTCTTGTGCCAATACCGGCTTGAAATTCCCAAAATGGCGCAATTAATTTACTAGCAAGGAGCTCAGCTCGCTCTAAATCTGTTGGTTCGCCATCATCTTGCTTGTTTTCGCCTTCACTTTTGAAGTAAAGGCGATAGGTATCACCGCCGTACCATCCGATCATGTCCCACACTCCGATGTTTTCTTCATCGTTTGTACGTGTATATTCAAAACGGTCAAATAAAATCATGCCCGTGTTGTACTGTTCGACTGGTTTTGGCCAATCTGATGGAATCTCTTGCGCATTAGACGATGCGCAAAGACCAATTAGTAAAGTACTGAAAATTTTAGACGTGTTTTTCATATAATTTCCCCTACGAGACCGATACGATTCTGAACATGCCCGCATCCATGTGATAGAGCAGGTGACAATGGAATGCCCAATTTCCGGGGGCATCTGCGCTTATCAAGAGCGACACTTTTTCGCTGGGTTTTAAACTTATCGTATGTTTTCGGGGGGGCGGATAATTCCCGTTTTCTAACTCCATCCACATACCGTGTAAGTGGATTGGATGGTTCATCATAGAATCGTTCACTAAAATCAAACGAATTCGTTCGCCATACCTAAAATGAATAGGGCCATCGACTTCGTTAAATTTGAGTCCATCAAACGACCACATATAACGTTCCATATTGCCAGTAAGATGTAATTCAATAGTTTGGGTCGGCTCTCTGGTGTCGGGCCATTCCTCAGCGCCGGTCAAGTCGCTATATAATAGTACCCGATGTTTTGCGTCCTCTAAGCCAATGCCTGGCTCATCAAGTCGACTGGTAGGGTTTGTTGCAAGCATACTTGCACCGGGTCCATGACCCTCCTCATCATGCTCAATATTAATATTATCTACCGGGAGTGCTCGCATATGCATCGATGAATGGTCATTCATTGTGTCCATTGATGACTCAGAAGACTCTTCTTTATTCATTGGCTTATTAGATTGCTTGTTCATGCCTTCCATCCCGGCCATATCTGAATTCATCCCCATGGCCGCCATGCCACGCTCTGGCATTTCACGCAATGTCGGCACAGGCGCTTCTTTCCCAAGTTCAGTACTAAGCGTTCCACGAACAAAGCCACTTCTGTCCATGCTTTCTGCAAAAAGAGTGTATGTAGTCGTGCCGATTGGCCTTACAATTACATCATAGGTTTCAGCAACCGCGATTCGAAGTTCATCGACTTTAACGGGTTTTATTGGTTGTCCATCAGCAGCCACTACCGTCATTTCGAGGCCCGGAATACGAAAATCAAAATACGTCATGGCGGAGCCATTTATGAGCCTTAATCGAATGCTTTCATTGGGCTTATAGAGCGCGGTCCAGTTGGTTTGAGCATCTCTGCCATTTATTAAATATGTATATGTGGAGCCTGTTACATCGAGAATATCTCTGGGATTCATCCGCATATTGGCCCACATAGCTCTTTCTTTTACTGTATTAAAAAAACCTTGCTTTTTAATATCGTTAACAGTGTCGCTTATGGTGCGTTGTTGATAGTTGTAGTAACCCTCTGCCACTTTCAAATGCCTGAACACATCGTGTGGATCTTCAAAGGTCCAATCGCTTAACTGAATGACATGCTCCCTGTCTGCACCTATGTCACCGTCGGAAGGGTCAATGATGACCGGGCCTAAGTGCCCCAGTTGCTCTTGCAGTCCCGAGTGGCTGTGATACCAATAGGTGCCGTTTTGTTTTATATCAAATTCATAGGTAAACGTAGAGTTCGGGTCGATACCAGGAAATGAAACGCCAGGTACTCCATCCATGTTAAATGGGAGAATAAAACCATGCCAATGAATAGACGTGCTGTCTGGTAATTCGTTGGTAACATGAATCTTAACTTGCTGACCTTCTCTTAACCGGAGCAATGGGCCAGGTGATATGTCGTTGATGGTAATAGGGCTTGCAACATCGCCGGCAATTTTCTTTTGCTGGCGAGAAATAGTCATGTTGATGTTTTTCCCACTTACTACTGCATCCCCGTAGTTTACCTCTGCAATACTGTTGTCATTTTTGCTATTGCTATAACCCTCTGCGAAAGCCCAAGGTGCTCTCATCTGACCTAGCAGGGCAAAGCCACCAGTGGCATAAGCCGCGTTTCTCAAAAAAATGCGCCTATGTTGCTTCATTCGATTATTCATAAGAACCTCACTTCTTTAGCGATATGTGCGATACGCTGCACTGTTTACATGTTTGTAAGGTAGTAACCTGACAAACTGCTTAAGAATTGAAGTTGATTTTAGGCGGCCTCAGGAGGCTAAACCCCGAGTAGAAATGATAAAAATTGAAGAAATAAAAGTTTGAAAAAGATGGTGCATTGATTGATTTCAAAACAGGTGCAACCATTGATGAAAGGTTAGAGCTCGAGCCTAATTTACACTCACAAACACCGTCACAACACTTACCGTCGCACTCTGTATGATCTTGATGTTCCGAGTGTTCCGAGTGTTGCGAATGTTCCAAATGTTGCGTATTGTCAGAATGATGCTGAGTCGTTGCGGACTCAATGAAGTTGGCAGTTGCGTCATTTTTGTTTGAAGGCTCACATGCAACACTAGACAATGATAAAACAAGCAAAGCGAGGCACGCAGCGCATTTTACAAATGCACCAAGTAATCCTTTATCTGTTTTATTTGCGTTCATAATGTTGCTCAAACCCCGTCAATATCGGGTAAAAAGTTCACATATGTAGGTAAATAATGCAATCAACCTTACAGAAATAAAAAATCGCTCTTCTACAACAAATCAAGTCAAAACGCCCTAAGTCTTGGGAAGTAGAGCACAACTTAATGTCCTTATAGTCACTCTCTCCTAGTCTTATTTGAGAGTAGTGCAAAAAGCAGTCCGACTATGACTAGTCTTGCCTAGATGAAAGTTTTAGCCTCATTCCCAATTGAAATAAGCGAATAAGTGGTGACGTATTCATGGCTTAATTTTTAATTCAAAGTGACCCAACGTGAAATACCATATAAACGAGCGGATCTGACAAATTTGTAATGCAACTGTAATCTAGCCGTTATGATTTTAAGCGGTATTTAATTTAAATTTCTGTCTGGAGCCTTTTTAATCTGTGCGGGATATCGAGAGTTAGTATGAAAATAGAAAGTGTAAGAGATATTTTAGAGTGGACCATCGATTTCCATAAACGACTAGCAAGCTGCCTCACGCATTGCGAACCAAATAATTCTGAGCGCTCAAAAATGGCAATGCAATACTTGATTGCTCATGAGGAGCATTTAGCAGCGCTTATTAAATCATTTTCAGTAAAAGCGGAATCTGGAGAGTTGGAAACGCTCTTTATAGAATATTTGGAAAAGAATCCAATAGTTTTACACGATCATTGCGACGGCGCATTTGAACAAAAGGCAGACTCAGAGATTGCAGCAATCGTAATTGAACAACATCAAGAAGTGATAGCACTTTATTCTTATCTAAGAGAGCAGGCTGTAATCCCTCATCATAAAGAACTTTTGGACAACTTACTGGCACTGGAAAATCAAGAAATTGTGCGGATGGCTCAAGGGTTAAATAGATTTCAGGATATGTGACTCTATAACCCAATCGGCAAAATTGGCGTTTCATTGGAACTACTATTTATTTATTGTGAGGCAACAATCACAGAGTGTCTTTTTAAAACATTTGACTTAAAAGTTTGCAACGCTAAGAAATTTAGATTTAAACGAATTTCGAACGTGTGTAGTGACATTAACGAATAAAAAAGACTAACATGCGTTTTTTGTGTGAGCTGGACAGTCGTAATAAGTTAAAAAGCCAACCTCGTTTTGAAAAATACACCATGGTTATCTTTATCCTTTATCGCTCTGGAAAACAAAGCCCGTCTCGAATTACCAATTATTTCATCCTCAAATTCTCCACCAAAGGTGTAACTAAAATACACAGCGGACAACTTGGTTAAGGTGTACTTGTATCTAAACTGAAAAGCGGCTTCAGAAAAGGTGAAATTGTCGGGACGTTCTTGTTCTAACCTATCACCATCAACATCGATAGTGTTGCTGCTAAGGCCAATCGCCGTGCCGGCAACCAACTCGACCCTTACTCTAAATTCATGCGCTTCAGATAATCGATAATTTAATTTTAGGTCAATTGCTGTTTCCGTAAAGTCAAACTCATCAACGTTATTTCTTCCGCCCCAATTTAACCAACTATCAGATTGATACTGGCTAATTTCAAGTTCGGCAAACAGGCCATTGAATAGTTCTGTATTTAAGCCAGCCGTGGCTTCGTAAAACCGGCCAGACCAGTTCTCTGTGCCAAAGATAGCTTCTGTTTCTATCTGTCCAAACGGGTACTCAGGCGATTCATATACAATTTCTATAGACCAACTATCATCAAGATTCGTTGAGTTAAAGTCACGCGTTAAGTTGTCATCTTTACCCGCGCTTAACCACTCAATACCTACTTCAAAAGCTGCGCTGTCAGTACTTGTGAATTCTGTTCCTATTCCTATTTGTAGCGGTAATTTCTCATTATCAAAGTTTGTTTTGGCCTCAATTTCAAATTTAACGGTAAGCTCTTCGATGAACTCAGAATCAAAATCTGGGAATAGCATGGCATATTCATATTCTAATTGTTTTCGGTCAACTCTTTGTACAAAGCCAGCGTCATTAAGTTCGAGGTCTTTTCCGTATGTAAATAATGTGAATTCATGCAAATGGATATCGTTCTTTTGGTAATTCCCATTTAACCAAAACCCAAGGTCATTCGTACTATCAACTGCATCAATTGAAGAAAAGACAGCGGCACCGCTAAGCTCAAAGTTTTCAGATAACAATTGATAATAATCAATGCCAAGCACGCTTGATTTACGTTTTAAACTGGGTGTATTGACAAAGTTCGCGCTTATACCTATTGCGCCGTCGGTAGTATTGATTTTGGCACGCGTGGCAAAGAAGTCTCTTCCCAGTATATCTTTTTGGTCGCTTTCGCTTGCAATTAATAGTGAATAGGAAGCGTTGCCGCTAGCAAAGTTGTACCTTCCCGCTCCTATAATATCTCTAGCGTCCACATCTTCATAAAATGAGCTGCCGCCAATTCTTGGAGTGTGGAGCAATCTAAGGGTTTCTGGTCCATTGACATCAAATATACCCTGGTTGCGCGTAAAAAACGGGCGCTGCTCGCTAAAAAAATCTTCAATTGCAGAGAAGTTAACAATAAGGTCGTTTGACTCTACTTGACCAAAGTCAGGGTTAAAAGTGATGTCTATGTGTTCGTTTTGGCTGCGTTGCCAAAATATTTCACCGCCGATGTTGTGTTGAGTGTTATCGTCTGCGATCGAATGATTGAGAGAATAGTAGGGGAAAAATTCAAGTGTGGATGTTTGACTTGTTTCAATATCAATTTTTGTAAAGTTATCAAAAAAGCCCGTATAGTCTATGTAACTTGGCTGGCTAGATAAAATACGCAGGCCGTTATTCCCGTGTTTACTTACCAACAATTGAATACTTTGCTCAACATTTCTGCTTTGAAAGGCTAAATTAGTCCAAGGAATGCTGCCTGTCGCTATCCACTGCGTAGGGCTAACCTCAACTGAATAGTCCCATTGTCCATTCCAGTCTAAACTCAGTTCGCTATTTTCATCATAGATGCCGTCAAAGTAAGCACTTTGATGATTAATACCAAATACATAGGCACTGCGTTCATTATTACCTGACACAATATACAAACGCACGTGTTCGTTATCGAACTCATTATCGTTTTCTTGCGCTCGATACACATAACTTTCTGGCTTTAGCACCTTGAGTTGAAAGTGAATGGCGCTTTTGTCGATTGTGTAGGTAAGTTCAAGCTCATTATTGACTTGTTGAAGCGTTCTTGGTTTAACTACATGGAAGATATTGGTCTGATTTTGATATGAATAATTATCTTGTGCTTTTGCGTATCCGGCCGTCCAGAAAAATGTCATTACCAACAGTAGAGATACTGTCGGTAGCTTCATAAATAACGGCAATAAGTACGAAATGTTCAATACAAAAGCAACATGCATCGCTATTCTTTAGCCAATAATTGTTATAGATAACGGAAGAATACCACTCTTATCTTAAGGTTGACTGAATTATTGCTGAAGAAAAACTTATGCATATGAACGCTATCAAACCCGCTTATGCGCACCGAACTGCCTATAAAAAGCAAATGCCAATCCATGTAAACGCTGCTAAAACGAGGCTGATTGAAACGGCGGCGGAGCCTAAATCTTTTGCTAAACCAGACAGCGGGTTTAGCTCTACGCCAATCCTATCCACAACCACCTCGATTGCGGTATTAATTATTTCTACTAACATGACGAAAAGTACAGTCGCTATTAAAATCAATTGCTCTGTGGGCGACGCGTCAATTACAAGGGTAGTGGGTATAGCAATAAGTAATGCAAGGGCTTCTTGCCTAAATGCAGACTCATTTTTTATTAGCCATTTAATGGCTCTGCCTGAGTTCTTTACGGCCAGATAAAGCCGTAGTAGACCTTTTGGCTTTGCGCTCGCATTGAACGTTGAGTTTGTTGGTGTTTCATTCTGCATACGTGTCTCTATTTTCAGGGTTATGAATCTGTCGGCAAAGGCTTAAGATATCTTGTTTACGGTTATAAGTGTTTGAATCAACAGACTGCATACCAAGCAGGATATCAAAGAAGTTATCATGTGATATTGCTTGAGCGGAAATGGTATCAAGGCACTGTTGACTAACGATTTCATTTTGTTTGTTTTGCCAAAACAGCATCGGCACATGCGTTTGCTCTTTCGGTGCAAACGCATAGGGCAAACCATGTAAATACATGCCACTTTCACCCAATGATTCACCATGATCAGAAACATAAAGCATAGCGGTATTCACTTGATTACTATCAGACAAGGTTTGCAGTCGTTGCGTAATTTTGGCTAATACAAAGTCAGTATATAAAATCGTATTGTCATAAGTGTTTATTAATTCTTCGTTAGTACAATGCTGTATATCGCTGCGTTGACAATCAGGCGTAAAGGCTCGGTGTTCAGGTGGATAGCGCCGGAAATAGGTAGGGCCATGCGAGCCCATCATGTGCAAGACAATGAGCGTATTTTTATCTGACGGTACCAAAAGTTGTTCATCTAGATATTCAAGTAAAATTTCATCTATACAATATTCTCCATCACACAAAGGACTTGACATATTTTCATCAATCTCGATTGACTCGACTCTTGCGCATACGCCTTTGCAACCTCCGTTGTTGTTATCAATCCAAGTTACGTTAGTACCTGATAATTGGATGATATCCAGCACATTTTGCTGCGAGCTCGCAACTTGCTTATCAAAGTTTTGTTTATTCAAACGAGAGAACATACACGGCACTGAAACCGCAGTTGCGGTGCCGCATGAATAAACATTGGAGAATGAAACAACACCCGTGCCTTGCGTGTATTTATTGGTGGTTTTATCGTAGCCATTTAGCGAGAAGTTTTTGGCTCTTGCTGTCTCTCCGAGCACGACGACAGTGATACTTCTTTTTGCTTGTTTGTTAACTAAAACTGGCTCTGCGTCGAGTATCTGAAACTCCCGAGGCGAATTATTTAGGGCACGTTTGACGTACTTATAAGAAGATTCATACAATTTAAAGGGAGTTAAGTACGATGTTAATTCTCGATTGTTTCTGCCAACAGCCGCGTAGTTTACGTAAAACAAACCCACTAATATAGATAGCAATAGTGTGGCAATGACGACCATTTTCAACCACCCAAAAGCACTTCTAACAATTGAATGCTCTGCTATTTTAGCGTAGTAAATCAAGCTAGAGGGCAGGAGTCCAAATAATACAAAAAACAGCACTGCATACATATTGAAATAAGACATTGCCTCCGCATGGTCAGTGTCTATTGTATTTTGGATCATGCCATAATCAAAAATGATACCGTAATGATAAGTGCCATAAAACAAAAGCGATGAGAGACATACAGACGCGATCAACATCGGTTTAAGTAACCGTTTAAAGGCAAAAAGACTATGAAAGAGAACGGTCAATAGAAATAGAACCACTGGTACTGACAATAAAAACCAAACATTGTAGTTACCACTTTCAGTTACTGCCTTCCACACCTTAGTGTGAAATGGCAGGTTAAGCACTAGTGCTATGTACGCTGATGTAAAAAGTATCAGTTGATTTGTGCTAAATGAACGGTTTCGGATAGTGTTGAGATATTTCATTATATTGACAGCTTAAAACGAATGTTTGGTGGTAATGCGAAACTCAATACCATTTACATTGGTATCAGTTGAGAGCGGTTTGACTAAATCAAGGTGAATAACTTGAGCATCGCTTGAGTGAGTTGAGTAAAAGCGCGCGCCAATACCTACTGATGCCAAAATCGACGTGTTAACGTTGGCCACGGGACTATTACCAAATGCCTTCCCTGCATCGATAAAAGCAGCGCCTCCCAGTTCAAACAGTTTGTAAATATTGATGTGAGGGTAGTAACGCGCCTCCAATGTAAATTGCGTTGTTCTTTCTCCATGCTGATAATTTAATGGATAACCGCGCACACCCGAGTCATCGCCCAAAGCGACGGGTGAGTCTAAAAAGGGGTTTTTACTTATCGTATTGGCATTTTTAAAGTAGCCTCCCCAATTATCAGTAAACTTGTGAAAGTATTCGGTTGAAAAAGATAATTGCGTTCTGTCTTTGCTGTCCGAATTTGAAACGCGCTCGCCTTCAAAATGACCTTCAAAAAACAAAAAACCGTTGTCTGATGTTTGCATACCCTTTGAGAAAGACATTTGCCATATAGCAGTGGGGGATTGCATGGTATTTGCAAAGTCTCTGCCGATTAATCCAGATACATGCCACCCTAAGTTAAAATCTTCAATTTGGTTAATGAGATTGAAGTTAGTTAGCTTTCTGTAGTTTTTTTGTAGGTAGTCGATGCTAATGAAAGGGTATTGATAGTCTCTGTCTTCAGGCAAAAAACCAGATGACACGATTGTAGGCAAAGGGATATTCGAGAATTCATGTTTCTCTCTTATATAACCAATACCGTATCGTAAGGTTTCGCTGCTTGAATCGCTAAACAACCATTGCCATTGCGCAGTAGAATAAGACTTATCATGCTTATACTGTGCTACCGTCAACCCGTTTTGAAATTGAGTATCAATTTGATTAAAGTTATCAAAACCCAGTTTATAAGCTTGGTGGGTATCAAAACTAACAAAGTCTTTCTTTAAGAAAAATGCTTGAGAGCTACCATCATCATTACTGCTAAGTTTAATACTCGCAGTCATATTTTCGTTCAGGAAAAGCGGAAACTGTGTGTCGAATTTGTAGCCAGTGCGTTGGTTATTACTAAAATATTCAAGTTCAGCGTCAATGCCTAAGCCTAGCAAGTTGCGGTCTTTTATCCCTATCGCGTATTTGTTTATCCCTCCCTTTCTTCCAAAGTCCACCGTTGGCATGAGCGACCAATTATCCCATGTTTCAACGTCTATTTTTTCGTCTTCACTTAGGGTTACCTTTGCTTCGCGGATGTATTTTTGCTTGCGTAGATGACGCTCTAGTTCGTCAATGTCGGGCTGAGTGATGTTGCACTTTTTAATAAAGAATGCACTTTCATTGGCTAACGTTATATCTTTCGTTTTTATATGAAAAAAATTCGCCCAATAATGCAGAAATATGGTTTCAGGGTCGTTTAAATCAAAAATGTCATTAGTCTTAAAACGTAAGTTGGGCGTTTGATTACATTCATTATCATTTGCATCGTTGCCAGCTATTGCAATTGGGGAAGCGCCTATACATGACGCTGATAAAACAATGGGGAAGATTTTAGGATTCATGCACATACCTTATTAAGTGCATGTATGGTAGTAAATGAAACTTAAGACCAGCTTATTGTGTACTGATTGTTCACTTAATATTGGCTATAGATTTGCCAAAAGACGGGCGTTGTTTGGCACTATTCAATACCTTGTTTGTAATAACGCCGATATTCAAAAATTAAGGCCAACGCTAACACGACGAAAAAGAAAATTGATGCCCCAATAGTCCCGATGTCAATGCCGCCTTGCTGATGTGTTTTAGTTAAAAAGTCACCAAATGTTGCGCCAAATGGTCGCGTAAGTACAAATGCAATCCAAAATATCAGTAAGCCTGATACTCGAGTGAAATAATGCATAAGCACACACATGATAAGTAAACTGGCAATTAGTGTTGCACTGACTGCAAATCCGAGTTGTAAGTCGTCGGCAACATAGTCACCTAGCGCGGTTCCTAATGTATTAGCAACCAAAAATGCGAGCCAATAATATAATTCCACAGAAGGCTTGGTGATCACTTCGACCGATAAGGATTTTTCCTTCCAATACCAAAACACTAATATTAGTAGCAGCAAACCTATTAACAGTAATGAGCCAAATAGATACCCGAATCCTAGTGTGCGATCAATAAAATCAGATATGGCAGTACCTGCGATAGCGCTTGATGTGAACGTCAGCCAATATAGACCAGGTGTATATCGTGCTTGTTTCAATTTACATATTAATGCTACCGCAAAAATTGAAAGAAAAAGAATGATGGTCAAGTCGTAGCCGATATTCAGCGTCATCGAGAAAAGATCTGCACCGGTTTCACCTAACGTTGTCGCCGCTATTTTGATGATCCAATACAACGCAATAATTTGAGGAACTGTATTATATAGCTTTGACTGCATTTCTTGCTCTCCAACCTAGGTAGGCTAATTTGAATCGAAGGCTTGAGTCGCCTTTATTTTATCTGTAAGTATAAAAACATTGTCTTAAGAAATGCTGGAGAGAGACTTAATGAGTGCTGAATGTGGTAACTTTTGTATTAATAAAGCATATTTGAGTTAAGCGTTATATAAATCAAAAAGCCATCTCGTGAAAATCCACAAGAAAAAAAGCCATATAATGATAAAAATTGATGCGGCTAAATAATTGACGGGTCTATCCGCAGCCTGACTGGCTTTTAGTCGAGCAGACTCCATTACTTTCGGCGGGGTAAAACGGATAACAAGCGCCAGTCCAAGAGGAATAATAACTAAGTCATCAAGATATCCGATGACTGGAATAAAGTCCGGTATTAGGTCAATAGGACTAAATGCATACGCCGTCACTGAAATGGCCAATAATCGCACTAATATGGGCATATCTGGATCACGTGCAGCAAAATATACCGTCAGAGTATGAAGCTTTAACTTTCGTATCTGTTCTTTCAGTGAATTGATATTCATACACGTTTTACCGTCAAGCCTTACATTTTCAAAAACTTACAACCTGCAGTATTGCAGTAATGTTTAGTTAGACTAGCGCTCCCTAGACAAATGCTGCTGCTTAAAATTTATCTAAAATTAGTGGACGCTATTTCGGTAGTGACAGGTGAAAATAGATAATACCATCTGCAACTTCCGTTCTTATTTCTCCGCCAAGTGCTTTGGTAAAAGATTTGACAATTGACAGTCCTAAGCCAAAATTTTCGGTACTGGTTCGCGAACTATCTTTTTGCCAAAGGGGGTCAAACATGAGATTAAGATCCTCATTGCATAAAGAGGAGATACAAACGTTGCTAATTGATAGTTGAACAGTATTATCAGCTAAAGCTGATATATTAACCTTGATGGGTGAGTTTTTAGGGCTATATGTCACGGCGTTTTTTAATAAATTGGATACGATAGTTTCAAATGCAAACAGATTGCTAGTAATTAACATATCGGCTTGGCTTTTCAACTCAATCCGCGGCAGTCTTTCGCTGAGGCGCATGGTGACTTGTGAAAGGTCGAACACATCATTCTTTTCGAAAGTCTCGTTAGTGTAGCGATGAAAAAGCATTATATTTGATACTACATTTTCAAGTCGTTTGCTAATAGCTAACACATCAGATGTGAACGTCTTACTCAGTGTTGGGTCGTTTGGAAATTTGAGCGTTACCTCAGCTAAACTAATTAGCTCTGCAACTGGCGTTTTAAGCTCGTGAGCCATATCCGATGTCATTCTCTGCTCTTTGAGATAAAGCTTTCGGTTATCAGAAATAAATTGATTAATGCTTTCTTGTATTGGCAAAAGCTCGACCACCTTGTTCTTAAGTTTTACTTCCGCTGTTTTGTCGGCCAGACTGATATGCACCAAGCTCTCCGAAAATTCTTCCAAGGGCATTAATCCAGAGGAAACTGCTCGTTTAACCACAAAACGAACAATGAAAATAACCGCGATGGCAGCGACTATAAAGCTTATATCAATTAACCACGTTAAAAAGTTGAGTTTCTCAAGTGATAAGGCATAAGCCAGTAACATGGGCTTTTGTTTGTTTCCTGTGCGCTCAGTAAGCTTTTGAAAATCAGCTCTGTCATCAGAATCAACTTGAGGGAAAAAGCTATAATAGAGAATTTGTCCACTGCGCCCATCTGGGAGGGTAATTTCCTTGATTAGTTTCGTACCGACTTTAAGCTTTTGATGTTCGAAGGTTGTTGTTGAAAACAAATCCATGGTGTCAGAACGTTCAAATACCTCTCCATCGCGCCACAGTTGATAGTATTCGGGGTCGGCTTTTCCTTTTCCCTCAAATTCAGGCATAAATTCACCCGCAAAATCAAATTCTACTCCATCGGCATCTTCGTCAACTAACGTCGTCAGTAGACTCGCCTTATTGTACATCGCTCTTTCAAACTCACCATGCACCCAAGTATCTATCGCAACATCTGTTATCAATAATATGACAATCATCACAGCCGTGATAGTGAATGACAGGAAGCGAACGAGTTTCTTATAAATTGATGTTGTCATTGAGTTATCATATAACCAAAACCACGCTTCGTTTGGATTGGTAGTTCTACGCCTGCCAATTTCGCTTTTTTTCTAGCCGACGACAAATGCGCTTCAATAGAGTTCTTTGAAACGGCATCATATTGCCCAGCTAAGTGTTCACTCAACTTTTCAGGCGTGACGATTATGTTTTGGTTAGTAAATAAGCATTCTACTATTTTGTATTCATTGGGTGTTAGGTCGATAAATTTGTTACCGAATCGCAATGTTTTAAGCTGCATATCTAATATTAGTCCGGCCAGTTCTACGTTATCAATATCTTTACGCAATGTACCTCTGCGCAATAATGACAATAAGCGTGCATGCAATTCGTCAAAGGAAAAGGGCTTGGTAAGATAATCATCCGCGCCTGTCAGCAAGCCTTTCACTTTATCTTCAGGTTGGCTTTTAGCCGACAATAGCAGCACTCGAGTATCTTTGTGACTGCTTCTTAGGGTTTTTAACACTGTAAGCCCGTCTATGCTTGGCAGCATAATGTCTAGTACAATAACATCATAATCGCCTGTAAGCGCCATGCTGAGGCCTTCTGAACCATCCCCAGTATCGTCCACCGTGAATCCAAGGTTTTGCAAACCAATAGAAATACTTCTTCTCAGGGATGACGAGTCTTCAACAAGTAAAATTTTCATAATTGCCTGATGCCGTTAGCTTTTCATTAGTATGAATGAATTAACTTAAGAATTACTTAAGATATACTGAATATTTTCCAAGTTGGACGTTCTGACCCTGATCATAAGTTTACATCATAATGGCTCAGGCAATACGACGTAAAAGGGCAGTCCCTCAAACTATTTTGTTTACATTAATTTACTTTTCTTCTATTCCGTAGATTACATATTTATCCACTTTTACGCTAGATGCGACTAACGTGGCTTGCTTGTCGCCATCTTTTGCTTGCTCTATTTTCACCGGTAAAAACTGCCTGTTCACATCAAACCATATTGACGTTTCTCTCGAATTTGTTTTTCGAGTACGCACCATCAGTAAAACCTCTACATTACCTATTGGTAGTAGGAGTGTTTCCTGGCCTTTGAATGAAAATGGGAATTGTTCTGTGTTTTTACCGTCCTGAACTGTTAGCTCAACATCGTCTCGAAGGCCCAAGCAAACTAACTCTCTCAAATGATCATAGACAGTCAATGGGTCGAAAACCGATACTGAAAGTTCATCGTCAACGGTGTTTGTTTGCAAAATTGAAAAGCTCGTCGTCTTTGCCTTCTTGAACGGTTTTTTCTTTACCTGTGTATATTGCTCTGGAACTAAGCCTTTGGATTGATAGTTGGTTAGGATACTTTCTTCAGTTTGTGAAAACTTGAGAAAAGCAATTGAAGCATCAACGCGTGAATATAATTTTGTCACACCATCAATAGAACTCAATACTCGCTTTGCATCTCCTACTATTCTTTCCCCATCTTTCACCACATATTCAACATTGTAATGACGTATTCTGCAAGCCGATAAGGTTTGCATGTTAAGAATAGACTTAGGCGCAGGGGGAGTTTGCTTCGATTGACCGTAATTTGCTAAAGCTCTGTTATTCAAAATTAACAACAAAACGAAACACGAAAGTACCAGTTTGCGATGGGCTAAGGTTTTCTTCATATAAGGTACTCAATTATTAAAATGAACTAATACAGCATGGCTTTTTCAATCGCCTGTGATTTGCACAAATAGCCTATATCAAACTCCGGTGAATAGGTCTTTGAACGTGTATGAAAATATCCCAATAAGGTATGAGAAACAAAATCATGGCTAAGTTTCCCGTTAAGCATCGATAAACAGTCGCTTGGTAAGTTATTGTCAACAATGAGTAGTGGCACAAGCAATTGCTCTGATGGTGCCACTGCTTTAGGTGAACCATGAAAATAAAGCCCCTTTTCACCAAGCGATTCACCATATTTAGCAGTGAACATTAGTGAGGTATTGGTGATGGGAAAGCTAACGTGAAATTGTTCAATTCGAGAAATGGCTTGTGCCAGTACAAATTTCATATAATCAACGGCGTTTCGGTAACTATTGATTAACTCACCGTTATTACAATTAGCCACAAGCAGGGTTTTGCATTCAGGGACGCGGGTCGAAAATTCATTTGGGTAAAACCGTGAATATAAGGGGGAGCCGATATTTTGGGTTTGAATAATAACTAAATTAGGTGCTTTGGGGTTAATTGCGTTATGCAAAACATCAACGAGTAAGGTATTGATCAAGTCATGATCGTAACACTGTTTATTTTTGCATTTTAAGCGACGTTCAGAAACGTTTGCTCTTTTACAGAGGTCGCCACAGGATTCATGATGTGAAAGCCAAAAGATATTTACCCCAGACAGCGCCAAAATATCTAATACATTTTGTTGATGACTGGCTTGTTTATCGCTAAATTCAGCCAGCGACAGAAATGAGAACATACATTGCATGGATGATTCGGCATAGGTGTCGCATGCAGACAACGGACTCTCTTGTCCAGCATGTTGCTCAAACGAAAGTAAATTATCTTTTGTAAACGCGTCAGCGCGAATAGATTGACCAACAATTAGTACGACGGTCGTGTGTACATTTTTATCAATGAGGTATGGGGCGTTATCGAGGATCGCAAAGCTATGCACAGGCTCAAAGTATTGATGCTGGACATACTTAATTGAGCTGTCAACGAAATGCATGGGGATTACGTCGACCAGTGCGCTTCGCATAGAATGATAATATGGCCTGATTTTATCTTGCGTTAATTGATGTATTGAGAACAATGATAAACTTACTAAACCAATAGCAGCTAAGGTTTTTATGATATGACGTTTAATCGTGTCGTATTTAATATTTATTATCGATAAAACGACTGACGGTAACAAAAATAGAAAAATAAAGTGTAAAGCAAAATTCAACGTTAAAAAGCGGCCAGTGCCCGCTAGCCATTGACTCATTTCAAAGGCCCAAGGATTGTATTGTTTTCCAGTACTATTGATATAAAGCAAAATAGTGGAAATAAA
Source organism: Alteromonas sp. 1_MG-2023 (assembly GCF_030547075.1). Taxonomy (GTDB): domain Bacteria; phylum Pseudomonadota; class Gammaproteobacteria; order Enterobacterales; family Alteromonadaceae; genus Alteromonas. The sequence continues at coordinate 258,346 of NZ_JAUOQH010000002.1, read as the reverse complement.
AAACGTCAATATAATAAAGGGTTTGAAGACGGGTCTAATGTTTGCACACAATATGAGTAATAAATTTAACAGCAGCAAGTATATTGCTACTCCTATTATTAATATTATAACCCCGACACTTTTATCACCCACACCATCCCAAACCTTATTTAAAAACGGTAGGTTGTAGGCAAACAATAGCCAAAGGGCAAGTAAGCCATTTAGCTTGTATATAGAAAATGTTTGCTCTTTAGTCGTAAAAAGTTCGCCAAGACGCATTTTTTTTAGCATGAATAAATTAATCGAATGTGTAGAGGGGCGATTATAGATCTTGAAACTGAAGTTTTAATGAAGAAAGTCTTAAGTATCGCCATGGTATATCTGAAGTTCAATTGAATAAAATTAAAGTTAAACCTAATTTTTTTTTCAGCGTTTCTTCAGTTTAGTATTAGAAAATGTGCAATATCGAAACACCACATGAACCTTGTTATTTATGATGAATTATAAAAATGCAATCAATTTGCGAAGTAAAACACTCTCTGTGTTGGTGCCGGTATACAATGAAAGCTGCGTGATTGAGGAATTCATGTCGCGCTTGCAACAGACTTTTAAAGCGCTTCAGTGCAAGACTGAAGTGGTATTCGTTGATGATGGCAGCACTGATAACACTATTGATAAAATTAATGCTGGTCCAGCAATTGCGGACAAAAAGAAGGTAGTAAAACTGAGTCGTAATTTTGGTAAAGAGGCGGCGTTGTGCGCCGGACTTAAATCGGTAACAGGCGATGCGGTGATTATATTGGACGCTGATTTGCAAGATCCACCAGAACTCATTCCTGGCATGTTAGCAACATGGCAGCAGGGCATTGAGGTGGTCAACATGTGCAGAGCTAAACGTGACGGTGAGTCATGGTTTAAAAAATTAAGTGCAAAGTGTTTTTATCGCCTGTTAAATTGGTTGTCTGACACGCCGATTCCTGAAAATGTAGGTGACTTTAGATTGATTAGTCGAAATGTTATTGATGTTATCAACTCAATGCCTGAAAAAAACATTTATATGAAAGGAATATTATCTTGGCCTGGCTTCACTACTAAAACCTTATTTTTTGACCGTGACGCACGGGTAAGTGGCGAATCTAAATGGCCGTTTATCAAGTTAGTTAAACTTGCAATTGACGGTATTACCGCTTTTAGCACCAAACCTTTGCAAATTGCTACCTGGATGGGCGCTATAATTGCCAGTAGCGCTTTTATTTATAGTCTTTATATTGTTGTAAAAACGGTATTTCTGGGCAACAGCGTAGCCGGATTCCCGACGCTAATGGTGACAATTTTAGCATTGGGAGGCTTTCAGTTGTTAACGGTTGGTATTATGGGTGCCTATATCGGTCGAATTTATACCGAAGTTAAAAATCGCCCTCGATATGTGGTGCAAGAAGAGATTTCACAAATCAAGAGTAATGCTGCTGTAGAAGTCATTAGTTCGTCTAAAGTTGCGGTCATCAATGCTAAATAAAATTCATCCCATTTGGTTTTTGATTGCGGGCATTCTGTTATTTCGCTTAGTGTCACTTTCCTTATACCCCCTTATCGACACAACGGAGGCGCGCTACGGTGAAATGGCACGCATCATGTGGGAAACACAAAATTGGATCACGCCACAATTTGATTACAATGTTCCATTTTGGGGAAAGCCTCCCTTGCACACCTGGGCGAGTGCCGCATTTGGCGGTATTTTAGGCATCTCCGAATTTTCATTACGCTTACCTCATTTCTTGATAGGGATGATTACTTTATTCGTTATGGGTGTTTTTGCGAAACGCTTTTCTTTATCCTCATCCCTCGTTATTCTGGTGCTTGCATCAACGCTAGGATTTTTCGTTGCCAGTGGAATGATCATGACCGATGCATTTTTGCTATTAGGCATGACAATGGCAATGGCGGGCTTTGCAATCGCTTGGCGAGATGATTCGAACAGTTATGCCTATTTTGGCTTCGTTGGTATAGGAATTGGTTTACTCGCAAAAGGTCCTATCATCATCGTGCTTATAGGTCTAGCGGTGGCACCGTGGTTAGTATTAAATTATGGCTTGATTACGGGTATCAAAACCTTTTATCGAAAAATTCCACTGTTCAAAGGTTGCCTGCTTACCTTAGCTATTTCGCTTCCATGGTATCTACTCGCTGAAACTAAGACCCCTGGTTTTCTTAATTACTTCATTGTTGGCGAACACTTTCTGCGTTTTGTTCAAAGCGGCTGGGAAGGGGATCTATACGGTACTGCTCATAGTGAACCACGGGGTATAATTTGGATTTATTGGATTGCAGTGGCATTTCCTTGGTCGATTTACTTTGCAGTTTTGCTTGTGATTAAAAAATACAGAACAGCTTTAGGGCAGCATGGATTTAATTTCTATCTTCCCAGTTATTTAATGTGTTGGCTTATTAGTCCGATGTTGTTATTCACTATGTCGGGTAATATTCTTCCTATCTATGTATTGCCTGGCATTCCTGCATTATCACTTCTCATTGCCATTATGATTAAACGTATACGGTTTAGTGTAGTGATCACTAGTTTTCTCACGCCAATATTGATGGTGTTTTTTATGGTAGTGCAACTTCCTAACCTTGCAAATGAAAAAAGCGACAAAGCGTTACTAGCATATATTGAAAGTGAATTTGATTTGTACTACTTAGGCACAAGAAGTTTTTCAGGCCGGTTTTATTCTTCAGGCAAGGCTATCACAGTCTCGTCAATTGACGAGTTGCAAGAAGCAGAATTGCCTTTTTATTTGGTACTAGAAGAAGACATGCGTTCTCCATTAATAGGTTCTCGTGACTGCGAGGTAATTTCGCACAATACACGAAGGAGACTGTTTTTATGCAAATAAAAATGAAGATGAAATTCCTGTTAGTTGGCGGTTGTGCATTTTTAGTGGATGCGTCTGTGTATTTGCTACTAACAAATTTTTTGTTCTTATCTCCATTAAGTGCCAGAGTAATAGCTTTCACGGTCGCGGTGTTCATTACATGCACAGGGAATCGGTTTCTGACCTTCGCACAGCGGCACCATGCTGCGTTTTATAAACAGTTCGGATTAGCTTTAATAGCCGGCTTGATATCGTTAATGCCTAATCTAATCGTGTTTTTAAGTTTACTCTTTGTTTTACCCACTACCTTTGGTTTTGAGTTATTCGCTTTTATGAGCGGCACAATAGCAGGGATTATCTCAAATTTCATTTTGAGTGATAGGTTTGTGTTTTCAGAGTCAGGGTAACTATAGTTGAGATACATCGTTGCGCCCAAAAGCACTAACCATTGCCATTAGTTTTACTGGAAACGCTCTGCAGAGGGTTTTATCCATTATGTGAAGCAAGCGAAAAAAAACTCTGTCAATAAATACTAACAACTCATAAAGTGAAACTTCTATTTCTCGTTCTCAAGCCTAAACCATTGATTATCATAAGCTAAGCTCCCGAATAGCGCATGAGCTAGCGCTATGTCACCAAGGTTTTGATTTTCAACACCAAATTCCAATAGCTTGCTTTTTCGATTAAAAGTATAGTATTTGGGATCTTTGTTTGGTTGTAAAATAGCAACTTCTTCATTTGTCATGTAAGCAAAGTTTTTATCAAACTGCATCATCGCGCGTTCAGGCACATTACTCTGTGTTAGGTCATGGCCTAGCATTGGGTAATAGTCGTCAATACCCATCAAGGATAATAGGGTAGGTGCAAGATCTATTTGACTAACAAGCCTCTCATCTTGTCTAGGTACGATATCTTTTCCTAAAATAACACCTGGAATATGGAATGACTTAATAGGCACCAATTCTGGGCCGTAAACACGCGCATCATGATCGGCTACCACTAAGAAAATTGTATCTTCCCAATAGTCGGATTGTTTGGCTTTTTTAATAAAGTTTCCTAAAGCGTAGTCAGCATAGCGGATGGCTCTATCTCTATCGTCTTCTGAGTCAATCACGGGTACAAAATCTTCCGGGATATCAAACGGGTCATGGTTGCTAGAAGTGAACACCAAACTGAAAAAAGGTTTACCGGTTTTGTGCATAGCTGATAACTCAGTGTGCGCTTGATTAAAGAGGCTTTGATCGCACGCCCCCCAAGACCCGACATAAACAGGGTCTTTTATTTGATCGCCATCGACAATATCTTTGAAGCCATTACCAAGGAAAAAGCTTTTCATATTATCGAAATGACTTTCGCCACCATAAATAAATTGAGTTTCATAGTTGTGCCTAGACAAGAGACTAGCTATGGTGAAAAAATTATGTTGCGACTTATCTAATTTGACAACAGAGCGAGCAGGCGTTGGAGTAAATCCGGTAACAACAGCTTCAATTCCTCTCACGGAACGAGTACCTGTTGCATATAATCGGTCGAATGACCAACCAGAAGCCATAATTTCATCTAGGTTTGGCGTAATGCCGCTGCCGCCTAAGCTTCCAACAAATCGTGCACCCAAGCTTTCTTGTAGCACAATGACTAAATTCTTCGGTTTTCCCTTAAAGGTAGGTGATTGCTTTCTTAGGGTCGGAATTTGGTCTGAAATGAAGCTATCTGCAGTTGCTCCGGTCGATTCACGCACTAATTGTATTACTCTCTCATCACTTAGTTTCCCATATACTTTAGAAGCATGAATTTCACCACCTAATTGCTTCCAAGCAAAAGCAACACTGTAGATTGAATTTAGTGTCAGTGAATTGATTAGTGGATCGGTTGTGAAGTAAACGACCGAGGGGTTAATAGGGCGGTGACCAAGTGTGCCGCGAGCGCCAACAAACAAGACTAGGACGATTAATACAAAAGAGGCAAGCAAAGTCAGTCGAGGCTTCTCATTTCTTTTTTGTTGTTGTGATACGACAAGTAAACACTGTTCGTTATTGACAATGCGCGTTATTAGCTTCCATATAAACAATGAACTAATGACAAGCAAAACTGTGGTAATTAACACCGGCAATAAATGACCTTCCATTAACATGCCAAATACTTCTTTTGGATAAACTAAATATTCAATGAATAGGCGATTAGGGCGAAGGTCGTATTCGTTGATGAATGTGGGCGTTGCTAGTTCAAAAAACAATACTGAAACAGCACAAACGAAAAACCAAAGCCGTAAGACTGACAGCCAAATTTTGGCGAACTTGGAGTAGAGCATTAGAGAATGCAATAAAGCGGGTATGAACAGCAAATATGACAGCGTACTGATATCGATGCGCAAACCGTTGAGCAACACTAATACAGACGTTGATAAATTCTCGACTCTTTCATATTGCCAAACTAGAATACCGGCACGGAACAATGAGAGCATTGTGAGTGTAAAAATAAATAAAAGTAAAAATGGTCTAAGTACTTTATATAGGGTGGTGGCTTTTGGCATACATGTTCTATATGTTCAGTAAAATGGTTACTGATAATACAAAAGTGAACTTAAGAGAAACTGAAGAAAGCTATAAGATCGACTGAACTGTTTAATGATGATTTTTAACAAATCATCCGTAAACGATATAAGTATCAGTGACATTTGGGACACAGAATGTGCGTTATGAGTGAGCCTTTTTTATTACAATGTTTGTCGCAGTTGCAATAAGTGCCTCAACCATGATTTTTATTGACCACCACATTAACAACATTTGCGATGCAAGTTGCGAATTCAACCAATGTCTCAATAGTTCAACTAAACGCTCAGATGCGAATACAAAGTCCATGAACCGATAACTATTAGGATAATACCTCCAAACGCTTCAGCTCTTTTCCCAACTAAGGCGCCCAAGCCTCTTCCTAATAAGGCCCCAATAGTCACCATTAGAGAGGTTGCAAGACCTATCAATACGGAGGCTACAACAATATTTACATCCAAAAATGCAAACGTGACGCCCACTGTCATTGCGTCAATACTGGTACCCAACGCAGTTAACATTGTGGCAGCTAGTGCGCGATTTCTACCTAAAGAGCGAGAAGAAATCTCTGTTTCTTCAGCTTGGAAACTGACATATAACATATGCAGGCCCAGTGAAAACAACAGGATAAAAGCTATCCAATGGTCTACTTCCTGAACGTAAGAAGAGCCTGCCGAACCAATTGCCCAACCGATGATAGGAGTTATACCTTCAATGACACCAAATATTAGCCCCATTTTTAGTGCATTTAGAATACGTGGGTTTTTAAGTTGTGCTCCTTTGCTAATTGAAACGGCGAACGCATCACTAGACATAGCAAACGCGATCAAAATTAATGCAAAAATACTCATAAATAATGTTTCCTAAAACAGAGTATTAAATTCGTAATACTTAAGAAAAAGACAACAAGTGAATATCAAACCGTTTTAAGATAAACGCCAGCACGTAAAGACATAAAATTGACACTATTGAGCCAGCAAAAAGCGCCATCAAAAAACCTACTCGGTCTATCAAGAGAGGAAAAATCAAAAACAAAGGAAGCGAAGGTAGCACATACCAAAATGTGTATCGCATGTGACTAGCAATCTTTGCATTGGGTTGATTTTCTAAATAGAGCCAAATTATTGCCAAGATCGTGACAGTTGGCAGTGCGACAAGCAATGCGCCGAACTTATCATTGCGCTTAGCGACTTCAGACACCGTTACAATTATTCCCGCTGTAACGAGGTACTTTGTAATTAACCAACCCATATATTGACCTTTTAGATTAAAACCGATTGCCTATCGGTTTTTGTTCCGGCAGTATATACGCTGCATGAAAAATAGGAAAGCCACTTTATGTTCCTCGGTGAATTAGAAAAACAGGTGTTGCAATATTTGTGGACATCGCCTGGTGTTGACGTTAAACGCGTGCATGCTGAACTATCTAAACAACGTGATAGTTCTCTAAATACGGTACAAAGCGCGCTGGAGCGCCTTTTTAAAAAGGGACTATTGAGGCGCGAAAAGCAAGGGCACGCCTACTTGTATTTTGCACAGATTGAAAGAGGTGATTTAATTGCTAAGTTGATTGATAGTGTCGCCAGTGATTTTGTCAGCAAAGGTGAAAGCAGCATGGTCGCGGCTTTTTCATCCGTATCCAGTGAAATGGACGAAGCACAATTGGACCAATTAGAGAAATTAATCGAGCTTCAACGAAAGCAATTAAAAAAAGGAACAACCAGTGCTGATAAGTGATGCTGCGGTCATCATGAACCTTATTACGATTGCATTGCTTGGATTTTTGGTGAGTGCACTTTTGTTGTCTGTAGTGTGGCAAATAGTAGGCAAATCTGTTGATGCTTACTCCGTTCAATCACAAAAAATGTTAATTTTGATATGGGTGTCAGGCCCATGGATTTTGGGTTTAATGACGATGCTTTTTTTTAGTCCACTTTTAGAGAACACAGCTATTTATAGGTGGGTTGATAGCGTAGCTCATTGGCATCACTTGTACGTTTTTCAGTTAGACAGTTGGCATGGAGTCACCATTATTCTGTTTTCGTTGTTCAGCCTGGCACTAATAGTGATTAGAGGAGCAGGGCTATATAGACAAGGTAATGCGCTGTTAACGTTGAACCATTTTTCAAACAATGTGCATGGCTCAAAGAGCTATCCAGGCGTCCAAATCATTGATAGCAATATCCCTACTGCGTTTACATCAGGCTTCTTAAGCCCCCTTTGCTATGTATCAAAAGGGCTGATAGACAATCTTACCGATAACGAATTTAATATTGTTGTTAAGCATGAACTTGCCCACGCCCGCAATAAAGATCCCTTGTCAAAACTCTTGATTGCTTTTCTTTCAGCCTATTACCCAAGAAAATTGGCACAACGTTTTAATGCAAAGTATGCACTAATGACCGAATTTATTGCAGACCAATCAACTGCAACGGTGCACGAAGCCGAGGATGTAGCCGCAACATTGGTAAAGGTTGCTCGGTTACAAAAAGCTTTTCCACAACGTCAATCAAACACTTCTCTTAGTTATTTCGGATCACATGATATAACTCACCGAGTACAGCAGCTATTAACACCCACAAAAAAATCGATGCCTGTCATAGTGCCTATTGCATTTATGTCGGTAATGCTATGTTTAACCATCTTCGCTGTGGATGCAACTCACCACCTAGTCGAATCTATCTTTACTCATCCATAAGGACTCCCCATGCAACGCTCGCTCACTTTTTTCACGACATTAAAACCGATTGTAGGTCGGTTTTTAAGTCTGGATGTTAGGCCGTTTGGACTATGTATTATTGCTGGACTAACCATGTTCCCACTTTTCGTTAATGTACAAGAGGTACAAGCAAAAGAAGCGTTGAATTTGTCTCAAGCGATCAGCTTTGCTTTAGCAGAGCACCCTGAAATGAGTGTGTTTGGACATCAGCGCAAGGCGCTTGATGCAAAAGTAAAACAGGCAGCTGTGTTACCAAGGCCTACAATCGACTTTACAATTGAGGATGCAATGGGTACAGGTACTCACAGTAATTTTGGTGCAGCACAAAGTACCTTGAGTATTGCATGGGTGCTTGAACAACGTGCAATTGAGAAACGTGTAGATGCGGCAACGAATGCCGTTACGCAAATCGATTTTGACATTGAGATAAAGGCACTTGATATCTCTGCATATACGGCAAAGCTGTTTATTGAATCCTTGATATTAGAGCAGCGCTTACAACTTGCGGAACTGGCAGAACAACAGGCTGATAGTGCGTTATCTGCGATAAGACGTAGGGTTGAAGCAGGAAAAAGCTTATCGATTGAACAATTGCAATCAAAAGCAGAGTTAGTGCGTCGAAGTCTGGAGGTAGAAGACTTGGAGCATGAGCTTGAGGCGAGTCGTTATCAGTTGGTGGCGCAGTGGGGCGGTGAGGTTAGTGATTATGTGCCTCAAGGTGAATTGCTTAATATCCCTGTCGTCAAAGATTTACCCTCGCAATTAGCAAAACTACAAGCTCATCCTGCACTTTTAGCGTTTGCTAACAAGCAACGTATTGCCCAATCACAGATTGAGCTAGCACGCATTGAAGCGCGCCCCAAGTGGCAAGTGTCAGCAGGCATAAGACGCTACGAAGCTACCGATGATTTCGGATTAGTCGCAGGTATCTCTATTCCGTTTGGCAATGACTCACGAAGCTTAGGCGAAGTACAAGTTATTCAAGCTCAGCAAGCCGAATATCAAAGCCAAGCTGATGTTTTAACCAGAAAGCTCAACACGCAGCTGTTTGTGTTGCTGCAAAACATGAAACACAGCAAGCATGTTATTGATACGCTCACCGAGCAAGTGATCCCCTTGCTCGAAAAAGCAACTGAGGAGGCCAGTAAGGCATACGATATTGGTCGCATCGGTTATTTAGAGTGGACGTCAATACGACAAGAGTTACTCAGTACACAAGCACAGTTACTGGATGCCTATCAGGCGATACATCTTCAACATATCGAAATTCAGCGCCTTACCGGCACAAGCCTTTCTAATTAAGTGAGAAACGAATGAATAACCGACTCTTTATTTTTTTATTTTTATGTCAGCTTGGAGCAGCAAGTGCAGTAGTGCCTAGCAGCGCTCTAGCTGAGTCTACTGAAACAACTGTAGAGGTCGAGCCCGAGAAAGGCCCACATCGCGGAAGAATGCTGCGAGATGGCGACTTTGCCATTGAACTTTCCATCTTTGAAACAGGCGTTCCACCAGAGTTTAGGGTTTGGGTGGCTAATGAAAAAAACCCCGTTCCTCCTGAGCAAGTGGAATTAAACATCAAATTAATTCGCTTAGGAGAGCAAATAGACGACATTAACTTTAAAGCGGAAGGTGATTATTTGCGTGGAGATACCGTTATTTACGAACCTCATTCTTTTGTGGTTTCTGTGGCCGCTCGTTATCGGGGAAATACCTATACGTGGGAATATGACAATTTTGAAGGCCGCACGTTGATTGAAGAAAAAGTAGCAGAAGCAATGGAGATTGATACAGAATTTGTCGGTGCAGCAACACTACATAAAACCATCAAAGTGTATGGCAAGCTTGTATTACCCGCTAATGCGAAGCGTCAAATCCAAGCGCGTTTTGAAGGGGAAATCAAACAAGTGCATGTTGCTCTTGGAGATGTTGTCAAAAAGGGACAATTGTTAATTACCATCGAAAGTAACGAGAGCTTACAATCTAATCAAATTAAAGCGCCAATCGCAGGGGTAATAACCGAGCAAAAAGCGAATACCGGTGAGCAGTCGGGTCAGCGAGTGCTGCTTGAAATCACTCAGTCTAATAAATTGCTTGCAGAGCTTGCTGTATTCCCGATGGATGTAGCCTCCATAAGACAATCGCCGCCCGTTACAGTTATGGTTAATGGTCACAATGCGACAATTGACACTGCTATCAGTGGAAATCGTCTAGGAATGAGGGATGATCAAGCTCGCCTATTTCTTGCAGATGTAGAAAACTCTAGCGGGCAACTAACAGAAGGTATGTTCGTTTCCGCGCTAATAGAAATCGAAACTTTTGAGGTTCCCTTAGCCGTTAAGCGAGTTGGCCTTCAGGCTTTCAGAGACTTTACGGTAGTTTACGCCAAAGTGGGGGAGCAATACGAAGTCAGAATGTTGGAGCTAGGTCGTGAGGCTGGTGAATGGGTTGAGGTACTTAGCGGCATTGATGCCGGCACTGAATACGTCACCAACAATAGTTACATCATCAAAGCCGATATTGAAAAATCCGGCGCATCACACAACCACTAGGAGCGCCATATGTTAGATTTTATACTACGCTTTTCCATTAAGCGCAGCATGCTTGTTATGGTGCTGGTACTGGCAGTGTCAGCGCTTGGCTTATGGAATTTCACCAAGTTACCGATTGATGCTGTTCCAGACATTACCAACGTGCAGGTAATGATCAATACTGATGCGCCAGGTTATACGCCGCTGGAAGTTGAGCAGCGTATTTCATATCCGTTGGAAACCGCACTAGCAGGCTTGCCAAATTTAGAGGGCACTCGGTCAGTTTCTCGATACGGATTATCACAAGTAGTGGCCGTATTCAGTGACAGCACGGATGTGTACTTTGCGCGTCAACTGGTAAATGAAAGACTCTCTGGTGCCAAATCAGAGCTACCCGTTGGCCTTGAGCCACAATTGGGTCCTATTGCCACCGGACTTGGCGAAATATTTATGTTTACTGTTGATGCTAAGCCTGGTGCGACAGATAAAGATGGAAACTTGATAACGCCCATGGAGCTGCGCTCAGTACACGATTGGGTTATTCGCCCTCAGTTAATGCGTGTGCCGGGGGTGGTTGAGGTCAACCCGATTGGTGGTTTTGAGCGCGAGTTGGTTGTCGCCTTCGAACCTGAAAAACTGCTGACATACGGCGTTACGCAAGCTGATTTAGTCAACGCTATTGAAAACAATAATATAAACCAAGGCGCCGGCTTTATCGAAAAGAGCGGTGCACAATGGTTGATTCGGATCCCAGGACAAATTGAAAACCTTGAAGCGCTTGCTAATACCGTAGTGAAAACTACAGACGGTGCGAGTGTGCGCATCAGTGATGTTGCAAGCGTGGTTGAAGGTCATGGACTTCGCACAGGTGCTGCAACGCAAGATGGCCGCGAAGTAGTGATGAGCACGGTGTTTATGTTGATTGGCGAGAACAGCCGAACAGTCGCATTTGCGGTTGGTGAGAAGCTCAAAGAAATCAATATGTCACTCCCAGAAGGTATCGTAGCCACGGCTGTTTACGATCGGACAAAGCTTGTTGACCAAACGCTTAACACCGTTAAGACCAACTTAGTCGAAGGTGCTTTGCTTGTCATCGTCATTTTGTTTTTACTGCTAGGAAACTTTAGAGCTGCGCTTTTAACGGCCTTGGTGATCCCCTTTGCTATGTTAATGACCATCACCGGCATGGTACAAACTAAGGTTAGTGCAAATTTAATGAGTTTAGGCGCACTCGATTTTGGTCTGCTTGTGGATGGCGCAATCATTATTGTTGAGAACTGCTTGCGTAGGTTAAGTCAAGCCAGTCGAAGTGGTCAACAATTAGCTTTAAAGCACCGATTGGAAATTGTCTTTACTGCAACGAAAGAAGTAATACGCCCTGCATTATTTGGCGTTTTTATTATCACCGCTGTATATCTACCTATTTTCGCGCTTGAAGGTGTGGAAGGGAAGATGTTTCACCCAATGGCACTGACTGTCGTTATCGCGTTGTTATGTGCCATGGTGTTATCCATTACATTTGTACCTGCTGCAACTGCTTTGTTGTTTAAAAAACCGGTCAAAGAAAGACGTAATTTCATCATGATGGGAGCTACTTTTCTTTACCGGCCTTCTCTTCAGTGGGTTATGGAGGCGAGATGGTTTGTTGTGCTTTTTGCCGTCGCGCTAGTGAGCATAATGGGTTACCAAGCCACCAAACTAGGCAGTGAATTTGTGCCCAATTTGGATGAAGGGGATATTGCAATGCACGCACTTCGCATTCCCGGTACATCTTTAAGCCAAGCAGTTGCCCTGCAAGAAAGTTTAGAAGCGCGCATTATGGAAATGCCTGAAGTTGAAAGAGTGTTCGCAAAAATAGGTACCGCCGATGTTGCTACAGACGCCGTTCCGCCCAGTGTTGCCGATAATTTCATTATTATGAAACCACGCGAGCAGTGGCCAAATCCAAAGAAAACAAAAGCGCAAACTGTTGAAGATCTGGCAGCATTGGTGGAACCCATTCCAGGTAATCGCTATGAATTCTTACAACCCATACAAATGCGCTTTAATGAGTTGTTGTCGGGGGTGAGAGCAGAATTAGCAATCAAAGTGTTCGGTGATGATTTTGAGATATTGGATTCGGTAGGCAATGATATCCAAAGTGCTATTGGCAGCGTAGAAGGTATTGCCGATATTCAGATGGAGCAAACTACAGGATTGCCTATGCTTACTATTGTTCCAAAGATGGAAAAATTGGCACAATACGGTATTTCAAAAGCGTTGATTCAAGAACAGTTAGCAACGTCATTGGGCGGACGAGTAGCGGGTAAATTTTACGAAGGCGATGCTAGAGCAGATATTGTGGTCCGTTTGCAAGAGACTATGCGCAGCGACGTTGATGCCCTGTATCGCTTACCTATACACTTACCCGATGGGCATTACGTACCTTTACAAGAATTAGCAAATATTGAAATGGTGTTAGGTGCAAATCAGGTTAACAGGGAGAATGGTAAACGTCGTGTTGTAGTAACAGCAAACGTTCGCGGTAGAGACCTAGGCAGTTTTGTTGCAGATATAAAAACGCAAATTCAGAGTAATGTAGACATTCCAGCAGGCTATTGGCTTGAGTATGGTGGCACGTATCAAAAATTGCAATCGGCCTCGCAGCGTCTATCTATAGTGGTTCCGGTTACATTAGTATTGATCCTTGGCTTACTAATATTGGCGCTGGGCTCATTTAAAGATGCCATGATCATATTCACAGGCGTACCTCTTGCACTGACCGGCGGTATAGCGGCGTTAATGCTTAGAGATATTCCATTCTCAATATCAGCCGCAGTCGGTTTTATTGCACTGTCAGGCATAGCTATCCTGAATGGCTTGGTCATGGTTTCGTTTATTCGCGATCTGAGAAAACAAAATATGTCCCTAGAGCAGGCGATATTTGACGGCGCAATCACGCGTTTACGACCAGTTATTACGACTGCGCTCGTTGCGTCATTAGGATTTGTGCCCATGGCGCTAAACACCGGAATGGGCTCAGAAGTTCAGCGTCCATTAGCCTCGGTCGTTATCGGAGGCATCATATCCTCAACGCTATTGACATTATTTGTCATACCCGCCCTTTATCGAATATTACATAGAGACAACATACCAACCGAGGAAAAGGCGCCAGCTCATGCGAACTAGTATCAGACATATCTTCGCGCTGTTTTTAGGGCTGCTGTTGTTGAGTATGTCACTAGGCGCTTTAGCGCATGGCGTTGATGACGATACCCGTTTGTTCTTGGAACAAAATACCGGAATGCAATTTTTCCCGTTTATTTATATCGGTGCCAAACACATGTTCACGGGTTATGACCACATATTATTTCTAGTCGGCGTCATATTTTTCCTTTACCGAAGCCGCGATGTACTGCTGTATGTCAGTATGTTTACGATAGGCCACAGCATTACCTTACTTTGGGGAGTCCTGGGTGATATACAAGTTAATCCCTATTTAATCGATGCCATTATTGGATTCTCGGTGGTGTACAAAGGCTTCGATAATTTGGGTGGGTTTAAACGTTTATTTGGCAAGCAGCCGAGCACTAAATTGGCGGTGCTTATATTTGGCTTGTTCCATGGCTTTGGTTTAGCAACAAAATTGCAAGAATTTGAACTGCCTTCTGAGGGTCTAGTTGCCAATATGATTGCCTTTAATATTGGTGTCGAATTAGGACAATTCATGGCATTGGCTTTCATTGTTATAGCAATTAACTTCTGGCGAAAGCTCCCTTCATTCGAGCGTTTTTCAACGGTTACAAATACGATGTTAATGAGCGCTGGATTGATGCTGATGGGGCTTCAATTAACCGGTTATTATTTATACTAATTTGAACGAGAGATTGAAATGACACAACATGTAGTAAGTACAAAAACATTAGTAAAGTCGACTATTTTCGCCACCATCATCGCAGCTGTGGTATTTGTGTGTTTTATTCTGCCAGCAGAATACAACATCGATCCGACACATATAGGTCATAGACTAGGTTTAACCGCTCTAGCGCATCATGACGATGAATCGTCAGGAACAGGATCAAGCTTTGTCGCTGACGAACAGGGGCAGAAAGTAATTGAAGTAACGGTTCCTGCGGGTAAAGGCATTGAATATAAATTTAAGATGTTGCAACACCACAAGATGACATACGAGTGGCTAACTGATGGTGAACCACTTTATTTTGATTTGCACGGTGAGCCTGAAAACGACGCAACAGGATATTTTGAGAGCTACGCAATAGCGACTTTATCTGAGATGAAAGGTAGTTTCACAGCACCCTTTACTGGCTCACATGGCTGGTATTGGAAGAATAAAACTGACAAGCCTGTAGCAATCCAAATGATTGTTAAAGGGCAATTCACTGTTATCGGACTTAAATAGAAATCAACGAGAGGCCTACAGAATGAAAGTGATTGTAAACATAATATTAATAATGACATTGATTGGGCACTGCGCTGCATTTGCACATGAAGGACACAATGATATTACTGAAGAAACCGCGCTTAACATAGTTAATAAATCAGTCAAACAGCATACATTTAAGGACTTTGGTTATGAAGTAGGAAAGCTTGATGCTAGTTGGAAATCAGTTACAAGACATAATTTAAAGACGGTTAAAAAAGTAGATAAAAGCTTTATTATTAGTGCAACGAATATCATTAGCGATACCGTCATTTATTTTCATATCGAAAAAAATGGCAATATCAGAGCGGTTACAAATGACGTAATTAATCCGTGACTACACAACTTTAGATATGTGTACATTCAAACTTGATGAAATCGCAATGCTTTTTCAATTCAGCTAGATTTAAAGGAGCAGATATGCAAAAGAGTATCTCAACAAATCCATTTAGTGATTTAGAAAAGCCTAAAATAAGTATGCTATTTATTATTTTAATGCTCTCTATCGTACTCGCTTCTTGCAGTAGTTCTACTAGAATGACGACCATAAAAGATATGTCAAACCAACAATGGTCTGTTGATTGGGTATCAATAAATAAACAAAATGGGTTATGGCGAGTTTGGGGGGAAATGCGCTCAAAATACCACAACGTAGACGCTAACGGACAATTACTTATCTCGATTGTGACTGAAGACGGAAATGTATTAGAACAAAAAACTACAGTCTATAAGAAGCGAAAGGGCACAAATAGATTTCATCGCAGCCGCCATCCTGATGTTGCCTATTTTAATTGTTTTTTTCAGTCGATACCCAAGAACACGATAGGTGTCATCGAACCTGAGAAAGACTTACGATTTTACCAAGATGAAATTTAAACAGATAAAATAGTGACCAAGTAGCAAATATTTTTCGCACCGAACATCTCCATCCCCGCTAATATTATCAAATGATATTTTTAGGTGTTGTACGGGTTTCAGCAATGCTTTCTAGTTGATGTAAAACGCCGCATTCTTTGACTTTTTTATTATCAGCACATGTCGAGCGAACGGAAACGAGAGATCTACGCAGTGCGTTTAACTCCGTTATCCGTTGTTCGATATCGTCAATGTGTTTGTCAATCGTAGCATTGACGGTTTCACAACTATTGTCCGGTTTCGCTCGTGTTTCAAGAACTAAGCTAATCTCTTCAATCGTCATATCTAGCGAACGGCATTGCTTAATAAACAGCAACTGCTTTAGTGCTTCGTCCGAATAACTTCGATAATTCGATTGCGTGCGCTGTGGTGCTGCTAACAACGCCTTTCGTTCATAAAAGCGAATAGTTTGAATACTTAAGCCCGTTTTATCTGCTAACTGTCCTATTTTCATTTTACTTTACCTAATGCGCTTGACTCTATACCAAGTATAGAGTTTACACTTGTGTCATAAGTCAGTAAAGCGAGTGTTTTTATGAGCGGCTGTGGGTGCGACATTGAAATCAAAGACCAAGAACAAAAAAGGGTGTTGTATTGGTTATTAGGCATTAATGCCGTTATGTTCGTTGTTGAAATGAGTGTAGGGTTATTGGCTGACTCAACAGCGCTTATTGCTGATTCATTGGATATGCTTGCGGATGCGGTGGTGTATGGCATTGGTATTTATGCAGTGGGTAAAACCATCATTCACAAAGCAAATGCCGCAAAAATTAGCGGATATTTTCAATTGATTCTAGGCCTTATTATTTTATTAGATATTGCTCGTCGTTCGATATTAGGCAGTGACCCCGAGTCATTGTTAATGATGGGGATGGGTTTTGTTGCCTTAATCGCTAACGTTATATGTTTAGCAATCATTAGAAAACAGAAGAGTGGCGAAGTACATATGCGAGCGAGTTGGATTTTCTCGGCGAATGACGTTATTGCCAACGTGGGCGTAATTGTAGCGGGAGTGACGGTTTATCTATTTGACACTCGCTGGCCTGATTTAGTGATTGGCTTTATTGTTTCAATTATCGTCTTGCGGGGTGCAATCTTAATCTTAAAAGATGCCAAGCAAGAACTTCGTAGTAACAGCGCATCTAATGGAGAAGTTTTATGAATTTTACGCAAGCAGCAAAGCCTTACGTAACCCAGAAATTGAATGAAGCACATAAATTATTTACTGACAAAGATGATGAGGCTGGATTTACAGCATTGGAAGATGCACATGTGATTGGGCAACATTCAACTTATCACCATACCCGAGTACACTATGAAATGCTCAAGTTTGGATTAAAACGTAAGGACTTTATAGAAGTCTTCGGGCAGCTCTTCAGGCTGATTGGTGCTGTTACCAAAACGGCTATTGGCTTGTTGCCGGAGGGCAATACGGGCGGGGCAAGTGTAAGCCCGTTCAAACCCATGCCGCTTTCACCTGCAAATAAAGTAATCTTGGATAAGATCAAACATGCACAGTCATAATCATTCACATAGCCATACGCACTCAGATGGAAATTCAGACGATGCATCAAGGCGCATTGGCTGGGCGTTCTTTTTAAATGTGGTGTTCACCATCATCGAGTTTATCGGTGGTTGGCTAACCAACAGCACCGCTATCATGGCAGACGCGGTGCATGACCTCGGCGATAGTTTGTCAATTGGCACAGCTTGGGGATTGAACAAACTTAGCGATAAATCAGCTAATAAAACCTTCTCATATGGATATAAGCGCTTTTCTTTATTGGGCGCGTTGATTAACGGTTTAGTGCTCACGGTAGGTTCTATTTGGATATTGTTTGAAGCAATCCCACGTTTGGCTGTGCCTGAAATGCCACAAGTAGAGGGGATGTTAGCCTTATCTATTTTTGGTATGGCAGTAAACGGTTTCGCCGCTTATAAACTAAGCGAAGGAACGTCATTAAATGAGCGCGTGCTTAATTGGCATTTGCTAGAAGATGTTCTCGGTTGGGTTGCCGTATTTATTGTATCCATCGTCTTAATGTTTAAGCCTTGGGCGATTTTAGATCCCATCCTGTCCATTGGCTTTACTTTGTTCATCCTCTTCAATGTGTTTCGTAACCTAAAAGAAACCCTGATGCTATTTTTACAGGCAACGCCAGATGAAGAGCAAATGTCAAAAATCCGAAACGACTTGCTTGCAAACGATAAGATAAGCGACCTCCATCATTTTCATATTTGGTCTTTAGACGGAGAGCGCAATGTGATGACTGTCCACCTTGTGTTGGAAGGAGAAGTCAGTGTTGAGCACATACAGTCATTGAAAGAGGGCATACAAAGCTCATTAGCAAAGTATCATTTTGAACATACCACAGTAGAGCTGGAATTTGCTGACGAACAATGTCGTGACGAAGTGAAATAGGCTTGGTAGACTGGCACTTATGAAAAATTTAAAACGAATAAGTTACATCATGATCTCGCTGATACTCTTTCAGTCGTTTTCTGCTGTGGCCAATTCGTTAGATTTTCATGCAATAGACACACAACATTTGCAACATGAACATCAGCATTCAGAGCACAATCAAGCTTCAAATGATATGCCAACTAAAGTGCTTGGTGAGTCAGCAAAAGCAGATCACCATAACCCTGCCGATTGCCATCATTGTGGCCACTGCCACGGTACGCATGCGCAGTGGTTAGGCCAGCACGACATCAACAATCTACAATCTGTGGTGTCTACCCACAACTTTAATTATTTGGATGCGATTATCGACGCACCCATCAACCGATTACTACGCCCACCCAAAACACTATCCTAATATCGCTTTCGATAGTGTCTCGCTGAGAAAAAGCGCGTCACTGAATATTGATAAATTATTAGGATATTCTAATGAAAATGTTTCATATTTTTGTGCATGCACGCGCCATTGCGTTTGCTTGCATGCTGGGCTTAACATTGAGTCCAATTGCCGCACAAGCGGTGCAAACTAGTCGCTATTTAGATGAAGGTGTTCAAGCGCCCGTACGAGAAACGCTGAGCCTTGAAGATACAATCAGACTTACACTTGCCAATAATCCAAGTTTGTATGAGTTTGAATTTAGACAGCGAGTGATTGACGGTGAATCAAAAACTGCCGCGCTTAAACCCGCACTGAATGCTGGGATTGAACTAGAAAACTTTATGGGAACCGGCGAGGTGTCGGGCATTAAGGAGCTCGAAGTCAGTTTGACCTTGTCATCTGTACTACAGCTCAACGACAAGCCTAGCGCAAGATTGGACGTACTCTCTGAGCGTAAAATACAACAAGAGGTGGAAAAGAAAATACGCACATTGGATGTCCTTGGCGAGCTGAATCGTCGGTACATCGATGCACTTGTATTGCAAGCCACCTTAGACGTGCAAAACGATGCAGAGACACTTGCACTCTATACCTATAACGCAGTTTCTAAGCGCGTTGATGCAGGCGCGTCACCATTGCTAGAGCAAAAACGCGCCCAAGCAGCGCTAGCCCAAGCAAAACTCGATGTTAAATTAGCTCAAGAAGGTCTTCAATTTGCACTGCGCAGTCTTGCCACCATGTGGGGCGAACAAACGCCCACTTTTAAGCGTGTGGAAGGTAAGCTTTTTGCGTTTCAAGACATTGGGTCATTCGAGATGCTTTCTGCCGCTATCCAAAGCAGTCCGCATATAGACTTGTTTGCAAAACAAAGCCGTGTTCAAGCAGCACAGCTCAGATTAGTGCAAGCCAATAATCGAGCTGACATTGAGTGGTCGGCGGGTATTCGACGAATACAAGGTATTGATGAAACTGCTTTAATAGCCGGGATCAGCGTGCCATTGTTTCAACAAAAACGAAACTTAGGTGAATACGAGGCGCAAAAAGCTCGCCTTGATGCAATAGAGGTGCAAAAACAGAGTAATGTGCGCAGTCTTTTACATTCAGTTAATCAAGCCTTAGGTGAGCACACCCGCGCATTATTAGAGGTTGACGCTATCCAACAAACTGTCATACCGCCTCTTACAGAAGCCTTGGAGTTAGTCGAAAGCGCCTATTTAGATGGCCGGTTTAGCTATTTGGAGTGGGTATCTACTCGACAAGAGTTCTTAAATACGCGCCTGACATTAATTGAGGCGGCGTCTCAAGTGCACCTAAGCAAAACAGAAATTGAAACGCTTACCGGTCTCGCACTTAAGGCTTCACAAAGCAGCACTGCAAAAACGGATACTGCAAAGAGCAACGCTTCCAAAAAGCTAGCGCACGACATCACTATGCAGCAGCCATCAAACATTTCGATAAGAAGTAACTATCATGAATAAATTTACTCTATTAAAAACATTCACAATATTAAAAGTACTCGTTTTAAGCATCACGCTAATGATGATACATGGGGCGGTGAGCGCGGGAGACAAACACGCAGACGGTGATTCTCATGAGGATGATAAACACGCTGGTGAAGTCGTTGCGATGAGCGACGAGACTGCTTTGCAAAATGGCATTACTACCACAAATGTTATTGCTGGCGACATTGCACTCTCGACCACACTTTATGGCCGAATAAGTGCAGATCCTGCTTCTTTGAGTCATATCAGAGCGCGTTTTGACGGTGTGATCAAAGATGTCAAAGTCAACATTGGCGACACCGTTAAAAAAGGAGATATTTTAGCGGTCGTAGAATCAAATGAGAGTTTAAAAAGCTACTCAATTACATCTCCATTTGATGGCAACGTAATAGCTCGGCATGCCAACAATGGTGAGTTATCAAACGGACAAGTACTTTTTTCCTTAGCCAACTACAAGGATGTGTGGGCACAATTAACCGTGTTCTCGCAGCACCTCGGCAAAATTAAGGTCGGACAAGCTGTTGAATTAAGGCATGCAAACTTTGAGCAGCTATCTGAAATTGCTTACCTGACACCATCTGCTGATAGTAGTCCGCATTCGCTTGCTAATGTCACTGTTGACAATAGCAGTGGCTATTGGCCATTAGGCACCTTGGTAAAAGCGCAGGTAACGACAACCACCAAGGCCGTGAGTCATATGGTGCCTGTGACTGCCGTGCAAGAGTATGAAGAAAAGCAAGTGGTATTTGTTAACCATGATAATGAATATAAACCACGACCCGTGCAGCTCGGTGTAACTGATGGTCGCTATATTGAAGTCATAAGCGGCATTGAAATAGGTGAGCGTGTGGTGGCTACAAATAGTTACCTGATCAAAGCAGATCTAGAAAAATCGGAGGCCGGTCATGATCATTAATGCCTCAATACAACCTGAATATACATGTTTGCTACTGCAAGGCTCTAAGGGAGGCTTAACATGCTAGCCTCCATTATTCGCACTGCAATCGACAGGCGCGGTATATTTTTGATGCTGAGTTTTTTAGTCATTGGTTTTGGCTTATTTAGTTATCAAAAGCTGCCTATTGACGCCGTACCCGATATCACCAATATCCAAGTTCAAATCAATACACAAGCAACTGGTTATTCGCCGCTTGAAACTGAGCAGCGCATCACCTTTTTGGTAGAAAACGCTTTAGCGGGTTTGCCAAACTTGGATTATACCCGTTCACTATCTCGTTATGGCTTGTCTCAAGTGACCGCCGTATTTGAAGAAGGCACCGACCTGTACTTTGCCAGAAACCTCATTAATGAGCGGATAGGCATTATTAAAAGTCAGCTACCTGAGGGTATCGAGCCAGAAATGGGGCCGATTGCCACGGGTCTGGGTGAAATCTACATGTACACGCTCAGCGCTGAGCCGGGCACATTGACGGCTGACGGCAGAGACTTTGATGCGATGGCACTACGAGAACTGCATGACTGGGTGGTAAAACCTCAACTCGCTTTAGTAAAAGGTATCACCGAAGTAAACGCTATTGGCGGCTTTACCAAGCAATATCATGTGAATCCTGATCCTCAACGTATGCTTAATTATGGTGTGAGCACTGACGATCTGGTGAGGGCATTGGAGCGAAATAATGCCAATCAAGGTGCCGGATATATCGAACGTAACGGTCAACAAATACTGGTGCGCTCTCAAGCGCAGCTGGCCACAATTGAAGATATTGGTAATGTCGTGGTGACACTCACTAACCAATCTCCAGTGACCGTTAACGATATTGCCGAAGTGGCTATTGGTAAAGAGCTTCGAACGGGGGCTGCGACACGAGAGGGTAAGGAAACCGTCTTAGGCACTGCCATGATGCTCATTGGTGAAAATAGTCGTGCTGTGGCCTTGGCAGTGGCTGACAAAGTGGATGAAATCCAAGCTAGCTTGCCCGAAGGTGTGATAATAGAAACCGTTTACGATAGGACCGCACTGGTAGATAAAGCCATCAATACCGTGCGTAAAAACCTCGTTGAGGGCGCATTACTGGTGATTGTGGTGTTGTTTCTTCTGCTTGGGAATATAAGAGCAGCTATTATTACCGCCGCTGTGATACCGCTCGCTATGCTCGCCACAATAACAGGGATGGTGCAAACAGGAGTAAGCGCAAACTTAATGAGCTTAGGAGCGTTAGACTTCGGGTTAATTGTAGATGGTGCGGTTATCATCGTTGAAAACTGTATCAGGCGCTTAAGTGAAGCGCAGCGGCGAACCGGCTCAGTGCTGCTCATCAAGGAAAGACTTGAAGTTGTATATGAAGCAACCAACGAAGTAATACGACCTAGTCTTTTTGGCGTGATGATTATTACCATTGTATATATCCCTATTTTTAGTTTAACAGGGGTAGAAGGGAAGATGTTTCACCCGATGGCGGCCACCGTTATCTTGGCATTACTTGCTGCGATGGTGTTCTCAATCACTATTGTGCCAGCAGCCGTTGCGATGTTTATGTCGGGTAAAGTCAGTGAAAAAGAGAGCCCAATTATAGTTGGGGCGAAATCGGTGTATCGTCCGGTTCTTTTATGGTCGCTTAAACTACGTTGGTTGGTAATAGGCTCAGCGACATTATTGGTTGTTGTAAGCGTTTGGCTAAGCATGCGACTTGGCTCTGAATTTATTCCTCAACTTGATGAGGGGGATATTGCCTTGCACGCTATGCGAGTGCCCGGCACTGGCATAGAGCAAGCCGTGGATATGCAAAAAAGGCTGGAAGACGTCATTATGCAGTACCCACAAGTGAGCACTGTCTTTGCTAAAACCGGCACGGCAGAAGTTGCCACAGATGCGATGCCGCCAAATGTTACCGATACGTTTGTGATGTTGAAACCTATCGACCAATGGCCAGATCCTACTTTATCTAAAGCCGAATTTGTCGAGCAAATGGAGCGTGAGCTTCAAAACGTGCCCGGCAATAATTACGAGTTTACTCAACCTATCCAAATGCGGTTTAACGAATTAATTAGTGGCGTTAGAGCCGACTTAGGTATAAAAATTTATGGGGATGATTTAAATAAACTGCGCGATTCAGCCGGTGATATATTAGCGGTACTGCAAGATATACCCGGCGCTGCGGATGCACGCGTTGAGCAAGTTGATGAAATTCCTATCTTTACTGTGAACCCCAAGCCTTATGCTTTAGCGCGTTATAATTTGGATGTCACTGATTTGCAAACTTGGTTAAGCGCATCGATTGGCGGCAAAGAAGCTGGCTTGATATTCGAGGGCGACAGGCGATTCGAGATAGTCGTGCGCTACTCAGAGGATATTCGCAATAATCTTGATACGCTAGGCACCATACCCATTATGACAGGGGATGGTGATTATGTGCCTATAGCAGAGGTTGCAACGCTTGAATATGCCAGTATACCCAGTCAAATCAGCCGAGAAAACGCCAAGCGCCGTATTGTGGTAACGGCGAATGTAAGAGAGCGCGACCTAGGCTCGTTTGTTACTGAAGCAAAAATGCAAATAGCAGAAAATGTCGTATTGCCAAGTGGTTATTGGGTTGATTATGGCGGTACGTTCGAGCAGTTAGAAAGTGCGAGTCAGCGATTGAGCCTTGTTGTCCCAGCGACGCTTTTCTTAATTCTTGCATTGCTAGTCATTGCCTTTGGCTCGGTGAAAGATGCATTGATAATTTTCACCGGTGTGCCTTTAGCATTAACAGGTGGCGTTTTTGCGCTATGGGTGA
The DNA here is from genome assembly GCF_030547075.1 of Alteromonas sp. 1_MG-2023. Classification (GTDB taxonomy): domain Bacteria; phylum Pseudomonadota; class Gammaproteobacteria; order Enterobacterales; family Alteromonadaceae; genus Alteromonas. The sequence continues at coordinate 234,287 of NZ_JAUOQH010000002.1, read as the reverse complement.
GAGACATGCCCTTGTCTATATCAGCAGGCGTTGGTTTTATTGCACTGTCTGGCATTGCTGTGCTTAACGGTTTGGTTATGTTGTCGTTTATCCGTCAAAGGCTGGAAGAGACAGGTGAGTTAATTAACTCTATTGTTGATGGTGCTTTAACGCGTTTGCGGCCGGTACTGATGACGGCATTGGTTGCTAGCCTTGGTTTTGTGCCAATGGCGCTTAATGTGGGAACGGGAGCAGAAGTGCAGCGACCTTTGGCAACAGTGGTCATTGGCGGAATAATTTCTTCTACTTTGCTGACATTGATAGTCTTGCCTGTTTTATATCGACTTGTGCACGGCAGAAAACTTAAATAAAGGAGAAGTGAACGGCAGATTTCTTTAAAAAAGACATCTGCCATGCTAACTCTGTGATATCAGGCTCTTTATAGACGACTTTAGGGTGTGACTGAGCATGACGACCAAGGGGTTGTGTTGTTTTTACCGTTCGACTTTGTCGAATTGCCATCATCAGTTATTGTTGATGCTCGTGATGAATTTATGCAAACTCGGTATAAATTATGACTTGATGCTATTTTTCGTTTAGTAAGTGAGTCAAACTATTTAGGGCTTTATATGTACACAATAAGTAAACTCGCAAAGGAAGCAAATGTGGGTGTAGAGACTATTCGATTCTATGAAAAGAAGGCCTTGTTGCAGCAACCGATAAAACCATCTCAAGGTGTACTATCAATATCTTCTCTTTGACGATAGTTTAATGATCAAATCTAAGCCAATTGCCGGATCTACTTCTATTGCTCTGCAATACTCTACGTACTCTAAGATCGTTAAATTGCGCTGTGCATTTTCAATCTTGCTCACTGTTTGAAATGGTTCGTCAATTCTTTCAGCAACATCTCTCAAAGTTAACCCTTTCTGTTTACGGGAATTTTTAAGCCAACTTGTAAGGGCTAAATAATCGGGATGTGCAAGAGATTTAATCATCACTGCATTATGACAGTGAAACCTTATGTCCCGAAATTAGGGAATATCGTTCATGCTAAGAGATTAGTTGCCAACTTGCCATTGTAATTTGGACTGCTACGCCTTTTATGGACATCTTTAGGCTATTATTGTGCTTGAGAAACGAAAGTAGCAAAGCTAACATCGCTGACTAAATAGTCCTTGAGTGTCGCTGCCAACTTATTATTAATGATAAATTCTTCTCTGCCACTAATCAGCTGCCCATGCTCCCTGAAATAAGACAAAATAGCGGATTCTTCTTTAACAGGAGACTCGACATATTTACACAAAAACGTGGTATCGATATTTACTTTTTTTGCTCTGAGATGTTCACTGTGGCGTTTTTTTATTTCACGCTCAGTCTGGCCTATTTTAACCCGATACAAATTGTTTTCCTCTGACAGCATAGCTACGTAAATGAAGCCAGGCTTGTCAGTATTCACTAAATGTTCGTGCAACCACCATTTTTTTCCATCATTCATATCTCTCACAATTGCATTGCGTAATGCATGCTTATCGGTAACCTGATTGTTTACTATGTATTTGACCATCTGTTTATAAAGAGGAGTGGTAAGGTGGGGTAAGTCGGCAATATCCCATCCAAGCTCTAAAAAATTGGTTCGGTACTGCACCGACCCTAGCATTTCGTAAAAGAGTTGGTCGATTATGCTCCTTTTAATTTTTAACTGCGATAAAGCCCCCTTTATACCGCTTTCAGCAATCACTGATTGTATTTCAGCACATCGTAATAATTTAACTGGATGTTTGTTTGCGAGAGCCTTGGAGCACGAGCGAGAGAAGTATACGCCTCTTTCGTTACATTTTGATTTTAAATCAAAACCTCGTTCGCGAACCAATAATTTAAAATCACTAGAATAAACATTATTTTTGTTAGCATACTTTGCAAGGATACCAATGGTGACAAATCCAAAGAATTGGTCACTTAAAATAAAATGATTAAATACATGTTCACATATAGCGAGGTCTTTTTCATAAGAGCTGACGGTCATATTAATTCCCAAATATCTTCGGCTCAATTATTTTGTCCCGATTATATTGAATAATATACAGTTACCTTATTTAAACCAAATAAATATTTGCCGGTGTTTAATTAACTTTGTGACTGTTATCTATTGGTAGCCGAATTATAAGAAGGTGTACGGGTTTATTCTGCCACTACAGGGAACGATTGTAGTGGTCTTAGTGGAAAGATTATTGAGCGTGAAGTGCGGTAACTTGTACTAGTGTGATTACCAAGGGATTGTGTCGGTCTAATTACCGAGCGACTTTGTCGCATTTAAGGTAACAGTTCGTATTATCCACTTCAATAAATGTGTAAATATTTCCTTTAAAGCATGAGTTAATTAGACGTTTTGTATATTATTGAATTAATGAGAATATTAAAGGTAGCCAATGTATACAATAAGTAAACTCGCGAAAGAGGCAAATGTTGGTGTAGAGACCATTCGTTTCTATGAACGCAAAGGCTTACTTGAACAACCCATTAAACCAATGCAGGGATACAGGCAATATACAGAACAAGCACTTTCAAGAGTATTGTTCATAAAGCGTGCACAGTATTTAGGTTTTACGTTGGCGGAAATATCATCATTATTAATATTAAGTGCTAGTAATTGTGAAGATGTTCAGCAACTCGCTGAGCAAAAGCTTGTAGTAATTGAAGATAAGTTAAGAGATTTGCTTAACCTTAAAGAAAGCCTTGTCTCACTCGTTTCAGACTGTAAAAATAATCCAAGTGATAAAGATTGCCCGATCATTCAGTCACTCCAACCGTAAAATGACACATCACTTGACTCCGTACCCATATACGGAGTTTATACTTTACTTAAAAGAACAGTTTAATAGACGTAAATATGGCAAAAAGTAGTCAACTATCAATCTTAGGCGGGCTTGCCGCAGCAATCGGTGCCAGTGCCTGCTGTGCTGGGCCACTTGTTTTGCTTTTATTGGGTATAAGTGGGTCATGGATTAGCCATTTAACACTCTTAGACCCTTATCGTCCTATTTTTATATTCGTGGTTGTGGTTTTATTTGGCTTTGCTGGGTGGAAGATACATCAGCCTGCTGAAGACTGTGCGGATGGCGAGGCATGTGCAGTTCCAAAAGTAAGAACGCGACGAAAAGCAGTATTTTGGTTTACCACACTGTTGGCGTTTGTTTTTGTAACCAGCAACTACTGGATCATATGGGTCGTGTAGGTGCTATCACTTAACTCTAATTGGAGAGAAAAATGAAGAAGTTATTGATTACAACATTATTGTTGATAAGCAGCACGGCGGCGTTTGCCAAAGACGTAACTGTTACGTTAGAAGTTCCGACCATGGATTGTGTAACGTGCCCGATAACAGTAGAAAAAGCACTTGAGCGCGTCAAAGGCGTTAAACAAGTGGAAGTGACATTTGAAAATAAACTTGCTGTTGTAACATTTGACGATGAGGTGACAAATCCTGATGCATTAACGAAGGCTACTAAGAATGCTGGTTATCCTTCATTAGTAAAGTCGTAAGGCCTTCGCTAGTTGAACGATAATGAAATCCTCTGAGGAACACAAAACTATGGCGAAAATAGAACTCTCATCGACGATTACTTGCCCACATTGCAATTATAGCCAGCAAGAAGAAATGCCAACCACTGCATGCCAATTTTTTTATGAATGCACTAAATGCAAATCACTGCTGAAGCCTCTGAGCGGCGACTGCTGCGTTTATTGCTCATATGGAACAGTGAAGTGCCCTCCAATTCAAGAGGGCAACAGTTGTTGTAATTAAAAATCAGTCAGTTGAACAACTGGCTATTTTTCATGCATGATTCATGCAAAGCTTGTGACCTCTCAACTCTCAGTGCAGTTGTATTCATATCATTTCTAAGCCACGTACTGCGCACGCCATTCGGGCTAACTTCAATTCCTAATGCTTTAGTTAGCTTCATCGCAACCCTCTGCTGACCTAGGTGGGGATGTTCAAGAGAGAACTCGATTACCGCTTTCTCGATTTCCATATCTACACAGTTTTTATGCCGTATGTTAGGCGTTTCTTGCCGTTTTAAGGCATCAGGCCCGCCTTGCTTGACTAATTTCAGATGACGGTAGATAGTGTCGCGAGACACCCCACTTTGACGCGAAGCCTTAGAGACATTACCTAGTCTTTCAACCAAGGCAAGGATGTCTAGCTTCTTTTGAATTTCTAAGTCTTCAACCGCTAATTTACTCGGCTCATTGACTTCTGATACTGCGAGTTTGCGCCCCGCGAAGTGCGCAGTAAACCCTTTCTTGCTGGTGTTTCTAATTTCTATTTTCTGATTTGCAATGGTCTTTAATTACGCAGATATCATCAAGGTTAGTGTGTTTGGATAATGGTGTGAATTCTGATGTTTGATGCTTCGATTTTACTTCGATATGTGACCGCCAAAACTGCGGGATAAATACATGTTTGAGGTAGGCGTTTGCAGCGGCAATATCAGTAATGTTACCCAGCCTTAATTCAGGCACTAAACGGTCTTGGAAGGTATCGAAGGCTCGCTCAATACGACCTTTACCTTGTGGTGAATTGGCAAAGATAATTTCAATACCCAACTCTTCACAAGCTCTTTGCATTTGTGAGAAGTTACACCGCTTAGGGCCACCGAAGATACCTGCTCTGTCTACATAGAGTGTTTTGAAAACGCCTTTCGTTTCAATGCAGTCTCGCATGACTTTTAAGCAACCAACGGTGGTTTCAGAGGGGAAGAATTCAGCATGCACTTCACTGGTAGCATCATCAATCATGGCGATTAGGCAGTGCTTCCTATTCCCAAACCAGCGATGTGGACTACCGTCCATTTGCATCATTAGGCCAGCAGCCTCCATACGCTCTCTACGCTTACGCACGATGCCTCGTCTACGTTTGGGCACGCTTAACATGGTGAATATCATGTGCCCAGCCACGCAGCGTCTCTCGCTTCACTACAATGTGTTCATCGGCCTCTAACTTTTCCGCAAGATGTAGTAAATTCAAATCAAAATACTTTTCTTTGATTAAGGCCTGCACTGCTTTTCTAATTGAAACGGGCGTTTTATTAGGTGGTGATTTTCCACTATTGCCATGCACAACAAACTGAATACCAACTTGCTGATACCGTGTTACATATCGTTCAATCGAACGGCGAGACTTGCTTAGTAGCTTAGCAGCGTTGGCTATTGTTATTCTACCTTCAACAACTTTAGCAATAATATCAACGGTGAGTTGAGCCTTAGAATCCATCACAATCATCCTCAACATGCCCTTAAGTATTCAAAAAAAGAACACTAACAGACATGTAAAAAAGAGACCGACAGTTTCCCTTGGTAATTAACGATTGCGACAGAATCGCTTGGTAATTAAGATACGACAAAGTCGCTTGGTGTTAACACGGTAACTTGTACTAGCTCAGACTTGATCTGGCAACCACACTAAGACAACTTATAAATCGAATTTTGCAATCTCGTCAATGTTAGTCAATAACGATTGAATCGCCTCAGTCTCATCGATTTTTTTCGCTTTCAAGGACTTACTGATATTTATCATTCTAATCATTCTAATTCTGACCTGAGACGACATTGCAAGTAAAACACTATCTAGCTGAGTTGATTGATGATTCAGTTCAGACGCCAAATGGACATATCTTGCCATAGTTGCATTTGAAGCATGCATTGTGACTTTTCGGCATGCTGTAGCAGCAACACTCAAAATATTATTAAAGCTTCCTGATGCTGCTAGTTTCTTAATCGCCTTAGCTACATTCATTGTAATAAATCTGTGTCGGAAAGAGTGATTTGTGACATGGCGCAACTCTTCCTTATACTTACTGGCATTAATTACTTTTTTTGCATAGTTTTTTAGATATGATTTTGCCAATGGTTTGCCACTTCGTGCATCAACAAAAATGGCGTCATGGTTTTGGTTGGGAAATGTGTTTTCGACTAACTTTAGGTAATACATTATGATCTGTAGGTCATCACCTGTGACTTCTACTTCTCTTTTTTTACCTTTATATTTACCCTTTAGAATCGGAATATCTCTTAATACACACTTCTTGGAATTCAGGAGCGACTTAGAAGCGTTTTCAACTGAAGATTTTGTTATCTGGTGAACTTCACTTATTCTTGCCCCAGTAATCTCAAGTAGTGTGGAGAAGGCTTGCCATCTGTATATTAAAAATTCATTAAGCTCTGGGTGATACGTGCTTTCATTAATGGCGTCCAACCATAAAACAAATTCATGATCGTGAATATACTCTACGTCCACGGCAATGCTAATCAACCCCGCAAATGATACATGATCTACATAAGTTATTTCTCTATTACCTGCTTTAAACTTCTTTTCAGAGTAATGAACACTGTATGCTCTCACCGTGTCTTTTTCTTCAGTTGCTAGTTTCCAGTGGGGATTTTCATCAGATAAAAATATAACGTAACCCAAAGCGACTCTGGCGTGCGTTAATACTGTTTCATCGGCAATCTTTCGATCTTTTAATACGCCTATGAATTGATATAAAGCCGAATCATTGATGTCGGATAGAGAAATTTTTTTATCTTCAAGGAAAGAACAAAATATATTTAGGCTATAAGCTTTCTTTGTAACCGTCGGTGCTAACGGCCTAATATTAAATATTTGAGCGCCTCCGCCCAATTTGGTTAGGTAAGCATTGGCGTGCCAATCTATGCCACCGCCTTTCTTCATTATTAAAGACAGTGAGCAATCATGTTTTTCATTTCTGCGCTGACTGGTTATAAGGAAATCAAGGCAGGGTGATTTAGCCGTCATGACATATGACATTATTTTATCAAAGCCAATCTGTTATTTCCTAAAATACGAGCCTGATCCAAAATCAGTTTTCTATAAGCTTTGTCTATTTGTTCGTCCTCTCTACAATTATCTAAAAGTTGCATGTATGCCCTGTAAACTTCTGCAAGTGCAGATTTTAAGTCTTCATTTTCTCTTTTCAACTCATTAATATCATGGGTTGTTAACCGAGTCTTTTTTATCGCAACGTTTTTATTTTTGTTTGCTTCTGATTTTTTAAGCCTTACATTAAGGTCTTCAATAGCAACTGATAATTCGCGTAAAGCTAATGCGTTGTGTTCTGTCATTGAAGAGTTGTAAGAATACCTTATTACGCCTAATGAGTCGTCGTGCCACTTATTTACCATTGTCTTAGTGATGGTGGATTTACTGGTCGTTAAGCTATCGGGAATCTCATCATAATGCTTTATGCTATTGAGGATTTCACTTTTACGAATCATTGATTCAGTGATCATTTTTTTTTTCAAAATTACAGATTGAGAAGTTTGCCCTTTTTGAAATCTCGCCACGTCAATATGCCTCTTTTTTCTGAAAATAAAAAAACACAGCATTTCCTTCAATTCGATGAAATCGAACTGTCTCACCAGTATTTTTTTTATGCTCATCGATCAAATCTCTTACTAAAGGTTCAATTACCAGAGATGTTTTTGCTTTTTTACGAGCTGTATTTACAATATTTGTTACGCTTGAATCACCCAGTATCGCCTTACCAAGAGAAGAACCAATCCTTGCAATTGTAACTTCTGCTTCGTCAATCCACTCGGAACTTGGAGATACTTCTGCGTAGTGAAAAGTTTGCTCTAGGTCAGCGTGCCCCAAAAACCAGGACAATTCTTCTAACCCCGTATTGTCAGTCATGTTGAAATACAGTACAGCAAACGTTCGTCGGTATTGGTGACTTCTTGGATACCATCGTTTTCCATTAATTACGGGAGAGAAACTCCAGTCTGCAAACAAGTCTAGGCAACCATTTATATAATCATTGCTGAGAGGGGTAACACGCGATTGAGCAAATTCTGATGTATAGGCTTTAAAAGACGTGTGTGACAAAAAACCACCAAATAAGAACTGTTCGTTTTCATCTACAATAAAGCCTCTTCTCTCTTCTAGAACATTATTTAAAAGTGCAAACTCTAAGCCATAATCGAATATCAAGTCTGGTATTGGGCGGTGAACATCTTCAAGTTCAATACGTTCAGAAGTTTTTGGAATTCTTAAGACTAAATCGAAAAGTCCATCAATAGGCGATTGAACAAAGCAGTTCCGTTTTAAACTTCTCATAGACGTAACTCTACTAGCAACAAAACCTGCTACTAGTATGTAAATTGAGGCTAAATATAACCTTATCGCAACGGCCATGGACATTTCTCGTCTAAATTGGCTGAAGCACACCAAATTGTCGTCACACCACGACGTAATATTCAGTTCTTTTAATACGTCTGGCAAAGGTGTTTCTTTAAACACTTCCTCTTGTAATGATGAGCTTGAGCGGTAAACGTCGCTGTTATCTACTTTTTTAAGCTCATTTTTCGCAAGAACGGATAAATGCTGGCGGATAGCATAACCATACTTCCTAGCAAATTTAAGGCTTGTTGAAATAGAATGCAGGTAATTAGAAGTAGGCATTATGGGGGTTTTTATTGATTGTCTCATGCTATCAAACAGAGTTTCACCATTGCTAAATAATGCTGCGGGCGAGTGAGCAAATTTATACTTTTGAGATGCCCTTGCTGTGTAGACCGCCTCAAGCAAAGATACTATATTTGATATTGTCTTTTCTGAAGGTTGTAAATCTGTGTCTATATCGAAATCCATTGTATTCGCAGGTTGAAATTCACGAACCTTATTGGGTTGGTTCCATTTCTTTGTCACTGAGTGGTCTTCTTGATAAGAACTCTTATCGTTTTTAGGTGGGTTACTCTTATAGTGTTTTTTCAAAGAGTGCTGCAATGACATTAGTGATCTTGTTGTTAAATTAAGCTCATTTTTTATCTTAATCCAGTCGATTCGTGAAGATGAACCATAGTTCAAATCTATGATTTTAAGGGCGGCAGCAAATACATGAGGCTGTGTATTATAATCCATAATAAAATCTTTAAGCTCGTTTAATTTTATTTGATCTAGTCCCCGTACAAGCAATCTTGATTTTTTTTGCCGAACCTCATTAGCATGTTTAATTAAGTCTGTAATGGCGACCAGAATGGCTTTAGCTCTTAATGGTCGTGTTATTTTTCCTCGTGCGTCCAAGTATAATAAGCTATGCATAATGTCTTTCAATAAAGGTTCATTATTTGCGTCAGTCAAATACTCCACGTCAGAAATCTTTCTTTTAAAATTTATCTTTAGTGCTTTGTTTTTGTTCTTACGATAGTAGTCAATATCTATAGCCACTTTTGAAGCTAACCATTCTTGGTCGTAAATATTGTCATTTAATAGCCATCTGGGCATTTCGTATTCAAACTTTCCTGCGGAATCAATCAATTTGGAAAAGTCAACAAAATCATCGTCTATTAAATTTGAACTTTCACTCATGTTTTATTTAACCTCGCTTTTTTGCACTGCAAGTTGAGCAGTTCGGAGCATTTGTTTCATTATGACAGTGCTTTCAGATATTGCTGAAACAGCATTGACACATTGCTCCTTAAGTATCGGATCACTACCAGTTTTAATATAGATAAGAGCTGTTATTATATTGTCGATAGAAACACAAAAATACACCTCTTTATTCTGGGTATTTTCATCATTCGGGTTTTTAAGTTTGTCGTAAAAATTACCACCCATATCTTCATTGTTAAAAGCAACTTCAAGCTGAGACTTTAATTCCTCCTCACTCATATTAAGCGCGTCTGAGGGCGAATCTTCCAAACCAATCGCCATGTATAGCAATATATTTTGAAACGCTCTAATTTTATTTCTATAGATTAGCTCTGATAGATAAGGGGGAATGTATCTATTTAAGGTTGTTTCGACTTTATTACCTAAGTAATTTGCGGTTCTCAATGCATCCCCTCTTGATTGAAGAAATATTAACACCCCTTTGGAACCTCTTATTTTTTTTAATGTTGAGTGTTGTAAGGCATTATTTTCACTAGGTAGGCTCGCTTTCATTTTGTTGAAGTTATGTTGAAATGCAGTGTCTGAAACATGTTGCACCCCATTTGCTGTCCGAATTATCCAAAGCTTTCTAATTTCGCTCGAATTTCTGGCTCTACTTGTCATTTCTAAAGCCATTTTCAGACAAGTAGCAGCATCTATATCTGATTTTTGTATCTGTGAGAGTAAGACGGGGCCTCCTTTAGCTTTCCTTGTTTTTGATTGTTTTGCGCGTTTTTTTAAAGCGCGAAGTCGGACAGACCCTTCATCAGTAATTTGAACAAACTCTCTACCAACCCCGTCAGATGATATCGAGATATCGTAGAGAGAAAATGGATTGATGCCAATTTCTTCCACGATTATCGTTTGCATAGCTGAAGCTACTTCTATGGTCAGTCCCAAATATCTGTTTACAGAATTACTTACTTTGTAAGGGCTATTTGGGTCATTGGTCCCACCTGCGATATAAAACTCATAGTTGCTGTCATAATACGCAACGCGCTTAGATGTTAAAAAGTCAGATATGTTGTTTTCTGGCCAAATCGCGCTTAATTTAGCTTGAAACTTGGGAGCAAGCTCAGCTTCGATATCAATGTGTTTATCTGTATGTTGTACAATGAAATTTTTATATTGAGTAACAACTTCGGATCCTAATAAATAATCTTGATAACCTTTCCAAACAATATCTTTTGCTACATCCGTCAAGCAGGCAAGGTTCGTATGGATTTCTTTTTTCAACAGTTCGAGAAATCGTGGCGTATCTTTATTAGAAGATATACTTTTTAAATCGTATAAATCTAAGCTAGATACTAAGGGATTGTTTGCATGCAATGTTTGATCACGCCATGACCCCTTATAGTTGTCAGGCAGGTCTATTTGGCTGTCTAGTAGTCCTTGTTCCATTAGTGTTCTTATTGCTTTACTAATAATATGGAAATGCAAATAAGCTGTATTTCTTTGATACCGGTCAAGCAGGTTCGCCCGGAATTTAATTAATTCACTTTGTAAAACCAGTGGATGATTATACCAATCAGGCTTATCTGTAGTTATACCGTTAAGAAAATCTGTTAATTGAGCTATTATCCTCTGCTTCGTTTTCTTCTTGTATGCCATCGCGTGATTTATCAAAGCGCCAGAGATTTCAGGGCTACATGTTTTATTCAGGACTTCTTTAAATACTCCAATTTTAGGATTTACATGCTTGAATCCTAATTGAATTTTTCTAGGGATTGCTTGCTTTTTAAGTTCTTCATAAGTCATTTTGGGGATAGCAACACTGAGAAAAGAGAGATGTTCTGTAGAATAAGGTACCCAAGTTATATCGCCACGCTCTATCAATTTAATAATATGTGTTTTTAGTGATATAAAGTTTGAATATGCAGTAGGTTTAGCAAGTCGCTGGCTTAAATCTATAGCTACAAGTTTCAAACAATAAGTTAAGTCCTTTCTACCACTAGATAGCAATACAGGGCAGAGGATATTGCTATATGCAACAAGATTTTTTGATATTTTCATGACTTGGGAGTAGCTTATTTCTTTGAACAGTTCAACCGTGCCACCGTGTATAGACTCTCCATAATGGATTTTGATAAAGGCATATTTTTCATCTAAGCTCATTGTCGTATCCATTTGCATTTCCTACCTGTATGTTTTCAAATAGGTGAAGCTATTTTATTTTTGATATAAAGTCTAATATAACCGGATGTTCTCTAATTGAAATTAGGTTGCTCTGGTGACACTTACGATTAACCCCTGTAGCTCGATTAGAGCCGGTATTTGTAGGTGGTGTAACTGTATCGAATGCCACGTTACATAACCAAGATGAAATTGACCGCTTAGGGGTGAAAGTAGGCGATTACGTTATTATTCGACGGGCGGGGGATGTTATTCCGCAAGTGGTATCGGTCGTAGATGCTAAAAGAGATGACAGCGTTAGGGATATTACTTTTCCCACAACCTGCCCAGTGTGCGACTCTAATGTAGGAAAACTAGAAGACGAAGCCGTTGCACGCTGTACTGGTGGATTGATATGTGCAGCACAGCGCAAGCAAGCGTTAAAGCACTTTGCCTCACGAAAAGCATTTGATATTGATGGGTTAGGCGACAAGTTGGTCGATCAACTGGTTGATGCTGACTTAGTGCATAGCCCTGCAGATTTCTTTAATCTTAAATTGGGCGATGTGGTTGGGCTTGAGCGCATGGCTGAAAAGTCTGCTGCCAAATTGTTGCTCTCACTCGAGGCTTCGAAAACCACCACATTAGCGAAGTTTTTATATGCACTTGGTATTCGAGAAGTAGGAGAGGCTACCGCCGCCAATCTAGCCCTGCATTTTGAGACCCTTGATGCTATTCGAAGCGCCAGTGAAGATGAATTAATTGAAGTACAAGATGTGGGCGGCATTGTAGCAGCGCATTTGCATAACTTTTTTAACGAATCGCACAATACCGATGTTATCGATGCCTTATTAGACGCTGGTATTAATTGGCCTGCCATTGAGAAGAAGCCACAAAGTGCATTACCGCTTGATGGACAAACCTGTGTAGTAACAGGAACGTTAAGTGAAATGGGCCGCTCCGATGTTAAAGCGAAGCTGCAATTATTAGGGGCTAAAGTGGCAGGCTCGGTATCCAAAAACACTTCATTTTTGGTTGCTGGTGAAAAAGCCGGATCTAAGCTGACAAAAGCGCAAGAGCTAGACGTAGATGTATGGGATGAAGCCAAGTTGCTCGCATTCTTAGCAGAGCATGATTAGTAGGTTAGCTTTGTATATGAAATCAGTACCTAAGATTAGCCAGCATGCGCTGTATATGTGTTTTTACATATGCAGTGCATAAAATGCTTGTATAGCGCGCTGGCTCAACACGTTAGCTCAGTACGTTAGCTCAATATGTTAGCCCAGCACGTTAGCTCAATATGTTAGCTCAGTACATTAGCTCAGTACGGTAACTCGATATGTTAGCCCTGCAGGTTGATAAAATACTTAGGCAAAACATGAGCAGCCATTATTTATAGAATACATATCTAACAAACGTAAAAAAGGCGCTTTAAGCGCCTTTTTTGCATCATTTATTAATGCTCAGTTATTGCTGAGCTTGCAAATTTGCTTTAGCTCGAGCTTGCTTTCTGCGTTCCCACGCTTTTTTAACCTGGAATCGCCATATCCAATTTAGGGTGAAATACCCAATAACACTGGCTACCACAGAGCAAATCGCACAGCCTACCAAAAAGGCAGGGCCAACAGTAGTGATGCTTTCTACTACCCATTGCCAGCTGAATTGAAACTCGAAATGCTCAGGCTTGGTCCCAAGTACAGTAGAACCAATCTTATAAGCAGCATAAAATATCGGCGGTATAGTGAAAGGGTTAGTAACCCATACTGTTGCTACCGAAAGGGGAAGGTTCGCGCGAAAGGGAATGGCCACGCCTGCAGAAAGCCACATTTGAAATGGCACAGGCCAGAACGCGAAAAATAACCCTATGCAGAAACCGCCCGCCGCGGAACGCCTGTTTAAATGCCATAAATTAGGTTCGTGCAAAACACTGCCGAAAACGCGCAGAATTTTGTTGTTCTTTACAACCTGCGGGTCGGGCAGGAAACGTCTAATAAATTTCTTTGGCATAACACTCGTTCATTAACTATCAACATGTGGGCTAGATTCAGCCGACTATATCTATTGCTACGTAAAACAATGGTAAATCGTATCACAATTTGGTGTGGCAGTTTTTGTATTAGCGCTGTAACTGCCGTTTTATGGGCTGTTCTGCCACCCCTAAATTTCATTATGGCGCTTGCCATAAGTGGGGGAGTGCTGCTGTTTATCTCGCAATGCAGTTTTCACTTTCTAGCAATAGTCTGTACCAAGCGAATCAATTGGATAAAGTTTGCACTTATTGCAATAAGTGGCGCGTTGATTGGCGCTACATGGATGGCGAGTGTAGGGTATTGGCACCTATCTTGGCAACTACCAGAGAGCAAAATTCAACAAGATGTCACAATTAATGGCGTTGTAGTGCAAGGGGGTTGTCTAAATGGTCAAAAGTTAAGCGTAGATGCGGAATCTCGCATTTATTCTTACACGGTGCACATGAATAAAATGGATGCCGTTATACTGCCAATAACAAAGAAAGTGAAGCTTAGCCATCGAACGAATGCTCGTTTCAAGGCTCACTCTACCGACCATTCAGCCGTTTATTCCAGCGCTCAGTCCAACGAACGGCAAAATAACGAGTGTTTACACAATGGTGATAGCTTTATTGCTACGGTTAAATTAAAGCCAGCCTATGGTGTGCTTAACCCAGTGGGTTTTAATCGACAACAGTATCTCACCAGCCAACACATAGTGGCCACTGGCTATATTAAGAAACTAGATATTGAAAATACCACGCACAACCACAGCACTCGACATAATATTTCAGCGTTTTTATCTACATTGCCACTTAATCAGATGCGATGGTTTCAGGCTTTGTTAATAGGTGAGCGCAGCTTATTAACTAAAGAAGACTGGCATACCATAGGGCAAACAGGCACAGCACATGTATTTAGCATATCGGGTATGCATTTATCGGTTATAGCTATGGCGGCTTTCTATAGTTGCAACGTGATTATTCTAATACTGTTACTGATTAATTTTGCTTTGAAAAGCAAAGCTGGGTTTGTCAATTTTAGAACCTATGTTGTCTTTACTGTTGTAATAAGTGCTGCGTTTTATGTGATGCTAAGCGGCATGGCACTGCCTGTGGTGAGGGCCTTTATTTTACTCACAGTAGGCGTAGGCTTTGCGGTATTCAACAAGGTGCTGCGACCTGTGAATTTAGGCATATTCATGCTGTTCACTTGTATTTTGGTCTTCCCCTTGTCCTTATTACAAGCCAGTTTCTATTTAAGTGTTGGCGCAGTGATCAGTATTTGGCTACTTAATTGGCGATTTCATTTTCATGCGATGCCTTGGTACAACGCGCTATTTTGTATTCAGTTAGGCGTAAGTGTGGTGATGGCGCCTATTTCCTTATTGTGGTTTGGTACGGCCAGCGTGATTGGCATCATCGCGAATATGCTGGTACTTCCTATTGTTGCGCTTATTCTGCCAATTGCTCTGCTAGCTTTGTTAGTAGGCTACTTTATTCCGGTCAGCCTTAGTTTTAGTGTTTGGGTGTTACAAAAAATAGATAGGGTGTTTACTTGGGTTATGGCGTTGCTGACGGAGGCGGCGTCTTACCCTTTAAGTGCTATTCACTTTTACCCGAGTTCAGGTGCTATGTTGTGTTTGTTGGGGGCCATGTTATTCGGGTTATTACCTTATTGGCGGTACAAGTGGGTATGTATGCTATTGCTTGTACTGCCGTTGTTTGTTTCTTTTATTCCAGCCTCACCGTCAACATGGTACGTGAACGTATTCGATGCTGGGCAAGGTACGGCAATAGCTGTCACTAAAGGTAAGCACGCGGTTATTATTGATACTGGCCCTATGTATAACGGTGAAGCCCCTTTAGCAGGTAAAGTCTTACCCGCATTTCTGGCTAAAACCAACAGCACCTTGGTAGATATGGTGATCCATAGCCATGGCGATACCGATCACGCCGGCGGGCGGCAAGCGTTTAAAGCGTGGCTAGATAGCGAAGGTCTCAACCCATCTTGGATAAGTCCTGTTGATGGGTGTGAGCGAGGAAAAGTTACTCGGTGGCAAGGGCTAACGCTTTCATTTTTATGGCCAGAAAAAGGGAACGTTGAAGACAGTAATGCCATGTCATGTGTAGTGAAAATAGATGATGGGCATCGAAGTGTTTTATTCCCCGGCGATATTGAACGCACTAGTGAATATGCCATTTTACAGACTGAATATAAGCGTGGTGACGTTGATGATAATGTTAGTTCTAATACCAATATTGAACCGGGTGGTAAAAATGAGGCTAATCATTTGTCGGTTAATGCAGATGTGTTAATCGCTCCTCATCATGGCAGTAAGACCTCATCTACTAATATTTGGATACAAAAAGTGTCGCCAGAGGTAGTTATATATACTCAAGGTTATGAAAATAGGTGGAAATTTCCAAGTAAATCTGTAGTTTCACGTTATCAAGAATATGGTGTTCGCCAATTCACCACCAGTGAATTTGGTTTCATTCGACTTGAGTTCGCAAAAGGTGGCTATATAGTTAGTTCAGAGCGAAAGCATACCCAGAGGCGTTGGTATCTGCCCGCTCATGCGCCAAGGCATGTTCTAAAGCATGGTTCAAAGCCTGCGCCAAAGTCCGAGCCAAGGCACCAGCTATCTCCTAACTTTACAGATTCTGTGGGTGTAAATAAGTATAATTTCCCATCAAAGCATAGGGTTGATTAGGGAAATGGCGCAAGTGCTAGTACAATACTCGGGGTAAAAGTAATGAATAACGAACAGGTTAAATCACTTTGAAGCAACAAACCGATCCGTCGGCCTTTCAGGTTAAACGCTTTTTACGCTATCTGCGTGAATATAAACTCCCTTTTTTCGTTGCCGTAATCGGCATGGTGGGCTATTCCGCAGTAGATACCTTTGTATTTGCGCAATTGCAGCCCATGATTGACGAGTCCTTAGGGAAAAATGATCATGCATACCTACGGTTGGCTGCCTTTGCAATTGTGCCTTTATTTTTATTACGAGGCATATTTAACTTCCTTGGTACTTACACGCTAACCTGGATTGGATCGCAGGTTGTCATGCGTATGCGCCAGCAGTTATTCGACAAATATATTCATCTGCCTGTCTCTTTTCACGATACGCAAGCGGTTGGTGGGTTAATAAGTAAAGTAACCTACGACACTGAACAAGTAGCCAATGCGTCGGGTAAAGCCTTATTAACCTTAGTTAGGGAAGGGGCTTTGGTGATTGGCTTGTTAGCCGTAATGTTCTATTACTCATGGCAGCTTTCCCTTATTTTCTTACTGATAGGCCCGCTTGTAGCCATCATTGTATCGTTTGTTAGTAAGCGGTTCAGAGTGGTGAGCAAAAACATTCAGCAAGCCATGGGCAACTTAACGTCTGCAGTAGAACAGGCTGTTAAAGGCCACAAAGTGGTGATTATGTTTGGTGGACAAACCATCGAACAAAAGCGTTTCGAGAAAAAGAATAACGATAATCGTCAGCAAACTATGAAGCTTGCGGTTACCCAAATCTTAAGTGTGTCGTCTATTCAGGTTATTGCGTCTCTTGCTCTAGCGGTAGTGCTCTATATTGCCAGTACCCCTGGCATGGTAGAAAAGCTTTCAGCAGGTGTTTTCATAAACGTGGTGTTTTGTATGGTGATGTTATTAAAGCCATTGAAACAGCTCACAACGATAAATAATGAATTTCAAAAAGGCATGACAGCGTGTGTTAGCGTATTTGAAATTTTAGATAGAGAAAATGAAGCCGACTCAGGTGATGTACAAATAGAGCGGGCCGTAGGTAAAATTGAATTCGATGATGTGACCTTTACTTACCCAGGCAAACATTCACCTGCACTAACGAACGTGTCGTTTACCGCAGAGCCTGGCCATTCGGTTGCCTTGGTTGGGCGTTCGGGAAGCGGTAAATCGACGATTTCGTCTTTGCTCACCCGTTTCTATTCGCCGCAAAGTGGGCAAGTACGATTAGATGATAACCCATTAGACAGTATTGATTTGAAATCACTACGTGCGCAGTTTGCCGTGGTATCGCAAAACGTGACCCTGTTCAACGACTCTATTGCCAATAATATTGCTTATGGCGCGAAAGAAACCGTGACAAAAGCGCAAATAGAGCAAGCATGCAAAATGGCCCATGTGGATGAGTTTTTGGGTAACCTGCCTGAAGGTATCGATACTGTTATTGGTGAAAACGGCCTGATGTTATCGGGTGGTCAGCGCCAACGAATCGCCATTGCTCGCGCTGTTTTAGCCGATGCGCCTATTTTGATTTTAGATGAAGCAACCTCAGCGCTTGATACCGAATCTGAAAGATTGATTCAAGATGCGTTAGAAACGCTTCAGCAACGTTGCACCAGTATTGTTGTTGCTCATAGGTTGTCGACCATTGAAAATGCCGACACGATTATGGTGGTTGAGCAAGGCCGTATTATTGAAAGTGGTAAGCACCACGAGTTGTTAGAAAAAGGCGGGCATTATGCTCAGCTACACGCGTTACAATTTGGCGACCATTAAGTGAGCCGTGTGGTAAAAAGCTGGTACGCTGGCCATCCACTTGTTTGGCTTTTGTCGCCGCTTACCGTGCTGTTTTGGCTGATTTCTACCTGTCGAAGACTCGCGTTTAGGGCTGGTTTAAAAAAGATTTATCGTGGCAGTGCCAAGGTTATCGTCGTTGGGAATATTTCCGTTGGTGGTAACGGCAAAACACCTGTTGTGCTTGCCCTTGCACAGTATTATCGTAAAAAAGGGGTCAGTGTCGGTATTTTAAGTAGAGGGTATGGCGGTAAATCTAGCTACTACCCACGAAAAGTGACCGGCAATGATGCAGCAAACGAAGTGGGTGACGAACCCCGGTTGCTGGCAATTCGTAGCCAAGTCCCCGTAGTAATTGACCCCATACGCAGCCGAGGGGCTGATTACCTTTCTAACGAACTTCATTGCGACCTTATTATTTGTGATGATGGTCTTCAGCACTATGCTCTAGCACGAGATGTTGAAGTGGTAGTAATGGACGAGCGTTTAACTGGCAGTGGTTTGTTGTTGCCCATGGGGCCGCTTAGAGAAGGTCACTGGCGATTGGCTACTGTGGATGCCATCGTACACAATCGTGCTGATATCAAAAAGCCAGCGCTTAAAGCGGGGCAAACACCTCAGTATCTTATGCATTTAAAGGCAGGGGAGATGTGTTCAGTTACTAATCCCACCCAGCAGATTGGTATTGATAGGGTAAGCGCAAAAACAATTACTGCAATGGCAGGTATTGGCGCCCCCGAGCGATTTTTCACTCAGTTAGAAAGTATGGGTTTAACGCTTTCAACTAAAATCCCGTTTCCTGATCATCACCAATTTACGGTTGAAGATATTCCAGCAGGTACGGTATTAATGACAGAGAAAGATGCGGTGAAGGTGAGCGAATTTGCGCATAATGACTGTTGGTATTTGCCCGTTTCAGCAAGTATTGACCCGCAGTTTTTCACACAAATAGATAACAAGCTGGTTAATGCCGGCTTAATAATGACGCCTTAGGAAGCAAGGAAATACAATGGCATTCGATAACAAATTATTAGAAGTACTGGCGTGCCCAGTGTGCAAAGGCAAGTTAGTGCTAAACGAAGAAAAAGATAAGTTAATTTGTCGTTTCGACCGTTTAGCGTTCGATATTATAGACGGTATTCCTGTGCTTATTGAAAGCAAAGCAACCACCATGACACTTGATGAAGTAGACGCAACGCGATAGGTATGTGATGGCATTTACAGTAGTTATTCCCGCGCGTTACGGTTCAAGCCGTTTTCCCGGAAAGCCCCTTGCTGATATTAACGGCAAACCCATGATTCAACATGTGGTTGAACGGGCAAGTGAAGCCGGAGCTGAGCGAATTATTGTGGCCACGGATGATACGCGCATAGCCGAGGTGGCTAGCCAGTTTTCTCATGTCTGCATGACCGCCGATACCCATCAGTCGGGCACCGAACGTATTGCCGAGGTGATTGATAAAGAAAATATTGCTGCCGATAGCATAGTGGTTAATGTGCAAGGTGATGAGCCTTTCATTCCTGCGGTAAATATTAAGCAAGTAGCGAGTAATTTAGCCAATGCTCCTCAATGCGTGATGGCGACTTTGTCTACGCCGATTTTAGAAAGCAACGATGTGTTTAACCCGAATATGGTTAAAGTATTGGTAAATGCACATCAAGAGGCGATGTATTTTTCTCGCTCGGCAATCCCTTTTGAACGAGATCGTATGATGGAAGATAGCCAAAGTGCTGATCCTAAATTGTACTTTCGACATATAGGCATTTATGCGTACCGAGCTCAATATGTGCAGCAATATGTAAGTTATCAGCCTAGCGCGTTAGAACAGATTGAGTCTCTTGAGCAGCTTCGTGCGCTTTGGTATGGCGATAAAATTCACTGTACCGTGGCGAACGCCAAGCCACCTGTGGGTATTGATACGCCGGAAGACTTGGAACGTTTACTCGCCTCGCTTAATTAGGTGAAGCTGCAAAATTCTCAAATGGGTGCTGTAAAGTAGCACCGGTAATTTAAGCGAATAGCATTGCCGCTTAAATTGGTATTTTTATTGTGCGTATATGCAAAACATTTTTTCGGCTCAGTTTTTCCGTGAGTTTTTTGCATGAACTTCCCGCATGAGCTTTTCGCACAAAATCGCTACGTGCGATTCTTCAAACTCTTACGCAATGCAGATACACGTAAATAGGGAGTGTTAATATGAACGTAGTCATTACAGGCGGTAACCGTGGCATAGGCTTAGCTTTGGTTAAGCGATATAAAGCGCAAGGTGCTACCGTTTACGCCACCTGCCGTAACAGTTGCGATGAACTAAACTCATCGGGTGTAAAAGTGGTAACGGGCGTTGATGTGTCGCAGCCCGAAACATTAGCGGAAAGTCTCGCGTCACTAGCTGATATCAAAATTGACCTGCTAATTAACAATGCTGGTGTGTTAGGCAGGGAAAGCATCGATGATTGGGAGCCGCCTACCATCGATTATCAGTTTAGAGTGAACGCAATGGGTCCATTGCTTGTTACCCAAACTCTTTTACCTTCCATGGCCGCTAACAGCAAGATAGCCATGATAACCAGCAGAATGGGCTCTATGACCGATAACACCTCTGGTGGCTATTATGGTTATAGAATGTCGAAAGCGGCGCTAAATGCCGCGGGCGTGTCTTTAGCTAACGACCTAAAACCTAAAGGCATAGCCGTAGGTTTGTTTCACCCTGGGTTTGTACAAACAGAAATGGTGAACGGTAGCGGCGATATTGACGCCGATACTTCAGCTGAAAGGTTAGTGGCGCGTATTTCAGAAATGAACATCGACAATGCAGGGCGCTTCATCCATTCCAATGGCGATGAACTGCCTTGGTAACGCTGTTTTAGGCTAAAGAAGCTCTTGATTGCACAAGCTTTTGGTTATAGGAGCTCTTGGGTTGAAGGAGCTCATGGCTAAAATACTTTTGTAGCATATTGAGTGTAAATACGTCCAATAAAAAACCGGTAATGCTTTAGGCTTTACCGGTTTTTTGTTGTCTACTCTTATTTATGGTTTGGTCTTCAGGTTTTACTTTCTTTTTTGTCTCACTTTCACCATATACAATCAGCTAGTAAAGTCCAAGTGGCTCTAAAATTACTGGTCTTCGCCTTCTTCATCGTCTTGATCTTCAGATAACACAGCCCACACATCGTGCTCGTTAGCATGAATGACTTCAGCCCACACTCTTTGACCCGGTTTTACATCGTACACGCCATTAAGGTGAACTAAGCCATCAACTTCAGGAGCATCGGCGTACGTTCGCCCTACAGCACCTTCGCTGTCTACACTGTCGATTACCACTTGGTATTCGTTGCCAATGCGTGCTTGTAAGCGCTGAGCACTAATTTCACCCTGAACTTCCATGAAGCGAGCTAAGCGCTCTTGCTTAATATCTTCTGGCACTGGATCTGGCAAGTCGTTGGCGCGAGCACCTTCAACCGGCGAGTAAGCAAATGCGCCTACGCGATCTAGTTGTGCTTCACGAATAAACTCGAGTAACTCTTCAAACTCTTCTTCTGTTTCACCCGGAAAGCCTACAATAAACGTAGAGCGAATAACTAAAGAAGGGCAGGCTTCACGCCATTTTTTAACGCGCTCAAGTGTGCGATCTGCACTTCCTGGGCGTTTCATTAGGCGCAAAATACGTTTGTTGGCGTGTTGAAACGGTATGTCGAGGTAAGGCAGAATCTCACCTTCGTTCATCAATGGAATGAGTTCGTCTACGTGCGGGTAGGGGTACACGTAATGTAGGCGCACCCAAATGCCCATTTCACCTAGTTTTTCACACAATTGTTTCATGTGAGTTTTCACAGGCATGCCATCCCAGAAACCGGTTCTGTGTTTAACGTCAACCCCGTATGCACTGGTGTCTTGGGAAATTACCAGTAACTCTTTAACACCCGCAGCTTTTAGTCGCTTCGCTTCGTCTAATACACTGCCCACAGGGCGGCTAACTAGGTCGCCACGCATCGATGGAATGATGCAGAAAGTACATCTGTGGTTACAGCCTTCTGATATTTTTAAATAAGCATAGTGACGCGGGGTTAATTTAACACCGTGATCAGGGACTAAATGCTCAAACGGATTATGTTGTGGCTTAGGTAGGTGCTCGTGAACTTGCTCAACCACCGACTCATAGGCGTGAGGGCCAGTGATCGCTAATACATTTGGGTGTACTTCACGGATTTCGTCTTCTTTAATACCCAAGCAGCCAGTAACAATGACTTTTCCGTTTTCTTTAAGTGCTTCACCAATGGTATCAAGTGACTCTTCTACGGCCGCATCAATAAAGCCACACGTATTTACAATGACTAAATCGGCATCGTTATAAGTAGGAACAACATCGTAGCCTTCGGTACGCAGTTGCGTAAGAATGCGCTCGGAGTCTACCAAGTTTTTAGGGCAGCCTAAGCTAACAAAGCCAATACGTGCGCCATTGCTTGCACCTGTACTACGATTCTCCGTCAGTGTTTTTACTGGCGTTTCCAACGTAGTGGTTTTGTTTACTGCTTTACTTGGATCAAAGGTTTCTACTGTCATCTAAAATATCACCCGGTAAACGACGCTACTTGTGCCTAAAATGGCCGCGGATTATACAGTAAGTATGACGGGTTCGCAGCCCTTTGGGCTAAAACTTTTTCAACTAAACACCATGTAGCCAATAAGTGGAAAGTTGAACGAAAATTCATCATACTCATTCGCTGTTCTTAACCACGTTACTTGGCAGGGCTTCATGAGCGGTCTTAGGTATGGCAAGGCGTTGTCCATTGTACTTAGCATACTAACGCTTTGCTTAGCGTCGTGTTCATCGAACTATTATAAGCCAGAGCCACCATCGCTCAATTTACGCCTTTCTACCTCTCCTAAATATATCACCGATTTTATAGGCCATTCCACTCGAGAACTTTACTGGGATTGCGTTACGGTATTACCCCGCTCAACTGAAGGGTTGATAAACAGTTTATTGTGTACGCAAGCCTTGCTTAGCCGAGAAGATGTGAGTGCTGACGAGCGTCAATTTGCGTTAAAGCGCAATAGAGCGGCGCTGATGAGGCTACTTACTTTACGTATGTCAGGTAAAGAGGATAAGGCCCATTTTCATACCCACTTGAATTTAGATCAGCCAATCATTTTTGCGTCTAGGATGCGCGCAACTGAAGAGACGTTGCAGCCCAACATTCTGGGCGAATTCGGCGTGGCTATTGTGGTAAGAGAGGCAGCAACCACTGCTTTAGCACAAACCTACTACCCCCAAGAAGGCACCTATAGCAGTTATACCCTGATGTTCCAAGGCATTAAGTTAGACGGTAATGAGGTTCACATTACCTTAGATGCACAGCAAATTCATGGTCGAACTACAGTAAGGGTAGGGAGCAATGCTTACATGGCAAGGTATTCGCCTAGCGCCACTTATTTAGCCTTACTCAATGATGCCACGGTAGGGGGCCTTCGTTGGCAAGGGTTTGTGGGCACTAAACAAGCAAAAGCGCTTAGAGGTATTTACGTTATTGGGGAGATGTCAGACACCAAGATACCCCTTATTATGATCCATGGACTCAATTCATCCCCTTTAATTTGGCGCTATTTAACAATGGCGGTAATGAATGATGAATGGCTAAACGAATGCTATCAAGTTTGGCATGTACTTTATCCTTCAGGCCAGCCTCCACTTTATAGCGCCATGAAGATTCGAAGAGAGCTAGATGCACTATTGGCCACCATAGATAACCCCCTAATTACCCGTGAAGCGGTGTTTATAGGGCACAGTTTAGGCGGCCTGGTGACAAAATTACTGACGGTAAAATCGGGAAATGCATTCTGGGATACCACGTTTACCGTGCCACCGGAACAACTTGCGATGGTGATGACAGACGATATTGAAGATACTCTGTTTTTTGAGCCGAGATTTGAAACCAACACAGTATTTTATTTGGACACACCGCATAAAGGCTCTGCGTTGGCGGCATCTGCGTTAGGGTATATTGGTTCATCGCTGGTACAGATACCCTACGAGCTTAAAAACATGTTTGTTGATGTGCTTGAAGATTCGGGATTAGATATTGTACAGCCACAAATGCAGAGTTATTTAGCAGAGGCTAAGTTTAAGAGCCTTGATTCATTAAAACCAGGCCACCCTTTAATGAACACCCTTTACACCATGCCTGTTCAAGGCAAAGCGTATTCGATTATTGGCTCGAAAAAGCAAACGGAATGTGAAAATAGGGAAGTGTGCTTATTGCTGACAGACGGTGTAGTTACATACGAAAGTGCTGATATTCCAGAAGCGCTAGAAAGACTAATTGTTGTTTCGAAGCACAATTCGTTTAAATCACCTGATGCCGTGTCGTTTATATTAAAACATTTATAAATCTCTGAAATCGCCGGATATTTTATTTAAGCGCTTTAAGTTTTCATTATTAGCCCAATAATAACTGAGTTATTAATTATTCTTTGAAGCAAGGTTACTCGTTTTTCATGCTAAAACTGCCATTAAAATACTACGATGAATCTGGCCGAATCTTACCTCCCAAATGGCTGTATGTGATACTGGCACTGTTCAGTCTTGACTGGATTGCTTTTATATTTTCGCTGGCATCTCGGTCACAAACAGAAGCCTTACTAAAATTGTTTTATCCTCAAAGCGATAGCTTAGGATTAGCATTACTAAGTAGTGTACCTATAGTGTTAGGGCTTGTGCTTATTTCACAACGGGAAAGGCTATGGAAAAGAGGGTGGATAAAGTGGTCTAGTGCTTTGTTGCCTCTTATATTAGTAGGTGTGTTGGCTTCACTTTGTGTACAGTTTTATCACATTGTCTCTGTGCATTGGGGCTTTGAAATGATAACCGCCATCAAAGTGGTTATTTCAATCATCAGTGTCTATTGTATTAGTCGAAGCCGACATCTGCGTTGGATGCTAGAAGACTGGAAAAAGCCCCATTACGAATAGCTCCATTATGAATAGCCCCAGGGGTATTACTGGCGGTGATTACTCACAGATTGATCGAAATACGCTTTAACGCTAATTTGGCTATCATTCACTAAGCGCTCGTAACATATACCGGCAAAAGCATAAGAGTTTTCACCCACAACCAGTAATACGTATGGCGCTTTAGGGTTTGACTGGTCATAAAGCCAAGTGCCGCCTACTAAACGCTGGAAGGTTTCACCTACATACGCGCCAAAGATATTGCAGATTGTAAAA
Source organism: Alteromonas sp. 1_MG-2023 (assembly GCF_030547075.1). Taxonomy (GTDB): domain Bacteria; phylum Pseudomonadota; class Gammaproteobacteria; order Enterobacterales; family Alteromonadaceae; genus Alteromonas. The sequence goes on along the minus strand of NZ_JAUOQH010000002.1, from coordinate 208,960 downwards.
ACGGCTTCATCTTCTAATGCACGGTCATGATATTTGTCGATAAAGCTAAGTAAGATATCATCAACAAGTGCCACACTTTGGGCAGAATAATCTAAAGTTAAACTGAACTCTTCTTTCGCAGCAGAAATAGCGTCATCGGCGCAGTCTTTCATTAATTGTTCGAGTTCTATGGGTGACATCCTATTATCCTTTTATCTTAACCTTGATGTGTAACGTTAATGTACTTTGCATCATCACGAACAGTGCTTACTGCCATTGTTGTCTATATAGTTTCTTCAAACGTACAGTTACTAAAACGTAAAGCTACTAAAAACGTATGGCTTCTATGTATTGTGCGGCAGTTATTAGCGTTTGTCTATTTATGACCGGTTAAGCGATTGATAATACTGGCCGATGCAAACATACCAAAGGTGGCTGTCACCGTCACAACGGCACCAAAACCGCCAGCACAATCAAGCCGAGTACCGTTTTCCATAGCCGATTTGTTATAACAAACACTGCCATCGGGCTGGGGGTAACGTAATTGTTCCGTTGAATAAATGCATTCAACGCCAAAACGCCGTTTAGGGTTCTTAGTGAAATTATAGTTACGTCTTAGTTCACTGCGTAGTTTGGCAGCCAGTGGATCTTGCGTGGTTTTCGAGAGATCGCCTCGAGTCACTTGGGTGGGGTCTATTTGCCCACCCGCACCACCCACAGTCACAATGGGAATTTTCGCCCGTTTACAGTGAGCTACCATGGCAGCTTTAGCTCGAATGCTGTCAGTGGCATCAATGACAGCATGCATATCGTTAGTAAGCAGTTCTGCAGTATTTTCTGGCGTGACAAAATCTTCAATACACACAAGTTCGCAGTTAGGGTTGATGCCTTTAATGCGATTAGCAATCGCCTCTACTTTTGGCTCGCCTATGGTATCGGTCATAGCGTGAATTTGGCGGTTAGTATTGGTTACGCATACATCATCTAAATCAATGAGCGTGATTTTACCTACGCCTGAGCGCGCAAGAGCCTCTGCACTCCAGCTTCCAACACCACCAATGCCTACAACGCACACATGGCTACTGGCAAGTTTTTCTGCAGCTTCTAACCCGTAAAGGCGCACGATGCCGCCAAATCTTTGATCTTCCAATATAGTCACACTATTTATTCCAGAACTTGCTAAGCCAAATACTGCTGAGCCAATACAAAATATTAAAACCCCTTACTTATGGGGCGCATGATCGCAAAAAAGCGTAATATTGCAAGAGACTTTCTATAAACAATAAGTAACGTATGTCTAATCGATACGATATTGCCATTGTTGGGGCAGGAATTATTGGGGCCGCCGTACTCCATGAATATCAGAAGCGAAATCCACAGCACAAGGTTCACCTAGTTGAAAAGGAGCCGGTTTCAGCGTCTCATCAAACGGGTAGAAATTCAGGTGTTATCCACGCAGGGGTGTATTATCCGCCGGGCTCTTTAAAGTCACAGTATTGTAGGCAAGGGTTGGAAGATACCTTTGCTTGGTGTAAAGACAACCACCTACCTTACGAGCAATGCGGTAAGTTAATTGTGGCTACTAGCTACGATGAAGTTAGCAGGCTAGATACGTTATATGCTAATTGTGAAACCAATGATTTAAACCCGCAGCGTGTTTCTCATTCTATGCTTCAAAACATGGAGCCCAATATAACGGGGAAAGAAGCGATTTTGGTTAATGCGACAGGCATTACTGACTATACCGCAATTACCCAAAGTCTATTGGCAAGCGCAACGAAAAGCGCAAATGTTTCAGTGCAATACAGCGCTCAAGTTCACGCTATTGATGAATACGACGAATGCGTATCCTTGGTAACTGATATCAATGGCATTAAACGGCGGATTGAAGCAGATAGGGTAATTTGCTGCGCAGGTGTCTATGCTGACGACTTAATTATGAAACAGGGCATAACCCCAAATTTCAAAATTGTACCTTTTAAAGGGGAATATTACCGTTTATCGCCTAAATTCGATAATGTCAGTAAAAAGCTAATTTACCCAGTACCCAACCCAGAGATGCCATTTTTAGGTGTGCACCTAACGAAAATGATAGGCGGTTATACCACCGTGGGGCCAAATGCGGTTCTAGCGCCAGGCCGCGAAGCCTATGATGCATTGCCATCTTACAGCGAAATGTTTAGAACGCTTTCATATCAAGGATTGTGGCGACTGCTATGGCAGTTTAAATCAAGTGTGCTTTGCGAAGTAAAAAGCAGCGTAAGTCAGGCTTATTACGCTAGTTTGGTTCAAAAATACTGCCCTAGTATTACGCCAGAAGATTTTCACTACTACAGACCAGGTATCAGAGCACAAGCGGTATCTAAAACCGGTAAAATGATGGGTGATTTTGAATTCCTATCAACTGACCGAGTGCTACATGTGGGTAATGCACCTTCTCCTGCGGCAACGAGCGCCATGCCTATTGCCCGAGCCATCATCGATGAAATGGATGCTTCCTAGGCTTGCTATATATTCGTTCTAAATACTAGGAAGTTAAATCCAAAAATACAGGCGTTACGTTCAAAGCTATACATGATTGAACAACTATTTATCGATGTATAACTGCTTGGAGGTAAAATGGGATTGCTTGTAGATGGAATATGGCAAGATAAGTGGTACGACACCAGTAAGAACGGCGGTAAATTTGAACGCCAAGCATCTAAATTCAGAGGCGCGATAGGCGGCGAAGCAGGTGCGAAGCACCCTCCTGAGTCGGGTAGATACCATCTTTATGTAGCCTATGCATGTCCGTGGGCCCATCGCGCGTTAATATTACGGCAGTTAAAAGGGCTAACTGAACACATTGAGGTTTCAGTGGTTAACCCTGATATGCTCAATGAAGGTTGGAGCTTTGAATCGTATCCCGATAGTACCGGCGATAAGTTGTATCACTTTGATTACCTGCACCAGATTTATACAAAAGCAAAACACGATGTTACCACTCGAGTTACTGTTCCCGTGTTGTGGGACAAAAAAACCGAATCCATTGTGAACAATGAATCTGCAGATATTATTCGCATATTTAATAGCGACTTTAATTCGCTTACAGGGGACGAACAAGATTTCTATCCCGCTGCACTGCGCGAAGAAATAGACGACGTTAATAATATGGTATATCACGCCATTAATAATGGTGTGTATAAGGCTGGCTTTGCCACTACGCAAAGTGCTTATGAAGAAGCAGTAGGGACTTTATTTGATGCGTTAGATACCTTAGAAGCTCGACTATCGAAACAGCGGTATTTGGTAGGAAAGCAAATCACAGAGGCAGACTGGCGACTATTTACCACCTTGATTCGTTTTGATGCGGTGTACCATGGCCACTTCAAATGTAATGTTCGTCAAATAGCAGATTATCCTAATTTGTATGGCTACATGAGAGAGTTGTACCAATATTCTGGTGTGGCTAGTACAGTAAATTTTGACCATATTAAACGTCATTATTACTACAGCCATACTATGATAAACCCTACACAGGTAATTCCTGTAGGCCCTAAACAAGACTTAATGGCACCTCACAATAGAGACGTTTTTTAAGAAAAAGATGCTAATGGCCGGACAGCACAGATGAAATTGCACAAGTAATACAGCATAAGTGGGATTACACAGGAGAAAGGTGAATAAAATTAGCTCAACAACTGAACAGATTAAACGAGCTATGAGTGATTTTCACCCATATGCTCTGGAAACGTGAAAAGCGTATTGCGCTTACTACTTAGGTTTAATACCATCATTAATAGAATGATATTCGTGGCTTCGCTTGCAATAGTAGTGATAGACAATAGCTTTAATAGGGAATAGAGACTCCAATACATGACTAAACCAATTACGTGCTTTAAAGCATATGACATACGCGGTGAGCTTAATAGCCAACTTGATGAAGAAACGGCTTATCGCATTGGTTACGCCTTTGCTGAAGAGTTGAAAGCGAAAACGGTAGTAGTGGGTAGCGATGTACGTTTAACTTCTACCCCCTTAAAGCTTGCCTTAAGTGCAGGTTTGATAGATGCCGGCGCGAACGTGACAGACCTTGGTATGGCAGGAACAGAAGAAATCTATTTTGCGACTAAGCACTTAGGTGTCGATGGTGGTATAGAAGTTACTGCAAGCCACAACCCGATAAACTATAACGGTATGAAGTTGGTAAAAGCCGGTTCAGTGCCAATTAGTGGCGATACAGGTTTAAACGCTATTAAAGAGCGCGCTGAGCAATTAAGTGCAGATGCGGTAAATCAGCGTCTTGCATTTTATACACAAAATGAGAGTGTTGATGCTGATGCATTCTACAATGGTCATGCCCATATTAACGTTGCCACGCTCACCGATACGGGAAGTTATGTAGCCGATACGTGCATGCCGTCTTATGTAGACCATATGTTGTCGTACGTTAACCTAGACTCATTCACCCCGCTTAAAATCGTGGTAAATGCAGGTAATGGTGCCGCCGGGCCAGCGTTAGACGCTATTGAAGCTGAATTAGCTAACAGACAAATTCCTATCACTTTCATTAAAGTGCATCATGAAGCAGATGGTACTTTCCCTCATGGTATCCCTAATCCGTTATTGCCTGAAAACAGAGCCGATACCGCTGATGCCGTAATTAAACACGGCGCTGACTTTGGTGTGGCGTGGGACGGTGATTTTGACCGTTGTTTCTTGTTTGATGCTGACGGTAACTTTATTGAAGGTTATTACATTGTAGGCTTGCTCGCAGCGGCCTTTATTGAAAAGAATCAAGACAGTAAAATTATTTATGACCCACGGGTATTTTGGAATACCGAAGATATCGTAGCAAATGCAGGCGGTACGCCAATTAAGTCAAAAACTGGCCATGCGTTTATTAAAGAACGTATGCGCAAAGAAGATGCGGTATATGGTGGCGAGATGAGTGCTCACCATTACTTCAGAGATTTTGCGTACTGTGATTCTGGCATGATCCCTTGGTTGTTAATTGCTGAATTAGTGTGTGTGAAAAAACAATCGCTAGCCAGTATGGTAAAAGCGCGAATTGAAGCGTTTCCATCGTCGGGGGAGATTAACAGCAAACTTAAGGATGCTGACGCAGCCCTAGAGCGTGCAACGTCAAAATACAAGCCATTAGCCACAGTTATCGATACTACCGATGGCCTAGGTTTGGAATTTGATACATGGCGCTTCAACTTGCGTAAATCTAATACCGAGCCGGTTATTCGCTTAAATGTAGAAAGCCGAGGCGATATTGCCTTGATGGAAGAAAAAACGGCTGAATTGCTTTCGGTTATTCGAGACGAATAGTAAGAAAGTAAAAAATTAAGACTAAATAAACGTAAAACGCGCGACCATTTTACTCTGGTAAATAATATGGCGGCGCGTTTTTTATTTTATTGCCCAAAAATACGGGCATATATTAACTAAACTAAGACTATCCCAGCACCTACCTTAGACAATTAAGTTATAAGGTAAATCATCCACGCATGACTAATTACCACTACCGACGTTAATGCAATACGTAAACTGATATAACTTACGATTTGGCCTTTAGGCAAACTAAGGGTGAATTTATCGTACACCAATATTGCTACATAACTTAGCGACAATGTACCTAAGGTTTTTGGGTCGTGGCTAAATACCAAGCAGAGCCAACCAATAATGCTGGGCAACATGGCGATGTACATTTGTTTGCCATAACGCTGATTACTGATTGAATCCCACCAATGAATGCCACCAAAAAAAGACAGCAAAACCGCAGAGTACTGTATGAAGTAACTGGCACTCTGGGTGAGTGAAAGAAGGTTAAATGAATAAGCTATCGGCATGGCTAAAAAAGGAATAAGCCCAGCGATGCCAAGTAATACAACAGAGTAGGGCATAACATAATCCTTCTACGATCAATGAAATAAATCTAGTCTTCAGAAAAAAACTTTATAAAACAGCACAAAAAAATAGCGCCGTGAGGCGCTATTTTATGAACAAATAATTACCTGTTCACGCTTATTTTAATGGCGTGTACTTACGCTGGTTGTGACCAGTGTAAAGCTGACGAGGACGACCAATTTTTTGTTTCGGATCGCTCATCATTTCATGCCAGTGTGAAATCCAACCTACTGTACGAGACAGGGCGAAGATACATGTGAACATGTTGGTAGGAATACCAATGGCTTTAAGTACAATACCTGAGTAGAAATCTACGTTAGGGAACAATTTCTTCTCTGCGAAGTACGGGTCGCTCAATGCAATTTTTTCAAGCTCCATCGCTACTTCAAGTAGTGGATCTTTAACATTAAGTTCGCTTAATACTTCGTGACAGCTTTCGCGCATCACTGTTGCACGTGGATCGTGGTTTTTATATACACGGTGTCCAAAACCCATAAGACGGAACGGGTCAGCCTTATCTTTAGCGCGTGCAATAAATTCAGGAATACGGTCAACTGTACCAATTTCTTCAAGCATATTAAGACATGCTTCGTTAGCGCCACCATGGGCAGGGCCCCATAGTGAAGCAACACCCGCCGCAATACATGCGTAAGGGTTAGCACCAGATGAACCGGCTAAACGTACTGTAGAAGTAGATGCGTTTTGCTCATGATCAGCATGAAGCGTAAAAATACGGTCCATTGCACGTTCAACAGCAGGGCTAATCTCAAATTCTTCAGCAGGTACCGAGAACATCATGTTCAAGAAGTTTGCTGCGTAGCTTAAGTCGTTACGTGGATAAACGAACGGTTGACCGATGTTATATTTGTAACACATGGCAACCAAAGTAGGCATCTTCGCAATTAAGCGATGCGCACTACGTTTACGTTCTTCATCGTTAGAAACGTCTAAATCGCTGTGGTAGAAAGATGACATACCACCAACAGTACCGCACAACATTGCCATAGGGTGGGCATCGTTACGGAAGCCATGGAAGAACATGTTAATTTGCTCATGTACCATGGTGTGGCGTGTAATCGTTGATTTGAATTCTTCATATTCTTCTTTAGACGGCGCTTCACCGTGTAGAAGCATATGACAAACTTCAAGGTATTCTGCATCGCGGGCTAATTCTTCAATTGGGAAACCACGGTGTAAAAGCACACCAGCAGCGCCGTCAATATAAGTAATAGCTGACTCGCAAGATCCTGTCGCCATAAAACCAGGGTCGTAGGTAAAGTAACCGTGTTGTCCAAGTGAACGAACGTCGATCACGTCTTGTCCTTCGGTGCCAGACAAGATAGGAAGCTCGATTTCCTTACCGCCGGCTTTAAGAATGGCTTTCTGATCTGCCATAAAATGCTCTCCTCAGAATGGTTCTGTTTGCAGCGAAAACGGGCGAAAATGCTCGTTCCGTTGGGGAAAAGTGGCGTATTTGTACTTTATTATGTACCAATAAGTCAATTTAATTGCATTTATGCACAATAAATATTCCGAATTACTGAGATTTATAATACTCAGTCGGAATCGTTATTATTAACATTATGGTAATTGCACTAAACCCGATTCAGGGTAATTATCAATGTCTTTTTGCAAAAGGTAAACCACCCTTTACCAAATATATTAACACCTTAGCTGAAAAAATAACCTTTTGTCGATTGGTAATTGACCAGTTTGATTAAAAGACCTTAATTTTACTAGTGAAAATAGTGTTATTATAATTCAGTACTGATACACTTTAGCGCCTTGTTTCTTAAGCATTCCATGCTTGTTGTTAGTATTTGTGATTACTTTTCTTCGTGTTTATTAGGAAGATTTGGAAAAAAAGACCAAAGTCTTACTGCAGCACAAAAAATTGTAATTATATACTGTGCTGGATATACTCAGCGGTGCATTAAAACAGAATAATTATTCCGTTAATTGCATTAAAGAATAATTCACAAATTGTTAACAACTCATTGGATGAGGTAATTAACAGGTAATAAACGAATTAACTCGCACAGGACATAATAACGGTGAGTAATTCATTATCCCTACGGATTAAACAGGCATACATTGTGAAAAAGCAAAGACCAGTAAATTTAGAACTCAATACTATTAAATTTCCGCCTGCCGCTATTTCGTCAATTCTCCACCGTGTTACCGGTGTCGCAATGTTCTTCGCGTTACTCTTTATTATTTGGGCATGGGCAGTTTCTGTATCATCGCCTGAAGGGTTTGCGAACGTACAGTCGATGATGGACGGTATCATTGGAAAAGTGATTGCAATAGGCACTTTATCAGCGCTGACTTACCACATTCTAGGCGGCCTAAGACATGTTGTTATGGATTTAGGTCATTGGGAAGAGTTGGAGTCAGGAAACCTCAGCGCCAAAATAGCTATCGCTCTTTGGATTGTGCTGACAGTAGTATTGGGAGTTGTACTATGCTAAGCAACCAAGCAAGCTTAAAGCGTAACGGCGTTCAAGATTACGTTTCACTACGTACTACCGCTGCAATCATTTTTGCCTACACGGTATTCATGGCGTGGTTTTTTATATCCACTGATAATATTACTTTCATTGAGTGGCGCGGATTATTTTCTGGCCTAGCAATGAAAGTGTTCACATTGGCAGCACTTATCGCCATCATGATCCACGTACGTATTGGCCTTTGGCAAGTACTTACCGATTATGTAAAGGCGTCTGGTTTGCGTGCAATCATTCAGTATGTTCTAAACATCATTGCTTTTGGTTACGTCGCTGTTGGTCTGTTTGTTTTGTGGGGAGTGTAAGATGAGTTTACCCGTTCACGAGTTTGACGCAGTAGTTATTGGTGCTGGTGGCGCTGGTATGCGTGCCGCACTACAGATCACAGAATCTGGCAAATCATGCGCACTACTGTCTAAAGTATTTCCTACCCGTTCTCATACGGTATCAGCGCAAGGTGGTATCACTGTTGCGCTAGGTAATTCCCATGAAGATAACTGGGAATGGCACATGTACGACACCGTAAAAGGGTCGGACTATATTGGTGACCAAGACGCTATTGAATATATGTGTAAAACCGGCCCAGAAGCCATCATTGAGATGGAAAATATGGGCTTGCCTTTCTCACGTTTTGAGAATGGTAAGGTTTACCAGCGTCCTTTCGGTGGCCAATCAAGAAATTTTGGTGGCGAGCAAGCCGCTCGTACCGCAGCTGCCGCTGACCGTACTGGTCATGCCTTGCTGCATTTGCTGTATCAGCAAAACGTTAAAAATAAAACTAAGGTGTTTTCTGAGTGGTATGCACTTGACCTAGTTAAAAACCAAGACGGTGACGTTGTTGGTTGTACTGCTATCGACATCGAGACTGGTGAAGTGGTTTACTTCAAGTCTAAAGCAGTAGTATTGGCAACGGGTGGCGCAGGGCGTATCTTCGCATCTACTACCAATGCACACATTAACACTGGTGACGGTGTTGGTATGGCAATCCGTGCTGGTGTTGCACTACAAGATATGGAAATGTGGCAGTTCCACCCTACGGGTATTGCCGGTGCTGGTACGCTAGTAACGGAAGGTTGTCGTGGTGAAGGTGGTTACCTGCTTAATAAAGACGGTGAGCGTTTCATGGAACGTTATGCGCCTAACGCCAAAGACCTTGCTGGTCGTGACGTTGTAGCACGTTCAATGATGACAGAAATTCGCGAAGGCCGCGGATTTGATGGCCCTTGGGGACCTCACTGTAAACTTAAACTCGATCACCTTGGTAAAGACGTACTTGAGTCACGCTTGCCAGGTATTCTTGAGCTTTCTCGTACGTTTGCTCACGTTGATCCAGTTAAAGAACCGATTCCTGTAATACCAACATGTCACTATATGATGGGTGGTATTCCCACTACTGTTGATGGTCAATGTCTAACTGTTGATGCTGAAGGCAACGATAAAGTGGTAAATGGTTTATTCGCTTGTGGTGAAATTGCATGTGTATCTGTACACGGCGCTAACCGTTTAGGCGGTAACTCACTACTTGACCTTGTAGTATTTGGTCGTGCGACTGGACTACACTTAGGTAAGACCCTTTCTGACGTATCGCCATTCCGCGAAGCTTCAGAGTCTGACCTTGAAGCGGCAATGTCTCGCTTTAACCGCTGGGAAAACTCAGAGAAAGGTAAGGGCGAAGACCCGGTTCAAATCAAAAAAGATATGCAAGAATGCATGCAGCTTAACTTCTCAGTATTCCGTGAAGGTGAAGCCATGGCAGACGGCCTTAAGCAACTTGGTGAAATTCGTGAACGTCTTCAGAATGCCCGCCTTGATGATAAGAGTGCCGACTTTAATACTCAACGTATTGAATGTCTTGAGCTTGATAACCTTATGGAAACCGCGTACAGCACAGCAGTAGCAGCGAATTTCAGAACGGAAAGCCGTGGCGCACATAGCCGCTTCGATTTCCCAGACCGTGACGATGAGAACTGGTTATGCCACAGCGTCTACGATCCGAACACTGAAAAAATGCTTAAACGTGATGTCAATATGGCGCCTAAGCTTCGGGAAGCTTTCCCGCCTAAAGTGCGTTCATATTAAGAGAGGCAACGATCATGCAATTACAATTTTCGATATATCGTTACAACCCTGATGTTGATAACAAGCCACGCATGCAAGATTACACTCTAGAAGTAGAGGAAGGTCGTGACATGATGGTGTTGGATGCACTAATTGCTCTTAAAGAGCAAGACCCAACGTTATCGTTCCGCCGCTCGTGCCGTGAAGGTGTGTGTGGTTCAGACGGTGTAAATATGAATGGTAAGAATGGTCTTGCCTGTATTACGCCTTTGTCTGCATTAGGTAAAGGTAAAGTTGTTGTTCGTCCACTTCCAGGTTTGCCAGTAGTACGTGACCTAGTTGTTGATATGACACAGTTTTACACCCAGTATGAAAAGATTAAGCCATTCTTAATCAACGATGATAAACAGCCTCCTGCAAGAGAACACCTTCAGTCTCCTGAAGAACGTGCTAAGCTTGATGGACTGTATGAATGTATTCTATGTGCATGTTGTTCTACGTCGTGCCCATCGTTCTGGTGGAACCCGGATAAATTTATCGGGCCTGCTGGGTTGCTTCACGCTTATCGTTTCCTTATCGATAGCCGTGATACTGCAACCGATGAACGCTTGAACGACCTAGATGATGCATTTAGCGTATTCCGCTGTCACGGTATCATGAACTGTGTAAGTGTATGTCCGAAAGGATTAAACCCGACAAAGGCAATTGGACATATTAAGTCTATGCTTTTACAACGGGCTGTTTAGTACTATATTCTGTTTACTCCTGAGTGACAGAAAGCAATGCTCTAAATAGCCATCCGGATGTGATGGCTATTTTTTTTTGTATTCATCGGTATAACGCTTGGTTATGTCACGAATAACCTTATAATACAAACCGATGGTTAATAGAATTTACAAAACGTAGCAAGGCAAATTAAATGCAAGAAAGCGTGATGAAAGCGTGGTGGGATTCCTCGCATATGGCAGGTGCCAACGCTGCCTATGTTGAAGAATTGTACGAATCGTATTTGGAAGACCCGCAGAGCGTTTCCGATACTTGGCGTCAAATCTTTGATAGCCTACCCAAGGTCGAAGGCGTTGAACTTGAAACCAACCATACTAGTGTTAAAGATCAGTTTAGGAAACTAGCTGCTTTAGGCCCGGCAGCCCGTATGTCGAGCGCACCAGTTGAAGGCACTCCGGTCTCGGATGACAGGCAAGTCAAAGTGTTACAGCTTATCAATGCCTTTCGTTTCCGAGGACACCAGCATGCCAACCTTGATCCGCTAGGATTATGGAAACAAGAGCGTGTTCGTGATTTAGAACTTTCTCACCATAACCTTTCTGATAAAGATTTCGACAGTGTGTTCAACGTAGGTTCTTTTGCCATTGGCAAAGACGCTATGTCGTTAGGTGAATTATTCAAATCACTTAACCGAACATATTGTGGTTCTATCGGTGCTGAGTATATGCACATTACCGATACGGATCAAAAACGCTGGTTACAGCAAAAAATTGAGTCAGTACAAGCCAAGCCTGAGTTTTCTAAAGATGAAAAACTTACCCTACTTAAAGGGCTAACGGCTGCTGACGGCATGGAGAAATACCTTGGGTCTAAATTCCCAGGTGCCAAGCGCTTCTCACTGGAAGGTGGGGATGCACTCGTTCCAATGCTTAAAAACCTAATCACTAACGCAGGTGCTGCCGGCACTAAAGAAGTGGTTATTGGTATGGCTCACCGCGGTCGATTGAACGTACTCGTCAACGTACTGGGTAAAAACCCATCAGTATTGTTCGACGAATTTGCTGGTAAGCATGATGATTCATTAGGTGCTGGTGATGTTAAATACCACGCTGGTTTCTCATCAGATTTCGCTACCCCAGGCGGCAACGTTCACCTAGCGCTGGCGTTTAACCCATCTCACCTTGAGATTGTTAACCCAGTAGTGATGGGTTCGGTTCGTGCACGTCTTGAACGTCGTAACGACGATACTAATACCGTACTTCCTATCACTATTCACGGTGACTCAGCGATTGCTGGGCAGGGCGTAGTGCAAGAAACTTTCAATATGTCACAAACTCGCGGTTTCGCCGTGGGCGGTACTGTGCGTATTGTAGTGAATAACCAAGTTGGTTTCACAACGTCTAAAACAGAAGATACCCGTTCTACGCAATACTGTACTGATATTGCTAAGATGGTTCAGGCGCCTATTTTCCACGTTAACTCTGACGATCCAGAAGCTGTTGCTTTTGTGACTCAACTTGCCCTTGAATACCGTAACAAATTCAAGCGTGACGTAGTTATCGATTTAGTCTGTTATCGCCGTCACGGTCATAACGAAGCTGATGAGCCAAACGCAACTCAGCCACTTATGTACCAAAAAGTGAAAAAGCATCCTGTACCTCGCGCTATTTATGCCGATCAGCTCATTGCTGAAGGCGTTATTGAACAGCGTGACGCCGACCGCTATCTAGAAGAATACCGTGCAGCACTAGATCATGGTGCCTGTGTGGTGGAAGAGTGGCGTCCGATGACGGAGCACAGTGTAGATTGGTCTCCGTACCTAGGTCATGACTGGGATACTCCCTATGACGGCGCTATCAGTGTTGAAAAACTTCAGGAACTTGGCAACGCGTTAACGAGTTTCCCTGAAGGGCACAAACTTCAATCTCGTGTAAACAAGCTATATCAAGACCGCAAGGCCATGGTAAGTGGTGAAAAGAAACTTGATTGGGGAATGGCAGAAAACCTAGCTTACGCATCATTAGTTGATGCGGGTGAAGATATTCGTATGACAGGTCAGGACTCTGGTCGTGGTACTTTCTTCCATCGTCATGCGGTATTGCATAATCAAGCTGATGGCTCGACGTACATGCCACTGCAAAATATTCGTGAAGGCCAAGGCGAAATCGAAATTTACGATTCTGTGCTTTCAGAAGAAGCAGTAATGGCGTTTGAGTATGGTTACGCGACTGCAGAACCTGAGTGTTTAACTATTTGGGAAGCCCAGTTTGGTGACTTCGCAAACGGTGCACAGGTTGTATTCGATCAGTTCTTGAGTTCAGGTGAAGCAAAGTGGGGCCGTTTATGTGGTCTAACTATGCTGCTTCCACATGGTTACGAAGGACAAGGTCCAGAGCATAGCTCGGCCCGTCTTGAACGTTTCTTGCAAATGTGTGCTGATCACAACTGGCAAGTATGTGTACCTTCAACACCAGCGCAAGTATTTAACATGCTTCGTCGCCAGGTGGTTCGCCCAATGCGTAAACCGCTTATTGTTATGTCGCCTAAATCATTGTTGCGTCATCCGCTTGCCACTTCTTCACTTGAAGAGTTAGCGGAAGGCAAATTCCACAATGTGATTAGCGAAATTGACGATATCAATCCGAAAGAGGTTAAGCGTGTGGTTATGTGTTCAGGCAAGGTTTACTACGATTTGCTTGACCAGCGCCGTAAAAATGAACAAACAGACGTTGCAATCGTAAGATTGGAGCAACTTTATCCGTTCCCTCAAGAAGAATGCGCTAAAGTTGTGGCACAATACAGCCACGTTACAGATTGGGTTTGGTGTCAGGAAGAACCGCAAAACCAAGGAGCTTGGTATTGCAGTCAACACCACTTCTGGCAAGCAATTCCAGATGGCGCCAAATTAACATATGCAGGTCGTGAAGCATCTTCCTCTCCTGCAGTAGGTTATGTTTCCGTTCACAATCAGCAGCAAAAAGCGCTGGTTGAAGACGCACTCACTATTAAATAAGGAACAATGATGACAATTGAGATAAAAGTTCCGGTCCTACCAGAGTCAGTTGCCGATGCCACCATTGCAACTTGGCATGTAAAGGCCGGAGACGCGGTAAAGCGTGACCAGAACCTGGTTGACATTGAAACTGATAAAGTTGTGCTGGAAGTTGTAGCACCAGCCGACGGAACTATCGGTGAGCTTCTTAATGAAGAGGGTGCAACGGTACTAGGCGAACAAGTTATTGCTAAATTAGAAGAGGGTGGCGCTGCGCCAGCTAAATCTGAAGCGAAAGCTGAATCTAAAAAAGAATCAGCACCTGCATCTAGCGGTAAAACGTCAGAAGTTAAAGTCCCTGTATTACCTGAGTCGGTAGCTGATGCAACCATCGCCACATGGCATGTTGCAGTAGGCGAAGCGGTTAGCCGCGACCAAAACTTGGTTGATATCGAAACTGATAAAGTTGTCCTAGAAGTCGTCGCGCCAGCTGATGGCTCACTATCTGAAATTGTTGCCGAAGAAGGCGCAACAGTGACAGCTGAAGAAGTGATTGCTAAATTTGTTGAAGGCGCGTCATCAGGTGCAGCTGCATCTGAGTCGTCTGAAGCATCATCTGATGACTCAGATGAAAGCAGTGATGCACTTAGTCCTTCAGTTCGCCGTTTATTGGCGGAAAAAGGCGTAGACGCAGCAAAAGTTAAAGGTACGGGCAAAAATGGCCGTATCACTAAAGAAGACGTAGAGAAGCACCTTAAAGGTGGAAGTGCGCCAGCAGCATCTACGCCGTCAGCGTCAACCGACACGGCTGAACTGCCTACAGGTACGCGCACTGAAAAACGTGTTCCTATGACACGTCTTCGTAAAACGATTGCAACACGTTTACTTGAAGCGAAAAACTCTACTGCTATGCTAACGACGTTCAACGAAGTTAACATGAAACCAATTATGGAACTTCGTAAGCAGTACCAAGAGAGCTTTGAGAAACGTCACGGTATTCGCTTAGGTTTCATGTCTTTCTACGTGAAAGCAGTAACTGAAGCCCTTAAACGTTTCCCAGATGTGAACGCATCAATTGACGGTGATGACATTGTTTATCACAACTACTTCGATATCTCTATCGCAGTATCAACGCCTCGCGGTCTAGTAACGCCTATCTTAAAAGATACGGATACACTAGGTATGGCCGGTGTTGAGAAAGGAATTAAAGAATTGGCAATTAAAGGCCGTGATGGCAAATTGTCGATGGCAGACCTTCAAGGCGGTAACTTTACCATCACCAACGGTGGTGTGTTCGGTTCATTGATGTCTACGCCTATCATTAACCCGCCACAGAGCGCTATTTTGGGTATGCATAAAATCCAAGATCGCCCAATGGCAGTTAACGGTAAAGTAGAAATTCTGCCAATGATGTACCTAGCCCTGTCTTATGACCATCGTATTGTTGATGGTAAAGAGTCAGTAGGTTTCTTGGTAACAATCAAAGAGATGCTAGAAGATCCAACACGCCTTTTATTAGACGTGTAAGACTTTCATCTCTTAGTATTGTGTGCAGTAGCGTGGCTTATTTATTTAGGTTTCGTTTCTGCCACAACGCTGATATTCGCCCTATAATATCAGTCTAATTAATCAAGTCGCGCGAGCGGCTTTTGTCTTACTAAAAATCGGATAGAAACACCATGAATTTGCATGAATACCAAGGTAAGCAGCTATTCAAAGAATACGGTCTACCTGTTTCTGAAGGATACGCAGCAGACACTCCTGAAAGTGCTGTAGAGGCCGCTAACCGCATTGGCGGTAGTGAGTGGGTAGTAAAATGTCAGGTCCACGCAGGTGGTCGCGGTAAAGCAGGTGGCGTTAAGTTAGTAAAAGATACTGACGCAATCAAAGCTTTCGCAGAAAACTGGCTTGGCAAAAATTTGGTGACTTTCCAGACTGACGAAAATGGTCAGCCTGTGAGCAAAATCCTAGTTGAAACTTGCACAGATATCGCTAACGAATTGTACCTTGGTGCAGTAGTTGACCGCACAACCCGTCGTGTTGTGTTTATGGCTTCTACTGAAGGTGGCGTTGAGATTGAAACTGTTGCAGAAGAAACACCAGAGAAAATTCTTAAAGCTGAAATTGACCCAATTGTTGGTGCTCAGCCTTACCAAGCACGCGAAATGGCGTTTAAACTTGGTCTTTCTGGCGTTCAAATCAAACAATTCACTAAGATTTTCCTTGGCCTAGCTAAGATGTTTGAAGATCTTGATGTTGCATTGATTGAAATTAACCCGCTTGTAATTAAAGAAGATGGTGACCTTCACTGTCTTGACGCTAAGCTAGCTATCGATGGCAACGCGTTATATCGCCAGCCTAAAGTTAAAGCTATGCAAGATCCTACTCAAGAAGATGCACGTGAAGCGCATGCTGCTGAGTTTGAACTTAACTATGTTGCGCTAGACGGTAACGTAGGTTGCATGGTTAACGGTGCAGGCCTAGCAATGGGTACGATGGATATCGTAAACCTACACGGTGGCAAACCAGCTAACTTCCTCGATGTTGGTGGCGGCGCGACTAAAGAGCGTGTTGCAGAAGCATTCAAAATCATCCTTTCAGACGACAACGTTTCAGCTGTTTTAGTAAACATCTTTGGCGGTATCGTTCGTTGTGACATGATTGCTGAAGGTATCATTGGCGCGGTTAAAGAAGTTGGCGTTAGTGTTCCTGTTGTTGTACGTCTTGAAGGTACAAACGCAGAGCTTGGCCGTGAAGTTCTAGCGAACTCTGGTCTTGATATCATCGCTGCTGAATCGCTAACTGATGCAGCTCAGAAAGTTGTTGCTGCAGCGGAGGGCAAATAATGTCTGTATTAATTAATAAAGATACCAAAGTAATCTGTCAAGGTTTCACTGGTGGTCAAGGTACTTTCCACTCTGAGCAAGCGATTGCTTACGGTACGCAAATGGTTGGTGGTGTAACACCAGGCAAAGGCGGCACTGAGCACCTAGGTCTTCCAGTATTCAATACAGTACGTGAAGCGGTAGAAGCAACAGGCGCAACGGCAACTGTTATCTATGTACCAGCTGCATTCTGTAAAGATTCAATCGTTGAAGCTGCTGATGCTGGCATCGAGCTTATCGTTTGTATCACTGAAGGTATTCCAACGCTTGATATGCTTTACGTTAAAGAATACGTAAACGCAAAAGGCGTTCGCATGATTGGACCAAACTGCCCAGGTGTTATTACCCCTGGAGAGTGTAAGATTGGTATCATGCCTGGTCATATCCACAAGCCTGGTAAAGTAGGTATTGTTTCTCGCTCTGGTACACTTACGTACGAAGCGGTTAAGCAAACTACTGACGAAGGTTTCGGCCAGTCTAGCTGTGTTGGTATCGGTGGTGATCCAATTCCTGGTTCAAACTTCATCGACATCCTACAGTTGTTCCAAGATGATCCTCAAACAGAAGCTATCGTTATGATTGGTGAAATTGGTGGTACAGCAGAAGAAGAAGCTGCTGAATTCATCAAAGCTAACGTAACTAAGCCTGTTGTTTCTTACATTGCGGGTGTAACTGCACCTGAAGGTAAGCGTATGGGTCACGCTGGTGCAATCATTGCTGGCGGTAAAGGTACAGCTGATGAGAAATTCAAAGCACTAGAAGATGCGGGTGTTAAAACCGTGCGCTCTCTTGCTGACATCGGTAAGGCACTTCGCGAAACTACTGGTTGGTAGTAAGCAAAGCGCACGAAAGTGTTAAGTTAAAGCCCGCTTTTTAGCGGGCTTTTTTATGCCTATTTACTGCTGGCTATACAAAATTCTTTACTAGTAACATCCCTAATTTGACAATTGTCATCAATATTTATCTTCATGCATAAACCCTCAAATTACGGCATCGATACCGTAACAAAATTACAACATAAACTTAATTTAGCTGACATTTTGCGTAATTTTGTTGTTAATTTTCAATAATTTCATGACAACTAATGTTAACGGGGTGTTGAATATTTTCTATGAATACGTATGCAAGCAATTGTGCAAAGTCCATGTGCTCTATAGGATTGTCAGCGACTGGATACATTGTCATTCGATTGTCATAAAAATAACAAAAAGACAACAAACATAACTGAATGGGACACCTGTTTTATGAAACAATTTAAACCAAATCTCATCAAGGTTGCGCTGATCACTGGTGGCGTAGCTTTTGGTTGTTCGCCTACATTTGCACAAGAAACAAATTCAGAAGCTGCTGATGAAGCTAACGTTGAGGTTATTCAAGTTAGCGGTATTCGTGGTAGCTTACAACGCGCTCAAGCAATCAAAATGGATAGTACATCTATTGTCGAAGCGCTATCTGCCGAAGATATCGGTAAATTACCGGACACAAGTATTGCAGAATCTATTTCACGTTTGCCTGGCCTAGCTGGTGAGCGCAGAAACGGTCGTACTAGTGGTATTTCAGTACGTGGTTTCAATGAAAACTACGTAGGTACATCACTTAACGGTCGTGAATTATTAGGTATGGGCGACAACCGTGGCGTTGAATTCGACCTTTATCCTACAGAAATTATCTCTAGTATTGTTGTATATAAAACCGCTGAAGCTGGAATGACCACCCAAAATATTGGTGGTTCAATTGACCTTCAAACTATTAGTCCATTAACGGCTAAAAGTACATTTGCCATAAATGGTTCTTATGAAAAGAACGCTGAAGATTCTCCAAACCCAGACTTCGACAACAATGGCCACCGTATTTCCGTAAACTACGTTGATCAATTTGCCGACGATACCATTGGTTTGGCATTAACTGTTGCTAGCATGGAGTCACCTCGCCAGGAACAACATTTCCGTGGCTGGGGTTATGCTGGTGCCAATGCTGATAATGCCGTTGACGGTGTTGACGTGGCAGAAGGAACCACCATTCTAGGCGGGCATGACTCATTTGCACGCTCAGCTATGTTAGAGCGTGACTCTATTGCAGCGGTAATTGAATGGGCGCCTTCTGATAAATTAAATGTACAAGTAGATGCATTGTATATCGACTTTGTTGAAGATGACGTTCGTCGTGGTCTTGAAGAAGGTGGCGCTGAATGGGGTACGGGCGAATATACTATTACTGGCGTTGAAGATGGTTTAGTGACATCTGGTTACTACGATGGTTTCTATTCAGTAATTCGTAACGATGCTCGTACTCAAGAAGCTGATTTAACAACGGTTGGCGTTAACGCTGAATACATTTTAAATGACAACTGGACGCTAGAGTTCGATTACTCTACAGGTAAAGTTGAAAAAGATATTATCGATGTAGAAAGCTATTCAGGTGTAGGCCGTGCGGGAACTGATGATCGTCCAATTACTGCACGCAGCTGGGAAATGACGTCTACCGGCGCGGTATATTCCGACCACCCAAGTATTGCCCCTGTTGACCTTACTGATGAAAGCTTAATTCGCCTTGCTGGTCCACAAGCGTGGGGCGCGCCAATTATTGGTGCGGATGCACAAGACGGTTTCGTTAACCAACCAAACTATGAAGAAGACTTAGACACTTATCGCTTTGACGCCAAAGGCTATGTTGAGTGGGGCGTAGTGACGGGCATGTCTGCGGGTGTTATCTACTCAGACCGCAGTAAAACTAAGGAAAACAACGGTGCTTACCTTACCGCACCTAGCTATCCTGACGATGCGGCAATCCCAGATGTATTAGGCGTAGTACCTTTAGATTTCATCGGTATAGACGGAATTCTTGCGTATGATTCACTTGGTTTATACCAAAGTGGTTATTACACAGAGACAGACGCTAAGCTTGTTCAAAACGATCGTTTAGGCGATAGCTACACCGTTGATGAAGAGTTACTGACTTTCTACACTAAATTTGATTTAGAAATGGAAGTAGGTGATATCTATATTCGCGGTAACGTGGGTGTACAAGTGGTTAATGCTGACCAGCAATCTACGGGGTTCTCAACCACGTCTGATGCTGATGGCATGACAGTAGCGGTACCGGTTTCTGGCGGCGCTGATTACACTGATGTACTTCCAACACTTAATCTTTCAGCAGAAGTGGCTGAAGGTCAGTTTGTACGTTTCGCAGTGGGTAAAGTAATTTCAAGACCGCGTATGGACGATATGCGTCCGAATACACAGGCGTCTTTTGCGTTTAATGACAATCAAATTACCAGTACCGATCCTGAAAATGGTCCTTGGAGTGGTAGCTCAGGTAACCCTGAACTTAAGCCTCTTGAAGCCAATCAGTTAGATATTGCTTATGAAAACTACTTCTCGGATACGGGTTATGTAGCGGCTTCATTTTTCTATAAAGACATCAAGAACTGGCATCGCGATACGAGTGTATTAACTGATTTCTCCGATGTGTACATTCCTGATTTACACCAAGGTTCAGAAGGACAAACCCCTGCTACTTTCCTAGGTTCAGTAGGCAGTGTACTAGATGGTTTTGAAGGTTATGTGCGTGGTTATGAACTACAAGGTTCTTTACCGGGTGAATTGATTCATGAGTCACTTGAAGGCTTTGGCTTGTTCGCAAGTGCTACCTTCATGGAAGGCGAAGTTGATGCGGCACCAACGCAAACTGAAACCCGAATCCCTGGTTTGTCTGAAGAGTCGTACAGCATGACGTTCTTTTACGAAAGTGATGGTTTTGAGTTCCGTGTTGCGGCAACCAAACGTGATGAATACCTAACGGAAGAACGTGGTACAAGCTTGGCATTGGTAGATGCTACTAAGCAAGGCGGTACCTTGATTGATGCTCAAATCGGTTACGACTTTAGCGAGTCTGGTATTGAGTCTCTTGAAGGCCTACGTGTGACTTTACAAGCGCAAAACTTAACGGATGAAGATGATATTCAAGCGTCACAGGCGGATTCTCGTCAAATCACGCAATATCAGTCTTACGGCACTAACTACTTGTTAGGTTTTAACTATACGTTCTAATTGTTGGGCGAAAGCCAGCAGTAGGATAAATACAAGCCACCTTGTTGTTTCAACGTTTGAAGTTAGATTTCATCGATGAAGCATAAGGTGGTTTTTTATTGTAAAAAGACAGATAAACCATCTACAGTGTGGTGAAGACCAATATCTACATTACAGGTATGAGCCCAAAACGAAGTCGAAATTAGCCTGAATTGAACTTGAAGCAAGGTCGAACGGAAGCTGTTTCGAAGCAAAGTCAAAATATGACTAGCACACATAGAAAGCGTTGAATAATAAAGAGGCCCATATGAAAGAGGCTACTAAGCAAGAAATGAAACACACGCCGGTAAAGCAAGTCGTGGTTGCTGGAGGTGGCACCGCAGGGTGGCTAACTGCAGCGTTACTAAAAAAAGTCATCGGCGACGCAGTTACGATTACCCTCGTCGAATCTGAAGCTATCGGCACCGTAGGCGTAGGCGAAGCCACCATTCCGCCTATCCGATTAGTTAACCAAGTGCTAGGTATTGACGAGGCAACTTTTCTTCGTGATACCAAAGCTACCATTAAGCTAGCAATTCGATTTGAAAACTGGAAGCAACAAGGGCAACAGTACTACCACACGTTCGGCGCGCCAGGTAAAAGCATGGCCTTTTGTCACTTTCATCACTTTTGGCTAAAAGCGCGTCAGCAGGGTTTGAAAAACGATTTATGGGAGTATGACCTTAACTACTTAGCGGCTGAGGCAGGTAAATTTGCACGTATTAACGCAAAAGATCCCGTTTTAGAGCTTCCTTTTGCTTACCACTTTGACGCTTCACTTTATGCACAATATCTCCGTAAACTCAGTGAAGGAATGGGGGTTACAAGGGTTGAAGGTAAAATCAGCCATGTATCAAGGCACAAACACAGTGGAAATGTGAAAGCATTGCATCTCGAAAATGGCCACGCTATTGATGGCGACTTATTTATAGACTGCACTGGTTTTCGAGGGTTGTTGATTAACGAAACCCTGGGTGCGGGTTATGATGATTGGTCTCATTTACTCCCCTGCGATTCGGCTATCGCAGTACCTTCTGAACGCCACGAAAATACTGCACCTTACACCCGTTCTATCGCCCATGATGCGGGCTGGCAGTGGCGTATTCCATTGCAACATCGTAATGGCAATGGTCACGTTTATAGTTCACGTTATATTAGTGATAGCCAAGCCCACGACACGCTAATGGCTAACTTAGATACCAAACCACTGGGCGATCCTAAACTCATTAAATTTACTACCGGTCGTCGTAGACAGCAGTGGTATAAAAATGTGGTTGCGGTAGGGCTTTCTTCTGGATTTTTAGAGCCTTTGGAATCTACCAGTATTCATCTGATTCAATCAGCCATCGTAAGGTTAATAAAACTTTTCCCACACCAAGGTATCTCAGATAGTGCTGTTGAAGAGTACAACGCACAATCAAAAGTAGAATTTGAGCAAATACGAGATTTTCTGGTACTACATTATTGTTTAAATGAACGCGAAGACAGTGATTTTTGGCGAGATATGCGGCACTTAACGTTACCAGATTCGTTGACTCACAAAATGGCACTGTTTAAACAAAATGGCAATTTAGTGCGCGAGCAGAATGACTTGTTTTTAGAGAGTTCATGGCTACAAGTCATGTATGGGCAGGGGTTAGTGCCTGAAGATTATCATGGGTTAGCGAATAGTTTTTCTGATGAGAAAACGCAAGCCATGCTGTCGTCGTTGTATAACATTAAGCGTGAACCAATTGCATCGTTACCAACGCATGATGCGTACATTCAATCTATGATTGATACTGCAAATAAAACGTCTGTGAGCTTTTAATTAGTTTGGATTTCTATTGCGGGTGTGTTGCGGGCCTCTGTGCTACTTATTTCATCGTATTTAGCATCGCTTCAATATACTCTGCATTCGGTTCGCCTCAGTGAGCGTTGATGTGCAGCACGGCTAAGAAATTAACATTCCTTAACACCTAACTATTCTATAGACCCCTTCAGTTTTTATTGGGGGGCTATTCTCCGTTTAAATTCAACGCTTTATATACTCTATTAAGTTAGGCTCTTCTAATATTTAACGCAGTGTAAATTTAATGTAAATGAATACGTATGCATAGTGTTGCTCTCTTTTTATACAACCCGATACTATTTATGGCAGAACCATAAGTGACGAGTTTGGGTGTGGTATTCCCGAACCGTTGATAAAAAACAAGGAACGGGGCACCAATGAGAACATTCAAACTTAAGCCTATCATGGTGGCGTTAGTCAGTAGTGGGTTGGCATTTTCTCTGCCAATTTACGCACAGCAAACGTCAAAAGACACTATTGATGAAGTCAGTAATGAAACCTCAATTGATCAATCGCGCGGTCAACCAGCTGCGGATGACATAACTGAGGAAACGCTCGAACGCATAGAGGTGAGGGGGTTTAGTACTAGCCTCATACAATCACTCAACCAAAAACGTTTTTCTGACACGGTGTCAGAACAAATTTCTGCTGATGATTTGGGCGGTTTGCCTGATGTATCTATGGCAGATGCTCTTACACGATTGCCAGGTATATCTGCAGTGCGTACTGGAGGCCAAGCGGCTGAAATAAACATTCGTGGTTTAGCGGGTGACTTTGTGTTTTCTACACTCAATGGTCGTGAGCAAGTGTCTACTAGTGGAAGCCGAGCCATTGAGTTCGACCAGTATCCTTCAGAATTGATCACCGAAGCAAGTGTATATAAATCGCCTAAAGCATCGCTGATTGAAGGGGGCATTGCGGGAACGGTAGAGCTTAAAACAGCCAGCCCATTAGCCATGGAGGAGCAGCATAAGTTTAGTGCCAACATGCGGGGTATGTATAACGACCGAGCCAGTGAGATATCTGATGCGAGTGAATACGGTCATCGATTGAGCTTTTCCTATCAAGGGAAGTTCATGGACGATACCGTAGGGTTATCTCTTGGTTATGCACGTTTATTCCAACCCAGTGTATCTACCCAGTTTGTGGGATTAGCGTATAACGGGGCTGTTGATGTAGATGGGATTGATGGTGACATCGACAGAGCAGGCACAGACTGCCCAGAGTGTGAGCTCATTTCGGAAGGCTTTGAAATGCAACACAAGGGGGGAAAGCAAACTCGTGACGGGTACGTTGCAGCCATAGAATGGGCACCACTGGAAAATTTCACCTTAAAAGCCGATGCATTTATTTCTAAGTTCGATTCAGAAGAATTTGCCCGTGGGTATCGAGTGAAATTAGGTGGTATTACGGCAGGCATCACGAATCCTGTTATTGTGAACAATAGTGTGATTGGTGGCACTTTTTCTCGAACAGACAGTAGCTTTACTCGGGTTGAGCTAGTTAACGACGACAACCAAGATTTCGATAGCGTTGAAAACTTTGGTATTAACGCAGATTGGGAAATTAGTGCTGACTTGTCAGTACAATTTGATGTGTCACGTTCCACCGCGAAAAGTGATTTCCGTAATGGCTTGCTATGGTCGTTAGTCAGTGAAGATGCCAACGCCGTTAGCCCAGTGTTTGATGAGAACGTTCAAATTTCGTATTTGCTGAATGGCAATAATCTTCCTGATTTAGCCTTTAATCAAGCAGATGCGTTTTCCGATATCGATAGGGTGATGGTGAGTAAATACGGCATTTACCCCTTTGTGAACAAAGATGAGCTTGATGCATACAAGGTCGATTTCCAATACTTTATCGACATGCCCATCGTGACAGGCTTGGAGTTCGGTTATCGCTATTCCGATAGAGAGTACAGCAACGATCGCTCGGTATTTGAATACGGCAACGACAGTGCATTTTCTGCAAGTGAGCCACCGCTGCGTTTAACTAACGACATGGTGGAACAAGTTGATTGGGCTGGCGATTTCAGCTATTTCCCAAGCTATTTGTCGGTAGATTTAAACAGTGCGTTAAATGCATGGTTTCCAAGCGGCTACCCTCAACCCGTTCAAACTTGGGGGCCAGGTGCTGCTGGCGTGATTAATGGCCCAGGTACGGGGCCGTCTACCTCTTGGACTATGCAAGAAAGTGGACAGGTCTTTGAAACCGTAAACTCAGCTTATCTAATGGCGGGACTCAGTACTGAGATTGCGGGTATGCCAGTTACCGGTAATGTGGGTGTTCGTTACGTAAAAACAAAGCAAAGTTCTACCACATACCAACGAGCCACATCGTTAATTACCGATCCAGAAACCGGTGTTACGGTAGAGATAAGTGATCCTACCGCTGGTGCACAAAACATTACCGATGATGCTGGCCTTATTAATAACTTTTATCGCTTCACAACACTCACCCACGAATACGACGATTTGCTGCCGTCTATTAATCTAAATTTTGCGCTTACAGATAATACTCAATTAAGAGTCGCTGCAGCAAAAGTGATGGGGCGTGCGCCTATCAATAGGTTTGCGGCAAATGCTTCTACCACTGTTGAAACGGTGACTGCTGTGCAAGATAGAGACTCGGGGGAGGTGACGTTGTCGCAACCTACCGCCAAGGTAAACGGGAACGCAACAAATAGCCCTTACCTAGAGCCTTTCTATGCCACCCAATATGATATTTCATGGGAATACTATTTTGAGGATACCGAAGGGGCATTGATACTGGCAGCGTTCTACAAAGACATAGAGTCTTTCATTGAAGAAATTAACATAGAACCTTATGACTTCAATGGCAACGGTATTGTGGTTCCCGAGTCGGTTCAGGTCCCTGTCTATCTTGAACCTGAATTTGTAGGGCAAGAGGCTGAGTTGTCTCGGGATGCCGATGGTAACCCTATTTTTGTTACGGTTCCTACAGAAAATGGTAGCTATAGCACGGCGGTGAATAACGCTGAAGGTGGTTATATTCGCGGTGTTGAAATTGCCTACACTGAAATTTATAGCATGTTGCCAAGCTTCTGGTCTGGTTTAGGGGTAACCGCTAGTTATTCATACACGGAAAGTGAAATTCAACGTACGTTGAGTAGTTCGGTGTATTCGGATAGCTTGCCTGGCTTATCTGAAAATGTGGCCACGGTAACGCTATTTTGGGAATACGAAGGGTTTGAAACTCGCTTATCTGGGCGTTATCGAGATTTCTTTGTCTCTGAACAAGTGGCGGTTAACGATCAAACCGTTAATTTTGATTCTGAATTGGTTGTTGATTACCAAGCATCCTATGAAATTAACGATAATTGGAGCGTTTTGTTTCAAGTAAACAACGTTACCGACGAACCTACCAAAAGTTATTTCACCTCTTCTGAACAAACCGGCACCATTCAGTTTTTCGGTACGCAGTATTACTTGGGGATGACATACCAATTATGAGTATTTTACCCCTCTCCCAAAAGCTGAATCCTAAGTCAATTAATGCCAATACTGCGTATATGAAAAAGAAAAATTTGGAGTTATCCATGCTAACAAAACCGTTGTCAACGCCATTATCGACGCTAAAGGTGTGGCGCATTGCAGCGCTTATCTTAACTGCGCTCTTTATAGTAGGTTGTGGAGGCTCAGGTGTTGAGTCTGGCTCAAACAATTTACTGACTTGTAATGTACCAAACGTACCTAATGCAGACGGCACCGCGTGCGTCGCACCACCGCCTATTCAATGTGATGCACCTACGGTACCAAATAAAACTAATGATACGTGTGTGGTTGGCGCCGATCCTAGCTTGCCACTGCCGGTGTTTTTCCCTGCAGATAATCAAGCGGTTTTATACTACAACCGCGCGGCAGTTGATGCTGATAACTCCACAAACGACCCCGTGTACGAAGGCTGGCGTTTGCATACCTGGAATAACGATGAATGTGACGCTTATGCCGATTCAGATACTGATTGGGCCAACGGACGTCAACATACGGGTATCGATCCTAATTATGGTGCGTATTGGGTTTTAGATTTAAAAAGTGATTTTGATGATTGCCATAATTTTATCATTCACTTAGGCACTGACGATGCAGGTAAAGAGCTAGGCGGTTCTGACTTCCAAGCTTCGCTAGTTCAAGATGATGATACTTACGTGCGAATGAACTTTACCTTATCGGGAGAGCCTACTTTATTTGAATACCCAATTATGTCACTTGGGCCACAGCCAGTGGATATAGAGGGGTTTGGCGCACATTGGTTAGATGCGAATACGATATTGTGGGATGTGGCTGATACCGTATCTACGGTGAAGCTTCACTATTCACCGAATGCTGACTTAGAGAGTTCACTGGAAAGTGGTATTAACGGCACGTCAGTAGCGTTAATGCCTGCCACGTTAGACGAGAGCCAAACTGCTAAAGCAGAAAACCTAGCGGGTCTTCAGGCGTGGGAAGGAGACTGGAGCCTAGAGGATGCTAAAACGGTTTTGACCACCCAAACCGTAGTGGGTGGGTATGACAGTGATGGCGTTTTAGTAGCAGCAACAGGTTTACAAAACGCAAAGGTAATTGATGCTATTTATACCGCGGGTAATGAAGATGCAAATGAAGCACGTTTAGGGGCCGTTTATTCTGACACGGGTATTGCGGTGTCGGTATGGGCACCCACGGCTCAAAATGTAGATTTGCTGACCTACAACGATAATAAAACCCTCGCTAATCGCTATAGCATGACATGCGACACCGTTACAGGCATTTGGCAATTTGAAGGAGACATATCGTTAGATAGACAGCTTTACCGCTATGAAGTGACGGTTTTTCATCCGCAAACAGGGGCAGTAGAAGTACTTGAAGTTACTGACCCTTACTCGGTAAGCCTTAGCACCAATGGCCGTTTCTCTCGATTTGTAAACTTAGCCGATGATGATTTAAAACCAGAAGGATGGGATACTCAGAACATTCCCACGTTAGAAAACCCTGAAGATGCCGTTATTTACGAAGGTCATGTTCGTGATTTCAGTATTCGTGATATGTCTACAAGCGAAGCAAATCGTGGCAAATATTTAGCGTTTACTGAGCAAAACACGGCGCCTGTTTTACACCTACAAAAATTGGTAGAGGCAGGATTAAACTACTTCCATGTGCTGCCGGCAAACGATATTGCCACCATTGATGAAGACCCCACTAAAACCGTTGGTTTATTCGACACAGTTGCTGACTTATGTCGCCTTAATACCGAAGCTGCAGTTTGTGAGGAAGAGAACAGTGCCACACTACTCATTGATGTGTACAACAGTTACGACCCACTAGCTGAAGCGGCGAAAGCACAGCAACTTACAAGCGATATGCGTGCTATTGATGGTTTCAACTGGGGCTACGATCCACATCATTTTAACGCACCGGAAGGCAGCTATGCGTCAAGTGCAGAAGGTGTAGAGCGTATTGTTGAAATGCGTGCAATGATTCAAGCCTTGCATGAAATGGGACTTCGCGTTGCTTTAGATGTGGTATACAACCATACCAATGCTTCTGGCGTGTTTGCGA
This sequence comes from Alteromonas sp. 1_MG-2023, assembly GCF_030547075.1. Lineage (GTDB taxonomy): Bacteria > Pseudomonadota > Gammaproteobacteria > Enterobacterales > Alteromonadaceae > Alteromonas. Next base: position 180,462 of record NZ_JAUOQH010000002.1, on the reverse strand, counting down.
AATCTGTACTGGATAAGGTAGTTCCTGGCTATTTCCATCGTTATGATACAGACACCGGAGTTATTGTTCGCGAAACCTGCTGCGATGATACAGAGCCGCGCAACGTAATGATGGAAAAATTGATGCAAGATTCACTACTTATGTGGACCGAGCATTACAAATACGACGCTTTTCGTTTCGACATTATGAGCCAAGCCTCTAAAGAGACGATGTTGCAATTGCGCAACAGCGTTCAAGCTTTGGATGAAGATAATTACTTCTACGGTGAAGGCTGGACGCGCATTGATAGAGGTTATGAGCAAGCGAACCAGCTAAATATGGCCGGTACGCAAATAGGCACGTACAACGATAGAATTCGTGAAGCTATTCGCCAAGGGAATATCTTTTCACCTGACTCTGACGCGCTACTAAGTGATCAGGACAAGGTTAAAATGAGCATGGTAGGTACACTACAAGACTACGTGCTTGAAACGTCTGCTGGCGTAGCGAGCAATACCAGCAATTTAGGTGGCTACGCACTCGATCCCGCCGACATTATTAATTATGTGTCTAAACATGATAATGAAACCTTATGGGATCAACTGAACTACACCTTGCCGATGGATATTTCGTTGAATGAGCGCGTCCGTGCACAGAATGTTGCTATCGGTATCCCGCTGGTGTCTCAAGGTATTCCATTCTTACAAATGGGCGGCGATTTACTACGCTCTAAGTCTATGGACAGAAACACCTATGATGCAGGTGATTGGTTCAACTTCGTTGATTTTACCTATGCAACGAATAACTGGAACGTGGGTTTACCGTTAGCACAAGACAATGAAGTTCGCTGGGAAGAAATGGGTGAATTTATTTATAGCCCAGAACGAGCAGCATCTATGACCGATATCATGTTTGCGTCGGATGTATTTAACGAGTTGCTTGCCATTCGTATGGAAAGCCCGCTATTTCGTTTAACTACCGCAGAGGACATTATTGACCGTATTGGCTTTCACAATATCGGTACAAACCAGCAAAAAGGCTTAATAGCCATGAGTATTGATGATGGTGTTACGGATGATACTAAAACCCCACGTACCGATCTCGATATGCAAAATGATGCCATCGTCGTACTTGTGAATACGGGGTACGACACGCAATCTATAAGTATCAATACCGCAACCGGGTTTTCATTGCATGCACGGCAAATGAACTCAAGTGATGAAGCGGTAAGAGGGGCTACGTTTAACGAATCTGAAGACGGGAATGGTATATTCACGGTTCCAGCACTGACCATTGCCGTATTTGTGAAGCCGCAATCAGGCGCACAAGATTACGGTTTGTCGGCTTATGCGACTTCTGGTGCGCCGGATGTTGTGCCTTATGGCGAAACTACGCCTTACCTTCGCGGTGATATGAACGGTTGGACCACTGATAATCCTTTCACTTATAAGGGTGATGGCGTATATGAAGTTGCCGTTGCTCTAGAAGGCGGTACTACTTACGGCTTTAAGTTTGCCTCAGAGGATTGGGAAACGGTTAATTTTGGTGCCACAGTAGGTGACGAGGCGGCTGTTGTAGAGGCTCAATCTAAAATCTTGGCTAGAACGAATAACAATTTAACGTTCACACCTGACATTAGCGCTACCTATCTGTTTACTACTAATGCTTCGGATCCAGAGTCTCCGGTATTAACGGTGCAGAACGAAGAGCCTTACGTTGGACTACCTGTATTTATTCGAGGTGCAGTGAACGATTGGGGCACTGATGATGAGCTGGTCTATCAAGGGGGGCGTATCTATATGGTAACAATGGATATAGACCCAGGTAGTTATGAATTCAAAGTCGCTTCTGAGGATTGGGATACGGTTAACTTTGGCGCTTTAAGTGCTGATGATGCAGATAAAAATGTGAACGTCGGCCAAACAACTGCTTTGGCGAGAACAAATGACAACCTGCTTCTCACCATTGAAGAAGCTGACCGTTATGTGTTTGTTTTTGATGTAAATGACGAAAGCAATCCTACCATAGGTGTGTATAAAGAAGCCTACTTCGGTGACACAGAAGTGTATGTGCGCGGTGGTATGAACGGCTGGGGAACTACCGACCTGTTCACCTATCAAGGCGAGGGTGTTTACACGGTAGATATTGAGCTTAGCGTGGGCAGCGCAGAGTTTAAAGTGGCATCAGAAGATTGGAATACGGTCAACTTAGGTAACCCAAATGATGCTGTATCTAACCTAGTAACGCTAGATCAGCCAAAAGTGTTGTCATTTAGCAACAACAACCTAGTCATTGAGGTGGTAGAGTCGGGCTTGTATGAATTTGTAGTGTCAGGACCAAATGGACAGTCTCCTAAGCTTACAATTGATAGTAAATAATTCTATAAGTTTTACTTAAAAACTAAAGTCGTGGTTTTCCACGGCTTTTTTCTTTCTTTAAACAGTTTTTTCCATTAAACCAATCAATTTTTCCCGCAATTCTTTTTTCAAAATTTCGGCAGAATAAAAAACTCGAACTATTGGAACGCACCTTGCTATATTCAACATAAGTAGTAACGAATAGCGGGGCTCAACGTAGCTCTGCTTATATGGTCTCGTTTATATAGAGCCTTCGTTAGTTAAAGTCATGGTTAGTGATGGTTATGATTGACTGACATTGTTTTCTTTATGCTTTCAGTCTAGAGACACTCCAGTAGAAGGAATTGTTAAGATAGCGATATATAAATTAGCTATTTATACGGAGACTTTAACAATGAAATCAGCGTTAGTAGTAGAAGGTGGCGCAATGCGCGGGGTATTTGCAGCTGGCGTATTGGATAAGTTCATGGAACAGAATCACTATCCGTTCGATTTCGCGATAGGGGTATCGGCTGGTGCAACCAACCTTTCAACCTATGTAGCTAGAATGCCAGGGCTTAGTAAAACCATCATTATGCAATATGCGACAAAACGGGAGTTTTTTAGCCCGATGCGTTTTATTAAAGGTGGGCACATGACCGATGTACATTGGTTATGGCATCACTCTAAAAAGTCATTAGGCATACCAGCTCCCGGAGAAAAAGCAGCAATGCCTTTGTATGTCGGCATTACTAATGTTGAATCGGGCGACTGTGAGTATATAAAAGCAACAGCAGAAAATGTTGATGCATTAATGGTGGCATCCTGCGCTATACCCACTGCGTTCCGAGAACAACCAGTTATTGAACAAAAACAGTATGTTGATGGTGGAGTGGCAGACGCTATTCCAGTTATAAAAGCCTATGAAATGGGCGCACGGGATATAACCGTAGTGCTTTCTCAACCAAAAGGTTTTTCTAAACCCGCGGTTAAAACAGCATGGTTACTCGAAAAGATGTATGGTGGACAACCAGCACTACTTGAAAAAATATTAAAAAGATCAGAAATTTATAACGAAACATTGAATTTTCTTGCAAAATCGCCGTCTGACTGCAAGATTACGGTCATCGCACCCGATGAAGCGTTTTGTGTAAAGCGTTTAACAATGGATAAAAAGAAGTTGTTGCGTGGTTATGGGCAAGGACGACGAATGGCGAGACGTACAATGTCTGCGTCGCTAGTACAATTTAACAATAATAAAAGTGTTGCGTAAAAAAATTAAACGAAAGTATAACGATTTAGTGCAAGACAAAGCGTAATAATAAATTAGAATGGCATGACATCGCAGTAGCCAAAGTGGTGATATTTAAAGAATATTACCTATAAAAAAAATAAAAGAGGTTGTGTGGATCCCATCTCGCTTTCAAAGCAAACAGTAAGTATCGGGTTAGTAAACCCGAAAAACCCCGTGAACGTTGCGTCTATATTACGTGCAGCAGGTTGTTATGGGGTGTCTAGTGTTTTTTACACGGGCTACCGATACAGAATCGCAAAGAATTTTAATGCTGATACGAAGGCTTTCCATAAAAAGATCCCTACTATTGGTGTTGATGACTTAAAAGAAGTTGTGCCTGAAAATGCAAGTGTAGTAGCCATAGAGCTAGTAGAAGGCGCATTACCTTTACCCGAATTCAAACATCCCGAAAATGCAATGTACATTTTTGGACCAGAAGATGGCAGCTTAGATAAGAACGTTCTTGAGTGGTGTGACCATGTTGTTTACATACCCACTTACTCATGCATGAATCTGGCCGCCACCGCTAACGTTGTACTTTACGATCGTTTAGCAAAATCAGAGTATATCTCAGGTAATAGCCTCATACGTGAGAGCCGGGATAATAATAATCAATCAAAACTATAAATCGGTTTGAATTGTTGTATTCAAAAGTGAAATTGTGTGTGTTCATAATGTAAGCTTTTGTCATTCTTTTCAAACTGGGCCTGCTAAATCTATAGAGGACCATAAAATTGAAAAAACGTGTCGCTACTTCGCTAAATAAATTAAAAATAATGCATAGCCATATTTCTTCTAATTTGAAGAAATTGAGAAACAAAAGAAAGAAAAAACAGATAGATGAATTGTCGAGTTTTTTCTTTAGTCGTTACTCACTCGTGGTGGCACAAAATACCGAAGACAGAGAGACGTGTTTCAGCACAAGGCATAATGTCTATTGTGAAGAAATGAATTTTGAAAAAGAGCGGTCTACGGGGTTAGAAATAGATCGTTACGATGATTACTCGGTAAATTGCTACATCAAACATTTACCTACAGGTGATTGTGCAGGGACTATTCGCATTATTATGCCAGCGATTAGAAACCAAGCATTACCGCTAGAAGAAAAGTGTATTCACGCTATTGAAGACAAAGCGTTAGTGCCTGCGCAACTTGGTCGAACTTCCATTTGTGAAATCTCTCGTTTGGCTATTCCTAAGTCTTTTAGAGTTAGACAACTAAAATCGAAAGCCCCATTCAAGCCATCCGGTAACCAGAAAGTGAGTAAGGCAGAAAGTGTCTTACTTGAACACATCCCATACCTATCTTTGGCGCTTTATTTTATTGCTCTGAGTATTTGCGTTGAGCAAGAAATGGAATATGCCTATGTGCTGATGGAGCCCAAATTAGCTCGTCGATTGAAAATGTTTGGTTTTAACTTTGAGCGTTTAGGTGATCCAATTGATTACAACGGTCTTCGAGCTGTCTATCGGATTAAGCCAAAGTCTATTGAAAGTGAATTAACGCCAGCTTTACGTAGTTTCTTACTGCGTATTAAAGATGATATCTCAGGTAGTTTGACGGAAGATATGTTCGGTGCTGCCGCGAAATCAGCTGATGAATTTACCACGAGTAAAGCTGCTTAGTTAATTTACCATCTCCGATTTTATGGCCGCTAAAATCTACTTAGCACAGTCATATAATCTAGAACATCAAGCGTTAAATGTTCGAGGGAAAAGGAATTTGACAGTCTATACGTATTAAAATGGTATTGAATACGTATGGAATTGTTTTAACATTCCCTTAACGCGTATGCTATTGGCATTCCAATATTAAGGTTTGCTCGTAGTGTTAGATATGAAAAGAATACATCGCCAAAATTTTTTGAAAGTCACGTTTTCATGTAAGGCGAAAAACACAGCAAAAAAAATGACGGTAACGGCATTATCACTAGGCCTCTTATCCTGTATCGCTTACCCAAAGACAGAAACCGAACTCATGAAAAGTGAGCGTATCAAAAATGAAAGGCTAACCACCGTTCATTCCCCTATTTCAAACCAATCCCCTTACACTGGCAAACCTGTGGTTTACCAAGTGTTTACTCGATTGTTCGGTAATACTAATACAACTAATAAACCTTGGGGCACACTTGCAGAAAATGGAGTGGGGAAGTTCAATGATTTCACACCACAGGCACTTGAAAGTATAAAAGCCTTAGGTACCACTCATATTTGGTACACCGGTGTACCGCACCATGCTCTTGCTACCAGTTACCTTAATTTTGGAATTAGTGACGATGATCCTGATGTAATTAAGGGACGTGCTGGTTCACCTTATGCAGTTAAAGATTATTACAACGTTAACCCTGATTTAGCAGTCAATCCTGCGAATCGATTACATGAATTTGAAGCGCTTATTCAGCGCACTCATCAGCACGGTATGAAAGTGGTTATCGATATAGTGCCTAATCATGTTGCACGCCGTTATCAATCTTTGTCGCCACGCCATGATAACTTCGGTGCTAACGACGATACATCGCAAGCGTATTCTCGAGAAAATAATTTCTATTACATACCCAATACCCCGTTTGAATTACCAGAAGGCGTTGCAGATACCGTTTTAGGCGGCAAAGCTACTGAAAAAAATCAGCATCCTTTGGCTGACAGGAGGTTTGATGAATTTCCAGCTAAATGGACGGGCAATGGCAGTCGAGCACCACAGCCTGATATTAATGATTGGTACGAAACGGTTAAAATAAATTACGGTGTCAGGCCTGACGGAACCTATGACTTTCCTGTGTTACCAGAAGCGTATCGTGATAAGTCAGCGGCAGTGCATGCCGCTTTTTGGGCTGACAAATCATTGCCAGATTCTTGGTACAAATTTAGAGACATTGCCATTTACTGGCTAGATAAAGGCGTTGATGGTTTTCGGTTCGACATGGCTGAAATGGTGCCCGTAGAATTCTGGTCATTTTTAAACAGTGCCATTAAGCAACAAAACGCGGATGCGTTTTTACTAGCGGAAGTTTACCAACCCGATAAATACAGAGACTACATTCAGCTAGGTAAGATGGATTACCTTTACGATAAAGTGGGCTTTTACGACACCTTAAAGTCGATTATTCGAGGTGAGGGAAAGGTCAGTGCATTAGTCAGCGCTAATAAAGAGGTTGCAGACATATCATCGCACATGCTTAATTTTTTAGAAAATCATGATGAGCAACGAATTCCAAGTGCTGATTTTGCGGGAAGTGCTGAACAAGGCAAACCAGCGCTAACGGTAAGTGCACTTATTAACAAAGCTCCATTCTTACTTTATTTCGGGCAAGATGTAGGGGAGGATGGCAGTGAAGATACGGGGTTTGGCGACCCTACTCGAACTACTATATTTGATTATGCTGGCGTACCGGCCCATCAACGCTGGATGAATCAGGGGCAATTTGATGGTGGTCAGTCAACGGCTGAAGAAAAATCTTTACGCCGGTTTTATGAACAAGTGATGAAAATCGCTTCTAGCAATGCTGCCATCCTAGGTGACTTTATTAGTTTGCACGCTGCGAATTTAGCGCAAACTGCGCTTAAAAGTATCACTCATAATAAAATTCAGAGTTCGCGCCCACACGGTTATACCGAGCAACAGTTTGCCTTTATCCGACATGCTGAAAACGATGCAATTTTAGTTATCGCGAATTTTTCAGCTCATGCAACAGGGGAGTTTACCCTTACCGTTCCCACTGCGGATATGATGGAAATAAATGCGTTAGGCGGTAGTTTTAACAGCGCGGTACTTAATAGCCTTTCGATTAACAATGCTAATAACACCACTCTTAGTAATAACCCCATTGCTGTAAAGGCGCTGCTATCTCATGAAGATTCCACCATGACAGCTACTGAAAATGGGCTTGAAATTACTATCAGCCTAGAAGGTCTAGAAAGTAAGGTATTCGACTTGGTTCCTGACTAATTCTAATTTTGAATCCAATCCCGAATTCCGAATCCAATGCCCGATGCAATTGAAAGGGGCTTCGATTAGGCGCTTTTTTATTGCCGTTAGTGCAAAAAAATACACTGAGAATGCGCGTGAATCGCCATTCTCTAGCGCCTGCTAGCGTTTTAGTACCACTGCAAATGGTGAATACGTATGCATAAGATTGGCGTAATTAGCTTGTAAGGTTAGTATGCCATCGTGGTTTAACGTCTTATTAACATGGGAGGGTGTGTGCTGCACCTCCGATTTAACATTTGTCGTTTCTGGCCAACGGTTAAAGTAAGTCACCGGCTATAGTGGTGATTTTGAACAAAAATGATAAAGCATCAACGGTTAACATGAATAAATACAAAGTGGTCATTGATGGCAGAAAGAACATGACTCGTCTTAAGGACGATAAGATATTCGCCGCAAACGAAACAGTAACGTTAGCGCCAATGTCGGCCAGTGTTTTCATCGTAAATTAATAGAACAACAATAAAGTAGAGTGGTCTCATGCAAGTACAACAACCTCGTTTATCATTCTGGCAAATTTGGAATGTCAGCTTTGGGTTCTTAGGCGTTCAATTTGGCTTTGCACTGCAAAATGCCAATGTGAGCCGAATCCTTTCCGACCTAGGGGCAGACCTTCATTCATTATCACTTTTCTGGCTAGTAGCGCCTATTATGGGGTTGATTGTACAACCTATTGTTGGCTCAGCGTCTGACAGAACCTGGAACCGTTTAGGGCGAAGACGACCTTTCATTCTTGCCGGTGCTGTAGCTGCAGTACTAGGTATGATTTTATTACCTAATGCGCCTTTATTTGTGGCCTTTCTAGCGCCAATGCTAATGGGGGCGCTGATGGTCGCGCTAATGGATGCATCGTTTAATGTGTGCTTCCAGCCTTTCCGCTCTTTGGTGTCTGATATGGTGCCACCATCCCAGCGCAACATTGGCTATTCTATCCAGTCGCTACTCATAAATATTGGTGCCGTTATAGGGTCAATATTGCCATTCGTATTAACTAACGTGGTTGGTCTTGAAAATACTGCACAGATGGGCGAAGTCGCGCCTTCTGTTATTTGGGCTTTCTACATTGGTGCTACGGTATTGCTTGGTACGGTAATTTGGACTGTGTTTCGCACCAAAGAGTACTCACCAGAAGAGTACAATAGATACAAAGGCCTAAGCGTTGAAAATAACGTTGAGCCAGAAAATACGCCCAAAGCACCCTTTACCATGCGTATGAAAGCATTCTTTTCTTTGGTTGTTCACATGCCTAAAACCATGAAACAACTTGCCGTTGTACAATTCTTCTCATGGTTTGCCCTGTTTATTATGTGGGTATATACCACACCAGCAATTACCCAGCATATCTGGGGCGTTGATAAAATCTGGTGGGATCCTGCGCACATTGCCTCAGTTGCACAAGTACCAGACGCTATTGTAGCCGCTAAAGGCGCAGCTGGTGACTGGGTGGGGATATTGTTTGCTGCTTATTCAGTGTTCGCCGCCGTCTTCTCAGTTTTCCTTGCCCGACTTGCCGATAAGTTTGGTAGAAAAACCATTTATGCCGGGGCGTTAATTTTGGGCGGCGTAAGCTATGTTAGCTTCCTTTTCTTCCAAGACCTCACCATGGTGAATGTGAACTTACTCATTACTGAAGTTACTGTTCCCCTTGGGGCAGTGAAGCTGCTTATCCCAATGATTGGGGTAGGGATTGCATGGGCTGCTATTTTAGCCATGCCTTATGCCATGTTGGCAGGGGCGTTACCCGCCAACAAAACGGGCGTTTATATGGGCATATTTAACTTTACGGTAGCTGCACCACAAATAGTGTCTGGTTTAACTGCAGGTTGGATTTTAAGTAGTGTGTTCGACAACGAAGCTAAATACATTATCGTTGTCGCCGGAGCGTCCATGTTATTGGGCGCTATCGCTGTATTTTTTGTAAAAGAACATGACGTAGTAGAAGCTGAAGTCGCTGATAAGGAACTAGCATAATGATTCATAAAGTAAAAAACCTTACCGTTGCCATTACACTTGCATTGGGTGTAGGCACAATAACAGGTTGTGCTAATACGTCTACGGATTCGCCACAGCCCAAGGCAGAAGTTAATTCTGCTTTGTCAGCATCAGCAGCTTCTACTAATAAAGATAATACACAAGTGACTATTTTAGGTACCACCACACCGTTTGCAAGCGAAGCAATTTATTTTGTAATGACCGACCGGTTCGTTGATGGCGACCCAACTAATAATCATGAAGCACAAGGCGGGGAGTTTCCAACTTGGCAGCTACCGATGGAAGGTCCTGACGGTGAAAAAGCCTATGTCGGCTATATGGGCGGCGACCTCAAAGGGGTGCTAAACAATGGCGACTATATTCGTGATATGGGTTTTACGGCGGTGTGGATGACACCAGTCCTAGAAAACCCAAACCAATCATTTAGCGGAGATGAGCAAATCACCTATGGTGGCGCATTCAAAGACGGCGGAAAAACGGGCTACCACGGTTATTGGGCAACTAATTTTTATAAAGCTGATGAGCATTTGATAAGTCATGATTTAAGTGTGAAGCAATACACCACACAAATGCGTGAAAACTTTGGTTTGAAATCGGTATTTGATATTGTGGCAAACCACGGTACGCCAAGCTTTACTATGCCCTCTGACCAACCTGGATACGGTGAAATTTATAATGCAGAAGGCGAATTAGTTGCTGATCACCAGAATCTAGCTCCTGAAGACTTAGACCCAAAAAATAATCCACTGCATGAATTTTTTCATGATTACCCAGATTTGGTAAAACTATCTAACCTTGATGATCAAAACCCCAAGGTAAGAGATTATCTTATCAATAGTTACCTTTACTGGATTTCACAAGGCGCGGATGCATTTCGTATCGACACCATCAGGCATGTACCTCATGACTTTTGGCGAGAAATGTCAGACCGGGTTAGGGCAGAGCATCCCGACTTCTTTATGTTCGGTGAAAGCTTCCAATATGATGCGAACTTTATTGCGCAGCATACCCTTCCAAAGAATGGCGCGGTGAGTGTGCTTGACTTTCCGATGCAAGAAGCCATGGTAAAGGTGTTTGAAAAGCCACTTGAAAGTGACTTCGCTACCTTAGCCGACACCTTGTATTTAACTCATGGGCCTTACAATAACCCTTATGATTTAACTACTTTTTATGACAACCATGACATGGCGCGTATTAACGCTACCGACAATGGTTTTATTAATGCCCATAACTGGTTGTTTACGGTTCGTGGTATTCCTGTGGTGTATCAAGGGTCAGAAATTGGCTTTATGCGTGGTACGTCTGAACACCAAGGTAACCGCAATTACTTTGGCCAAGACAATATAGACAACGCCAAATCACATGCTATTGCACAAGCACTAACTAAAATAGCGCACGTGCGTAAAAACACACCAGCACTTCAGCGAGGTTTGCAGTTTAACCTTGAAATGGCAGGACATAGCGCCGCATTTTACCGAGTGTTGCAAAATGATAGTGCACAGCAAACGGCATTAGTATTGCTGAATAAGGACGAGAAGCCTGCTGATTTTAGTGTTGATGAATACATGCAAGCTGGCACATGGACTGAACAATTGTCTGGTGAAACACGTGAGTTGGTTGCCGGTGACGCGTTAACAACAACAGTGCCGGCAAATGGCGTTCAAGTATGGGTAAGGGAAGGGGCGCTAGATTCAGATGCTCTAGAAGCGGCACTTATCAAGCAGATGTCGGCGCAGTAATATTTATTCCACAATATAAAGGCCCTTATTATTCTTTTTAATAGTAATAATAAGGGCTTTTTTTTAATATTTACAAATTGTGTCTTAGCGGGGTATTCAAGTATTTTTAGATAGACTCGCTAGTGAGTCTGGTCTATTAGTCTTGCTGTTTAGCCTTAGAAAGCTAAGTTTTTGCCCCACACGAATGCCTAATAATAACTTCCGCTGGCATAAGAAAATCTTCTACCTTTTCATTGGAAATCGCTTTGATTAACGTACTGACCAATAACTCACCGGCTAGCTTTGTATTTTGCTGAACGGTAGTTAACGCAGGGGTGGTGAAGGCTGAAACGGCAATATTATCGTAACCTACCACTGCAATATCATCTGGCACTTTAAAGTCTGTTTGTCTAAGCGCACGTAACACGCCCATGGCAATGAGATCAGATGCACAAACAATAGCGTCTGGTAACTCAGTTCCGTTAGTGTTGGCATCGTTCAACATACCTTGAATGGCATCATAACCGGCTTCTTCAGTAGAAACAGCATCGCTTTGTAACGAGCTTTCATATAAATTATGACTTGTTAGCGCTTCTGTATAACCTTGAAAACGCGCCATAAACTCAGGGGCTTTGTTGCCGGAATCACCAATGAATGCAAAGCGAGTTCTGCCAAGGGCTATCAAGTGCTCGGTAATGCTGTAGCCGCCTTGAAAATTATCACAGCCAACACTAACACCAGGGTGAGCGGCATCTGGTGCGCCCCAGCGAACAAAGTGGGTGCCTTGTGACTCAAGTTGTGCCACTTTACTGCGGTAGTCGGTGTAATCACCGTAACCTAATAAAATAATGCCATCGGCTTTATTCGAGTCTTCATATTCTGCATGCCAATCATCTTCCAAGTTTTGGAATGACACCAGTAAGTCATAACCCGCAGCTGCACACGCGCGAGTAATGCTACCTAGCATGGCTAAAAAGAAAGGGTTAATCATTGAATCATCTGAGGTAGGATCTTCAAACAACAAAAGCGCTATGGTGCTGCTTTTTTGCTTGCGTAGATTGCTGGCATTCTTGTCAACTTTGTAGTTAAGTTCGCGAGCAATACGCTGAACCCGATCACGAGTTTCTTGATTTACCAAGGGGCTATTATTAAGTGCTCTTGATACTGTTGATTGAGAAACGCCTGCCAAATGTGCAATATCAAAAGAGGTTGCTTTTTCTTTCATGGGCACCATGTTTGTCTGCTACGACCGAGTTGTCGACAAGAAGAAAGATACCATACTTTTTTCTAACCACGCTTTTTTTACTAGTCACGCGCCGTTTTTTAATACAAGAATCAGTAAAAAACCGTTTCATCGGGTTAAAACTAATCACTTGTAAGGCTAGGTGTAATAAAACGTGGTTGTCGGTTTTAGGTCAGTGTTATACTAATTCATAATATTTATTAATCTTAAACGTTACGATTATTTTGGAACGTTAATTTAAACGCTAAGGGGAACACGCGAATGGCCGAGACTGAGCACCGTCCGACCAACTTTATCCGTCAGATCATCGACAAAGACCTTGCCAATGGTGTGCACGAGAGTATTAAAACTCGGTTCCCGCCGGAGCCAAATGGCTTTTTGCATATTGGTCATGCAAAGTCTATTTGCCTAAATTTTGGTGTTGCACAAGATTACGCAGGTTCGTGTAATCTGCGTTTTGACGACACAAACCCGGCAAAAGAAGACATTACTTTTGTTAACTCTATTAAAGAAGACGTTAAGTGGTTGGGTTTTAAGTGGGATGGCGAAGAGCGTTACTCTTCAAATTACTTCGATCAGCTTCATGGCTTCGCTAACGAATTAATCAGCAAAGGCTTAGCCTATGTTGATTTTTCTACTCAAGACGTGATGCGTGAACTTCGTGGCACATTAACTGCGCCTGGTAAGAACAGCCCATATCGCGATACCGACATTGAAACTAATCAGCGTGAATTCGCTAAAATGACGGCAGGCGAATATAAAGAAGGTGAGTGTAGCCTTCGCGCCAAAATTGATATGGCGTCACCGTTCATGTGTATGCGCGACCCGGTCATTTACCGTGTTAAACATGCTCATCACCATCAAACCGGTGATAAGTGGTGTGTATACCCTATGTATGACTTCACGCACTGTATTTCGGATGCAATTGAAGGTATTACGCACTCGTTATGTACCTTGGAGTTCCAAGACAATCGCCGTTTGTACGATTGGGTAATTGAAAATATTACGATTGAGAGCACGCCGCGTCAGTATGAATTTTCACGTCTTAACCTTGAATATACGGTATTGAGCAAACGCCGCTTGATTCAATTGGTTGAAGAAAGCCACGTTAGTGGGTGGGACGACCCGCGCATGCCTACTGTTGCTGGTTTACGTCGCCGTGGTTATACCGCAGGCTCTGTACGTGAATTTTGTAAACGTATTGGTGTGACCAAAATGGACAACATGGTTGAAATGTCCATGTTAGAAGCTTGTATTCGCGAAGATTTAAACGTGAACGCACCTCGTGCGATGGCGGTACTAGATCCGATTAAACTGGTTATTGAAAACTACCCAGAAAACGACAGCGAAACCTTAGTGGCACCGAATCATCCAAGTGATGAGTCTATGGGGACTCGCGAAATTAATTTTGGTCGCGAAATTTGGATTGAAGCAGAAGATTTTCGCGAATCAGCAAACAAAAAGTTCAAGCGTTTAGTGTTAGATAAAGAAGTGCGACTTCGTAATGCCTATGTGGTGAAAGCGAATCGTGTAGAGAAAGACGCAGAAGGTAACGTAACCACCGTTTACTGTACTTATGATGCTGACACTTTAGGTAAAGATCCTGCCGATGGCCGCAAGGTTAAAGGTGTTATTCACTGGGTTGACGCTGGAACAGCGCAGCAAGCTGAATTCAGATTGTACGACCGTTTGTTTAACGTGCCGAACCCAGCCGCTGAAGAGAACTTTACTGATGTGATAAACCCTGACTCACTGACTACCTTAACAGGTTGGGCAGAAGCTGGTTTAGCACAACGAGCGCCAGAAGCTGGTGGATGGCAATTTGAGCGTACCGGCTATTTCTGCTTAGATGCAGATAGCACTGATGATAAGCCAGTGTTTAACCGCACGGTGGGTTTACGTGATACTTGGGCCAAAATAGGCGACTAAGCGATTTCAATCGCTGACTGGTTCTTTAAGCCAAATACGAAGTTTTATTATGATAAAAGCCGCGTTTAACGCGGCTTTTTCTTTGGTATACGACTAATGCCGATTTTTCAGGCTTATCGTTATAGCCGGTATTTAATTACTAGTATGTAAAGCCTAGGCTAGCGCTTAGGTTGGCAATCAAGAGATTGACCATTCACATCAATACTGTCGTTACCCATTAGGTAAAGATACATAGGCATAATATCGGCAGGAGTTTTCAAGGTATCAGGGTTTTCAGCCGGAAAAGCCTGAGCCCGCATATTAGTGCGTGTACCGCCTGGGTTTATACAGTTGAAGCGTAGCGACTTATTTTGATACTCGTCAGCCAGCGTTTGCATAACGCCTTCTGTTGCAAATTTAGATACCGCGTAGGTGCCCCAAAAGGCACGCCCTTTACGGCCAACGCTAGAAGTTGTGAAAATAACCGATGCATTGTCTGCTTTTTCAAGGGCAGGTATTAATGCTTGAGTCAAAAACACCGTACCGTTTACGTTTGTCTGCATTACATCAAGCCATTCTTGCTGCTCAATATCTTTAAAAGAACTCAAATGTCCAAGCACAGAAGCATTGTGCAATACGCCATCTAATTTACCGAACTGGTCTATAATGGTTTGTGTCATTTGCTGGTAGTGTGACGGCGTTGCACCTTTTATATCTAGCGGTACTATCGCCGGTTCTGGTGCAGGTTCAGCATTCCCAGCACTCCCAACATTTTCAGCATTTACGATGTCGTCATAAACGGCTTCTAACTTAGATACGGTTCTGCCTAACAAAATACAGGTTGCGCCGTGTTTTGCATATGTTCGAGCAGCTTGCGCTCCAATGCCGTCGCCAGCACCTGTGATAAGAATGACTTTACCCTTTAATAAATCGGCAGGGGCTTGATAATCGTTCATCGGTATCCTTAGTTAATTTGCATGTATCTGTATATGTAGTGGTATACATTGTAAGTTCGTATTGTATAGGTGCAGATGATACTCAGACTAGGCAATAATTAAAACTTTAGATGTATAAAAACCACAAAAGTAAAAAAAAATAACATTTAGCGTTAACAAAACTTTGCAAAGTTGCAACAAAGTTAATAAGATTGAGGGAGATACAACTGGTCTAACATGTTTAAAACTCGGTGAGTTTGCAGTAAGAACAAGGCTTTAAAGGTGCCATCTTACAAGCAAGGCGGGTTTTATAATCACAGAATAACAACAATGCTTGTAGGGAGTACGAATGAGAAAACTCATATTAAGTTCCAGTGTGGCCCTTGCGCTGGGTCTAACAGGCTGTGGCGGCTCCGATACCCTGTCCGATATTCAGGCCGAGACAGAAGTCCAAACACCATTTTCACGTATCGTTTTCGATCCATCTAATGGCGATTTAAACATACCAAACGATCTTCTAATGCTACCAGGGGATGATGGCTTCTTCGATTATACCCTTAATATTCCGGTAGATGATCCTACTAACTTTGCCGACCCGCAAAACGCGTTAAACGTGTTAGATGGTTGGTCTACGCAGCACCCATTCGCTATTTCAGTAGAAACACCTGCAGGTGTATCGCTAGATGCATCAACATTGGCAGCGGGCGTGTTAATGTTTGAAGCGACCTTAGGGTTGGATTTGAACGACCCAGACTGCGCGCAAATCACTACACCTTCAGCAGGATGTAAACTAGGTGACCAATTGGTTTACGGCGAAGACTATGTGCTTTCTCTTGCTGATGAATCAACTATTACATTTGTGCCTTTAAAGCCGCTTGCGCCTTCTCAGGGTTATATGCTGGTGATGACTACCGAACTTAAAGATTCGTCTGGTAAGTCTGTGCAGGGTTCAACATCGTGGGATTCAACACGACAAGATATCAATACATTACCTTTATCAACTGATGATCAGTTAGCGCTTCAAGGTATTGTGAATTCACTAGTGAACCCAGTGATTGGTGCAGGATATGAGCGTGAAGATATTACTTATGTATCTGCTTTTACCACTCAATCAATAGAAAACTCACTCGATACCATCAAAAAAGTAATGGTAGGTGAATTTGCTGCTCGCGCCGCTGCGGGCGACGAAACGGCTGGAGAAGCGCTACCAGTGATTGTAGTAGGGGACGTTGATACAGCACCTACGGCGATGGAAGCACTTAACTTGGTGACAGAAGACGTAGTAGCTGGTGCGGTGTCCGTGGGCGTTGAAAGCTTACCCGCTGAGGCAGCTGCGTTAATTCCAGTTATTGAAGCCACAGACTTTAGCGCATTAGAAACGTGTGCTGGACTAGCCGGTACTGTATCAGGTCAGTTATCTACCCAATGGGGAGCGGTCAATGACTTCGCCGTGGCTGTATCTACTGGCATTCTTGCTGAAGCTGGGCCTTTCTGTGCAGCGCAACGCTATGAAGGTACTGTTTCACTGCCTTATTTCTTAGGCGTGCCAAGTGCTGAAAATCCAACTGCGCCAGTGACCGATTTTTGGCACGCGGCGTGTGACAGCGGTATCGTGCTTGCAACGACTTCCGATGAAGTGCTTGCTAGTGCAACCCCTGGTCCAAATTATGAAACCTGCTCAAGCTTAGGCTTATCAGACTTACGTGTTGACGGCGAAATGCTAGATACTGCACGTAATATCACCAAATTTAACCCGTATCCCCAAACAACTGGCGGTAACTCGGGCGAAGAAACATTAGATGTACAGGTGACTATTCCAGATCCAGCTATTGCTGCTGCGCTTGGTTTCTCTGTGAGTATGCCTGATGCGGGCTGGCCAGTGGTAATATTAGCCCACGGCATTACTAGTCAAAAAGAAGACATGTTAGCTATTACGGGTACGTTGTCATTGGCAGGTATTGCATCAGTGGCTATCGACCAACCTTTGCATGGTAGCCGTGGTTATGATTTAGATGGCGATGGTACCGACGATATTAATGCAACAACCGTAAGTGCAACGCACTACATGAACTTGGCAAGCTTACCTACAGCTCGTGATAACTTACGTCAAAGCGTGTCAGATTTATTGGGCTTACGTTTAGGTTTGAACGCAGTAGTTGATGCAACTGCTAGCCAAAACGTGTCTTTCGATATGTCTCGCGTATCTGTTATGGGCGTATCATTAGGTGCGATGACCGGCGGTAACTTTGCTGCACTCGCTAACACCAGCATGGGTGAAACCTTGGGTGCGTTAGACGGTATGTACGCCGTTCAGCAAGCGTCGTTAGAGTCTCCTGGAGGCGGTACGGCTCAGTTCTTACTTGAGTCACCTACCTTTGGTCCGATTATTAAAGGCTTGTTATTATCGGAGTCGTCTGATGACTTTGTAGCCTTGTTAACGCAGCTTTATGGTACGACCGATGTGACAGAGGCCCAATTAGCTTCTGCGGTAAGTACATTCACGGATGCATTAAGCGACGAACAAGCTGCGGAAGTTAACGCTGTATTTGCCGAGTTCGCATTTGCTGCACAAACCGTAATGGATGCGGGTGACCCAACTAACTACGCTACTACACTTGGTGAAACCACGCCGGTTCATATGATGACAGTGGTAGGTGATGGTGGTGAAGAAAATTTATCTGACCAAGTTATTCCAGTCAGTACTTCTCTACCATTATCTGGTCAGTTGGCGCTTGCGAGTACTATTGGTTTAGAACAGGTGACAACGACTCAGTCTGGAACTGACCTAAGTGGATTGGTACAGTTTAACAGTGGTGCCCATGCATCGAGCCTAAGCCCAACCGCTAGCGCGGCCGTAACTGCCGAAATGCAAAGAGAAGTCGCTGGATATATCTCTTCTGACGCGACAGTATTGCCGATTACAGATGAGACTGTTGTTTCAAATTAATAGTGTTTAACTAATTGATTTATAAAGGTGAAAAGGCCGACTTATGTCGGTCTTTTTTTATTTGTATTTGAGTAAAAATATTGAAATGTAGTTTGAATGTTTCTTATTGTTAATGTAATGTTAATTGGTCGGATCTGTTTAAGTTAGAAGGACACCGGATCTCGACTTTATGTATTACAACAATAGGGGACAATTTGTGAACATACCAAAAAACCGTATATTGCCTTACCGTACGTTCCTTGCAGCCTCTATAGCTGCCACGCTCATGGGTTGTGGAGGAAATCAAAATGACTTTGATGACGTCCAAACTTCTACCACTCCAAACCCAGCTCCCGTTGTACCAACGCCATCATCCGTACCCGCTTTTGATACCGATGGCGTATTAACCGCCGATATCACTTGGACTACCTATGGGGTTCCCCATGTAAAAGCCGATAATTTAGAAAGTATGGCTTATGGTGTTGGTTATGCGTTTGCGAAAGATAATTTATGCGTGTTGGCCGATCAAATTATTAAATATAACTCCGAGCGATCTAAATACTTTGGCCCAGATGAACAAGCGGGCAGTGGTGATTCTGAGCACCTTATTAATGATTTTGGCTTTCTAACATTAGGCATTCGCGAACTAGCTGAACAGAATCTTGCGGGATTGTCGGCAAACTCTAGAGCCATGTTTCAAGGTTACACTGCAGGTTACAACCGATACCTCGCAGACACGCCAGTTGCCGAACAAGATCAGTCTTGCG
This sequence comes from Alteromonas sp. 1_MG-2023, assembly GCF_030547075.1. Lineage (GTDB taxonomy): Bacteria > Pseudomonadota > Gammaproteobacteria > Enterobacterales > Alteromonadaceae > Alteromonas. Next base: position 161,380 of record NZ_JAUOQH010000002.1, on the reverse strand, counting down.
CGGGACAGCCGTGGGTTACGGATATCGACAGTACCGATTTATTAACCTATTCGTTGGGTGTTGCCTTGTTACCCGGGGCCGCTAACTTTTTAGGACCCATGTTTTTAGCGGCGCCTGAGGGTGAAAGCTATTTACCTACACCAGCCGCTAGTGCAAGTATCACTTCACATGTTGATACCAACTCTATACTAGCTAGCGGTACCCCTACTACAAACGCCGCTCCTTTTAAGATTAACCCCACTATCGAATTACCTGAAAAGAACCCACAAGATATGGGCTCGAATGGGTGGGGGCTTGGAAGTGATAAAACCACTAATGGAATGGGAATGGTGTTAGGCAATCCGCATTTTCCGCATACAGGCAATTTGCGTTTCTGGCAGTTTCATACCCAAATACCAGGCTATTTAAACGTGTTGGGTGGCTCACTAACGGGGTTACCTGGTGCAGTTAACATTGGTTTTAATGAAGATGTGGCTTGGACACACACTTTTTCAACTGCTGAGCACTTCGTGGTTTACCAGTTAACGTTGGATGAAGATGATAACACTGGGCTTACCCACAGGGTTGATGGCAGCAAACGTACCATCTATGAAAAGCCAATGCAGATTGAAGTGGCAGTAGCGCCAGGTCAAACGATCATGCTTGATAAAACCGCCTATTACACAAATTATGGGCCTATGATTGAAGTACCAGGTAGCTTTGATTGGACAGACACAAATGCGTACGCCATTAAAGATGCTAATTTGCCGAATTTCGATGTGGTTGATCACTGGCTAGCCATGAACATGGCAACGTCTATGGACGAATTTAAGCAAGCCTTCATGGATTACGATGGGGTGATTTTTAATAACACTATGGCGGCGTCGGCCGATGGCCAAGTGTTTTATATTGATGATTCTACGGTACCTAATTTAACTGAAACAGCGATATCAGAATTAACCTCTAATCCTGTATTGGTTCAAACTAAGCAAGCAGCAGGGTTCACCGTATTGCCAGGTTTTGTTTCAGCGTTTGATTTTGATGGACCTGTGCCTTATAACGAAGCACCGAAGTATGAGGGAACAGACTCAGTTCAAAACTCTAATGACAGCTTTTGGTTAACAAACTTAGCATCACCTATAACGGGAGTGTCACCTCTCTACGGTGACGTAGATTATCAACAAACGCTACGCTCTCGATTAGGCCAGCAGTTCATTGAGTCTGAAGCGGGGAGTGATAGTACGTTTACGCCTCAAGAAGTAGAATCACTGCTGCTAAACAATCGGAGTATGCTGGCTGACATGGTGTTGCCAAGCTTGCTACAGGCATGTACCGCACAAGGTAGCGACCCTATTACTGTCAATGGTGAAGATGTTGATATCACTGAAGGGTGTGCTGCGCTAGCGTCATGGGATGGCACCATGAACAAAGACAGTGTAGGGGCTCACGTGTTTAGGGAATTTGCCTTCCAGTTTAATTCCGATCCGCAATGGGAAACACCGTTCTCCCTTGATAACCCTGTTACTACCCCAAGCGGTTTACTACAAAATGATACTACGCTTGCTCAGTTTGCTGCGGCAGTGCAGGTTATTAATCAAGCCGGTGTCGACTTAGATGCCACCTTAGGGGAAGTACAATTTGTAGAGCGAAGCTTGCCAGATGGTACAGCGTCAGGTGAGAAACTACCTTGGGCTGGGGCGCATAATATAGAAGGTGGGTTTAACGTATTTAATATTGTGCCTGATAACAACGGTACTTTGCTACCAAGGCATACTTACGAACCACTAAATAGTAATACCATTATGAGTGCAGAGGCCGAGGGTTATCATATTAATTATGGTAGTAGTTGGATGATGGTTATAAACTTTACAGAGGAAGGGCCGAAGGGCAGAGGCTTGTTGTCGTACTCACAATCTCGGTCTTATGGCACTGATCATTTCCTCGATCAAACCGAACTTTACTCTACTCAGCCCACGTTACGTGAACTCTATTTCACCGACGAGGAAATATCTGCAAACACAATCAGTACATTAAGCCTATCGTCAGAGGAAAATTAGACTGCTATTATAGGCGGCAATATATAATGTCGCCTTAATGTAAGTGTTATTTAGACAATAAGGTCGTTTGAGAGGGTCATTTACGGCCCTTTTATTTTGTACTAGGAGATAGGTTTGGAGTTTTTGTACGAATACGGTTTATTTGTGGCTAAGGCCGTCACCTTGGTTATCGCGTTTATTATCGTGGTATCGACCATTGTTGGCGTTGCCAGTAAGCAAAAGCAGGGTAAGGGCCAGTTAGAAATAACGTCGCTTTCAGAACAACTAAAAGATATTACCCATTATGCTAAGCAAGTTTTACTTGATAAAACAGCATTAAAACAGCTAGCGAAAAAACAAAAGAAAGAAGATAAAGCAAAAAGCAAAGATAAAAAAACAAGCAGCGAAGAAGAAAAGTCACGTTTGTTTGTTATCGATTTCAAAGGCTCTATGGATGCCAATGAAGTTGAACATTTACGTGAAGAGATTACCGCTATTTTATGTGTAGCCTCTAAGCAAGATGAAGTGCTGGTTCGTTTAGAAAGTGGTGGTGGTGTAGTGCATGGTTACGGACTAGCAGCATCGCAATTACAGCGCATTAAAGAAAAAGGCCTAACGTTAACTATCGCGGTAGACAAAGTTGCGGCAAGTGGCGGTTACATGATGGCTTGTGTCGCAGATAAATTGTTAGCATCACAATTTGCTTATATCGGTTCTATTGGTGTGTTAGCGCAACTGCCTAACTTCAATAAATTATTGAAGAAGAATGATGTGGAATTTGAGCAACACACGGCGGGTGAATACAAACGTACGCTTACCGTGTTTGGTGAAAACAATGATGAAGGACGTGCAAAGTTTAAAGAAGAGATTGAAGAAATTCATACTCTATTTAAAGACTTCGTTCATAGCCAACGCCCAGAAATGAACATAGAGAAAGTTGCAACAGGTGAATATTGGCCTGGTGTTAAAGCGAAAGAGTTAGGCTTGGTGGATGAGCTTTCAACTTCTGATGATTACATTTTATCTCACTTTCCAGAGCGTGAAATATTTAAGGTGAAGTACTCGTTAAAGAAAAATGTAGCTGAAAAACTAGGGTTATCTGTCGCTTCTGTTGCTGAGCGCGTGCTTATGCAGTCATGGAATAAAGCAAGACACTGGTTTTAATTATAATTAATATAAATTAATAGGTTACGTGTTTTCTTTCGGTTATGCGTAACTTTTCACCCCCGTTTTTATCCGTAAAGTACGATTAAAAATGGGCGTAATTGTACGTAAGGTTAATAAAAATAAAAAATGGCGAAGCAAACTAAAGCTGATATTTTGGATGCCGCAGAACTGCTCTTTTCAGAGCAAGGGTTCACACAAACTTCAATGCGTGAAATTACCACTCGAGCAGAGGTGAACTTAGCGTCAGTCAATTATCACTTTGGTAGTAAGAAGAATCTTATACAAGCGGTTCTTAAACGGTATTTCGATATCTTAATGCCTGAAGTTAATATCTGTCTTGCCAAGAATAAGGTTTCTTCTGGTAGCCAAGGTGTTGCTACCTTGTTGTATGCACTCATTCCTCCCATGCTTAAACTCAATGCGCTCAGACCATCTGGCACCGCCATTTTTGTTCAGTTATTGGGCCGGGGATATAACGAAACTCAAGGTCATTTACGTCGTTTTATTATGAACGACTATGGCGAGACAATTAGGGCCTTGGTTGACGCTATTCAACAATGCTTGCCCGACCTCCCTCAAGAAGAGCTGTTTTGGCGTTTACACTTTGCTATGGGAAGCTTTGTATTTTCCATGGCATCAAGCCGTGCGTTAACCGAAATTGCTGAATCCGATTTTCACAAACACGTAAATATTGAAGAGGTGATCAGCCATCTAGTGCCATTTGTGGCACAAGGCGTTGCTGGTAGTCTTGAGTAAATCAAAAAAAAATGGGGTCAGAGTACTTTTAAGCTGATATGTATCTTTGATAATGTACTCTGCCCCTGTTATTACAAAAAAAAATTAAAATTGGAATTATTCAGAATGGATTCATTGGAAATAGAAAAGAAAACTGAACTAGACTCAGTCCAACAGAATAAAATTAAAAATGAGACCCTTACAACGGAACTTCATTTTGACTTACTTAAGCAGTATGCGTGGTTATCTTCTGCTGCTATTGGTGCAATCGTTGTTCTTGTTCAATTGAAGGCCGTAGAAGCGAGTAGAGATCTTTATATCTCTCTCGGTTTTTTTGTGGCTTCAATTATCATGTCAATTATGGGGCAAGATCATATAATTGATTCATTGCTTAAAGGTAAGCGTATATACGATGCTTCAAAGGTTTTAAAGTTAATTAGATGGATATCCATGATGTGCTTTGGTATCGGCGTAGGTTATCTCTCAGCAAACGTATTTGTACTTTAATATCTACTCTCTTCATTTGCTGTATACGCTAATTCTATTTACACTTTAGCACGCGTACCTTTTAGTCATTACGGCTCTGCCTATGATGGCTACTTGTAAACGTTAATTTCTCCTTTAGGTGCTTTTTGCTTAAGTTAATCATTTCATCACTCTTCATATTTTCCGTGAATGCTACTTCTGCCGAAACGGATAGCCATAGTGAGCTGTCGCATTATTTAAATGAAGTTAGGGTTAAGAGTAATATTCCTGCAATGGCTGTAGCTGTTATTACGGCAGGTGAAGTCAGTTATAGCAAAGGTTTCGGTTATCTTAATGAAAAATTAACTACGCCAGTAACGGATAAAACTCTATTCAGAGCAGCATCAATTTCTAAACTCTTCACCGCGCAAGCCATAATGAAATTAGTAGAGCTGAAAAAGCTAAGCCTCAATGATGATGTAGGCTTATATATACCACAGCTTGAAAAGTCTCAAATTACTATAAAGCAATTACTCACCCATTCTTCGGGTTTAAGCGACGTTATTAGGCCTGCGAGCCTTGAACAAGCTAGAACGCTGACGCGTTATTTTGAATTGGTTAATGGCGCTGTCCCTGAAAAGCTCAGAAGGAATAGCTTTGAGTACAGCGACACTAATTTCAATTTGCTGGGAGAGGTTATTTATTCGGTCAGCGGTCAGCGCTATGAAACTTTTATCTATGACAATATATTGAAACCAGCAAGGGTAGAGCGAAGCAATTTTTATGACGGTAAGAATGAGCATTTGGCTGAAGCGCCCCCAACCCACAAGGGGAAATTAATAGATAAGCTTCAGCAGCGACCCTATGACTTAGCCTTCAACCCCAGTGAAGGCCTGGTTGCTAATGTGGTCGACTTAAGCCGATGGCTGACGCTAACCCTCAATAATGATCCCGCTATTTTAGAAAAGCAATCTTACGAAGCGATGTTAGTACCACAAGTAAAAACGACGTGGAGTGAAATATACATGGGGCTTGGTTGGCAGGTTTATGAGAATGAATATGGGAAAGTCGCCAGGCATCCAGGTAGCGTTCGTGGGTACAAATCGCTCGTGCTTACGTACTCAAACAATAAAAACGCAATCATTATACTGAGTAATTCAAGTGGTACACCGCGCTGGGAAATTGCAAAGTCCATTACGGATATTTTAAAAACCAGCGGGGAGTGGTAGCTGGGATACGGCGTTTACTAGAGTTAGTTTTCAACGTGGGCGAATGAGCTTAATGCCATGAAACATATTTTGGTTTTACCTTAATATGCTACTCAACAAGTACAGACGAGAGCATGGCATGGCTAAAAAGAAATGACGGCAGTAGTGGTTTAAAATCAGTATAATGCTCAACAATTCTATAGGTTCAGCGAGATTGTTGAACTCATTGTATAAAAGTTAACCGGAGTACTTGTGTCTGTAAATAACCTTGAACTTAAACGCTACCTTGATGGCACATTAAGAACACATGAGATTAGTGACTATTGCCCTAATGGTCTGCAAGTTGAAGGGAAAGCAGAGATTCAACGGGTAGTAACAGGGGTAACGGCTTCACAAGCGCTAATAGATGCAGCTATAGCAGAAAATGCCGATGCCATAGTGGTGCATCATGGCTATTTTTGGAAAGGCGAATCGCAAGCGATTAGCGGCATGAAGAAAAAGCGTATTAAGGCATTGCTCGACCACGACATAAACCTATTTTCATACCACTTGCCATTAGATGTTCACCCTGAGCTAGGAAACAACCGTCAGCTTGCCGCTCTATTAAATATTCATGAAGTTAGTGCCCTTAGCGGCGTAAAACCTACGGGTGTAGTGATGCAAGGGGAATTCGAAACCCCAATGTCTCAGCATGACCTTCAGCAGCTTTTAACTGAAACCTTAGGGCGTACTGTGTTAGCAGAGGGTGATGATACTAAAACTATTAAAACCCTAGCGTGGTGTACAGGCGGCGGTCAGGGGTTTATTGAGCAAGCTGTCACCGCTGGCGTAGATGCGTTTATTACTGGCGAAGTCTCTGAACAAACTATTCATACGGCGCGAGAAATGGGTATTAGCTTTTTTGCAGCGGGCCATCATGCTACTGAACGTTATGGCGTAAAGGCATTGGGTGAGCATATTCAGTCTGAGTTTAACCTAGACGTGACTTTTATCGATATTCCAAACCCAGCATGACGAAAAAATCAGATCATATTTTTGACGGTATTGCGGCAAAATTTGCTGATAATATTTATGGCACGACAAAAGGGAAACTTAGGCAAATTATGCTGTGTGAGGCTTTAGCGCCTTTTGTTGAAATATCTGAAAATACGCGGCCTAAAAAAATACTAGAAGTAGGGGGCGGTACGGGGGTGATGGCCGCTCACTTGGCATCGCTAGGGCATAGTGTACTGTTAACCGATGGATCGGAAGACGTACTGGAACATGCCAAAGAGAACTTAAAAACATTCTTTAACGTGGATATTCAACATCAATATTTGCAAGATATTCAAAACATAGAAGACTATGATTTCATAGTGTGCCATGCGGTATTGGAATGGTTGAATACGCCCTATGAAGCTATCCAATTTATTTATGATAATATGCGTGAGGGGGCAGTACTAAGCCTGAGTTTTTTTAACCGTGATGCAAACTTAATGACCAACGCAATTTACGGTAACTTTGATTACATTGCGCAAGGAATGAAGGTCAGGAATCAAGTTCGCCTTAACCCTAAAAATCCATTACCCGCTAAACAAGCAAGTGACTTCTGTGAGTCGATTGGTTTCACGGTCAAAGCGAAAACGGGCATACGATGTTTTCATGATTACCTAAAGAACCCAGAACATCAAACTACGCAATTTGAAGGTTTGTTAGCACTTGAACGAACTTATAACCAAACCGAGCCGTTTATGTGGTTAGGTAAGTATTTTCACCTTGTATTGGAAAAGTAGCAAATATTGCTACTTTTCTACTATTCTCTTTAACCTAAGCCTTTAAATCGTATTCGTTAATCCACAACCGTTAATCCATGCCCATCAAGTCTCGCCCATAAAGCCATGCCCGTTCAATGGTCCCCGTTAATTTATATGCTTAACCATATTGTTGTTGACGTTCAAGCTAGTGTCCCCAGCAAAGAAGCGTAAATTATCTAAGGTGATGGCGGCAATTTCTCTTAAAGCCTCTTGAGTAAAAAAGCCTTGGTGCCCGGTGACTAATACATTTGGAAAGGTAAGCAAACGCTGAAATATATCGTCTTGAATAATATCTTGTGAATGATCGCTGAAGAATAGTTCAGATTCGCGCTCATACACATCTAAACCCACGTAACCTAGATGCCCCCGTTTCAGCCCATCTATTACCGCTTTATCATCAATAAGCCCTCCCCGAGAGGTGTTAATTAACATGGCGCCTTTTGGCATCAAAGCCAAAGATGAAGCGTTAATTAGATGATAACTTTGTTCTGAAAGCGGACAATGCAACGTCACAATTTGGCTATCTGTGAACAGTGTTTCAAGTGAGACATAAGAAGCCCTGTCTTGAGTAGCTTGCTCGTTAGGGTAAGGATCGTAGCATAATACGTTGCAGCCAAACCCTTTTAAAATACGAATGACCGCTTGACCAATACGCCCTGTACCAATAACCCCCACCGTTTTATTGTGTAGGGTAAAGCCTAATAAACCACTAAGTTCGAAGTTACCTTCTTTTACCCGATTATAGGCTTTATGCGTTTTGCGATTTAAAGTAAGAATTAACGCTAGGGTGTGTTCAGCAACGGTTTCAGGGCTATAAGCGGGTACTCTAGATACGCTGATATTCAGTTCTTGGGCGGTTGCGATATCGACATTATTGAAACCGGCGCAGCGAAGAGCAATATGCTTAACGCCAGCTTCATGCAATATCGCCAACGTTTTTGCATTCAATTCATCGTTTACAAACACACAAACCGCATCGTAGCCTTGGCATAATAGGGCGGTTTCAGCAGTTAACTGATGTGGGAAGTATGAAAAGGAAATAGGATCTTGAGTATTCGCCGTATCTAACCCGTTCTCAGCTGCATCTTTAAATACTGCTTCTTCATAGGGTTTGGCGCTAAAAAAAGCGACTTTCATTCCTCTACACTCCTTATCAGTTCTATTTCAGTTAAATGATAGTAAGTCGAAAATAGCTCAGTCTATAAGTAACGCTTCAATATCTTTGCCTATCTCACTTGGTTTAGTGGTAGGCGCATAGCGCTTTATTACCTTACCGTTCGTATCTACAAGAAACTTAGTGAAGTTCCACTTTATACGTTTGGAACCCAATAAACCGGGAGCTTCAGATTTCAACTCAACATAAAGTGGGTGAGTCTGATTGCCATTAACTTCAGTTTTTTTGAATAAGGGAAATGATACCCCAAAATTCATACTACAAAATTGAGCTATATCATCATCTGACCCAGGTTCTTGATGACCAAATTGGTCGCAAGGAAACGCTAATATTTCTAATCCCTTTGGGCTAAAGGTTTTATAGAGCTTTTCTAACCCGTCATATTGGTTAGTGAAGCCACATTTGCTGGCCGTGTTCACTACCAGCAATACTTTTCCTTTAAATTCTGACATGGCAATAGTCTCGCCATTATTTTTAGTAACTTGATGATTATAAATACTCATAGCGCTTCTCTTTTTCGTTATTGGCTTGTTTTAGTTATTGAAAAGTTTGTTACACTTCGCCTCAGTATAATCCGTTCGCAAGAGAGTTACACTATGTCAAATACGACAGCTTCTACATCGACACCAACAGATAAGTCAGCGGTAAAAGTGAGTTTTCTAGGCCTAGGCGTGATGGGTTATCCCATGGCGGGGCATTTATCTAAAACAGGTTTTAATGTCACTGTTTATAATCGCACTAAAGCGAAGTCTGAAAAGTGGGTAAAAGAGTATAGCGGCACGCTAGCCGACACCCCGGCAGAGGCCGCAAAGGGCGCTGATATAGTATTAATGTGTGTAGGCAACGATAATGATGTAAAAGATGTGGCTTGCCAAGCGCTAGGCACAATGGCACCAGGCACGTTACTTATTGATCACACCACGGCATCGGCAGAAATAGCTCGCGAACTGTTTTCATTATGCCAGCAACAGTCTATAGCGTTTCTAGACGCGCCAGTCTCTGGCGGTCAATCAGGGGCTGAAAATGGGTTACTTACCGTAATGGTTGGAGGTGAACAAAATGCCTTCGAGCGGGCCGAGACCGTATTTTCTACCTACGCTAAACACAGCCAGTTGCTAGGGGAAAGTGGCAGCGGGCAATTGGCTAAAATGATGAATCAGATATGTATCGCAGGTATTGTGCAAGGTTTAGCTGAAGCCCTGCATTTTGGCCAAAAAGCAGGATTAGACTGTAACGCGGTTATTGATGTTATAAGCAAAGGTGCGGCGCAATCGTGGCAAATGGAAAACCGCGCGACGACTATGCTTGAAAATCATTACGATTATGGATTCGCGGTAGATTGGATGCGCAAAGATTTATCGATTGCCCTTGATGAAGCACGAAGAAATGGATCTACACTAGCGCTGACGGCATTGGTCGATCAGTATTACGGTGATGTACAAAAAATGGGTGGGCAACGGTGGGATACATCAAGCTTACTGATGCGCTTAAAGTAACGTTGAACTCATTTCTAACTAGTTCTGCATTTGTTCGTTCTTCGCAGGTGCCATGAGCTTTTCAGCATTCGCTTGTGCGGTAATGTTTAGTTGCGTTAATCGGTGATGATTATTTTCAGACAGTGGCATGTCTGCAATCACTCTGAGTAACTTACGAATACCGTATTTTCGATAAACCGCGGTATCAGATTCAATCATACATTGCAGCAAGTTAAGTCCGAACGCCGCGGTCTCTGGGGAAAGGTTTAACGCATCATAAAAGTGCTTCATGGCAGGCAAATATTGTTTGTTCATAAACAGTTTGGTGCCAGTTTCGTTAAGTATTACCGCTTGCTCATGGTTCAATCCAAGGCGCTCACCACCTTTGAAGATTAAATCATCGTTAGCAACCTGTTCTGAGATCGCCTGTAATTCAGAATTCTTTTGCTTTGCCAGTGCAAGCAGTTGGCTAGCTTTACCTTCCTCGCCTAGACCATGATGTACCTTAGCGGCTATCACCAACATTGACGGTTCGGTACGCTGGTAGTTATCCATATAGTCACTTTCAAGCAAATGAGCAGCTTTTTCATTCTCGCCTTCTAGTATGGCCGAGAATGCCAGTAGATAGTCTCTTTTTTGAAGCACTTGCCTATCACTTTGACTACGACCGGCCAAGCCAACTAACTTACGTGCTTGGCTTAGACTTTCTTCGCGATTTGTCGTCGGCGCTTCTTCAGCGAGCAGTAAATAGAACTCGGCAAGCTCAAAAGTGAAATCGTTAAATCTGTCTTTCGCACTTCTGTGCATCGCACGTTTCTTTTGTAACAAGTCTATAGCTTCAACCACTTTGTCTTGTTTCTGATAGGCAATGGATTTCAACCTAGCAGCAGGTAGGCTTAACTCACTGAATTTGATCTGACTTAAGTAGGTTTCTACTTGCTCATAAGATTTTTGTTCAAAGGACAATGATGCTAGCCATTCAAATGCGCTATCTTTCGCTAAACTTGATGTCACCATGCCACTTAATTCATCATGGCAGTCAGGCCAAAGACCCGCAGCGTACTGGCACTTAATTTTACCCCATTGCGCCCAAAGCACTTTGTCTGAGCGGGTGAGTACATCATCATACACCCGCATTGCATGCAAAATATCTTCGTTTTCAAATAACAGCTTAGCGTAAAGCTTACCAACGTCAGAAGCCAAACGAGGAGGGACCCCATCACGTATGTTTCTGCGCACTAAGGTAATTGCAGACGACAGTTGTTTATTATCCATCTCTCTTAAAACGGGGTCTATATACTGTCGATAGCTAAGATAATGTTTAATTTGGCGAGATAACGACGCCATAGTGTAGGGCTTGATAAGCAGTGCATCAGGTTGCAGGTCCATAATTCTGCCAATCGTCTGAGGCGAACGATCTGATGTTAAGAATATTACCCCAGTGCTAGGGCGAATATAGTCAGCTTCTTTAAGATTTAACAGCCACTCCACCCCGGTCCTACCTTGGCCTAGGTGATAATCCATTATAATCAATTCGAAGTGCTGCTTACGCAGTGCAGACTTTAACTCTACTCCCGATCCAAAACTGCTAACGTTTAACTTTGCGATAGGTAGCAAATGACCGCGCAAGGTCGTGCGCGCAGTCGCGTTATCTTCAACAATAGCAATCCGATAATCCAAGAAGAGTCATTACATTTGTGTTTTTATAAACATAGCTTATCAGTGCTGGTTGTAAAGTGCATTAGCCGTTAGGTTAAGATTATAACTATTTGTCTTTATGCAGTATTTCTAAGTTAGCGTAAACGTTCACCGCATCGGTTGTGTCATTTGGGCTTGTCACAGTAATTTTACATTTAATTTATTTATTTTTGATGTTTACGTTTACGTGAACGTAAGTTGTTAGGTAGTATAAAAAGCCTATTAGTACAGTTGATGTTTTTTACCTCCTTTACCCAGAAGGGCTTGCACTATGAATTTCGACCTTTCAGAAGACCAACTCGCCTTTGAAGATGCAGCTCGCCAATTCGCGATGCAGGAGTTTGCTCCTCATGCAGCACAGTGGGATAAAGACCACTATTTCCCTATTGAAGCCATTAAGAAAGCAGGGGAGCTAGGCTTTTGCGGTTTATATACGCCTGAATCTGAAGGGGGGCTTGGGTTATCTCGGTTAGATGCCTCAATAATTTTTGAGCAGCTGTCGATGGGGTGTACTACCACCACAGCCATGTTAACCATTCACAACATGGCTACCTGGATGATTGCTACCTGGGGTCAAGAATCTGTTAAGCAGCAGTGGTGTGAGCAGCTCGTTTCGGGTCACAAGCTTGCTTCATACTGTTTAACTGAGCCTGGGGCCGGTTCTGATGCTGCTTCACTTACCACTAAAGCTGCGCCTAACGAAAAGGGGTATGTGCTTAATGGTGCAAAGGTCTTTATTTCCGGGGCGGGCAGTACTGATGTATTGGTAGTGATGGCGCGTACAGGCAAGGAAGGCCCTAAGGGGGTAAGTGCCTTTGCGATACCTGCTGATACCAAAGGCATCATCTATGGCAAGGCAGAAGAAAAAATGGGTTGGAATGCCCAGCCCACCCGAATGATTACGTTTGATAACGTACAGCTTGAAGCGTCTTGGCGTTTAGGTGATGAAGGGCAAGGTTTTAAAATGGCCATGCAAGGCTTGGATGGTGGGCGTATTAATATTGCCACCTGTTCAATTGGTACGGCGCAACAAGCGCTAAACGTGGCAAGACAATACCTTACCGAGCGAGAGCAATTTGGTAAGCCTATTGCCACGTTTCAAGCATTGCAATTTAAATTAGCTGATATGGCCACCGAACTGGTTGCTGCTAGGCAAATGGTAAGAATGGCGGCAGTCAAACTCGATGGTAAACATGCCGATAGCACCACGTATTGCGCGATGGCAAAACGATTTGCCACTGACGTGGGCTTTAAAGTCTGTAATGAAGCGTTGCAGCTACATGGTGGTTACGGCTATATCAAAGAGTACCCGTTAGAACGCCACGTCAGAGATGTGCGGGTACACCAGATTTTGGAAGGTACCAACGAGATTATGCGAGTTATCATCGCTAGGCGTTTGCTTAGTGACGAAAATAGCGTTTTGTAGTGAAGGCGCTGTAATAAACACGCTCCAGTATTCAGTTATAACTCATGTTTACAAAATCACAGCAAATGAAGGTCTGCAATAAGGGATAGTAAATGGAAAACAAAGATTCAGTAGTCATTGTTGAAGAAGTATCAACAGCTTCAGGGCATAAAGTTGGCGTGCTTACGCTAAACAAACCGAAAGCGTTAAATGCATTAGATTTAAACATGGCAAGTTTGCTATTAGATGCACTACAAGCTTGGGATAATAGAGATGATCTCGTTTGCGTTGTATTGAAAGCTGCGGGTGAAAAAGCCTTTTGCGCGGGTGGTGATATAGTTTCTATGTACAATGCCATGCTTGAATCAGACGGCGAAATACCTGATTTTCTTGCGACTTTTTTCCGTACGGAATACACCCTAGATTACACCATTCACCATTACCCTAAGCCAATTATTGTTTGGGGTTCCGGCATTGTTATGGGCGGCGGAATGGGGCTGATATGTGGTGCTAGTCATCGAGTGGTTACCGAAACTTCTCGCCTAGCTATGCCGGAAATAACCATTGGGTTATACCCAGATGTGGGTGGCAGCTATTTTCTTCCCCGCTTACCAGGAAAAACCGGACTTTACCTTGGGTTAACCGGTGCACAGATGAATGGGGAAGATGCATGTTATGTAGAGCTTGCCGATGTGTTATTGGCCTCAGATCAGCAACCTGCTATGTTTGAAGCGTTACAAGCTCACCCATGGAAGACTGAAGAAGACAGCGACCTTGCCACTCAAGTAACCCAAATTCTAACCGGTCTTAATGCACCTGAAAGTAATCTTCCTAAGAATGTAGAGTCTCATCGAGGGCTTATTGATAAATGGTGTGCACCAAGCAATGTCGCCGATGTGGTAAATAATGTTTTAACGACTGATGTTAGTGAAGATAAATGGCTATCCCGGGCACAATCGACCTTGGCCAAGGGCTCTCCAATAACAGCGCATTTGGTTTTTAAACAGTGTGAACGTGGGGCACAGTTATCTTTAGCTGATTGTTTTCGTATGGAAGCTATTATGTCGTGCCGTTGCGGCCAATACGGGGAGTTTCAAGAAGGCGTGCGAGCATTGTTGATTGAAAAAGACTTATCGCCGAATTGGAAGTTCAAAAAAGTGGAAGATGTACCCAAAGAGGTGGTGGCGTCGTTTTTTGATTCGCCTTGGTCTGAAAATGATCACCCACTTGCTGAGTTGTAAGGCTTGATGCTGAACGCAGAAATTTTTTCTCAAAGAAACTTTTGAGCCGAGATATTTTTTATTAAAAAATTTATGCTAGAGAAACTTTGCGATGCAATGAGCAAGGTAACTGAAGCATGAGTTAGGTTGCCAGTTTGTCCGTTTGAGCGTTTAGGCGTTAGCGCATGTGTGCGAGAACGCTTAAATGGCTGTTATGCATTTCTGTGTGAAAACTTTGAATGCGATGAAACCCTACAATCAAGTCCTAGGTGAGAAGCAGTCACGACACTCGCGGTGAAGTTTGCTAAAATCGCCACCAGTGTTAGACAGTTTTTACAGTGGACTCTTTTTTATGTGGCAATGCCCACTTTGCCGAAGCCCAATTGATATTAGTGCTTCGGTCATTCAATGCAGCAATAACCATAGTTTTGACAAAGCGAAAGCCGGTTACGTCAATCTTCTCCCCGTACAATTTAAAAACTCTAAATCGCCCGGTGATGATAAAAATATGGTTCGTGCCCGTAGAGAGTTTCACGACTTAAATGGTTACGGCCCGCTTAAACAGCGCATGGTTGAAATCGTTTCACAGTATTTTTCCGATTCTGTTGATAGAGCCAATGCCGTTAACGCCAACGCTGACCAAGAACTAACCATTTATGATGCAGGGTGCGGTGAAGGAAGTTACCTAAATGCGTTAGTTGCAGGTTTAGAATCCGAAGGTTTTTCCATTAAAGGCAGTGGAAGTGATATTGCTAAAATTGCCGTGGAACTAGCCGCTAAAGCTTATAAAAAACAGCAGTTCGTTGTAGCAAGTAGTTTTGATTTACCCATAGCACCCGAAACGCAAAACGCGATTATTCAGGTTTTTGCCCCCGGCAGCAGTGAAGAATACGCTCGTGTATTAAAAGCGGGTGGAATTTTGCTTACCGTAGATCCTGCACCAGACCATTTATTCGAGCTAAAGTCGTTGGTATACGACAACCCTGCAAAACATGAAGTACAAAAAGAGGCGCGTGATGGCTTCACTCAATCTTTGGATGAAACGGTTAATTACCCCTTGCATTTTGATAATGATGAACAAAAAATAGCATTGATTAAAATGACTCCCTATTATTGGCGTTTACCCCCAGACCGTTTAGCTGACATAGTTACATCACTCACTCAAGTGACGGTAGATTTTCGCGTTCAGGTATGGCAAAAATCAACCGATGCCAGTTGATTTGACCATGAAGAGAAAGCACACAATGGATTCAGCACCGGTTAAAGCTTTATTTTTAGATCGCGACGGTATTATTAATGTCGACCATGGTTACGTAGGCCAGTATGAAAACTTTGAATATGTAGATGGCATATTCTCGCTAATGAAGCGCTTTGAAAGCGCAGGTTACAAAATCATTATTGTTACCAATCAGTCAGGCATTGCTCGGGGGCTATATTCAGAGAACGACTTTCATGCATTGATGAGCAGAGTACAGCAAGACTTCCAGCGTGAAGGTATCAGCTTTGTACCCGTGTATTTCTGCCCTCATCATCCAGAGCATGGTATTGGTGAATATAAAAAGCAGTGTACGTGTCGCAAACCTAGCTCAGGTATGTTGAAACAGGCCGCACAGGAGCATGCTATTATGTTGCCCTCTAGCATCATGATTGGTGACAGTTGGCGAGATATCGAAGCAGGGCAAGATGTGAAGCTAGCCCATTGTTATTTTGTGTCTAGCAAAACACCGCCAGCAAATGCACAACTAGAAAATGTTACACAGGTTTCGTCATTAAACGAAATCAGCGTGGCACGCTACTAACACCGAACAATCTAATGTAGGCAAATATGAGTAGTGTTATTCAGGTAATGAGGCCACCAATGCCTTTTATTTACTCTTCGCCCATTTGTCCATGATTTCCTTAAATGAAAAAAAAGCGCCGATTGGCGCTTTTTTACGTTTTAGTTCTAAATAGATTATGTTCTAGTTTTGACTAGAAAACCGCGACAAATGCTTGATAGCTTGGCTCAATAAATCTACATTCAGCGGCGCGTTACTGCGTTTACCCGTGGTAACATCAGTAATTTCATAACTTCCGTTACTCAATACATCAGTACGTTTACCATTGTGGAACACGACTATTCGTTCGCCTGAAGTACTTACTAACCATTTACGGCTAGGGCTAAGTAAGTTCTGACCGGTAGAATAGAAGGTAGTAGGTGCTGCACACCCCAGAGCATTCATAATAGTTGGTGCAAGGTCTTCCGTACTGGCAATATCTGCACTTAGCGACATATTGCTGTACAACACGCCTTGTGCATTCTCGTTGCCATAACCTGTGGCAATCATAACGTTATTGTTTTTCAGCATTTCTGGCGTGACATAATCTGTTATTGCAGATGCCGGAAGAAACGCTAAGTGCAAGCCGTTATGGTTATTCGACAAAGGTTGCTGATAGCCTGAAAACATATCAGCGGGCAAGCTCTCGTCAAAATGAATAGACACAGGCATACCAAGACCAACCGGCAGAGCTAGCAACACAGGGCGCTTGTTGCTAAGCGAGTCTTGATAAATCTCTGGCACACCAAACAAGGTAGTTGTAATTAACCCATCTAAACTGCTAGCCGTAGAATGATAGTTTTCTAACGCGTTTAACCCTAGGTCATTAATACCAGAAATGTCACCTTCATCTGTTTGCACAATAACGGTCATGTTCTTGCCAGAATCAATAGAGCAATACACCGGCTCAGCAGGGTAATTAATATTGTGGATGTCAGAGTTAAACTGAAGCTGTTTACGTTCTTCATATGCAGCTAAGTCTAGTAAGCCATAGCGTGACATCGTCGTTTTAGCCGTAGCAGGGTAAGATAACGGAAACATGTTATCTTGCTTAATGATGGGCTGATAAAGCTCAGCATCGGCCCATACATGCACTGCATGGCTACTAACAAAGCACACAACGAAGAAGCTAGCTACAGGAACGCCAATCTTGTGTTTAGAAAAGCGCTCGACCCGTTTCCAAATTGCATTAGCAAGCACAAGTTGAAAGCCTAGCCATACTAGAAACAGCATGAATAAATAAGCCCACTGTTGCCAGTAGAATTCACTTATTTGAGTTTGTGCTTCTGTTCTCAGTAAATCGGCTGAATGAAAGCTGATATGAAAACCCGTGCGATTAAATAACAACGCATCGAAGGCGAGGAGCGCCAACCCTACGGCCGCTATAATAGATGCACTGGCTTTAATTGCTCTTGGATTGGTTGCTAAATAGCACAAGGGCAAAATAAATATCACAAAACCGAAAAAGGTCATAAAGCCAATATGGCCTAACCAATTCGTTAATAGATATAGTGTACCTACGCCCGTGCCTGGCATAGGTGAAGAAAACACAAAAATTGATGCAATAACAATGGCAATTATTATATTCGCAAAGGCGAACCAATGGCCCCAATTTACTAATTTCGTCACTCGCTGGCGGCGAGGAGATTCGGCTAAAATCATAAATGAAGCCTATTTAACCTTGAACACTCTTCTTGAGCACATTGGCAAATTGATCTGCCATGGCTTCGCGTTTGTCAGGACTTACCTGAGTCTGTAAAATATGGGTAATCACATTACCTAGTACCATTAATGATAAATCTCTTCCCGCATCGTTTTCTTCGAGGGTTAGAATGACTTTATTCATTAAGTTTTCAAATTCAGCATTGGTATAACGGCTATTCTGGGGCACTGCTACGCCTCTTTTTTATGATTTCTTTGATAAAAAGAATGGTTTTACTCGTAAAATGATTATAATCGTTGTTTGAGTGATAACAATCATTCATTCTAAAATCCCGCAATTCCGTAGGTATTTCTTACATTTTTTAAGCAACAGGACACCCTTAACTCTATGAGTGCACTGATTCATCACTTTGTTGTACATCGTTTAGTCGTTAATAAAGATGACAAGATTGAAGCAATTCCTCGTGAAAACTGTTTAGCAGTTACACCTGAAATAGAGCTTTTAGCCCATCAGATTAACCACAGTTTTAATGCTAAACCCGGAAAAGGGGTTGGTCATTTTGTTTCGCACAGCGATGAAGAAAATACGGATAACGTAACAGAATTTTCCGAAGGCTTGAAAGACTATTTGGCGCAGAAAAAAGCGGGTGGTGACAATTTAGAACAAGAATTTCATAGCTTTTCATTATCGGCGACCAAACGATTGGTGAAAACATTAATCGATACCGGCACGGTAGAAACGGGATTTCTTATTTTCTGCCAGTATGAATTTTTGGCTACTCAATATTTGATGATTGCGTTGCTAAATACTCGCTCTCACGTTGAAGTAACTAATTCACTGGATTTGTCTGCCCGTGAACATTTAGATTTAGCCCGCATGCAACTTGCCGTTCGTATTGACCTAACCCAATGGGATATACAACCAGAACAGCAGCGTTACGTTAGCTTTATAAAAGGCCGAATGGGCCGTAAGGTATCCGACTTTTTTATGCAGTTTGTAGGATGCGAAGAGTTAGTTGACGTGAAGCAGCAAAATAAGCAGCTTATCTCCTCTGTAGACGCCTATTTGGCCAGTGAATCTTTAGATCCACAAGAGCAGCATCAACACCGCGAGGAAGTGAAAACCTATTTTAAAGAAAAGATTGATGCGGGTGAAAGTTTATCGGTAGACGAGTTAGCCAACAGGTTGCCTTCAAACGAAGAAACTAGCAGCAACTTTTCTTCATTTACTCAGTCTATGGAAGTACCGCTTGAAAAAGAGATTCAGCCAGATCCCGCAGCACTAAAACAGCTAGCTAAATTTACAGGGCAGGGCGGCGGTGTTTCGGTAAGTTTTGAACGCAAATTGATGGGCGATCGTATTTTTTACGACCCAGCCACCGATACCTTAACGATTCGCGGTATTCCACCGAATTTAAAAGATCAGCTTAATCGCCAATCTTCTATGGACTAATCACTGCGTTTAACACGTAAAAAACGTATACTAACAACAGAAAACGAACACGATACAAGGGTGTCATGCAACTATTTGTAAACGATTTGACAGTAATGGACTTTTCTTACCTTTGCCCCAAGCGCGGCATGGTAGGTGAAAGCTGGATTGTCGATGTAATCCTAACCGGTGAACTTAACGAAGAAAGTATGGTTCAGGATTTTGGTATTGTTAAAAAAGACCTAAAACGACTGATTGACGAGTATGTCGATCATAAATTGCTTGTGCCTGCGGAATATGCGGGTGCGACGGTTATCCATGATGATGCAAATGAACAGGTTGAAGTGCGCTTCACCTGTGAAGATGGTAGAGAAATTATGCTTCGCTGCCCAGCAGAAGCTTACGCTTTTTTGTATTCAGACGTAGTTACCATGGAATCGGTTAGCGTTTACTTAAAAGAGGTGCTCGCCACTCACTTACCAGAAAACGTTGATAACATCACATTAAAGCTGCGTGCCGAGGTTATAGAATCTCCGTTTTACCATTATACCCACGGGTTGAAAAAGCATGATGGAAACTGTCAGCGAATTGCTCATGGCCACCGTTCGCGTATCGATATTTACCTAGATGGTAAGATTAGCGAGCAAGAACAAGCCTATTGGGCCAACCGTTGGGCCGATATCTACATCGCTACTACGGAAGATGAAATTGCTTATGAAGATCGCAAAATTACTGGTTCAGTAGCCACACCTAGCGACTACTACTCGTTTGCATACGAATCGTCACAGGGCTATTTCGAGTTACTTATTCCGAAAGCCGATTGCGAAGTGATAACCACAGATTCAACGGTAGAATGTTTAGCGCAATACCTGTTAATTGAGCAAAAGAAACGTACACCAGACAACCACTGCCAAGTAGTGGCTTATGAAGGTGTGGGTAAAGGTGCCATGGTCTCTGAGTAGCGGCAGTTTCCAGTAAGAATGGTGTCAGCGTAATTGCACCTTAGAAGATGTGGCTAAAAGTGCAAGAAAAGGAGTGGTAATGAATTTTCGGGTTGAGCGTTTAAAGTTTATCCGGGCTAGTGTAGTTCAAGCTCGTGTAATAAATTTCCTTAAAAAAACAGTTGGGCTTGCAAGCATCTCTGTTTTGCTTTTAAGCGCGGGCAGCACAGCAGCTTTTGCCCAGCAGGAGCCAATTACGTTAAATGGCACCTTAACCCAAGGGAGCTTGATAAGAGGTCAGGTTGCGCCAGGTGCTAAAGTTACCCTTGATGGTGAAGCATTACAGCTAAATAACGAAGGCAAATTCGTGTTTGGTTTTGCGCGGGATGCAAGCCTTTCTCACAAGCTCGAAGTTGAGTTTGCCGATGGTACCACTTCAGTACGAGATATTACCCTCACTAAACGTGAATACGACATTCAACGTATAGACGGGCTTGATTCTAAAATGGTGACGCCGCCAACAGCGGTGCTTGAAAGAATTAGGCAGGACAACGTTAATGTGTCAGTTGCACGAAGTAAAGTAACCGACGCTGATGCACTATTTACGCGTTTTGAATGGCCAGCTAAAGGCCCTATAACTGGTGTCTATGGTAGCCAGCGCGTGCTAAATGGCGTACCAAAGTGGCCACACTTTGGCGTTGATGTAGGCGGGCCAACCGGTGCGCCTGTTACCGCACCTGTAGAAGGAACGGTGACGTTGGCGGAAGACTTGTATTACTCAGGTAATACGCTAATTCTAGACCATGGCATGGGTGTATTTTCAACTTTCCTTCACTTAGATTCTATTACAGTGAAAGTTGGCGATACGGTAGCGCAAGGCGATCAGATAGGCACTATTGGCGCTACGGGTAGAGCAACGGGCCCGCATTTAGATTGGCGGATCAACCTAGGCAAAATGCGCCTTGATCCACAGACGGTAGTGTCGGGAACCCCTGAGTAGAGCGGGAACGTCGCAATAGAGCGCTAGCGCGAGTATAAGCCAAGCGTACGTGACTAGGTTGGGTACGAATGACTATTCGAGTAATTTAGAACCGCGGCGCTTATTAATACATCGAACCAGTTATCACATCGAAACAGCATTATCGCTAAACAAAAAGGGCTACCTTATTAAGGTAGCCCTTCTTCGTATAGCTTTTATGATTAGCTTTTAGTGATTAGTTTCTAGTGGCTGGCATTTAGTTATTTGCTAAGGCCTAACCATGCTGCAAGTTTACTTTCATCAACAACAGAGAAGTAACATACGTCTTCACGGGCGTTTCTTACATCAAGATCGCCGGTTAACAACCGTCCATCTCGAATCAATGAAATACTGACTTGCCCTGTATTCGTTGAATCTAAAATACGCTGCAATTTAACCTGGTTAACCACATAGCCATTTACGGCAATAATAGTATCGTTAACCATTAAACCTGCATCAGAGGCTGCTAAGCCTTCAAATACTTGCGTTACGGTAAGTCCTAATGGGGCAGGCTTACAATTGGCACCTAGTTGGCGCTTAACGCCTTCGCCACTTGTTTTGCCACCTTTATCTTCAGCAGATACCTTACTGCGAGTTAGCAGTTCAACCCCAATGTTCGATAGCCAATTTTCCAATGGCACATCTTTTGTACCGTAAACCACATCGGCTAGGTAGTCAGAAATATCAATATTGAAGTCTTGTTCACATATCGCGGCAATAACGTCATCAGGCGTACCTTTCTCATCGCGACCATATTGTTCCCATAAATGGCGCATTAGCGAGTCTAACGTTACGTCGTTGTTCGATTTTTCGCGCAGCAGTAAATCTAAGCCAAACGCAATAATGCCGCCTTTGGTGTAGTAACTTACAATTGAATTAGTGGCACTGGCATCTTGCTTGTAAAATTTTGTCCACGCGTCGAAACTACTTTCTGCTACTGACTGCTTAAACCTACCAGCATTTTGCAATAAGCGGGTTAAATTCTGCGATACGATATCTAAATATTTTTGAGGGGTAATAGTGCCCGCACGGGCTAACGTAACGTCATCATAAAAGCTGGTAAAGCCTTCATAAATCCACAGTTGGTTGGTATAGGTTTCTTTCTGTAAATCAGGTTTAACCATAACCTCGGGTTTAATGCGTTTAACATGCCAAGTATGGAAAAGCTCGTGGCTGCACAGGCTCAAGAAGGTAATGTAACCATCAGTTTTAGTCTCGCTTTCGCCCACCATAGGTAAGTCGAAGCGAGGAAAAAGCAGCGCGGTTGAATCACGGTGTTCTAAACCGCCGAATCCAGTGTCAGCCAATAATGTCATGAACAAATAGCGCTGCATGGGTTGTGGATCGCCAAATAACTGCATGTGGTGCCTGCAGATAGGTGTTAAATCGTTGGCGATACGCTCAAGGTCTAAATTATTCCTACCAGAGAATAACAATTCAAAGGTAACCCCATCCACGTCGAAACTATGCAAGTTACAAACGCCAATATAGATAGGATGATCAATAAATTCTGCATAATCCTTAACTTCGTATTCCCAGCTGTCATGCACATCATTCGTTAAAGGCATACTGGTATAAGCGCGCCAGTTGGTAATAGCGGGTTTTATAATTTGTAGTTTGCAGGGGCGCTCTTCAAAGCCTTCAACACTTAAAAACGCACTTGTACCATTAATAAACGCATACTCGTCGTTAATAAATGCTGAGCGCACAGACAAGTCATTGGCATACACGCGATATGTGATGGTTAAAGCTTGCCCTTGAGTGTTAGCCTGCCATGTTTGTTTATCAGTCTTAATACAGTTGATGCTGTCGCCAGTATCGGTATTTGTGGCAGATAACGACACAATATTCTTAGCAAAGTCTCGCACCATATAACTGCCAGGGATCCAAGATGGCAATGTAAGGTTCAGAGTTTGCGTTTTATGAGAAGGCACAGTGAGGGTTACATCAAACAGATGTTGTTGCCAAGAAAAAATAGACAATTGGTAGTGAAGCGTAGGGCTATTCATGATGTCCTTTATATAAAAAAATGCGTATCTAAAATTTATGGCGACATCATGCCTGATAGAGAAGGTTTTGTCAGCTGACAGAAAATTGGTTACATTTAGATTACGTACAATAAGAACGTTCTTAAATACATGTCAGAGAATGCCGCTAGTAGTCAACTTAACAGAGAAAACGTCGATAGTTTGTGCGCATTACCACCAGGCTCAGTGGTAGATTTACAAATTACTACGCCTACCGCGCCCAGACGTGTAAAAACTGCCTATGTGGGTATGGAGCTGGCGACGTGTATGATTTTTCAAATCCCAACATCGGCCAAGTGGATGGTAATAAGAGATCTACTCACAATCGGTAATGACATTGTGGTGCGTTTTGTTTTAGAAGGTGGAGCAGGGCAGGTCATCGCGTTTCGCGTTAAGGTGCTAAAATTACTGGCTAAGCCATCAGGGCTATTAATTACAAGCTTTCCCCGCAGTATAGAGTCTATCGGGCTTAGAGCGAATAAACGCGCTCAACCAGGTATTGCCGTTAAAGTCTCTTCAGAAGCCTTTCCCGAAGCTGAGCAAGTGACCGGGATCATTGTTGATATCTCGAACAATGGCTGTCGTATCGCGCTACCGCTAAAGCCGGAATGGCCGATTATGATTGATGAAACTAAGATTGCGCTGGTGTACTCAACTGATGGTAATGACTCTACGTTGAACGCTATTGTTAAAAATCACCAGCTTGAATCTGAATTTGTTTACTATGGATTAAAATTTGATAGCGATGAAGAGGCTGTCAATACACTGTTGTCAGGCCATACACTCATTACTTAAAACGATATCGAGTACTAATTTTCGCTGTCTTTTATTTTATAAAGCGTTAAATCAAGAGCTCGAGTTAAGACACTAAATCAAAAACTAAATGAAAAATTAAATAATAATTAGAGCAATAACTATAACAATAAGTGGAATTTGCTATGAGAACGATTGAAAAGTTATTAATGCAGTACAACGAAAGTCACCAAAATAAAATGAATGTACTTATTCACGCTATCGCCGTGCCTAGCATTTATTTCGTTACTTTAGGGCTTATTTGGGCCATACCTGTGCCTGAATTTATTGCCGCTTTCAACGTTACTTGGGCGCATATTATCGCCATTCCTATATTATTCTATTATTTTAAATTGTCAGGACCTATCGGTGCTGCCATGACATTATTGACCATAGTGTGTTTCGGCGGCATAAATCTTATAGCCTATTATGATGTGAGTGTTTGGTTATTCTGTTTGTCACTTTTCATTGTAATGTGGGTCCTTCAATTTGTTGGACATAAAATTGAAGGCAAAAAGCCGTCTTTTTTTGAAGATCTACAATTCTTGTTAGTTGGCCCTGCATGGTGGTGGATGCATTGGCTTAAGAGATTGAATATTAGTTATTAGTCGCGGTAGCTAAACCGAGCAATGCGTGCGACAAGTCGCATATGAAGTACGACCAAGACGCTCCGCAAGCGTGATACCTTGCGTATAATCTATCAATCAACTCAACCACCGGTAATTATGTGAGCCGCTTTCAGCGCGTTATTGAAAGTAACGAAAGATTATTTTGGACTTTGCACAGTGCAGGCTGGGCAGGTTTCGCTATTATTTATTACATTGGCTCATTCCTTCACGACGTAAGGCCAATTTGGGTATTTATCATATTACTCAATGCTTACGCTGGTTGGTTGCTAACCATTCCACTTCGATACGTTTATCGTTGGGCAAGACAACAATCGCCCTTGAAAATGATTATGACGGTCATAGCATCGTGCTATTTGATAGCACTTTTATGGGCAGTGGTTAAGAACATAAATTATTGGGAAATTTACAAGCATGGTTATCGGCCAGATGCTTGGTACATGTATTTCACCAATACGATTAATTCACTCATTATGGTGGGATGTTGGAGCGGCGTTTACTTCGGCATAAAAAACTTCCAGATGTTACAAAAAGAAAAGCAAAATGCGCTTAAAGCCAGCACTATGGCGCATCAGGCTCATATTAAGATGCTGCGTTATCAGCTTAATCCTCACTTTTTGTTTAACACATTGAATGCTATTTCTACCTTGGTGTTGTTGAAAGAAAACGATACTGCAGAGGCCATGGTTTCTCGGCTAAGCGACTTTTTACGCTATTCTCTAGATAATGACCCCATCAAACGGGTGCCATTAGGCCAAGAAACAAAGGCCTTACGGTTATATCTAGAAATTGAGAAAGTAAGATTTGATGACAGGCTAGAAGTGGTTTGGAATATTGATGAAGAGTGCGAAAATGCACTGGTTCCTAGCATGATCTTACAGCCAATTATTGAAAACGCCGTAAAGCACGCCATTTCTAAAATGGAGAACGGCGGTCAAATTTCGATCACCGCTCGCACGTTTGGAAACGATTTACTAATGGACGTGGCTGACAATGGCCCCGGTGCCAATATTATTGATGGTCAGTTAAGCCGTGAAAATGGCGTAGGGCTGGCGAATATCAAAGAGAGATTGCACTCACTCTATCAGCGCAATTTCGCATTTTCTATTGAAGACAACCAGCCGTCGGGTGTACGAGTTCGAATTCGTATTCCTTATGAAGTGAAGGATGTATGCGCATGACAAAGCAAGTAATAAAAACCTTAGTAGTAGACGATGAACCGCTGGCACGCCGCGGACTTCGCGCTAGGTTAGAGCGTCATGAGGACATTCAAGTTTTGGCAGAGTGCCAAAATGGGCTTGAAGCGGTAAGCAGTATTTCACAACTCCGTCCTGATTTAGTATTTCTTGATATTCAAATGCCAGGACTAAATGGTTTTCAAGTAATACATAAGCTACGTGAGCTTAATCAACCTATTCCGATGGTGGTATTTGTTACCGCCTATGACAGCTACGCGATTAAAGCCTTCGACGTACACGCGCTAGACTACTTATTAAAGCCTGCTGATGATGAGCGCTTAAAAGACGCACTTGTGAAAGTGCGAGAGTACTTCTCTACACAACATCAAGATGAACAGTCTAAACGCTTGGTGAATTTAGTGGCGGAGCTTACGGGTGATGATTGCGAAGAAATTCTACGTAAGCTTGCTAATGGTGAGCCAGTAGAAACCAATCCTTACCCAGATGTACTTGCGATTAAAGATGGTTCTGAAGTGACTCGCGTGAATGTTCAAGACATTCAGTGGATAGATGCAGCGGGCGATTATATGTGTGTACATGCGTTAGACGGCATGCACATTATGCGCAAAACGATGAAAGAGCTAGAGCAAGAACTTAACCCGCAGTGGTTTGTAAGAGTGCATCGTTCTGCTATTGCTAACATCCGTTTCGTGAAAAAGTTGGTGAGTCATATTAGTGGTGAATATCACTTAATTTTGCAAAATGACACTGAATTGAAAGTAAGCCGTAGCCATAGAGACAAAGTAAAAGCTGCGATGAAGATGTAATACATCTGCCGAAAAAAGCACAAAAGTACATTGATAGAAGTAATTTATAAAGAATGCCCGAGAAATCGGG
Source organism: Alteromonas sp. 1_MG-2023 (assembly GCF_030547075.1). Lineage (GTDB taxonomy): Bacteria > Pseudomonadota > Gammaproteobacteria > Enterobacterales > Alteromonadaceae > Alteromonas. The sequence continues at coordinate 134,635 of NZ_JAUOQH010000002.1, read as the reverse complement.
CATTTTGTTTTTAAAGTAAAAATATAAGCTAAATTATTGATAATAAGCCACTAAATCTAGTTATGCGTAACCCTTCTTGAGGTTTTCGGGTTATCAGTAACGTGGTTATCAATAACGCTCATTCATGATGGTATACATGGTTTGCAAGCTACACGGGTTTAAAGGTTTATCATCCTCCCACGTGTGGCTAAGCGCAATTTCACTTGGTGTGCCGTTTAGTTCGCCCACCATAATGCCGTTACTTTTGCTACCTACCAAACTTACCGCATACGTGCCTAGCTTAGTGGCAAGTAGCCTATCTTGGCTTACCGGAGACCCACCACGTTGTACATGCCCAAGAGTAACTGGGCGAACTTCAGATTGCGTTTTTGACACTAACTGTTCGGCAAAGTCGTTTAATCCCCCAGGCCATACATTTTCAGCCACCACGATAATGAAACTAATAGCACCCTTCAGCTGCCTTCGTTTCTCTATTTGCTGCGTTATTTTCTGTAGCTCTGTTTCACACTCATTAAACGTTTCAGGCAAAATCACGTAATCGGCCGCCGATGCAAGAGCTGAATTTAAGGCTAGAAAACCTGCATGTCTGCCCATCACTTCTACAATGAAAATTCGCTCAAACGCGTCTGCCGTGTCTCTTACTTTATCAATTGATGACACCACGGTATCGATAGCAGTGTAATACCCTATGGTGGCGTCTGTACCTGCTACATCGTTGTCAATTGTGCCAGGAATGCCAATAATTTGACCTTGCCAAAAGTCAGCTAAATGATGTGCCCCTCTAAATGAGCCATCACCTCCAATCACGATAAGCGTATCAATATTCAATTCGCTAAGATTCGCGGCTGCTGTTTGTGCACCTTCCTCTGTTTTAAAGGGTTCACAACGTGCACTGTGTAATACGGTGCCCCCTTGTTGAATAAGGTTGTGGGTAGCATTTAATGCGAGTATTTCATATTCTTGTTCAAGTAAGCCGTTATAACCGTGCTGATAGCCAAACAGCGTGAAGCCCTCTCTTTCACAGGCAATAACAATAGCTCGAATACAAGCATTCATTCCAGGCGCATCACCCCCGGAAGTTAGTACTGCAACGCGTTTAGACATATGAATATCCTTCTCTTAACAAAGTCTTGAACTTTAGATATACCGTATCATGGCTGAAGGAAAACCACATAGGGAACTGATTGTTGTTTGATGTTCCTCAATTTACTCCGCAATTAACTCCCCAACTAACAAGTACTTCCATATTACTCGCTAATACATCCATCACATTAGCATGCTACCTATAGTCGTTTACCTATAGCCTGTTACCAATAGCTTGTTGGCTCCCTTTACATATTGTGTCGTAGTCGTCTCGATAGTATCTAAAATCTTCGCATTCAGTTTCGTAGCGCTTTTTAGCAGAAATAGCTTGCTGGGGATAACGATTGTCATTCATCACTTTTGATAAGCTTTTGCATACATGCAATTGTCGATTTACTTCAACAATATCTTCACAGGGTGAAGTTTGACTACAACCGCTTAAAGCAACGACACACAGCAGAGTAGGCAGTATGGTAGGGTAAAAACAAGAAGGAACACTGAGCTTTTTAGAACGGGTTATTATCATTATTTGGATCCCATAAAAGTGTCTAAATCTTCGCGAAGCGAGGTGTATTTATCCTGATGCTGTATTTTCAACGGCATATCATCAATAAGTTTATAAAGACGGCGACATTCCCGAAACAATTCAGGATCTGCCTTTTGATTTTTGCTCAATATTTGCAGTAAACATTGCAGTAGGTTAAGTGCAACACCGGTATTTACCGGCGAAAAGCCTTGCGCAAGAGCAAACGATTCCTTCGCTTTTTCATACTGTCCTTGTTGGTAGAGTTGTATTCCTTCCCGGTTAAATTGTTGGTAGTTAGTAAAGTTTTGCTTTGCTTTTGTCGATTCTGAACGTAATAAGAATTCGCTATTTGAATCTAATTCAAGTTTCTGTGCTTTTACAATTTCTTGAAGTTGCAAAGCATCTTCAAATTCACCTAGGTCATACATCACTTTAATACTATCGGGAATGTACACCACTGGTGTAGCGTCATATTTCTGCTCGATAGCAGCTTGGGAGTGGGCTAGATTCTTTTTAGCATCCAACATTTTCCCATCAATTGCGTTAACTCGCGCATTAACGATGCTACCAAATATACTCACATCAAATTCATCGTCTATCCGTTGAATATTTTCATCGAACATCCCTCGTTGAAGGGCAAGTAGGGCCTCTTGTTGATAGCGGTTTCGTGTTCGCTTGTCATCGGTGTACTCGGCAACATCAAGTAAGCTTCTGATAACACCACACCAATGAAGACTATTTTGATTTACCGTTCTTTTAGATAAGTCCCAAATAGCCATGCTAGATGTGGAAGCTAAAATGAAGTCGTTATGATTTCGGCCAATAGAACAGGCACTAAAATGTCTAGGTAGGGAGTAGGGAGACAGCTTTATCGCTTCTTTTATAGCCGCAATGGCAGTTTCACCCTGCTGCTTTGCGTCAAAAGCCTTAGCAAGCACATCATGTGCCTCTGCATTAAAACGATTACGTTTGATAGTGTCTTCGGCGATATCAATGGCTTTGTCGAATTTTTTTAAGGATAGATAGGTTTTGGCGAGCGCAACTCTTGCCCACAAAACTGGCTTTCCGTCTATATAGGGCTTCAAAACATCTAGCGCTTTATCGAACTGTTCAAGGCGTAAGTAGAGTTCAACCAATAACTGTTCACACGTGCCTTTATAGGGGGATGGTGTGCTGATTAAGTCTTCACATAAATCAATGGCGCGATTTATATTTTCGTTGGCAACTTCTTGTAAAACCTCTCCAAGAAATTGGCGTTTTTGCCACGCTCTTGTAATACGAGTTTTAAGTTGTACCTGAGAGAAAGGCTTAATAAGGTAATCGTCGGGGCGGCGTTCAATTGAGCCTAACACCACAGGGCGGGCGCTATCGGCGCTAATTAACAAAAACACCGTGGTGGGTTTAATTAAACGTTTGATCCTAAGCTCTTCAATAAGCTCGAAACCATTTTTTCTGTCTACGCCCAAATGCAGATCACACACGACAATGTCGAACTTTTGTTTCTTACACAGCGACAAGGCTTTTTCTGCCGATGATTTAGTAACAACGTCACTGGCGCCCATGGATTGCAATAAGCCACGCAACAATAAGAGAAAAGGGCGTTGATCTTCAACAATAAGCACCTGCTTATCTGAAAAGTTCATTTTTCATCCGAACATGACCATCACGCATTAAGGAGTAAAGAGTTACTATACATCATTGTTGAAAATAACGTTTTGAGCAAGAATAAGCTTAAGAAAAACATTATCTTGCCGACACTATAGGTATGAGTTTTAAATCTTAGTATTTACGTGTCTGATAACGATATAAACACAAGTAAGTCTATCGACCCCAGCATGTCCTGGGAGTGGAACGGGACGCTGTCAAAGGCGGCAGGTAATGCGACGCTTTTTGCTTTGTACTTATCCATGCAGCAAAGTGCGCTGGCCGATACTATATCGATAGACAGTCCGAATGAGGTACAAGATAGTAGCGATATTACTAAACGGCTAGAAGCGCTCAATTTTTATCGTAAAGTACCGCTATCTGCAGGTGAATCAGATTGGTTACAAATGCAGAAATTGTCACAGGTAATGGCCAGCCAGTTAGCACACCAAGCGTCGCAGGTGCAGTTTGACGAGGTGCGTCTTTACAAGGAAATGCATCCAATGCCTCTTGCGCAAACTAACGATCCTAAGAAAATCAGCCAAGATATTATCACCAACTGCTCGCTGGCAACCCAAAAACGTATTGCCGCTACTTACGCATCAACCCTTCCAGAAGACAATACCATGCTTGGCGATATCATCGAGCAGTCTGAATCCTTTCTTGCCGCCTAACTGGAAATTATAAAACTGGTTTGGTATAGTGCGCGCCGCATTTTGCACTGGTTTTACGTTCCAACTAGCAAAGGTTAAATTACTATGTCTAAATATATCGTTTGCGCGATGTACAAATTTGTTGCGCTTGAAAACTTCGAGGCCATGCGCCAACCTCTATTAACTGCCATGGAATCTAATGGCATTAAAGGCACGCTATTACTTGCCAGCGAAGGCATTAACGGCACAGTTTCAGGCACTCGAGAAGGTATTGATGGGTTACTTCAATATCTCAATGCCGACGAGAGAATTAATCCTATCTCTTGCAAAGAATCACTTCACGAAGAACAACCGTTTTACCGCACCAAAGTTAAGCTTAAAAAAGAAATTGTCACCATGGGTGTTGAAGGTATCGACCCGCGTAAAACCGTAGGTACGTACGTTAAGCCGGCTGACTGGAATGCACTTATTAGCGATCCTGATGTGACCGTGATAGATACCCGCAATGGCTATGAAATAGAAATTGGTACGTTCAAACACGCTATCGACCCTAAAACAGAAACATTTCGTGAATTTCCAGAGTACGTGGCTAAAACATTAAGCCCTGAGAAAAACAAAAAAGTGGCCATGTTTTGCACCGGCGGTATTCGCTGTGAAAAATCCACGGCTTATTTAAAAGAGCAGGGGTTTGATGAGGTATATCATTTGGAAGGCGGTATTCTTCAATATTTAGAAGATGTACCAAAAGAAGAGTCATTGTGGGAAGGCGACTGCTTTGTATTTGATAATCGTGTAGCTGTGAACCACGATCTTGAAAAAAGTGATTATCATCAATGCTATGCATGCCGTTTACCCATTACCGATGAAGACATGCAAAGTGAAAAGTATGAGTCTGGCGTAAGCTGCCCGCATTGTTTTGGTACCCATACAGAAGATCAACTTTCACGTTTTCGTGAGCGCGAAAAACAGGTAAATCTTGCCAAGATGAGACAGCAAGAACACGTGGGTACAGAAGCACGACTTACCATGGAACAAAAGCGCGAAGAGAAAGCCCGTTTACAACGTGAGCGTGCTTTAAAAGCAAGAGAAAATCAGGCATAGACACTACTCAATAAGGGCGTTAAACTCACCCTCTATGTAGTTGCTAAAAAAGGGAAAGCGTGTGACCGCTCAACTTTCAGACGAAAAAATTGAAGAAATAAAGAAAGATTTCACCTTCTTCGACCAAGATGGTAATGGTCAAATTGATTTAACGGAGTTTATCGAGTTATTAACCGTTATATCTCCTAAAACTAAAGCCAGCCATGTACAAGAAGGTTTTAAGTTAATAGACAGCAATAACGATGGCTACATCGACTTCGAGGAGTTCCTTGAGTGGTGGCAAGAGTGTTGGTGGGAATATTAATTCTAACTGAATGTTAAAAAAGCGAGCTTTTAGCTCGCTTTTTTTATAGTAAAATTAACGGTTATAGATTTGATAACAAGGCCAGTGTGGGCTTATTCACGTTATCGTTTAGTAGGAAAGGGTAAGGATTTTTAGCATGAGCTCTGAGGTAACAAAGCGTCTTAATAAATATATCAGTGATACTGGACTGTGTTCACGACGTGAAGCTGATAAATTAATTGAGCAAAACCGGGTTACCATTAACGATAAGCTGCCTGAACTGGGCACCAAAGTTGCGCACGGCGATTTGGTTAAGGTTGATGGTAAGCTAGTTAAAGCGGTGGCTGAAGATAAATCAGACCGCATTTACTTGGTGTACAACAAGCCCATTGGCATTACCTGTACCACCGAGCGCCATGTGAAGGGCAATATCATCGATGCTATTAAGCACAAACAAAGAATTTTCCCAGTAGGGAGACTCGATAAGCCATCAGAAGGATTGATTATCCTGACCAGTGACGGCGATATTGTGAATAAGATTCTTCGTGCTGAAAATGCCCACGACAAAGAGTATGAAGTTACCGTTAACCAGCCTATTAGTGAGCGTTTTGTTCAAAAAATGGCAAGAGGCGTTCCTATTTTAGGCACGGTGACTAAACCGTGTAAAGTAAATGCACGTGGTAAGTTTCAGTTTTCAATTATTCTTACACAAGGCCTAAACCGCCAAATCCGACGTATGTGCGAATTCCTTGGCTACGAAGTTACCAAGTTGAAACGTACCCGTATCATGCACCTAGAGCTAGGTAATTTAAAACCAGGGCAATGGCGAAATCTAACTGAAAAAGAGCTTAATCAACTAAATAGCGCGGTGCAGAAGTCGTCTAAAACCGCTGAATAGGCAAAAACAGGCAGGCAGTTAAAAGTAAGCTAAAAAGGGCAGCATACTTGGCGAATGTAGTTTCACTGGTGAAAATAAACGCATTCGCTGGGCGCTTAATATGACGTATTCATGACTGTCAGCTCAAGTCTGAGCTAGTACAGTTAAGGGTGTGAACACCAAGCGATTTTGTCGTACTTTAATTACCACGCGATTCTGTCGTAGTCGCTAATTACCAAGGGAAATTGACGGTTATCTTTAACCGTGTTCTTTAAATGTTTTGTTGGTGCATTTGAGGAACGCTAAGGATGATTGTGTTGAATTCCAAAGCTCAATTGACAGTTGATGTCATTGCAAAAGTGGCTGAACGTAAAATTACGATAGCCAATGCCACTAAGCTCCTCAATTAATCCAGACGTACTGTTGAACGTTATTTACAGCTTTACCGAAGCCAAGGGTTACAGTTTATCGTTCACGGAAACACAGGCAGCGAGCCAGTTAATAAAACGCCTGACAGCCTTAAGCAGCAAGTTCAGTCGCTAATCCGCGAGAAATATTATGACCTGAACTTGTTGCACCTCGCCGAGATGCTTGAGACTCACGAAAACATTGTTGTTAAACGCGAAACCCTGCGTGGTTGGGCACATGATATTCACCATGTTAAACGAGCTAAACGCAGGCGCAGTAATGTTCGCAAACGTAGAGAGCGCATGGAAGCGCCGGGCTTAATGATGCAAATGGATGGCAGTCCGCATCGTTGGTTCGGTAATAAAAAACATTGCCTCATCGCTATGATTGATGATGCAACCAGTGAAGTTTACGCTGAGTTCTTCCCTTCAGAAACCACGGTTGGGTGCTTGAAAGTCATGCGAGATTGCATCGAAACGAAAGGTGTGTTTAAAACTCTTTATGTCGATAGAGCAGGTATCTTCGGAGGCCCTAAGCGCTGCAACTTCTCTCAGATGCAACGGGCGTGTGAAGAGTTAGGTATCGAAATTATCTTCGCTAATTCACCACAAGGCAAAGGCCGAGTTGAACGCGCCTTCGATACCTTGCAAGACAGGTTGATACCGGAGTTACGACTTAACAATATTAGTGATATGACGGGTGCGAATAGTTACCTCCAACACGTCTTCATCCCTCAGTTTTGGCGTAAGAGACTGATTGTAAAATCAAGAACATCGGGAACCGAATATACACCTTTACCACTCTACACCAATCTTGATGATATCTGCATTACCAAGGTCTACAGAAAAATACGCAACGACCATACGTTTAGCCACGGCGGAAAACTCTACTTTATCGATTCTCCGCTTAAGCATTCAATCGCAAACCAGAAAATTGAAATTCGTACAGCTAAAAACAAGCAATTCGAAGCTTACTTCGCCGGACGAAAGCTACAGGTAACAGAAGTCACTGAGCCTGAAAAACTGTCCTCGGAAGACAATGAGATCCAGAAGAAACTTGAGGTATTAGCGTTGGCTGACAGGCTTGGAAATGTAGCAGAAGCATCCCGACTCAGTGGCGTCTCTCGCGATACGATTTATCGCCACCGAAAACTGCTTAAACAAGGTGGAATCCAGTCGCTAAAACGGCAAGAAGCGCCAGATCTTCATCACAAAAATCGTACTGACAGAGCCATTGAGGAAGTCGTTATCAATGTGTCTTTATCTAATCCGCATATGGGCCAACAAAAGGTATCAATGAGAATGAAGGCTGAGTTCGGTATTGATATAAGCGCCAATGGTGTTCGAAACATTTGGCTTCGCAATCAACTTAATACGACTCAGTTAAGGATTGAGAAATCCCAATGTGCATTAATTGTTTGAGTTTTTAGAAGTAATCAAACAAACTGAACACAAATAAAACTTCTTAAACATTGAGATAAAGGGAATTTCCAGATGAGAGTTTTTTTCAAATTTTTTTCGTTCGGTCTAATACTTTTACTGCTGGTTGGGTTTGTATATCAATCATATAAAAGTTACGTCGATTCATCCTCCTTTGAGAAGTCTGGTGAAATGCTTGACGTTGGAGGCTATAGCCTTTACGTCGAGGATAGTGGAAGTGGAAAGGTAAACGTAATCTTCGACTCTGGAATGGGTGATGAGTTGTCTGTTTGGAACAAGGTAGCAAACAAAGTCTCAAAGTTTTCGAGAGTCATCACATACGACAGGGCTGGCCTAGGTTGGAGTGAGGAAAGTCCGAAAAAAAGAGACAGTAAAGCCATTATCGAGGAACTTCATTCAATATTAGAGCAAAAGAATTTAACAGGGCCAATTGTTCTAGTTGGTCATTCGTTTGGTGGAGTAAATATGCAGCTTTATGCCCTTACTTACCCCGAAGATATAGCGGCATTGGTTTTGGTAGACTCTGCCCATGAAGACCAAATAAATAGAATGCCGAGAACGGGCTTATTTCAAAAGTACGTGTTCAAATTTGGCATGTTGGCAGCCCCTTTCGGACTGCCTAGATTATATCTATCCAACACTTCTCCAGAAGAGAGAGCCAAAAAAAGTACAACCAAGCATCAATATACCAGCTTAGACGAAGCCAGTTATTTCCCTCAGAGTCTAAATCAATTAGACACACTAAATCCGAACTATGGTGGTTTGCCATTAGTGGTTATCGCTTGAAATCAACCGTCCTCTGAAATTCAGAATAAAAATACAAAACATTATATATGGGCGGGTCTACAAGAAAGTCTTGCTTCTCGTTCTACTGATAGCACATTAATATTTACGGGAGAGCGCCAGCATTCTATCCACAAAGTACAGCCCGAAATCGTTATTGAAGCAATTCAAACGTTAGTAAACGGCTTCTAAGTAACATAAAATATACCCTGTTCAGTACCACAGGGTATGTACTGCAACCTTACTGACGAAAAAGTGATATTATGACAAAGTCGCTTGGTACTTATACCGTCAGTTTCTCTTGGTAATCACACTCGTACATACCTAGGTACTTTATTCTTTAATAATTGAATAAGTTCTGGCTGCATACATTCATAGTTATCAGGTATATCTAAGCACGCTAACTTTTTGCCTTTCAGTAAGTCTTTATACTTTTTAGACACTTTATTTTTATGCGCTTTTTCCATCACAAAAATAACGTCTGCCCATTCAACCAAGTCTCCAGACAAAGGGGTTTCAGCATCTGCATTTGTGCCACACCCAATAGCGTTAATACCTTCATATTCTGAAAAAACGGATTCTCCCGTTGGGCTACGTAAACGGTTTTCTGAGCAAACAAATAATAAATTCATAGTGAGTAGTACATCGTCCTTTCGCGGCTATTTAATGCCGCTATTACTTACACTGACCATAATATTCAAAATCTATTGATGTATAAGCTTCATTCAATTCATCATACCTAAACAGCGCTGCTTCGCAGCTGTTGTCATAGGAACGCAGCTTTCCAAATGTTTTAATTTCGTAGTTTTGATCAGCTTCAGGACTAAACGAAGCATATATAATACAGTTTTGCATTCCAGCAACAGACATGATCATAAAGCTATATTTTCTACCTGCTGAAAGTTTAACGCCATCAGGGTTCAATTCAGAAATTAAAGGATTACCCTTATCTAAGACTATTAACCTAGCACCACTCTCAGCACCGAATGATTTACCGCACGTTTCGGTTTCAGTATGAGTATGCACAAATGTTGAATAGCCAAGTAACGGAGCATCAAAGTCGTTAGTTACTTTTAATGTAGCGGAGGGTGTTGTCGATTTAGGCTCGACATAGTCAGGCATACCGGCACAGCCGGTAATAATTAACGGTATTAGTAAGGCAATTTTCTTCAAACCATTTCCTTTTGTGTATAAAAAATTCTTATTGCAGTTGTTCAACTTGGCTTAACGTTTACTAAAAATGCCTCTATTTCCGCTCTGGAAGTTAAACATACGCCTTAAAGCGTTTGTTCTAAATAGCACGCTGTCGACCAACCATCTGATAGGTATGTTGTAAGGTCGAAAAATGCATCCGCTTTGTCATCGCGCCTAAAGGCGATGCCCTCGTGCTTATATCAGCCTGGCAACTAGTGCGATTTGGTGGATCAGGAACATTTTCATGGCTTATTAAGTGCACATTATTTTTTGTACCGGTACTTTACAACGCGCTAAGTGACCGATTAAATCATTTCCTTCTTTAAAATTAGCGCAATTACCAATACTAAGGCTGTTAACTTTACCGTTAGGCTCAACTACAACATCCATATAAGATGCGGTTAAATTACTATTTTTTATTTCACTCCACGTAAAGTGATAACTGGTATTGTGCGTTTTAAGGAACGTTCGATCTGGTTTTTTGTATTTGCTGGTTATCGTGGTGAGCGTTAAATCTTGTCTTTGAACACTGACACTTGCAGAACGAGGGGCCCAAGAAAATGGCCACTGTCTGGTAACTTCGGTTGTTATTTCACATTCACCAATTCGGTCTGTCTGCGATAGCCTAGATATTATATTTCCATATTCATTGTGTCTTAGACTAATTGAGACTGCTAGGGCCAGCCATAACAGAAAAAGAAATAATGGAATCAATTTACGATTAGCGATGATTTCACTCCTTGTATAATTTACTTAAAAATATGGGGTACGAACACGCAGGCTGGAATTCCGAGAAAGGGGAGGGTGTACTGTATTTTTCAATACAGCTGTTGTTTTGCCAAGGGGGTCCACAGCCACGCGCTGGAGTTGTTTTAGTGCATGTGTTGGGTGATGTTCTGATAATGAGCATCGCAACGAGGTAAGAAATTTTCATCCAAAAATTTAATCACTTCTGGGTGGTAATCATTTTGAGGTTGAAAGTGATTACCATCGGGCACCATAATATGTTTGAAAGGATGGGTAAAGCCTTTGTTTTTCAACCGATTGACTACTTCCTCTGACATTTCTTGTGAAGGCCATATGTGATCTTTTTCACCAGAAACTAACAAGATAGGTCCATTAACATCCTCTACCTTTATTCTAGCACCCTCGACCGAATCAATATCCATTAATGCTATTTCATGAGCACGTCGTAAATCGCCCATTAAAACTGATGGTAAAATCTCCAGCGTTAGTGGTACGTGAGGGAGTTCTTGGTCATTAAACATAAATGAAGAGGTTTTGCCATCAGCAAAAAAAGAAGGCCCGGCAAATACAACATGACTTCCAGCTAATGAAACAGCACCATTAATTTTTGTGTACTTCGATGCCAAGGTAAGTGCTAATTCAGCCCCTTTAGAACCACCCATAACAGCGACACAATTTAAATTTAATCTTGGATTATTTAACGTTAGAACTATTTCGTTGTAAATCGCATCTAAAGAAATTCTATCTAGCTCTTGAGGTATACCTTCCATGCCAAAATATCCAACTGCCAACAACGCATACCCTTGATCAATATATTGCTGTCTTTCTTTAATGTTATGAGGCTTTGTCATGCTGTTTCCGCCTTCACTACCGCCAAAGTATACAAGTAAAGGCTGTTCCTTACCGTCTCCTAAAAATAGCTTGGAGTCTACTTTCCCATAGTTCAAAGGGGGAGTACTGGAGTCGAATGTCATTGGAATAATGAATACAAATCCAACTAATATAATTAATATAATGAGCACTATAAAACTAAGATATTTAACTATTTTTAATACCGTTTTGCTTCCTTTCATTTATATTCCCTGATGTTATTTTTTTAACGGTTAATACAATATTCTTTAAGCCCATCTACCTATGAGCTACCGGGAGAACGTTACGTCAGTACACGCTTAAAACCGCCTGACATAGGCTTACCATGAACTATTTTCGGACAAGCAAGGCTGAATTTCGTGAAAGTCACTATCAGCCTCAGGGTCCCATGGCCAAATTCCAGATGTGGTTGGAAAGATTAACTGAACAGCTTCAAATTTGTCATTGTAGTACCAGCAACAAGACAGTAAGTATTCCTGTTTACTTAATGAAGATACTTCTTTGAACGTTACATCGAAACCCGATAAAAAATCTGGATAAAAGCTTCCTAGTTCAAAAATTTCACCATCACGAACTCTTCTCATATAGTTGTTAACAACGGATGAAGCCAACTTATTCGGTAAGCCCACTATTATTACTTCAGGGGCGCAAAAACTTGCTAAGATACCTGTCGAATACGTGAAGCTTGGACTTTCACCTCTGTTGTCAAAGACAGAGGTAACATGACATCCATGTTTTTTAATATTTGCTACGATTTTCTTTTCTGCGTCGTTCATTGTCTTTCCAATCCGTGTCGCGGGCGAACTTAAAATTTTTGTTTTACGTTACTTTTGGCCCTAATAATTGCGGCCTGATGTAATGGATTGATTGGCAGTTGTTTAAAAGGGCTAACGTTAGCGCCACCTGTATTACCAGCAGGAACTAACCCAATACCGGTTTTAGTTGCGGCACCCAATATACGAATAATTTGGCCGATTCCTTCCTTAATATCTCTCTGGCGAATAGCCCAGAGAAACATAAGAATATGTACCTTAACATGCCACCAAGTAGACTCCTGACCTAAGACATGCGCATTTTCTAAATGATGAAAAGATTCTGACGGGTTATCAGCCAATTCCAGTTTCTTAGCTAATACTATTTCAGCTTCAACATCTGCAGCGATATTTTTAGAGAACTTACTATTCATATTACCATCCTATCCTTGACGTATAACTTCTGAATAAAGGGACGCGCACGCGCAGGGCATAATCGCGAAGCAGTCCAGTGTGTTAGCGCACTAGTGACTAACGGAAGAGACTTTTTGGTTAAATGCATTTTTCTTATGGAGCTTGGCTTAAGGTTTATTGCTAGCTGACACACTAACCAATTTCCATCGACCACTGCGTTTAGACCAGACCTGTGTGCCACCACCTGAAGCAGTGTAGGTATTCCCATTTTTGAGTAATACTGTTTGTGTATACTCGTTGACCAAAATTGCAGTGTTAGCATCAATGACTGATACCTTGACGTTTGGGAACTCTATAAGTTTGACTTTTTGTATTGAGTTAAAGCCAACATTTATAACTGGAGTCAATTCATCGAAGGAATTCCAGTTTGTTCCGTCACTATTTAAACCAATAAATTTTTCTACATCAAAATATTGAAAATAGGTTTTAGTATCGAGCTTTTTTGAAGCTTCGACAAGGTTTCGGAATGAATCTAATACTTCCTTCTCTAAGGCGGCGTGGTTTAGATTTGCATGCGCCAAACATGATAGTGATAGAGAGAAAATTACTACGACAAATTTAATTTTAAACAATTAATAATTCCTTTTACTTTGGCACATAACTTTTCAGCTCGCAGAGCGAGTGGCTTCAGTGTTTGATATGTTTACTAGAAAATTTAAAAAAGGCCAACTAAACACAACTGAGTTTTTGAGGTTTACGTAAACAGCCAAAATAGTACTAGGAGTAATAAAGGGAAGAATATAATGCCTTTTATTACCCCTCGGTTCCTTCGCTGTCTCCAAAAGAAGCTTTGTTCGGCTTTTTCTTTAACCGATAACCAGTGATTGCAATGAGGGCATTGATTACCAAGATACATTATAAGATCGCACTTAGGGCACTTTGCAGACGGTTCTAACGATCCTTTACCCCAAATTGTTGGTTTATCAAAGCTCATAGCTCACCGGAAGGAGTACCAATAGCGTTTTTTTAGTTACCATACCAACACAACTTATAGATACCAAATATTAAACAGTAGAAGCCTGTCACTGAATATATAATCTGAAACACGGTAAATGAATAGGGATGTTCGTCCAAGTTAATTTCAATAGCACTAAAGGTTTTTGACGCTTGAATAGAGGAATACATTAGCCAGAAAGAAAGTGATGAAATAATAAACGAGAGTGTCGTGGTAAGTTTGCCATCAAAGGCTTTAGTGAAAAAAAAGAATAGCAAAGCAAGGAAAAATCCTAGGCCAGTAATAATAACAGCTCTAGCAAGGTTTGGAGATGATTTCGCTTTTGTAACTTGCATGATTCTCGTTTGGTTAACTAACTTTAAGTTAAGGGGCGCAGATGCGGGGCTTTAATTGCGTAGGGGCTGCGAGTATGCGTCCCAGCGAACGAAGTGAGTGACTTAGTTTTATTGCTGGCTGAACATATTGGTTTGTTACGTAGTATTTTTAGACATAGCACGAAAATGATGACCAATGAATGTTGCTACTAAAATCGATATTGCAGAAATAAGTAAATCAATAACCCATGTTGGAGAAATATATACAGTTTGCATGAGCATAGAAACGATAAAAGTTCCCACAACTGAACTTATGATAACTACTAGCGAATAGCAAGGGCAAACACGCGAGGGGCTACCTGGAGGAAGCCGCTAGCAAATCTGCGAGCTGATGAATAAGAACATCATGAGGCGTAGGCTGGAGGTGAGTTGGCACAAGGCAACGAAACTACGTGATCTAACGGCCACCGTATATGATGCAGCAGAAGTCAGCAGAAGGCATAGTAGCCAAACGCCCATCGTATTGGTTGGGACACGGTGAAGGCCTGAACATGAAGATCAATAAAGAGCTTGTGCAACTCATTTACTCCGTACCTGACTTGGTCTAGGTGCGTTGGCGCAAAAGCAAAAGCCATTATTGAAATGCACAGGAGCTAATCGGCTGTAGGTTAGAGACCTTCGGCTATCCGATTAGCTACCTGCTAATTCAACTACTTCAATAGAAACAGTTCCTAATAGTACTAAACCCCACAAAAAAGAAAAAAAGCCTATCGTACCAAGAATAACAATAAGTGCCCTAAGCGTTGATAAAGTCGTATTCCCAGTTATTTGATCGTCACTTAGGGGGAGTCTGCCATCCCAATTTTTATTGATATAAAAACCTTGAATGAGCATTGTGTAATAGCAGACTGAAAATGTAACAATTGTAAATAGCAACAATCCCCATGAGAGTTTCAAATCCTGTAAAATTGAAGTAGTTACTTGGGGAGAATCTTGTTTTAAAAAAAGGCTCATTGAAATAGTCAACGCACCACCGGTAAATAGCAAAACTGTTTTCGTGAATAGGTCAATTCTTTGTCTAAAATCTATACGAAATCCACTCTTTCGTTCTAGGTACTTATGGTGATCTTCTGGAGATATTTTTCGACGCTCCTCGCCATGTATATTATTTGCTTCCATTATTTAATATTCCCTGTAAGTAGTTAACTTCCCGCATAACGGGCAAATATATGTAGGCTAAAATACTAAGCGAAGCGCAGGGAGCCTACATATATTTGTCCCACGCGAGCGAAGCGAGTGTTTATGCGCTTGTTAGGCACATCTTATAACTACATCAGGTTCCATTCGCTTTTTTTCCTTGTGGGATGGAATAAAGTGCAACGTAAACGGAAAAGCCACCAAAAAATAAGACATAAACCCGTACATTAGTAGCTTATTATTGGGCTCCTCAAAGTGCTTTGTAATAGTAACATTTGCTAAAAGTTGCCCCGGAGAAACAATTCTAGGATGTAAAAAACTACTTAAAAGCGCTAAAGCGATAAGAATTGAGGGAAAGAGCAACGTGGAGTAAACAACATTTTCATGCGAGCTCAACTCTCTTGCTACACACCATACTACCGGAATACCTTTATTCTCAATGACAAGTCCAATAAAACAAATGGGGGTAAAGACAAGGCTTACTATTGTATAAAAATCTATAAAGAAAGAAGTAAAACCACGCCACCACGGCGCTTCAATTTCCGTTGAGACTGGTTTCATTTTCAGAGAATAGACAATGGCGAAGATGATAAAGGGATATGAAAGTAAGGCTAGCTTACTCATTTGGAGGGTTAAGAAACCATTTTCTATTACGAAAGAAGTATCTCCTAAATACATATCTAGAGTGATCCCAATCAATACAATAAAGCGCAAAATTGATGAGTCTCCTTGAAAGTGCCTAACAATTTACTAGACCACAAACCGGTCGGTCTATACACACCATTATGGGGTTTTTAATTTTATCATTATTATCAGGTTACCCTCTAACTTCTCTAAATAAAACAATAAATCACAATGGTGTTTTTTACTCATGAGTTAAAAGTACCAAAACGGAGTGTCAGGTGGAATAGGTGTATTTTACGCATAGTTTGATTCACAGCTTCTGACGGTAACTTACTTTTTACCGTCAGATAGCAGGGTAGGTCAGCGCTCTTTATTCTTCGTAAATTTCAACAACAAGTTCTATTTCAACTGATTGATCTCTAGGTAGTGACGCCATGCCAACGGCGGCGCGTGCATGCCTACCTCTATCTCCAAATACTTCTACCATAAGGTCTGAAAACCCGTTAATAACCGCTGGCTGTTCTACAAAATCAGGACTTGAATTTACCATTCCGAGTACTTTTACAATTCTTTTAACGCGCTTTAAATCGCCTAACATTGTTTTAAGTACAGCGAGTTGGTTAATCGCGGTTAATCTTGCACCGGCGTATGCTTCATCAATAGTCACATCCTTACCCACTTTTCCTCTTAATTCTTTTCCATCCGGCGATTTAGGCCCTTTTCCGGCTAGAAAGATTAAATTGCCCGCTTGCACACCGTTTACGTAATTAGCGACAGGTTGAGGAGGGCTAGGTAATACAATATTAAGTGCTTTTAAACGTGCTTCAGGATCATAATCAGCCTCGGGGGCGTCTTTTATATTGGTGGGGTTGCATCCAATAAGCAGGGTAAACGAAATTGCGATAATAGATAAATACTTGTACATTTTTACGTCCTCGCTTTGAGCTTTATACATTCGATTTTTTGCTGCTGAAAACCATTCAGATAACGAAAAGGGTAGACTTTCATCGTGAACTTATTTAGGGGTAAAACGCTTTAGGTTCCAGTTCGTCCTATTGTTCACTTAAAATGCTTGATCCCCAAGGCCGCATACAATGCTTTTACATCGTAGTAGTACCCACCTTTAAACGTCAGTTCTACATTTCTAATGTCACTGAGATTCTCGAGTGGATCCCCATCAATTAAAATAACATCAGCATTTTTTCCCACTTCAATACTGCCTAGTTTGTCTGCTTGTTTCGTAATTTCAGCTGCCCGTATAGTTGCCATTTTTAAAACATCTTCATTTGAAATACCTGCAACGCCATAAAGCTCAAGTTCTCGGTGTAGTAAAAAGCCGGGAAGCCCGTCAGTCCCTGCACCTAGTGCTACGCCTTTTTTATGCAAGTCATAAACTACATCTAGCATTTTCTGAAAGCTTTTTTCATAGAGCGGGGCTGTTTCTGCGGTTGTTGGGAATCCACCAGTAAAATAAGCCCTTTGACTAACAATAGGCAAACGGTGCACAATTTTTTCGTATGTTGGACTTGGTAGCCCTTTCTTTGAAGTGAGGATATTTTCGAAAAGCGCTACGGTAGGGTCAATTAACACATCTTTTTCAATTAAAAGATCAACAAAGTCGATATATTTTTTATCATTCAAGTCTAACTTGTAACCATGTCTTGCTGGCATGGTGTGTCGAAGTGGCGTTCTAGTATCAATGCTTGTCGAAAGAAAATTCAAAAACACCATGTTGATGTGCTGAACTTCGTTGTAGCCTAGTTCAATGGCTTTTTGTGTCGACATAAATGCGGGAATATGACCACTTACCCGCATGCCATAGCCCTTCGCTCTATTTATCAGTGGTTCAACCCAATCTGTTTTTATCGCACTATAAAGCTTAATTTGGTCGTAACCTAAAGCATGATAGTCGTCAATTTCAGCCAATGCTTGTTCAAGGGTACTCACTGAATTGCGCTTGTTAGCTAGAGGGCCTGGGCCATCAATAATGCCAGCATAAATAACAATTCTGGGGCCAATGATTTGGTTTTCGTCAAACTGACGACCAAGGCTTTTGAGTTGCTTGTTGTTTGCCAAATCTCTAACCGAGGTGACTCCACCAGCAATATGTAAAAGGCCTCTCGCTTTGCTGTTATGAGTATGCATATCAAAAAGACCAGGCAGTAGGGTTTTTCCCGTTCCATCAATGATGGTTATATCGTCTAGCGAAGACCGTTGAGTGTCGGTAATCTGGCTAATTTTATCGCCAACAATAAATACATCTTGATGACTTGCAAGCTTGCCACTCGGAAGGAATACCGAGACGTTTTCTATTTTGATTTCATCGATTTTGTTCGATAAATTTTTGGCTAACGAAGAAAGATAGTGTTCTTCTTCACTGTCTTGCAGCGCCTTGATTTCTAGGCGTGAAGCTACAAAATCTTCTCTTATGATGTGTCGGTTACCGGCAATTCTGGCAATCATGCTGTCGCCTTGCATCCACAGATACAAAGGGGTCATATCAATGCCTTTAATGACAAGCAACGTCAGTCTTTCACCATTTTCCAATGTAACAGGCTTTTTCTCTATCAAAGAAAATTCACCGCCATCAAATACCTGCACTGGTTTGCCATTATTTTTTAAAAATAGATTGCCTAATACTTCATACACCGCGGGGCTACCATCAAACCTAAAGTAAAACTGTGGGTCTGTATAATCGGTTGTTCCAGTGCCCAGTGTATTAAAATAAGTGGCTTTACCATCTTTAATTTCAAAGTAGTCTTCAAAAGGTAATTTTAAGTAGTTGACTCCGTTTACTCTTTGCCTAGTGATGTAATAATCATTGTCATAGGTAATGACCTCTTGAATCTTTGGGCCTCGGCCTCTGTCAGTATAGTGATAGGTGTAACTATAAGTATTATCAGCTACTGCTGTTTTAATATAACTGCCAGCAATGCTTTCACGAAAAACTACTTGGTAAGTTACTATTTTGGTGTTGTTATTTTCTTCGCCGATATCGGTTTGAGTGTTAGTTTTCGAACAGCCTAAAAGGGCGGTGAACAGCAATAAAACTGCTCCTAACTGAGTTACTATTTTGGTCATAATTTTTATCAACTCACGTAGTTTTAAAATGGCAGGAAAGTGTTAAAGCGTATCTTGGTAATAACGAATCCAGTTTTGGCCTAGTAACTTTTCTATATTACTAGCCGTAAACTTACGCTTTTCTAGTACGTGAATAACGTTTCTAAATCTATCGGTTGAGTCTAGTTCAGGTATGTGAGCGGGCCATCTCACTTGATAAGAAGGTTTAAAACGAGTGAGTCTTGGGGTATACCAATTCTCCTTAGTTGCGCCATTGGCCATCATACCTTGGATGGGAAAATCAGAAGCCATGGCGACATGATCAATACCGGCAATATTTATGGCGTGCTCGATATGGTCTACGTAATTTTCTAATGTGGTTTTCCCACCAGGATCTGGCCCCACCATGTAGCCTAACCCTATAATACCAATCACTCCGCCTTTATCTGCCATGGCTCTGAGTTGTTCATCAGTTTTAGCTCTGGGGTGATTTCTGTATAGCGCTTCGCACATAGAATGGTTGATTGTGGCGCCTTTTTTACTGTAGGTAATACCGTCCATAGTGGTTTGTCGGCCACAGTGGGAAAGGTCTATTGCTATACCCAGCTCATTCATACGCTCAACAGCTTCAATACCAAAATCAGACAATCCTGCATTGGTACGTTCTGTCGAGCCGTCGCCCAGCAAGTTTCTCTCGTTATAAGTTAACTGCATCCATCGAGTACCTAAATCGTATAGGGTATCGATGTTATCGATAGAATCACCAATCATTTTAGTGTTTTGAAACCCACAGAAGACAGCGGTTTTACCTTCTTTTTTGGCGGTTAAAAAATCATTGGCCGAGGTAGCAAGTAATAAAGTAGAAGGGTTTTCATCAATGCGTTTTCGCCATTCATTCAACGACGCTTTCGCGACGGATAAACTGCTACTATTTAGCGAGTTATGAAAGCCGGTGTATCCCGTTTTTTGCAAAGCATCGAAAGAGTCTTTGTCCCATCCTCTTGAGATGATCATTCCATCTATCACTATGGCGTTGTTATACAGCTTTTGTAAGTCAATAGAGTGTGTGGAAGATGTGTTACTGGCAGTAGCTAACATATTCTCGGTAGGTGCGCTTAATGCCGACATAACTTGAGTAGGAAATACCAAACCTAACGACAATAATTTGGTTAAGTTTCTTCTTGATTGCTGCATAGGAACCCCTTTCTTTTTATTGAAAATTGACGTAATGAAGAGCGTCTTATTATCCACTGAAAGTAGATATCTTTTGATGAGTACATGCACGTTGGGAAACGTCCCAATGCTAACTACTAGTGTTAGCTGTGTAAAAAAACCTAACGTATTCAAAGATACAAGATTTAATTACATGTTGCGAGTTGAATTTTTAACCAGTGGACTTTCCCATTTTTAACACCATAAAAGTCATCGGAAGGTGGCAAAACACATTAGGTGTTTTTACATGTTACTTAGACTTAAGTAGTAGGGGTGTGTACAGCAGGGAAGTGGTTTGATGGACAGGGGTTAGCATGAAAACTTTGCAATAAATTGGCACAAAAAAAGGAGCACTAATGCTCCTTTACAAATTTTTAGATTGCTACGAGATCTTAACTGTTATCGGTTTTATCTTTATCAATCTCATTGTTTACATCTATATCTATACCAGCTTCGAATTCTGATTCATCTTCAGGCTCAGGTTCTACTTTTCTAGGCTTACGCTTCACTGGCGCCATGCCAATCTCAGTACCTGCCATGGTATCTACGCGGCGAACTTTCTTCGCAACAGTAGCTTCTTGGGCTTCAGACTTATTGGCTTTATTTTTCTGCGCATCTTGTTTAGGCGTAGGGGCTTTAATGCCTTTGAATTTAGCCGGAAGAGTGTCGTGCGACTCACACTCTAATTCGTATTGTAAATGTGCTTTTAACGTAATGAAGCTCTTCCAGTCTCGAGGGCCTACAAACGAAGCGGCTTCACCTTTTTGACCTGCTCGGCCAGTTCTACCAATGCGGTGAATATATTCATCAGCATTTTTGGGTAAATCAAAGTTAATAACCAAACCAACTTTAGATAAATCCAAACCTCGTGAAGCCACATCAGTAGTGACCAATACAGAGTGCTGCCCACGGGCAAACTCGCTCATGATGGCTGCGCGTTGGTTTTGAGGAAGGTCTCCTCTAAGGGCAATGGCCTCAAGCTTATCTTTGTTCAACATGGCAGTTAAACGATCGGTATCTTCGCGAGTTGCGGTGAATACAATAGCTTGATTGTAAGTCCGATTAGATATTTCGTGATGGAGCAGGGTGTCTTTGTGTTCAATATTGTCGGCAAAGAAACACTGTTGCTGAATATCACCATGGTGCGCTGTTGAATCACCAACCGACACACGTACCGCCGCTTTTGTTAATCGGGCAGTCATGTAGTTAAGTTCAATGCTATCTAATGTGGCTGAAAACAGCATGGTTTGGCGTTTACGGTGATTCGCGAACTCGTTAATCATGTTTAACTGTTCTGAAAAGCCTAAATCTAGCATGCGGTCAGCTTCATCAAAAATAAGCAGCTCTAGGCCATTTAGAAATACGCTTTTGTCTTTCAAGTGGTCGGCAACACGCCCAGCAGTGCCTACAATAATATGTGGGTTACGGCGAAGTGCTTTTACTTGGTCGTTATAGTTTTCACCACCTACAACAAGCGTACAGGCTAGGTTTAGGCCGGTACACATGGTTTTGGCTTCTAGAAAAACTTGCTTCGCTAATTCGCGGGTAGGCGCAAGAATAAGTGCGCGAGGATCTTGTCGGCTTAACGCCTTTTGCGACATTAAACGATTAATGGCCGGAATTAAAAATGCGAGTGTCTTGCCCGATCCCGTTTTTGAAGAGGCGATAATATCTTTACCCTGAATAGCAGGAAGCATGCTTTTTTCCTGAATTTCAGTTAACTCGGTAAAGTTTCTACTTTCGAGTTTGGTAATGATTTTGTGATGAACGGGTAAGTCAGTAACTAGCAAGATTCGGCCTCATGAATAATAACGTCACGTATTATCCCTTAAAGGCCGATATTATGAAAGCTCGCTATGCGTTTACCTTGGCTAAAAATCGGTTAAACCTGCATTTCAGCCACATTTTCTGCTACTACCAGTTTGCCGCCCGTTTTTGATTTAATATCTTCAACAGAAACACCCGGAGCACGTTCTTTTAATAAAAATGCGCCATCTACCACTTCCAATACGGCTAAATCGGTAATAATTCGCGTAATACAATTCACCCCCGTTAGCGGCAGAGTACATTCACTTAACAGCTTCGGATTGCCATGTTTATCGGTATGAGTCATGGTTACAATGATATTTTTAGCGCCAGCTACCAGATCCATGGCGCCGCCCATACCTTTTACTAGCTTCCCGGGTATCATCCAAGAGGCAATATTACCGCTTACGTCTACTTCAAACGCACCAAGCACGGTAAAATCAACATGGCCACCGCGTATCATGGCGAAGCTTTCTGCAGAATTGAAAATAGATGCCCCGGTGATTGCGGTAACGGTTTCTTTTCCCGCATTTATCATATCCGCATCAACATCACTTTCTTTGGGGTAGGGGCCCATGCCCAATAAGCCATTTTCCGATTGCAGCATTACACTAATGCCTTCT
Source organism: Alteromonas sp. 1_MG-2023 (assembly GCF_030547075.1). Lineage (GTDB taxonomy): Bacteria > Pseudomonadota > Gammaproteobacteria > Enterobacterales > Alteromonadaceae > Alteromonas. The sequence continues at coordinate 112,010 of NZ_JAUOQH010000002.1, read as the reverse complement.
GGCACAAAGCTGGCGGCCAACGTCGGAATGCCTATGCCTAAATTCACATAATCGCCGTCTTTAAATTCTTGCGCCACTCGCATGGCTATTTGATCTCGAGATAGTGCCATTATCGTGACTCCCCTGCAGTAGCGTTATCCATTGTTTTTGAAACCACTTTGCGTTCTATGCGTTTTTCAAATTCCCCTTTTATGACTCTATTTACATAAATGCCGGGCGTATGAATTTCACTGGGGTTTAGCTCACCGGGTTCAACAATCTCTTCTGCTTCTACCACTGTAATAGTGCCAGCAGTAGCTGCCATAGGGTTGAAGTTTTGTGCCGTATGACGATAAATGCAGTTGCCGTATCGATCGGCTTTCCACGCTTTCACAATGGCAAAGTCGCCCGTAATGGCTTCTTCTAGAATATAAGGGCGACCATTAAACGTTTTCACTTCTTTGACTTCGCCCACAGGCGTGCCATAGCCAGTAGCCGTATAAAACGCAGGAATGCCTGCGCCGCCAGCACGCATTTTTTCGGCTAACGTGCCTTGCGGTGTTAACTCAACTTCAAGCTCACCGTTTAGTAGTTGCTTTTCAAACAGTGCGTTTTCGCCTACATAGGAAGACACCATTTTTTTGATCTGTTTGTCTTCTAACAAAATACCTAATCCAAAACCGTCTACACCACAGTTATTAGAAACCACGGTAAGTTGTGTTGTGCCCAAGGTTTTGATTTGTGCAATAAGGCCTTCTGGTATGCCGCATAAACCAAATCCACCCGCAATGACTGTCATACCATCCGTTAGCCCTTCCATGGCCTCCTGATAGGTAGTGACGACTTTGTCGAATCCTGACATGGTACTTCCCCTTACTCGTAATGTTATTAATTTGTGTTAATTAAAAGTATCAACAATGTTATCTATTATGTAAAATTGAATTAATCACTTAATTGATAAGTTTTATTTATTAATGCATCGGTCTACTGACACTGTGATTTGTTATTCCAGTGAGCTATTAGCCCAGTGATATATCAATCCACTTAGGACATTAACGTTGTGAACATTTCCTACAGAAACTTGCAAGCATTCATCCATGTGGCCCAATCAAGCACGTTCGCCGAGGCCGCTATTAAGCTACATCTCACTCAACCCGCATTGTCTTCTGCAATTAAAAAAATGGAAGAGCAGTTAGGTGGGAAATTGTTTAGTCGCAGTACACGTCATGTGTCATTAACCAAAGAAGGGGAAGCACTTTTGCCCAACGCAATCAGAATAATGCGGGATTGGGACGATACTTTTGGTGATATTCAAAACCTGTTTGCTATGGCTAAAGGCCGTTTAACCCTTGCAGCTATGCCATCTTTTGCAGAGTCACATTTGCCTAGCTTATTGAATAGGTACCATCAGCATGCACCGAATATCAATTTACGCATTTTAGATGTAGTGATGGAAAATGTTATCTATGAAGTCTGTGAGGGTAGGGCCGAACTGGGTTTCACTTTCGAACCGCAGCAAAATGAAGGCCTTATTTTTACTCCGTTATTTGATGACTGTTTTGTGGCAGTCGTGAATCCTAATCACATATTGGCTAAAGCCCAAACGGTGAGTTGGGAAGATTGTGTTCAGCATCCAATGGTAATGATGAATAGGGGCTCGGCGGTAAGAATGTGGACTCAACAAAAAATAAGTACGGTAGGCGAGGCGGTTATAGTCGCTGAAACGGGCCAGTTAGGCACATTAGGTCAACTTATTAAGCAAGGGCTGGGTATCGCTATTATGCCGTCTTTGTGTATTGCATCTATGGAAGGTATTGGCCTTACGGTGCTTAAAATGAAAGAAGACCCTTTAATAAAAAGGGTCGGCATGGTAAAGAACGCTAAGCGTGATATGTCAGTTGCAGGGCAAGCACTATGGGCAGAGGTGCTGCGCCATTATAAAAGGTAAGTTACCAAGTAGCGGTAAGAAAACCCTTACCACTTCTTCTTAGGCGCAAACAACTCATCTAATTCGTCACGCTCTTCTTCTTGTTTCTTAGCTCTATCTTGTGCGTTCACATTCTTAAGATTGTTTTGTATTTCTGACAACCATTCCTGTAACGTTACTAAGCGTGTTTGGGTGTATTCATCTTGCTGGTTCTGATTCTCAAGGGCTTTTTTAGCCTTTTCGTAATATTGGCGTGCTGAACCTAACATGTTCGATTGTTGTGCCGCGCGGCCGCGCTTAATCAAGGTTTCTACATTAACCTTTATTTGTAAACGCTCTAATAGTTTGTCTTCGTCAAAAAACACCTTGCTTTCCACTTTGCCTTTGCTGTGTTCTGAACGAAGCAAAATTCGAAGTTTTTTAACCGCTTGTATGTACTGAATAATAAGCTTGTCATTGTCGGGTAAAACGAATTCGTTGGCACTTACGGCACTAGAGGTTTGTGTGGCTATTTTCTGTTCAGTGTTGGCAAGCTTTTGTTTGGTTTCTGGCGTGCTAGCATGTTCGTTAACGGTTTTTAGGGCACTTAACACTCTGTTTTCTAATATCTGCAACATACGCCCTGAGATAGGCATGTTGGCGCAGGCTAAAATAACGCTTTCCGTTTCATCTATTACTGCCCGTTGTTTAGCCAGTTCAGCGCGACGTTCCGAGTCAGCTTTAGCGCGATGTTGCTGCATAGCATTTATAAATATTGCTGCTATCAGTAATACAACAATCAGAATTATTATTATCATGTACATGCGCGAATTTCCGTTTATTACCTATTTAGAATTAAAACTTTGACGTTATACGTCACATTCTTATGCGTTAATGTTACGGTATTTTGACCTTAAATACACTTCCACCTAGCGTGCCACCATTACTTAGTGCGATCTCTCCTTGCACTTGTCCTTGAGAATGGGCTGACGCAATAAGTTTAGCAAAGAAAAGTCCTAAGCCTGTCCTTCCTTGACTAAGTTGAAAGCCCGCTAAATCCTCATAGGATTTTTCTAGCATTGAAACAGGGTAACCAATGCCATCGTCTTCAATACAAATAACTAAGCATTCGTCTTCTGTATGTGCTGAAATAATAATTTGAGATGTGCCGTATCTGAGTGCGTTTACCAATACATCATTAATTAACAGATATATAAGTTCTCTATCTAGATACCAACTCAAATTAAGGTCGACATTAGCAGTGACCACAATTTCTTTTTGTTCAACATAGATAATATTCGAGCCGACTACATCGTCAATTAAGTCACTTACAAAGCATTCATCAACGGTTATCGGCAGGCTTTCAAGCTCTGCGCGGTATAGCGATAATATTTGTACTAAGTTAGTGTTAAGACGCGAAGCTTCATAATGCACACTGGCTACTTGCTCTCGTGCTTTGCTGTTCTCTGGCGCTAACGCACTAGAGAGATTTTCAATTGACTGAATGAGAAGAAAAAGCGAATTCTTCATATCGTGCACAGCAGCTGCTAGCACCGACGAAAAGTCGATAGGTGAGGTAAGTTGCTTTTTTTCACTCATGAAAGAAACCTGTTATTTCCCTTAACATAGAAAGCGTTGAATTAATTAAAGCATCTGTAAGAACAAAGGAAAACACTATTTCAACGGGTATTGCACTTTAGTATTGCTTATTTAAAGCAAAATTACCTACTATTTTCTGCGTTAATCTGTCAGGTTTGTAATAGCTTATCGTAATTTTTAGTAGTTTTGGTTATAACGATAAGGGTATAGTACACAACTGGCTACAAGGAGCGATGTTTTAAATGAAATTACAACAGCTACGTTACATAGTAGAAGTACTTAACAATAATCTGAATGTTTCTGCTACGGCAGAAAGTTTATATACCTCTCAACCGGGCATTAGTAAGCAGGTGAGAATGCTAGAGGATGAGTTGGGTGTACAGATTTTTGGGCGTAGTGGTAAACATCTTACTCATGTTACTGATGCTGGAAATGACGTTATTAATATTTCCCGAGAAATTCTGGCAAAAGTAGAAAGCATTAAAGCGGTAGCCCGTGAGCATACGTTACCAGACCAAGGTAAATTAAATATTGCCACCACGCATACCCAAGCTCGCTATGCGTTGCCCGATGTCATTCAAGGCTTCATGAACAAGTACCCTAAAGTGTCTTTGCATATGCACCAGGGTACGCCATCGCAAATAAGTGATTTAGCCGCTAAAGGCGAAGCCGACTTTGCCATCGCGACTGAAGCGCTTCATTTGTACAACGACTTAGTGATGCTGCCTTGTTATCACTGGAATCGAAGTGTGATTGTGAATAAAGATCACCCTTTGTCGAAGAAAGGCTCTATTGATATTAGCGATATTGCGAAATATCCGCTTGTAACCTATGTATTTGGCTTTACTGGACGTTCAGAGTTAGATCAAGCCTTCGAACGAGCGGGCCTTACGCCTAAAATTGTTTTCACTGCCACAGATGCCGATGTCATTAAAACTTATGTGCGATTAGGTGTGGGTATTGGTGTTATTGCTTCCATGGCCGTTAGCGATGAACTCGATTCAGATTTAGTGAAAATTGATGCAAGCCATTTGTTTGATTACAGCACCACCAAGATTGGCTTTAGAAAAGGGTCATTCTTACGAAGCTACATGTACGACTTTATCGAGCGCTTCGCACCGCACTTAACGAAAGATAAAGTTGAAAAAGCCATGATGCTGAAAAACAATGATGAGGTAGAGAAGATGTTTAAAGGGGTAACCTTACCCGTTAAATAAATAACGTTGCTGTTTGTTATTTTGTAGCCAAAATTATCTACCTTTAAAAGAAGGCGGTTAGACAGTGTGTTAAAGCACTTTCTAATCGCCTTTTTTGTGCCAATCGCTTTTTTGTGTATGCCAAGCTTAAGGTCGTAGATTTTGAAACGCCAAATATCTACAAACAAAGTTCAAAGGTGAGAAATGAAAGCTATCTAGCGATACACCACTGGCAGTTACAGCGCTGGTTTCATTATTGGCTACTCACTAGCATCTAGCATTCGATGATATTAACTGCTAAGCCGCCGCGGGCGGTTTCTTTGTATTTGGTTTTCATATCATTGCCGGTATCGCGCATAGTTTTAATCACTTTATCAAGTGATACCTTGTGCTCGCCACTGCCTCTAAGTGCTAATCGAGAAGCGTTAATGGCTTTTATTGCACCCATAGCGTTACGTTCAATACATGGTACTTGTACTAGGCCGCCCACGGGGTCGCACGTTAACCCTAAGTTATGCTCCATACCAATTTCTGCGGCATTCTCTACTGCCGGTACAGTACCGCCCATAATTTCTGCCAGAGCACCAGCAGCCATAGAACATGCAACGCCTACTTCACCCTGACAGCCTACTTCAGCGCCAGAGATAGACGCATTTTCTTTATACAAGATACCAATAGCGCCCGCGGTAAGTAAAAAGCGGCTGGCTACCTCTTCATCTACCGGGCGAATAAATTTGTCTACGTAATGCAAAACGGCTGGAATAATTCCTGCTGCGCCGTTTGTGGGTGCTGTAACTACACGGCCTCCAGCAGCATTTTCTTCGTTCACGGCAAGGGCAAACAGGTTTACCCAGTCCATGGTTTGCATGGGGTCGGTGGTGTGTTCCGTTTGTAGACGTCGATAAAGCGCAGGGGCGCGGCGCACAACTTTAAGGCCACCTGGCAATATACCTTCGCTGTCGATACCACGTTGAACACACGCTTTCATCACCAACCAAATTTCGAATAGTTTTTGCTTTACCGCATGGGTTGGTTGAAAGGTGGTTTCATTTTTTAGCATAAGGGCACTAATACTTAGGCCATTATTTTTGCACTGTTCTAACAACTGTGCGCCGCTTTTAAAAGGGAAGGGCACTTGAGCTTGCACAACTGCAGCGTGGGCTTTAGTGGCATCAAAGTCTTCATCTTTAACTATAAAGCCACCACCAATACTGTAGTAGGTTTGCTCGCACAATAATGTATCGTTTTCATAAACGTAAAATGTGAGCGCATTGGCATGTTTAGGTAAGGTTTTACGACGGTGAAATACAATCGCATTTTTGTTAGGAAACAAGATAGGCTTTTCGCCATTTAGGCTTAACGACTCTTGGTTTCTTACATCTTCTAGTAACGGTTCTATTCTATCGACATCAATGCTTTCAGGCATTTCCCCAGATAAACCAAGAATAACGGCCTTACCCGTACCATGACCAATACCGGTTTGACCAAGTGAGCCAAAAAGCTCAACTTTGACGGTAGTGATTTTTGAAAACAGCGCGCTATCAGCGGCCAGTGTTTTAGCAAACTCAGCGCCTGCACGCATAGGGCCAACGGTGTGAGAGCTCGAAGGGCCAATACCCACGCTGAACATATCAAAAACACTAATCATAAAATTACACCGTTAAAAATCTAATAAATGGATCATGCATGTAGATGGGTGTAACTACAATACAGAAAAGCTAATCAATTGATTAGAATTGCTAATGTAGCGTAAAGATATATTTAACGGTGAAGGAGGGCAGGCGTAATTAAAAGGAGATAAACTTAAGGGTGAATATGGTGAGATAGGTTACGTAATATGGCTGCGGTAGCGCCCCAAATCATATGTTCGTTCCAGGGTATAAAGTAGATTGGCGAAGAGCGTTTTCCTTTACGTGCAGTATGTATAAGATGATTTTTCCGGTCTAGTACATGCGCTAGCGGTACTTCAAATGCACTTTCTACTTCGTTAGGATCGATAACAGGTGTAAAGTTTGGTTCTACAAAACCTACTACCGGCGCTATTTGATAGCCGCTAACCGTTCTGTAGCTTGGTAAAACACCTAAAATTTCCACGTTTTCATAAGGCATGCCAATTTCTTCGTTGGCCTCACGAAGGGCGGCGTCGAACACACTGTTATCCACTTCATCTACCGCACCACCCGGAAAACTTACTTGGCCTGGATGATGACGTAAATGATGCGCTCGTTCTGTTAATAACACCGTGAGCTCGTTGCCGTAATCCATTAAGGGAATTAATACCGCAGCGGGACGACCTCTAGACTTAAGCGGATAGTCAGGCTCTCTGTGGGTTTGGCGCAAATGATGAAATTGGCGTAGGAAATCAGTTCTGTTCACAGTCAACTCCAAAACGGGAGGATAGAACAGGCAGAATTTTCGACACTTTATCCAAGGTTTCTTTGTACTCTTCGCTAGCCACTGAATCTAAAACAATACCACCACCAGCCCAGCAATGCAGCAGGTTATTCTCGGCAAGAAGAGTACGAATACAAATGCTCGAGTCCATGTCTTCTCGAAAACCCATATAGAAAATACTGCCGCAGTAAATATTGCGTCTGTGAACCTCAAGCTCGTCGATAATTTCCATGGCCCTAATTTTGGGGGCGCCAGTAATAGAGCCGCCAGGAAATGACGACGCAAGTAGGTCGAGCGGTGTAGCGTTTTCACTTAATTCGCCAACCACAGTACTGACCAAATGATGTACCGCTTCGTAGCTTTCTAGCGCAAACAATTCAGGTACCTTTACCGAATGAGGCTTACAGTGTTTCGATAAATCATTGCGAAGTAAATCTACAATCATAAGGTTTTCAGCGCGATCTTTCGGTGCATCAAGCAGCGACTGTGCACTGTTATCATCTTCCGCTTTATCTGCAAAACGTGGGCGAGTGCCTTTAATGGGCTTAGTTTCCACTACGCCATTTTTAACACTTATAAACCGTTCGGGAGATATACTTAAAATTGTACTGTTTTCTAGTTGGATATAGGCGGAAAACGGCGCTTGATTGCTTTGACGTAGTGCACAGTAGGCAGGCCAGCAATCACCTGAATATGGAGCAGTAAAGCGCTGCGCCATATTCACTTGATAACAGTCACCCGCAATCAAATAGCGGTGAATTTTTTCTATACAAGTAAGGTAGGCGTCTTTAGTTAAATTAGACTGCCAATCACCGGTTAATGAAAAAGGGGTTTTATATGTATCTTCACCTTGCGCTTCTTTAACATCTTTGGGGCTTTTAGCATCTTTGCCACCTTTGGCCGCTAAATTTATGTGGTCAGCAGCATCGGTATTGCCTATAAAACCAATAGTAGGTTGAGTAACAAAATAAGGCGGTGTTGTTTCGCCATTAGCGGAGCAAAAATAGATAACGCCTGTAACCGTATCTTCTATTAGTGAAGATAAGTAAAGGCCGACAGAAAAGTCTGGCGTGGAATAGGTGTTTGGCGTATTTTCCGGTAACTGCTCGTAATACCGACCTGTATCGTAACCTGCAAATCCTGCTACGCCCACAATGAAAGGCAGTTGTTTGGCTAGCGATTGGTACTGCTCGGGTATCTCAAGCTTTGCTACTGGATTATGAAGATACTGCTTTACGGCTTCAAAGGGCGCTAACCTAGTACTAAATGTCTCGCTACCTCTTTTATTACTATTACTTTTTATATCAGCTTCACTAACATCACTACTTGAATTATCACAGATACTATTACTAGCACAGTCACTATTAATTTTAACTTGAACGGCGCCGCCATGCTTAGCAGTAACCGTGGCGTGAGGTTCCCACACCATAATGTTGTAGCGACCATTGCTTTTCGTTGAACCACAGGTATCAAGTAAAACGGCCCCAGCTTTATGGGCTATTCCCTCGAAAATATCATTTAAGCAAAGGGAAGGTGTTGTGTTAATTGGCGTGATGGAAATTGTCGATGTCGCGGACATTAAAAACTAACTCTATACATCAAATTAAGAAGAATACTATTTGGTATGTAAGCTGCACTGCAGAACGTTCCCCATTTTTACATGGTACGGTGCCAACAGATGCGCTAGTATACGCTTTTTTAGCAGGCTAAGACCACGAAAGCAAAATAAAAAAAGAGGATGTCATGACCGTTATCCGCCAACAGGACTTCATTGATAGCATTGAAGATTCCCTACAGTTTATCTCTTACTACCATCCGCTCGACTACGTTAAAGCCGTAGAAGCAGCGTATAACCGCGAAGAAAGCCAAGCAGCCAAAGATGCGATGGCACAAATCCTTATCAACTCTAGAATGTCAGCCGAAGGCAAACGTCCTTTATGCCAAGACACAGGTATCGTTACTTGCTTCGTAAAAGTCGGTATGGGTGTCACGTGGGATAAAACCGACATGACCGTTCAGCAGATGGTTGATGAAGGTACTCGGCGCGCTTATCTAAACCCAGACAACCCGTTAAGGGCTTCTATTGTTGCCGATCCCGCTGGTGCACGAACCAACACGAAAGACAATACACCGTCTGTTGTGCACATTGATATGGTACCGGGTGAAAAGATTGAAGTGATGATTGCGGCCAAAGGCGGCGGTTCAGAAAACAAATCTAAAATGGTAATGCTTAACCCGAGCGATAACATTGCTGATTGGGTAGTGAAAACCTTACCGACTATGGGTGCAGGTTGGTGTCCACCAGGCATGTTGGGTATAGGTATTGGTGGTACAGCAGAAAAAGCCGCTGTACTCGCGAAAGAAAGCTTAATGGATCCGGTTGATATTCAAGAATTGATTGCTCGCGGTCCAGAAACCACAGATGAAAAATTACGTGTCGAAATTTTTGAGCGCGTAAACCAACTTGGTATCGGTGCACAGGGTTTAGGTGGTTTAACGACCGTAGTAGACGTAAAAATTATGTCTTTACCTACCCATGCTGCGTCTAAGCCTGTGGCTATGATCCCTAACTGTGCGGCAACCCGACATGCACATTTTCATTTAGATGGCTCAGGTCCTGCGGAACTTACGCCGCCTAAATTGGAAGATTGGCCAGAAGTAACGTGGGAAGTGAGTGAAAACACCCGTCGTGTTAACCTAAACGATGTTACTAAAGAAGACATTCAAGATTGGAAAGTAGGGGAAACCGTACTGCTTTCTGGAAAAATGTTGACCGGCCGTGATGCTGCACATAAGCGTATTCAAACTATGCTTGATAATGGTGAAGGCTTACCAGAAGGCGTAGACTTAACTAATCGCTTCATATATTACGTAGGCCCTGTAGATGCCGTTGGTGATGAGGTTGTTGGTCCAGCAGGTCCAACAACGGCAACACGTATGGATAAATTCACTGACATGATGTTAGAGAAAACAGGTCTTATCGGCATGATTGGTAAAGCTGAACGTGGTCCTGCAACGGTTAAATCTATTGCCAAGCATCAGTCAGTTTATTTAATGGCTGTAGGTGGCGCTGCGTATCTAGTTTCTAAAGCGATTAAAAAGTCACGAGTAGTGGCGTTTGAAGATTTAGGTATGGAAGCTATTTACGAATTTGACGTAGAAGATATGCCAGTGACAGTAGCGGTAGACAGCACGGGCGCAAACGCGCACGAAACAGGCCCAGCTATTTGGAAAGCAAAAATTGAAGATTTAGATAAAGCATTATCTAAATAATCATACATTTGTAGTTAAAACAGGTGCCAATGGCACCTGTTTTTGTTTATAGTGCTGTATAAATTAACAGTGCGCGTGTTTTTATGTATTCCATGTCTGAATTTTCTCCCTATATTGCAAATGCTGGTCTTCTTTTACTGGCGTTACTCTTTCTTATTTTACTCGTTATTGCCCGAAAGTCGTTAAAGCAGGCACGCCAGCTCGTCGATGAAAAAAGCGAAGCGTTATTGGTGCAGCAAAACAAATTTAATGAAAACCAAGAACGCATGGGCATGCTGGTTGAAAAGTCACGTCAATATGAGCAGCTATTAGCAGAGAAACATCAGCTTAGTGAAACCTCTGACCTACTGCAAAAAGAATACAGTAAGTTACAAGCGCAATACGAAGCGCAACGGGCAAGGCTCGATGCCCTTATGCAAAATCATGAGGAAAAGCTCGCGTTAATGCATTCATCAGAACAGCGTTTGCAAACTCAGTTTGAAAACTTAGCCAACAAAATTTTTGATGAAAAAAGTGCTACCTATCAAACTCAAAGCAAACACAATATAGAAGCCGTGTTGGCGCCATTTAAATCTCAGTTAGACGGCTTTAAACAACAAATATCAGAACAACATATTCGTGAAGGGCAAGAACGAGCATCGCTTAAAACAGAAATTTTAAGCTTAAAAGCGTTAAATCAACGCATAACAGAAGAAGCCTCTGCCTTAACGAACGCACTTAAAGGCGATAACAAAAAGCAAGGCAATTGGGGTGAGGTTATTTTAGAGCGCATCTTGAAAGAATCGGGTCTTCGCGAAGGTCATGAGTTTGAAACTCAAGTATCAGCGCAATCTGAACAGGGAAGGCGGTTGCAACCCGATGTTGTGGTGCATTTGCCTAACGATAAAGATGTGATCATCGATTCGAAGGTAAGCTTAGCAGCTTACGAGCAATATTTTAATTGTGATGATGATATTAGCCGTAAACAATTTTTAAGTGCTCACGTGGCCTCGATTAAAGGCCATATAAAAGGGCTAGGGGCCAAAGAGTATCAGTCACTTAAAGGGCTACGTACGTTAGATTATGTGTTGCTGTTCATTCCTATTGAACCCGCATTTTTACTAGCCATTGAAGAAGAACCCGATCTTGTCTCGCTTGCACTGAACCATAATATTATGTTGGTAAGCCCAACGAATCTGCTTGTGGCGCTGCGTACCATCAATAATATTTGGCAATACGAATATCAGAACCAAAACGCGCAGCTAATTGCAGCGCAAGCAGGAAAGCTTTACGACAAATTTGTGGGGTTTGTTTCTGATATTGAGAAGATTGGTAAGGCGTTAGATACCGCCCATGGCAGTTATGATGCAGCGATGAATAAGCTTTCAAGCGGGCGTGGAAATTTAGTAAGGCAAGTTGAGAAGTTCAGAGAAATGGGCGTGCAGCCTAACAAGCGGTTAGATGACACATTAACAAGATTGTCAGATGAAGAATAGTTAACGGTGTATACAAGCGTGTTTATAACACTGGCTATCTGACTCTGGGCTACAGCTTGGGTATAAATAGGTATAGCAGCTAGCGTTTAAGAGTTTAGGTTTAAAGGCTTTATAGTAACAAAGTATTAGGGTACGAGAGCATTAGTTTAGGAGAGCTTCAGGTTAACTATTGTATAACTGAAGATTTAAACATAAAAAAGGCCGCTTAATAGCGGCCTTTTTACGTTCAAACTAGGTTAAGCAAATAATGCTTACTTCGTTTTACGTCTACGTAAGTATAGAACTGGAACAAGCAACAATGTTAACCAACCCATTGATGCACCTTTCTTATCTTTAACCGTTACCGTCACCGTTTCTGTTGATGTATTAAGTCCATCAAATGCAACTACTTCAAACGTTACCGTTGTAGTGCTGCCAGTTTTAGGTGCTGTAGTGGTTAAGCTAGCGCCAGGGATATCATTGATAGTGAATGTAACATCATCACCTTCAGGGTCGGCTGCTGAAGCAGTAACCGTGATTGAGTCACCTTCAAAGGCACTTACTGGCGCAGAGATACTAATAACAGGTGGAAGATTATCTTTTACTGTTACATTAGCCGTGGCCATTGTTGTATTACCGTTACTATCAGTAGCAGTAAGCTCAAGCACAATTAGCGTATCTTCTGTTACTTCAGGAGCAACCAAGATAGCTTCTGCAATGCCTGCGCCTGCTATGATAGCAGCTGGCCCTTCAACTTGTTTCCAAGTGATGTCTACAGCGTCACCGTTAGGCTCTTCAACTAGACCAGGTAAATCCAACTCTGTCAGTTCAACAACTTCAAGGGTAGCAACAGTCATACCATCGATAGTAACCACTGGCGGACCTTCAACTTGCAAACCTTCGTAAGTTTCAGATACTGCAGTTGTCGCACCTTCGATGTTAGTCACTTCAGACATAGCAATCATTTGAATTGCACCACCAGCATCATCAGCATCTACCGTAACGGTGAAAGCTAATTGAGTAGGTGTATCTGCTACATCATTTAGGTACATACAAATCTGTGTACCTGACACAATGTCGGTTTCGAAGTCGGAATCAACGGTGTCATCGTAGTAGGCTGAGTAGTATGGTGTCTTACCAGTAGTACCATTGGCATCTTCATAACCAATACTAACTGGGAGTTCGCCGCCTAAGTCTTGTACAACGTTGTCGTAAGAAAATACGATGTTTGGCTCGCCCTCAGCCGGAGCATTAATGAAAACGATTTGATAATCTGCAATATCAGCGAATGCTTCGCCAAGACCCCAGTATCTCATGTTATCCCATTCAATAATGGTATACCCAGTGCCAGCATTAGCTACTGATAGTGTTGCACCATTAGCCACATCGAACTCTTGGTCACGCCATAGTGGTGCGATAACACCATTTGGAATTGCGACGTTTGGCATATCTTGGTTTACCCAAGGTGAAGAGATCGCATTACCAATGGTAACAAAACCATCATCAGTGACTGTTACTGCATCATACATAGTACCTAAGAAGTAAGCAGATACTGAATATGTACCATCTACCGTGTCACCATCCATTGAATCATCAATACCAACACTTAAACTCGCTAGATCGAGGTATCCGCTTCCCTGACCAAAGTTAGGGTTTCCGCAGAACTCATCCGTTGCGTTAGAGGTAATGGTATAGTCTGGTACAACGCCAAGTAACGATTCTTGAGTAAGTGTCCAAGAAAGGGTGTTTTCAGTTACAACACCCTCGTGTGACACTGAACCATCAACAAGGGTAACGTTATCAGGCAGTGTTAAAGATACCTCATAGTCGCGGTCTTCCGTTGTAAAGTTTGGAAGTACGTTGACATAGAAAGTCGCTTCTTCGCCTGGTAATACTCGCTCTTCAGATTCGGCAGTAACAAAAACATCATCCTCTGCACGAATAATATCAACAGGAATAACACCTAGGTTATCTGCATTCTCAGCATCAGTACCTAATGAAACAGCACCAATGTAAAGATCGCCTTCAACACCGTCGGTTAAATCCCATGTGAAGCGCACGTCAAACTCTGTTAGCTGAGGAATAGCTGCAGGAGCATCTATAGTTAAGCCTTCACCTGCTTGATCATCAACCATCGCGTGTGCAAGTACGAAACTATCTTCAAAACCTTCTTCATCAGATGATGCAGCCCAGTTTTGAACAATCAACCAGTAACTACCAGCCGTTGGCATTTCAACACTAACGTACTCTTCAGAGGTTGCTGTGGCGCTTATACCAATAAGCTCGTCTTCTTGCACGATACCATCAGCATTTGCATCAAATACAACACGTAAATCAAGATCTGGTGACGTAGTGTCCATGGTAGCAGCGACTAGACGAAGAGTACCTTCAGGTACTTCAATCTGAGTAATGTGCAATCCATCTTCTAAATCATCAAGGTAATCACTGTTATCTGAATCTTGAGCAATCGTACCTTCTACTTTAGTGGCTTTAGTTAAGCCATAAGAAGTAACTTGAAGATCCGTAATTTCAACGGCCATTACATCTTCAATCAAGTACGAGTCTTGATTACGATGTGCTTCAAATTCAATTTCATCAGGTAAGTTACCGTTTGATGCAACGATTGAAACAGGAAGGTGTAGATCAGGAGACGAACTAGATACTAAGTTTACTTGACCAAATGACCAAATATCACTTTCTGCTTGGAAAGCTTCAATCTCAATAGTTAACTGTTGAGATTGACCGGCAGTTAAGTCGAAAGTAGCTGGAGTAATGGTAATTTCAACACCATCTGAAATTCCAACACCTTCTGCAGACCAAGAGCCATCTTTTGTAGCCGTAACCGTACGTGTCCAAGTACATGTACCTACACAGTTATCATCTGTAACTGAAGGTAGGTTAAGTGTACGCGGCTCACCACCAAGCGCTGGATCAGCAGCGGCATAATTTGCGTCTGTCTCATCCATTACTAGACCAGATTGAACGGCGAGGTCTACTTCGATACGACCTGCACCCATGTCAAACCAATCAGCGGCGGTAACACCATCTTCTTTAACAACGTCGGTTGTGGCCGTCATCATTAATGCAGAACGCACTTGATCTGGTGTCCATGCTGGTTTCTCATGACGTACTAGTGCAGCAGCACCAGCAACATGAGGGCCCGACATAGAGGTACCTTGAAGATAAGCATAATCAGCTGGGGCTGAACCAGTAAATTCTTGACCATACTGTTCATCAGAATAAGCAGCATAAATGCTAACACCAGGGGCTGTGACCGATGGCGTTAATGTGCTGATGGATGTATTAGGACCACGTGAAGAGAACTCAGCCATAACATCAGCCGCGTCATCATCCACTGTTAGTATGCCTTCAGATGCAGTAATTGTCGCCGTATGGCCTTCGCCTTCGGCTAACCAAGCACGCAGCATATCACCGTCAGTAGAATCAACATGAATACCTGGAATAACATAAGCATCGTTGTCTACAGAGGTTGCACCGTCGGCAAGGTTCGCTAGAACATAACCTGCAGCACCACCATCAGCTACGTTTGAAGCTTTTTGTACACGCGCGATAGTACCACGGTCACATACAACGATTTCACCCGCAAAGGTGCCTTCAGGGAAGGGCTCTAAACACTGTGCTGGGTCGCCATCAGGATCATTTGCGTTAGTATAATCACCAGCGTAAACAATTGATGCTGTAACTGCTCCAGAATTACTCTTACCATCAAATGCGCCTAAATCTGTAGCGCCGCCAGTAAAAGATATTTCTTTATCATACTCTACGCTTCGACCGTGAGTTGAAGCAGCAACTACAGTAATCCATGGTGCGTGTTTTTCTGTGGTTTCTGGATCTGGACCACTGTTACCTGCAGATTGAGCAATGAAAATACCAGAGTTACGTGCATTCAACCATGCTGCGTTAAGCGAACCACTCCAAGGGTAGCCACCGCCAGAAATTGAGAAGTTGATAACATCTACAATTCCAGATGCTACGGCATCATCTACCGCTGCTACCATGGCTGCACCGGTACAACCTGCATAGGTGTCACCAGTATTGCCCGGCTGACACACTTGGTAAGAAATAATATTTGAATGCGGAGCTACACCAGAAATTTGACCAAAAGTAAAACCAGTTGCAACACCGTCACTTTCATTTACGTCAAATTCAACGGTAACTTCGTTTACATCGGTAAGTATGTTACCCGCTGCAGTACTGGCGGTGTGTGAACCATGACCATTGTAATCTTCACCATCGCGCATAGTCCCGTCTTGAGGGAAGATGGTGTCGTCTGTGTATACATCAGTAATTGAAGGGTAGCTGTAAATACCGATTAGTTTATCGTTACAACGCACTTCTGCTTCAACCGCACATTCACCTAAGTAAACATCCGCGCCAAGAGGGTTAGTGTGGTCGTAACCATCACCGCCTACGTCAGCGAAAGAAGGGTGATCACTGTTAATACCTGTATCTAAAACAGCAACAACAACGCCTTCACCTTGACGACCAACACCGCTGTCATTTGCAGAGCCGTCCCAAACTTCTGGCGCGCCAATAAGAATAGGGCCGGTATCAGTATCAAGTTGATACACTTGGTCTCGTTCAACGTTTTTAACACCAGGCAGACGAGCTATGGTTTCTGCCTCAGCTGGCGTCACTTTTATCGCAATTGCGTTTAGTGCATATTTGTATTCTGCTACCTTGTTCAAACCGCCTACAGCAGACTCTGCTTTCGCAATGACTTCGGCTTGTTTTTTCTCAAGGTAGGAAGTGTAAGCTTTAACTTCAGGTAACGAAGCGTCTAAACGCTTGCTAGCAGACTGTGTTGAAGTGGTAACTGCAACTTGCTTGGTAAGTTGAGGGTTAGTAGCTTCTAAACCTTCAATACCACCGTCGTAGCTTGCTACGGCGTCGTCTGAAAGGTGTACAAAATAAATATAATCTTTATTTTCGAGTCCTTTCTCTGCGGTGTAGAGTGTTTTTGGTGTGGTAACCGATTTAGTGTTCTTGTATTTATTTACCGATGTCGCAGTAACTGCTTTAAGTTGATCAACAGTTAAAGTAAACGATTCGGTTGCAGATGATAGCTCTGCAGCAGAATGCATGGACATCGACATTAGTGCAGCAGATACAGCTAACGTCACTTTATTATTCACAGGTAACCTCCGTCGGCCTGTTTTTGGGATTTTCCCTGGATGGATGAAATTTCTTATTTTTATTGGCTTTATTGATCCAATTTTTATCTGTCATAACCATGACCTTAATATTTCTAGCACATATTTTTTCACTTTGTAATGAATATTAAACATTAATATGAATTACACATGTTGTTACATTTAGACATATTTTTTAATTTGAAATTAGTTAAAAAAAGGGTGCCGGATTTGGTCTTTCCTAGCGACTTTATTGAGCTTCCTGCGCAAACCTTCATCAATAGCTACATTATATTCACAGTAATCATATTTATATTTATCTTCTCATTAGCATCGATTTAACATCGTCGTTGTTTTTTAGGATATTAATACCGCTAAAAGTGAATATTGGAATTTTCTATCATCTTTAGATGAAAAAGCCCTGCCTAAATAGCACAACGCCATCAAGGCACTTCTACTAGCATAGATAACATAGCAATCTCGCTTTCGAATCCTTCAAATTGCAGGGAGATTAATGTGAAAGATAGAAATCACCTCGGAAAAATTAAAACTACAAATAAGGTTGAGATTATCGGTAATGGAATAGTTGATATTCCCATGCTGCAATTACTTAAACCCGATGGGAATGTGCATGAAAAAGCTACCATTCCCGAGCTAGATAAAACACTGGCGTTAAAGATATATGACACCATGGAATACATCAGAATTCTTGATGAGCGGATGGTGGCAGCGCAGCGCCAAGGCAGAATTAGCTTTTATTTAGCGAGCACGGGTGAAGAGGCTGCTGCGGTAGCTAGCGCAGCGGCATTATCACCAAACGATATGATCATGAGCCAGTATCGCGAGCAAGGTGCGTTAGCTTTTAGAGGCTACACTACTGATCAATTTATGAATCAGATGTTTAGCAACAAAGCCGACCCTAATAAAGGTCGTCAAATGCCTATTCATTATGGTGATAAGGCGCTTAATTTTATGACCATTTCGTCACCGCTGGGCACGCAAATACCGCAAGCATCTGGGTATGCCTATGGGCAAAAAATGTCAGGTAACGAAGCTGTTACTATTTGCTATTTCGGTGAGGGTGCAGCTTCTGAAGGCGATTTTCACGCTGGCTTGAATATGGCCGCGGTGCTTAACTGCCCAGTCATCTTTTTCTGTCGTAATAATGGATATGCTATTTCAACGCCATCAGAAGAGCAATTTGCTGGTGATGGCATTGCATCACGTGGAATAGGCTACGGGGTTAAAACGATTCGCGTAGATGGAAACGACCCCCTTGCCGTGTATGCAGCTACGGAAGAAGCCCGCCGTATAGCGCTAGCAGAAATGTGCCCAGTATTAATTGAAGCCATGACTTACCGACTGGCTGCCCATTCTACCTCTGACGATCCAACGGGCTATCGCTCTAAAGATGAAGAGGACAAATGGCGCGCTAAAGATCCTATTGCTCGAATGGCGAAATGGCTTACTCACAAAGACTGGTTTGATGAGAAGCAAAACCGAGCCAAAGTGGATAAGGCCCGCCAGGATGTACTAGCTGCACTTAAAGTCAGTGAAACTGTGCCCATTTGTGGCATAGATGAAATTGTGGAAGACGTGTACGACAGTGTGCCTTGGCATCTACAAGACCAATTAACATCCTTAAAAGCACATATTAAACAATATCCTAAAAAATATCCTAAAACGTCTGGGAGTATTAGTTAATGGCTAAAATGAATTTACTACAGGCAATTAATAACGCACTAATTACCGCTATGACAGCAGAAGAAAAAGTGATGGTGTTCGGCGAAGATGTTGGCCACTTTGGTGGTGTATTTAGAGCCACCAGCCACCTGCAAGAAAAATTCGGTAAGGGACGTTGTTTTAATACGCCCCTTACCGAGCAGGGCATTATTGGTTTTGCAAACGGCCTTGCATCACAAGGGTCTTATCCAGTCGCTGAAATTCAATTTGGTGATTATATTTTTCCTGCTTTTGATCAAATCGTAAATGAAACTGCGAAGTGGCGTTATCGTTCTGGCGGACAGTTCGATGTGGGCGGCCTTACTATTCGTACGCCATACGGCGGTGGCATTTCAGGTGGTCATTACCACAGCCAATCGCCTGAGGCATTTTTCGCCCACTGTGCAGGCTTAAAAGTGGTTATTCCCCGCGACCCTTATCAAGCTAAAGGTCTGCTTCTAGCCTCTATTCGTGATAAAAACCCGGTGCTTTTTCTTGAGCCAAAGCGTTTATATCGTGCGTCTATTGCTGATGTACCGGAAGACGATTATGAACTGCCTATCGGTAAAGCTGATTTAGTCCAAGAGGGTACCGACATCACCTTACTAGGGTGGGGCGCCCAAATAGAGATATTGCAAAAAGCGGCAGAAATGTCGTTAGAAGATGGGGTGTCTTGTGAAATTATAGACTTACGTTCAATTTTACCTTGGGACGCTGACGCGGTATCCAATTCGGTAATGAAAACAGGTCGATTACTGATTAATCATGAAGCGCCACTCACCGGCGGCTTTGCTAGTGAAATTGCGGCCACTATTCAGGAAAAATGCTTCTTATATTTAGAAGCGCCTATTAGTCGGGTTTGCGGTTTAGATACCCCATATCCACTGGCGCACGAAACTGAATACATGCCTGATGAAACCAAAACTTACGAAGCCATTAAGCGCTCGCTACATTATTAATAGGAGGCCAATAATATGAATATTGATTTTATCTTACCGGATATTGGCGAAGGTATTGTTGAGTGCGAAATCGTTAAATGGAACGTTAAGGAAGGTGATGTAATTGCTGAAGACCAAAGCGTGGTTGAAGTGATGACAGATAAGGCAGTGGTAGAAATTCCTGCTAAGCATTCAGGTACAGTACATAAGCTTTATTACAAGCAAGGGGATATTGCACAAGTACATAGCCCATTGTTTGCTCTTCATGCGAGTGACCACATCAGCGATGCTGATTTTGATGGGGGGGCCTCTGGGAATAGCCACTCTGAGCACTATAACTCGGAGAACCATAACTCTGAACATAGTCGCTCTGACAATCAAAGTTCAAAGCCTCACAGCTCTGATGATTCATCTTCTAATAAAGCAGATACTCAAGCGACTGAACTAGCGTCGAATACCAGTACAAACATAGATGTCCAACCTGATGCGAACGTCAATGATAAGTGGCAGGATGGTGATTTCGACCCCCCCATTACAATACCTGGTAAGGTGTTAGCGAGCCCTGCGGTAAGACGGATTGCCAGAGAACATGAGATAGATTTGCAAGCTGTTTCAGGCAGCGGTAAAAAAGGCCGTATTCTAAAACATGATGTCAGCAGTGTTAGCAGCCAAAACAAAGCCAATACCAGTTCATATACACCTTCATCTACGAATGGAGTAAATAGTGGGGCGTGCGCTTCAATTAAAAACCCTGCAAGTGAATCTAGCTATACGGAAAAAGTTCGAGGCATTCGGGCGGCTATGGCAAAACAAATGGTAGCGTCTGTGAATACCATTCCACACTTTACGGTGAGTGATGAAGTAAGAATGGACAAGCTTATTGCGTTGCGACAATCACTAAAACCTATGTTTGAAGCAAAAGGAATAAAGCTCAGTTTTATGCCGTTCTTTGTGAAAGCATTATCGCTGGCGTTAAAAGAATTCCCAATTATTAATAGTCAGTTAAATGACGATGGCTCAGAGCTTACGTATTTTAACCACCACAATATTGGCTTTGCTGTTGATGCAAAAATTGGCTTATTAGTGCCCAATGTGAAAGGGGTGGAAAACCTATCTTTGTTTGAAATAGCGCAGCAAATGCATACCACCATTGAGCAGGCTCGAGAAGGAAAGCTCGGTGGTGAGGTCCTAAAAGGTGGCACCATCAGTATTTCTAATATAGGCGCCATTGGCGGTATTAACGCTACGCCGGTTATCAACAAACCTGAAGCGGCTATTGTAGCGCTAGGCAAGACCCAAAAGCTTCCTCGCTTTGCAGATGATGGTAGTGTTGAAGCGCATCACCTTATGACGGTGAATTGGTCTGGCGATCATCGCATTATTGATGGGGCCACTATGGTGCGTTTTAATAACTTGTGGTCTAGTTTCTTAGAAGAGCCGTCAACCATGTTAATGCATTTGAAATAACACAAGCGTTTAACATGCAGTGCGGTGCTTTATAGCCTTATTAGCGCTATTTATAGGTCACCGTGCTGTCAGGCTTGTGTGAATGTTACACCAAGCGTTATTATTGGCAGCTGAATTACATAATCCTGCGCAATTTGCGCCCTTACTAATGGTATATCGTGCTTAGCTATCAACATGCATTTCATGCCGGCAACCACGCCGACGTTATTAAACACCTTTGTTGGATGGGCGTTATAAACCATCTTAAGAAGAAGAATAAGCCTTTTACGCTTTATGATACTCATAGTGGCGCAGGGCTTTATCAACTTGACGACGAACTCGCCGCTAAAAATAAAGAGTATGAGTCTGGTGTTGATAAAATTGCCACAATTTCGGCAAGTTCTCCTTTGTTGCAAGCATACTTATCGCTGTGTAACGAATTTTTAAGTGTTAAGCAGTACCCTGGGTCGCCGGCCATTAGTGCAAAGTTAAAGCGTGAGATGGATGTTTTGCATCTTATGGAATTACATCCTGCTGAGCATGAAAAACTTGATGATGCCATGTGGAAAATGGGCGATGACCAAAGCCATGTTCATCATAGAGATGGATTTGAAGGATTAATTGCACTTACGCCCCCCGTACCTAATCGTGGTGCGGTATTGATAGACCCTCCTTATGAGCGCGCGTCTGAATACCAAGATGTTGTGAAAGCAGCCAAAAAAGTTTTGGCTCGTTGGCAACAAGCACAAATCGTCGTGTGGTATCCATTACTTTCAGAACGAGCGGGGGCTAAAAGTGGCGCCAGCCAACACATGTGCGAGACGCTGTCGGCACTAGGTAAGCCTTGCTTTACTATTGAGGTAACGGTTATGGAAAATACTGCCGATGCGGGTATGTATGGCTCAGGTTTATGTGTGATCAATCCTCCCTGGCAGCTTGATGTGATCATGAGCGAAGCGCTTGATGAAATAACACCGCTTTTAGGTGAGCAGGCTAGCTATAACTTGAACTGGCTCAGCTCTGATGACTAGCACTGAAGCTCAGTGTTAAATGATAGCTTTTAAGCCGAGTTATAAAGAAGGGCGCTGAAGATAAGCGCTGAATACAAATACAAAAGCGTAAATTTAAACCAGGCTCATTCATTAGAATTAGATGAATATAGAAACTGGGCTCATATAATAAGAGGTAGTCAATCGGCATGTCTCAGGTAAAAGGGTTAACGCATTTTTATATACCCGATGAACAATCGATTTATCTGCTCTCTCATGCCGATGCGAAAAAACTTAAAGACTGGGTGGCGTTATGTATAGAGCAGCTGGCGAGTTTAGGTTATCGCAACATATCGTTATTAGGAAAAGGGGCGTTTGGGTTTGCATTTGCAGGCACCGCCCCTAGCTTAAACGCCAGTTCAGGATCGGCTTCGATTCTAGAGAAAAACACTACCCTCAAACAAAAAGCAATTGTATCTCAAAACCAAAACAAGCAAGAGCTTGTGTTTAAATTCTCTCGAATAAATCTCCCTCAGCATGTACAAGAACGGCTTGAAGAAGAAGCCTTCATGTTGTCTCAAGTTTCACACCCTTATGTTCCTCCTTTAATTGAGTATCAGCAAATAGGTAAGCAGTCTATTTTAGTGATGGGGCGCGCGCCTGGCGACGATCTAGAAAAAGTGAGCCTAGCAAGAGGGCCGTTACCGCCAAGAGTCATTGTTAAAATTGCAGTTCAGCTCGGTGATGTGTTGCAGTGGTTTCGTAAGCACACCCAAAAAGGCAGTCCGAAACCTATTGTACATGGCGATATTAAACCATCTAACTTAGTGTGGGATGAATCTACAGAAAGCATTGGGCTTATTGATTGGGGCTCATCTGTGTTCGCGCAAATTGACGAAAGTGGCCAATACATCAGCAATAACGTGATGGATTTGATGTCCAGCGAGCTTCACCAAACTAACGCCCGATTAGGTGATGTATATTTCATAGGGGAAGAACAGCTAAACGGCGCATTGTCATCACCACGCTTCGATGAACAAGGAATGGCAAGTACTCTGTATGCATTAGCATCGGGACAGTCATGTCGATATGGCCATCATGTCATTCGTCCATCGTCTTTAGGACTGCCCAAAATGTTAGCGAGCATTTTAGAATACATGCTCAGTGACGATCCTAAGAAAAGGCAGCAGGGCGGAGATTACTTTTTCAATAACTTGCATGTGCTAAAGCAAATGGTATTTGCCGAAGACACTATGGCTAAATATGCACCCAGTATTCCTACTTGGATCACGCCAACCCAGGATGATATTGAAACCGTTGTGTACAGTTCGCGCAAATCTTATTTGCGCCAGCAATCCGCATTAGAAGACCCTTCGTTGCGGTACATCGATGATGCGCAATTTGATCGTTACTATAAAAACTTTTTACAAGGTATGGGCGATACCGAGAAAGCCTTTGTGTCGGCCATTAGTCGACTTGGCCGCTATCCAGTAGTAGGGGGCATGGCAATTCGTTGGGAGCCTAATGGCGTTTATGTAGATTCAAGTTTAAATTTACATGACGCTTCATTAAAAACTGCCTTTGAACTTGCGGTTAACAATGTGATTAATCTTGCACGCGCTATCCATAAGCCTGGGGTATTTAAGTGCTGTATGTTTAATGCTAAAAATACCCTGCATATTGAACGGGAAAATGAACGCGAAGCATTTATACCCACTTCACAGTGCATTATTCCCTTTGAACTGTCTCGAGCGTCTGTGGCACAAGATGAATCAAGAACCCATTCATATTTTGAAGATGGGGACGACCCTGATGAGTTACTAAAACTACCTAAATCTATTATTGTCATTATTAAAGAACTTAATACCATTCATCACACAGGGTGTATTATCTTTGAAGCGTTAAGCACCCATCTAAAAATTCACAGTTACTACACCTTGCTTAATCACAACGAGCAAGATAGGTTTGCTGAATTATTGGCAAATTTAGTCGCACTGGTGCCAACAATAAAAGGGTTAGGTATTTCAGGCTTTATGAAGTTACCCTATAAAGACACTCGTTTTTTTGAACACAGGGCGTATTTGCCAGAAAAATACTACCCAAGAAACCCGAACGCTGAGCAACAAGAGAAAGAAAAGCATGCCAGAGGTTAAATTATCTTCGTTATTTGAATTAGAAACCCTAGAAGCTGGGTTATATCGTGGTCAAAGTTGGGATTTAGGCTTCCGTGCATTATTTGGCGGTCAAGTATTAGGCCAAGCGTTAGCAGCTGCCTATGAAACCGTTGAAAAAGACCGTATTGCACACTCGTTCCATACTTATTTCTTACTTCCTGGTGATGCTAAAAAGCCAGTGGTCTACGACGTGGAAGTGGTACGTGATGGCCGCAGTTTTTCAGCTAGAAGAGTAAAAGCAATTCAAGATGGACGTAGCATTTTCTACATGACGGCGTCGTTTCAGTTGCCTGAAGAGGGGATGCACCATCAACAAGCCGATATGCCTGATGTACCTCCCCCGGAAGAAGTGCAGTCTGATATTGAATTTTATGAGAAAAACTTCGATAAAATTGCAAGGCCTATGCGAGAAGCATTAAGTTATCATCGCCCAGTAGATATTCGAACTATTGGCGCCGCAAACTCCTATCAGTCTGCTCGCCAACCCGCTAAACGTTATATTTGGATGAAAGCAAGGGATGAGCTTGCTCCTGCCATCACATTACATCAAGCGGCACTAGCCTATGCATCTGATTATCACTTTTTAAGTACGTCTTTGCAGCCCCATGGCATATCGGTTACTGACAAATCGCTGCGTATTGCTACTATCGATCATGCTATGTGGTTTCATCGCCCCGTTAATTTAAATGAATGGTTATTATACGTAATGGAAAGCCCGTTCAGTGGCGGAGCACGGGGATTGGTAAGAGGGCAGATTTTTACCCAACAAGGTGAGCTGGTGGCTTCAGCATCTCAAGAAGGGCTGATGAGACAAGTGAGTGATAAAAGTTAGGTGCATTAAATCGCAAGCGTTGTAGTTAGTTTTTAAGCAGTAGACTTCAAATATAAGATCCTATCAGGCTGTGTGAAATGCAGTTTAAGGTAAACAAGGAACGATTATGAAATATTCACTCGATAATTTGACGCCTAATTGTGATGTCACTAGTTATATTGCCCCTGGCGCTCATGTGATTGGTAATGTGTCATTACAGCCTCAAAGCAGTGTTTGGTTTAATGTAGTTATTCGCGGTGACATGGATGCTATTACAGTAGGTGAGCAAACGAATGTGCAAGACGGCAGTGTACTTCATACCGACACTGGCATTCCGCTTACGCTTGGAAAGGGCGTAACGGTCGGCCATAAAGTCATGTTACATGGTTGTACAGTCGGTGATTATTCGTTAATTGGAATTAACGCTGTAGTGTTAAACGGCGCAAAAATAGGCAAATACTGTATTATTGGCGCGAATGCGCTTATCACCGAAAATATGGTTATTCCTGACTACAGTCTTGTAGTGGGGTCACCGGGTAAAGTGGTAAAGCAACTTGATAGTAGTGTGGAAGAAAAACTACAGGCATCAGCGGCGCATTACGCTCACAATGCTAAACATTATCGCGAACACCTCGCCCCCTTATGAACTTCGCAGCCCTTGTATAGCGTGCGTTCGTACAACACTCCCCTATAAAAAATGCCCAGAACATAGGTTCTGGGCATAGGGGAATGGCTCATTGCTGAGCCGTGCGCTAACTATTGCAAGGGAGAAGTGCATGCAAATTCTTTAAACGGACACTAACTATAGTTCATATTTGTTCAATATATAAACTAAATAATGTGAATTTTATTTTACAGAAGGCCTATTCCGATTAAAATCAGAATAACTCCTGAATAATCATAGGCTTTATACTGGTCGGAGTTTCAAACTTTTTTTTCGTTATTTTACCCTCACGTAACACACTGGTTATCCACAATGTTATCAACTACAGATGAGTGATGTACTTGGCAATAGGCATTCATCTTGTTTATGTTCACAACAAGCTGTTGTGCCAAGTCATTAACATTGTAAGAATGCAGTCACGCTATTCTTATTTTTGTTAAGGACTATTATGCAAACGCATTCTACTTTTCTTCCGCCTGAGCGCACATTAATGGGCCCTGGTCCTTCAGATGTAAACCCTCGAATTCTGAACGCTATTGCCAGACCTACGGTTGGTCACTTAGACCCATTATTTATCGAGCTTATGGATGCAACTAAACAGTTGCTTCAGTATGCATTTAAAACTGAAAACCCGTTAACTATGCCAATTTCCGCGCCAGGATCTGCAGGCATGGAAGCATGCTTTGTAAATCTTGTTGAGCCAGGCGACAAAGTATTGGTATGTATCAATGGTGTCTTCGGTAACCGTATGGTGGAAAATGTTGAGCGCTGCGGCGGTCAGGCTATTGTGATCAATAACGATTGGGGTAAACAAACCGATCTTAATGCGGTTGAAGATGCTCTTAAGAAAGATGCTGATATAAAAGTTTTAGCCTTTGTACATGCAGAAACATCGACAGGTGTTAGAAATGATGCAAAGCGTTTGTGTGAACTAGCAAAACAATATAATTGTTTATCTATTGTAGATGCTGTTACCTCATTAGGTGGTATAGAGCTTGATGTAGACGGGTGGGGAATTGATGCAATTTATTCTGGATCGCAAAAATGCTTAAGCTGCGTACCAGGTATTTCTCCTGTGTCATTTAGTGAACGCGCTGTTCACGTTATTCAGAATCGTAAAACCAAAGTACAAAGCTGGTTTTTAGATATGAACTTGATTGTGGGCTACTGGGGTAAAGGCGCAAAACGTGCTTATCATCACACCGCACCAGTTAATAGTATGTACGCTTTTTATGAAGCCTTACTTATTTTAAAAGAAGAGGGCTTAGAGAATGCGTGGAAGCGACACCAAGCTGGCCATAATGAGCTGGTGGCAGGGTTAGAAGGCTTAGGGCTCTCGATGGCCGTAGATGCTGAATATCGTTTACCACAACTTAACGTGGTGAATATTCCTGATGGTGTTAACGATGCCGATGTGCGCGCTAGATTACTAAATGACTTTAATTTAGAAATTGGGGCTGGTTTAGGGGAGTTTGCAGGTAAAGTATGGCGTGTCGGCTTAATGGGTTATGCGTGTAAAGCTAGAAATATTGACCACTGCCTAACGTCATTACAAAAAGTATTGAAATAGAAAGTTGAAACAACATTAATTGTTAGCACTACTAGGTTTATTAGATACTTTTTAAGTTAAAAAGTGGGCTTATGTGCCCACTTTTGCGTTTTCATTTCGTGTTTCTATTTTATATTTATTAGGCTCATCCTTTAATTTTTGTCAGCGGACTTTCGTAAAATACTTAACAACTACACGCCATCCGTTTTATCAAATGTCAGTCAATTTCGCTGTGTACTTTTACTAAATGCTTAAGCATTTAAGCTGGGCGCTTTCATCAAATACTAGGCATTTACGTATCGCACTAGTGACTAAAATCTAAGAATTTTAGCAATAACAAAGTATCACCAGTACATTTTTTCACCTTTAAAGCTGATTTATATGGCTGATACAATAAAAATTTTACGCTTTTTATCTTCAACGCTCGTACTGTTGAATTCAGCTGTTTAACGAAGGATTTAGTTGCGGTTCATAATACGTTCACTTACCGTTACTTATGATTTGCCTGAATAATTTAATAAACACGGAGTTGTAAATGAATTCAATCAAACAGCTACTTGCGCCTGTTATGTGCGTGCTGTCTCGTAAACAGTTATTATCAGTCGTATTAGCATCAAGTATGGCAGCTGTATTAATAAGTTCGCCAGCGTACGCAGAGCATCAGCAACCGCTTATTCATGTTCAAGGTTCAGGTGCGGTATCGGTTGTACCAAATGCTTACT
Source organism: Alteromonas sp. 1_MG-2023 (assembly GCF_030547075.1). Classification (GTDB taxonomy): domain Bacteria; phylum Pseudomonadota; class Gammaproteobacteria; order Enterobacterales; family Alteromonadaceae; genus Alteromonas. The sequence continues at coordinate 84,041 of NZ_JAUOQH010000002.1, read as the reverse complement.
CAGTTACCTTAATCATTGAGGAACAAGGTAAAACAGTAGGAAAGCTTAATACTACACTTGCTTCAGATTTGCGTTCTGTGGTGAATTTTTTATTAGAACAAGGAATTGAACGTAACAATATTCAATCGATGCAAGTACGTTTAAACCCGCGCTATATCAATAGCCCCAATGGAAGAGTACAGGACGGATTTACCTTAAGTAGAGAAATTTCGGTAACGGATTCGAATATCGAGAACTATGATAAGGTACTTGATGGAGTGCTTGGGCGAGGTGTTGATCGTATTCAACAGTTTTCGTTTGTAAGTACGTCTGAAGGCAATGCTTATCAAACCGCTTTATTGGCTGCGGTAAAAGATGCAAAGGCGCGAGCGGCACTTTTAGCGAAGGAATTAGGCGTTGAAGTGGGTGAAGTAGTTGCAATCTCTGAATCTGGTGGCAATATGCCCGTTCCAGTTATGCGTGCAGATGCGTTTGCCAAAGAGATGTCAGTTTCTCTACCTGGGCAAGAAACCGTTGAAGCACGTATAAATGTTAGTTTCAGTATTATTCAATAGCAGGGTTACCGTTTGAAAGAAGAGCAATATGCCCAGTTAATAAGCCAGGCGAAAAGCCTGGTTGCTGGTGAGCACGATGTTATTGCCAATATGGCGAATATCAGTGCACTACTTTTTAACCATCTCGATAAGGTAAATTGGGCTGGTTTTTATTTTTATAAAGAAGCGCAGTTAGTATTAGGTCCTTTTCAAGGGCAACCTGCCTGCATCCGAATTCCTATGGGGAAAGGTGTGTGTGGCACTGCCGCTGAAACCCGCACAGTACAACGCATTGCTGACGTACATTCCTTTTCAGGTCATATAGCGTGCGATGCCGCTTCAAACTCCGAAATCGTCATCCCTTTAGTAGTAAATGACGAACTAATTGGTGTTTTAGATATCGATAGCCCAGAATTTTCTCGTTTCGACGAGCAAGATGAGCTTGGGTTGTGTAAAATAGCCGATATACTTATTGAATCTCAGCAATCGTTATGAAATACAACGTTGATATCCATGTAGTACTATCTACTTATGAAGATATGGAAGACAATCACGATGACCCTGATGAAGCGTCAGAACGATTAAATTTTATTCTTCACGCAATTTACGATAGAGCCGATGAAGATATTGAAACCCATCGGCTTGAACAATTATTGCAACACGGTTGGGAGTCTTGGCAACAAGATAAACATTTATTAGAAATTGATGATGACGAATTACTCGATTGGGTTGACCACGCGCTGGCAACTTGGGATGATGAGAGTAATGAAGAAATCTCTTGAATAATTTAGAAAGTTTAATGGAATCACCAGAAAAGTTTACTAGCAGTAAGGAAGTTATCGCTTTCCTTTCCGAGACCTTCCCTAAATGCTTTAGTATTGAAGGCGAAGCCCTACCACTTAAGATCGGTATCTTTCAGGATTTAGCACAGCGTTTAGAAAGCGAAGATCGCGTGAGTAAAACACTACTCCGCTCTACACTTCGTCACTACACAAACAGCTGGCGCTACCTTTACAGCATCAAAGAAGGCACAAAACGTGTCGACTTAGATGGTGTTGAAGGAGAAACCATTGAAAAAGAACATGCCGATCATGCACAGAAGCAGCTAGAAGAAAGCAAAGCGAAAGCCGCCGAAAAGCGCAAAGCTAAGCAAGCACAGCAGCCTCAAAAGAAAGAAAAACGACAGTTTGCACGTCCAAAATCTTCAGGTTCAGCACCAGCAGCCAACAACAAAGATGGCCAGCAGGGAACTAAACCGAAAATTCAGAGACCAACAAAGACACCACCGGCTAAATTGACAGATGCCGATATGCAACAAGGTACTAACGTAACAGTTAAATTAGGTAAAACACCTATGCCAGCAGTTATTACCGAAATTGCCAAAGACGGTATCCATGTTCAGTTAGACTCAGGTATGGTGGTAAAAGTAAATGCAGATGCTTTACGTTTGGCACGCTCCAAGAGGTCGTAAATATGAAAGATATCCTTCGAATTTCCATTGCTAGTGCGTTTCTTACCGTTGGGGTAGGCGCTGGTGCAGTCACCACAACCCCCGATGTTGAAGAACTCCCCGTACTTCAACAAGAAACACAGCATAGTGTTGCAGCAAAACGCGTTAGTGCGTTATTTACCCGCGCTCACTATAAAGAAATTTCGTTGGATGATGTGTTATCAGCGCGAATCTATCAGCGTTTCATTGATTCTTTAGACCATAACAAGCAAGTTCTATTGCTTTCTGATGTGGTGAGTTTCGAAAAATATCGAAACGCTTTCGATGATGCTTTGAGCAAAGGCAATCTTTCTGTTGCGTACGATATGTATAACGTGAGTGCGCAGCGCCGTATTGAGCGTTATGAATTTGCGCTAGCCATGCTAGAGAAAGGGCCGTTTGATTTCGAAAAGGCTGATGACAAGTTTTATTACGATCGTGAAGAGGCTGAATGGCCTGCAAGCGAAGAAGAATTAGATGAGATTTGGCGTCAACGGGTTAAGTATGATGCATTGAATCTTATTCTTGCCGATAAAACGTGGGAAGAAGCAAAAGAGCTTCTTGAGAAACGCTATACCCGTTCTATCAAGCGTACTAAGCAAACGAAAAGCGAAGATGTATTTCAAATTGCAATGAATTCGTTTGCTCGCACTATTGAAGCCCACACCAGTTACTTGTCACCTAGAAATGCCGATCGCTTCCAAATGGAAATGAATTTGGAATTTGAAGGTATTGGCGCGGTACTTCAAAGCGAAGAAGATTACACTGTAATTAAAAGTGTTGTCCCAGGCGGTCCTGCCGATGAATCTGGGGCGTTAAAGCCTGAAGATAAAATTGTTGGTGTAGCGCAAGAAGATGAAGAGTTTGTTGATGTAGTCGGCTGGCGTTTAGATGAAGTTGTAGAGCTTATCAAAGGGCCAAAAGGCAGTGCGGTTCGCTTACAAGTTCAAAAAGGCGCGACAGACGCCAAAACAATGTCTGTTGTTAGTCTTACTCGCGACAAAATTAAACTAGAAGACAGAGCGGCACAATCTGAGGTGTACACCCCAGAAACTGGTCCTCATGCTGGTCAACCTTTAGGCGTTATTACAATTCCTAGTTTCTACAACAACTTGCATGTTGATGTAGAAAAAGAAATCAACAGCCTTAAAGCGCAAAACGTGAAAGGTGTTATTGTTGATTTGCGCGGTAATGGTGGCGGTTCATTAACTGAAGCTACTTTGCTTTCAGGTCTATTTATTGAAAAAGGCCCAGTAGTACAAATTCGCTACGGTCAAACTAAGGTTAGCGTTAATCGTGATACCGATGGGAAAGTATCTTACGATGGCCCATTAACTGTATTAGTCGACCGATACAGTGCATCAGCTTCTGAGATTTTTGCCGCAGCAATGCAAGACTATAATCGCGCGCTAATTATTGGTGAACAAACCTTCGGTAAAGGCACTGTTCAGCAACATCGCGGTTTAGGAAAAATTTACGACTTGTACGATAACCCATTGGGTAGCGTGCAATTCACCATTGCTAAGTTCTACCGTATTAATGGTGGTAGTACTCAGCACAAGGGTGTAGTACCTGATATTCTTTATCCGTCAGCTATTGAACCTGCTGATTGGGGCGAGAGCCAACAGGATAACGCATTACCTTGGGATAGTATCAACCGTGCTAATTACACTACGTTTGCAGATGGTCAGGCAGCGCTTGATGTACTTACCGCCAAGCATAATAAACGTATCATGCAAGACCCTGAGTTTTCTTACATTCAAGACGACATTGAAGAGTATAAAGAAAACAAAGATAAAAACTTTATCTCGTTAGTTAAATCTGAACGTGAGTCAGATAAAAAAGAAGCTGAAGATAAAGCGCTTAAAAGAGCCAACGAACGTTTACAGCGTATGGGCAAAGAATTAGTTAAAACACTTGATGACCTACCCGAAGATATGGAAGAGTTAGATCCTTTCTTAGATGAAGCTGCCAATATCACATTCGATATGATTGAAACAGGTAGGTATGCAATAACACATTAAAGGTTGATGACAGAGGGCTGGTCAGTGGCCAGCCCTTTTTTTGTGTCTGATAAACCTAACAACAATAATAAATAAAGGGAAATCACATGGCTATCAGAGGCGAGTTTTCTTCTCGAATCGGGTTCGTGCTCGCAGCAGCGGGCTCAGCAGTTGGTCTCGGTAATATTTGGGGGTTCCCCACCAAAGTAGCAACGAATGGCGGTGCTGCTTTTGTTCTGGTTTATTTACTACTGGCATTTGTTCTTGCTTACCCCGTGCTTATGGCAGAACTTATTATTGGACGCAGTTCACGTTCCAATATGGTGGATGCGTTAGGTAAAATATCCGGTAACTTTTTAGGTCGGGCGACGGGTATTTGGGGTTGTGTCACGGTATCACTCATCTTGGCATTCTATGCCATAGTCGGTGGTTGGATGCTGGTTTATTTTGCTGATTCGGCCGTTAATATGGTGGGTATGCAATCGGCAAGTGATTGGCTCTTAACGTCATCGGTTACGCGTAACATTATTTTTTGTTTTATATTCATGGCGTTAACGGCATTTATAGTTGTTGGTGGTGTGAAATCTGGTATTGAGAAGTGGTCAGTTAGGCTGATGCCCACACTGGTACTTCTCATCTTAGCCCTTATCGTTTATGTAAGTTTGCAGCCTGGTGCATCTGATGGCTGGAGTGCTTATCTCGTCCCTGACTTTTCTCGTATTCTCGATCCTGATTTATTAATTGATGCCATGGGCCAAGCTTTTTTCTCTATGTCATTAGGTGTGGGAACTATGTTGGTTTACGGCTCATATTTAAGCAAAAATGAAAACCTGCCCACCATTGGCGCTTCTGTTGCTTTAGTCGACATCGGTGTTGCCGTTATTGCTGGTATGCTAATTATTCCTGCCATGTACGTTGCGCTGCATAATGGTGTTGAAATCTTTACGCCTGAAGGTGCTTTGATTCAAGGCGATTCGCTTATATTTAAAGTATTACCTGCTTTATTTGATACGATTGGTTCAGTAGGTGTGTTTGTTGCCTTTACTTTCTTCGCCCTTATGGCAATTGCTGCGGTAACGTCGTCAATTTCTATGCTAGAAGTACCTGTTGCGTACATGGTAGAAAGTAAAGGTTTGGTACGCAAAAAAGCGGTAGTGTTAATGGCAACCATTATCTTTGTGCTTAGCTGTATTATCATTTTCAATTTTAATGCATTGTTCGGCTTCGTGATTGCACTTACCACTGAATATAGTCAGCCATTACTTGGCTTAGTATTGTGTATATTTGCAGGTTGGGTATGGCGCAGGGATGCCATTTTAGCCGAGCTTAAAGAAGGTGACGCTAATGCTGAACAGGGGCTATTTTGGAAAATATGGCCTTGGTACGTACGTTTCGTCTGCCCAGTTATTATCGCACTTATGTTTTACCGCTCTGTTTTTTGATTTAAGGCTTAAGAATAATAAAAATGACAACGACTAAAGAATTAAAAGAACCTTCATTATTTGACGCCCTCATTCCCATTGTTGCTCTCGTGCTAATGATGGGAAGTGCCGTTTATTTGTTTGCAGATAACTCATCTTATGGTCCAAACCAAATTGCCTTATTACTAGCGATGGGTCTTGCCGCCATCATTGGCATGAAAAACGGGTACAGTTGGAAAACCATTGAAAAAGGCATTGTTAACGGTATTTCAATGTCGTTAGGTGCGTGTTTAATTCTATTGGCCGTAGGTTCGCTTATTGGTACGTGGATGTTAGCCGGTACGGTACCTACGCTTATCTATTTTGGTCTAGAGTTGTTAAACCCATCATTCTTTTATGCTGCCGCGTGCTTAATTTGCGCTGTGGTTGCCATGAGTATTGGTAGTTCTTGGACTACAGCGGCCACCGTAGGTGTGGCTCTGATGGGCGTGGCTGCTGGTATGGATATGTCAGCTGCTATTACTGCAGGTGCTGTGGTTTCTGGGGCCTATTTTGGTGATAAAATTTCTCCGCTGTCTGAAACCACAAACTTAGCGCCTGCGGTAGTGGGTACCGATTTATTTGAACATATTCGCTACATGCTTTGGACTACCGTACCTAGTTTTATTCTTGCTCTGATTTTGTTTGTTGTACTGGGTTTTAGCGAATCTGGTGAAGCGAAAGCGGATCAAATTGAACAAATGCAAATTTTGCTAAATGAATCTTTCGATTTAGGCTGGTATTTATTGGTACCACTGGTTGTATTGCTAACCCTTGCTGTTAAGAAAGTACCTGCATTTCCAGCTGTATCTATCGGCGCACTATTGGGCGCAGTGTGGGCTGTTCTATTTCAAGATGATGTGGTAGCTAGCATGGCAAGCCCAGACGACAGCGCCACCATTGGTGCGTTGAAAGTGGTATGGACAGCTTTGTTTGACGGCGTAAGTTTCTCAACCCCTGATGAAAACTTGAATAGCTTGCTTTCTCGTGGTGGTATGTCGTCAATGCTCAATACGATATGGTTAATTATTTGCGCCATGTCATTTGGTGCGGTACTTGAAAGAGTAGGGCTATTGAAGCGTGCAGTTTCTGCTATTTTATTAGGCGCAAAGTCGGCCGGTGATATGGTAAGCAGAACTATTCTTACGTGTTTTGCGACCAACTTAGTGACTGCCGATCAATACATTTCTATCGTGATGCCTGGTCGTATGTACAAAGAAGAGTATGAAAAGCGTGGATTACACCAATTAAATCTATCTAGAAGTCTTGAAGATGGCGGTACATTAACGTCGCCACTTATTCCTTGGAACACGTGTGGTGCCTACATGCACAGTGTGCTGTTAGTAAACCCATTCGACTATGTTTTCTATGCGTTCTTTAACGTAATAAACCCAATTCTTGCTATTATCTACGCCTACTTAGGAATTAAAATTCTTCGCCTAACACCTCCAGATTATGCAAAACAACCTGGCGAAGCAAACCAATAATAGTTGCGTAGACTTTCTGTTTTAGGAGACTCTATGTCAGTTACAGCTAAACGCAGGGCGGATTATCTTCCGCCCGCTTTTTCTATTCCGTTAGTCGACCTGACTATTTCCTTACACCCCACAAAAACCGTGGTAAAGAGTAATCTTAGCGTTAAACGCACGCTTACTAAAGATTCGGTTAAAGACACAGGAAAAAACGACGGACACAAACGCCAGCCCCTCATCTTAGACGGGAATAAGCTGACATTAGTTTCTGTTCATATCGACGGTACACCTTTTACCGATTACACCTTAGACGATGAAACGTTAACGCTAAACGTAGATGCTGATGATTTTGAATTAGAAATCGAGAATCACATCGACCCTGAAAATAACAAAGCCTTAGAAGGCTTGTACCTTTCAGGCGGCGCGTATTGTACGCAGTGCGAAGCAGAAGGCTTCAGGCGCATTACCTATTTTCCAGACAGGCCTGACGTATTATCAGTCTATACAGTAAAAGTCATAGGGGATAAATCGTTCCCTATGCTGTTATCAAATGGTAACCCGGTAGAACGTGGCGAAAACCCTGATGGTACACACTTCGTTACCTGGCACGATCCGCACCCTAAACCCTGCTATTTGTTCGCATTAGTGGCAGGCGACTTCGATTTATTAACTGACACCTATACCACCATAAGTGGTAAAGAGGTGGCATTAGAGCTGTATGTTGATAAAGGTAAGAAATCACAAGGCAGTTTTGCATTAGCCTCTTTAAAGCGTGCCATGAAATGGGATGAAGACGTATTCGGGTTGGAATACGACCTCGACATATATATGATTGTGGCCGTTGATTTCTTCAACATGGGCGCCATGGAAAACAAAGGCCTGAATGTATTCAACAGCAAATTTGTACTGGCCGACCAAGACTCAGCAACCGATGATGATTTCTTTAATGTAGAAGCTGTTATCGCTCACGAATACTTCCATAACTGGACCGGCAACCGAGTGACCTGTAGAGACTGGTTCCAGCTCAGTCTTAAAGAAGGGCTAACGGTATTTCGAGACCAGCAATTCAGTGCTGACATGACTTCGCCGTTAAGTAATCGTATCAAGCATGTACGTGTGATGCGAGAGCATCAATTTGCCGAAGACGCTAGCGCAATGAGCCATCCCATTCGCCCTGAAGAAGTTATTGAGATGAATAACTTTTATACGGTGACGGTATACGATAAAGGCGCAGAAGTTATTCGCATGTTCCATACCCTTTTAGGGCCTGAAGGCTTTAGAAAAGGAATGGACGAATACTTCCGTCGTCATGATGGCCAAGCGGTTACCTGCGATGACTTTGTTTCTGCCATGCAATCAGCGACTGATTTAGATCTTACGCAGTTTTCTCGCTGGTATAGTCAATCTGGCACACCGCAAGTCTCTCTTGCACATAATGTTAAAAAGAACGTAGAAAAAGACAAGACCGGCTATGTTCATACTTTCAAGTTGACGCAGCATACGCCCAGTACAGCAGATCAAAGTGAAAAGCTTCCTTTGTATATTCCTGTGGGCTTCGAGGTCATCGATGAGCAGGGTAATAAATACCAAGACGACAATGGTGCAATTAAAAACGATCTCTTGATAGTAGATGCAGCGGAATCAACTATTACTATTACCTGTGATGCGAAAAAGTTAACGCCTGTACTTTTAGGCAATTTTTCTGCGCCAGTAAAAGTACACAATGAGCTCGACACCGCTTCATTACTTACTATCTTTACTTATTCGCAAGATGCGTTTAATCGTTGGGATGCCATGCAAACTTTGTATAACCGCTGTATAAGCGAATTATACGAAAACCCTACTGCCACGATAGACAGTGATATTTGGAATGGTATCCGCTTAGCAATAGACAGTGAAATTGGTAACAACGAGCTTTTAAGTGAATGCTTGGTGGTACCTTCGTTTGAAACCTTGTGTCAGTCGCGAAGCGACATTAGCGTGCAGCCGCTTATTGATGCACGTAAAGCGTTTTGTCGTCAATTTTCCACCCAGTTGGAAGCAGTACTACTCAAAGCCTTTAACAGTATTCAAACGCAAACCTATACCTATCAACAAGACGCGGTAAACGCTAGGCGTTGTAAAAATGTGCTGTTAGCGCATTTAGCCCGTTTACCGCAGCATCAAGACTTAGTGATATCCCAGTTTGATAACACCGATAACATGACAGATACACTCGGTGCGTTGAAAGCTGCGCAATCCTTACCGACGGACGCGTTTGAAAGTTTGATGGCTAAGTTTGAGGAAAAATGGCGTCACGATCCGTTAGTGCTCGATAAATGGTTCGCTTTACATGCGACCCAACCCCGTGAAGATATACTTGCTACGATCACTATGCTTAGCGAACATCCTCAATTTAGTATGGGTAACCCTAATCGGGTGCGTTCACTTATTGGAAGCTTTGCCTTTTACAACAGCGAGCGCTTTCATGACCTGAACGGGGAAGGGTATAAGTTCGTTACCGATTACCTTATTAAATTAGATGCCATAAACCCTCAGGTTGCTGCACGAATTGTCACTCCTTTGATTCAATGGCAAGGATTTGCAGAGTCACATCAGGACCTGATGAAAGCGCAACTAGGCCGATTATTAAATCATAAAGGTTTGAGTAAAGATGTGTTTGAAAAAGTGAGCAAAAGCTTGGCTTATGACAACCATTCTAGCCACTGATACCGTTTATTATTTTTCAGTTAATGTGCCTTACATTCAATGTGAGGCACTGTACTCTGGTACCATGCCCAATGTCGTTATGGTGGCGGAAAATGGCACCAGCGTACAAGTCCCTTCTAGCAGAATAAAACAATTCATTACCTCTCAAGGTGTTATTGGCCGTTTTCGCATGGTCGTCGATACCAACCGTAAAATTAAAGCTTTCGAACGATTACGTTAAAATTAACAAAGTTAGACCGTTGGTTGATTTTTAGACTAAACTTTAGAAACCTCGGCATTTGTCTACACCTTTCGGATAAGTCTCTTTTATAGTCCCCACAAAGCAATAACTATTTGATACGACTAATGTTGTAAATTTTGTTAACTGGTACGATTACTTCTTGCGAAAGTGGCAAAATGATGTAATCATTTTGTTAATCGTTATGGTTGATCACGATGTCACGCCGCCTTGTGCGTCGACTAGGGAGTATAAAAATATGATAAATAGGCCTCACGCTTTTAAGATGTCACCTGTTGCTGTAGGTGTGCTAACCCTTTTGGGTGCTGCCGCACTTCCTGCTAACGCCGCTAATTGGCAAGTAGGTGATGTTAGCATTTCTCTTGATTCTACAATCACTGCTGCGACTAGTATTCGTACCGAGTCTAGAGATTACAGTCTTATCGGAAATAGTAATCACGCACAGTTTGATTGGTCAGGCTACCATGCTGCATTTAATCCACTTTATCCTAGTAGCGACGTATGGGCGCTAGCTGACGGCGGTTACTCAACCAATGGTGACCTAGGAAATTTGTCTCACGATCCAGGTGATGCTTTTGCAACGCAAATTTCAGGTAACCATGAACTAGATATTAACTTCGGCGATTTTGGTTTCTTCGCGCGTGGTTTTTGGTTCTATGATTTTGAGCAAATGGACGGTGATCGTCCTAATACTAACGCCATTACTGGTGCTCAGTATGACCTTTGCCAAGACCCAGAAGCAAAAGATTTATTGTGTACTGATGTAAGACTTTACGATGCATTTTTCTACGGCGATTGGTGGGTTGGCGATAAGCCACTAACGCTTCGCGTAGGGCGTCAAGTTATCAGCTGGGGAGAAAGCACTTTCATTCAGCATGGTATCAATACAACAAACCCAGTTGACGTTACCCGTGCTCGTGCACCAGGTGCAGAACTTAAAGAAGTATTCATTCCAGTAGGAATGGTTTACGCGTCTTTAGGTTTGTCCGATACGTTAAGCGTTTCTGGTTATTATCAATATGAATGGGAACGCAGCTGGTTGCCAGTTTCTGGAAGCTACTTTGCAGGTAACGACTTTGCAGGTGAGGGCGGTCAACGTCAAAACGTCCAGCTAGGTTTCAGTGGTAACCCTGATATCGATTTAGACCACCTTTTATCTGCGCTTAACGGCTACGGCGATATGTTGCGTGCTGGCGGGAATGCCTCTGATATTGCTTCAGCGTACTTAGCATACCCAACTAAAGTGGCTATTCGCGGATATTCTGACAAAGCGCATAAAGACGCCGACGACCAAGGTCAATACGGTTTACGTGTGACTTGGTTTGCAGAAGCGTTGAATGAGTCTGAAATCAGTTTCTATCACATTAACTATCATAGCCAACGTCCATTAATTTCAGGTATTACATCAGACTTTACTGACGAAGGTATTGCTTCTGACTTAGCATTCTTGGCTACGAATGAAGTTAATCGCGATAACATCACTGAATTAGGTGCGTTTACCCAATCTGAGTTTTATTACCCAGAAGACATTAAGCTTTATGGTTTAAGTTTTAACACTAACGTTGGTACAACTGCGTTAGCCGGTGAATTTGCTTACCGTGTAGATGAACCGCTACAAATTGATGATGTTGAACTACTCTATATGGGTATGCCGCAACAACTCGCGAATGCGGGGATTCGTCCAGATTTCGACGGAATTTCTCAATTAGGAAATATTGGACGTGATGTTGGGCCTGGTGAAACTGCTGAGGGTTTCTTATTCTCAGATACATGGCAGATGCAGTTAACAGCATCACACGTTTATGGCCCTAAATTTGGCGCTGATAACTTCGTACTTTTAGGTGAACTTGGTTATGTCAATATTGTTGATATGCCAGATCCAGAAGTTATTCGCTTAAACGCGCCGGGTACAGCACGTACACCATCATTAGAGCCTACGGCCGATGGTAACTACCGTGAAGGTCTACATCAAGCGCTTTCAGATGGGCCTGAAACAAATCCATTTGCCACTGATGATGCGTGGGGTTACAGACTACTCGCCGTTGCTGATTGGAACGATATTATGGCGGGGGTTAACCTTCGAGCTCGTGCAACGTTCTCTCACGATGTAGAGGGTACAACACCTGATCCTCTCTATGTTTTCACCGAAGATGTTAAATCTGCGGCACTCGCTTTAACGTTTGACTATTTGAGTAAGTGGTCAGCGACAGCGTCTTATAGTGCATTCTGGGGCGGTGTTGGTACTACCAATGCGTTGTCAGACAGAGACTTCGTTTCTTTTAACATCAAGTATTCAATCTAAAGAGTGATGTATATGATTAAGAAAGTAGGAATTATTGCAGCTGCATTATCAATTGCCTTAACGGGTGCTAATGCCAACGCTAAGGTTTCTGATGAAGAAGCCAAAAAATTAGGCGGTGAACTTACCCCAATGGGTGCCATTCAAGCGGCGAATGCTGATGGAAGTATTCCAGCATGGACAGGCGGTATTACCTCTGCACCTGAAGGCTATACGGTAGGGGATCACCATCCAAATCCTTTTCCAGAAGATAAGGTGTTGTTTGAAATAACGGCGTCTAACTACAAAGAATACGCAGACTTTCTTTCTGAGGGTCAAAAGAAGCTGTTTGAAGCGTACCCAGATACTTACCGCATGCCGGTATATCAAACACGCCGCTCGGCTTCTAACCCGCAAGCAATTTATGATGCGACTAAGGTAAATGCAACTAGCGCAGAATTACTAGATGATGGTAACGGTATAAAAGGTGCTGTTTTAGGTATTCCTTTCCCAATGCCAAAAACCGGTATGGAAGCGATTTGGAACCACATTTTACGTTATCGCGGTGCTGCCGTAGAACGTTTTGGCGGACAAGCTGCGGTTACAACCTCTGGTGACTACAACGTTATCGGTTTTGATGAACAATTAATGATTAAGTATGCTGAAGAAGGTGCTACACCTGAGAAGCTAACTGAAGACAATATTTTGTTCATGTTTAAGCAAAAAGTAACTAAGCCTGCGCGTTTGGCTGGTACTGCATTACTAGTGCACGAAACAGTAGATCAAGTTAAAGAGCCACGTAAAGCCTGGACTTATAACACAGGTCAGCGCCGTGTACGTTTAGCACCTAACATTGCTTATGACACGCCAGGAACAGCGGCAGATGGCCTGCGTACTACTGATGACTTCGATATGTTTAACGGTTCTCCTAACCGTTACAACTGGAAACTTGTCGGTAAAAAAGAGATGTTTGTAGCCTATAATAACTATGCGCTACATTCAGATAATGTAAGTTACGACGAAATTCTTAAGCCAAATCACGTTAACCCTGATTTAACTCGCTGGGAAAAACACCGTGTTTGGGTTGTTGAAGCGACATTGAAAGAAGGCTTCCGTCACATTTATCAAAAACGCGTATTCTTCATTGATGAAGATAGCTGGCAAATACAAGTAGCTGATATGTATGATAATCGTGGTGAGCTTTACCGAGTTGGTGTAGCGTATGGTGTGAACTACTATGAAGTACCTACACAGTGGTCAACCCTTGATGCTTACTACGATTTGAACTCTCGACGTTATTTGGCCATTGGTCTTGATAATGAAGAACAAATGTATGACTTCTCAGTGCGTCCAAGAGACGTAGAGTTTACGCCTCAGGCGTTACGACGAGAAGGTAAGCGCTAAGCGTTTTGTGTTAAGACGGTTGGCAATGCCAACCGTTTTTGTTTTCAGACAATTAAATTTTAGGGAGAATGGTTAACAATGAAAAAAACCATTGCAGCGTGCATTACTGCAGCACTCGCAGCAAATTACTCCATTACTGCTTCAGCAGAAGATGCTTATATTGCACCCTTAGTTGAGCAGTCAGTTTTGCTCGATATTGACGCTGATAAATTTGTCGTTATTGTCGGAGAGCGCGGTCACATTCTTATTTCTGAAGATGGGAATGCATTCAGCCAAGTTGAAGTGCCTACTCAGGCAACCCTTACCGCCGCAACCGTTATGGGCGAGCATATATGGGCTGTTGGCCATGATGCAACCATCATCCATTCTGCTGATAAAGGCCAGAGCTGGGACATTCAGAACGTTCAACCAGACTTACAACGTCCATTCCTTGATGTGCTTTTCTTTGATCAAAACCATGGTATCGCAGCTGGCGCATACGGTTTATTTTACCGCACTACAGATGCTGGTAAAACGTGGTCGAAAGAACACCACGCCAGTCTTTTAGACCCGTACGATCAAGAATACTTGGAAAGTGTTAGAGCTGAAGATGAGGCTTTTTATCAACAAGAACTAGAATCTATTCTACCTCATTTAAATCGAATCACTCGTGATGGTGAGAAGCTTTACCTTGCAGGAGAAGCCGGATTACTCGCCAGTAGCAGTGATATGGGTAAAAGTTGGGAACGGTTTGAAGTTGATTACACAGGCTCATTTTTCGATATAAAGGCCCTTGATGACTCGACCTTACTTGCTGTGGGCTTGCGCGGAAATATTTTTGTTCAGCGCGACCAAGGTGAATGGGAATATGTAAAAACCTGTTCTACCAGTACGTTGAATTCAATTGTGCTGTCTGATGAGAGCAGTGTGGTTGCACTAGGAAATAACGGAATGTTGGTGTCTGCCACACGTCCACTTCCAGTCAGTGATCACGACCCATACGCCAATCCTGCTAACTGCGAACCTGCAAAAGGTATAACTGTGACTCAGGTTGAAGATAAAGCTGCGCTATTAAATGCAGTTAACTTTAATGGCCAAACCATAGCGGTTACTGCTAATGGTATAAAAACGCTAAATACAAAGTAGGGTGGCTTCGCTTTTATGACCCATTTCATTGAACGTCTTGTTTTCTCTAACCGTAAATTGGTGGTGGCGCTTTTTGCTATCGCAACGGTTTTTCTAGGCTTTCAAGCTTCGCAGATGCGGCTTGATGCTGGTTTTGAAAAAAATATTCCACTCAATCATGAGTACATGAAAACCTATATTGAACATCGCCAAGACTTTGGTGGCGCCAATAATATTTTGGTTTCTGTGTGCGATAAAAACGACGATATATTCAATCAGAACTTTTTCGATACGTTAAAGAACGTACACGACCAACTGTTTTTCATAAATGGTGTAAACCGTTCTTTAGTCATTTCATTATTCTCTCCTTCAACCCGCTTTACTGAAATTGTTGAAGGGGGCTTTGCTGGCGGACCGGTTATTCCTGCAGATTTTAACTCAGCGAACCCTGCTGCGTTAGACTTAGTGGCTGCTAACATAGAAAAGGCCAATATTGTGGGCCGTCAGGTGGCAAGCGATTACAGCTGCGCCATGGTGACAGCACAGTTGCTTGATATCGACCCGCAAACCGGAGAACCATTAAACACCTTAGCACTTGCGGCAGAGCTTGAAGAGCAACTTCGCGGTGAATATGAAAATGAAGATATTTCTATTCATATTATTGGTTTTGCCAAAATGATTGGTGATGTTGCTGATGGCGCGAAAGATGTATTGTTGTTTTTCGCCATTGCTATCGCGATAACCGCCATTATGGTGTTCTTCTTCTCACGCAGTATCATGCTCACTATTTTGCCGTTGCTGTGTTCAGTTATTGCGGTTATTTGGCAGCTTGGATTACTAACATCCCTTGGCTTTGGTATGGATCCTATGTCCATCCTAGTGCCGTTCTTAGTCTTTGCTATTGGTGTAAGCCATGGTGTGCAAATGATTAATGCGGTTGAAAAGCGCGCGGTTACAGGCATAGGTGCTAAGCGGGCGTCTATGGCAGCGTTTAGAAGCTTATTGGTACCTGGCGGGATAGCCTTGCTATCAGATACTGTTGGCTTCATGACTTTATTGGTTATCGATATTGGTATTATTCGCGAATTGGCCATTACAGCAAGTATGGGTGTTGCGGTTATTATATTAACCAACCTTATGCTGTTGCCTGTGCTGATGAGCTTCTTGAAGCTAGATAAAAAATACGTTGATAAGTTTGCAGGTAAAGAAAATAAGAACTCACGTTTCTGGGCGATTATTGCGGCATGTTCGCATAAGAAACCCGCGGCAGTCATTCTTATTGTTACCGCTATATTATTCGGTTTTGGGCACTATCAAGCGCAAAACATGAAGATAGGTGACTTGCATGCAGGCGCGCCAGCATTACACGAATCGTCTCGTTACAACCAAGATACCTTCTTAATCACAGACAAGTATGAAGTTACTGTTGATTATATCTCTATTTTGGTTGAGACCACGCCAGAAGCGTGTACGTCTCATGGCGTGATGAAAGCGATGGACGACTTCCAGTGGAAAATGGAAAACGTTCCAGGTGTGCAATCTGCCGTATCGTTAGCATCAGTGGCTAAGATAGTGAACGCGGGCTATAACGAAGGTAATGTTAAGTGGCAGGTTCTGCCGCGCAATCAGCAAACCCTAGTACAAGCTATTTCTCGCGTGCCCACGTCATCAGGTTTATTGAACGGTGATTGTTCTGTTATGCCGATTATTCTGTTTATGGAAGATCACAAAGCAGAAACGATTTCACGTGTGGTAGACGCAGTGAAAGATTTCCGTACTGAATACGAAACTGATGATATGTCGTTTAGTTTAGCGTCTGGCCCTGTAGGGGTTATGGCAGCTACCAACGAAGCTGTTGAGGCTGCGCAAGATCCAATGATGGTATACGTCTTTGGTGCTGTTATCGCCTTATGCTTAATTAGCTTCCGTTCTATACGTGCAACGCTAGTCGTGGTTATCCCGCTTTACGTAGTATCAGTACTAGCGCAAGCGCTAATGACTTACCTACAAATTGGCTTAACGGTATCAACCTTACCGGTTATTGCGTTAGGTGTAGGTATCGGGGTTGATTATGGTATTTATATCTTATCGACGAAGAGCCTTATGCTTAAACAAGGTGCGACGGTACAAGAAGCTTACTTGGCTGCACTTAAAGAGCGAGGCAGCGCAGTATTGTTTACTGGTATTACCTTGGCAATCGGTGTGAGTACGTGGGTGTTCTCTACACTTAAATTCCAGATGGATATGGGGATATTGTTGACCTTTATGTTCGTGGTGAATATGTTAGGGGCTATAATAGTACTACCAGCACTGGCTAGATTCTTGTGGTGGAATAGGAACGACCCCGGTGCATAATATTTTTGCATAGCTAATCGTAAAAAAGGGCCGTAAGGCCCTTTTTTATAGGCGTTTTTTGCATAGTTATCTATGCTGTTAATATAAGGTTAAATAGGGGCTTTTAATAACCTTCATTTTTAGCGAGAATAGCCGCGCAACTCAGCACTTACGACATTTATAAGGTTAACTAATGACAGTCACCTCACAGCGACACTCCGTACTGCTAGATAATGTATTTGCACTCATCGAAAAAAAGGTAGATGCCCAGCAGAAGTCACTCGTGCAGCAATTCGGACGCTTGTTGTATAAAAATATCTCTAGTGACGACTTAGAAAATCGTAACGATAGCGATTTATATGGTGCCACGCTTAGTTTGTGGAACGGGCTGGCTAAATTTGATAATTCAGCGCCCTATATTCGTGTATTTAATCCAGAAATAGCCAAACATGGCTGGCATTCAAGCCACACCATAGTAGAAATTATTGTTAGAGACATGCCATTCCTTGTTGATTCGGTGCGTATGTCGTTAAACCGTTTGAATATAACCGCTCACTTATTTTTGCACAGCCCGATTGGCATTAAGCGCAATGATAAAAACCAAGTGGCAGAGTTTGCTGAACCTGGCAAGACGGTTGAAAATGCGCGTAAAGAAACGGTTATCTTCATTGAAGTTGATCATCAAAGCGCTAAGAAAGACATTGATGAATTAACCAAAGAGTTGCACTCAGTGGTTGATGAAGTCTCACTCGCTGTGCGCGACTGGCAAGAAATGACCACCAAGTTAGAATCCGTGGTTAAAGACAGTACAAAATTCAATTGGCCAGTATCGGCAGATGAAAAGAAACAAACCAAAGCTTATTTACACTGGTTAAGCGACCATAACTTTACCATGATGGGCTATCGTTATTATGAAGTGAAGGCTATAGAAGGTGACCATCGCTGGATACCTTCTAACGATACTAGTTTAGGTTTATTAAAAAACTCTATTAATGATAGAGAGCGCTTATTATCAAAATTACCTGCTAGCGCTAGAGCCGAAGCGCTGAGTCAAAACCCGTTAATTTTGACTAAGACTAACTCTCGTTCACGTGTACATCGTCCCGCGTTTATGGATTATGTTGGTGTAAAAGCTTTCAATAAAGAAGGTCAGGTTGTTGGAGAGCATCGCTTCCTCGGTCTTTATTCTGCGTCTTTCTATAACCAAAGTGTGACGCAGCTTCCTATGCTGAGAGAAAA
Organism: Alteromonas sp. 1_MG-2023; assembly: GCF_030547075.1. GTDB lineage: Bacteria > Pseudomonadota > Gammaproteobacteria > Enterobacterales > Alteromonadaceae > Alteromonas. The sequence goes on along the minus strand of NZ_JAUOQH010000002.1, from coordinate 65,778 downwards.
AATTCAGCGTATATGTGATTTATCCGGCTATGAGCCAGGAACGCATGCGTTCAAAGCCTTTGTGAATATTGTTGAAACTTATCCACGTGATGAACTATTGCAAACACCCGCGGAAGAGTTAGCTCACATTGTAATGGGTATTTTCCAAATGCAGGAGCGGGGAATTTCACGCTTATTTATTCGTAAAGATGTGTTCGGCCGTTTCTTCTCTTGTATGGTGTTTGTGCCACGTGAACGCTATAACACACAGTTAAGAATTGAAACTCAGGCGTTATTAAAAGCGTCGTTAGGTGCAAAAGAAGAAGTTGAATTTACCACTTTCTTCTCTGAATCTGTTTATGCAAGAACCCATTACATTGCCAGAGTGAACGACAACAATGCGGAATTTGATGTGAAGGAAATTGAAAATAATATCATTGAGCTAACCAAGACCTGGAGTGACAGGCTTGCTTCATCAATTTCTGCCGCTCACGGAGAAGCCCAAGGTAAAGCCCTTGAGCGAAAATATGGCAATGCGTTTTCACGTAGCTATATGGAACAGAACTTACCTGGTGATGCCCTTGTTGATATTGGTAAAATTGAGCAGTTAGACGATTCTCACACCTTAGACATGTTATTTTATCGTCCTCAAGAAGAGCAATCAGACAGTCAGGTAGTGAAGCTTAAGTTGTTCCACCGGGCCGAACCTATTCATCTTTCTGATGTATTGCCCATGCTGGAAAACTTCGGTTTGCGTGTTATCGATGAAAGCCCGTATAAAATTACGTGTCCTGATGGCTTGCGTAATTGGGTGATGGACTTCACCATGTTGCACAAAAGTGGCCAACACTTTGACATGGAGCGCGCTCAAACACTGTTTCAAGATGCATTCGCAAAAGTGTGGAATAACGACTTAGAAGATGATGCATTCAACCGCTTAATCTTAGGGGCTAATTTAACCGGCCGTAAAGTCACCATTTTACGTGCATATGCTAAATATATGCGTCAAACAGGCAGTTCGTTCAGTCGTGATTATATTGCCAATACTTTGGCGAATTACCCTGATATTGCCCGCTTGCTTGTGGAGTTTTTCGACCAGCGCATCAATCCGAAAAAGAAACGTAGTGCGAAGAAAGAAGAATCCTTACTTGAGAATATTAAGACTCAGTTAGACAGCGTTAGTAACTTAGATGACGACAGAATTATTCGTCGTTATTTAGATATGATGTCAGCCACCCTTCGAACCAACTTTTATCAGCCCGATGAAGCAGGCAATGAAAAATCTTATGTGTCTTTCAAGATGCTGCCTGAAATGATCCCTGATATGCCGTTACCTCTGCCTAAATTCGAAATATTTGTGTATAGCCCACGTTTAGAGGGTGTGCATTTACGTGGCGGAAAGGTTGCCCGTGGCGGACTTCGTTGGTCAGATCGCCAAGAAGATTTCCGAACTGAAATTTTAGGTTTAGTAAAAGCCCAGCAAGTAAAAAATACGGTGATTGTGCCTGTTGGCGCCAAAGGTGGGTTTGTGTGTAAAAAACTCCCCGTTGGCGAAGGCAGAGAAGCGATTCAGGCTGAAGGCCAAGCGTGCTATCGCACCTTTATTACGAGTTTGCTTGATATCACAGACAACATTGTAAACGGTGAAGTAGTGCCGCCTAAAGATGTGGTGCGATTAGATGAAGATGACCCGTATTTGGTTGTAGCGGCCGATAAAGGTACCGCTACCTTCTCTGATATCGCTAACGGTATTGCTGATGAATTTGGCTTTTGGTTAGGCGATGCTTTTGCGTCAGGCGGCAGTGTAGGATACGACCATAAGAAAATGGGTATCACTGCCCGTGGTGGATGGGAGTCTGTTAAACGTCATTTCCGCGAAATTGGTATCGATTGTCAAACCACAGATTTCACCGCAGTAGGTGTGGGTGATATGGCGGGAGATGTTTTTGGTAACGGTATGCTATTGTCTGAACATACCAAACTTATTTCAGCGTTTAACCATTTACATATTTTCTTTGACCCAGATCCAGACCCAGCATCAAGCTATAAAGAACGTGCTAGGTTGTTCGAAAACCCACGTTTAAGTTGGGAAGATTACGACACTAAATTGATTTCTAAAGGCGGTGGTATTTTCAGCCGTTCATCGAAGTCGATTAAGCTTACCCCTGAAATGAAAAAGTGGTTAGGCACTCGTCAGATGTCGATGACACCAAACGAACTTATCCATAACATTTTAAAAATGCCAGTGGACTTGTTATGGAATGGCGGTATCGGTACTTACGTTAAGAGCTCGAAAGAGTCTCACGCAGAAGTAGGCGACAGAGCCAACGACGACTTACGATTAAACGGTAAAGACGTACAAGCTAAGATTGTAGGCGAGGGCGGTAACCTAGGGTTAACCCAACTAGGCCGTATCGAATATGCTGCTTCCGGCGGTCGCGTAAACACCGACTTCATCGATAACGTGGGTGGTGTTGATTGTTCTGATAACGAAGTGAATATCAAAATCTTGCTTAACAGCGTGGTTAACGACGGTGAGCTTACGGTTAAACAGCGTAATAATTTATTGCACGATATGACTGACGATGTATCGCGTATTGTTATTAAAGATTGTTATCGCCAAACCCAGTCTATTTCAATTACAGAAATGTCAGGTGTTAGCTTACTGAAAGAGCAGCTTCGCTTTATTCACGGCTTAGAGCGTGAAGGTCAGCTTAATAGAGAACTTGAGTTCATTCCAAGTGATGATGAAATCTCTGATAGAGTGGCGTCAGATCGTGGTCTTACACGGCCTGAACTTAGCGTACTGATTGCTTATGGCAAGATGGTATTAAAAGACGCGTTAAATATTCCTGAAATTACCGATAACCCTTATCACGGTAAGTTGTTACTTGAAGCTTTTCCTGAAGTATTGCGGGAAAAATTCAGTAGCCACATGCAGCAGCATCCGCTAAGAAGCGAAATTATTGCCACTAAGTTAACCAACAACATGGTTAATGATATGGGTCTTAATTTTATGTTCCGTATTCAGGAAGAAACTGGCGCAGGGGTAGACGATATTGCGAATGCCTACGCTATCGTGCACGGAATTTTTGATATGGATACCTTATGGAGTCGTATTGAAGATTTAGATAATGTGATTTCAGCGCAATTACAGCTTAAATTGTTGGATGAAGCACGCCGTATTATGCGCCGTGCTGCACGCTGGTATATTAGACATGGTAATAAAGCCCTGTCTATTGAAGAGGCTATTGCGTGTTATCGCGAGACATTCAATACCTTGTCTAAAAATCTGCAAGATTACCTAGTTGAAGATGAATATTCGCAGTTAGAAGAGAAAACAAGAAAATATGTATCTCAAGACGTACCACAAGATATTGCGTATCAAGTGGCTAGCTTCTCGAACATGTTCTCTAGTTTCGATTTATCTCACGTTGTTGCAGCTGACAAACACCCTGTTGATGTAGTGGCAAGGTTGTATTTCCAACTTGGTTCTAAACTTGAGTTGCATTGGTTCTTAGATCAAATTAACAATCAAGCAGTCAGCAACCATTGGCAAGCATTGGCACGTGCATCTTATCGAGAAGAACTTGATTGGCAGCAGCGTTCTATTGCTGCAAATCTACTTCAGATTAATCCAGACGCTAGCGATGCAGACAAGATTTTGGAAGACTGGATGCAGAGCAATCAGGTGTTATTGAAGCGCTGGTATCACATGATGTCAGAGTTTAAGACCAGCTCAACACACGAATTTGCGAAATTTTCTGTCGCATTACGTGAATTGATGCTTTTAAGCGTGAAGTCTAGCCATTAGAATACACGCTATCAAAATTGACGAAGCCCTGTAAAACAGGGCTTTTTTATACCAAATACAAGCGAAAACAAACACCTATGCAATCATTAGTGCAAAAACTGTTGCTTCAATGCGAACCTGAGAAAAGTCACGATTTTACCATCAACTGGTTAAATAAGACCCAACACACGCCATTGAAGTGGGCTTATAGCACCACAACCATCAAAAAGCCGGTAACAGTGGCAGGCATTACTTTTGATAATCCTGTGGGTTTAGCTGCGGGGTTAGATAAAAATGGCGATTGTATTGATGCGTTTGCTGATATGGGTTTTGGTTTTGTAGAAATTGGTACGGTTACCCCGCGTCCACAAGTGGGAAACCCTAAGCCTCGGTTGTTTCGCATTCCTGAAAAGCAAGCCATTATCAATCGCATGGGCTTTAACAATAAAGGGGTTGATCACTTGGTTTCACAAGTGAAAAAAGCGCACTTTAAAGGCCCTATTGGTATCAATATTGGCAAAAACAAAGATACGGATGATGCTAAAGCACTTGATGATTACCTTATTTGTTTGAACAAGGTTTATCCTTACGCCAGTTATGTGACTATTAACATATCTTCACCTAACACCCCTGGGCTTAGAAACCTTCAGTATGGCGAAGCGTTAGATGCATTGTTAGTAGGTCTTAAAGCTGCGCAAGAAACCCTTACGCAAACTCACGGCAAGTACGTACCGCTGTTTATCAAAATAGCGCCAGATTTATCAGATGGCGAAATACAAAGTATTGCCCAGTCGCTATTGGCCAGTAAAATGGATGGTGTTATAGCTACCAATACCACACTGTCGCGAGACGCTGTTCAAGGGTTAAAGCATGCAGATGAAATGGGGGGGCTGAGTGGTTCGGTACTTACTGACATGAGTTTGAACGTTACCAAGAAGCTATCCAGTGCCCTTGATAGAGCTATTCCTATCATAGGTGTGGGCGGTATCGATTCTCATGAAACGGCAAAAGCACGTTTAGATGCAGGAGCATCACTAGTTCAGGTATACTCTGCATTCATTTATCAGGGGCCCGACCTCGTTAAACGCATTGTAAAAGCGCTATAATCAGCGAAAGCGACACATTACAGTTTTATACACTCAAGCGTGTGCCAATAAACACACGCTCTATCAGGTAATTGAATGAATACTATTCTGGCAACAACCAGCCGCGGTCTTGACGAACTCCTTAAGCAAGAAATACTCAATTTGTGCCCAGATGCAGAAATTAAACAGTCTCCGGGCATGTTGCAGTTTGAAGGAAGTAAAGAAGACGCTTATAAACTTTGCCTATGGTCCCGTTTAGCCAACCGCGTTATTTGGATCTTAGGCACAGGAAAGGCAGGCAATGCGGAAGAGTTGTATAAGACAGCCATGGATATAGATTGGCAGATGCATATGGAGTCTCGCCATACGCTATCAGTGCAATTTATTGGTACCAACTACGAAATCAAGAATACCCAGTTCGGTGCGGTAAGAATTAAAGATGCCATTGTTGACCAATTCGTAGAAGAAGGCCAAGCTCGCCCGTCGGTTGAGCGCAAAATGCCAGATTTCCCTGTATATGCCAGACTTCAACGAGACAACGTGATTATTGGGCTTGATATGGCTGGTGCGAGCTTGCACCAACGTTCATATCGTCAAGAAACCGGTGATGCACCACTTAAAGAACACATTGCCTGCGCCATGCTAATGCGCAGTGGCTGGACCGAAAACATGGACAAGCCTTTGGCTGACATGATGTGCGGTTCGGGTACTATTGCGATAGAAGCCGCTTTCATGGCACGTAATATTGCCCCTGGCATAAAACGTGAGTATTGGGGCTTTAGCAAATGGTTAAGCCACGATGCAGCATATTGGGATTCATTGGTTAATGATGCCATTGCAAATCAAACAGAAAGTAAAAGCGAGATTTTTGCTGCCGATTACAACCGCAGAATGATTGCCATTGCCAAAGACAACGCCGATTATGCGGGCGTATTTAACGATATTAAATTTAGCAACCAAGACGCGACTAAGTCGTCACCGCCGGTTGCAACCCCTGGTTATATGGTGTCTAACCCACCTTACGGTGAACGTTTGGGCGAGCTAACAGCACTTATTCCGCTTTTCAGCGAATGGGGCAAGCGTTTTAAAGAAGCATGGAAAGGCTGGCACGTTTCATTGCTTAGCAGCAACCGTGACTTATTGCGTGTGTTAAAACTTCGCGCAACCAAAGACTACGGCATGAACAACGGTAAGCTAGAGTGCCGTATAGTAAATTATGTGTTGAGCGAAGAAAACACAGTTCAGTTTACTGAAGATGCGTCGAACCACGAATTTGCCAATCGCTTAAAGAAAAATCTTAAGAAAATGAAGGGCTGGATCAACAAAGTTGATACCAACTGTTACCGCATCTACGATGCCGACTTACCCGATTACAACGTGGCAATTGATAGATACGGCGATTGGTTGGTAGTACAAGAATACGCTCCGCCCAAAACGGTGTCGGAAGACAAAGCCCGTAAACGTTTGCAGGAAGTATTACTTTATTTACCTACTGTAACAGGCGTGTCGCCTAAGCAAATTGTGCTTAAAGTGCGCAGTCAGCAAAAAGGTACTAAGCAGTACGAAAAAATTAATCAGTCTGGCACCATGATGGAAGTTTACGAAAACGGTGCGCGCTTATTGGTGAACTTGACCGACTATTTAGATACGGGTTTGTTCTTAGATCATAGAAACACCCGTCAAAAAGTTATGCAGCTTGCCAAAGGTAAAGACGTGCTTAACTTATTTGCATATACCGGCAGTGTATCGGTGTTTGCAGCTAAAGGTGGCGCGAAATCGGTTACCACAGTAGATATGTCTAATACCTATCTAGACTGGGCGAAAAAGAATGTGGCGCTTAATAAACTAAATGGCCCACATGCTTTTGTTCAAGCTGATTGCACATCATGGTTAGGCGATCATAAAGGTAAATACGATCTGATTTTTATTGACCCACCATCGTTTTCAAATTCTAAGCGTATGCAAAGCACGTGGGATGTACAACGCGACCACATTACTATGCTAACGAATGCCAGAAACTGCTTAAACGAAGGCGGTACGTTGATTTTTTCTAACAACAAACGTGGTTTTAAGTTAGATGAAGAGGCATTAGAAGGCTTAGGTTTCAGTATTGAAAATATTACTCAAGAAACCATACCAGAAGACTTTTCTCGCCGTGGAAACATTCATAAGTGCTGGATCCTGTCCTTATCGAGAGATGCTTTATCAAAAGAAGCATTATCAAGCGAAGCGTTATGAAAATAGTGTTTTACACGGGGCCGCAGTGTAGTTTATGCGATTTAGCCGATATTGAATTGGCTAATACCCAGCAGTTTTCTTCGTTAAACGTCGAGAAAGTAAATATTCGTAATAGCACCGATTTGTATCATTTATACGGTGCTCGTATTCCTGTATTGAAACGGGAAGACAATGGCGCCGAAATTGGATGGCCATTTGATACCAACGCATTGGAGACATTCTTACAGTGAGCATTTTGCAGTTAAAGAACATCACTGTTATCTACGGTAACCCCCCTTTGTTAGATGGCGTTGAATTGATTGTTCAGCCCAAAGAGCGAGTGTGTTTAGTAGGCCGTAATGGCAGTGGGAAATCGACCTTAATGAAGGTGATTTCAGGTGATGTGATTGCCGACGATGGACAGCGCATTATCGAAAGCGACACCATTATTGCTCGACTAGAGCAAGATCCGCCCCAAACCACCGACGTTACGCTTTTTGATTACGTAGCTGAAGGGTTAGCGGATGTAGGCGACACCATTAAAGCCTATCATCACCAAACCAAATTGGTGGCTGAAGACCCTAGTGAAGCAAATTTAAATCGCCTGCAGACCTTGCAGGAAACGCTAGAAGCCCGAGATGCATGGCAGTTTGAGCAGCAAATTGAACAAACTCTTACCATGCTTAAACTTGAGCCGGATATTTCGCTTTCTACCTTATCAGGTGGTTGGCGACGTAAAGCAGCACTTGCACGGGCTTTGGTTCGTTCACCTGATTTATTATTACTAGACGAACCTACCAACCACTTAGATATTGAAATGATTCGCTGGTTGGAAAGCAGTTTATCTAATTACAACGGCGCTATTGTGTTTGTTAGTCACGATAGGGCGTTTATTCGTAATATGGCCACTCGTATTGTTGATTTAGACCGTGGTGGCTTAACCAGCTACCCAGGTAATTACGAAACTTACTTAGAGAAAAAACAGCAAGATCTTGAAGTAGAAGCTGCCCATAACGCCGAGTTTGATAAGAAGCTTGCGCAAGAAGAAGTATGGATACGCCAAGGTATAAAAGCACGTCGTACCCGTAACGAAGGCCGGGTTCGTGCTTTGAAAAAGCTTAGAGATGAACGCAAAGCCAGACGATCAGTGCAAGGCAATGCTGTAGTAAACCAGCATCAAGGTGCACGGTCTGGCAAAATGGTGTTTGAAGTCACCAATTTGGATTATGCCATTGGCGGCAATCAAATTGTTAAGGGTTTAAACCTGAATGTGTTGCGGGGTGATAAACTTGCTTTAGTGGGCCCCAATGGTAGTGGTAAAAGTACGTTAATTAAGTTGTTGTTAGGTGATATCGCTCCTGATAAAGGTAACTGTAAGCAAGGTACTAACCTTGAAGTGGCTTATTTTGACCAACATCGCCACGGTTTAGATTTGGAACAAACCGTTATTGATGCTGTAGGTGATGGTAAACGTGACCTAATGGTTAACGGTCACCCAAGGCATGTTATTAGTTATCTACAAGATTATTTGTTTTCACCAGAGCGGGTGAATGCGCCGGTTAAATCACTTTCTGGTGGTGAGAAAAACAGACTGATGCTGGCCAAGCTAATGCTCAAACCCAGTAATTTGCTGGTACTTGATGAACCAACAAACGATCTCGACGTTGAAACACTAGAGATGCTTGAAACGCTGTTAAACGAGTATGCAGGTACTGTTTTATTAGTGAGCCATGATAGGGAATTCGTCGATAACGTCGCCAATAGTTGTGTGGTATTTGAAGGCGAAGGATTCTTACGTGAGTTCATTGGTGGCTTCACTGATGTTGAGAGCTGGTATAAAGATCAGAGCGATAAACGTCAGCAAATCATTAAAGATGAAAAAGCCAAAGTAAAGAATGAAACTAATTTAAGTTCGAATAGTCCTAGTGCTAAGTCTTCTCCCCGCAAGACGAAAAAGTTATCATATAAAGATCAACGAGAACTTGAATCGCTGCCTGCAGATATTGAGCAGTATGAAAATGAATTAGCTGAAATGCAGTTGTTAGTTAACGACCCTGAATTCTTTAAAAAAGGGAATGATGAAACTGCAAAGACCTTAGCTCTGTTAGCAGAGAAAGAACAAGCCTTATCCCAGAAGTATGCGCGCTGGGATGAATTAGAAAGTATGCTGGAAGATAATCAGCAGTAATTAGGATTTTAGATGAAACGAACTCAGCTTGCCGTCGCCGTTCTATTGGCAACAGGTAGTGTTTCGGCAACAGCCGCAACCTACACCGTGACACCACTTCCTTTGCAGGACGTTGCAGAAAATAATTACGCACGTTCGATTGATGACACTGGCAAAATGTTATCTGTAGTGGAAACCGAATTTAGCCCGCCTATTGATTTAGATCAGCTTGAAGATGACACTTCATTTTACACCACCTATTCAGGTGCTTTCGAAGATGAAAGCGATGCACTTCAGGGCGAGTTTACAGATGCTGATTACACCTTAGTGGTGAGTTACCTTTATTCAATTCAAACAGCATCTACTGGCCAAAAGCTGGCTACTTACAGAACGTATTCAACTGATACTTCCGATATCGATTTAGTACCTGGCTTAGATGAAGTGACTGATAAGTTTGATGACTATACTCAGTCTGTTGAGGCCATTGGTCGCGATAGCGTAGGTGGAAATTTCATTGTTGGTGATTCCCCTGGGGTAGTTATTCTTGATGAATACGAAGATGAAGACGGCGAGACTGTTAATTACACGTATTCTGAATTACCGCCTCAAGCTTTTGCTCAAACTTCTTCTGGCACTAAGATCCTGCCTCCAGTTGACGATACATTAGGCGGTTTTGCATCTGCACGTGCGGTCAATAGGAATCTGCAAGTGGCAGGCTTTAGTACGGTTGAATTCTTAGACACCGTAGAAGATGCTATGGAAGATTGTGAAGAAGAAGAAACTCGTGGCGATATTCCAGAAGGCCGCTGTTTATACAGCATTTACGCTGGTGAATTCAACGTACCGCGCATTTCTAGTTACTTCGTTACCAATTCAACTAGCTACCTTTCTAGCTTTATACTTTCTTCAGAAGTTAACGCCACCATCTGGCAGCTAGACGTTAACGGTGATGTGATAAGTACCGATACTTTTCCTTTATTGTTTACACCAGAACCAGATGACACCGTCCATTACTTTTCGTATGCCTACGACATTAATGAACAAGGTATCGCAGTAGGGGAAGCATTAACGGGTGATGCCGTCAATATCACTCGTCCGAACTCTTCAGGTCTAAACGAAAGTGAACGTGTGGCTACTGTATTCAGAGACGGTGAAACAGAAGAAATACTTCCACGTGAAGAAAACCTAATTAGTCAGGCTATTGCTATTAATGACAATAACTGGGTAGCGGGTGCAGTGCTGCGTGAGTCGAGCGATATCGCCCGTTCTCGTTTGTTTGCTTATAACCTAGATACTACTGAGCAACTTTACCCTGACGGTTTTTTCACAACCGCAGCGGTTCAGCCAAATGCTATCAACAACAATAATATTATTGTTGGTAAATCAGATTATGATGCAACATCAGATACTATTCGCGAAAATCATGCCTTCATGTTTAATATTGAAACGGAAGAGTTTACTGATTTAAATGATTTAATTGAATGTGATAGCGATTATCTTTTAGTAGAAGCTATCGATATTAACGATAATAATGAAATTATTGCTAATGCTCGTATTCGTTCAACCAGTAAATACATTACTGGAGTTGAAATTATCAACTCTGAGGGCGAGACCAATGAGGTTGATTCTATTGTTGCGGTGAAACTAACGCCTTCAGCGGGTTCTATCGATGACTGTAGCACTGATGACGGCGACGATAGTGATGATAGCTCCGATGATGACGATGAAGAAAACTATGAGCGTAAAGGTGCTTCTACAGGCTTCTTTGGTCTAGTTACCCTGTGCTTGATGACAATTTTCCGTCGCAAGATGAAGAAATAAGCATTTCACGTCGATTTTAGTTACTTTTCAAAGGCCGCTAATTTTTAGCGGCCTTTTTTATTGCGAAAGGATTTAAAAACTGAAATATATATGCCTAAAAAGTGTAATATAAAATTCATCTACTTTTCATTATTTTAGCAAATGTCAATGCGATCTTTACAATAATTATGTTGAACCATTTGGCACATTGCACTATCACAGTAGTGTGCACAATGACTTTTCCGCCACTATCAATTGAAAAACGATGTATTGGGCCCGAGAGAGAATTTGTAGCACATCCTACAAAGTTAAAGAGGCTAATCAATGAAAAGACAAAAAAGAGATAAACTGACACGCGCCCATTCAAAAGGGTATCAAGCTGGTATTAGCGGTCGTTCAAAGGATATCTGTCCTTTTCAACAGAATGACGCTCGGTCTGAGTGGTTAGGAGGCTGGCGCGAGGCGGTAGAAGACAGGCATGTAGGACTTAGTGTCAAATAACGTCTTCTCTCTTAGAAAGTGATTAAGCAATGAAAAAGCCCCATTAAATGGGGCTTTTATCGTTCTAGCATTATAAATTTTGCTTAGAAATTAGAAGTGTCTTGGAACAAGCCTACTTTAAGATCTTTAGCCACGTAAATTTCTCTGCCATCTACTTCTACTGAGCCATCAGCCATTCCCATGAAAAGCTTGCGTTTGATAACGCGCTTCATAGTAATTTTGTAGGTCACTTTCTTGGCAGTAGGCAGTATTTGACCAGTGAATTTCACTTCACCAACACCAAGCGCTCGTCCTTTACCTGGGCCATCACACCAGCCTAAGTAAAACCCTACTAATTGCCACATTGCATCTAGGCCCAAACATCCAGGCATAACAGGGTCACCTGGAAAGTGACAATCGAAAAACCAAAGGTCAGGCGTAATATCTAATTCTGCGATTATTTCACCTTTACCATGTTCGCCACCGTCTTCTGTAATAGAAACGACTCGATCCATCATTAGCATGTTAGGGGCGGGTAGTTGGCTATTACCTGGGCCGAACATTTCACCGCGGCTACACGCCAATAAATCTTCTTTGTTAAAGCTATTTTTTCTGTCTGACATTCCCAACTCGTTGTTTTTTAATTTCACAGTGCTAATTTAGCGAACACTTGTACGCTAAACAACTCCGAACAGTCATTTTTCTTAATAAAAACGCGTGTTAAACTCAAACTACTAACGAGCTAGTGATTACTATGACAGAAAATACGAAAAACAGCACAATAAAAGAGAAAGCAAAAGCGAATGCTGACAAGCAACGACGCTTTCGCGAACGTCAACGGGATGCAGGTAAGAAACTCGTCAGAGGCTATGTTTCTCCAGAAGCTAAGCTATGCTACGACGAAATTCGAGAAAAAACCGGCTGGAGTGACAGTGAAGCGGTGTCTAACTCTGTGCGCTTGATGTATGCCGCTTATAAATGCGGGCAAATAAAATTGCTTAACGAATGGTTACGAAAAAATAACCGATAGCCCTAATTATTGACGCTAAGGCTTACAATAACGGTTACGCATAACCAAATTGGCTCGTTAACTTAACATAACGAGCGCTAGCTTAGCCATTTCGAACGAAATTCGCCGGTTGGGTCAAATATTTCAGTCTGCTTTTGTAGATTGAATTTTCTGTGTTCTCGTGAATCTGTGCCTACGCCCGCTAGATAGAGCCAGTTACCCCAGTTGCTTGCAACATCGTAGTCAATCAAATGATGTTCAAACCACGCTGCGCCGTAACGCCAATCTTGCCTCAATTCGTTAACGAAGCAACTTGCCACTAGTTGTCTGCCTCTATTTGAGACATACCCTGTTTGCGCGAGTTGTCGCATACAGGCATCAACAATAGGATAGCCTGTCTCCCCGTTACACCAACTAATAAACACATGTGGATCGTGAATAGTATTTGGGCTGCCTGGACGAATACCGCTAAATTGAAACCATTTCGGCCCATACTTTTGCTGTAACCAGCTGAAATACTCTCGCCATAACAACTCAAAATAAATCCAATATGTAGAGTCATTTTCAATGATGTTTCGTTCAAATAATTTTACTTGCTGCATGATAGTACGCGGTGAAATAGCACCTACAGCTAACCAAGGAGATAACTTCGTACTGCCTCTCCAGTGTTCTAAAGCGTTTCTCGTTTCTTTGTAGGTTTGCGCTGCACGCCATTCAAATAAATAGGCATTCAAATGTGATAACGCAGCCATTTCTCCGCCCGTAAATGCGCCCTCTACCTGTGACTTTTTGAGATAACGGTTTAATGTAAACTTACAGGTTTCTTTAACGTGAGGAACAAATTGAGTAGGAAGGAAAGAAATTTTTTCAATTGGCGTTCGTGGCGTGATGGACTTTTCAATCTTTTGCTTAAAAGGCGTAAATACATCTGGTATTTGAGAAAGAACGAAGGGAAGGTCGCTTTGGTTAAATAGGGTGTTAGATTCTTCGATAACCATGTCTAGATTAGGGAAAAACTTCATCACAGCATCAATTTGTTTTGATTCGTTGTAACCACCGCAGTGAGTAACACCTAAACAATCAAAATCATCGTTAGCTAATAACGCCACTAAAATTTCTGCTGCTTGGCCTTTTAAGGCCAAAATGGAGTGACCCAAAGGCGCGAGTTGCTCGTTTAAGTCTTCTAATGATTCAAGAATAAAATTAAATCGGTGCTCTCCAACCGGTTGAACACCATAAGCATTGGGAATAAAGCAACTATCATCAATAATATAAAGAAGTGTGAGTTCGTCGACTTTCTGACTTAGAGACGCTAATGCGACCTGATCGGTAAGCCGAAGATCATTTCTGAACCAAAACAAGCCTCTTTTGGGCTTCTGATTAGGTGTAGTGGAAGACGATTTTTTCACTGGTAAATTCTCAATTGCGACTTTAAACACATATAATTAATATGCATTTTATTGCATTTATTAACAATATCTAAAAAGAGTTTAAATTAAAAGGAAATGATGTGACTGTGCCCGTTTCTATTATGTGGTTTCGACAAGACTTAAGGGTTAAAGATAACCCTGCACTTAATGCTGCCTGCGATAAAGGAAAGATAATACCCGTCTATATTCTTGACGAAGCTGGTAATGCCAAAAGCGAAGATAGCACTGAGGCCAGTGAAGTCCGAGAGTTAGGCGAAGCTAGTCAGTGGTGGTTACATCACTCATTAACGTCACTGAATAAACGTTTGAATGATCATTTATTGGTATTTTCTGGGGACCCAAAACAAATACTGGCTGAACTTGTGGAGAAGTCCGGTGCCACTGCAGTATATTGGAACCGATGCTATGAGCCATCTGTTATAGACCGAGATAAAGAAATAAAGAAAACATTTATTGATGACGGCATTGAGGCGCACAGTTCAAACGGAAGCTTATTGTGGGAGCCCATGGCGGTAAAGAAAAAGGACGGTACGCCTTATCGTGTTTTCACACCTTATTATAGAAAAGGGTGTTTGAATGTTACACCGCCTCGTTATCCGCAGGCCCCGCCCGCACGAATTACCTATGCCGATGAATTAGACGCTGTAGTCTCGGGTATTGCACAACATAAAACGATTGAGGAACTCAACCTTTTACCTGCCCTAGATTGGGCCGATGGCTTCTCTGAACATTGGACGCCAGGTGAAGAAGGGGCGGCTGATAAACTACAAGACTTCATTGAGCACTCGGCTCGCAAATATAAAGACGCTAGAGACATACCCTCGATGAACGCAACATCTCATTTATCGCCCCATTTACACTTGGGAGAGGTGTCGCCGAATCAGGTGTGGTATGCGATTAAAAATAAATTCGAGTCCAGTGAAGATAAAAGTATCGATACTTACTTAAGTGAATTGGGATGGAGAGAGTTTAGCTACTACTTGCTGTTTCACTTTCCTACCATACCGAAGAAAAACTTTAATGATAAGTTTGATAAATTCAACTGGCGTACCGATGCTAAAGCCCTTAAAGCGTGGCAGACCGGGCAAACGGGTATTCCTATTGTGGATGCGGGCATGCGTGAACTATGGCAAACAGGGTATATGCATAATCGTGTTCGTATGATTGTGGGCTCTTTTTTGGTTAAGAATTTACTGATTAGCTGGCAAGAGGGAGAGCGCTGGTTTTGGGATTGCTTGGTGGACGCTGATTTAGCCAGTAATACTGCTAGTTGGCAGTGGGTAGCGGGAACAGGCGCAGATGCAGCACCTTATTTTCGAATTTTTAACCCATTATTACAGGGAGAGAAATTTGATAAACAAGGTAAATACGTTAGAAAATACTGCCCCGAACTCGCTGATCTTCCCGACAAATATATCCATAAGCCTTGGGATGCGCCGTCGGTTATCGCCAAAGATTCAGGCGTAGAATTAGGTAAAACCTATCCCAAACCAATTGTCGATTTAAAAGCTTCGAGGCAGCGTGCCCTTGACGCCTTTCAGGCTTTAAAAGAGTAGGGTAAGCATGGCTTCTTTAATACTTATATTAGGTGACCAACTTACTCGTACCTTGCCTATTTTAGAAAATGCGACCAAAACTCAAGATACCGTGTTGATGGCGGAAGTGCGAGAAGAGGCCACTTACGTTAAGCACCACAAAAAGAAAATTGTTTTTCTGTTTAGTGCTATGCGCCATTTTGCTAAGGCATTAAAAGACGACAATTTTAACGTTAGTTATATCAAATACGATGATGAAAAAAACCAAGGCAGATTATTAGAGCAGGTTAAGCATACGCTTAAACAAGGTGATTTCGATAACGTTAAGGTGACATCGCCAGGCGAATATCGGCTATTAAAAAGTATGCAACAATGGGAACACACACTTGGTGTGCCAGTTACCATTTATAACGACTCTCGCTTTCTCGCCACACCGCAAGAGTTTACTGATTGGGCCCAAGACAGAAAGCAATTTAGGATGGAGTTTTTTTATCGGGAGATGCGAAAAAAACATGGCATCTTAATGGAAGATAAAAACCCTGTTGGTGGAAAATGGAATTATGATTCACAAAATCGTGAGCCTATGCCTTCAGGAATGAATGTACCTTCGCATTCACAATTTGAAATAGACCCAATTACTCAAGATGTGATTAATTTAGTTGAAGATGAGTTTAGCGAGCATTTTGGTAATATCAGCCCTTTTCATTTGGCCGTCACTCGAGAAGAGGCAGTCATCGTACTCAACGATTTTGTAGAAGAACGTTTACCGCATTTTGGTCAATATCAGGATGCAATGGTTGAAGGCAAACCCTGGCTATACCATTCCCATATCGCATTTTATTTGAACTGTGGTTTACTAAGTCCGCGCGAAGCAATAGGTGCCGCCGAATCAGCCTACTACGCAGGTACTGCGCCCCTCAATTCTGTCGAAGGTTTTATTCGTCAAATTTTAGGATGGCGAGAATTTGTGAGAGGCTTTTACTGGCATTTCATGCCTGGCCTTAAAAGCGATAACTACTTTAATCACAATCGACCACTTCCCGATTTCTTTTGGGACGGTCAAACCAACATGAATTGTATGCGCCAATGCATTAAAGAAACCCAAGCCAATGCCTATGCTCACCATATTCAGCGTTTAATGGTACTGGGAAATTTCTGTCTGTTAACCGCTTTACATCCCGATGAAGTACAGCAATGGTATTTGTTAGTTTATGCTGATGCCTATGAATGGGTTGAACTGCCTAACGTGGCAGGCATGATTTTATATAGTGATGGCGGCAAATTAGCCAGTAAACCCTACGTGGCGAGTGGAAGCTATATCAATAAAATGTCGAACTACTGCAAGAATTGCGGATACCAAGTCAGTAAAAAAACAGGGCCTAAAGCATGCCCGTTTAACTACTTGTATTGGAATTTTATTGATAAACACAAAGAAAAATTAAGTGGTAACCCAAGAATGGCGATGATGTACAAAACGTATGGCAGAATGAAAGATGAAAATATTAATGCCATGAAAGACAGCGCCACCATTTTTTTGACTAAAATATCTAAGAATGAAGAAGTCTAATTTACCGACTAAGCAGTGCCCTGTATGTGATAGGCCATTTACGTGGCGTAAGAAATGGGAAAAGAACTGGGACAATGTGATTTATTGTTCTAAACGTTGTGCTGGAAACAAACGTACAAAATAAAAATTAGAACTGAGACCGAGTAAGACCAAGCCCAAGAAAAAAGTCTACGCCAACTATATCTATAAAAAGAACGATAACAAAAACCATTAAAAGAATAAGAAAAGGAGACGAGTTCATGGATGCCCCTATTTCAGTTGATAGATTACGGTTTTTACTCTTCAGTTTTAAAGAAAAACTGTGGGTAAAACCACTCTCACTTTGTCTGCTTTCTATAGCCGCCGTATTCGCGGCAAAGCTTGCTGATGGCACAGCTTTAGCAGAACACCTCCCTAAAATTGAGCAAGCCTCTGTTGAAACGCTACTATCAATCATGGCATCTAGCATGTTGGTTATTGCCACATTCTCTGCGGGTACTATGGTTAGCGCCTATGCATCGGCCAGCCGGTCATCAACTCCACGCTCAGTAAGTTTAATTATTTCAGATGACGCGTCTCAAAACGCATTGTCTACTTTTGTAGGCGCTTTTATTTTTAGCGTTGTAGGTATTACGGCTTCCAACAACAATTTTTTTGCAGATGCCGGTATTTTTCTACTGTTTTGCCTAACCTGTATGGTGTTTGGCATTGTTATCGTTACCTTCATACGCTGGGTAGATAGTGTTGCTAGATTGGGCCGAGTAGGATCAACAGTACAAAAAGTTGAAGCTGCAGCGATGCGGGCAATTAAACACAGGCTGTCGAGTCCACGATTAGGCGGTAAGCTGCAACCGGATGCCATAAAAGAGCAGGGCAGTTGTACCTCGAAATACGTAACACTTAAAACTGACAGTATAGGTTATGTGCAAATGGTGGATATGGCTAAAGTTCAAGCATGGGCGGAAGCGCATGACACCCTGGTTCACATTGCCATTTTACCTGGTGAGTTTTGTACTCCAGACAGACCATTATGTTACATAGATAAATATCAAACTAATGAATCGAAAGGCGAAGATAAAGATGATGATAAATCAGCACTTCTTTCTGCCTTTCAGATAGGAAGCGAGCGCTCATTTGAAGCCGACCCACGATATGGGCTAGTGGTATTATCTGAAATTGCATGCCGAGCACTTTCGCCGTCAGTCAATGATCCGGGTACCGCGATTACCATTCTGGGTAGCTATACACGATTGTTTTTACAATGGGGCGAAAAAGCTAAACAAGATCCACCCGAAGAGATAAAGTATGACAAAGTCACTGTGAGAGATGTTAGTTCAACAGAGATGTTTGATGATGCGTTTACGGGTGTTGCACGAGATAGCGCCACCATGATTGAAGTAAGTATTCGGATGCAAAAAACCTTGGCCGCTATTAGTAAATCGAGTGACAAAACGATTTCTAAAGCAGCGGTTGATCACGCCAAGACTGCCTATGAACGTAGTATTGATACACTGTGCTATGAAGGAGATAAATCTACCCTCGAAGCCGTTAGAAATAAACTGTTCGATACGGGTAAATAGCGTGTTCAACACAAGCGCAGTATTAACAAGAACGAGGTTGCGTTTATATGAGTAACGAAGGCGAACAAGAACAAGAAACAGAACATCGTGAGCACAATGAAAATGTCATAGCATTTCCTACATGCCTTACCGAAGTAAAGAAAGTGATAGCAACGTACATATCCGCGAAGTTAGTTGACTGCCCGCAAGCCTTGGTCGATACCGCAATAGAAAATAGTGTAAGTCATTACAAGCAGTTTGTGCACAACGCAAATATTACCGAAAGTGTTGAAGTGTCTTTATCAGAAGACGACGTTATTTTACTAAATAAAAGCCTGACAAAAATCCAAAAGGAAAACCGCAAGCAACTGTTAAAAATGCTAGAAAAAATGATTGTTCTAGAAATCGAGAATGCGGCATTAAAAAATTATCAGCTTTAACACCTTTATTAACTTTACCTGTCTTAGTCTTATTCTTAACTACGAGTTATCTTATCAATTAAAATTTCTGGTAGTCATTAATTTCTAATAAGGCTGCTAGAAAAACAGTACACCTCTATAAAATCACAAGATTAAAAATCGGATAGAAAAGATAGAATATAACTAGGATAGGGCGGTTATATCTTTAAAACCTTTTCGCTGATAGTTGAGCATCTAAAGAAAGCTACGTAACTTACTACTCAGAAATTATTCTATTACTTAATCAGTTATATTTTAATTACCTTACTAAAATTGAAGTAGATTTAATAAGGCTAATTCGGGCTTATGGTTATTTAGTCATTATTAATCAAATAACCGAGCCACCGTAATAGTTATTAGCATTATAGTATCAAGCTAGTTCAGACTAAGATTTTAAAAGATTAGCCAATTTAATTTAGTTGTAAAACCTCAAAGTTACGTAGCAATAAAAACGTCTTAAATCACCACAACTATATTTTCAGTATTTTAAATATACGAATATAGGCGTTTTATCTAATTCCATTCTCGAATATAAGCAGAATAACTAACTCAATTATTCAAATGGTAGAAAATCGCATAATAATCACGTGGTCCTACGTGAATTCTGGCGATACCTAGGCCGTAAAACGTCTCAGATTTCAATCTCACGCACGCTATAAAATTACACCTAAAACGCAATCTTACTAGCGAAGTTGAAAAAGTGTGTAAGCCATCACGCACGACAAACCGACCGAGAAGGCTGGCATCTACCACCCTAAACCCTCATATACTTAATTGCGCATAATGTATATTATGTTAAATAGGATATTGATATGACTGTAAATGAAGGCACGCTTAGGTTTCTGCTAGGTGTACATTTTGGACCAAGCATCATCCATTAGTTCCTGCTTAATGCATACCCTATTAACGTTTATACGGAATATATCAAGGCTCGGAACTAACAATAACCACAGTAGCTATTTAGATTCGAATACTGTGATAATAATTAAAAGTACTTAGTTACATCTTAAGGAATGAGTTAAAGGAATGAATAATTAGGATATGAGTTATCAGATTAATGTCGCAGTTTAATATAGCTCTGCTAGCAATATGATTAGAGTCTTTGTTGAAATCTTATAGTTCTACAAACTATAAAAATATATTCTCAGCTTTAAGTTAATTGTATCGCTTAGTATTCAATATATAACGTAATCGTTTATAGGTATTTACCATACATAGCCGATACCCATTTACGCCTTCGGCTAACTCTTAAGCTGTTTCCAATCGATATCGATAAAATACAGATTAACTATACAAACCTAATTGTCTCATAGGTTATTTGTTTCTATGCTTTTAAGTATGATTTCAAATATTCTTTGATAGATATCTTATGATGTATATTATTTGAAGTTAGGTATGTGCCAACCCATCTTATTAAGTTCGCTTAAATACTCTGATACTAGTTTTGTTAAAACCTTCACCCTAGTTTTTGGTTTTAGTTAAAATCTGCCACATTGTATTCGGGTATATAATCAATTTTCGCTATTTAACAATGCGTCTGTACGTGAAATCTGAGCGAGTATTAGAGGTATATGCCGTTAAATTTAACGTAGCGCACGTTTAATAAACAGCCAAAAGAATAGTTTATTTGAATTTAAACTATTTTACTGTATTTATAGACAGTGTTTGAGTGTATTATTACGATATTAGGTAATAACACTTGGTCTATCACGCACGATAATTACAGTTATCATGCGTGAAAATCTATTATAAACAGTAAGTTAGTAATTATGGCGTCACTATATAAACCAGCTTCAGAAACTCAACTATCTATTATAGATAGTGAAAGCACCAGTTCTGAACGTGCTGAGTACGTTAATTCGTATTTTCGAGATATCTTTACTAAGTTGCCTCGTAATACACAGCGTGCTTATATTAGTGACTTTAATGATTTCGCTATCTTTTGCCAGTCTGAAGGCATTGATAGTTTCAATGATGATTTCTCTCATAACGAATACATTATTAAGCGTTACGTAGAAGAACTGTGTAAGTCTCCCCTAGCCTATAGAACTATCAAGCGCCGACTATCTGCACTCAGTAAATTCCTGGGTATTGCCAAGCTTCCGAATCCCATCATTCAATCTGTATACTTACGTGACTTCGTTAGATTGTCGCTTATCGAAAACCGCAAGTTTCAGCTTAGCCATAATCAGGCAGTGCCACTTACTATTGATTTATTAGATGAGATAAACAATAAGATTATTCCAGACACGCTTTTAGAAATGCGTGACTTAACAATAATGAACTTAATGTTTGATGCACTGCTTCGTGCCGATGAGTTGGTTCGTGTATGCGCCGAGCACATTAGTAGGCGCAACAATGCGTTATTGGTTGTTACTTCTAAGTCTGATCAAAGTGGTAAAGGTTCTCATCGATTTATATCTACTAGCACTATCAATATGGTTGACGAATATATTGCAGAGGCCAATACAGATGCTAAAACCTCATGCGAAAGATTGCCTGACGATCCTCGTCGGATAAATAAAGGTATTCTGTTTAGACGGGTTTCAAATCGTGGTCATGCTCTCCTACCCTATAATGAGCAACGTGGCACGCACGCTTTTTCAGGTAGTACATCTGATGGTCAACACTTTTTGGATTACTCTAGCGTCTATAGAATTTGGAAACGCATAGCATCAAGAGCTGGTATTTCAGAGAACATAACGCCCCATAGTGGCAGAGTTGGGGGGGCAGTTTCATTAGCTGAAAATGGTGCAACCTTGCCTGAATTACAATTAGCTGGAGGTTGGCAATCACCCGAAATGCCTGGTCATTATACCCAACAAGCTAATGTGAAACGCGGCGGCATGGCTAAGTTGTCTGAGAAATTTAAGCGATAATCACCGAGTTTTCTTTGAAATGAATTGATTTAGGTCTAACGCTAACTTTAATAGGAAAATAACCTTCTTTTTTCAGAATCATCTAAGCTACTGATAAACAATAATATAAAAGTAAGTATTTGTTACGCGTAACTTTTTCAGTTGTTTTATCCTGCTGTTTTTTCTTTCAATCCCTTATCTCACAACTTATTCATCTTTAAATTGAACCCAACACACGTATGGCTTCGTAACAACTTTATAGGTATCAATAAAAAAGGAAATATTATGTCTAATGGTATTAATGAATCACACGGTAAAACGATTGCTGAGCTAGTGATACCTTCTAAAACCTGGTCACTACACCCCGAAAAGAAACCTGCATTCACTTCAATTGAAGAAGCTATCGATTACTTTGCTGATAATAATGAGCCTTTATATATTAAGGTTCCATTTGTTGACGACGATGACCATGTTCTCATTCATGTAAATTCCAGCGGCGAAGATGTGGTGTTTACTATCTCAGATTTAAACCATGGCGGTGAAAGTCGTGTCGATGCATCTCACCTGAAGAACTTAAGTAGTTCGGTGGTGGAATTAATTGAGCAGTGCTATGACGGCAAGAAAAGTCCAGAAACCCTCTAGCTTATCTTGAGTAACACATCTTAAGTAACACCTCTTTAGTAACAAGGTTGCTATGTACTGCAGATAGGAAAAGCTGCGGTATTAATTTCGATACAGAACTATGTTGCTTAACGTTGCCGGCGTCACTTCACAGTGGCGCTTTTTAGATTTTTACCGCTAATACATCTCGCTTTACGCCATGTAGCACTGCATTGGCCGTTGAACCTAATAATAAACGAAGTCCGCTTTGCCCATGGGTGCCAATAACAATCAAATCTGCATCTAGTTTCTCTGCAAAGTGATGTATTTCATCGGCAGGTGAGCCTATTTCTACATTCACATTATCGGCTGGTATGTTATTTTCTACCGCTATTTGTTTTAGTTTATCCTCTGCCTGTTGTTTCACGTCTTGAGAATAATCTCGTTCTAAAAACAAACCGTAAGGCTCTACATTGGTTTGAGGAAAAGCCACATACAGCAAATGAACATTGTCAGTGTCTGGGGCTAACTTTATGGCCCTTTCTAAAATTTTTTCATAATCGGTAAATACATCAATAGGCACCAAAATTGTTTTGTAATTGTTCATTGTTCTCATCCTTTAGAGGAAACCTTAACTTTAATATAGATAATTCGAGTTAACATTTCATTGATTGAAATCAATTCCACGTGTTCGATTTTATCCATAATAGAATCTGAACCAATCGTTTGGAGATATGAACATGGCAAAATTTATTTTAATGCTATCACTTGTGATAATAAGTGTTGTGGGGTGTGACTTAGGGCCTGACTCTCCTCGCGGTTTCAGCTTACCTGAAGGAAGTGGAGATGCTGGAAAAGTCGCATTCCAAAAACACCAGTGTACCGATTGTCATCAAATTGAAGGTATTACAATGCCAGATACTCACACCTATTTGGTGCCAAATTCGATTCCGTTAGGTGGCAGCAGTGGCAGAATTACTACATACGGCGAGCTGGTTACCAGCATCGTAAACCCATCTCATAAGCTAACTCGCAGGCAACCTGTCAGTATGACATCTGTAGATGGTGAGTCTCGAATGCGTAATATGAACAACGTTATTACTGTTCAAGAACTTATCGATTTAGTAGCTTATTTACAGCCACAATATAAAGTGGTGCCCTATCGCACTTCTGAATACCGCCTTTATCAGTTACGTATGCCTGAGCCGAAAGACTAAGTCAGCCTAGGTGGCTCACTTAGTTACACACTAATACGCGTGCTCAAAATATGTTCTCAAAACACGTGCTTTGAATCCGTATCTAAAACACGCTTTAACAACCAGCGGTTATGATACGGATTTAGTTTCTTCTTCGATTTCAGCCAATAAACTGCATGGCATGAAACTATCTGAATTGGCTTCTTTTAAGTGCAGTTTAAATCGATCGGGAATATCATCCCCTAAAAATGTACCTGTTTTAACAAGGGGGAAGATTTCGTCGTACCGAGCAATACTGGCCTGATCCACTCGTCTGAATATATGTGTACGGTTTAATTCAGTGGTGCTTACATGACCTGTCGAAGACAGCATGTCCATTAATGCATGCAAGGTCTTTTTGTGAAAGCGATATACCCGTTCGAATTTATCTGTAACATCAAGGCCTTCGGTTAATTTAGGATCTTGGGTAGCCACGCCGGTTGGGCATTTGTTGGTATTGCACGATAATGATTGCACACAGCCAAGCGCTAACATCATACCTCTTGCGCTATTACAAACATCCGCCCCTAGGCTAATGTTTTTAACCAATTGAAATGCTGAAATTATTTTGCCAGATGCGATAATTTTCACTTGTTTGCGTAAGTCAAAACCAATTAGGCAATCGTCCACAAATGCTAGTGCTTCCCTTAGTGGAAAACCGATTGAGTTTGTATACTCTAGCGGCGCCGCACCAGTACCGCCCTCGCCTCCATCAACCGTAATAAAGTCGGGAGTAATACCAGTTTCTACCATGGCTTTACACATGGCGACAAACTCACTTTTTCTTCCTAACGCTAGCTTTATACCAATTGGTTTTCCGCCACTTAACTCCCGCAGTTTACGAATGAAATCTATCATTTCTAATGGTGTCGAAAATGCACTATGACGAGGTGGTGAATCAACCTGAGTTCCGGGTTCAACGCCTCGAATTTTTGCTATTTCAGGGGTGTTTTTATAAGCAGGTAATATACCACCATGCCCGGGTTTAGCGCCTTGGCTTAGCTTTATTTCAATCATTTTAACTTGAGGAAGGTTGGCTTTTTCTTTGAATAGGTCGGCGTCAAACTTGCCATCTTTGGTCCTGCATCCAAAATAGCCAGTACCTATTTGCCACACTAAATCACCACCGTTTTCTTCGTGATGAGGCGTTAAACCACCTTCGCCGGTATTGTGATAAAAGTTACCTTTTTTTGCGCCTTTATTAAGCGCCAAAATAGCATTTTTAGACAAGCTTCCAAAGCTCATGGCACTGATGTTCAAAATACTCGCGTGATATGGCTGTTTACAGTCTTTACCACCTATAGTAACTCGAGGATCGTGGTTCATCTCGTCAAGGTCTCTTGCTGACAGTGAATGCCCTATCCATTCATAGCCGTCTTCATAAGTATTTAGCTGCGTGCCAAAAGGAATGGTTTCTCTACTGTCTTTCGCTCTTTGATACACAATAGAGCGAAACATACGTGAAATAGGTGTGCCGTCGGTATCAGATTCTAAAACGTACTGTTGTATAAAGGGGCGCAGAGACTCAATAGTCCAACGGGTTCTACCAATTAACGGGAAGTTTTTTAAAATAGCATGCTTATTTTGTACTGTGTCGTAAATCGCTAGAACGAGTAACAACACGGTTAACAATAGAAACCACCACGCCGGATGCCAATAAAAACCTACCAATAGGTTAAAAATAAATAATGCCGTTAAGGTTCCTAAAATTCGATTTCGCATAACTACTCCACGTGTGATTACCAGTTATTACTGTTCAAACACATTTTGGGTTTTATAGGGCGGTATATTTACTTATTACTATATCTTTAATTCATAAATCCTTCAGCGATATAACCGCAACATAATGGTATCTATCTTTTCTCATTCGCTCCGGTTTCATAACATGCTAATGTAAACACTTCTATATACATCAGCATGTTGAACATTCACAAATGTACAACGCTAAGTATGATAAGAAAGTTTAAAGTACTAAGGACTGGTTGATTAGGTCTATATACCTTCTTATTTATACTAATTTTTGGAAATGGTGAAAGGTAATTCATGGAGTATGCATTTCTTCTGTTCGCATTTGTTTGCGGCTTAACGGTAAAACTTATCGGTATTCCCCCACTGGTAGGCTATTTGGTTGCCGGATTTTTACTTAACTTTGCAGGGTATACGTTAACTGATGATCTTACTAAGATAGCCAATCTTGGTATTACTATCATGCTGTTCACTATTGGCTTGAAGTTAAATGTGCGTGATTTAAGTAAACGGGAAGTGTGGGCTGGCAGTATTTCTCATACTTTAATATGGGTAGGAATAGTCACCTGTGGTGTTTACGGTATTGCTGCAGTTGCCAGCCAATATATCGAAGGGTTAACTTGGCAAAGCGCTACGTTAATTGCCTTTGCGCTCAGCTTTAGTAGCACGGTTTGTGTTATCAAGGTGCTTGAAGAAAGTGGGGAAAGTAAAACTCGTCATGGCCGGCTAGCCATTGGCATTCTGGTTATGCAAGACGTATTCGCGGTTATTTTCTTAGTAGCTGCAACGGGTAAACTCCCTTCATTTTGGGCACTAGGATTACTCGCACTAATACCTGCAATGCCTTTAATTAACCGCATTATTAATAAATCTGGTCACGGTGAACTACTGCCTCTTACCGGCTTCATACTCGCGTTAGGCGGCTATCATTTATTTGAGCTCGTAAATATCAAAGGTGATTTAGGCGCACTTATTTTTGGCATTATGTTAGCGCAACATGAAAAAGCCAGTGAGCTAGCAAAGTCGTTATTGAGCTTTAAAGACTTATTCTTAATTGGCTTCTTCTTAACAATTGGATTAACAGCACTGCCTGACTTTAATATGATCATTATTGCATTAGTGTTTTGTTTGTTCATTCCTATTAAAGCTGCCATGTTCTTTGGCTTATTTACCGCTTTGCGTTTGCGAGGCAGAACGTCGTATTTAAGCAGTCTAGTACTGTCTAACTTTAGTGAGTTTGGCTTAATAGTGGGCGCGCTAGCCGTATCACTCGGTTTGCTAGCAGAAAGTTGGTTGGTGGTTATTGCACTTGCCCTATCGGTGTCTTTTGTTATTACAAGTGTGCTGTACCGCACTTCCCATTCTCAATATCACAAATACAAAGACACTATAAAGCGTTATGAAAAAGACCGACGTTTAAAAGAAGACATATACCCCACTTTACACAAAGCCGAGTTCTTAGTACTAGGAATGGGCCGTGTAGGCCAAGGCGCATTTAACGCATTATCGAAACTCGCTGATGTAAGTGTATGGGGAATGGACGCCGACAGAGTAAAAGTAAAACAGATGGCCAGTGAAGGTTTGAACGTTATTTGTGGCGATGGCGAAGATGTAGACTTATGGGATAACCTTGAAATAAAGAATGTTCACCTGATATTACTCGCACTTCCTTCAATACAAGATGCGATTAATATCACTCGTCAGCTGAGAAACGCGGGCTACACTGGCAAGGTGGCAGCCATTGCTCGATATGAAGATGAAGTAAATTACTTGCTAGAACAAGGTGTTGATAAAGTATTTAACTTTTTCACCGAAGCGGGTTTAGGTTTTGCGGAAGAAAGTTTAGCCTATGCAAATACGCAGCAAGAATAAAACGCGCTACTCTTAATGCAAACAAAGGATGAAGTGATAACCATTACTATTTGTATACTGTTGTTTTTAAAGTGATTTTTGACATTTTCGCTTTTTGTAACTACACTAGCGTCATATTGATAATTAAGGTTTCTATTATGCAAGGTGACAAACAAGTCGTCGCAAAGCTGAATGATGTTCTCACAAGTGAGTTAACGTCTATTAATCAGTACTTTCTGCATGCACGTATGTTCAAAAACTGGGGCTTGCAAGAGCTCAATGAAAAGAACTACAAAAAGTCGATTAAAGACATGAAGCAAGCGGATGAATTGATTGAACGCATTTTATTCTTAGAAGGTTTACCTAACCTTCAAGCTTTAGGTAAGTTATACATTGGCGAAGACACAGAAGAAATGCTGGGTTGTGATGCTAGGTTCCAAAAAGAACAACTGCCATTACTACGCGAAGCTATTGCTCTGTGCGAAGAAAAGCAAGATTACGTTACTCGCGATTTAGTAGAGTCGGTTTTAGAGTACGAAGAAGATCATTTAGATTGGATTGAAACCCAAGAATATCAAATTGGTGCTATGGGTATTGAAAACTACTTACAAGCACAAGTTATGGGAGATGACTAATGAAAGGTAATACCACTATCATTAATGGTCTTAACGAGCTACTTTCTTATGAACTAGCCGCGATGGATCAGTACTTTATTCATTCTCAAATGTATTCAGATTGGGGTTTGACTAAGCTTTTTGAGCGCATCGATCACGAATTTGACGATGAACGTGGCCATGCCACTAAACTTATCGAACGTATGCTGTTTTTAGAAGGCACGCCAGATATGGTGACGCGCACTGGTTTTAAAGTAGGTACCGATGTACCTGAAATGCTTGAAAGTGACCTTCGCGTAGAATATGAAGTAGACGCTAAGCTAAAAGAAGTGATTGCGCTGTGCGAGTCTGAAAAGGATTACGTAACCCGCGACATGTTAGTGGTTTTACTTGATGATACCGAGACCGACCACGCACATTGGTTAGAGCAGCAGCTTGGCCTAGTTAAACGCCTTGGTTTAGCGAATTACCTACAATCACAAATGTAGGCGATTGCCTACATGATTGTGTTGAAGTACAGGTAGCTTGGTGCTGCCTGCCCTTCGATATTTAACCTTAACTGCCATTTCATCACTGGCTCACTACAACTCCCTAACATAAACCAGCCAGTCCAACTGCCATTTAGTTTATTTTCAAGCAGTACGGGGATTTTACCCATATACATATTCACGCCCTCAATCCAGGCGCTTTCTATAATGGCCCCTTCGGGTAAATTTAGCAGTATCGTAATAGATGTTTCAGGTTCCACTTTCTCTGAAAATTTAGCTGTAGCGCGTTTGTCGTCAATTAAAAAATCGCAGTGTTCGTTGACAAATGTACAGTTGTTTTCTAAATCAGTTAGGGGAGAAGAAGAAAGGTTAGCCGTGTTCTGATATTGATGTACCGCGAATACAGATGCTGCCACAAGGAAAATAAAAAGCGGAGTTATCCACTTTTGTGAAAAAATTGTTCTCTTTTTGTTACTGTTATTTAGCATTTCTTAAATTTTATAAATTTCTTCATTGATGGAGATCAAGCTCAGGTAGTTTATGGTATCTTTTTGTAATTAAAAACCTTATCATCCGCGTACCAACTGGCTTGGAGACTATAATTATTACTCTTTCCGAGCTCGGTGTGAAGCGTTATTCCGTTGCTTTCGCATGTCTAGACCGTACTTGAACGGCTGTTGGAGACCATAGTTCATTTGAAGTGGAAGATTCATTAAAATGAGTGAAATAAGCCAAGCACAACCTGACTACAATTATAAAGTAGTTAGGCAATTTACCATTATGACCATAGTCTGGGGTATCATTGGTATGGGCCTAGGGGCATTCATTGCCGCGCAATTATTTGCACCTGCGCTTAACTTTGACACACCATGGCTAACATTCTCGCGTCTGCGTCCTTTGCATACCAATGCCGTTATATTTGCCTTCGGCGGCTGTGCTTTGTTCGCGACGTCATACTACATCGTTCAGCGTACCTCACAGGTTAGACTGTTCAGTGACAAACTTGCTGCATTTACGTTTTGGGGCTGGCAAGCCGTTATCGTATTAGCAGTGGTTTCTCTACCTCTAGGTTTAACCAGCTCGAAAGAATACGCTGAACTAGAATGGCCAATCGACATACTGATTACGCTGGTCTGGCTCGCTTATATCATTAACTTCTTCGGAACCCTAGTTATCCGAAAAGTTTCGCATATCTATGTTGCGAACTGGTTCTTAGGGGCGTTCATGCTTACCGTTGCTGTATTGCATATTGGTAACAGCATGGCTATTCCGGTGTCTTTCACTAAGTCTTACTCATTGTATGCAGGCGCAGTAGACGCCATGATGCAGTGGTGGTACGGCCATAATGCAGTAGGTTTTTTCCTAACTGCAGGCTTCTTAGGCATGATGTATTACTTCGTTCCTAAGCAAGCAGGTCGCCCAGTTTATTCATACAGACTCTCTATTGTTCACTTCTGGGCATTGATATCTCTGTATATTTGGGCTGGTCCTCACCACTTACATTATACTGCCCTACCCGACTGGACACAGTCATTAGGTATGGTGATGTCAATCATTCTATTTGTTCCATCTTGGGGCGGAATGATTAACGGTATAATGACATTATCTGGTGCATGGCATAAATTGCGTACTGACCCCGTATTACGTTTCTTGATTGTTTCGTTGTCTTTCTATGGTATGTCTACCTTTGAAGGCCCAATGATGGCAATTAAAACGGTTAACGCGTTGTCTCACTACACAGATTGGACAATCGGCCACGTACACTCAGGTGCACTAGGTTGGGTTGCTATGATTACTATTGGTTCAGTGTATCACTTGATTCCAATTCTGTTTGGTCAGCCTGCTATGTACAGCACACGCTTGATTAACGTGCATTTCTGGTTGGCAACAATCGGTGTGGTACTTTATATCGTAGCTATGTGGATGTCTGGTGTACTTCAAGGCTTAATGTGGCGAGCAGTAAATGCTGACGGTACATTAACGTACAGCTTTGTAGAGTCGCTTGAAGCGTCGAAACCTTTCTATGTGGTTCGTTTCATTGGTGGTTGTTTCGTGGTTACTGGCATGCTTATCATGGCTTATAACACGTGGAAAACCGTTCGTGCCCCTAAAGGTAGTATCGCTCCTGATGTCACAACTCAGCCAGCGTAATAAGGAGACGACATAATGAAGAATCCACATGAGTTAATTGAAAAAAATGTCGGTCTGTTAACCGTGCTAATCCTTGTTGCGATTAGCTTCGGTGCCATGGTTCAAATTACGCCGCTGATGTTTCAGCAGCAGACAATGGAACCGGTAACAGGCTTACGTCCTTATACAGCATTAGAATTAGAAGGCCGTGACATCTATATCCGTGAAGGATGTGTTGGTTGTCACAGCCAGATGATTCGCCCGTTCCGTGCCGAAACAGAGCGTTATGGTCACTACAGTGTTGCTGGTGAGTCAGTATGGGAACACCCTTTCCTTTGGGGTTCTAAGCGTACTGGTCCTGACCTAGCACGTGTTGGTGGTCGTTACAGTGATGAGTGGCATCGTGTTCACCTGCTTAATCCGCGTAACGTGGTACCTGAGTCGAACATGCCTGGTTTCCCATGGCTTGCAGAAAACAAACTTGACGGTAAGTTAACCGCTAAGAAGATGGAAGTTTTCCAAGGCTTTGGCGTACCGTATACCGACGAAGATGTCGCGGGAGCACAAGCGGCAGTAAAGGGTAAAACCGAAATGGAAGCCCTTATTGCATACCTTCAATCTCTTGGCACACATTTGAAATAATATGGATCAGGGAATAGTTGGTAGCATTTTTACTGTCATCGTCTTTGTTAGTTTCATTGGCATAGTTTGGTGGGCTTTTAGTAGCCGCAACAAGCAAAAGTTTGATGAAGCGGCGAATTTGCCTTTCGCAGACGAAGACAAAGAAAAATCAAAAGAAGATTAGCAGGAGTCTCGAACTTATGAGTATGTTTTGGACAATTTGGATTTCAGTGATAACCCTAGGGTTAATCATTGGTTGCTATGTCCTTCTGCGCTGGTGTTTGTCCAATCAAACAGGCGTGCCAGAGGGAGAATCAATGGGGCATGAATTTGACGGCATCGAGGAGCTAAATAACCAGCTTCCTCGTTGGTGGACAATCATGTTCTACATGACAATCATTTGGGGTTTTATTTATCTTGCCCTTTATCCTGGATTGGGTTCTTACGAAGGCTTTTTTGGCTGGAAGAGCTCAAACCAAGGCATATTGACGCTTGAAGAATCGGCGCAAGCGCGTATCGATGCAAAAGAGCAAGGCAAGTTTGTAGAATACGATCGTGAATTGGATTACGCAGCTGAAAAGTTCGATCCAATTTTTGAAGCGTATGCGCAAATTCCTGTAGAGGAACTAGCAAAAGATCCTGAAGCGAATAAAGTAGGACAGCGCTTGTTTATGCAAAACTGTTCTCAATGTCATGGTTCTGATGCTCGCGGACAAAACGGTGGTTTCCCTAACCTTACCGATAACGATTGGTTATACGGTGGTTCGGGTGAAAAAATTGTTGAAACCTTAACATTAGGCCGTAAAGCCGCTATGCCTGCATGGATAGATGTTATGGGTGAACAAGGCATCGAAGAAGTGGTTGAATATGCTTTAAGCCTTAGCGGACGCGAAGTTGACCAACAACTTGCTGATGCAGGTAAAGTTCGCTTTGCTGCATGTGCTGCCTGTCATGGTATGGACGGTAAAGGTAATCAGGCACTAGGTGCCCCTAACCTTACCGACAACATTTGGTTATATGGCGGAAGCCATCGTGCGGTTACTGAAACATTAACCTACGGCCGAAATGGTGTTATGCCTTCATTCAAGAAAACCTTGGGTGATGACAAGATCCACGTTGTTGCATCTTACGTTTATAGTCTTTCTAACGACTAAATTCGTCTAACCAACAATAATGCTAAAAAGCCTCGTTATCACGGGGCTTTTTTTATGAGAAAATAACCCCCTTCGACTGGCTGCCTTATCTTTTTATTGCTCCGGTTTTCTTGTAGTAAACGAGTTGAAATAATTAATGAATACACCTTGGTATAAACAGTTCTGGCCGTGGTTTCTTATCGCTGTTCCCTTTATAACGTTAGTAATGGGAGGGGTGTTGTTAAATTTGGCTATTTCAACCGAAGACAGCCTCGTAGTAGACGACTATTACAAAGAAGGTAAAGCCATCAATGCTCGGCTTGATAAAGAAGACATTGCAAGACGAAAAAACATCACTACAGATTTAACCATTACTGATGGCAGTATTGCTGTTGAGTTTCACTCTGGTATTCCACCAGAAGGAAACGCCCTTAAACTGAATTTTTACCATGTCACCATAGAAGAACGTGATGCGAGTGTATTATTAAGTCGTGATGCGAATGGTATTTACCGCGGCTTTGTTGAAAAAGACCTAACGGGTAAATGGCAAGTGTCGCTTTCTCCTACTGATGACAGTTGGAAAGTACAAAATACGCTTCAACTACCCTACTCTGGCGCTATCAAGTTCAACCCGTAATGAGCGAAGACCTTTGTTTCCATTGCGCGTTACCTAGCGATGCAACACACAAATACGAAGCGGTGATATTAGGTGAAACTAGGCAGCTTTGCTGCCCTGGTTGCCAGGCTGTTGCGCAAGCCATCGTTGATAATGGCTTGGAAGATTATTATCAGTTTCGTACTGAACCGGCACAGAAGTCTGACGACGGTATTTTAGAAAGCCTATCTGCGCTTAATGTTTACGACGACCCAGCCCTTCAAGAAGAGTTTGTTTTCGATGAAGGCCAGCACAAACAAATACAACTCACTCTTGAAGGTATTACCTGTGCGGCTTGTGGCTGGTTGATTGAAAAGCAACTGTCAAAAGTATCGGGCATTGCCCAAGTGGCAGTCAATGTTCAAGAGCGCCGTGCATTAATAACATGGGAACCCAGTGTTATTAAACTTAGCCAAATACTCACCACGCTAAAGCGTATAGGATATATAGGTTCGCCATTTCATCCCGATGAGCATGAAGCCAGTTACAAACGAGAACAAAAATCGTTTATCAAAAAGCTAGGCTTAGCAGGCATTATGACCATGCAGGTAATGATGCTAATGGCTGGGCTTTACTTCGACTGGTTTGGTGCCATTGAACAAGAAACCCGTCAATACTTCTATTGGGTAGCACTCACCCTTACCACCCCCGTTGTCCTTTATTCAGGTAGCGCTTTTTATTTAGGTGCCATAAAGGCAATAAGCGCAAGAACCGTGAATATGGACGTGCCTGTAACCCTTGCGGTATTTGGCACTTACTTCGCGGGTTTACGTTCAACCTTGCTAGAGCAAGGTGAAGTGTATTTTGAATCTATATGTATGTTTATCTTTTTACTGCTTTTAAGCCGTTTTTTGGAACATAGAAGCAGGCATCGTGCGGCACAAATCTCAGCCAACATGATGCAATATATTCCTGTCTCTGCCGCAAAAATCGAAAGTGATGGCAGCATTGTTCAGTGTTTAGCCAAGCTTTTAGTGCCCGATGATATGGTATTAGTAAAACCCGGTGAAACCATACCTGTAGACGGTATTGTGTTAGATGGTACTGCCGCGGTTGATGAGTCGATGCTAACTGGTGAGTTTAACCCTGTGAGCAAATCGGCCAGCCATTTGGTATATGGTGGTACGGTAAACCAAGATGGCACGTTAACGGTTAAAGTAACCCAAAGCTTAAAGCATGCCTTGGTCAATCAAATCGTACGCTTACAAGCCAGCGCAATGGCAAGCAAGCCAAAAGCGGCGCAAATTGCCGATAACTTCTCTCGTTATTTTGTATTCTCGGTGTTGCTGATATCTGTACTAACCTATGGTTACTGGACTTTTGCTGGCAGTGAAGACGCGTTTTGGATCACCATCTCTGTATTAGTGGCGACCTGCCCTTGTGCACTAGGCTTAGCCACTCCTTCCGCATTAACCTGTGCCATGGCTAAGCTGAACCGTCAGGGCATTTTATTAAAACGTGCTGACGCGTTAGAACAACTTACCGATATTGATACCATCGCCCTTGATAAGACAGGCACACTCACCGAAGGTAAGTTCTCGCTACAACAACGCTGGTTTGCTAAAGGTGTAGATCCTGTTCAGGTAATGGCGTTAACTACATTGTTAGAGTCACGATCTGAGCACCCTATAGCCCGGGCCTTTGATAACGATGCTATTAGCACACCTTCAAAGCATGATAAAACTGCGCCGAATAAAATTGACAAATTTACGGTCACACCTGGTGGTGGCATTAGTGGCGAGATCAACGCTGTGGTGTTTACTATGGGATCAGCGGTATTTTGTAACTTAAGCGAAACCACCAAGGTAAATATTCCAGCAAACGTATTTTTGTGTGCTGATGGTGTATTAATGGCCGCGTTCTGCGTAAATGATAGTTTGCGTCAAGATGCCTTAGCCACCCTTACCGCACTGAATGAACATCAATTGGTAGTGCTAAGTGGTGATACACAGAAAAACGTTGATGCACTAACTGCCAGTCTACCCATTGATTTGGCCAAAGGTGGACTATCACCTGAGCAAAAATATTCACAAGTGCATAGCTTGCAAAAGCAAGGCCGCAAAGTGATGATGATGGGCGACGGTATTAACGATGCCCCTGTTCTTGCCAGCGCTGATGTAGCGGTTGCCGTTGGTAATGCCACTGATGTAGCCAAAACCGCTGCCGATGTTATTTTACTAGGTGATAGCCTATTGTCGGTACCTACGTTATTTTCAGTTGCTCAACAGGCAAAACGTAAAATTCAGCAAAACATCGCATGGTCAGTAGGTTACAATATTATCATTCTACCTTTTGCGGTCTCTGGGTTACTCTCACCCTGGATGGCCGTTGTGGGCATGTCACTCAGTAGTATCATTGTGGTTACCAACTCAACTAGGTTGTTAAGTAAATAATATGAGTATCATTTACGTACTAATTCCCATCGCAATTATTATTGTTGCGCTCGCGTTGGTTATCTTTTTCTGGGCAGTGAAAACTAACCAGTTTGAAGATCTCGACCGACAGGGTTATAGCATTTTGTTTGACGACGATTTGTCTGGAGATGAAAAGAAACTAGCCGAGCAACGCAAACAGTTGCAACAGCGCAAAGAAACCAATGACAGAAATTAATATATTCTCTGCCTTTTTCATTGGTATTGCGGGCGGTGTGCATTGCGTAGGCATGTGCGGCGGCATTGTTGCTGCACTTCGTACCGTAACGCCCACGAACGAAGCGGCGCTACCCTACACCCTAGCTTATAATGTCGGCCGTATAATCAGCTACACCCTAGCTGGTGCAATAACTGGCGCTGTAGGCCAAATGGCCACCGAATTTGTGCCTATTGCGAAACCCGTTTTGTCTTTAATTAGTGGCGTTATGCTGCTGCTTTTAGCCTGTTATTTAGGCAAGTGGTGGCAAGGTTTAAATTACATTGAAGCTATGGGACGAGGGTTGTTTAAAGCTATTCAACCTTTATCTAAACGCTTTCTTCCTTTCAAAAGCCCGCTTTACGCAATGCCCTATGGTTTTATTTGGGGTTGGTTGCCTTGTGGCTTGGTGTATTCAACACTCACATGGTCGTTAGCATCCGGTTCTGCGATTGATGGCGCCGCTATTATGCTATTTTTTGGGTTAGGAACTTTGCCTACATTATTAGCAGTCAGTGCGGGAAGTCAGTATCTTATCGCCGGTTTTAGGCATCCCGTGGTAAGACAATGCTTTTCAGGAATATTGGCTATTTACGCAACCTTTTTAATTTATGCAGCAATCTCATGAACAAAAGAGTAAGATTATATTAAATCGACACCATTTATAGTTTGAGCCATGAGCAAAGGAAGTCAATTCTCCATTCATTGTCAAAATTGCAGTTTCAGCCATTTGTGTTTGCCTGTTGCGCTAAACAAAACTGAAATTGAATCGTTAGACGATATAATTGAACGTAAAAAACCCCTTCATAAGAGTGACTTACTGGTAAAGTCAGGAGATAAATTTAACTCCCTTTATGCAGTTCGCACTGGTTCATTTAAGTCATTCGTTACTAATTCCGATGGTGAAGAGCAGATAACGGGTTTTCATTTCCCTGGCGATATTATCGGGTTTGACGCGTTACGTGAGAACAAACACCAAAGCTATACTCAAGCCTTAGAGACCGCGATGGTATGTGAATTACCGTATGAAACTCTTGATGAAATGTCGGTTCAATTTCCTAAACTTAGGCACCAAATAATGAGTTTCATGAGTGCGGAAATTAAACAAGATCATGATCTCATGATGCTGCTTAACAAGCGCTCAGCTGAAGAACGCCTACTGTATTTCCTTTCTCAACTTTCTCAACGCTTTGAAGAACGTGGATTTTCAAATAAAGAATTCCACCTTACGATGACGCGAAATGAAATTGGTAACTATCTTGGTTTAACTATTGAAACCATTAGTCGCTTACTAAGCCGTTTTCAAAAAGAAAATATTATTCATGTGGACGGTAAACTCATCACTATTTTAGATTTTGAAATAATGTCTCAACGTTTAACCTCTGTTGTTGCACCTAATATTGCCTGTAATAGCTAATCTTAAAAGCTTTTGATCTAAAACAAGTTACGTAATAGCAAATAGGTATTACACTTAAATTGTAGCAACCAAAATTCTAAAAATGTTTGGAGGGGTTATGATTAAGTATGAGCGTATTTTAGCGGTTATTGAAGCCGATAGAGATACCCAACCTGCGCTTAGCCGTGCATACGAGCTTGCTAAAAAAACAGATGCCACTGTTACTGCTATGCTGGTGGTTTACGACTTATCTTACGACATGACAACCATGTTGAGCCCTGATGATCGTGAAGCCATGCGTGATGCGGTTACTAAAGAACATGCTGGATGGTTGAAAAAAACGTTAGACGACTTAGGTTTTTCTAAAACAGATATTGTTGTGGAATGGAACAACCGTGCTTTTGAAGCCGTGGTGCATTACGTTTTAGACAACAACATAGACTTGGTAGTTAAAGCAACTAAACGTCATGACGACTTAGCCTCTGTGATTTTCACCCCTACAGACTGGCACCTCCTAAGAAAATGCCCCTCTCCTGTATTGTTGGTTAAAGACCATGCCTGGCCTGAAAACGGTGAAATTATTGCGGCGGTAAACGTTGGCAGTGAAGACGATGAACATGCCTTACTTAACGACAAAATTACGGTGATTGCTAACGATTATGCTGCGCTACTCAGTGGCAACGTAAATCTGGTTAACAGCTACCCTGCTACACCACTTAATATCGCGATTGAAGTTCCTGAGTTCGACCCTGATACGTACAACAACGCCGTAAAACACCATCACGAACTTGAGATGAACAAACACAGCGAAAAGTATGCTATTGATAGCGAGCGCTGTTACGTGAAAGAAGGCCTTCCTGAAAAAGTCATCCCAAGGATAGCCAAAGATATAGATGCCGAACTAGTGATTATTGGAACGGTTGGCAGAGTAGGTATTTCAGCTGCCCTTATTGGTAACACTGCTGAACATGTTATTGATGAACTGGTATGTGACGTACTGGCGATAAAGCCTGATGGTTTTATTTCACCGTTATCTCGTTAGTATAAAAACACATTAAGCCAACAGGCAGGACTAACGTGCTGAGCCCAACAGTAATGCTGTACTATGCACGCCCCGTACTGGCTATAAGTCAGTGCTAGCTCCCTAGTGCACAAGATATAAAAATATCTGAGGCAGCCAGATTCAATCTTGGTTGTTTGCTGTATAATGACGTTTTTCGCAGTAACCAAGCTATTGATATGACTAGTGCAAGCACAAACCGTGCAGACGCCCCGTTAACCGCGTCTCAAAACAAACAAAAATACAGCTTTAATAAGCTTCAAAAGCGCCTTCGTCGAAATGTAGGCAAAGCGATAGCCGATTTCGGCATGATAGAAAATAACGATAAAGTAATGGTGTGCTTGTCTGGCGGTAAAGACAGCTATGCTATGCTCGATATCCTTATGTTTCTAAAGCGCATTGCACCTATTCATTTTGATATTATTGCGGTTAACCTCGATCAAAAGCAGCCTGGGTTCCCAGAACATGTACTTCCTGAATACCTTGAAAGCGTGGGAGTAGAGTACAAAATTGTCGAAGAAGACACCTATTCTATTGTAATGGACAAAGTGCCAGAAGGTAAAACCACCTGTTCGCTTTGCTCACGATTACGTCGCGGTATTTTATACAAGACGGCT
Source organism: Alteromonas sp. 1_MG-2023 (assembly GCF_030547075.1). GTDB lineage: Bacteria > Pseudomonadota > Gammaproteobacteria > Enterobacterales > Alteromonadaceae > Alteromonas. Next base: position 27,088 of record NZ_JAUOQH010000002.1, on the reverse strand, counting down.
AAAAAACTAGGAGCCACTAAAATAGCCCTAGGCCATCATCGTGATGACATGTTAGAAACCTTCTTTTTGAACATGTTCCATGGTGGTAAGCTTAAGTCGATGCCACCAAAATTAGTAAGCGACAATGGTGAACATATTGTGATCAGGCCCCTTGCCTATTGCACTGAAAAAGACATTCAGCGTTATTCTGATGCCGTAGAATTTCCTATTATTCCTTGCAACTTATGTGGCTCTCAAGAGAATTTGCAGCGTCAGAACGTTAAGGCCATGCTGCAAGATTGGGATCGTCGGTTTCCAGGTCGAATCGAGTCTATGTTTACTGCGCTTCAAAATGTAGCGCCTTCACATTTGGTTGATAAAAATCTACACGACTTTAAAGGCATAGTGACACAGAATGGCCCTGTTGAAGATGGTGATATTGGTTTCGATCCACCCAGCTTTGAAACGCCAACCGAAGCTTCTGACGATACGGTTCAGATTATTAATTTGATGGAATCAAACTAAATGAAAATTGGTCTAGCATTAGGTGCCGGTGCAGCAAGAGGCTGGACCCACATAGGTATTATCCAAGCGTTAGAAAAGCTAGGTATTAAGATTGATGTAGTAGCGGGATGCTCCATTGGCGCATACGTTGGTGCAGCTTATGCCAGTGGCAAGTTAGAAGGCCTTAAAGAGTGGTCTTGCTCCCTATCAGATTGGCAGGTGCTTGCATTAATGGGTGTAGGCTTGCGTAGAGGCGGTATCGCAAGTGGTCAAAAGGTATTTGATAAGCTTGCCACCGAATTTTGCGCGCCTTCTTATGAAGAGATGGAAAAGCCCTTCGCCTCTGTGGCTACCGATTTATATACTGGCCGCGAAGTAGTATTTAATTCTGGCGAGATTGGTAATACTATTCAAGCCTCATGCGCTATTCCGGCTTTATTTGCCCCCGTGGCCCATGGCGATCGTTGGTTAGTCGATGGCGCGGTAGTAAACCCTGTTCCGGTTAACTTATGCCGGCAGCTTGGTGCCGACTTTGTTATTGCTGTGAACCTCAATGCAGATTTCAGACCCCTAAGGCTTGAAAAATTACGCTTAGATCACGAAGAGAACCAAAGAAAGACAGAAGATTTCTTCACCAAAAGCCAAAACGTGCTTAAGCAGTGGTTTTCACCGGATAGCAAAGAAGAAAAAGAAACCAAAGAAGAGAGTGAGGCTGCTAAGCAAAACGAAGGCATTGCGAGTGAAGCTATTGAAGCCATAGAAGAAACAATTTCGCCACCACCAAACAAAGTACCCAAAGGAAGTCCTCCAGGTATTTTAAGTGTGATGAGTAGTTCGCTAGAGATACTTCAAGCAAGGGTGACACGTTCACGTTTAGCGGGCGATCCGCCAGATATTTTGATAGAGCCACAACTAACAGACGTGGGTATTATGGAATTTCATCGTGCAGAAGAACTTTGCATAAAGGGTGAAGAAACTATCACCCGTATTGCTGAGCAAATTAAGTATCAGCTATTAGCTTGATGCCATAGCGGTAACACGAAGCGGGGCTTTCGGTAGCGTTAGCCCTTTATTTTCGTTAATTTCACTTTGTTCTAAGTGAAGTATGCCATTATTAATATGCAGGCCTTCTGGGGTTATATAATCCAGATTTTTATCATCAAATTGCAACATCAACCCTTTCACCGTTGGCATTAAGAACGATAAAAAACTGCCCATTTCATTAAAGAAAGCTTCATATTGACCATAAATGAAATTCAGCTCTTCTTTCGTGTAATTGGCTGTTAAATATTCTCTCTTTGTTTCAAGCTGTACTGACATATCGCACAAATTTGCCGCTTCAGTTAAATCAACTCTGATATAGGCGTTTGCCAATTTAAGGGCTTTTTCTGATGGTACGGTAAATCGATATTCGTCGGTAACATCAAGAGGCATCGTTTGTTTGTCAGTGACTATTTCAGCCTTATTAATTTCACATAATCGCCCTTCCCCAACACGTAAGAAACCAAAAGCGAACTGCAGTGCTTGGGTATCTTCGTTATCCAGTTTTTTCACATGGCTATAAAAACTGCTGTACTCTACATTCAGCATTTCGGCTGCAACACTTGAAGTAAGAAATGCGCCAATAAGCGCGCAAGCTATACGTTTCATTCAGTTAAGAACTCCTGGTTAAACCGGATCATGGTTTGTAATTCGTCTACATAGGCCGCGCCACGTTCAGAGTAGTTCATTAACCCCTCTGCCAAGGCCACGCCTGTAATGGGTATTTGATTAGCCCTTAACCGCTCTCTAATCTCCCGCAAATCTGTGTAAGCGTCATGCCTGTTCAAATTACGCATATAGGTATAGGTTGCCCGTGAAAGGCTGGGAAATTTTGCTACTTCATGGGTGGCGCCAGTATTGCGTTTACCCGGTACAAAACCGCAGCCTTTTACAAAGCACCAAATACCAAAGAAGTTATAGCCTTTTCTTGCGAATCGACTGGTTCCCCATGCCGACTCATTAGCGGCTTGAACAAGCACCAGTTCAGCAGGCAAGATATCAATTTTATGAAGTAAGGCAAGCAATCGCGATGTCAAAGGCTGATCTGCTTTAACTCGATACTCGGTTTGTAGCCACTCGAGGCGTTTAATATCGTCATCTGATAACGCCTCTTCGTTTAACGCTTTACGGTAAAGCGTTTGAATATAATGCCTCAGGGTAAGTAAATAGGCATTTTGCTTTTCGACTTCAGGGCGCAAGTAATCAAAAAAAGCCGTCTTCTTTTCTTTTACATCTGTGTAGGCAGAGAAATCGGGAACGGGCTTTGTTGCTTCATAGGTTTCTGGGATATCTAAAATATCGGGTTCACGCTTAGTTAAAATAAGCGCGTTAATGACTATCACGGCTAATACCGCAATAGTGATTAAAACGATTTTTAAAGTTTCCCGTTTATGCATCGAAGCTCGACTCGTTAGCTTTGTTTTGAACATGTTGGGTTGGAGTTTGTTCGCCCTCTTCCCCAATCAGTTCTTCATAAAGTAAGCCTAGCATACTGAAATACAGCGGTAGAACCCAAATAAGTGACAAACCAAAGGTAAGCGGTACTGTAAAGAATAATATGATAAAGATAGCAAACACGCCGGTTAGCTGTGCCCAATAGGCATTAAAAACCCGGCAAGATAAAATGATAGCGCGAAGCGGCGTTAACGATTTATCAGCAACCAGCATGAGTGAAAATGACGTTGCCATCCACAAATAAACACCTGGAACAATGAGTAAGACCAATCCAATTTGAACCACTATGCCGTTGACTAACTGTGTAAGTGCAAACGCAAATATGAATGACAGATAGCTAAACAATGAAAAAACGGTCGTTTTTTCACCTCTAGCATGCCTAACCCCCATCATGTATAGCCCGGCGATGAGCGGCGCAACAATAAAGATAGCACCAATTTCAATTAACGATTGATGCTCAAACACAAAGGTGCCGTCGTCGTTAAAGGTGACAAACTGCTGAGCGAATAAGCCAAGTACAACAAAAGTGAGAAATAGCACTAATGATGCTTGGAATAAGCTAAAAAAGTTTGCCTTTGCCAAGCCATTAGCCCTAGAAAACAACGCTTTAATATCAAAATGATATTGCTTTGCAAAGGTTATTGCTAATTTGTTAGATGGCTGGTTATCTTTCACAGGCATTTTATTATCTGCCACACATTCCTCTACTGCTACTATCGAATTCAACCGCCGCATTATACATAATTATGACGGTTAACCCCAATAAGGACGTGTTAGTTGACCAAATGTAATACTCAGACAGTTGGTTACTGTGTATTGCGTATGCTTCGCCCTTTAACCTAATATTAGTTTTGCCGCCAAGCCAACGAGTAAAACACCCATAACACGGTCTAGCCAATATCCCTTGTCACCAATGAGTTGAGCAATTTTGCTGGTACTAAGTAAGTAAGATAAAAAGCAAAACCAAAGCCCTGTCGCTACCGCCATGTAAATGCCGTAACCGAGCTTGATAGAAAATGGCGTGTCGATATCGATAATGGCAGTGAACAAAGACAAAAAGAACAAAGTGGCTTTAGGGTTTAAACCATTAGTTAGAAACCCAATCCAGAGCGCTTTTTTAGCCGTTATCTGAGGGGTATTTATTGTATTAACTGACGCGTTGTTTTGTGCAGGAAGGTCATTTTTTTCTGGCTTAGGGCTATCATTTACTGGCTTAGCGCTACTTAGTTCTGATTTAGACGGTTGCTCAGAACTAGGGCCACTTCTAAGTGCCCCGTAAGCAAGAAATAAAAGGTAGCCAGCAGCTAAATAGCTAAAGGTAGTAAATAACCAAGGTGTGGTAGTAATAACCACACTCAGCCCTACTAATGAATACCCAATATGAAGCAAAATCGCTAGGCCAATCCCAATACTGGTATACATGGCAATGCGGCGACCATACGCTAGACTATTTCGAACCACTACGGCAAAATCCGGTCCGGGGCTGGCTACAGCAATAAGATGTACTAACGCAATGGTCAAAAATTCATTCAGGTAAGGCATGTATCGTTTGTGTTACTCGTTGTTTCAAAGTGTTAAATATTACGGGTTTAGCGTCAAAGTGGCCACTATAAAGCTCGTATAAACATTTCTGTATAGACTTCTCTGTATAAAACTCTCTATAAAGCTCTTAATAAAGAAATCATGCCTTGCTAAAGTGTTGGTAAATTCCCGTTACAAATTAAATTCTTTAATCAATCTCTCTACAAACTCAGGCACAATTTTAGTCGCTATTCCGCTAATCGATTCATCGAAAAACCAGTTATTAGCAGTGGGCTCTAAATTTAATTCAATACACTTAGCGCCGGAATCTTTTGCGCCAAGCACAAAGCCTGCGGCGGGATAAACATTACCAGAGGTACCAATTGCTAAAAAGATATCCGCTTGCGAGATACTTTCCATAATCAGTTCCATGTGTTGCGGCATTTCACCAAACCAGACAATGTCAGGCCTTAGGGTTGGGGTGTTACAACACGCGCACAACGTTTGACCATCAAACGGGGTATCGCACTTAAAGGTTTTATTGGTAGTTGCACATCGACTAGACAATAATTCGCCGTGCATATGTATAACACGTTCACTACCTGCTCGTTCATGCAAGTTATCGACATTTTGCGTTATTAACGTAAGGCTGTCTCCCAACACGCGTTCTAGTTTTGCTAGCGCTTCATGGGCGGCATTTGGCACAACACAAACATTTGTTAGCTGTGCTCTTCTTTCATTATAAAACCGATAAACAAGTTCAGGGTTGCGCGCAAAAGCTTCTGGTGTTGCGACGTCTTCAACACTGTACTCTTCCCATAAACCGTTATTATCACGAAATGTTTTTAAACCTGACTCTGCAGAAATACCTGCGCCAGTTAAAATTAATACGCGTGGAGGTGCATTCATAAGATCAATTCCTTTGATATTTTATACACTTAACACTACTACCTTAACTTAAACTAAAATTTTAATCTGTCACGACAGGATAGGTTGAATGGGCGCCCCATTCAGACCAAGAGCCATCGTAAATTGATACATCTGATGCGCCACACATCAATGCGGCAACACCTATAATACAAGCAGTAACGCCAGAGCCGCAGGTACAGATAATTGGTCGTGTTAAATCAATTCCAGCTTGCTCAAAGAATTCTTTGAGTGCTTCAACAGGTAAAAACTCACCATCATCTACCAGCAATGTGAACGGAAGATTAAACGCACCTGGCATATGACCGGAACGCACACCCTTACGAGGCTCTTCAACTTGGCCGTAAAATCGCGCTTCACTTCTAGCATCAACAAGTTGAGCATCAGTGTTCAATGCTTGAATAACGGCGGAGCTATTCACAAACCACTTACTTTGGGCATTAGCTTCGTATTTAAAATGAGAAGGTATGCGTTGTTCCGACACGGGTAAGCTTTGCCCTTCCCACGCTACTTGGCCACCGTTTAGCAACCTAGCATCTTCATGTCCCATTGCTTTAAGCATCCACCACACGCGCGGCGCGCTATACATGCCTCGAGTGTCGTACACCACAACAGATGAGCGCTCTGTTAAACCTTGTCGGCCTAAATACAACGCTAAGTCAGAAGCTGTTGGCATACTGTGAGGGAAACCCGTGGTATGGTCACTACCTTCACCATCTAAGTCTATATCGACAGAGTTTGGCAAAACCATAGCGTTTCTTGTATCGGGGGTTTTAGTTACGGGGTCGTCCATAACTGCGCGCACTAAAATGATGGGCTCATCTTGCAGTTGCGTTGCAAGCTGTTGAACATTTACAAGTATCGACATAACAACTTCTCCATTGAAATGCCCACCTATTACAGTGGGCATTAATGGCTGTCACTACCTGAAAAAGCTTTTCGCTAATTCAGCAGTTTAGCTTTCTCAAACTTACGGATCTGAATCTTACAATGCAGCGATTGCAGAGTCGTAGTTTGGTTCTTCTGTAGTTTCAGCCACTTGCTCTGTATAAAGTACCTTACCGTCGGTATCAATCACAACCACTGTTCGTGATAGCAGACCAGTTAACGGCATAGACGTGAAGGCTACACCGTAGTCGTCACCAAAGCTTGACCGGAATGTAGAACCGGTAATCACATTTTCAATGCCTTCTGCACCACAGAAACGTCCAGCTGCAAAAGGTAGGTCAGCAGACACACAAATAACTTGTGTGTTATCTAATCCTGATGCTTGTTCATTGAATTTACGTACAGACGTTGCACATGTACCCGTATCAATTGAAGGGAAAATGTTAAGGATAACGCGTTTACCCTTAAGATCAGCTAGCGTTACTTCCCCTAAATCAGCTTTAACCAATGTAAAGTCAGGTGCTTGTTGGCCTACTTCTGGAAGTGCGCCTACAGTTGAAACTGAGTTACCTTGAAATGTAACTGTTGCCATGTTTTTCTCCTTGGGTTTTGATTGCCTAACCATGTCGTTAAGCGTAAATGCACGCAAGATAAGAGATTACTTAACTTGCGCCTTTGCAAATTCAATTTTGTGACTTAAATGGGGCTTCCCTTTTAAGTATTGATGTCGAAAAATACTGAAGTATGTCGCCAACGCTTTAGCTGCATTAACCTCACCTGCCAAATCTAACACGTTTATTCCCACCTCTGCAGTGCAATGCTGGAATTCTCGTGTCGATTCACGTAACAGGTAATTTGACGAAATGTCGGGAGATACGCCTAATACTGGAAATTTATCTAAATACGGGCTTTTTCCAAACATCTTTCGTGCTTCCCGCCATGTTCCGTCCAGAAATATAAACAAGGGAATTTTGTCTGATTTATCTTCAGGTTTGACAATACAGCGAGTAGGCTCGGCATATTCGTGTGGAAAAATAATGATTGGCTGGTATTTAGGATTTTCGAGCAACGTTAGTAATCCAGCATCTGGCTCCGTTCTATTCCACAAAAAGGCATGATTCTCTGCCACTACATCGGCAATTAGCCTGCCTGTGTTGGTAGGCTTATAGTATTCACCCTTATACATAATGAATAGCACCGCACAAGATGCTTGTGGTTCAGGTTTGTCGGCACATATGCAGGTATTTGTAGGCAATAAGCAGATGTCACAGCGAATAACTTTGCTTCCCCGCGCATTGAATGCACGCTTAGCACGTTTAAGCTCAGAAGTTCTAAGCGCTAGAATAGAATTAGTATGTGGAAGCACGCAGTAAACTCAATCAGATTAGAACGATATGTTAGCACAGAGCGTGACTTAGCCGTAAAGCAAAATGCTGCATTTTAATAAGCGTCAATATAGCTTACTAATTAGCGTTTAATAGTATTGAAGTTTATTTTAGACTGAATAAATGAGGTATAAAGAAAATGGTGCCCGGGGCCAGAATGGAATAAAGCCCGTAAGCAATTGTTTAATATAGCATTGATGAAAATGAAATTTGGCGAGTGTTACTAATGGTGTTACTAAAAGTTACATATCGATGTTAATTAATTTGAAGTGTATATTATGTCTCTAATTCACTGAAAACAATGAAAGTTATGGAACACGGAAACTTTAAAAGTTTACTAGACGAACTTTATAAAGATCTAGATAAGGACTTAAAGCAAAAGCGAGTACCAATAGAAAGGTTTTAAGAGGAATTGCATAACCTAATTGAACATGCTTGCCAAAGCGCTTACAACAAAGGCAAAAGTGATAAAAGAAACATTGATGGTAGGATTATCGATAAGATATTTCAGAATGACAATGCTTTTTTAAAAAGAAAGTCAGACTTAATGACGGCTTATTCAAGGTTGTATCACTTAACCACTAAGTTGTCCGATACAGAGAACCGGCTTTCAAAGTTCGACTTGAAAGAAAGGCTAAGGTTCTTCATGTTTAGAGTCCTTACCGCCATTGGTATCGCTGCAGTTATATTGGGTACCGCTATTATTGCAAAAGAATTGGGAGTCTCACTTCCTCTATCATCTTTGAAATCTGGTTAATTATAAAACCGAAATCCGGTAGTTTATCAATCAAAGCTTTTTATTGGTTTGTCCTGGACTAACCGATGACGCGGCCGAGTCAGTTTAAAGTAGACCGGCTTCAGGTTGTTATTTGTATGTCTTTATCGCTATTAGGTAAAGGCGCTTTGAGCAGAAAACACAACAACCACGAGCCAAAGTAAGTCATATATAGAGACAGTAAGCGGTGGGAATTACCCCTTAGATTGATGGTTCTACACAGTACCTATTGGTTTTTACATCATGCAGCCGAAATTGCGTTTACTTTACTTCCCAATGCGATAGTTAAAAGCCTCAAATATCGACCAGCTGTAGCCTATAGAAATTTCACTTTTCTCAGAAGGAAACAAAAAATCGGATCTTCGAACCCTCGCACAAATTTTTTTACGCGCAGCGAACTACCTGCGCAGGTAATATTTCAAAAGGACCCAAAAAAGCCATTCAGGGCGCTCAAGACAGCAGCACAGGCTACCGGACATTTTATACGCTACTCTATCAGCCTAAAAGATTGAGGTGCTTAGTGTGTGACTGTGGGCTTTATGAGAGGGGGAGTTTTTTGTCATGTTGCGCGCGAAGATGAACTTAGCTATGGCTGTTTCAACTTAAAGTAGTTAACTAATCAGTTAACTTTACCCCACTGATTAGTTAACTTTACGCAACTGATCAGTTTAACCCTAAATGAGTATTTGAATGATTGGTCACTTGATTGGTCGCTACCACTACTCAAGGCCCTTATATCTGCGGTGTTCGGTTGGTCACTTGATTGGTCGATGGCGCTTTATGCTATAACTCAGTGCTGTAAGTGTTTACCAGGGTAAGGTTTAGGGTGTGGTTTTACATCGCTTATAATCCTTTATATCCGTGATGTTTGGTGTGGTTTGGGGTGTGGTTTTGCATCGCTTATAAACCTTTATATCCATGATATTTGGTATGGCCTCTGGCGTTCCAATAATCCCGAAAACAGGACAGGTCGGCGGTGTTTTTCCGAACCCTTGCACTGTGCGTTTTGCTTATTTGTGAACTCCACATTAGAACACCCAACATTCACTCTACGTTGTTGTAATTATTGGTTAATTCGTGATTCTCGGAATTTTCTAAAACATGCTTAGAACATGTAAAATCATCAACAAATAACCAGTTGTGATACTGGGTTAATGCTTCACGTTTTACCCGTCATGAATATTTCGCGTTTTCCCTATTAGAAAACGCCAAAACTACGCCAACTTACTGAATAAATTATTGTTTTAGTCTGCTTGCTGTTTTCCCATGCCAAGCCCCTTGCAAGGTTTTGGACTTTCAAATAGCCAGTGTTGATACTTCACTAATGCTTCTCGCTTTACTGGCATGAACATTCCGCGTGTTCCTTACTCGAAAACGCGCAAATTCACAAGTAATTGAAATTTATAACTTTTTTTGATTATTTATATTTGCTGTGGACGGGATTTTATAGCGTATGGACGGGATTTAAAAGGGAAAAAGGCTCACACAAACTGCTTAGTTAGTCGACATGTATAGATAGACGTTATTGATGGCAGCTCAAGAAGGAGGGGCAAGAACCGTCATCGACTAAATACACCTAAACAAACAGTAGGGTGAGCCCATAAACTTATTAAAAATAAACCCACGCTTACCAACCTTACTCCCAACCGGAGTCAGACAAGTGACTACTAAATCCTTGCTGACATAAAAGAAGTAAAGCCGGTAAGGTGAGCTTATAAACCTAACTGACTCTAACAAGCCCTCTATAGTCGGTGGGCCGTACATCGTAATCTAATCGGTGTTTTATCTGTATCCCGTCCATAGTGAAAGTATTATTTGCCAGAATCTTGGGAACTAATTCCCCTCTCAAAGTAAACAGTGAAATGCTGGCGAAAGGGTTATCACAGGCTAAGAACCAGCCATTAAAGCCTGTTAGCCGACTTTCAACGATAACAACTAATAATTGCTGTTCAGTAACAGCTTTATTATATTCCCCTACCACTTTAGCGGCCGATAGTGCTTTCTCTGGTGGCACTATGACATATTTAGGCTGCACCCTTACATTCTCAACTTTTCTATCAAATGTTTCTATGGTTTGGCCGTACATAAGGGCAAGGGCATTGCCTAAATCAGCGGAAAAATCGTCAGTCGCGGTTACTTCATTCTTATGCTCACTGCCAAAGATAGAAGTGCCGTTAAAAACTTCCGGATTCTCGGTTAAAAAGCCATATACCTTGTCACCAATTTGTCTATCATAGGCCGCAGAAATGCCCGCCAAAAATGTATTTATCGCTGAAATATCGTCACTAAAAATCGTTTGTCGCTCGATATTGATTAAATTGCCATAGGTACCGAGCTTTGCTGATGCGCTCTCACCGTACAATTCTTTCAAAAGGTACTCTTGGTTATGTTCATCGAGGTGATCGGGCTGAGGAATAACTCCAACAGCAGTAACGGCTGTAGCTTTAAAGTCAGTTAGACTGTAATTGTTAACCCAAATTCGCCAGGTTTCACTTGTGGCCGACCATTTGTCGATCAATAAATTGTTTAATGTATCGACAAATATAGTTTTGAAGTCGACTAAGTTTAAATAAGCTTTGAAATTTGCATAATTATTGGTGGGGCTAACTTCAATACCTGAAGCCTTTAGTCCTTCATTTACCAATTTATTGAGAGAGTTATCATTTAAGCCTTTATACTTTTCAGCCAAAAACTTATGAGCTGTCGCTTGTAAAGAAACCACGTTAGTCATTTTATTGCTCCCATATTGCAGATACGGACGCTGATGAGGGGCTGCTCTTCATTTCGTCATTAGAGTCTGAGGTCATTTGTCCGGCTGTAGTAAATGTCAATTTATACGTCTCACCTTCAAATGTTGGAATTTCAAAAAAGTTTCCCGATTGCCCATTAGTGCTGAAAACCGCGATAAATTCTTTTTGACCTTTCAACGATAAAGTAAAGCGCGAAACGTTTTCACGCTCTTCCAGTAGCAAGTGAAGCTTTTTAGACTTAGCCGTGAAAGAAACTTCATCTTTTTCGGCCTTAAACTTTTTTGAATACAATGATTCGATATTAGACATTTTTTATCTCGCTATAATGTTTAGGTGTAGTTTGTTGTGAATTAAATAAGTTGGTGGGCTGGGGAATTTTTCTGTGTTCGCAAATTTTTGCAGCGCTCTGGCGAACGTCAGCAGCAAAAGAGTGTTGGCTTTGTTTGATCTCGGCTTGTTTGGCAACGCACACTCGTTCAAATTTAGCATTAACTGCATCTTGGCTAACTGAATCGGTAAGGCCATCAATAAACCCTTTCTCAAAGCAATCTTCGCCATTCATCCAGGTTTCCTGATCCATCAGTTGAGAAACTTCACTTTCTTCTAACCCTGTCTTTGATATATAGGCCGCTAACATTGAAGCTTTCATCACATCTAGTAGGTCGGCAGTTTTGCGATGTTCGATTGCTTGGCCTGTTGAAACACCCCAAGGGTTGTGAATCATCATCAAACCATTTGAAGGCATCAGTATGGTATCGCCAGCCATGGCAATTACTGAGGCCATTGAAGCGGCCAGAGAGTCAATAAACACCGTCTTTTTCCCAGAATAAGCTTTCAACATGTTGTAGATTGCTATTCCTTCGGTAACAGCCCCCCCCGCCGAGTTAATATGAATCTCAATTGATCCTCGATGGTTGCTCAATTCCTCTTTAATTTGTTTTGCTGTAATACCATCACGGCCTATATCATCATCGATGTGAATTTGGTTGTTGCTGCTAAACGCTTGTATTTCTATTGGGTTAGTCATGGTCGAGTGTTTCTCTTAGGGTGGTGATTGTTTTGCCGGCTGGCACTATTGCGCATTGTCGTGAAAACAATTGCCTAGCTATGTTTGAGTTTTCAAATAGCCCACAGTCTTTCGCTTTGCCCCAGCCATCTATTGCGAAAACGAAATCTGGGCTAAATTCGTCAGTCTTTGCAATTTTGATGAATGCTTGCTTCAACAGTGCAATGTAAGCACTTTTGCGTGGGCCAGTGTGATAGTTAAGTAACCGGCAATAAGCAATAATAAGAACTGAGTACTTTGCCCTGGTTAAGCTTTCCAACTTAAAACCAAGTACAGATCGCGGAATATATCCCCTCAAAACCCAATTATTAAATTGAGTGCTCGATACGTTCGCGTGATGCAAAACTTCAGCTTTAGTAAATTTGGTTTCTGTTAGTTTCATTGGGCTAGTGAATGCAATTCATATATTCACTATTCTAATTTGCGGGGATTTTTAACGTTATAGGCTGTGTTGTGACACTTATAAAAAAACCGACTAATAAGTCGGCTTTTTATTCTATTGAGAAATACATTGCTAAAACCAACTTACAGGCCAGTAGCACCTTCCGTACATTCAACTTTCACTTGTTCTAACAAAGCATGTAAAACACTGTCATGTTGTGGCTCCAATTCGTGAACGTTATCCAATATGTACCCCTGTATTGTATGGGCCAGCTCATGAATAGATTTGAAAGACTGGTTTGTTATAGCTGTAACTTCACTTGCAGAAGTTGCTAGCTGATCAGGTTGATTGTTTATGATAGTTCCCTGGCTTACGTTATCACTATTAGACATGTTTCGGTGCCTCCTCTTGAGTAAAGCGAATATGTAGCCCTGATTCAATTTGTTCCGACAAAAACGCTGCATCAGCTGTTTTTGCTTCATCAATTAGGTCTGTCGCGGTCGCAATCGCAGTAGTAATGATTTCGGCTTTCATATTTTTACCATCGTTCAAGGCCTCTTGGACCAATCGTAAAACTGATACTGCTTTTTCCATCGCTATTGATTTTCTATCATCAAGCTCAATCGCTTTATCTATCATTGAAGTTGTCATGGTGAATTACTCCGTTCCTAAAGGTTAGTTAAAAATGGTTTCTTTTCGTATCGCAAAACATTTAGAAGTGCGATCGCTTTGAGAACACTTAGCGAGAATTGCTCTCGCCCTTTCAACCGTTTCAATATCTGTTTCAACAATCTTGTAAGGGGCCTTATTTTCGATTACTGAAAAAAAGGTATAACTTTCAGGTTTTACTGTTTCGCCGTTCACAGGCGTTGAAGATGTAGCCATAGAGAATTACTCCGTTTGTTCATTTTGAATTACTGATGTATATTGGTACGTACCAAATAAAAGTATCAGGCGGTACGTACCAATGCAAGATAAAAACAAAAAAAGTTTTGAACGCTTAGGTTCAACAAGAAAGCAAATTCGTTTTGAAGATGATCTTCTATCCAAAATTGATGAAGACAGAGCCAAAACTAACCAGGCTTTCTCTGAGTGGGTAAAAGATGCTTGCCAACTAAAGCTTCAGCACAAACCCACCAGCTAGTTGTATGTAGGTTATTTTTAGTTGCGCCGAACTTTTGAAAAAAGTCGGCCAGCTATTACTACGAAACTGTTACAAAGAAACTATTACAAAGAAACTGTTCTATAGGACATTTTGACCAATACCAGAGGATATTTTGACCAGTACCAAAGGATATTTTGACCAGTACCAAAGGACATTTTGACCAGTGGTTAATTGCTCGTCGTTTTGTCTATGCTACAAGGCTCATTAGGTTTTCTTTGCGGACTTCTTGCTTTTCATCCATATAAGAGGTGAAAAAGTCATGTAAGCGGCAGCTATGCGTTCTCACTACTAATGACTCATCCGAACAATCGTAGTCAACAATCCCTTTTACTTTCAGCTTATCCAGCACCCTGATCGCGGTTTTTCGCTGCAAACCGGACCAGCTTGCAAAATGCGACTTGCTAGAAAAGAACAGTTCTTCCTGTCCTCTAGCCACCTCAGCCCAACATAGTCGCCCCAATAGGTAAGAGGATTTGTAGCACTTCAGCTCTGTAATCGAACCAATATGTAAAAGCTGAATGCTTGGCACCTCTTTGTACTCTGGTTCTTCTTGATTAAACTCCCCAAAGTCATTTGCTATATCAGAATTTTGTAAGATTCCTTTATAAATAGACAACAAGGCTTTTGAACTCTTAGTTTGATTATGACTGAACTTGTAAGCTCCATACTTGCCATTATTTAACCTGGTCCTTTTTCTACTTAAATATTTAAGTTCGTCAGTTAACCTATCGAAGTGACGCAGTATCGTCTTAGCATCTACTTTGAACATTTCTGCGTAATCTTCAGCTTTTCTCCATGGCCTCTCACCTTTTGCTAACCAATAAAATAGGTCACCTATAATCGCTGCATCTAAAAGGCTACTAAGCTCAATGACTTGGGTACAGAGGAAAATTTTCTCAGGACAGACAGTATATATTTTATCTCTTGGCACAACATTCTCCCCAGCACGATTACCCTAGAATGGGTAAAAAATTACCCGATAAAGGGTAACCATAACGGCTACGCTGCTTTATAATCTGGTTTGTGCCAGGCTTCGTAACTGACCTTTGTAAGGCCACGATTAGACCTATAAGCATTCAAAAGCTTAAGGGCGTTCACTCTGTCTTTATCACTAGCCAACCAATAACGGCTAAACGGCTTCTGGTTAAAGTAAACCACAGTGTTAAAATCAGGCTGAGAAATAAAATTAATTCCTTTCTCATGCTTAAGAGAGCTTATCGTGGTGTGTAAACACGACTCTCGATAGCTAGTAAATGCCTCTGGTTGCGTGATTCCTCGTGGCCCGTTGTGAAGAATTGAGTTGAGTGCTAATTCAACCTTGTAAGGTCTCTTGTTTTCCGCGATATTAGTCTTGGTTAACGGTTTAAATTCGCTGCCTGTCGGGGCAGCTTTTTTTTGCTTGTTCATAACTGCTTCCTCACAGGGCAAATTTTCGAATGGGGGTGATCGAGCTTTAAAGCTTCAGGTTCTAGCATTGGGAACGTGTCTATCATGCGGCCACCTCAACACGTGCTTCATCTATCCAAGCAATAATGTCTTCGCGCTTGTACCTAATCATTCTGCCTAATTTAACGTGAGCTGGTGCTTTACGGCCTAGCAGATAGCCGGTGCTTCTAGATTTGCGAAGGTTGTCTTCATGGATACCAATCAAGTTTGCAAACTCTTTGCTTTTTAAGATTGGTTTAATCTTTTCATTGTGGTTTGTCATACTTCCCCCTTAAGCCGCAATGGTATCTAGAAGGCGACTTGCAGTTTCTTTACGTTTAAGCATTAACTTCGTAATCAAATCCTTGATTTGCTCATTCGTAAAGCCAACAGCCCGGGCGGCGATCATTGCTTGAACCTCAGACTCGATAAAGCCTGAAGAACGTGAGCCTAAGCTTAGAGGGGGGATAAAGCGCCGCTCTTTTATGTCATGCCAAAGGGTTGAGCGCCCTTTACCCACCATTTTAGCTGCTTCATCAAAACGAATAATTTTGTAGTTTGGGGTAGTCATTTAATCACCTATATATGTCTTGTTATGTCTCATTGGACTTTGGTGATTAAAACTAATTTAGAATTTACTTATAACCCTTGAATAGCGCTATCAACTATTGGAAGCTCTATTCAACCCCTCGAAGAAAGTCATTTATACACTTTCTTGCGTAATCTTTTGCTGTTCCTTCTGGAATTACCCTTCCGAAAATAAGACCTTCTTCCTTACTTTTAGCCTCGAGCATCGCTGCCAGCCGATTTTTAGATATATTAGGGTTTTCATGTAATGTTTCATTCATCCATCTAAATGCAGCTTCACGGCTTTTGAGAAATTTCTTGGCGCCAGCTTTGGCGTAAAGATCTTTCGCCATAGTGTCAGGTTGTATTTTACGCTTAATAAATCGAGTATATTCTTTCAAAGTCTCATGCTTATCGGTTAACCCTTTAGCAACTCCAACTGTCCTACCTAAAAAGAATAGGTTTTCCATTAAGGACCAAACAATTGAGAACTGTTTACGGGAAAGCCCATCGATTGAATCAGCGTAGTAGCTAATTATTTCAAATGCTGGATCAAAATCGGAACCATCAACAATTGAATCAAATTCTTTTTTTGGAAAAGAAATAGTAGAGGCCCTTTCAATAAAAAATGTTTCAATTTCTGTTTCAGAAAGCTCACTCAAACCATCAACATTTAAAATTTGGATACTCTCTTGAAGAAAGTTCATTGCTTTCACGTAATTATCATCTACTGACATATCTACCTCTACTATTAAACGCTTTTAACTATTCGAATTGACCACCACTCCATCATTGACCGGCGGCGTTCTAGATATTGCGCGCGGTTATATGCGGCTCTCACTTCATTTTCGTCTTTGTGGGCAAGTGCAGCCTCGATAACATCATGATCAAAGCCTTCCTCATTCAGTGTGGTACTTGCTAGCGCTCTCATGCCATGTGCAACTAAGCGGCCACGGAAACCCATATCACGCAAAGCCTTGTTTGCTGATTGCTTGTTGGCAGGTTTTTTGGGGTCAATGTGAGAGGGAAATATATATTCACGATGAAAACTTAGAGGTTTAATTAATTCCAAAAGTTCTAAAACCTGAGGGGTAAGCGGTACCAAGTGAGGCCTATCCATTTTCATACGATCAGCAGGAATAGCCCATATACTTTCTTTGAAGTCGATTTCTGACCATTTGGCTTCAGCCGCTTCGCCAGGGCGAACCATCGTATGTAATTGAAATTCAATTAAGCAACGTGTAATTATTTTAGCTTGTGAATATCTTAGAGCTTTCATTAGCTCTGGTAATTCATCGGGAGATATAGTTGGTTGGTGTTTAACTTTCGTTGAAGGTATTAGCTCTTTTATACCAATTAATGGATTGTGGTGAACAATGCCTGCATTCACGGCATATGTCATAACACTATTCATTCGCCTAGCTACCTTGCGGGCAATCTCATGACTGTTCCGACCAATAATGACATTTAGCACCTCTATCGCTTTGGGCGCTGTTAATTGCGCAATTGGAACATTTCCTACAAGCGGAAAGACATCATTATCAAATGAACGCTTTATATTCTTCAACGTTCCTTCTGATACTTTGCTTGCATGTATGGTAAACCACTGCTGTGCTACTTTCTTAAATGTTGATTCTGTAGCTAGAGTGGCTTTGTCTCTTTCCTTATCTTTATGTTCCTTCGGATCAATATCTTTAGCTAGGAGTTTTCTGAAGGCTTCTCGCGCTTCTCTAGCTTCAGACAAAGAAACGTCTGGATAAGAGCCGATACCAATATTACTGCGGCGGGTAGTGAAAGGGCGAGTATAGTTAAAAAGCCATAGCTTGGAGCCATTAGGCTTAATGCGCAAAGCTAAGCCTTTACCATCAGCTAGGTTGTATTCCCTTTCCTGTGGTTTTGCTTGTTTAACTTGAGTTGCGTTGAGTGCGGTTACGTTCCGAGGCATGTTTTTGTAACACCGTTTTTGTAACATTTCGTTGTTGTTACAGTTAGTGTTACTAAAAATCGCAGATTACTCAAGACCAATAGAGACTACCGAAGACGGAAGAATAGCCTAAGTTACTGTAGTTGTTGTCTTATTTAGTCTTATAGAATCTTTTGGAATAGATAAATGGTGCCCGGGGCCGGACTTGAACCGGCACGTCATTACTGACGAGGGATTTTAAATCCCTTGTGTCTACCAATTTCACCACCCGGGCATCGGGGTAACCTTTCGGTTGGGGTGTCAGGCGTAGATACCTGAATATTGCTTTAGCGCATTATGGAGGCGGAACCCGGAGTCGAACCGAGATCCACGGATTTGCAATCCGCTGCATAGCCATTCTGCCATTCCGCCGCAATACTAGACTTTGGAGCGGGAAACGAGATTCGAACTCGCGACCCCGACCTTGGCAAGGTCGTGCTCTACCAACTGAGCTATTCCCGCATTTAAAGTCTTACATTTCGTTTCGTCGTTGCCGTCTCGAAATGTGCGGTGAATTCTACCTGTAACGCTGAAAGTGTCAATACGAAAAACAAGGAAATATGCAATTTTGTGATCGTTTGCTACATTTTTATTCACATTGTTCAATAGACGATCAGATCTTATCTTTTAAACCCGCATTTAGGTGCGGCCACGCTGCACGTGAGTAAACAATCATTGACCAAATTGACAGCACTGCGGCAATATAAAGTAAAATATGTCCCAAGGTTACCCAATAAAGTGGGATGCCCATAAAAGATTCAAGCCCAGACAACAGCCCAATAATGGCTAACATTTGTACGGTTGTTTTTGCTTTACCTATAAATGACACTTTTACGGCTTCACGAACACCATTTTGTCCCATCCACTCTCTTAGCGCAGAAACATAAATTTCGCGTACTAACAATGCAATTGCAGGAATCGTTATCCATAAACTACCGTAGCTGTGGGTAATCATTAATAATGCAGCCCCGACAATGAGCTTATCGGCGACAGGATCTAAAAAAGCACCAAAAGGTGTGGATTGCTCTAATTTTCTAGCTAAGTAACCATCGAACCAATCAGTAATAGCCGCAAGCCAGAAAATAAATGCGCCCGCTTCATGGGCCCAGCGCCAATCAAGAAAATAAACACCAACAAATACAGGAATAAGGATCACTCTGAATAGAGTAATTAAATTTGGAACCGTCCACATAAATACATCTCAAAATTTTTGCCTATTACTAGGCGGGTTTAGCGCAGCTTTATAAGCTTTCAATTTTTAACAGATTACCGCAATTTACGTATTAATGCGCGTATTGGATGAGATTAAAGATGAAGGTGATCGTATATAGTGTCAGCTAACTCTTTACTAATACCCGGTACACTTGCTATTTCATCTTTACTGGCCTTTTTAAGCCCTTGCAGTCCGCCCATGTATTTCAACAGTGTTTGGCGACGTTTAGCCCCTACCCCAGGTATAGTTTCTAAACTTGAGGTGGTTTTAACCTTTTGACGGCGATTTCTGTGGCCGGTAATCGCAAAACGGTGAGACTCATCTCTAATATGCTGAATAAGGTGAAGGGCCGGTGAATGACTCTCCATGGGTACAGTGTCATGGGTGTCGGCTAAAAAGATGGTTTCTAACCCTGGTTTACGAGTAGTGCCTTTTGCTACACCCAATAACATTGGCTTTTTATCGTGAGGCCAATCTGCGAAGAAGGTTTCGGCCTGAGATAACTGGCCCTTACCGCCATCAATAAGTAGTAAGTCAGGTATCTTCTGTACTTCTTTTACTGATTTGTAGCGCCGCTTAAGGGCTTGTGCCATGGCGGCATAGTCATCGCCTGGAGTAATACCTTCAATATTGTAACGGCGGTAATCACTTTTTAATGGCCCTTCACGATTGAACACCACGCAAGATGCTACGGTTTGCTCACCCGAGGTGTGGCTAATATCAAAGCATTCCATACGCTGTAACGGCGTATCTAATTCAAGGGCGTTTTCTAAATCGAGATAACGAGCAAATACCGATTTTTGTTCACCGTATTGGGCTTCTAATGCGGTTTCTGCGTTGGCCTGAGCTAATTCTAGGTAGCGACGTTTTTCTTCACGCGCACCTTTAAAGAAATTAACTCGGTATCCAGCTTCACCACTGAGTAAATCGGCAATAGCCTCTTCATCGGACAACGCACTGGCAAATACCATTTGCTTAGGTATAAGTTTGTTACCTGCTAGGTAGAACTGCAGTAAGAATGACTCGAAAATTTCTTGTTCATCAGCCGTATTCGGTACTTTAGGGAAAAACGCTTTGCTGCCCAAAAGCTGGCTGTCACGGATAAACATCACCTGTATACACGCCATGTTGCCTTTTACTGCAAAACCAAACACATCCATTTCATCTTGAGTACCGGCTACCCATTGGCGCTCTTGTACTTTACGAAGTGTATTGATTTGATCGCGATAACGGGCTGCCGCTTCAAAGTTTAATGCTTCACTGGCCTTTTCCATTTTATCAACTAAGGTACCAATAACTTGTTGATTCTTACCTTTAAGAAATAGCCTGGCGAGGTCTATCTGCTCGTTATATTCTTCGTCACTAACGTAGCCTTCAACACAAGGCGCACTGCACCGTTGCATTTGGTATTGCAAACAGGGGCGACTTCTAGCGCGATAGTAACTGTCTTCACATTGGCGTACTGGAAAAATACGCTGCATAGACCGCAAACTTTCTCGTACCGCTCCTGCACTGGGATAAGGCCCAAAGTACTCGCCCTTTTTCTTTTGCGGACCACGGTGAAATGATAACCGCGGATGCTGGTGATCAGATAAGAATATAAAGGGGTAAGATTTGTCGTCACGCATGACCACGTTGTAACGTGGTTTGTATTTTTTGATGAAGTTGTTTTCTAGCAAAAAGGCTTCTGTTTCGCTATTAACAACGGTGACATCCATATTGGCAATTTGCATGACCAATGAGCGTGTTTTTGCATTATCGACATTCATTCGAAAATAGCTGGAAACACGCTTTTTAAGGTTCTTTGCTTTACCTACATAAATCACTTCTTCCTGGGCGTTATACATTCTGTAAACGCCAGGTTGAGAAGTTAAATTTTTAAGAAACGCTGCGGAATCAAATGCAGACATAGAAGGCTAGAGCAAATTCGAATCGATGAGTTTATGGCGAAGTGCTAAGTGGGTTAATTCCACATCAGTGGTTACGCCTAACTTTTCAAACATACGATACCGGTATGTATTGACTGTTTTTGCGTTAATACTTAATTCACTCGCGATATCAGGTACTCGCTTGCCCTTGGTAAGGCGAAGCGCAATACTTAACTCTCGATCGGATAAGTCGTTAAATGGATTGTCTGAATTAGGGGAAAGCTTATCGATGGCAATGCTGTTCGCAACTTCACTATCGATATACTTTTGCCCAGCAACCACTTTGTGAATGGCCCGAATAACTTCTTCAGGTTCAGCATCTTTAGTTAAAAAACCAAATGCGCCTGCATTCATTACCTGCATAGGAATGGGGCTTTCTTTATGCATAGATAAACATATCACGCGGGTGTTCTCTGACATCCGCACAATGCGTTTGGTAGCTTCTAGCCCGCCAATGCCGGGCATATTTACGTCCATGAGTACCACATCTGGTGCGTTTTTTCGACACAACTGTACGGCATCTTCGCCATTTTTAGCTTCAGCTATGATTGAAAAATCTACGACATCTTCCAGAATTCGGCGGATCCCTCTTCTGACCAAATCATGGTCATCTGCTAGGATTATTTTTATCACATGTATCTCACTGACTACGGTTTGCTTTCAAACAAAAAAGATCCGTAACCGTGGTGAATTCCACCAGTTACTTACCAATCATGCAGTTGTATCATACCACGACTACCCGTTACGTAAACTTATGAGTGTCAATTTGTGGTAAGCAATTGTGTGAAAATAATCCTAAATAAAGCAAACCGTTCAAATAAAATACAATTAGTTCATGTTAATTCATATCAACTGGCTACAGGCAGGTCAAACCATAGTGCGAGCGAATCGTCATTAGCTAAGACGACTATTTCTTGTTTTTCGCCTAACCCTATCGCATCACCTTTGGTTAACCGCAGCATTTTATCTGACTGCACATTGTTAACCGTAACTTCTCCCTCAATAACATGTAGGTAGCCAGCACCAAATGCACGGACAGTACCTACGGATAAGTCGTGGGTTTCCCCTTTGTTAAGGGCAAGTTTACTGATACGTGCCTGCTGGTTTATTTTTAAAGAACCATCTCGTCCGTCTTCACTAACAAGCAGCTCCATCCCCTTTTCTTTACTGACTGACTTCTGTAAGTAGGCAGGTTCAACGCCCATTACGTTGGGTTCTATCCATATTTGAACAAAGTTAACTTCCTCATCTTCAGAGGCATTCATTTCCGAATGTTGAATTCCCTTCCCCGCGCTCATTACTTGAATATCGCCTGCCGGAATAGTGTAATCGTTGCCTGTACTGTCTTTATGTTTTAGCGCACCGCTTACGACAAACGAGATAATTTCCATGTCTCGGTGTCCATGGATTTCAAACCCTCTACCCGGTTGTACTATGTCGTCGTTAAATACTCTAAGTACTGAGAACCCCATATGATTAGCATCATAGTACTGGCCGAATGAAAAACTATGTTTACTATTAAGCCAGCCAAGGTTCACTTGGCCGCGCTCGTTACCTTTACGAATGTATTGCATGTTTAAATCCTTACCTCGAACAGCGTTTTTTCACTACCACAAAAACATGTATTCGATGATTAGCTTTCAATACAGAGTATTGTAGTAACTAAATGGCGAGATAAAATTAGCGAAAGTCGCACCTATCGTTCGCTTTTTGAGAATGAATAAAATTTAGTCGTACTCTCGGTAAAGTTATAGGGGGTGAAGGTGAGATTAGAATGGGGTTAGAATGGGGTTAGAGTGGATTTAGAGTTGGGCTAAGGGGTTAGCAGCACACATCTAATAACCGAAAAATAGAGACGTCTAACTAGCGGCTTTGGCTTTGGTTTAGGCTTAGCCAGTAAATAATCGTAATAACGCCGCTTTTATTGCACTGGGATGGCAAGCTAGGTTTAGGCGTAAGTAGCCAGGTGCGTTAAAACTTGCACCATCTACCCCAATAACACCGCGCTTACACGCGATTTCAAACATATTGTTGGAAAAGCGCTGTTTCAAGTTCACCCATAAAAAATAGCCTGCATCACCCAACGTGAAAGGTGTGGTTGGACTAAGTACATTCATAAGTGCTTCTGTGTACTGCCGATTAAACGCAATGGCCTTTAATACTATTGCCAACCAATCATCGGCGTTTTCATAAGCCGCTATTAACGCTATTTTCGCTACCGGTGAAGCTTCAAGGTGGCAATTATCAATTTCTCTGGCGAAACGATTTCGCAAATTCTCATCCGCAATAATGGCATATGATGCCCCGGGGATCGCAGATAAGTTAAATGCTTTTCCGGCACTGTTTATCCGGATAATAGTGCGTTGTGCAGTTTTATTGCCTATTGCAAAGGGTCTAATAGCTTTAGGTTCAACTACCGTAATACTCGTGTCAGCATTATTAGAACTAGCACTAGCATCTATAAAGCCAAACTCACTGTGTACTTCATCTAGAATAAGGGTGATATTGTGGGTTTCACAAAAATCGGCAATGTCACTTTGAAGTTGTTCGCTAAGCACAGTACCTGTAGGGTTGTTCGGGTGACAGAGCACGAACGCGGTACAATTTGAATTAAGTTGGCTGACAGACATTAGGCTTTGTTCTACATCGGCTTTATTTGTATCACCAATATCAACAATTTCAAGACCCTGCGCCTTTATTCTTTCTCGCAATGGACCATAGGTCGGCGAAAGTACCATTACCTTATCGCCAGCACGGGTACATACTTTTAATGCGGTATCGACTGCCGCCATCACACTTGCCGTACCCACTACTGAATCGGAAGCTATAATGGTATTTTGTTTAGCGTAACGCGCTGACACAACGTCACCAATATTTACTGACTGATATCCATACTGCGAAGAAACAAATGTCGAGATAGCTCGGGCAATGTGTTTTGATGGCGCTGTATCCATATCCGCTATCCACATACTCACTGCGTTTTCTGAAGCATGAGGAAAGCGAGAAGATATGGACGAAAACTTTAAGCGGCTAGTATCGTTGTTTTGTCTTTGAATTTCGTAGGTATTATCGCCGTCAATTTCTCCGTCAATTTCATCGTGCTTTTTACCGGCATTTTCATCGTGATTTTTATTAAAGTGAAGTGGCGTATTCCAAAGCGTTGAAAATTGATGAAGTTGCGCAGAAAACAGGTTGTCGATCTCGGCAACCTGTTCTCTAACAGCGGTATTTGAAGCGAAGCTTTCATCAGTAGCGGCTTCTGAACATCGCTTAGAGGCTTTCAATCATTACCACCCTGTTAAAAACCTTACATTCAAAAGACACTTCATACTGCACTTTAGCGCTTTTTAAACACGTTAAATTCAGACAGCGTATGCTGATATTTACGCTTTGTCTCGCGGATAACAAAAGGAATTTCTGTCGGTTCCCCTACTCGGTCAAAACTGTCTTTAAGAGTTGCTTCCAAAGCTTCGGTAGATGTTAGGGTTTCACCGTTCTCATCTTTGTAACCGCCTAGCCATTCACTTCGCTCTGTGTATTCTTCTAACCACGTAAATGGTGAAGCAATTACCAGCAAGCCGCCAGCATTAAGCCTTGCAGTAACATCGCTTAACACCTTTTTAGGGCTATACACTCTATCAAGTAAGTTACCCATAAAGATTAAATCGTAGCCTGTAAATTGCGGCTTCAAATTACACGCATCACCTTGGGCAAAATGTACTTTATCTGCACTCTCCGCTAAGTCCATATTGCTTAACTTACGCGCTTTAAATGACGTAAGTTCGCCCTCTTCAATAAGGTTATAACGAATTTCACCACGCTCTTGCATGGCGACTGCCGTTTTAATAAATCGAGCAGAAAAATCGATAGCGTCTACGTGATCAAAATAGGTGGCTAATTCAAACGATGAGCGACCTACTGCACAGCCTAAGTCCAACGCTTTAGCGCCCTTACCCTCTGGCATATGACTTAAGCAAAACTGCGCACTTGCTTTAGCGAAGTTTTCAACATTGAAATAAGTGTCGCCGTAATGAAATTCACTGTACTGAGATACCTGTGTATCGCTTTCGTAATCCAAATCATTTACCTGTATGGGTAGCGCAGCTTCTACATAGCGAAAGCCTGCGTGTTGAAAAAAGTGACGGCGAAACGCATAGCGGCTTTGTGCCATTGCCTCGTTCCCCGTAGATATCCAGCTTCCACCTTTGATAAGGTTGTGCTTATTGTCAAAGGTAGGCGTAGTGAAATCGTCGTACAAGGGGTGCACTTTAAACCCATCAAATGGATAAATAGGCGTTTCAGTCCACTGCCATACGTTACCAACCACATCGTAAAAATCACCCGATTGGTTAACATCAACCGGTTCACTACTCGCGTGCTTACTTAACGCAATATTGTAACCATCTGAATACGTATTTTCGGTCACGCCCGCATACTCACGTAAACGTAGCCATTCATCTTCAGTTGGAAGACGAATTAACGAACCCGTTTGCTCGCTTTTGTAATTACAGAAAGCTTTGGCTTCATGGTAATTCACATCCACGGGCCAATTAAGCGGTAACGGAAAAGTCTCTAGCATGCTTCGATACAAATAACCGTTATCAGTCTTTACCCAAAAGGTCGGGTGCGCTGCTTTGGTATACTCGCGCCACTTGTTCCCCTCTTCTTCCCAAAAATCAGGGGTTTCGTAACCGCCTGCTTCTATAAACGCTAAAAATTCACCATTACTGACAACAAACTGGCTGGCTTTGAATTCCGTAACGTTTGCCTGATGGTGACCATATTCATTGTCCCATCCATATAATGCATCATCCCACTGCTTGTTACACGTCACGTCGCCACTTGGCACATTAATCAGTGTATTGCTTGGGGCGTCAGATGATACCGTACACCTTGGCCAGTTTTCACTGTCTGTATTCACAAGGTTGATAGGTAGTTGGCGAATAAGAACCGATGACGTTTCTAAATGAATGCGTTCATGTTCAATACACATCACAAGAGGCCACATCGGGCTTTCCCAATTGATAGGCAAAGAAAAGTCGAGAGTTTCTATTACCGATAACACGAGGTCGCGAACTTGGCGGCGATATTGACTTACTTCATCGACTGTTGGCCACGCATAGTTCTCATCGTTGAGATCATCCCAACTCATTTCGTCTACACCGATGGCAAATAATGACTCAAATCTTGGGTTAATACGCTCAGAAATGGTTTTGGCAAGAATGAGTTTATTGATAAAAAAGGTAGCCGTGTGGCCAAAATAGAAAATAAGCGGATGGCGTAGCTTTTCCGCTCGTTGGAAATAAGCCTCATCACTTGCTAGGCAAGTAAATAGGCTCTCGTAGGTATCAAACGAATCTGTAAAATACGCTTTAATTTCCTCACGCTTTTGCTCAACACTACCCTGACTCAAATTGAGCGTACTCATCGCCTGCATAACTTTCCTCTGTATTTATTCTTTTTCGTCAGCGGGTGAAACAAACTCTCGCTGCATTTCACTTTAGTTTTCACTTTTTAGTATTAGCATTGTAATGAGTATTAATCAGCATACATCAATAACACTATACCTTGATCCCAATTCATCATTATCAGTGAAACTGAATCGCCAATGTATAAGGCCGTGTACATTTATACAATGCCCCTAGTATACAAAAGCTCTTGGTTATTCGTTTTAGCTGAAATATATGACCATCATGCGACTGACTCAAAAGCATCTAATACTATATTTCTGACACTTTCTTAAAACCTGACCAGACGACAATATTAGTCATAGTGAATGTAATAATTTTATAAAAGCTTACTACAAACTATAGACAGAGGAAGATCAGAAAAACTTTCAGGGAGTTGCTTTACTATTAACCAGATAATTTTCATATAGTGTTACCTCACAGCTGCCTGCACCATTGGGGCATTGATAGCTAAGGCTTAAAGCGCCCTACACGCCAAATTTTAAGATATTAAATCATGAAATTTATTTAATTAAACGTGAGTGAGATATACGTGGTTTGAAGCAGCTGGTATTTAAAGCTATGTATTTTCTTTTACCCATAAAAAAAACCGCAACAATGTGCGGTTTTTTAGAACTTGGCGGAGAGGGAGGGATTCATTCGCGCCGTCCATGGCGCTCACCCTACGGGCAGCCTTCGGCTGTGCA
>NZ_JAUOQH010000019.1 GCF_030547075.1 Alteromonas sp. 1_MG-2023 | reverse complement strand
TGGGGTATAGCCAAGTTGGTAAGGCAGCGGGTTTTGATCCCGCCATTCGTAGGTTCGAGTCCTGCTACCCCAGCCATACATAAGAAACCGGTCCTTCGACCGGTTTTTTGTTTTCTGGCATAAATAAAGTTGTAATCTAACGACTTATTCCCTCTTCACTCTTTTTTTCCACATGCTACTATGTTTCCCTACTATGTCTTTTTGAGCTCTCCTGCAAGGTACTCTTTTTAAAGTACGCTCTTTTAAGGTTTATTCATTTTAGATAGTGGCCTTTTAAGCGATTAACAGCCTCTTGAGGTTTTCTACGGGTCTCACAACAACAAAAGCAAAGGAAAACG
This sequence comes from Alteromonas sp. 1_MG-2023, assembly GCF_030547075.1. GTDB lineage: Bacteria > Pseudomonadota > Gammaproteobacteria > Enterobacterales > Alteromonadaceae > Alteromonas. The sequence goes on along the minus strand of NZ_JAUOQH010000019.1, from coordinate 81,532 downwards.
CGTGATAGAAAACTTTGTCTCGGCGGTAAATAACGTTCTATGGGGTAACGGCCAAGTATTAATCATCATGCTATTGGTATGTGGTATTTGGTTTACGGTTAAATTGGGTGGTGTTCAAATACGTCATTTTGGTCATATGTTTTCCTTATTAAAGGGAAGTAATAAGGCGACCAAAGACGGGATTAGTTCTTTTCAGGCATTATGTACCAGTTTATCAGCCCGGGTAGGTACAGGTAACTTAGCCGGGGTAGCTGTAGCTATCTCACTTGGTGGCTCTGGCGCTATATTCTGGATGTGGATGATTGCCATACTAGGCATGGCCACAGGCTTCGCAGAAAGCGTTTTAGGGCAATTATATAAAGTACGTGATGAAAACGGTGAGTTTCGTGGTGGCCCTGCGTATTACATTAAACAAGGCCTAAATAAAACCTGGTTAGCCGTAGCTTTCTCTTTATGCCTCTTCTTTGGTTATGGCTTCGTATTTAGCGCGGTACAAGCAAACACCATTACTGATGCATTGAACAATGCCTACCAATTCCCTAGCGAGTACACGGGTATAGCCATTATTGCCCTAGCCTCTTTAATAGTGATAGGTGGCTTACGCGGTATCGCTAGATTTGCTGAATTTGTTGTACCTTTTATGGGTATTGGCTATGTATTAGTAGCACTGGCTATTACCTTTATAAATATTTCAGAACTTCCGGCCATGCTGATGGATATCATAAAATCTGCATTCGGTTTACAAGAAGCCGGTGCTGGCGCATTAGGTGCAGCGATTAAAAACGGCATCCAACGTGGATTATACTCAAACGAAGCTGGTAGTGGCTCTGTGCCTCATGCAGCGGCCAGTGCGGTACCTAATCCTAACCATCCAGTATCGCAAGGCTACATTCAAATGCTGGGCGTATTTTTAGATACCATGGTGCTGTGTACTTCTACCGCGTTTATCATTCTATTAGCCGGTGGTTCTAGCTCCGATCAAATGGAAGGCATTAGACTAACCCAAGACGCAATGAGCAGCCATTTAGGCGAAGGGGGTACCGACTTTGTTGCCGCCGCTATTAGCTTATTTGCATTCACATCAGTAGTAGCTAATTACGCCTATGGCGAAAGTAACCTACATATGTTCAAACTGGATAACCGTGTTGGCCGAGCCGCCTACACAATTGGTTACTTAGGTATGATTTACTGGGGTGCTCAAGCTGCTATGCCGCAAGTATGGGCCATGGCCGATATGGCATTGGGATTAATGACCGTTATAAATATTATCGCCATTGTATGGATGACGCCTACCATTGTGTCTATCAGCAAAGACTACTTTGCAAAACGCGATAGCGGCGAAAAAGTAGAATATAAAACTGGAGACTGTGAAATTCAGGGCAAATCTGAAGACGGTATTTGGTAAGACTTACACTTAAAAATAAAGTTAAAGATAAAACTAAAAACACCGCTAAAGCAGTGGCAACTTTTTAAGAAGTTTTTAAATCGTCGCCACTGCTTTTTTTATCGCTACGGCTAAATTTATTTTGGTCTTAACAGCTCAAACATATTGCTGCTATCTACGGTAAAATAATCCCCCGCTCCACCACCGCGCATAACCGGTTCTGCTTTCAAGGTTTTGTATACACCCGCTTCAATCATGTCTTTTTGTATATGCACACCCACAACTTCACCCATCACAAACCAGCTTTCACACAAACCGCCTTCAGCATTTTTAAGCTGTACGATATCGGTAAGCTTGCACTCCATACTGACGGGGCTTGATTTCACCCTAGGCACATTGACAATGTGTGATGCTACGGTATCCAAACCAGCAAACGCGAACTCATCTTCATCAGACGCTAATGGTGCACTGGTTTGATTCATAGCCTCTAATAATGGTTTACCGACAAGATTCCAACAAAACTCACCGGTCGCATTAATATTTTTAAGTGAATCTTTATTGCCCACGCTTGAAAAGCCAATAATAGGTGGCGTGTAATTAAGCGCGTTAAAGAAACTATAAGGGGCCAGGTTTAGCTTACCGTCTTTACTTTTAGACGAAATCCAACCAATGGGCCTAGGCGCAATAATGGCGTTGAAAGGGTCGTGGGCTAGACCATGCCCTAATTTAGGTTCGTAGAAGTGAATGTCAGACAAGAATGTTCCTTAGCAATCATCGTGATTAATTAACCAACTTTTTCCATTGTGAGTATAGCCGCTAAGGAGTTCAAAATGCAGTAATGAGTTTAAGCTGGGGATTAGCTTATGCCGGCTATGAGTTTAGGCTACTTTTGAGTTTGGCTAGCCTGCATGACTTGGCAGGTGTAATGATTTTATAATTACGATGTGTTGCCTGTTCTTTTGCTCTCCAGATGAATAGCAAAAGTGCTAAACCGTTAAACAATCATATACAAAAAACGGCGTTAAGCCATGCTTATACGCCGTTTTGTATCTTTATGCCTTAATGCAGCGAATTATTTTTTCTTCGCTTTTTTAAGCTCTTTCTTAAGCTTTTTAAGTTTACCTTCTTGCTTAGAAATTTTAGCTTTTGTTACTTTAATTTCTTGTTTAACTTTTTTAGCTTTAGCCATTGGAAATATCCTTTTATTGCTATTGGTTATTGAGTGAGGAATGCTAGGCAATATACGCTCACTCGATGTAATCACTGCTTTAAGAGCAAATGCATTTTTGATAAAGCAAAAGCGCTAGTCCGACGACTTGGCTTTTTGCTCTTCAGTGAATTCTTTGATAAACCGCCTGATCTCTCTTGCCGCTGTGGTATCAAGCTCTTCACAGAGATGAATAAAGTCGGCACGCTCCTGATCGTTAATGCGAATAATCAGCTGACTATTCTTTTTTTTATTCTTTTTCTTATCCAACGTAAGTCCTCATCAAGAACGGGGTTATCCGTATCAGCCAGCCCTAAAATGCCAGAAGATACCAGTTCACGCGATTTATGGCTATACAGCATATAGCATTTGTATATACATTTAAAGTGATAAAATTAGTCGCAAGTCCTCTAGCTTGTGAGCTAGTGGAAGCTATTACTTAAGCTTGATGTTTTGAGGAGCCAATGGTAATCGAGGCAATTACCATTGGATACTAGTTTAATTCAAACTAGGTCTATCGTTGTCCAAGCAGGGACATAAAGAGCACGACATTGATATTTTTAACTAGTCAAAAATAAGCACCCAATTCGATGCTCTACTTTTGTCCGTTATTTATGCCCTATTAGGAATTACGATGATTGATAGATCAATCACTTTGCTTACCTATGTCTGCCGAATTCAGCACTATCCCTTCGATTGTGTTACCAGATAGTCGTAAACGTTTTACAGCTGCTCTCACCGATTGCTTTTTAGTGGAGCCGGCTTTGATAACAAAGATAATAGAATCCGCGAATCTAGCTAATGTAAGGGTTTCACTCTGTGCTTGGCAAGGAGCAGAATCAATCACTATTTTGGTATATTTGTGTTTGAGCTTTTCTATTAAAGTTGAAAATTCATTGCCAGTAAGCAGTTCGGACATATTGTAGGTATGATTGCCTGCAGGCAATATATCTATGCCTGATTTTGTGTCTGGCACAATACAGTTCTCTGCATCGAGCTCGGAGTGCAAAACATTACTTAGGCCAAGTTGATAAGGCGGTAATCCGAAACGCTTGGCTATTGATGGCTTTCGCAAATTGGCATCAATTAAGAGTACTTTTTCCATTTGGCCGAAGCTAAACGAAAGGCTAAATGATGTAGTTGAGGTTCCATCATTAGGCTCTGCTGAGGTAATCAGGGTCACTACATCGTTGCTATTTAGTTGCCCTACCATTTGGCCAGTTCGGATATTATCTATTGCGTCGGTAAACTCACGGTATTTTTCGTCGAAATATACATGGAGCGGTAAATTGTGTTTTTTCTTCTTACTTAGTTTTGGTATAAAACCTAGAAGTTTGGCTTTTAGTTCTTCTTCAATTTCTTCCGCGCGCCGGTAGGTATTACTAAAATACGCAACCACCAACACTACAAGGCTTGCGAAAATAAAGCTGAACATCAAAACGATAAGCAAAAAGACTGTCGTTGCGGGCTTCATTGGTGTCAAAGGACGTCTTGCTGAATCAACAAACCTAGCATTTTCAAAACTAAAATTATTGTTTGAGTTTATTTTTTCTAAACGGCTACTCATTAAGTTTTGTACTTCACTCAAACGAGTCACGTCATATTTCAATCGGTTAAGTTCAACCGTAACCGCTTCGGTTTTTTCATTATTTTGGTCTGGTTGTAAACTTGCTTCAGTTTGTTTTAAAGCATCTAGTTTTTCTTCTAGGTTAGGAAGCTCGATTTGAACCTGATTAGCTATTTGCGATTTCGCCTGCTGCACGCTTGTATTTGCAGCTATATAATCGGGGTGTTTAGGCCCATAGCGCTTATTAACTTTATTAAATGACGTTATTGCTTCTCTCTCAGCTAGTGCCAATTTTTGAAACGATGGCGTTTCTATAAATTGATTCAAGAGACTGGTATCTGGAACCTCTAATAACTCAACCTGAGATAATATAGTTTCTAGGTTAACTCGTTGCGCTTGGACTTCTTCAAGGGCTTTTAAATCGTCTGAGGGTTCTATTGGCGTCTGTCTTTCACTGACTGCGTTTTCAGTTTTTTGTTGCTCGATAAACTGCTTCAATTCATTTTCAGCTAACGCCAATTCTTCAGTAATATTTTTATTTCGGCTTTGTAACCACGTTATGGCTTTATCAGCTTCTTCCATCCTAATACTAAGCAAACCATCAATATAAAGTTCACCTAACGTGTTAACGATATCCATCGCTAATTGAGGATCTTCTGACTGAAAGCTGATTTTAACCAACTGGGTTTTAGCTACGGGGTTAATAGAAATATTATCTTTGAACCATCGAAGGGTTTGCTGAAGCTTTATGTCGTCAGCGGAAATTTCACTAGATAAAGGCTCTTCTGGTGCTCCAACGAAATCTCTTATCGTTTGTTCAATAAGCGGGATTCTTAATGCTCGCTTTATCTCAGACATAGCAGAGTCTTCACGACTACTAGACAACGGGTATAATTTTTCATAGACCTCTACTAGAGCGAGGTTTTCTATTACTTCAAGGGCTAATGATTCAGATTGTAATATTTTAAACTGTGTATGTTGGTACTCATCATCGCCTGTATAGATAGCAGGTTTGCTAGGCGCCGACTTTTCTTCTTTAATATAGAGAGTAGCCTTAGCCTCATAAATTGAAGGTAACCTCAATATCAAAAGTGAAGCTATAAGCATAGTAATAACGATGAAAAGCACTATTTTCCATTTGTTTTCCTTAAGTGTTTCTAAACAAAATCGAACACTTAATTGCTTTTCGTCTGCGTTTTGCCTTGTACGGATTTCCATTTTTAATTCGTTCATCTTGTACTCTATTTTACTTCCTGTAACCGTCGTGAGGAGTTCACTGAATAATGATAACATCACCAGCTTGTATCAATTCTTCCCTTTTCACGTTTTCAATAATTATTACGCCACCTTCGAGTTTACGTCTAACCTTAATTTGTTTCTGTGATCCGCTCTCATTGAAGCCCCCCGCTGCTTTTATGGCTTGAGCAAACGTTAAACCAGGCTCAAACGGATATTCTTTGGGTGATATCACATCACCATTAATAACAAAATGGCGGTACTCTTTAATAAAAACATCTACTTCTGGATTTAATAAATAATCACCTTTCAAACCGTCTACAATTATCCAACGTACTTCTGAAACAGTTTTTGATTTAACTTTTATTCTACCTAAGAATGGATATTCAAGGGTTCCAGTAACGTCAATTTCACTATCTATTGATAAATCAGGTTCTCCACTCACTCGAATACTTATAATATCACCCGCGTTAAGCGTATACTCATAACGTTGTGCATCAGAATAAAAACTGGTCAATAAGACTATTACTCCAACCACAACACGATTAAAACACATACTCCCACCTTTAACTCTGTCGCAAATTGCTAATTATCTCAGTTATGCAATGCTTAAATTCAAACTTATTAACAGACACTTAAGTTCAAAAAATTATATGAGCATATAACTTATATAACTAAATTATCTGCAAAACTCGAGCATTCCTCGTTTAACAAGAATGTAAACTCTTTCATCAAAACTCACAGGTTACACCATCCCAATCGAGAAATGCTAAATTATATTAACTGCTTTTACGACAATACTTTTAAGTAAAGAAAGCATGTACATGAACTAATAAATAGGTTCAGTTAAATAAAGCGCGAATGATTTCGCATTAGCCAAATTACTTGTAATAAAAGCTGACGATATTTAACAATTTACGATTTCAATTTTCACGTACTGAGGGTTAACTAACAAGATTAGCTTTTGAGCTAATAAGCTACTTTCTTGAGTAAGCCCCAATGTTAGATAAACTCGGAATAAATCGATACGTAGCGAGGCGCTAGTTGAAGAACATGTATATAAACAATCTCGCAGCTTCTATAACTTGCTGTGCATTAGCGAGGGAATTTCAGCACTTGGGTTAGTGCTTTGTACTTGTTTGTAACAACTGGATTTAGGTGCCCCTCATTAAAAAGACGGATTCTGATAATCAGAACCCGCCTTCGTTTTTTTAAATTACCAGCAATAGAATTTATTTTAATATCAATTAATCACTGTTAACTCAATTTCCTGCCGGCCTGCCTACTTCGGTTCCCAGGCAAACGATTTAAATGCATCGTCTACAGGGGTTTCAGCTAGGTGGTTTGTGTAGTTACTCATCACTTTTTGCGCCAAAATTAGAATAATTTCTAATAGTTGCTTATGAGCATAACCTGCATCGTAAAACGCTTTAAGCTGTGCATCATCGATATGGCCGCGACCACGAGTTACCGCTAGTACGGTATCTTTTAACGTGTTTAGCTTGGCATCAGAAAGAGTTTCGTCGTTGCGTAACTCTTCAATTAGCTCATCACTTACCTTCATGCTTTTAGCAATACCGGTATGCGCTGGTACGCAGTAATGACACGCATGCTCTACGTTAACCGCTTGCCATACTACAGTAAGCTCTTCTGCGTTGAATGACGTATCTTGCGCCAAACCGTGAAGTATTTGATAACCTTCAAGCAACGTTGGCGCTTCCGCCATTACTGCATGCAAGTTAGGGATCATACCGAAAGCTTTTTGAGAATTCTCAAGAAGTGGTTTAGCTGCTTCTGGTGCGCTATCTGCTGTGTGTAATGTAAAATCGCTCATGTCACTCTCCTATTGATGTGAACTGAAAACCAGTAACTAAAATGATAATAAATACTGATTACGTTTAGATGTAATACAATATAGGTTTACTTGAACACTTGTTCAAGTCATAATTGAACAAGTGTTCAAAACATTCGAATATAAGGTATACCAGAATGAAATATGCAGAGTCTGAAGTGATTGAGAAGGCCACCACGCTTTTTTGGCAAAAAGGCTTTCAGGCCGCTGGTATGCGCGATATTCAACAAGCCTTAGATATGCGACCAGGCAGCATTTACGCCCGCTTTAAAAGTAAAGAAGGTTTGTTCCAATTAGTAGTGGAAAAGTATGTAGCCAACACTCAGCAGAAGCTCAGCACCGTTATTGATGACAATAACCCGCTTGATGCCTTACGTGCTTTTTTTGTCAGCGAGCTTATTAACCCCGAAGAAATGCGCTTTCAGCGCCAATGCTTGTTAATTAAGTCTATTACCGAATTGGAAATGTTGGGTGATAACGGCAAACAATCTGTGCTTGATGGCATGAGTACGTTAAGAACTTGCTTCAAATCTATTGTAGAAAAGGCCGTTCAAACCAATTCACTACCCGCGAGCACACCGGTTGATAAAGCTGCCGATTGGTTACAAAACCAATTTGTAGGGCTTCGTACTTTTGCCTTAATGCAAACCGACGATCTCGCCATTGAATCTATGATTGATAAAGTACTCATCGACCTTAAAACGTCCTGGCCTGAGTAATGATGTAAATGGTGGGTGTGCATTAGCAACTTTCCTCAGCATGGATGCTGCGGCAGAGCAGCTATGGATGGTTTTACGCTCATGTGCTTCTAAAGGTTTTTTTGCTCGATGTATCTAAAGAATTGGGAGTGCTTGCATTAGAAACCTTCCACAGCATGGATGCTGTGGCAGAACGCCCATAGATGGGTTTACCGCGCGTTTCTAATGCAAGCTCTCACAAGGTCCACCATCTTCCCATCCGAACAACTAACTAAACATCATTCGAAGAAGTTGTGCTACCAGTAATATGCCCATTAGCGGCCAAATCCACTTCGCCCATTTGGCGGTGTCTTCGTCGCTGATGCGCATTTTAGAGCGCTCGATAAGTGGTATCACTATGAAAAGTGCGCCGAACAGTACGGCAAGTATTATTAAAACTTCCATTCTCGCATTCCTATCGCATATTTAAGTACTTCCCGTTTGGCTGGCTCAAACTGCTGAGCTACAGAAAGTAACTGGTTTCTTAACCATTTAATGGGGCCAATATCGTTACTAAACAAGCCGTAGAAACCATCCATGGCAGACATCATTAACCCGTTATCACGCTGGCGCGGTTTTTCGTAGCTTGTTATTAAGCGCTTTCTAAACTCTAGCGACGTTAAATCGATGCGCTCAGCTGTAACCGCCAATAAGGTTTCAACATCTCTAAACCCTAAATTCACGCCCTGCCCTGCTAATGGATTAATAGTATGCGCCGCATCGCCCACCAAAATAACGCCATCGGTAACGTAACGACTAGCATGCGCACGGGTTAAGGGGAATCTGGCTTTATCAATTACCGTGAAGTCGTTACCATTTTTTAAAAGCTCACTAGGAAACGCATCTATAATGGCTTGCTTTAACTGAACGGCAGTTAGGGTTGATAGGCGTTTGAGTTCATCGGGCGAGTCGTACCATACTAACGAGGCGTAATTGTCGAACATTGGCAAAAACGCTTTAGGGCCATCAGGGGTAAATTCTTGCCATGTAATAGCATCAACCGGATTTGTCATTTCAATGGTAATGCCCATGGCTTGTTGGCTGTATTGCCAACCAGACACGCCAATATTTGCAGACTGTCTAACTTGCGAAGCCGCACCATCTGCGCCAATAAGCCATTTAGCGTGAATAGTTTCGCCGTTATCTAGATTAAGGGTGGCGGCATGGGCTCTCGAGGCATCAGAATCAACCGAGCTACTAACCGAGCCACTAACCGAGCTTTTGCCAAGCGTGATATCGGTAACTTTACAGCCGGTAAACCAGGTAACGTTATCAAACGCCTTTAGCGCTTGATGACACCCTAACTGTAATAAACGGTTTTCAACAAAAAAGCCTAGCTGGGGCACATCAATACTTTGTGCGGTAAAGTCCGTTCGATGGGCTGGGTCGTCCCATACACTTAAGCCGGTATAGGGTTTAACGCGCATTGCTTCAATGTATTCCCACGCCCCTAACGACCTTAACAAGGAAACAGACGCATCACTAATGGCAGAAACTCTTAAGTCGGGCTTACTGAATTTATCGAAGCCTGTAGGGATATGGGGTTCAATAATGGCTACACGGTATTGCTGCTTCGCTAAACCTAGTGCAAGCGCAGCCCCAACCATACCACCGCCATTAATACAAAAATCATACATACTGTAAATCTCTTTTACTTACCTACTAACTGGGCCACTAGCTTAGCCGCTAGAATACTCAGAAAATTACCCGCTACATGACTCACTGCAATAACCAATAGCTTACCCGCTTTGCAATCGTAACTTATACGAATGTGAGCCCAAATACGTTTGCCTTTTTATATTACTTATTTGTTCTATTTCACTCTTTATATCAGCCACACTGCACTTGCACGATGGCTGTGCATTAAATTCCGGCGAATGTGGGTGAATACACTGGGCAATCGACGTTATAACAGGTAAAATACGCGGCTATTTTGAACATCTTCCCAAAACTGCAGTGGCAGGCTTTGCCAGAAATTACACCTAACCTAGTTAGCGTGTGGCATTTTCAACCGCCAGTCAATTGCTTACGGGAACTCTATCAGGTTATCGACTAGTTGTTATGACTAAAAAGCTGTATATCAAAACCTGGGGCTGCCAAATGAACGAGTATGACTCGGAAAAAATGGCAGACTTACTCGACTCTACTCATGGCTACTCTGCAGCAGAAACTGCGGAAGAAGCCGATGTTATCTTGCTTAACACCTGCTCTATTCGTGAGAAGGCGCAGGAAAAAGTGTTCCACCAGCTTGGTCGTTGGAAGAACCTTAAGCAAAATAAACCCGAGCTTATTATTGGTGTTGGCGGTTGCGTAGCTTCTCAAGAAGGTAGCGTTATTCGTCAGCGCGCCCCTTATGTTGATTTAGTTTTCGGCCCGCAAACATTGCACCGTTTGCCCGAAATGATTAACCAACTTAAAGGCGGCGAAAAGTCGGTGATCGACGTTAGCTTCCCTGAGATTGAAAAATTCGACCGCATGCCAGAGCCTCGTGCTGAAGGCCCTACGGCGTTTGTTTCTATTATGGAAGGGTGCTCTAAGTACTGCACATTCTGCGTAGTACCTTATACCCGCGGTGAAGAAGTAAGCCGTCCGGTTGATGACGTATTACTAGAAATTGCCCAGCTAGCCGGTCAAGGTGTACGAGAAGTTAACTTGTTAGGCCAAAACGTAAACGCGTTTCGCGGTGAAAACCACGATGGCACCGTATGTCGCTTTGCCGAGTTATTAGAGCTTGTTGCAGCTATCGACGGTATCGACAGAATTCGTTACACCACGTCGCATCCGGTTGAATTTACCGATGATATTATTGACGTGTACGCCACTATCCCTGAGCTTGTAGATCACCTTCACTTGCCTGTACAAAGTGGTTCAGATCGCATTCTCAACTTAATGAAGCGTGGTCACACGGCCATTGAGTATAAGTCTAAAATTCGTAAGCTTCGTAAAGTTCGCCCTAACATTAGTATGTCGAGCGATTTCATTATTGGTTTCCCAGGTGAAACCGATGCTGACTTTGAAGCCACAATGGACCTTATCCAGGCCATTGATTACGACCTAAGCTTTAGCTTCATTTACAGTGCACGCCCTGGTACACCTGCAGCAGACGCGGTAGATGATGTAACCGAAGACGCGAAGAAACAGCGCCTGTACTTGTTGCAACAACGTATAAACCAACAAGCGTTACGCATTGCCCGTAACATGGTAGATACCGAGCAGCGTATTTTGGTTGAAGGCCCTTCAAAGAAAAATCCTATGGAGCTTTCAGGCCGTACTGAAAATAACCGCGTAGTAAACTTCGAAGGTACGCCGGATATGATTGGTGAATTCGTAGACGTGAAAGTGACAGACGTATTTTCTAATTCATTACGTGGCGACGTTATTCGCCGTGAAGATGAAATGGGCTTGCGTGTTGCCGTTTCGCCCCAATCTATTATGGCTAAGCACGAGGCTGATTTGCCTGACGCAATAGGCGTAGGTCAATTCAACCCAGCATAAATAGTAAAAGTGAGGAATACAGTAGTTTGAGTACATTGGTAAGTAATGAATTTGATTTGGAACCGGCAGACACAAAACGTTTGTCTAACTTATGTGGCCCGTTTAACGACAACATTAAGCAAATAGAACGCAGGTTGGGAGTAGAAATTACTTACCGAAATAACGCGTTTAAGGTGCTAGGTGAGCCTCGCCAAATCCATAGTGCTACTGAATTACTTAAGCAACTGTATGTAGAAACACAGCCGGTAAAAGGCCGCTTACCCGAACTTGAACCTGAGCAGGTGCACCTTGCTATTCAGCAAGCCGCGGCTTTAGAGCAAGATACAGAGTCCGGCTCTGGCGATTTCGGTAAAGAAGTGCACATTCGCACCAAACGCGGCGTTATTAAGCCCCGCAATCCGAATCAAGCTCAGTACGTGGCTAATGTTCTAAATTACGATATCACTTTTGGTGTGGGCCCTGCGGGTACAGGTAAAACATACCTTGCAGTAGCCGCAGCTGTTGATGCGCTAGAACGCCAAGAAATACGTAGAATTCTTCTTACGCGCCCTGCTGTAGAAGCGGGTGAGAAGCTAGGCTTTTTGCCGGGTGACCTTTCTCAGAAAGTCGACCCTTACCTACGCCCGCTTTACGATGCTTTGTTTGAAATGTTGGGTTTCGAAAAAGTGGAAAAGCTAATGGAACGTAACGTGATAGAGGTTGCACCATTAGCTTATATGCGCGGCCGTACGTTAAACGATGCTTTTATTATTTTGGATGAAAGCCAAAATACCACGATAGAACAAATGAAAATGTTCTTAACCCGTATTGGCTTTAATTCAAAAGCGGTTGTTACCGGAGATATCACCCAGGTAGATTTACCTCGTGGTACCCGTTCAGGTTTGCGCCACGCTATTGAAGTGTTAGATAACGTAGATGATATTTCGTTTAATTTCTTTAACGCTGATGATGTAGTAAGACACCCTGTTGTGGCTCGTATTGTTCGCGCCTATGAACATTATGACGCTGAACAAGAGCGAGTTCGTATAGAAAAGAAAGAAGAAGCCCTTCGCCTTCAACGTGAGCAAGCTGATGCTAATGCCTCGTCTGGTAGTTCATCTAATAGCACATCTGCACAACAAAATAGCGATACCAAGTGATCGCTATTGTAGATTACCAGCAAGCTTATGATGCTGATGATGAAATGGCTAAGGCCATTCCTTCTATTGAGCAAATTGAAACCTGGGCGAATGCGGTACTGGTAGCAGAAAATACCGGTGAGCAAGAAATTACCGTACGCTTCACCGATGATGAAGAATCACAAACGCTAAATCATGAATACCGAGGTAAAGACAAGCCTACAAATGTGCTGTCTTTTCCTTTTGAAGTGCCGCCAGGCATAAAGATGAACTTGCTTGGCGATTTGGTTATTTGTGTGCCTGTAATCATGCGTGAAGCGGTAGAGCAAGACAAAACACCCACCAACCACTATGCCCATATGGTCGTTCACGGAATATTACACCTTCTTGGATACGACCACATTGACGATGCCGACGCGGACATTATGGAAGCGAAAGAGATTCGTATATTGGCAACTTTAAATATTGGTAATCCATATCAATAAAACCCAATAACGCCAACGAGTTGCATCAGGGTAAGCGCGCATTTCATGTGCAAAAAATCAATAAAGCATTGACGCCCCACCCCAAGACATTTAACGTTGACGTTGTATTAATAAATTAGCGGACATTATGAGCGACGATAACCCTCACTCTACCAACGGCTCCTCAGGAAAAAGTTGGTTAGACAAGCTTAAACTTTCTATCTCTGGCGAGCCGAAAAGTAAACAAGAATTGGTTGAAGTAATTACTGAAGCCGAACAGAACGAAATCATCGATCCCCAAACCCGAGAGATGATTGAGGGTGTTATAGGTGTCAACGAAATGCGAGTTAGGGATATTATGATCCCACGCGCGCAGATGACCACCATAGATGTTGAAAAAAATGTAGATGAATTCCTACCTGTCGTGTTGGAATCAGCCCACTCCCGCTTCCCTGTTATTAGTGAAGACAAAGATCATATTGAAGGGATTTTGCTAGCTAAAGATTTGCTAAGCTATGCCTTCAACTCTGAGAAAAGCTTAAATCTACGCGATATATTGCGCCCTGCTGTTATCGTGCCGGAAAGTAAACGAGTGGATGTACTACTGAAAGAATTCCGTCAACAACGCTATCACATGGCCATTGTTGTAGATGAATATGGCGGTGTTTCTGGTCTTGTTACCATTGAAGACATTCTAGAGATTATTGTTGGCGAAATTGAAGATGAATACGATACCGAAGAAGACGGTACCGATGATATTCGCCCGCTAAATAAATCGACTTATTCTGTTAAAGCGCTAACACCTGTTGACGACTTTAACGCCTTCTTTGAAACCAAATTCAGTGAAGAAGAAGCGGATACCATTGGTGGTATTGTGCTTAAAGCGTTTGGGCACATGCCTGAAACGAACGACGAAGTTACTATTGGTGATATTCACTTTAAGGTAACCAACTCTGATAAACGCCGTCTTATACACCTAAAAGTGTCGGTGGCCTCTCTGGAGTAACTCCGTTGAAACGGTTCATTCCTTATTTACTGCTTTTACTAAGCGGCGCTAGCTTAACGCTGGCGTTTGCGCCCTTTGGTATGTGGCCACTTGTCATACCTGCATTTGCATTAGCAATACGACAAATCATAAAGCTTCCCCTCCGCCCTCTCTTAGCTGGCTGGGTGTTTGGGCTGGGTTGGTTTGGTGCAGGTATTAGTTGGGTACACGTGAGCATTGCCGATTTTGGTGGCTTACCTCTAATTGCTTCTATTGCCATAATGCTTGCGCTGTGTAGCTACCTTGCGCTGTTTCCTGCGCTAGCATTCAAATTAACTGCTCGCTACTTCCCTCACCGACTTTGGCCGCTTGCCCTACCGTTATTCTGGGTATTTGCCGAATGGTTACGAAGCTGGTTACTAAGCGGCTTCCCTTGGTTGTCTTTAGGCTACAGCCAAATAGACAGCCCGTTAGCTGGGTGGGCACCTATTATTGGTGAAACTGGCATTACTGCGCTGCTGGTTATAGCGGCCTGTTTATTTGCAGTGTCTAACACAAAGCGCCAATTTGCTGGTGCGATTGTTGTTACCTTGGCTTTATATGTGAGTGGCTTCATTGCTAATCAGCACACATGGGTCGCCCCTAAGAAACAGTACAACGTAGCGATGGCGCAGGGTAACATTGCGCAGTCTTTGCGCTGGGTGCCTGAACAAGACGCCCCAACCATGAACCGTTATTTAAACCTTACTGAGCCGTTGTGGGGTAACGACCTTATAATATGGCCTGAAGCGGCAGTTCCAAAGTTAGAGCCCCTTGCATTAAGTTATTTAGCTGAAGTGAATGCCCGCGCCTTTGATGAAGATACTGCGCTTATCACAGGCATAGTAAATTACAATTGGGAAACCGATGAAGCGTGGAATAACCTCATTGTATTAGGTAAAAGAACGCCCGATTCCTCTATGCCCGATTATCAGTATTTTCACAATAACCGGTTTGCTAAACATCATTTGCTACCTATCGGTGAATTTGTACCTTTTGAAGATTGGCTACGCCCGTTAGCGCCCTTGTTTGACTTACCCATGTCTTCCTTTGCGCGAGGTAATTTTCAACAAGCAAATCTCGTTGCCAACGGTATTCATTTGGCTCCCGCGATTTGCTTTGAAATCGCATTCCCAAGACAAGTGGCGGCGAATATCTACAAAGCCACCGACATGATTATTACGGTAAGTAATGATGCGTGGTTTGGTCATTCCCATGGTCCTGCCCAACATTTAGAAATTGCTCGAATGCGTGCGTTAGAGTTCGGCCGCCCTGTGGTGCGCGCGACTAACAACGGTGTCACTGCTTTTATTGACCATAAAGGCAATATAACTGCACGATTACCTCAATTTGAAGCGGCCAGTTTAACGGCCCCTGTATTGGCTACCACAGGGTTCACGCCCTATTACTTAGTACAAGATATGGCCGTATGGTTGCTAGTATTGGTATTTTTCATTATTGCACTGTGGCTAAGAAAACGTGCTGGGCTTAGTGGTTATTAATTTAGTGAAGAATATGTTTAATGAAGAATACCTTTAGTAAGCAATACACTTACTGAAGAAGGCGCTTACTGAACAACCTTGGGTTTATTATCAAACATAGGTTAAGTTAACTGGGTGAGTTATGGTAAGCACCTTGAGGTTTACTGGTAAGCACCGTGAGCTTTATTAGGCCGACTGAACGTAGATATAAAAAAACGGCGCATTATGCGCCGTTCTTGTATGTGTAACTATCTAGTTTTTATAGCCACAAACTAATCGATACAGCCATGAGCTAACCGATAAAGCCATGAACTAATCGATGCAGCCATGAGCTAATAAAATAGCCTTAAGCTAATCAACACAGCCTTGAGCTAATAATACAGCTTTGAACTAGCTAATACGCCCCTGAGTTAGCAATACAGCCGCTAACTAATTTGCCGCCTGAATGGCGGTTAACGCAATAGTAAACACAATATCATCTACCAACGCTCCACGGCTTAAATCATTAACTGGCTTTCGCATACCTTGCAGCATTGGCCCAATACATACCAAATCAAAACTACGCTGTACCGCTTTGTAAGTGGTGTTCCCGGTGTTTAAATCTGGGAATACAAATACATTGGCTTTACCTGCAACAGGGCTATTCGGTGCTTTACTACGCCCTACGCTTTCAATGGCAGCTGCGTCGTATTGTAACGGGCCGTCTATCAGTAAATCAGGGCGAAGCTTTTGTGCAATTTCGGTAGCTTCACGCACTTTTTCAACATCGCTACCCGCACCAGATGTGCCCGTAGAGTAACTGATCATGGCCACTCTTGGCTCAATACCAAACATTTGCGCCGACGTAGCAGACTGAATAGCAATATCCGCAAGCTGTTGGGCATTAGGATCGGGGTTAATCGCACAATCGCCGTACACCAAGACTTGGTCTGGCAATAACATAAAAAATACCGAGGAAACTAACGCCGCATTTTCCGCCGTTTTAATTAACTGCAATGCTGGGCGAATGGTATTTGCCGTAGTGTGAACTGCGCCTGATACTAGCCCATCTACATCACCTTGCTGCAACATCATAGTTCCCAAGGTAACGTTGTCTTGCAGTAGCTCTCTAGCCACCACATCGGTTACCCCTTTATGACCGCGAAGCTTCACTAACCCAGCAACGTAATCTTCTTGAATGGCCGCAGGTGATACAATTTCAACACCGTCGCCCAATACCACACCTTGTTGTTGTGCAACCCGCTGAATTTCGCTTTCATCACCAATCAGCACAGGGCGCGCTAGTCCACGTTTAGCACAAATTGCAGCTGCAGCCACAGTGCGTGGTTCATTCCCTTCAGGCAGTACCACACGCTTGTTAACTTGTCGGGCACGATTGGTTAGGTAATAACGGAATGCAGACGGCGACAGTTTCTTCTGGCGCGTTACTTTTTCCGTAAGTGAAGACACCCATTTTGCATCTAAACTTTCAGCCGCATGTACCATTACTTTTTCGATACGCTGGCTATCATCTACCGGCACTTCTTGATTAAATGCATGTAAGTTCTGTGCGGTTTGCCATGTATTCGTATTTACCAACATAACAGGCAAGCCGGTCTCTAATGCTTGGCTACAAAGCTGCTTTATATTTTCATCCGGATAGTATCCACCCGTAAGCAATAATGCCCCTATCTTGGTGCCATTTAATGCAGCTAAGCAGCAAGAAACAAACACATCACCTCTATCCCCCGACATCACTTGTAGCGCGCCTGGCTTTAACGTGTGGGTCATATTATGAATTTCGCGGGCAGCAAAAGTAACGCTACTTAATCGACGAGAAGCAATATTACCTTCGTTAATGAGCGTAGCATTTAAGTGCTTAGCAATATCAATGGCACGGGGAGACATGAGCTCGGCGTTCCAATCAATATTTCCCAACAGGGTCAACCCTCTTGCGAATATAGGTAACTCACGCAACGCTTTGGTTCGCGTTTCATCATGCTCGGGGGCTTCTAGTACACTTAAATCGGTTCGTAGTTGACCATGCTCGTCATAAGGTGCATTTACCTTATTAAATATGCACCCTATTACCTTTTTACTTTTGTGGCCGCCGTATGCATCAACCACAATTTCAAGACGATGGTTAATATCAACAGGATCTTCATTGCCTGGTACACAAACAAACACCATGTCGGCATCTAGCGCCCGGCTAATTTCAAGGTTTAACCGCTCCGCGTATGGATGATGGCGTGTAGTCACCAAACCTTCAATAATTGCTACCGCATCGGGTTCTTGATGGGCCTCAAAGCGTTCTATAATTTCTTCGAGTAATTCATCAGTATTGTCGCTACTGATCATGCGCTCTACTACATTTAAATCGAAGGGCGCAATAGGTTTAACACTACAATGGTGGCTGATAATAGCCGTTGAGCGTTCTTCACCTGTATCGCCTTTACGTGGCTGTGCTACAGGTTTAAAAAAATTCAGTTTAATGGCTTGTTCTTCTAAGGCACGAACAAGCCCAATGCTGACGGTGGTCAACCCTACGCTAGTGCCAACAGGGATCAGCATAATACGGCGTGACATAGTTGCTCCTAAAGCGAAAACAATTTAAGCGAAAAATTTATGCAAAAATTTATCTAAAAAAGCTAGGCAAATTTCGCAGCTTCAGCGGCGATAACCCATTCTTCATTAGTGGGTACGATTAAAACAGGTTTGGTGGATGAAGAAGACGCTATGTTTCCTTTTGCACCAAAACGCATGGCTTGGTTGCTTTGCTCATCTAGAGTAACACCAAGGTGAGAAAAGTAGCCCATGGTAGTAGCACGAATGTACGATGAATTTTCACCAATGCCACCAGTAAACACTACGGCATCTAATGATGGCACCGCTATCATGTAGCTAGAGATATATTTCGCCAACCGATAGCAAAACATTTCAAGAGCCAACAATGCGCCTTCATGACCCGCTTCAGCCGCTTCTTCTAATGTACGACAATCGTTACTTAAACCAGAAATACCGGCAAGGCCCGACTCTTTGTTAATGAGTGAATTAATTTCGGCAGCCGTTTTTCCAAGCTTTTCTTGCAAGGTACCTGGCAAGCTAGGGTCGATATCACCACAGCGAGTGCCCATCATTAAGCCTTCAAGAGGCGTAAAGCCCATACTGGTGTCTACTGCTACCCCTTTTTCAATTGCCGTAACACTACACCCATTGCCTAAGTGCGCGCTAATAATACTGGTTTCTTCAACAGGCTTATTAAGTAGCTGCGCAGTGCTATCTAAAATGAATTTATGGCTAGTGCCATGGAAGCCATATTTGCGTACGCCGTGCTGCTCGTACAAAGCTTTAGGTAGCGCGTACATGTAAGCACGTTTTGGCATTTGCTGGAAAAAAGAGGTATCGAACACAATAACATGAGGCAAGTCAGGGTAAGCAGCTTGTGCCGTCGTGATGCCCTTTAAGTTAGCTAGGTTGTGTAGCGGCGCCATACTGGCATATTCTTCCACTGAAGCGAGAACGCTGTCATCTACTAACGCCGCTTCTTTAAAGCGTTCGCCACCGTGCACTACCCTATGACCTAGCGCAATGGGCTGAACGCCAGTACTTGAGATGATAGTTTGAATAGCTGCTAAGGCTTCTGCATGTGAGGCATTGGCAGGTAGGGTCTGCTGCTCTTTTTGCCCGTTTAACTTGTACGATAAGCTTGCGTCGTCATTACCTAAGCTTTCTGCAATGCCACTAAGTCCTGCCTCACCAGTATCAGCATCAATAATGGCGAACTTCACTGATGAACTACCGCAATTTAAAACAATAACTTCTTTTTTCATTAGATTTCTTGAGTTTGATTGATTAACAGAAAGAGAGCTAAGTGTAGCATTTTTGTACTTGAATGCTTAATTAACGCATCTACTTAAAACACTTTAAAGTGTTTGGATATAATACTATCCAAACCCAACTAAATACAATTAATTGTCATTTAACACGGCGTTGTTCAATGGTTTAATTTTTGTTTTAGGCTGTTTTGGGAAATCATGGACCATTGTAAAAATCATTGCGCAAAGAAATAGAGAATTGAATTTGTTACATGTGGCTTGAATAATAAAGATTAGCTCACATTTATTTATAACCCAAAACGCACTATTAATGACCACAATAGTGACACCGGTAACTAGCAAACATTAGTTTTGGTTAGTATTAATTAATATTGGTAACGGAGGTAAAAACTAAGGCTATTTGAAGATTTTTGATTAATTTTAAAAATTTTTAAAAAAAGCCCTTGAAAAGAATTTGAGCCACCCTATATCTATTATGTCGACGCTGAAAGCTCAGGTTGACAACACCGCCGCCGAATAGTCGGGGCGAATTATTTTTAACATATTGCTAAATTAATAGGATATGACTATGCGTACTATCGATCTATCTCCACTTTACCGTTCATTTATTGGTTCTGACCACTTAGCTTCACTTGTTGACGCTGCTTCTCGTGCTGAAAAACAAAGTACTTATCCCCCTTACAACATTGAATTGCTTGGCGATGATAAATATCGCGTCACAATGGCGATAGCGGGTTTCAGTAAAGATGACGTGTCCATTGAGGTTCAAGAAAATACCCTAGTGATAACAGGTACACGCAAGCCGGAAGAAAAAGAATCCGCCGAGCGTAAGTTCCTTCATAAAGGTATATCTGAGCGTAATTTCGAAAGAAAATTTCAGCTTGGTGACCACGTGAAAGTGTTAGCAGCTGATATGGAAAATGGGTTATTACACATCGATATGGAGCGTGTCATACCCGAAGCTAAAAAACCTCGTCAAATTGAGATTGGTTCTCGATTAATAGAGAGTTAAACAAAGCTTTTAAAAATCGTTTCCCTGGTTTTGGACGGCGCTGAAAAGCGCCGTTTTTTCGTTTTAGTAAGGTTATTATTAGCTTAATAATGCTTAAATAAATGAAAATTTGATTTAATAAATTCCAGTTTATTCACTTAACTAACTAAAAACCAAAATCGATAATCTTTAAGTTATTCGGCAATATTAATTGAGTAGTTAGCCTTACCGTTTTCAGCCGATTCAAAAACGCCAGTGATCACACAATCTGAAAGCTCACCGGTAGCACTACCTTCAATAGCTGAAAATGAACTACTTGCTACGCCATTTTCAAATTTGCCATCATGCTTAAACGAAATGGTTCCTCGACGACCGTCGATAACACCAACAAAACTTTCGAATCCAACGAACTGTGCCAACATTGATGTCTGATACGACATTAGAAACTCAACGTCACTTTGCCCCGCCATACTTCCTTCATAAGCTTGCGTAATGCTAGCATGGGTTTGCTTAACACCTTCTCGTTTTTCGCTTAGTATATTTTCATCCCACCCCGTAATGGTAAATTGCCCATTGCAGTTCATTGTTTGCTCCAAAGAAAAAGTGAGGACACACAATACAATCGAGTTTGACAGCATTCAACATAAAAATGTTACATGCTGTTACAACCCTGAATCAATGCGTTAACTAAACAAAGCCTTTAAGGCGTGCAAGGCCAAATGCATTGCACGTTGATGCATCTTTTATCGTACCGTCAGCAATCATAGATTCTAATTCCTTTAAATGTACGGGTATAATTTTTAAATCTTCTTCCTCTACATCTAACTTTTGAGCGCCTTGGGTTAACCCTTTCGCGACAAAAATATGATACCCCTGATTACAGAAACCATAAGCAAGATATTGAAAACCAACATAGTGCATTTGGTCAGCAGTAAATCCAGTTTCTTCTTGCAGTTCGCCTGCAGCTAACAGTTTAGGATCGGCATCAGGATTATCTTCCCAGGCACCTTGAGGGAATTCTAGTAATCGTTGTTCTACGGTATATCTGTACTGCTCAACCAAATAAACAATATCACCATCGATAGGCAGTATAATGGCAAAGTCTGGCTTTTCTACCACGCCATAAATGCCTTCGTTTCCACTAGCACGGCGAATTTTATCTTCACGTACCTTCAGCCACTTATTCTCATAAACCACAGTTGATGAGAGGGTTTCAATATCCTTATCCGACATAATAGTGCCTTTCAGTGAACCTTAAAAAGTTAGTGTACAAGTGCCTATAGCAAGGAGCAACTCCCGCCATCCACCGAAGTAACTATATGTTGGACACACACTTAACTAGAAGTTGGACAGTCACTCGCAATTCGTTGGACAGACACTCAACAGGCAGTCGAACCAGCTTTAAAGAAAGAAGCTTGGACAGTCACTCTAAATAGACTGTAACAAATAGGACAGTCACCCAAATGCACGTGATTGTTAGCTAACCTGACAAATAGGACAGCCACACAAATGTACGTGATTGTTAGCTAACTAAATGAGTTATATAAAGTAATCAATGTAGGGGGCGAGAGGCAGAGATATGAGTTGTAGTAACAAACAAAAGCTGTAAAAAGTTGGACACACACTCATATTTATTAAGACTAAGTGTGTGTCCAATGTATGTTTTCTATAGATGCATTCGATATCTACATTAAACAAACCGATGAATAAAACTAAGGTTTAGCTTTTGTTTTCATCTTCTTCATCTGCATTATTACGTAAGAAACCGGCAGCCTCTTCTTCTTGCTCTAGAGTAATTTTGCTTTGAGGGGCATCATTGTGACTGCGAGTTTGCTGGTTCACTTGGTGAATAGTGCCTGCATTCGCTAAATCAGCTTCATTGGTAATAGAGGCAATGGTTTCACGCCCACGTAAAAACGCCTTAATCTCGGCAACAATCTCACCAAGCTCAGCATCGTTTTTATTTAACCCCATAATAAAACGAGGTGTCTCTAGGTTGTTCATACCGCTTGTAGCAAAAATAGAGGTATTAATTCTGCTGGTAATAATCCAAGGGGTAATACTGCTTCGAACTACCACGTTTTCAGAACGAGTAGAATCGTGAATAGACATACCAGTAGATACACGTGATTCGGTATAAGTGCCTTCGGTCTTCATAAACATGAGCAAGGATGAAAATGTCATTTCACCCCAAAACATATGAGAGGCTTTATTCATCACATTCGCGGCGCCACGAACGGTTAACCACGCAAAAACCAACCAAATAAGGTTATTGCCCATTGCGATTGCCGTATCCAATTTAGCTTCGGTATTGACGCCCTGCTGGATGACTAAATCTAAGACTTCAGATAACTGCAATCCACCCACATAAAATAGAACAGCTGATGCCACTACTGCTACCTGCGCGACTGCGGTTAATAAGACTTTCTTTTTCTCGGATAAGCTTACGCCATCAGTTACTGTTGGCTGCGTTTCAATAAGCAGTTCGCCTTCAAAGCTTCCTTTGCCTTCAGCTTGCTCTTTTAATCGAGGATCGAAGTCTGCGTAAATACGATTTGGCACTTCACGATATCTTCGGTTAGCCAATACGATATTTTCAATATTTATAAAAATTTCGTTAGGATGAACCGACTCTTGCATATTCGCTCGAAATTCACTGACTTCAGTTTTAGGTGTAACCTGCCCCATGCGGCTATAAAGTAATGGCAAAATTACGGTCATCACAGCGACTACACAAAACAAAAGTAACCCTAAATTAGCCCATGCACTAAACAACGGAAACGTATTTGCCCATTCTTGTACCTTGTCGATATCACGGCCAACTAACTCATCTAGGAACACTCCAGCCCCTAGCGGCACAACTATCGCTAAGCCTACGATAACGCCCAACGACAAGCTACTGGCCTTAGCTAACTGTGAATTCCCTTCATTATGGATGCCCTTGGCAGTAGAGGCCCAGTTAGCAATTAAATAAACTAATAACAAAATTGAAAGAATGGGCATAACGAGCACTTTGGCTACTTCACCCGCCAGTCCACTACTAACAAGAAAGTAAACAATAGCGAACGCCAGAAGCGCTACAACAAAAGTAACCGCCATAGCGATAATTTCTTGGGATAAATGACGTAAAGGAAACGGTAAAAACGTTAGCTTAGGTAATACACTATGTACAAGCCTGGCCAACCAGCCACGGGGCTCTTCGAACGTAGTGTTTCGTCTGCCCATCAACATAGCGTGCAAACTTTCTTTCGAGTACAGCAAAGACTTTTTCTCTGCTTGCGCCGCATCCTGTTCAGAAACAGAGTGGTTATACGCAAGAGACGTAGGTACTGTTCGGCCTACGAAGAAGCGCATCAGTTGCAAAATGCCTATAGCACAATGCTTTATCCCCGATACTATAAGTACAAAAGCAACGCCGAGCATCGTATATCCGCGAACCTTATTTTCTGCAAAAAGGTCGGGGACACTCGCCACCGCATAAAGGGCTAAGGCCAGTACTAGTGCACCTCCTATCGCTCGGAACATCCCTTCTTTTTTAAACGGGTTTGAAATTCCTAACGTTTGTGAACCAAAATCGTAAGCCATAAAAATCCTTGTTAAATAAAAGCTTAGGGAGAATAAACCTTCCTATGTGCTTATTCAATCAAAATAGAATGGTTCAGCACAGTCTTTACGCTTGAGGGTAAATCATACAGTAAAACTAATGCTAGGCGTCTTCACTATGCAGCAGTCTTTAACTTAATTCGTAAAACAAGCAACGGGTATTAGTCTGCATAACTAGTCCGTCATAATTGAGTATGAAATGCCTGTCAGTTTAAGGTTAGGTATAGCGAAAGATAGTTAACTTGAGTGTGTGTCCAACTTCAGTAATGTCGAATGACGAGCAACTTGAGTGTGTGTCCAACTTTTAAAAAGGTGGGTGTCCAGTTTTGAAAAGTGAATTTTAGGTACAAAAAAGCTGGTCGAAACCAGCTTTTTTAATCAAATATAAAATACCGTATTAGATATATTTTACGTCGATAATTTCTACTTCAACACTGCCTGCTGGCGTTTGAATAGTAACCATATCATCAAGCTCTTTGCCAATAAGGCCGCGAGCGATAGGCGAATTTACCGAAATACGGTTTTGCTTAATATCCGCTTCATCGTCGCCCACAATGCGATACGTGGTTTCTTCGTCGGTATCAACATTCAAAATGGTAACGGTAGTGCCGAATATCACCTTACCTTTGTTTTCCATTTTAGTAACATCGATAATTTGTGCGTTCGACAATTTACCTTCTATATCTTGAATACGCCCTTCACAGAAACTTTGCTGCTCACGGGCTGCGTGATATTCAGCATTTTCTTTCAAGTCGCCGTGCTCGCGAGCTTCAGCAATAGACTGAATAATACGCGGGCGAGTTTTTGTTTTAAGTTCGTTTAGTTCGTCGCGCAGAAGCTGTGCGCCGTGCGCGGTCATTGGATACTGACTCATGAATACAGTCTCGACTGGCTAGTTGATTTTAAACAGAAAAAAGTGCGCCTTCCGGCGCACTTTTGATTGGTTCACATAAGTGTCATATACACAGGATACCGCGTATCCCATGTAATGTCATCAGTGTTAGAGTCTTGCGTGAAGCTCTTGTACTGAAGCAACCTTGTCACGATCGTCTGCTGACTTCGCACGAATAGTGGCAAAAGCAGCATTCATTGTGGTGGTGTAGGTAACCTTATTCAACAATGCTTCTCGGCGAATATAAACCGAGTCGGTAATCGCTTGGCGACCTTCCGTTGTATTGATGATATAGGCGTACTCACCGTTTTTGATAGAGTCCACAATGTTAGGACGACCTTCAGACAGCTTATTCACTACAGAGCAGGCAATACCTGCATCATAAAGTGTTGTCGCTGTACCGCGAGTCGCTTCAATGCTAAATCCAGCACCGTTCAATGCTTTGGCTAATTCAATAATTTTATTCTTATCGTTATTACGTACAGAGATTAACGCTTTACCTGATTTAGGTAATGGCGCGCCTGCACCTAAGTTAGCTTTAGCATACGCTTCTTCGAAGGTATCACCCACACCCATCACTTCGCCAGTAGAGCGCATTTCTGGGCCTAATAGTGGGTCAACACCTTGGAATTTAGCAAACGGCAATACCACTTCTTTCACAGAGTAGAACGGAGGAATAATTTCTGTCGTAACACCCTGCTCTGCCAAGCTAACACCCGCCATGGCGCGCGCAGCCACTTTAGCAAGTGGAACACCTGTGGCTTTCGACACAAATGGCACTGTTCGTGCTGCACGTGGGTTAACCTCAATTAAGTACACTTCGCCATCTTTTACCGCGAATTGTGTATTCATCAGGCCAACTACACCAAGTTCAAGCGCCATGGCTTTCACTTGTTCACGCATAGTGTCTTGAATCTCTTTGCTTAAAGAGTGTGGTGGTAATGAACAGGCTGAATCACCAGAGTGAACACCGGCTTGCTCAATATGTTCCATGATACCGCCAATCACCACTTCTTTACCGTCGCAAATTGCATCGATATCAACTTCGATCGCGTCATCTAAGAAGCGGTCTAGCAATACAGGAGAATCGTTAGAAACCTTAACCGCTTCCGTTAGGTAGCGTTTTAAGTCTTTAAGGTCATAAACAATTTCCATTGCGCGACCACCGAGTACGTACGATGGACGTACTACAAGTGGGAAGCCAATACCGTCAGCCATTGCAAGGGCTTGCTCAATATTGGTCACGGTAGCATTCGCAGGCTGTTTAAGGCCTAGCTTGTTTACCATTTGCTGGAAACGTTCACGATCTTCTGCTCTATCGATAGCTTCAGGCGACGTACCAATAATAGGTACACCAGCAGCTTCAAGGGCACGTGCCAATTTAAGCGGCGTTTGGCCACCGTATTGCACTATCACGCCTTTTGGCTTTTCTTTAGCCACAATCTCAAGCACGTCTTCAAGCGTAACCGGTTCGAAGTACAAGCGGTCAGATGTGTCATAGTCAGTAGAAACCGTTTCAGGATTACAGTTAACCATAATGGTTTCGTAACCGTCTTCACGCATTGAAAGCGCCGCGTGAACACAACAGTAATCAAACTCAATCCCTTGGCCGATACGGTTTGGACCGCCGCCTAACACCATAATCTTATCGTTGTCAGTGGGGTCAGCTTCACACTCTTCATCGTAGGTTGAATACATGTAAGCTGTGCTGGTAGAAAACTCTGCCGCACAAGTATCAACACGCTTATACACTGGCGTTACACCAAAGCCGCGACGGGTTTCACGAATGTCACCTTCCGCCACTTTCGTTAGCTCTGCTAAACGAGAGTCAGAGAAACCTTTGCGCTTAAGTTTGCGCATAAGGTCTTCATCAATGCCGTGCAAGCCGCACTCAGCAACTTGAGCTTCAAGTTGAATAAGCTCTTCAAGCTGAACTAAGTACCAACGGTCTACGTTGGTGAGGGTAAATACTTCATCAACGGTCATGCCCATGCGGAACGCATCGCCAATATACCAAATACGCTCAGCACCAGGTTCACGTAGTTCGTAAATAACTTTATTGCGTGCTTCAGGGTCTTCTAAATCGACCATTGAGTTCAAGCCATTCGCGCCAACTTCAAGGCCACGAAGTGCTTTTTGTAATGACTCTTGTTGGTTACGACCAATCGCCATTACTTCGCCCACTGATTTCATTTGCGTGGTTAAGCGATCGTTCGCGCCAGCAAATTTTTCAAAGTTAAAGCGAGGAATTTTTGTGACTACATAATCGATTGAAGGCTCAAACGATGCTGGTGTTAAACCACCAGTAATATCGTTAGCAAGCTCATCAAGGGTGTAACCAATGGCTAACTTGGCAGCCACTTTGGCAATTGGGAAACCTGTGGCTTTTGATGCTAATGCAGATGAACGCGATACACGCGGGTTCATCTCGATGATCACCATTCGGCCTGTGTTTGGATCAACACCGAACTGAACGTTCGAGCCACCGGTTTCAACACCGATTTCACGCAATACTGCCATAGCAGCATTACGCATTAGCTGGAATTCTTTGTCAGTAAGGGTTTGCGCTGGCGCTACTGTGATTGAATCACCAGTATGTACACCCATGGCGTCGAAGTTTTCAATAGTACACACGATAATGCAGTTATCTGCACGGTCGCGAACTACTTCCATCTCGTATTCTTTCCAACCAATTAACGACTCATCAATAAGGAGTTCTTTGGTAGGTGAAAGGTCGAGACCACGGCCACAAATTTCGTTAAATTCGTCAATATTGTATGCAATACCGCCGCCGCTTCCACCCATGGTGAATGATGGACGAATGATACAAGGAAAGCCAATGCGCGTTAATACATCGTGGGCTTGATCCATGCTTTGTGCAATTTCAGCACGTGGGCATTCAAGACCAATGTTTTTCATTGCCTTGTCGAAGCGCTCACGGTTTTCCGCTTTATCGATAGCATCAGCCGTTGCACCGATAAGTTCAACACTGAACTCTTTCAATACACCGTGATGATCCAAATCGAGCGCGCAGTTAAGCGCGGTTTGTCCGCCCATGGTTGGCAGAATAGCGTCCGGACGCTCTTTTTCGATAATTTTGCGTACCACTTCCCAATGAATGGGCTCGATGTATGTTGCATCGGCCATTTCAGGATCGGTCATGATAGTGGCGGGATTCGAGTTAACCAGAATTACGCGATAACCTTCTTCGCGTAGCGCTTTACATGCTTGAGCGCCTGAATAGTCAAACTCGCAGGCCTGGCCAATGACAATAGGGCCAGCACCTATGATGAGAATACTTTTTATGTCGGTACGTTTTGGCATAGCGGGCTCGTTCCTACTGCTTGTGTTGTTCGATTAATTCAATGAAGTGGTCGAATAGCGGCGCAGCTTCGTGCGGTCCTGGGCTTGCTTCTGGGTGCCCTTGGAAACTAAACGCTGGCTTATCGGTACGATGAATACCTTGTAACGACTTATCGAACAACGAAACATGCGTTACTTCTAAATTAGAAGGAAGGCTTGATTCATCTACAGCGAAGCCATGGTTTTGACTGGTGATCATAACCACATTGCGTTTTAAGTCTTTCACTGGGTGGTTAGCACCATGGTGACCAAACTTCATTTTCACCGTAGTAGCACCACTGGCTAGGGCAAGTAGTTGATGTCCTAAACAGATACCAAACACTGGCAACCCTGTCTCAACGATAGTTTTAATCGCTGATATGGCATAATCACATGGCTCAGGATCACCAGGGCCGTTAGATAAGAACACACCATCAGGCTGCATAGCTAACACTTCTTCAGCAGACGTTTGCGCTGGTACCAAGGTAATGCGACAACCACGGTCTGCAAGCAAGCGTAGAATGTTGCTCTTAACGCCGTAATCGTATGCCACTACATGATATTTGCTATCGGCTGGAGTGATATACCCTTCGCCTAATTTCCAACTGCCTTCAGTCCATGTTTTTGGCTCAGTAATACTTACTACTTTTGCCAAATCCATGCCTTTCAAGCCAGGATAATCTTTTGCTTGTGCTAACGCGCTCGCTTCATCTAACTCATCAGTACAAACGATGCAGCCGTTTTGCGCGCCTTTATCACGTAAAATACGTGTTAAACGACGGGTGTCGATATCGGCTATACCTACAACGCCTTTGGCTTTGAGGTATTCAGATAACGTTTGTTGTTGACGGAAATTACTAGCAACGAGGGGTAAGTCACGAATAATAAGACCTTTAGACCAGATTTTATCTGCTTCAACGTCTTCTTCGTTAATACCGGTATTGCCAATATGTGGATAAGTAAGGGTAATGATTTGTTCAGCGTAGGATGGGTCAGTGATGATTTCTTGATAGCCTGTCATTGAAGTATTAAAAACAACTTCACCAACGGCAGTGCCTTGCGCACCTATCGCCGTTCCTTTAAAGACAGAACCATCCTCTAACACCAAAAGGGCAGAATTAGCCAAGTCAACCTCCAGATTAAGGATAACTATGTGTTTGAACAGAATTTCTGTCCAAACCCCACAAAAAATGAGAGTACTGATTTAACAGCGCTCATTTTACGATCTTTGCAGCTAATAAAACCGTGTTCTACAGCCAGTTTTATAGCTTTAGAATACGAAATTCGGGCAAATTCCGGCGAGTATACATGACTGACTAAAAATGTCTAATTTAAATATTAAAAATCATTAAAATAACCACTTAAACTCATTTACCCTGTATAACCGCCAAAACCACCACTTATTAGCACGCATTAATAGTACTTAAGCCGCTGTTAAAGTTGAAAGCACCTTTGCAGCGTTTATTCGGTATTATAAATCTAAAACATCAACCATTGAATATAACCCTGCCGGCTTACCGTGAAGCCACTGAGCTGCATGGACCGCGCCTTTTGCAAACGTTAAACGACTTGATGCTTTGTGCGTTATTTCTAAACGCTCACCAATATCGGCAAACAATGCGGTGTGCTCACCTACAATATCGCCTGCGCGAACGGTAGCAAAACCGATAGTGCCTTGGTCTCGCTCAGGCTCTTTGCCTTCACGGCCGTAAACAGCACAGGTTTTAAGGTCGCGACCTAGCTCATCGGCAATGGCTTCACCAATGGCCATGGCGGTGCCCGAAGGCGCATCTTGTTTGAATCTGTGATGGGCTTCAGTAATTTCTATATCAGCTGTATTCCCCAAGGCCTTCGCGGCCTGCCGAACCAAAGACAACATGAGGTTAACGCCCACGCTGTAATTAGCTGCAAATACGATAGGAATGTTTTTAGCCGCTTCATCTAGCGTAGCCAACTGACTTTCACTTAGCCCAGTAGTACCAATGACCACCGGCATATTATTAGCCACACACCATTCGATGTTATTTTCAAATACCACAGGTAAGGTAAAATCAATCATTACATCAGCGTGTTGTTGGGTTAAAGCAGACATGCCTAAGCAGTCAATTGGCTTTTTACCAATACCAGCCAGCTCGCCCACATTCATACCAACCCAAGGAGAATCATCGCGCACCGTAGCAACACTCAATTCTGCATTCTCGTTTTGATCTAGTGCTTCGATAAGCACTCGCCCCATGCGCCCATTAGCGCCAAATAAACCTACTTTCATTTACGTTATTCTTTTCCTTTAACAGTAACGGCATTTTGCCAAATGCAGTTACTATTGCAACGAGATAAGCTTAATTATTGCCGATAATTGAAAAATTATGGCATTAATACAAAAAAGGCGGGCAACCTATCGTTTTTAGCCGTGAAAATAGCTAGCATGAAAGTAAGCGGGTTTACACCAAGACCTGAATATCGTTTAAATTAAGGTTTATTGAATTATTTCAAAACACATAGGCAGAATAATATGCGTCAACAGCTTATATGGGATCTCCCCACCCGGCTTTTCCACTGGTTACTGGTTGCCAGTATTGCAGCACAATATGTTACCGCTGAGTGGATGGACGATGCGACCCAATGGCATTTCTATATTGGCTACTTTACCTTGGGGCTTTTAGTATTTCGATTCATCTGGGGAATGATAGGTCCAACTTATGCCCGCTTTAGTCAATTTGTGAAAGGGCCAAGTGCGGTAATAGGTTATCTGCGTACGCTGTTTGATAAAAACAGTGCCGCCGTGGCAGGCCACAACCCTCTTGGAGGCTGGTTTGTGGTGGTAATGCTTTTACTCTTATTGGTGCAAGCGGTAAGTGGTCTATTCATGACCGACGATATTTTTCTAGATGGCCCCTACCGCCATCTTGTCAGCGGTAGCACATTAGAACTAATGAATACCTTGCACCATCTTGCTTTTGAAATTTTACTGTGGGTAATAGGCTTACATGTTGCCGCTATTGGGTTTTATGCCGTGTATAAAAAGCAGAAACTTGTGCCCCCTATGTTTCATGGCAAAAAAGACACCAACGACAAGCCCATTCCTTCGTCTCGTCTTTGGCTTGCGCTGGCTATTGCCCTAGTAACAGCGGCTGCGCTTTATTACGCGATAGAGATTGCGCCCCCCACACCTGAAGTGGAAGAGTACTTTTAACTGCCCATGTGGCTGACTACGCACCTGGGTAAGTAAGGCTTAGCGTTCAACTAAGCCTTTGTGTTTCATTAAATCAGCAATCTCTGTCACACTGGCCGGATCGTCGATGGTAGACGGTATATTAATAGGCTCATCCGCTGCAATTTGCCTAAGTAGCTTACGCAATATTTTTCCTGACCGTGTTTTAGGCAAGCGGTTTACAATAACCGCACGCTTAAAGCTCGCCACTGGCCCTATGGTATTTCGTACTTTAGCAATAAGCTCTTTTTCAAGTGCACTTTCATCTATCTGTATACCATCTTTAAGTAGCACTAACCCTACAGGCACCTGTCCTTTTAGCGCATCTGCAACGCCAATGACACTGCATTCGGCAACGGCATCGTGTGAGGCTAATACCTCTTCCATTTCCCCTGTCGACAACCGATGCCCTGCTACATTAATGACATCATCGGTTCTGCCCATAATAAAAACAAAGCCTTCGTCATCTATATAACCATTGTCACCTGTACTGTAATAACCTTTAAACTCTTGTAAATATCCTTGGGTGAAACGCTTATGATCTCGCCAAATAGTACTTAAACACCCTGGAGGTAATGGTAACGAAATCGCGATAGCACCTTTTGCGTTAGTGGCGACTTGTTGACCGTTAGCAGCAAGCACTTTCACATTAAATCCCGGTGTGGGCACGCTAGATGAACCCGGTTTAGTGCTAAGCGATTCAATGCCAATAGGGTTTGAACAAATGGGCCATCCGGTTTCTGTTTGCCACCAATGATCAACCACGGGTTTACCGGTTTTTTCTACGGTCCAATGATACGTGGGCGGGTCTAGTCGCTCGCCCGCCATAAAAATAGTACGCAAGCTACTTAAATCATAACGGGCGATGCAATCAGCTTCAGGGTCTTCTTTTCTAATCGCCCTAAACGCGGTTGGGGCTGCAAACAGTACATTCACTTTATGCTGCTCTACCATGCGCCAAAACGCACCAGCATCTGGTGTCCCTACTGGCTTACCTTCAAACATGACGGTAGTCGCGCCCTTAATTAGCGGCCCATAGACAATATACGAGTGCCCTACTACCCAACCTACATCTGATGCTGCCCAGAAAACATCATCTTGCGATATATTGTAGATTGCCTGCATAGAATAATTAAGTGCTACTGCATGACCCCCATTGTCACGCACAACCCCTTTAGGTTTGCCCGTTGTGCCTGAGGTATACAAAATATAAAGGGGGTCGGTAGCATCAACGTGAGTGCACTCTACTGGCTCACTGGCACTACATAATGCTTGCCAATCGTGGTCAAAATCATCTACAAGCGTCGCGTTAAGCTGCTTGCGTTGATAAACAACGCAGCCTACGGGTTTATGGTGAGCAAGGGCAATAGCATCATCAACCATTGGCTTGTACGGTAGTAGTTTTTTACCTTCAATGCCGCACGACGCTGTAATGATTAATGCAGGTTCCGCATCATCAATTCTGACGGCCAATTCACTGGCGGCGAAGCCGCCGAATACTACCGAGTGAATTGCCCCTATTCTTGCTACCGCTAACATTGCCACCGCCGCCTGCGGGATCATCGGCATGTAGACAATAACCGTATCGCCTTTAGTCACACCAAGACTGGTGAGCGCGCCCGCTAACGTGGCCACTTCATTAAGTAGTGTATTGTAGGTCCAGGTTTCTTGCGTGTTCGTCACAGGGGAATCGTAAATTAGCGCCGCGTTTTCGCCGCGCCCTGCTTTTACATGGTGGTCTAACGCCAAATAACTGGTATTAAGCTTCCCCCCTTTGAACCACTGAGGGTAGCCGTTTGTGTTTTCGCTTAGGGCTGCTTTAGGGGGAGTAAACCAGTCGAGATACAGTGCTTTGTCTTGCCAAAATGCTTCTGGGTTATCAATTGACGCCTGATATTCTTGATGATAATTCATGACCGTTTCCGCAATAGAGTATTACTTTACCCTACTGCATAAACATGAATTTTTCGTATAAGACTTCAGGCTTACGTTAATTAACCCACTGTAAAAATTGAAGTTATTTCTTGTATATTAGCATTAGCCGCGTCAAGAATTTGGTGCTTGTGACTAAATAGCTGGGCCTAATCTGGTTTGCTTTAATCAGGTGCACACTATTTTACTGGTAATTTTGCTCGCCAATCTCTGACATTAAGGGGCTTGTCTAAAAAGTACCCTTGAAAAACATGGCAACCACGCTTTATTGCGTCGTTAAATTGCGTGGTATTTTCTATTCCTTCTGCCACTGTTCTTAATTCGAAGATTTTTGCAATATCGAAAATACTGTTTAGCAGCGGGCTTTGCGCCCCTTTCTCGTCTTCTTCATCGATAAAGTGCCTATCAAGTTTCACTTCTTTTATACAAAGGTCACTAAGGTAACTCAAATTTAAATTCCCACTACCAAAATGATCTATGGAGAATGATACCCCTTTATCGGCTAGCTCTTTCATTGAACTACGCACCAAAGCAAAACTTCCTATAAGTGCGGCTTCTCTAAGTTCAATGGTAAGGCTCCCTTTAGGAATATTCCAATGGGCGATCACGGCTAGCATTTTTTCGCTAAAGTCGGCTCTAGCCATATGTTTGGCACTTATATTAATTGAAAGCCGTGTTCTCAAACCGCTTTCATTACACTCGCATAATAGCTTTCCACATTCATTCATCACCCATTGGCCAATTTCAACTATCGCATCACTCTCTTCGGCAATAGGAATAAACTCAGCCGGGGTAATTAAGCCTAATTGGGGGTGCTGCCAACGAACCAATGCTTCAGCACACACCATACTGCCATCACTTTCATATTGGGGTTGCAACTCTATAAAGAGCTCATGATTACTAACAGCAGTACCAAGAGACTGGCGTATGAAATTGTACCTGTCATAACCCACACTAGAAGCACTATGAAAAACCACTGGCGTATTCACTTGGTTTGCGCTGAGTTGGTTATACCCTTCCCTAAGCATATGCCTGACTTTCGTCACGCTTGCCTCCATACCTTTGAGCTGACAAATGGTTACCACTGCATATATTTTATGAAGGCTGTTGTGCAAGGTAATATCGCTACACACTTCATCGGCAAATTGCTGGCGAACTGCATCTATAGCGTTTCGTGCGTTCATGTCTTCTTCGGTGATGATACCTTCGTATAACAAATAGAAATTGTTTTCGGCGCCTCTGAAAATAGCGAAAGGTTTAGAAAATGTGCGAGTGAGCCTAGAGGCAAGAATACGCATTACATAGTCGGCGGTAGGCTGGCCAAACGCCTGCTTATACTGACTTATATTGTCTATAGCTATTTGAGCGCAATAAATATCTGCGTAGGTTACCCCCGCTTTTCGAATAGCACACTTCAAGCCTTTTTCGAACAATTTAGCGTTTGGCAATTGAGTGATGTTGTCATAGTAAGCGTCTTGATAAACTTGGTCTGCTAATTGTTTTCGAACACTCATATTTCGAACTACCACCACTATCCGCTTTTGCATATCAAAATGAAAAGAAGATAATGAAATATCAACGGGTATCAAGCCACCATTTTTATGGCTAACAAAATGACTTTCTAAAGAGGCTTTGGCGGTATTCCTGCCCCCCTTCATAAACGTTTTCAGAAATTCTCTGGTATGTTGTGATTCAACTTTGGGCACTAAAATAAAGATATCTTGCCCTATGAGTTCATCAGCATTGTAACCTAACACGTGCTCAACCGTATTGTTGGCTGTGATCACAGTGCCATCTTCATCAATAGTCACAAGCGCATCAGAGATACTATCTAAAATTGTAGAAAGGTATTCCGTGTAGTTGTGTTGTGTATCGGATAATCGTTTATGTTCCGTTATATCCTGCACAGAACCATAAATCCTATACACCTTATCTTGATGCGAGCTGGTTACCTCTGACTGAGGTGTGCCCGTCATTTTCAGCCAGCGCCGATAACCTTCAGCATTGATGTACTCTACTTCTAACGCAAAAGTGGACAATGACTTTATTGCTGCTTTCATTGCTTTGGCAATTTTTTCTCGGCTCCCTTGGGGGAAGTTGGCTAACGCTCGCTCTACTGTAATATCTCTTCCCGGGGTAACGCCAAATAATAAGTAGGTTTCTCGTGTCCACGAGACAAGGTCTGCATGTAAATCTAATTCCCACCCACCAACATGAGAGATGCGTCCAATTTCATTAAGCAACTGAATTTTTTCAGCGAGCTTGTCGGTAAATGGATGTTGAATAAGTTTATATTGAAGACTGAGTTCTATTTGCTGGCGGGC
The DNA here is from genome assembly GCF_030547075.1 of Alteromonas sp. 1_MG-2023. Lineage (GTDB taxonomy): Bacteria > Pseudomonadota > Gammaproteobacteria > Enterobacterales > Alteromonadaceae > Alteromonas. The sequence goes on along the minus strand of NZ_JAUOQH010000019.1, from coordinate 45,857 downwards.
TATACTGGCGTAGTCTTTTTGTTGGCTCGTTAATTGATGACAACGCAGCACAATCAGAACGGCTCCAATAATATTGCCTTGAAAATCTTTTATTCCACCTACAATCACATTTTGGCTGCTACAAATGGTTAGCGCCTCCGGCCATTCAAAATCGCTGCCTGGTAATGTGGCACTCATTTCTGTCATCGATAACAGAAGCTGAGCATGCTTAGGCATGACCAGTGATTGTTTCTCAGAATCGGCATGATTGTCATCGCAGCACAGTATATCCGCGCAAGTGGCAGTAGGAGATGACGAAACAAGCAAGACAGCGGTAGCTTCTGCATTAACCCTGGCTTCACTCAACCGCGAGGTAACCTCTGGCAAACTACTATCTTGTAAAGAGCCCAACAATCCGTCGTGAAGCTGCATTTTAGGTGAACTCCAATCCATCTTAAGATGAATAAAGTGAGATCATTTGCCGTTAATTATTTGCTTATCAACTTCACTGCTCAAGGAACGACATGATCATTATTTAGTCAACAATAAAGAATTTTTACTGTTTTTTCCAGCACATTTGCACTAAGAAGTAAGCAATTATTTAGTATATAAAGAGGATTCATGAGTTAACATGAATGATATATATATGCAGCTAAAAGCTGGCAGGAAAGGAAACAACAGCGCACGAACTACATGCGCTGTGAATAACTAAAACGGTTAGTCTTTTTTATAGTCGTCATGACAAGACTTACAGCTTGCTCCCACTTTGCCAATCGCGCCGCGATAAGCACTTTCATCGCCTGCTTTCACTGCAGCTTGTAAACCCATTGACGCTTCTTTTAACGCGGCAATTTTAGATTCTACATCGGAGAAGTTTTCCCACACTGCGTCTTTTGCGCCTGTGTCTACATCAAACTTACGGGTATCAACAGATAAGTAGTCACTCATCATATCTGCAAGTTGCTCTAATCGTACCCCACTGCTCATCATTACCGACTCATCAAAAGGTAGCGCTCCTTTTGCCATGCCACCCAAAGGCCCCATGTTGCTGCGTACTAATTGGAATATCGCTTGACGGTATTGGGTCGCCGCTTTTGCATGCTTTTCTGACGAGGCTTCTGATGTTTCCGTAGCCGCAATTGCTCCACCAGCTAAACACGTTGCTAAAGCTGCGGTAGCTAATGTGGTCTTGATTGTCTTTCCTAGAATATTTTTCATAGTTATCGCCATGCCTGTTCGATTGTGTTGGTCTGTTTTCTATCCTGACGAATACCCACCTTTTGCGCAAGGTTTTAACCTGTAAATTTTGTATTTTTTCTTTGTTTTAGGCAAAAAAAAGCCCTCAGAAGAGGGCTTTATGAACTTGATACGATTTAGTTAGTTAAATCATCGAAAAACTTTTTCACACCGTCAAAGAAGCCTTGTGCTTTTGGACTGTGTTTACTTGATGCTTTACCCATCGATTCTTCTAGCTCTTGCAACAATTCTTTTTGACGTGATGACAAGCTAACCGGTGTTTCCACCACAACTTTACACATCAAATCGCCAACTGCGCCACTTCGAACCGATTTAACGCCTTTACCACGTAAACGGAACATGCGTCCTGTTTGGGTTTCTGCGCTAATTTTAAGTTTCACTTTGCCATCAAGTGTAGGCACTTCTAGCTCGCCACCTAGGGCTGCTGTGGTGAAACTTAATGGTACTTCACAGTACAAGTTGTTGCCGTCACGCTGGAAGATTTTATGATCACGAACATGTACTTGAACATACAAGTCGCCTGCCGGTGCACCATTCTCTCCCGCTTCGCCTTCGCCAGATAAACGAATACGATCGCCGGTGTCGACACCTGACGGAATCTTAACGTTAAGGGTTTTGGTTTTTTCTTTGCGACCATGGCCATGACAGCTGTTACATGGATCTTCAATAATCTTGCCTTTACCTGAACAGGTTGGGCAAGTTTGTTGAACCGCAAAGAAGCCTTGGCGCATTTGTACCTGGCCGTTTCCATGACAGGTTGGGCACGTTTTAGGCGTAGAGCCATTCTTAGCACCTGAACCGTCACACACATCACATTCAACCAACGTAGGCACACGAATATCTACGCTTTTGCCACGTACCGCTTCTTCAAGCGATAACTCTAGGTTGTAGCGAAGATCTGAGCCTTGACGAGCACGTGGTTGACGACCCCCACGTGCACCACCACCACCGAAAATATCACCAAATACATCGCCGAAGATATCACCGAAGTCGCCACCACCACCAAAGCCAGCGCCACCGCGATTAGGATCTACACCAGCGTGGCCATACTGATCGTAAGCGGCACGCTTTTGCGCATCGTTTAATACTTCATAGGCTTCCTGGATTTCCTTGAATTTAACTTCAAGGGCTTTATCGCCCTGCGTGCGGTCTGGGTGATATTTCATCGCTAGCTTTTTATACGCTTTTTTAATTTCACGTTCGCCAGCGCTTTTATCTACCCCAAGCACTTCGTAGTAGTCACGTTTCGACATAGTGTTTACTTATCCTACCTATTATTATCACAAGAACGTTATTTGAGCACGTTGCCGCCCTTGTGAAACTACATTTGTTATCGTGTTTTATTACACGACAAAGGCGCAACAAGTGAACCTGGTGCGCCTTAACTGCTAAAGTCAGCTCAACTTACGTTGAGCTTATCGCAACAGCTTGCTTACTTTTTATCTTCGTCTTTGACTTCTTCAAACTCAGCGTCAACAACGTCTTCATCGGCTTGGCCAGATGCTTGTTGCTCTGCGCCTTCAGCGCCAGCTTCACCGGCTGCGCCTGCTTGCTGTGCTTGAGCCGCTTCCATCAGCTTGCTAGACGCTTGAATTAGTTCTTGCGTTTTCGCTTCGATTTCCGCTTTATCTTCGCCCTTAACCGCTGTTTCTAGCGCGCTAAGTGCTTCTTCAATTGGCGCTTTATCTTCTGCACTTAGTGCATCGCCAACTTCTTCAAGCTGCTTGCGAGTAGCGTGAATCATGCCGTCAGCTTGGTTACGCGCTTGAATTAGCTCTTCAAACTTAGCATCAGATTCTTTGTTGGCTTCTGCATCAGCAACCATTTTTTCAACTTCTTCATCACTCAAGCCTGAAGACGCTTTAATTGTGATCTTCTGCTCTTTACCTGTGTCTTTATCTTTCGCAGACACATGTAGGATACCATCCGCATCTAGGTCGAAGGTTACTTCGATTTGAGGGGTACCACGAGAAGCAGGGCGAATACCTTCAAGGTTGAACTGACCTAGTGATTTGTTACCGCTAGATTGCTTACGCTCACCTTGTAGTACGTGCACTGTTACCGCAGACTGGTTATCTTCAGCAGTAGAGAACGTTTGCGACTTCTTCGTTGGAATAGTCGTGTTCTTCTCGATAAGTGCTGTCATCACGCCGCCCATGGTTTCGATACCAAGAGACAGTGGCGTTACGTCAAGAAGTAGTACGTCTTTAACGTCACCAGAAAGTACACCACCTTGAATTGCTGCACCTACTGCTACGGCTTCATCAGGGTTAACGTCTTTACGTGGCTCTTTACCGAAGAATTCAGTAACTAGCTTCTGTACCAATGGCATACGTGTTTGACCACCTACCAAGATGATATCTTGGATATCACCTACTGATAGGTCAGAGTCTGCCAATGCTTGCTTAAGCGGGTTAAGCGTGTTTTTAACAAGCTCTTCAACCAAAGACTCAAGTTTTGCACGCGTTAGTTTAATCGCTAAGTGCTTAGGACCTGAACCGTCTGCTGTGATGTACGGCAAGTTAACTTCAGTTTGCTGTGAAGAAGAAAGCTCAATTTTAGCTTTCTCACCAGCTTCTTTAAGACGCTGCATAGCAAGCGGATCTTTACGTAAGTCGATGCCTTGATCTTTCTTGAATTCGTCAACAAGGTAGTTAATTACACGGTTATCGAAATCTTCACCACCAAGGTGAGTATCACCATTAGTTGCTAGTACTTCAAACGTGTGCTCGCCGTCAACTTCATCAATTTCGATGATAGAGATATCGAACGTACCACCACCAAGGTCGTATACCGCAACAACGTTGTCGCCTTGCTTTTTGTCCATACCGTAAGCTAACGCAGCCGCAGTTGGCTCGTTAATAATACGTTTAACTTCTAGACCAGCAATACGACCCGCATCTTTCGTTGCTTGACGCTGTGAATCGTTAAAGTAAGCAGGAACAGTAATTACTGCGCCAGTCACTTCTTCGCCAAGATAATCTTCAGCGGTTTTCTTCATTTTCTTAAGTACTTCAGCAGAAACTTGAGGAGGCGCCATTTTCTCGCCTTTCGCTTCTACCCATGCATCACCGTTGTCTGCACCTACAATTTTGTAAGGCATGATGTCGATGTCGCGTTGTACTTCTTTATCTTGAAAACGACGACCAATTAAGCGTTTAATCGCGAAAAGCGTGTTTTCAGGATTTGTTACCGCTTGGCGCTTAGCAGATTGACCTACTAAAGTTTCGCCGTCGTTTGTGTAAGCAATGATTGATGGCGTTGTACGATCGCCTTCCGCGTTTTCAAGTACGCGAGGTTTGTCGCCGTCTAGCACTGCGACACATGAATTCGTTGTACCTAAATCGATACCAATGATTCTGCCCATTACGTGTCTCCAAAAATTTATTTAATCTACAATTTTAGTGGGGTTATTCCGCACTATTTTCAATAGTTGTCAGTAAAAAAACTGACATTTTTGTGTAATTTAAGCCGCAATGCGTATTTACGCTTGCGTATCTACACCACCGCTAGGCGCTCTCGAAACCATAACCATGGCTGGGCGCAACAAACGGCCATTAATTTGATACCCTTTTTGCATAACCGCCATCACCGTATTTGGTGCGTGGTCTGCACTTTCTTGCATAGACATAGCTTGGTGCAAGTCAGGGTTAAAGGTTTCACCCTGCGGATCAATAAGGCTCAATCCAAATTTCTCAATAGTGCTTAAGAAACTTTTGTGTGTCATTTCCACACCTTCAAGCAACGGCTTAACCGCTTCATTTTCGCCATCGGTTAATTCGATAGCGCGCTCAAGGTTATCAACAACAGGAAGAAGCTCGCCCGCAAAACGCTCTAATGCGAATTTACGTGCTTTTTCTACTTCCATTTCAGCTCGGCGACGGGCGTTTTCCACATCAGCACGGGCACGTAATACGCTATCTTGCTGTTCTTTAATGGTTGCCTGTGCTTCTGAAAGTGCGGTTTCTAGCTCATAGATGCGCTGTGTCGCATCTGATTCAGCTTCTGGTGAAGATTGCTCTTCCTGAATAACTTCAGCATCTTGTACGGTTTCGTCTACGCCAGAAACTTCTTGCTCTGCCTGCACGTCGCGGTTATCGCTCATGCTTTCCTCCAAACGTTAATGTCTATACTGCATAAAACCATGAAAGACTCGTACTCAATCATGGGCAATGTCTGCGTTGGGATTAATTATGGGGCTGCTTTAACCGCCTTCAAGGGTAACCACACTATTTTTATGGTTTGTTTTTAAGTTTTTTAAAATAGATCAATAAATACGAGCTGCACACCCACTCATTGTAAAAAACATGTTAACTTTGACAGGTATTGTATTAGAGAATCTTGATGCTCAGTATTTGGACCGTAGGAACGGTAGTTGCCCTTTATTTGCTCGCATTATTTGCTATTGCCTTCTGGGGCGATAAACGGCTACGTGATAATCAACAACACCCCATTTTGTATAGCTTGGGATTGGGGGTTCACTGTACATCTTGGGCGTTCTTTGGCACGACATCGCAAGCCGCTGAATATGGCTGGGCTTTTATACCTACCTATATGGGTATTATTCTTACCATGGCATTCGCCTTTCCTGTGATATTGCACATAAGCCGGTTATGCCAGCAACATAACATCAGCTCATTGGCCGACTTAATTGGCCTTAAATATCAGCATTCACATCTTATTGCCGCGTTAATCACCTTGCTATGCTTTATCGGTGTTATTCCTTATATTGCCCTGCAGTTAGACGCCATCACAAAAAGCATTAATCTCATTACGCCAGATACTCAGCATTCAACGCAAAACGTGAGTTTATATGTGGCCGGGCTAATGGCTATTTTTGCCATTGTATTTGGCACTCGCACTCTTAATCTTACCGACAAACATCCGGGTTTACTGCTTAGTATTGCGTTCGAATCGGTGGTGAAGCTTGTCGCTTTATGGGTAGTCGGTATATTTGTTTGTTTTTACTTGTTTGATGGCGTGCTTGATTTAGTCACGCAAGCAGCCAGCAACGACGCTGCGCGCAGTGTTATTTATGCCGACAGGGCACCATGGGTATATTTATCCCACGTGCTTTTAGGTGTGTGCTCTATGTTTGTATTACCGCGCCAATTTCACATGAACTTCGTTGAATTAAACGGCGAAGGAGAGCTTCGCACTGCTCGTTGGCTATTTCCCTTGTATTTATTGGGTATGACGGTTTTTCTTATTCCCCTAGCATTGGCGGGTAAAGTGTTACTGCCACAAAGTGTCAATTCCGATGCATATGTATTGGCTCTTCCTTTGTACGCAGAAAATATGTCTGTTTCGATCATCGCTTTTATTGGGGGCCTATCGGCAACCACCAGCATGGTTATTGTGGCAACGCTTGCCCTTGGCATCATGATAGCCAACAACCTAGTGACTCCGTTATGGTTAAAGCTGCGTTTGCGCGCCGAACCCAATCACACCATGCAGCCCAGTAAAATTTTAACTATTCGCCGCCTTACCGTATTGGTGGTGTTGTCGGTGGCTCTTTGGTATCACTTAAATGTTAGCCAATCGGCGCCATTAGTAAAAAGCGGTATTATTGCCATTGCGTTATTAGGCCAGTGCTTACCTGTGCTTATGTTTGGTATATATTGGCAACGAAGCACGAAATCTGCCGCCGTATGTGCGCTGCTAGCCGGCTTTAGTTTTTGGGTAGTGTACTTGTTATACCCCAGCATAATGTCGAGCTATTATTTTAATAGTCCACCTTCTGATGCCGAGCTAGGAATGGGGTTCGCATATTCATTGTTAGCGAACTGCATTACCTTCATTGTGGTTTCTTATATTACTTTTAAGCGCCCGCTTCATGGCATTGAACAGGAAACGCCTACATCACCTGCTTTTGCCATTCGTATTAAAGATTTAACGGCGTTAACCCAGCGTGTACTTGAACCCAGTGTTCACCAAGCGTTAGTGAATCAATTGTCTGTGAGTATCTCCGATGCTAATGCCAATTCTGGTTACGCAAACCATACGCTACTGCAACGCACAGAAAAACTACTCAGCGCTCAAGTAGGCACCCCAAGTGCGCGCATATTGCTAGGGGCTATTACTGAAACTAAAAACGAGACCTTGCCTGAACTGGTAGATTGGGTGGAAGAAGCCTCACAATCTTTTCAGTTTAATCATGAAGTACTGCAATCGTCGGTACAAAATATTGAACAAGGCATTAGCGTATTAGATGAAAAGCTGCAATTACTAGCGTGGAATGAGCGATATATTGAAATGTTCAATTACCCACGGGCTTTCCTTAAAACCGGTATGTCGATTGAAAGTATTCTTGCTTACAACGCTAAGCGAGGATTATTCGGTAACGCTGTAATCAGTAACGACGAAATCAATAAACGTATTGTTTATATGAAAGAAGGCAGCCGGTACAAGTATGTGCGTAAGCAACCCGACGGAAAAGTGATTGAGCTAAATGGCTCGCCCTTGCCTGGCGGCGGATATGTAACAACCTACAGTGACATAACAGAATACATTGCCATTCAAGAAGCCCTTGAGCGCGCTAAATCAGACTTGGAACATCGCGTAGCTGCTCGCACTGAAGAGTTACAACACGCCAAACTAGAAGCCGACAGGGCAAACGAAAGCAAAACGAAGTTTTTAGCCGCAGCGGGGCACGATCTTATGCAGCCCTTTAATGCTGCCACCTTATTTGCCGCCATGCTGGCGCAAAAAACCAAAGGTGGCGAATTGGCAACGCTTTCAGAAGGGGTAGTAAGCTCGCTAAATAGCGCAGAAAGCCTGCTAACCATGTTACTCGATATGACCAAATTAGCGTCGGGTAAGCTTACTGCGCAAACAAGCAACTTTGCACTGGATGACATGCTAGTGCCCCTGGTGCAAGAGTTTAGCGTCATAGCCGCATCTAAAGGTTTAACCTTGCGTTATGTACCCACCCAACTTGTTATCCATTCCGATAAAAACTTGTTACGACGTATCGTGCAAAACTTATTATCGAATGCAATCCGCTACACCACGACTGGCAAGGTGCTAGTTGGTGTAAGACGCAAGTACTCACAATCAGGCCCTAAGCAGCACTTAGAGTCAGCGTCGCCGCTAATTGATATTTGTGTGTACGACACAGGGGCTGGTATTCCGAGCCACCAGCAAAGTGAAATTTTTAATGAATTCCATCAATTAGATGAGCAACAAAACGCCCAAGGTTTGGGGTTAGGATTAACCATTGTAGAACGTATTGGCAGGTTACTACACCACCCTATTTCGCTGGTATCCACAGTTAACAAAGGCAGTAAATTTTGTGTGTCAGTGCCCTGTGTTGGATTTTCGTCTGATAGCAAAAATGTAGAGACCTTAGAGATTTCAAATGCTGGCACAACAAAGCATGAAATAACTGGAAGCGGCAACATTAGCAAAAACGACATTGAAGTGGATCCTAGCAACCAACCGTTGACTAGCAGTAGAGCATTATCACCAACCAGTGCTACAAACCCCACCTCAACTCAGGCAAGAGCAGAGACACAGACAAAGATAAACAAAAAAACAATAGCAAGTAAGCCGTTCTTATCTGGCAGGCGAATACTACTTATAGAAAATGATGCACAAATAGCCCAAGCCATGGAGGCATTGCTTTCAGATTGGGGCGCACTAGTACTCGTTGCCACGAATATCACTGAATCAATACAAGCGTGCCCTACCCCACCAGATTTACTGCTTGTCGACTATCATTTAGATGCTGGTGAAACCGGTACGCAAGCTGTTACTCAGCTTCAAGGTAAGTGGGGACGCAAAGTATCAGGGGTTTTAATTACGGCGAATCGAAGCGAAGGTATTAGAGAGGCAGCCAGTGATTTGGGGCTTTATTATTTGCCTAAGCCTGTTAAACCATTAGCCCTTAAGCGCTTACTTAAAAACGAATTGAAGCTTTGTGATTAGGTTAGTGATTACTTTAGTGATTACTTTAGTGATTACTTTAGTGATTACTTTAGTGATTAGCTTAGTGTTTAGGTTAATGCCGAACTAGAAAAATCAGTGGTCAAATTTCATTGAAAGGATTGGCATATCAATAAATGATTTTATTTATGGACTGGTTTAATTAATAGGATTTTTTAATCAGTAGCTTGAACCTATTCGTGCACAGCCATGGCATGTTTGAAAGCAATACCCGCTTTCGTACGATTAATAACATTCAACTTTCTTAATACTGCTGAAACGTGCTGTTTCACGGTAGACTCGGAAATGTCCAGTTCGTAGGCAATTTGCTTATTAAGCAATCCATCCGCTACCATCCGAAGCACTTTCAATTGGTGAGGTGTGAGCATCGCGAGTTTAACGCTAAAATCGTCAGTCTCAATGTCAACATTGGTGAGGTTCGCTGCCGATTCAGGAAGCCATTGTTCGCCGTCTAGTACACGCTCAACCGCCTCGGCTATGCATTCTATAGATGCCGATTTAGGAATAAAACCGCATGCACCTAAAGAGAGCGCCTTACGAATTAGGTTCGCCTCTTCAAAGGCTGTCACCATGACAACTAAAACATCAGGGTAACGCGCTCGTACCTCAGACAACCCTATCAAGCCATCATTACCCGGCATCTTTACATCCAAAAATACCAAATCAATATCTGGGTTAGCGTCAAGCTGACTGAGGGTTTCATTCAGCGTAGATGCTTGCAGTATATTGGGCCCTACAATGTCGCCAAGGGCTTGGCACATTGCCGCACGAAATAAGGGGTGATCATCTGCAATAAGTACACGTATTTTCATTTTGTTATCTGCCGCACAATTGTAACAATAATGTTAAATACATAATAACACGATAGTTACAAATGCCTAATATTAAAAGGGGCCTATAAAGCGAGGAAACACACTATCTTGATAAAAATAGACACAAATAAGAAAGCCGGAACTCTCATTCCGGCTTTTTTTGTAGAGCTATTTGGTATCGCTATTTGGTATCGCCATTTAGTAGCGCTAATTTATATTTTTCGTCTATCTAGCGATTGCGCTAGCATTTACACTTACTATTTCTCTAGCCAAGTGTGCGAGTTATCGCAAGTTCTCACGACCTAACGCGTCTAAAAACGATAACCTAGCGTAACGTGAACCGTACGTGGGTCGCCATAATAGCCAATTAACGTAGTATCCCCGCCTAAACCTGGCCCAAAGTTGCCGTCTTCGTCTCGGGTAACAAAATCATACCCACCCACCAAGTACTCTTCGTCGGTAAGATTTTTGACATGAAGGCCAGCATACCAGTCGCCTTCTACACTCTCCCAACGCGCACTTAAGTTCACCATACCATAAGCGTCTTGCTCAATAAGGTCGCTGGTTTCAAACAATAAATAATCACCACGATAGTAATAATTAGCGTTAAATGAGATATCACCAAAGCCGGTTTCTAGCAGATAATTTGCGCCTACGTTCAACGTATTTTCGGGCGTGCTAGCTAAACCAATTAGGGGTGGTATTGCGTTGTTTTTCTTAATTTCAAAATCGATATACCCGTAAGCCACATCAAATTGCAAGTTATCAGAAGCAACCCACGTCATTTCTACTTCAGCACCTTTGGCAGCCGTTTCAGCAGCGTTACGTAGTCTTTGATCAAGTGCAGTTGGGTCGCTTAAGTCACCTTCAATACCAATATATTGTCGGTCTGAATGGTCGTACGAGAATAATGTCACATTCAATCGCAATGCATCATTCAAATCGCTTTTCATGCCCACTTCGTAGCTATCAACGATTTCGGGTTCTACGCCAGGCTCATTTACCGTAGCGCGTGGATTGAAGGTGCCCGATTTAAAGCCCTGCGAATAACTCGCAAAAAACATAGTATCGCGACTCATTTGGTATTCCACACCAACTCGCGGCGTAAAGCGCGACCAGCTTTCCACCGCCGCCCCTTCAAATACACCGTCCCCGTCGCTGTCAGTGCCCAGCACCTGCGGAACTAAGTCACCATCAGGGCGAACATAGCCATCGAACCAATCGGTATAAGGGTAAACATTCGCGAAGATTAAGCCGTTATTTACTGTTGCCGATTTTTCTTCGTCTGTGTAGCGGGCACCAAGTGATAGAGAAAGCTTATCGTTAATATCGTAATTAAACTGTGCATAAGCTGCCCAACTTTCTGAGTTGTTACAGCCGCTTACTTCGCGGGTTAAGCCAGACGCGCCTAGCGCCACACCCAATACACCTAACACAGCGTCAAAGTTTCCGCATGACTCACCATCATAAAGATATAAGCCAGATACTAGCGAGTAGCTATTCCCTGTGTAATTGAGCTGTAATTCATGGGTGTCGTTGCTATCGTCATACTCGGCAGGTACATCAAAAATTGGCAATGCCGTATTATCAAAATCGATATTTGTAGGCGAGTAACTCTCGCGGTGCGAACCTATGTATTTAAGTTCTAAATTATCACTTACGTTATATCGAGCTAACCAGTTATATCCTTCAAGTTCTACTTTATTCCAGGTAGGTAAACTGGTGTACGAATCGAACTTTGAATCAGGCACTGGCGCGTCGGTTAAAATACTGGGGATAAGGCGATAACCCCCTTTTGCATTCGAGGTATCTTCGGTTTTATCCCAGCCGAAACGGAAAAATAAATCATCACTAGCGTGTACTTCTAGCGTTAGGCGCGCTGCCCATAAATCTTTGTTGTAGTTTTCTTTATCTTGGCCGTCTAATGCGCTAACTAAATATTCACCAAAACCATCGCGATTTAAGTTGGCGTAGCCTACGCCCAAATACACAGTATCTTCTACTAATGGAATTTGCCCGGTAACTTTTAGATCACGCTGGCTATAACTACCAAGCGTAGCTTGTACATTTAACTGGGTTTCCCCTGACATCTCTTTGGTGACATATTTAACCGCCCCACCAATCGTATTTTTGCCATAAAGCGTGCCCTGCGGCCCTCGTAATACCTCTATGCGCTGTACATCTAATAAATCGAGTACCGCACCTTGTGGGCGAGCTATGTAAACATCGTCAACGTAAATCCCTACACCAGGCTCGTATCCCCAAAGCGGATCTTGCTGACCTAAACCACGAATAAACGCCGTTAACGTAGAGTTCGTGCCACGGCTGGTTTGCAATGTAGTGTTAGGTGAAAACTGCTGAACTTCAGTGAGTACGCTAATGCCCTTTTCAGCTAATTCAACCGCCCCAATTGAGGTGATAGCCACAGGGGTTTCCTGTAGCGATTCAACGGTTTTTCGTGCGGTAACTTCAATACGTTCTAGCTTGCCTTTATCGTCTGCATCAGCGTCTTGAGCGAAAGTAGTGGGTGAAATTAACAGTGCGCTCGCAACAGCAGCTGCACAGATAGAGCGAGGGTAACGCTGCATGTGTGTAGTGAGTGACATAATGTGTCCTTTTTAGTTCTAAATTATCGTTACTGTCGGATGTAATGCCTGCGGTCGAACTTTACTCTAGGTAATTTTACCCTTGCCGTATGTAGTACCATCGTACTATGGGAATTTTGCGCCACTACCGCCACACTTTAGCCCTAGGACATGACTTCACCAATCATTAACTGATATAAAAAAGCCATGACTTACAGCTACATAAACGCAAGATAAACATAAACTTAACTGTTCTGGAGAATCTGCGGTCACAGATTTCTAAGGAAAAATAATGATGTTAAGTATGATTGGTCTGGTAGGCGGACTCGTATTATTAATAGTGTTAACCATTCGGGGAATGAACCTTTTCATTGCAGCCCCCTTATGTGCACTGGTTGTGGCGTTAACCAACGGCATGTCTGTTTTTATTGGTGATATAAATTTTGTGGAAACCTACATGAGTGGGTTTTCAGGCTTTATCGCCGCATGGTTTTTTATGTTTTTGCTTGGTGCTTTATTTGGCAAATTCATGGAAGACAGTGGCGCAGCCGATTCCGTCTCTCGTTGGATAATACAACGTATTGGTTACAAACAAGCTGTGTTAGCAGTGGTGCTTGCTTGCGCTATTTTAACTTACGGGGGCGTAAGCGTTTTTGTTGTCGCCTTCTCGGTTTATCCTATGGCAGTAAGCTTATTTAAAGATGCGAACTTGCCGCGCCGTTTCATACCCGCCGCCATGGCATTCGGCTCGGTCACCTTTACCATGACCTCTGCCGGCTCGCCAGAAATCCAAAATTGGATCCCCATTAAGTATTTAGGCACCTCGCCCTTTGCTGCATGGGAAGTTAGCTTAGTGGTTGCTATTTTCATGGCAGTGCTTGGCTACTGGTGGTTGGCAAAAATGATCCGCAAAGCGATAGCCAATGGCGAAGAATTTGAAGCGCGAATTACCGACCCTGAAATACGCGAACGTGACTACCCTCACCCACTTACCGGCATTATTCCATTGCTTGTGGTGCTATGTATTTCCTTCTTTTTACACGAAGCACTAGCACAACTTGCGCTTATTGTAGCCTTAGGGGGAGGTGTGCTTACCTTGCTAATAATAAACCATGCCCACTTTCACAATTTACAAGCGGCGATTAACACCGGCACAACCGGCGCGCTGGTAGCCATTGGCAATACTGCGGCCGTGGTAGGGTTTGGTTCAATCGCCAAAAACACAGAGGCATTTCAGCAAACGGTAACGTTAATGACGCAAATTCCTGGCAACGAGTTAATTGGCGCTGCTATTGCGATTAGTGTAATAGCAGGCTTAACCGGTTCGGCATCTGGCGGGCAAGCCATTGCGCTGCCATTACTTGCACCGCATTATCTCGACCAAGGTGTGCAACCAGAACAATTACACCGTATTGTTTCAATCTCTTCAGGTGCGCTAGATTCACTGCCTCATAACGGGTATGTTGTCACCACAATTCGCGCCATATGCCATGAAACTCATAAGGCTGCCTACGGTGCAGTCGCAGCATTAACCGTAGTCGTACCGGTTATAGGGCTAGCCCTTGCAATTGGCTTATTCAGCGTGTTTTAGACAAGGATTTCCATGAGACTAAAAATAGCTTTTTTATATTGTACTTTGCTGGCATTGCCGTTGATTACTACAACCGCGTGCAGTGCCAATTCAGCAAATTTAGCTAATTTAGCTAATTCAGCATCAACTGAATCAGCGGAGTTTATCGCCACAACTAATGGGGCAAGTACTGCTGATACAAGCGCAGTAGATAAAAATAATTTTGATGCAACTGACATAGAAACACATCAACCAACACTGGTTACGAAGAAAGAAACGTTCTCAATAGAAAGCTTCACCACATTTGGTGGCAAAACCATTAACAACGTGAAAGTGGGTTGGGAAGCCTATGGCCAATTAAATGCAGACAAGAGCAACGTTATTCTTATTACTCACCATTTTTCGGGCACATCCCATGCGGCAGGTGTATATGAAAGCTCTATGGAAGATACAAACCCTAACATAGGATACTGGGACGCGTTAATTGGCTCTGGCAAAGCCATTGATACCGATATCTATTACGTTGTCAGTGTAGACAGTTTAGTGAATTTAAACGCTTATGATGACCACGTTATTACTACCGGCCCAGCGACTATCAACTCAGAAACCGGTAAGCCGTGGGGGCTAGAATTCCCCGTGGTGACAATCCGCGACTTCGTTAATGTACAAAAGGCGCTACTGGAAAGCTTGGGCGTTCAGAAACTTCATGCTGTGATTGGCCCTTCTATGGGGTCGATGCAGGCTATCGATTGGGCCAGTGCTTACCCCGACTGGGTGCCAAGAATGATATCGGTTATTGGCTCGGGTGAAAGCGATGCGTGGACAACCGCCGCACTCTCACACTGGGCGATGCCTATTCGGCTAGATGCTAATTGGAATAAAGGCAGCTACTCTCGACATAACGAACCCGCTGAAGGGCTAGTGGCGTCTTTAATGATGATCACCCAACATGCCTTGTACCCTACGTATTTTAACCAACAAGGTAATAAACTAGGTTATCAAGCCGTGGAGCAAGCGCCGCTAGAGAACATTAACGCTCAGCACTCTATTGTGAAATGGTTAGAAAGCCGTGCTCGTCAGCGCGCTAAAAAAATGGATGCAAACCACCTTCTTTATTTGGTACGCGCCTGCCAATTGTTTGTAGCAGGTCATGGTAATAGCTTGAAAGCAGGGCTTGAAAATATTCAAGCTGAAACCTTGTTCTTGCCGGCATCCACCGATTTGTTACTTATGCCTTATTTAGCCGAGTCGGCTCACAATCAACTCAAGGGCTTAGGGAAAAACAGCGAACTGGAAACACTGAATGGCCCCTTCGGACACCTTGAAGGGGTAGTAAACGTGCAAGCCGAAGGGGAGCGTATTGCCGCTTTTCTTTCAAGCGCTTTATAAATACTAAGAAATGAACCGTTTAAATAAGTGCAATGCTTAGCGGCAAAGTAAGCATTTAACTGTAGGAACCTGTTATGAAAACAACTTATAAAATACTGGCCAGTGTTTGTGCTTTATACAGTAGCGTTGCGTTATCTAACTCAGCTAATGCAGCCAATGGCCTACCACCGCTGAACCTTGATGTAGAGCGAGTTACCGTATCTGGCCTTTCCTCTGGCGGATACATGGCCACGCAATTTCATATAGCACACAGTGATTGGGTAAAAGGCGCAGGCATTATTGCTGCAGGGCCCTATTATTGTGCGCAAAATGATATTACTACGGCATTGAACCAATGCGTAAATAAGGTAGATACGCCAATAAATCTAGATGCTCTTTCAAGCGTAGCTGTAGACTATGCGACCGAAGGCAGCATTGCGCCTTTAACAGGCCTTAAAGATGCCAAAGTATGGTTATTTCACGGCACTAACGACGTACGTGTAACGGCACAAGCCAGCGATTTACTGTACCGCCAATACCAAAATTGGACAGACACTCAAAATATTGTGTACGTGAACGACCAAAGCGCAGCACACCACTTCCCTACTTTGAAGGAAGGCAGTAATTGCAGCGTTTCAGAAAGCCCTTTTATTGGTAATTGTAATTACGATGCAGCGGGCAATATGTTAAATCACCTGTTACCCAACTTAACGGCACCCGACGACACCGTTTCAGGCAAGGTTTACACTATTTCTCAGCATAAGCTTTCAGGCAGCAATGGCGAAACCTTGGCAGAAAAAGGGTTTGTTTTTGTACCCGAAAACTGTGCAGAAGGTGAATCCTGCAGCTTACATATAAGCTTTCATGGATGTAATCAATATGCCGAAGCCGTAGGCGATAGCTATATAACAGAAACTGGTATCAATAAATGGGCCGATGATAACAATATCGTTGTGCTATACCCGCAAACTAAAAAGTCGTTGTTTATGCCTTTAAACCCCCAAGGTTGCTGGGATTGGTGGGGATACTCTTCAGATGACTATGCAAATCGAAAAGGCGCGCAGATTTCTGCTGTTACCAATATGATTAAAGGCATAAATACAGGCGCTACCAATAAAACAACGATGAATACAGGAACTGTAAATAATGACTAAGCGAACCGTATTTATAACTGGTGGTGCTAGCGGTATTGGCTTTGGTATAGCACAAGCAATGTCGAAAGCAGGGCATCATGTGATTATTGCCGATATTAACGAACAAGCTGCACAGCGCGCTGCGAGCGATATTCTAAAAGAAGGTGGTAGTGCAAGTGCTATTCAGGTTGATGTATGCAATGTTCAGCAAGTGGCGGCTTTACCCGACTTGCTCGAGGGGCAAAAAGTAGATGTATTGATTAATAACGCGGGCATTCAACACGTATCACGCATTGAAGATTTTCCGCCCGAGAAGTGGCAGCAATTAATTAATATAATGCTAGTTGGCCCCGCGCTTTTAACCCAAGCTTTTTTACCTGGCATGCGAGAGCAAAACTTTGGCCGAATTATCAACATTGGTTCAATTCACTCCCTAGTGGCCTCCCCTTATAAATCGGCTTACGTTGCAGCAAAACATGGCCTACTGGGGTTTGCAAAAACTATCGCCCTTGAAACCGGCGACTGTGATGTCACTATCAATACCCTTTGCCCAGCCTATGTAAAAACGCCGTTAGTTGAAAAACAAATTGCCTCACAAGCTAGAGAGAACAACCTCACAGAAGAAGAAGTAATAAACAAAATAATGCTAGAGCCCATGCCTAAGAAACAATTCATTAGCGTAGAGGAATTGTCTGGTACAGCAGCATTTTTAATGTCGGATAGTGCACGTAATATTACCGGCCAAACTATGGTGCTTGATGGGGGCTGGACGGCACGATAAACCTTACGCTAAGGCTTTCCATTCATAAAATAACTGTGCTAATGTCCTGACATCAGTAAGGAAAACACATTAGCACTACATGTCCTATCAAACCGTTGCTTTAATTGGCAAACCTCAACACGCTGCTACCCACGACAGCTTAAATCTTTTGGCCCAATACCTCACTGCAAAAGGCTGTGACTTATTGGTTGAAGAAAGCATTTCAAAAGAATTAGAAAGCGATAATCACCGAGCTTGTAACTTAGTTACCATTGGTAAAGAAGCCGACCTTGCCGTCGTGGTAGGCGGTGACGGCAGTATGCTAGGTGCAGCAAGGGTGCTAGCCCGCTTTGATATTCATGTAGTGGGGGTAAATAGAGGCAATTTAGGCTTTTTAACCGATATTCACCCAGATGACATTGTTCAGCAACTCGACCTTATTTTTGAAGGTGAATGCGTGGTGGAAAAACGCTTTTTGTTAGACGTAGGCGTGTATCGCCACGAAAAGCTAAAAAGTAGCAGTTCCGCAGTAAACGAAGTGGTACTTCACCACGGTAAAGTTGCACACATGATGGAATTTGAAATTTACATTGATGAGCAATTTGTATTCAGCCAACGCTCAGACGGGCTAATTGTAGCTACCCCTACCGGCTCTACTGCTTATTCACTATCCGCTGGCGGGCCTATTATCATGCCAAAGCTCGATGCATTAACCTTAGTGCCTATGTTTCCACACACATTAAGCAGCAGGCCAATTGTAGTCGATGCCGACAGCCAAGTGTCGATGAAGGTATCAAAGGTTAACAGCGACTCATTGCAAATCAGCTGCGACAGTCACATTGTTCTCCCCGTACTTCCAGGCGATGAAATACGCATTAATAAAAGTGAAGATAAACTTTATTTAGTGCATCCAAAGGGTTACAGCTACTTTAACGTGTTACGTAAAAAATTAGGCTGGGGTAGTAAGCTTTATTAGATGTAATGCAAAGAGGTGCTAAGCGCTGCATATAGTGAATTAATTTTAGCCAACCTCTTTACATGCGTAAAATACTGTATATATTTACACGCACTGTATAAACATCGAGTATAGTTATGTTAGCGCATCTTTCTATTAGTAACTTTGCAGTGGTTAAGCAACTTTCAGTTAATCTTGAAAAGGGGCTCACTGCCATCACTGGGGAAACCGGTGCCGGTAAATCTATTGCCATTGATGCTTTAAGCTTATGCCTAGGCGAGCGGGCTGATGCCAACGCCGTACGAAGCACTGCGTCTAAAGCTGAAATCATTGCTCATTTTGCATTGGCAACCAATGCTAATGCAAAGCGCTATCTCGATGAACACGAACTTACCTCAGACGAGGATGAAAACAGCTGTTTCATTCGCAGAGTCATTTCAAAAGAAGGCCGCTCAAAAGCTTTTATTAATGGTATTCCCGCTTCACTACAACAATTAAAGGGCTTAGGTCAGCACCTGCTTGCGATACATGGCCAGAATACGCACCTTCAGCTTTTAAAAGAAGATTATCAACGTCAGCTTGTTGATACTGTAGGTAACCACAAAGACAGCCTCTCAAATGTAAAGCAGCACTACGCCTTATGGCGTGAAAAGCAAAAAATGTTGAGCGAACTGCAAGCGCAAGCGCAGCAACGTGAAGACAGATTACAGTTGCTTACTTATCAGGTTAGAGAGCTAGACGAATTCGCCTTAGAAGACGGTGAGTTTTCAGAACTTGAAACTGAACATAAGCGCCTAAGTAATGGCCAAAGCCTATTAGAACAAGCACAAACTAGCTTTTACCATTTGTATGAAAGTGATGAAGGCAACGCACTGTCTATACTTCAAAATAGTATAGACCGTTTGGGTGAGCTTGAATCCCATGATGCCAGCTTGAGCCCTATTCTAGTTTTGTTAAATGAGGCAGCCATTCAAGTTGAAGAAGCTGCCGGGGAATTGCGCCATTATTGCGACGATTTAGAGATAGACCCTCTTCGTTTACAACAAGTAGAAGCGCGCTATGCAAAAGCAATGGAGTTAGCCCGTAAGCACAGCGTTATGCCAGAAGAATTATTTGCGCATCACCAAACCCTGGCTAGTGAGTTTGCTTCGTTGGGCGATCAAGAGTCTTTGTTAACCACGTTAGAAGATGAAGTAGATGAACTTAAAGCACAATACCTTAGCGAAACGAAAGTGTTATCTGAATGCAGATTAAAAGCGGCCAATTATTTAGCAAGTGAAATTGAGACACAAATTCATCAGATGAACATGCCTCATGCAAAAGTTGCCATTGAGGTAAACTACGATGAGTTTAAAAAGCCCTCTGCCTTGGGCCAAGATACGGTAGAAATTAAAGTATCAACGAACCCAGGCCAAGCAGCAGACAGACTAGATAAAGTGGTATCTGGTGGTGAACTTTCTAGAATAGGCTTAGCCATTCAAGTTATTGCCAGTGATAATCATGCTACACCTACCATGATTTTTGATGAAGTGGATACTGGGATCAGTGGACCTACCGCGTCAATTGTAGGAGGGCTACTTCGCCGTTTAGGTAAACAGGTTCAAGTCATGTGTGTTACCCATTTACCTCAAGTAGCTGCTCAAGCGCATAACCAGCTTTTTGTTACCAAACTTACTGATGGCGAAAGTACAGAAACACAAATGTTAGCGTTAACAAAACAAGATAGAGTAGATGAGTTAGCGCGCTTGTTAGCTGGTGACAAAGTAACCAAGTCGGCCCTTGCTAACGCAAAAGAGTTATTGAAAAGCGCACAATCGAACTAAAATGCAGTTGATTGGTCATACTTGTCGATGTAGCATGCCTTCGTGCTTACATTAACGCACCCCACCTGCCCTTATGCTGTTGGGTAACGAAGAAAAAGCAATACTGGACTGATTTACGCATGAAGTTGCAACATTTATTAATAATTTTAGGTTTAACCCTTACATCAAGCGCCTGTTCTAACTGGATTTATCGTATTGATGTGCCTCAAGGTAACTTTCTCGATCAGCGAGACGTTTCTAAACTACGCATCGGCATGACTAAAGAACAAGTTATTTATGTACTTGGTAACCCAGTGGTACAAGACTCTTTTGATGACGACACTTGGTACTATGTATACGATATGAAGCGTGGCATGAGAAAACGTGGCGAAGATTTTCAAAAGCAAATGATCATTACTTTTGATGGAGACAAGGTTGCTTCCGTTGAAGGCGATTTTGAACTATCTGAAGATTTTAATACTCCACTAGATAGTTAATATCTCTTTATAACAAGCGTAGGTGCCTGTCTTTATAATTTCAGGTTCCTTGCTTGTTACAGCTAAGAATATCTCCTCTACTTATCTTCTTCCCTTCCTTTTCGCGATAGGAATATATTTATGGAACATGATTTTTGGCACAGTAAGTGGAATAAAAACGAAATTGGTTTCCACGAACCTGAGGGTAATGCACTTTTAGTTAAGCACGCAGATACTCTGCTCTCATCATCTAATCCACGAATATTTGTTCCTTTGTGCGGCAAAACCAAAGATATCCACTGGTTACTATCAAATGGGTGCGATGTCGTTGGCGCCGAGTTAAGTGAAATTGCTATTACTCAATTGTTTAGCGAATTGAATATTGAGCCAGAGGTTACGACCGTAGGTAACCTTAAGCTTTTTAAAAATGGCCCACTAAGTGTTTTTGTCGGTGATATTTTTGAGCTAACCGACGAAACACTGGGTAACGTAACCGGTATTTATGACAGAGCGGCTCTGGTAGCATTACCAAGCGATCTGCGAGAAAAGTATGCAGTTCATATCGCTGATATAACTCAATCCGCGCCAATACTTTTGATAAGCTTCGACTACGATCAAACCGTTATTCCTGGCCCTCCATTTTGTGTTGGTGAGAAAGAAGTAAGTCGCCTTTATAGCGCTACTTACACTATTTCCTTGCTTGAAAGTGAGCCCCTTAAAGGCGGCCTAAAGGGCAAAGTTGCAGCCGACTCGCTAGTATTTAATTTAAAGCCGTAGGTGTAGAGAATAAATCATTAGCGTAGGAATTAAGCCCTCAACGAAAGGTGTAAGCCTTTAGCGCAATAATTGGAGCTAGGGTTAATTCATTAGCATAAAAACTAGGCCTTTAGCACAAGAAATAATCTCTCAGTATAAGGTTTACCGTTATAAGTGACTATAATCTTGGCTAAAGCTTAACGGGCAATAACTAACGTGAAGTGATGGAGATAAGCTGCTCCAAACCAAATAGTAACGCCCCAATTAGCCCCCCGACTAAGGTGCCATTAATTCTTACCTTTTGAAGGTCGCGACCAATATTCAACTCAATCTGCTCAGCCATCTCTCTTTCATCCCAGCTATTGATAGTATCTTCAATATGTTTGGTTAGGAAATTGGCTAACTCCGGCGCCATATACTTTCCAGCCTCGCCGATATGACGGTCAAATGCATTCGATAAGCGGTCATCTGTATTTAAAGAATGACCAAGTTCATGCAACCAGTGTGTGATTTTAACTTGTGCCTTACCATCTTCCGCCGTTAAAGATTCAAGCATGCGCCCATGTAATAAAACCCAACTCTTATTTAAAAACGCTTTGAGGGCAGGATCATGGACCAGTTGCGCTTTATAATTGTTAATACGCTGCGCCATTGATTCACTAGTTTGCAGTTCGTGTAAGAAGTCATTAACCTGCTCATCAAATGCGTGTCTTAACGGATGATTATCATCGGCATACACATCATCTAGTACACGAGCAACCGCTTTAACGGCAATAAGCGCACCCCGTTCACTTAGCCAAGTTGAAGGGAGTAATTTTTCTAAGCGGTTATGTTCGGTTTTGAGCCAGTCAACCAATGTTGCTGCTATATATTCCTGAGTTTCTGGTTCACCGATCAAATTAGCTAGGTTGCCTAACAGCTTATCAAGAACCAGCTGATGGTGACCTTCTCGGGTAATACTGGTCAATACCGTGGCTATTAGTTGCTGTAAATCGAGCTGATTAATTCCCTTTTCTGCAGTCTTACCAATAAATGCCTTCACCGGTTTGTCGTCCACTAGACGAAGAATGCCAGCAAGCGCATCACATAAAAAACGGCTTAATTTTTTTGCATGCTGAGGGTCTTCCAACCATCGCCCTGCCCCTTTGGCAGGCTGACTAGATGCAATTAGGTTTTCAATGGCACTCGCGTGAAAGAACTTATCTTTTACAAATAACGACAGATTTTGCGCTATTACTTTTTTATTGCTGGCTACAATATTGGTGTGCGGAATGGGATATCGTGCGGGTATAGGCTTAAATAACGCCGTTACCGCAAACCAATCCGCGAGTCCGCCAACTAACGCAGCCTCGCTGGCCATCTTAATAAGCCCAAGCCACTTAGCATTTGATAAACCGGGTGCGTATACTTGGGTGACAATAGCTGCAACAAAAACACCCGCGGCTATCAGCAAACAAATCAATGCATTTTGTTTTGCTCGCTTTAACTGCAAATACTTGTCGTGCATAAATTACATCCTTTTACCCAAGTCATCTAAAATTTGCTCACCATCTTCTTTGAAATAAGGGCCTTTAGGCCATGAGGGCAGTAAGTCGAGTACTTTTTCGCTAGGTCGACATAGCGCCACACCTTTTTCTGTGCAAACTATAGGCCTATTTACCAAAACGGGATGCGTTAACATCGCATCTAATAACGTATCGTCTGATACAGACTCATCCAGCAGCCCTAATTCAACGGCAGGTGATTTAGTCGTTCGGAGAGCTTGTCTTGGTGTTAAATTTGCTGCTGCAAATAAAGCTAATAGCTGAGAGCGAGTCCACCCTTCACTCAAATAATCCACAACAATCGGTGAATACCCAGCGTCTTCAATAATTTTTAATACATTGCGTGATGTGCCGCAAGCAGGGTTATGGTGAATAACAATCATGAAATAAATCCTTCTTTCGTTAGTAATAACGAATAATTTAAGTACGCACAACATAACACATATGATATTTCATATTTATTATGTTTATGTGTGTGTCCAATTTGTTTTTTTAGCTGAATTCAGTTCTTGAGTTGACCGCTACTTAAGTGGGTGTCCAGTTTTTGTGCAGCTTTTGTGAATTGCGAAAACTCTTTTTAAGTGACTGTCCTAAACCCGTTTAAGTGATTGTATATTCATTTCTTTGAACTTCATTTGAGTGTGTGTCCAATTTGTTAGTTTAACTTTATATCAATAACTTACTGGCACAGCGCCACTTCACGAGAATCTTAGTTAAGGCCTAACATTTGGTGCATTTCGCCATTATCTGGTGTACTTGTTCACAATGTTTTTTTACCACCGTCCACTTCAATCATAAGACATTGATAATTAAGTTTATTAATATGTGGCACGCGATGTGTAATCGCTATGTGTGAATAAATACTTATTAATCGAAAATTCATAACATAAAACAACACTAAAAAGGCTTAATGATGAAAAAAAAACTTATTGCCAGCACTCTATTTTTTGCAGCAACAACATTGCTTTCAGGCTGCGTAATTCACGTTGGCCACGCAAGCGCTCAAGAAGGTGAAGATATTAGTAGCGTGTTTGGTAGTGTGGATGTAGCAGCACATCGTTCAGTAGGCAACCTTTCATCAGTTAATGGAAATGTATTGCTTGAAGACCATGCGCAGGCCGAAGACATTAGTATTGTAAATGGTGGTTTAAAGATGGGTTCTCACGTAAGCGTTGATGAAATCAACATCGTCAATGGCGACCTTGATGCTGGTTCACATCTGCATGTAGCCAACAGTATTGAAACCGTTAACGGCGATGTAAACCTAAAACAGCAAAGCACCATTCAGGGCAGCGTAGAAACCGTTAATGGTGATATTGATATCATCGACAGTGTAATCGAAAGCGATATTGGAAGCCTGAATGGCGATATTACGCTTAAAGGCCAAACTATGGTTGAAGGTGACATAGTTTATAAGATGCGTGACGAAGACAGTAAGGAGCGAAACAGCACTATGCCTACGCTTACCATTGAGGCTAACGTTACTCTCGGCGGCAACATCATCCTTGAACGTCCGGTTACTTTAGATATAACTAACCCCGCTTTACAAGAAAAAGTGATTGTCAGGTATTCATCTAGCAAGTAAGGTCTGAGCATTATTTCAGATGTAGATTGGCATGAACGAAAAACAGAAAATGTTATCCGGTGAACTTTACTACCCTAGCGATCGAGAGCTAACCGGGTTGCGCAAGGCCTGCAGGGTCAAATTGGATGAGCTTAATGCTACCTGTCAAACAGAGCACAAAGCCCGTACCCGTCAATTAAAGGCGCTTTTCGGCACTACAGGCAAGCGCTTATATATAGAGTCATCTTTTAAGTGTGATTATGGCGAGAACATCCATGTGGGTGAAAACTTCTACGCTAATTTTAATTGCGTAATACTAGATGCGGCTAAGGTAACTATTGGCGACAACTGTATGATTGCGCCGCAAGTAGGCCTTTATACCGCAACACACCCTATCGACCCAGCATCAAGGCAAACCGGCATTGAATTCGCTAAGCCTATCACTATTGGTCATAACTGTTGGATTGGTGGTATGGCAGTGATTAATCCAGGCGTTACCTTAGGCGATAATGTGGTAGTGGCTTCAGGAGCTGTAGTTACAAAGAGTTTCGGCGACAACGTTGTTATTGGCGGTAATCCGGCCAAAATAATTAAACACGTTGAGGTTACAAGTAATGACGGGCTCAGCTGACGCCCTTCATTATTGTACTTAGTAAACATAATAGCCGCCCCTGATACCAGGCATTTATTACCCTACCAATGATACAGGTCTACATTAGGTAATATAAATCGCTCTCTATCCGGCGAACCAACGTGGATAGCGGTAGCCTCTTCTTCTACTACGAATAAATCGCCTATCACTTTGCGTTGATAAAGATGAACTCCCTTTAATACCTCATAGATTTTGTTGGCATAGCCAAACTTATTGTTTTTGTAAGATAGTGGATGGCGGGGTAGCTTATTACTAACCCAAAATTCAGTTTTTATTCCTGATTCTCTTACCAGCAACACCTGATTAGTTTGATAACCTAATATTTCTTTTTGTAGCCCTAAAACTTCAAGCTTTTCAATTGCTAGACCTTCGAACTCCTCAGGTTCTGCGACATCATTTACGCCAAATTTCATGATGCCGCTTTTAAATAAGGTATATTCCTCATTGGTGTCAGCGAAGTACCACGTTTTATCAGCGACGTTTGCATTGTAATTGACCTCCAACTTATCCCCGAACTCATTGAAGCAGTAGGTCTTTTTAACACCAAAATTTTCGGTGTTGTTTTTTATCAAAAATGCAACTTTGCTCTGAGCATCTTCATCAAGTAAATTCACGCCGCTATAAGTTATTTTGTAATCAATACAACCGACAAATGAGTCGGTGGCTGCGTGAGTAGAAGAAGCAATTGAAGGCGTTTGCGATTTATTTGCTGAGGATTGATGTTTGAAATAGGTTTCTTGAGCCAATACAAAATGGCTTACGAGTAGTAGAAGTGTCATCCCTGATAATCTAGATAAAGTCATCGTGTTCCCTCGTGCTTTATTACAAGCAAAGGTATCAAACTATTGATAGTGAGTCTTATTAAATTTTCATTTTACTATCTGAAGAAAATAGCCACTTAAGGTTGTCGGCTCTTTGCGCTTTTTAACGCCAACGCCTATAAAAAAGCTAAAAACAACGACTTCCCCCTACCTTTTACGTCGAGAGAAGTCGTTTTATCGCGCTTTTTAATTGCTCTTAGTATTTAACTGTCACTTAATTCACCTTAGTGGTTAATCCCACTTAGGTGCGAAGTCTGGATCGACTATTCGAACACCATTATCCAATTCATCTATTCGATATAGCTCATCATCGCTTAGTGAAATATCGGTATAAGAGAAGTTTTCTTCAAGGTGCTTTTTGTTAGTCGAAGAAGGAATAGTATTAATGCCCTTCTTATCTAACCAAGATAAAACCACTTGAGCAGGGCTAGTGTTATGCGCATCAGCAATAGCATTCAACGTGTCATCTTTCATCACATCACCGACTGCGAAAGGCATATAAGCGGTTATGCCAATACCGCGCTCTTCACATGCTTTTACGACTTGGCGGTTCTGCATGAACGGATGCAACTCTATCTGGTTAGTATATATCTCGCCTTTACCGAGTATTTCCTCAGCTCGCTTTATCTGATCAATTGTGAAGTTCGAAACCCCAATATGTCGGGTTAAACCAAGCTCTTTAGCCTGCTTTAAGCGCGGTAGGTAATCTTCAAGGGAAATATCATCACCTGGGTAAGGCCAATGAATAAGTAATAAATCAACGTGCTCTACTTTAAGCTTCGATAGGCTTTCGTGGATACTAGGAATGAATTTATCTTCGCTCAGCGACTCATACCATACCTTGGTGGTAATGAACAAATCGGAACGATCAATCCCGCTGGTTTTGATCGCATCGCCAACGAATTCTTCATTCTGATAAATTTGTGCGGTATCTACATGCCTGAAACCAACCGCTAACGCATCGGTTACTGCATTCAGTGCTGCATCATCTTTTAAACGGAATGTTCCCATTCCTAACTGAGGCATCTCTTTCATATCAGTCTCCTTCTTGGTGCACATTTATAAAAAATCATTGATGTGTTGTTCCTACGCACTCAATTAACTGAGAGATCGAATTCATTCAAAAAATGATAAGCCAAGTTAAATATAAGCATAAATTAATATCTAATTTCGCCTAACTGCATCGAAAAACACAAAAAGTACTAGTAAATGAATTTACGAAAAAGTATCCTGCGCGCCACTAAAAACATGTTTTGAAGTACCAATGTTTAATCGTTTTTTTCTACTGGGAATTTTATTTATTCTCGCCAGTAACTTATCTCATTCATCTGAAATTCAACACCTGAGAGTGGGCGTTGAAAATATGAACTACTACCCTGTAATGGACTTTACCACCGCGCAACATCGCGGTTTATTGAGTGATATGATGACGGAGTTTGGCAATAGCCATAATATCTCGTTTGAATTCATTCCCCTTCCCTTGCAACGTTTTAATCATTGGTTTGAAGACAACGCTATTGATTTTCGCATGCCTGACAATCCTAGATGGACGCAAAGCGGTACTGCGGGCCTTGTTTATGGTGAACCGTTAATAACTGTATGTGACACTTCTGTTGTGCTTACCACAAACAGTGACATTCCAATGGATGAAGTTACTCGACTCGGTTTATTGAACGGCTTTACTCCTGCTGAAAAATGGCAAGAAAAGCGTTCTAACGGCACGTTAACTATTGCAAATGAGCGTTCTGTGCGCATCCTCACCCGTATGCTGGTGAATGGATTAGTTGATGCCATAGATTTAAACATTGCGACAGTTAAAAATGAACTGAGATCTTTAGGCTTATCTGAAAAATTAGTGACGGTAGCGAAAAATGTACCAGCAGATGGGGTGCAGTATCGTATTTCAACTCGGCTACAGCATGACGTGCTAAGCAAACTTAATGCGTATGTTAGCCTGAACCGTGATTCAATAAACGCTAAAGCTCAAGAATATGGTATTGCTGCTGGGGCCAGCTGCGATTAGTTATATTAAGTATTCCGCTTCTAGGCTTTCTTTGCTAAACCTAAATAATGCTGCCAAAAAAAACGGGCAATGCCCGTTTTTCTAATCAATTCATTTGAATTACTTAACGCTTAGGCGTTCTCGCTACCCGCTTTTTAACGCCGCCATTTTCTTTACGTACCTTGTGTTTTTTCACAGAGCGACGCATACGGCTTAAACGTGCATGATCTAGTTTGCCTTGGCGTACATCCACCATGGTTTGCGTTTCTTCAGGTAATTGCACAATGTCACGTAGTGAGTTTACATCTTCTAAACCCAGCTCTACCCAAGCCCCCTGTGGCAAACGCTTTTGTAAGTCCATGGGACCGTATTTAACACGGATTAATCGGCTTACCTGCACACCTTGAGATTCCCACAAGCGTCGTACTTCTCGGTTACGCCCTTCTTTAAGCGTAACGTTGAACCAACGGTTCATGCTTTCTTCTTCAGAGCCTGGAGGGGCAACTTTACCCGAGATACTTAAAAACTTAGCTTCACCGTCTTCAAGTTGAACGCCCTTTTTCAAGGTATTTAACGTTTGATGCGTTACGTCACCAAATACACGTACAGCGTATTCGCGCTCTACTTCACACTTAGGGTGCATCAAACGGTTTGCAAGCTCACCATCGTTGGTAAACAACAATAGGCCGCTTGTGTTCATATCTAAACGCCCTACCGCAATCCAGCGACCCATACGAATAGCAGGCAAACGGTCAAACACCGTGTCACGCCCTTCAGGGTCGTGGCGGCTGCATAACTCGCCTTCAGGCTTGTTATACATTAGAACGCGGCATACAGGCTGTTCAGTTTGACGAGACAACAAGTGCCCATCAACACGAATCTGACCACTTTCGTCAACACGGTCGCCCAATGTTGCCAATGTACCATTCACCGAAACGCGGCCTTGTTCAATCCAACGTTCCATTTCTCGTCGCGAGCCTAGCCCTTGATTAGCTAGTACTTTTTGCAACTTTTCAGTCATTTGTATCACTCTTTATTTGCTTGTTTTCGGTCGCACGGTCTGTTACCTCAGACGGTGCCTCATTTAACACCTTAAGCGACGAGGTGGACTCAATACTTTTTGCCATTTCATCGAAGGCATCGGAATTTGGAAGCTCCGACAATGATGAAAGCGAAAAATAATCTAAAAAAGTGTTGGTGGTAGCATATAACGCTGGCCTGCCTGGCACTTCTTTATGCCCCACTACTTTTACCCATTCTCGTTCTGTGAGTGTCTTCATTATACTACTGCTTACCGCTACGCCTCTTACTTGCTCAATTTCTCCACGAGTAATAGGTTGACGATAGGCAATAAGTGCCAAAGTTTCCAGCATAGCGCGGGAATACTTTGGGGCAGTTTCCTGCCATAGCTTGCTCAACCATGGACTTAACGCATCCACAGATTGAAATCGGTAGCCACTGGCTACTTTAACTAATTGTATACCCCTAGGTTGATAATCTAAGGTTAGCTCATTAATAACTGTTTTTAAGGTTCTTTCTGCAACCGTGAAGTCACTTAGCACCGTATCTCTTAATTGCTGAATAGACACCGGAGCATCGGCAACGAAGATGGCGGCTTCAACCAGTTGTTTTAATTGAGCTGTTTTTATTTTTTTCATTATTACTCAACACTGCTGCCTAATTTTACATGAATTCGGGCGTAAGGACCTGCCTGAATACAAAAAATCAGTTGTTCTTTTACCAATTCTAAAATGGCTAGGAAGCACACCACCACACCAGCGCGACCTTCTTCCACCGTGAATAATCCCTCAAGTGGCGTAAATTCATTGGCGTTTATCAAACTAAGAATTAACGACATGCGTTCACGGGTACTTAAGGCTTCACGGGCAATGGTATGGTGTTCAAATGCCGCTGCCCGTTTCATTGCTCCACTAAACGCGAGGACAATTTCCGCTAGGCTTACCTCTGGCTCAATTCGCACAGGAGAAACACTGTCAGCTACCAATACTTGGGTATCAAAAATGTCTCGTTCTAAACGAGGTTGAATATCCAAGTCTTCAGCGGCTTGTTTAACCAGTTCGTATTCTTTTAGCC
This sequence comes from Alteromonas sp. 1_MG-2023, assembly GCF_030547075.1. Classification (GTDB taxonomy): domain Bacteria; phylum Pseudomonadota; class Gammaproteobacteria; order Enterobacterales; family Alteromonadaceae; genus Alteromonas. The sequence goes on along the minus strand of NZ_JAUOQH010000019.1, from coordinate 15,780 downwards.
GCCTAATAAGTTCAGCGCGAGGATCTTCTTCTTCGTCGCTATCGCTACTACGTTTAGGTAACAACAACCGAGATTTTATCTCGGCTAAAATTGCGGCCATTAATAGGTACTCTGCCGCCAACTCTAGTTTTAACGACATCATGGCATCGACATATTCCATGTATTGCTTAGTGATTGTCGCCACCGGCAAGGTAATAATATCGAATTTTTGCTTTCGAATAAGGTACAGCAGAAGGTCGAGCGGCCCTTCAAACGTTTCTAAAATAACTTCTAGTGCATCAGGCGGAATAAATAAGTCTTCAGGCTTTTCTATTAACGCCTCGCCGTGAATAAATGCGAGCGGAAGCGGCTGCTGAATAGGCGATTGCTCACTGCTCATCTGTATTCACTATTCAAATGGGGCAGGATCGCCCGTGCCGCGGCGCATGATGACAGGAGTATCTTCAGATAAATCAATAACGGTAGTAGGCTGCTCGCCCAAATAGCCGCCGTGAATAATAACCCCCACCTGCTTTTCTAAATTATCGCGAATAACGTCAGGATCTGATTCTGCCATGGTATTACCTGGCAAAATAAGCGAGGTAGACATCAGCGGCTCGCCAAGGGTTTCAAGCAGCGCTAACGCAATAGCGTTATCAGGCACACGAATACCAATGGTCTTACGCTTGGGGTTTTGCAAACGCTTAGGCACTTCACGGGTGGCTTTTAGTACAAACGTGTATGACCCTGGCGTGTTATTTTTAATTTGTCTAAATGCCGTATTGTCTACTTTGGCGTAAATAGATAATTCAGACATATCTCGGCACATGAGCGTGAAGTTGTGATCTTTGCCAATCTCTCGAATACGGCATAGTTGCTCTAAGGCTTTTTTGTCTTCCATCTGACAACCAATGGCGTAGCCAGAATCGGTAGGATAAACCACTACCGCCCCTTCGCGTATAAGCTCACAAGCTTGGTTCAACAAACGTTGCTGTGGGTTTTCAGGATGAATATAGAAAAACTGACTCATGATAATGTCCTGTTCATGCCTATTGCTTGGCCTCTTTTTCTATTTAGCAAATGGAACGCTATTAATAGAAAGCGGCTAATGAAAAGTAGCTAATACAACACTGCTAACAACTAGTTGCTGACACTTTGCTAGTTATTACTAGTTACTAACACTAGGTGCAGATTGGTTCACCACGTCTGTAAACCCCTCAACCACAGGCCAATCGTGCCAAATAGGCGTTAAGTTACTGCTAATGCCCAAATTCTTACCTAGCTCTGTCCATCGTGATGGAAAGTGAAAATCAGAGCCTGCCGAGGCCAATAAATTATGGCTGGCAGCGAGTTCATTCACTAGCGCTTGCTTGTCTTTGCTAATACCTGGAAACGCGGTTTCAATTGCATCGCCACCCGCTTGGGCAAATACATCAACTAATCTGCGTAACCATTTTGCGGTCATATCGTAATGAACTGGGTGTGCTAACACAGCTTGTCCACCCGCTCCTTGGATCCACTCAATGGCAGTTTCCACACTAGGCCAATCCGCTTTTACTGCTGCACGCTTGCCTTTGCCTAAATACTTTTTAAAGGCCGCATTCATGGTACCAACACCATAGTTATTCACTAGCACGCGAGCAAAATGCGCGCGAGTGACCTGACCTTCGCCAGCTAACGCCATGGCACGTGGAAGTACACCTTCAAAACCGCACTTACCTAACTTTTCAGCTATTTTTTCTGCTCGCGCTTGGCGGGTTTGTGCTTGGCCTTCTAGTTGCGCTAGAAAGGTTGAGTTGGTTCTATCAACATTTAACCCCACAACATGAATATCGAAACCGTGCCAATTGGTGGAAATTTCAACACCATCGATAATTTTTAACGGGCGTTTTTGTTTCGCTTGCGTGTTATGCGCCGTTTCTAACCCTGCCACTGTGTCGTGGTCAGTAATGGCTAGCACATCAACCTGCATGGTGTGCGCGCGCAATATAAGCTCCTCTGCAGTGAGGTGCCCATCGGAGAATTTGGTATGGCTGTGGAGATCTATTTTCAAAGGCTTTTCAATAATTGGTTGACACAAAGGTGAATTTGTTTTCTTCTATACGTACAAGTATACAGATTTACGCCTTCGATAACTATCGATGTTCGTACAAGATTGAACCAAACACGAGTTTATTCATGCAATTAATGACAATCACAACAGCAACAACTATTGCTTCTTGGTGGTGGCACTCCCTCGATTAACGGGTAGTGTGCGCATTTGTGCGTGAATAAAACACAAAAGGCCCGTATTTACGGGCCTTTTTTTTATCTTTTTGCAGTCGGAGAGTGGCAAAAATGAGTTTAGCGGAACTGGGCACAACCCCAGGCAAAGTGGAAACAATTGAGCAAGTTGGGCATTACATCGACGATCCTCTTGCAGCCTTCGCACATATTTGTGCCAAACGTCCTAATGCCTTGTTGTTAGAGTCGGCAGAAATTGAGTCTAAAGACGATTTACAAAGTTTATTGATGGTTCAAGCCGCTTTGCGTTTAGAGTGCAATGGCAACCGTGTTGAGGTTAAGGCCCTGACGGCAAACGGTGCTTCCGTACTGCCTATTTTTAAAACGCAGTGCCCAGTAGGGGTAAAGTGCGAAAACAGTACCGACACTTCAGTGACCTTAATATGTGAATCCGCGGATGCGCAACTAGACGAAGACAGTCGCTTGAAGTCTGCCAGCGTGATGGATACCTTGCGTATTATCGTGAAAAAAATCACGCCTATTCGTCAACACCCTCACGCGCTGTTTTTAGGCGGTGTATTTGCCTATGATATGTTAGCAGGGTTTGAGTCATTGCCTCATGTAGAAGATGGCGATAATGACTGCCCTGATTTTGTTTTTTACTTGGCTGAGACGCTTATTACGGTAGATCACCAAACTCGTGAAACCCATTTAATTGGCAGCGTGTTTAGTGGCGAAGACGTGGCTCAGCAATATTTTGGAATTTCCCAGCGACTAGAATCACTGCACCAGCAATTGCAGTCTATACCCGAGACACCCACCTTAACCTCTGGCGCTGCTATCGATGGTGAGACGGCAGTGAGCGTAGATAAAAGCGATGAAGAATTCTGCAACAATGTGCTTGAGCTAAAACAGCACATTCTTGCAGGGGATATTTTCCAAGTGGTGCCATCGCGAACGTTCTCGCTGCCTTGCCCATCACCGCTTCTAGCTTATGCGCATTTAAAAGAACAAAACCCCAGCCCTTATATGTTCTATATGCAAGATGAAGCCTTTACTATTTTTGGTGCTTCACCGGAATCAGCACTTAAATACGAAAGTGAAAGCAACCAAGTTGAAATTTACCCCATTGCCGGTACTCGCCCTCGCGGTAAACGCCCAGATGGCAGTATCAATCACGACTTAGACAGTCGTATTGAACTTAACTTGCGTGAAGACAACAAAGAGAAGTCTGAACACATCATGCTGGTCGACTTAGCTCGAAATGATGTGGCGAAAGTAAGCCGCCCTGGAAGCCGCTTCGTAAAAGACTTATTGAAAGTAGATCGCTATTCGCATGTTATGCACCTTGTTTCTCGTGTTGTCGGTCAACTTCGTGATGATTTAGATGCGCTGCACGCTTATCAAGCATGTATGAACATGGGCACATTAGTGGGTGCGCCAAAAGTGAGTGCCGCTACATTGATTCGTGAAATAGAGCAAAAACGTCGTGGCAGTTATGGTGGTGCAGTAGGTTATATAAATGGTCAAGGTGATATGGATACCTGTATTGTTATTCGCTCGGCATTTGTGAAAAACGGCCGCGCATTCATACAAGCCGGTGCCGGTGTAGTTTATGATTCTGTTCCACAAGCTGAAGCCGATGAAACCCGTGCAAAAGCGCAAGCTGTTATTAGCGCGGTTACCGCAGCACTCAAAGCGGAAACGGAGACACAAGCATGAGTATGCCTAAGATCAACAAAACCACCTTATTCTTGCTCGATAACGTCGACTCTTTTACCTATAACTTAGTAGATGAATTACGCGCGCTCGATTTGGAAATAAACGTATACCGCAACACCGTGTGCGCCGATATGTTATTCGAAAAAATGCAAGAACAAGCTACTAAGAGCCCAGTATTGTTAATGCTTTCGCCAGGTCCAGGTGCCCCAAGCGAGGCAGGCTGTATGCCAGCCTTACTTAAAAAAGTTGCAGGCACCTTTCCCGTGCTAGGCATTTGCTTAGGACATCAAGCCATTGTTGAATACTATGGCGGCATTGTGGGCCGCGCCACGCAAGTGATGCACGGCAAAAGCTCTGCTATCGCCCACTCAGAAAAAGATATGTTCACAGACTTACCACAACCATTGCACGTGGCCCGTTATCACTCATTAGCCGCACAAACGCTACCTGATGCTCTTGAGCCTTGTGCATCTTGTGTGAATGATGATGGCACTGAAACTGTAATGGCCGTGTTTAACAAAACTGATAAAATGCTGGGCTTTCAATTCCACCCTGAGTCGATTTTAACGGCCCAAGGTAGTGTGCTGCTGAAGCAAAGCATCGACTATTTAACGCAACAAGGATAAAGCCATGTTTGACGCTACTCCATTACTTGAAAAACTTCTCAAACAAACGGCGCTGTCTCAAACCGAAGCTTACACCTTGTTCAACAGTATTATGCACGGTGAACAAAGCGAAGCCGTTATTGCAGCCGTCCTCACAGCACTAAAAATTAAGCATGAATCACCCGGTGAAATTGCCGGTGCAGCCAGTGCCATGGTCGCGAACGCCAAGCCTTTTCCTGCCCCCACCTACCCGTTTGCCGACATCGTAGGCACAGGTGGTGATGGACACAACACTATCAATATTTCTAGCGCAGCGGGTGTTGTTGCAGCCGCGTGTGGTGTGAAGGTGGCCAAACATGGCAACAGAAGTGTATCGAGTAAATCTGGCTCCGCCGATTTGTTCAAACAGTTCGGGTTGAATTTGGAAATTTCGCCAGAATTGTCGAGAAAATGCTTAGATGAAGCAAATTTCACATTTCTTTTTGCACCGGTTTATCACGCGGGCATGCGTTTCGCGGCCCCCGTCCGTGCTGCTCTGAAGACCAGAACCTTGTTTAACATACTAGGGCCACTAGCCAACCCAGCGGGCCCAACGCATGGTGTGTTCGGCGTTTACTCTCCCGAACTGCTTGAACCTTACGCAAAAACCCTTATGCTTCTTGGCCAACATCGCGCCATGATTGTTCACGGTGACGGCTTAGATGAACTTGCTTTGCATGGGGAATCTATCATTTACGATCTTGAGCACGGTGATATTCGTAAGTTAACCGTGACCGCTGAAGACTTCGGTCTTTCCTCATACCCATTATCGGCCATTGAGGGCGGCGAGCCAGAAGAGAACAAGAAATACATTGAAGCTGCGTTAGCCGGTGAAGGCCAAGAAGCCCATCGTGCTGCCATTGCCATGAACTGCGGTGCACTACTTAAAGTTACCGGTACCGCCGATTCATTTAAAGACGGCACCGAGATGGCCATGCAGGCTATGAAAGACGCAAAACCTTTGGCGGTATTAAACCACGTTGCCAAAATCAGTCAGGAGGTCAGCACTGATGCCTAATGTGCTAGAAAAAATTGTTGCCGATAAACGCATTGAAGTTGATGCCAGAAAAACGGCTTTGCCCCTTGAAAGCTTTAAAGCAGATTTAGTGCCTTCAAACAAAAGCTTGTTTGATGCACTGAACGAACCGAATGCGGGCTTTATTTTTGAATGTAAAAAAGCCTCGCCCTCAAAAGGGCTTATTCGCGAACATTTCGACCTAGACGAAATTTTAACCGCATACACACCCTATGCTGCGGGCATTTCAGTGCTTACCGACGAGAAGTATTTTCAAGGTAAATTTGAATATTTGGCCTACGTTACAGAACGTGTAGCACAGCCTGTATTAAACAAAGATTTCTTTATTGATACTTATCAGGTTTATTTGGCTCGTCATTACAACGCCGATGCCGTGTTGCTAATGTTAAGCGTGCTAGACGATGCGCAGTATCGTGAACTCGCCACCGTGGCCAATAGCTTGTCATTAGATATTCTTACTGAAGTGAGTAACGAAGAAGAAATGCATCGCGCCATTGCCCTTGAAGCAAACATCATTGGCATTAACAACCGTAATCTGCGCGACCTATCCACCGATTTAGCGACCACAGAACACTTGGTGCCCATGCTGGAAAAGGCTACGCACAACTTTGTGGTAATTTCAGAATCTGGCATTTATACCCATGAAGACGTATTACGCTTAAGCCCGCTTTGCCAAGGCTTCTTGGTAGGCAGTGCACTTATGTCGCAAGCCAACTTAAATCGCGCCGTTCGCAGCGTGATTTACGGTTCGGTAAAAGTGTGCGGATTAACCAGTGTTGCACAAGCACAACTTGCTTTTGAAAGTGGCGCCAGTATGGGCGGGCTGATTTTCGCTGAAAAATCACCTCGCTGCGTGACCGAATCTACTGCAAAAGATATCGTAGAAACCGTTGAAGGCGATTACGTAGGCGTGTTTGTAAATCACGACATCGATTATGTTGCCAAGTTAGCTACATCGCTCTCGCTAGCCGCCGTTCAATTACACGGTAGCGAAGATGCAACATATCGAGCAACACTGAAAAACGCGCTGCCAGCAAGTTGTGAAATATGGCAAGCCGAAGGCGTGAAAGGTGCATTGCCTGAGCAACTACCTCAATTATTAGAAGACGAGAATATCGATTATGTACTGCTTGATTGCCAGGTAGGCAATGCTAAAGGCGGTACAGGAGAAAGCTTCGATTGGCGATTGTTAGACAATATAGCCAACAAGCAAAAAATCATTCTAGCCGGTGGAATTAACGCAACTAACATTGCCCAAGGCATTAACGTAGGCTGCGCAACCATCGACGTAAATTCAGGGGTAGAAAGTGCCCCAGGCGAAAAGTCGGCTGAAAAGTTAGCCGAGCTATTTTCAATTTGTCGCCGCTATTAACACTTAGGACAACGCATGAATCAATTAGAGACAAAATTTGGAGAGTTCGGCGGCATGTACGTGCCAGAACTACTTATTCCTGCACTGGACCAACTAGAAAAAGCGTTTCTAGATGCGAAAGATGATCCTAGCTTCAATGAAGAGTTTTTGGGGTTGTTAAAAGATTACGCAGGTCGCCCAACAGCGATGACGCTAACCCGCAACTTGGTGAGCAACCCTAAGGTAAAATTATACCTTAAACGTGAAGACCTACTTCACGGTGGTGCCCACAAAACCAACCAAGTATTGGGTCAGGCGCTATTAACAAAGCGTATGGGTAAAACCGAAGTGATTGCCGAAACCGGCGCTGGCCAGCACGGCGTTGCTACGGCGTTAGCATGCGCACTATTAGGCCTAAAAGCCCGTATTTATATGGGTGCAAAAGATGTTGAGCGTCAAGCGCCTAACGTTTTTCGTATGAAGCTAATGGGTGCAGAGGTTATTCCAGTAAATGCTGGCTCTGGCACACTTAAAGATGCGGTAAACGAAGCCATGCGTGATTGGTCTGCTAATTACGATACAGCACATTACCTGTTAGGTACGGCTGCGGGCCCTCACCCATTCCCAACAATCGTACGTGAATACCACCGCATGATTGGCGAAGAGACCCGTGCACAAATTTTAGAAAAAGAAGGCCGTTTGCCAGATGCGGTTGTGGCTTGTGTAGGTGGTGGTTCAAATGCCATTGGCATGTTTGCTGATTTCATCGACGAACCTTCTGTAAGACTTGTGGGTGTTGAACCTGCAGGTAAAGGGGTGCACACCAAAGAGCACGGCGCAACTATTGTGACCGGGACCAAAGGTATATTGCACGGCGCTTACACCTTCATTATGCAAGACCATGAAGGTCAAATTGAAGAGAGCTATTCAGTTTCTGCCGGATTAGATTACCCTGCAGTTGGCCCTCAACATGCTTATTTAGCGGAAACTGGACGTGCTGAGTACGTTGCTGCGACCGATGAAGAAGCCCTTAACGCGTTTCAATTACTTGCACGCAAAGAAGGCATTATTCCTGCGCTTGAGTCTTCACACGCCCTAGCGCACGCATTGAACATGGCCGACGAAGCAGAAGAAGAAACCATTATTGTGGTGAACTTATCTGGCCGAGGTGATAAAGACTTGGCTCACGTAACCAAAATTTTAGGGGACAAACTGTAATGGAAAGATATGCAGAAATGTTTGCGCGCCTAGACGCAAAAAATGAAGGCGCTTTTGTTCCCTTCGTAATGATAGGCGACCCTGATTTAGCACAATCTGAAGCGGTTATTTGCCAATTAGTTGAAAGTGGTGCCGATGCTTTGGAATTGGGCATTCCTTATTCAGACCCCATTGCCGATGGCCCTACTATTCAAGCTGCTAGCATTCGTGCGCATAAGAGCCAGGTTTCAGTTGCTAACTGCTTTGAGTTACTTACTCGCGTACGTAGTAAATACCCACAAGTACCTATTGGGTTGTTGTTATACAGCAATCTAGTAATGGCACAGTCTATTGATGGTTTTTATAAAAAGGCCAGTGATGCAGGTGTCGATTCTATCTTAATTGCTGATGTACCAATTCGTGAAGCCGCACCATTTCAAAAAGCGGCAGATGCCAATGGCATTTCACAAATTTTGATTGCTCCACCGAATGCGACCGATGAAACCATGGAAAAAATTGGTGAGTACTCGAAAGGCTACACCTACTTGTTAGGTAGAGCTGGGGTAACTGGCGCTGAAACTGCGGTTGAAATTCCTGCTGCTGAGTTGATTGCGCGACTAACGGCGCACAAATGTGCTCCACCATTACTTGGGTTTGGTATTTCTACGCCAGCACAAGTAAAGTCGGCTATTGATGCTGGTGCTGCAGGTGCTATTTCGGGCTCGGCTACAGTGAACTTGATAGCAGCGAACTTAGATAACAACGACGCTATGCTAAGTGCATTGGGTGAGTTTGTTCAGTCTATGAAAGCGGCTACTGCCAAAGGCTAAGGGTTTTAAAAATGCTTTATATGATTTGTGCTACCGATGTAGCAAACAGCTTAGAAAATCGTTTAGCGGCACGTCCTGCGCATCTAGCGCGTTTAAATGCGTTAAAGGATGAAGGTAGATTGGTAATAGCTGGCCCCTTCCCTGCTATCGACAGTCCAGATCCTGGCCCTGCTGGGTTTACTGGTTCGTTGGTGGTTGCAGAGTTTGAATCGCTAGAAGCGGCGCAAGCGTGGGCCGATGCCGACCCGTATATTGAAGCCGGTGTGTACGAAAGCGTAATTGTTAAGCCTTACAAGAAAGTACTGCCGTAACACTTTTTGTAACGCGCCTTAGCTTTTTTGTAACGTGCCTTAGCTATCTTGTGACTTGTCCAATTGTTGGTGCTTTAACAAGCTTATTGTTGCTCTAAAAGATAGAAAGCGATAATCAGACACCGAACTCTCTGATATCGCCTCAATAAAAAAGCCTGAAAGAAATGCTAACGCATCCCTTACAGGCTTTTTTGTGTGCGGTACTATATATAGTATTAAAGCTTCCTTACCATCAAAACTTCCCTAAATTGGACACACACTTAAATGTATTTCCAAACCACCTTCCTAAATCGGACACACACTCGAATATGAACATTTATTAACTTGTATCAACTCAGGACAGTCACTTTAATCACCAATTTTGGACAGTCACTCTAATTACGTTTCCGGCTGGCTAAACATTAGTAAATGTTTAACCTCGGCCGGAACGTAAACGTTGGACACACACTCGTTCCGCACGAACAAGTTACAAAATAACTTTGTCGTGTTCGCCCATTTCGTCAGGCGAAATTGTTTTTCCAGTCATTAATTTAAACATTCCTTTTAATGACGGGTCAGCTTCCCAGATTTCAGCTTCAGCCAAACTAAACCGTAGCATAAGCAGATTAGGATCTTCTTTACCTTTTTCATACCAAGCTTCCACACCGTTCGACCAATACTTATCGATAATTTCTTGGCGAGTTTCTGGGACTAACGTACCTCGAATGCATGCGAACACATCATGGCCTTTAGAAGAAAACTGCACCATAGCCTCGCCACCTTCGGCAACCCTGTTGTCCTTAGTGGTGTAAAACCAGAATTCACTGTTGGCATGTTTATCTAGCTGGGCACGCATTGGTTCTGAATGCTCATTTTTACCAGTAAGGCTAACCATTACATTAGGGCTACTAGACATAGCTTCCCACATTGTCGTTTTGATATCGTGCGACATATTCCCTCCGTTGCATACTATTTAAATAAACTTAACTTATTACAATTCATACTACGTGCCAGAAGGTATTCAAATCGCTACAGCCACCGACGTAAAAGCGCTATGCGGGTTTACCATTGTTTGAAATAAATCATTCCTCTCACCTTACACCTATAAGCTATTCACCCACTTCAGTAAGTTTTTCACACCTATACAGCTTCTCATTACATGCTGAACGTACTAATTACTATAACGTTTGGACAAATAAAGTCGGACCAAAACTGTGGGGCTACTGAGTTGGACACACACTTCAATTCGCTATTTCCTTACTATCTTCTCCTCGAATAAGTCCGTCAGAATAAATTTTGGACAGTCACTCGAAACTGTTAATTCGTATAGTGTTAAATATATAGAACTTGGGTGTGTGTCCAATAAATTATCTTCTCTTACTAAACGAAACTTAAGTGTCTGTCCTACATTTATCCTTACACCATTCTTACTATCACTTTATGTACACACTCTATTTCACGAGGTAGACTTACCGCAGACATTCAGCAATGGTTCAGCTTAAATCTATATACTAGATTCCTGTTGGGCTTTGCCTGCTTTTTTGGTGAGGAAATATGATCAAAACGCTTCACGCTGTGGTTTTAATATTGACGCTGCTTATATGCGGCGGCAGTAATGCCTATGCACAACAAGAAAAAAGTGGGGAGCTAAGCAAAAGCCAAGCCGTCGAACGAGCTCGTCAAGCCGAGTCTGGACGTGTACTTCGTGTAAGCCAAACCAATCAGAAATACCGCGTTAAGGTACTGAAGGAATCCGGCCGTGTCGTGTCTGTTGACGTCGATAAGCGTTCTGGAAATGTGAAGTCATCTAAGAATCGCTCAAAGGATTAATAATGCGAATACTCATTGCTGAAGATGATAGCCGTCTACTTACTCAACTCGATAGCTTATTACAGCAACACGGTTACAGTGTTGATTTAGCCGACAATGGTGAGCAAGCGTTATATCAACTTAATGAATTCACTTACGATTTAGCCATTATCGATATTGGCTTACCTAAAATGGATGGCTTTGAAGTTATACGAAAAGCAAGGCAAGAAGATATTCGCTGCCCAGTGCTTATCTTAACGGCTCGGGACCGTTGGCAAGAGAAGGTTGAAGGGTTAGATGCAGGTGCAGATGATTATTTGACCAAACCATTCCACAATGAAGAGTTATTGGCAAGGGTGAAAGCCTTGATTCGCCGTGCATCAGGTCAAGCAAACCCTGTTATTCAGTTTGGTCCGATATCACTCGATACCGTCGCTGAAGAAATTACAGTCAATGATGCTCCGCTTGAACTAACTGCGTATGAATACAAGGTAATGGAATACTTGATGCTGAACCCGCAAAAAGTGGTCTCTAAAACCGAACTGACCGAGCATATTTATGACCAAGACTTTGACCTTGATAGTAACGTAATTGAAGTTTTTGTAGGCCGATTGCGTAAAAAGCTAGATCCAGACAATAACTTCAAACCCATCGAAACGCTTCGTGGTCGTGGGTATCGGATAAACCGTAATTTATGAAGCATAATCTATGAAGTATATCCTATGAAGCAACTGTCGCTGAGAATACGGAGCATTCTGTTAGCGATGGGCGTGCTTGCTCTATTTGCCCCCCTCACCGTGATTATTTTAGATAACGCCTATACCACAAGCTTAACCCAAGCCAAGATGAGCGAACTTCGCCTGATGAACCTTGGATTACTCTCGGCGTTTGAGCTAGACGGCGATATTCCCTTCATGCCTGAAATTTTATATGAAGAACAACTTAACTTACCCGGTTCTGGTTACTTGGGCGTGATTGTTTTTCGGGGGCACGTAATATGGCAATCGGCTTCTGCACTGGATTACACATTACCCGCTCCCAACTTAAATGTGAATGTGGGCAATGAGCTTTTTGTAGAGTCTTACACCGCAAACTTCGACAGCAACACCGATTATTTTGCTTATGCATTTACGGCTGAATTTGCCTCGGAGAATAACTTCGAGCCGGTTCGCTTCTACATCTTCAATAACAAACATCAGTTTAATGAGGAACGGAAAACGTTTATGACGGTGGTGTGGCGATGGCTGCTTATTTTGTCTGGTGGTTTGCTCGTATTAATTATTGTGGGGATCAGTCTTGTACTAATGCCAGTGCGAAAGCTGATAAGCGAAATATCGCTAACATCTACGGGTAAAAAACAACAACTTGATTCACATTATCCCGTTGAATTTAATCCGCTAAAGCAGTCAATTAATGAGCTTATTCAGTCTGAATCCCAACAGCGCGCCCGTTATAAAAATAGTCTTGGCGACTTAGCGCATAGTTTGAAAACCCCGTTGGCAGTAACTATGGGAGTGGATAAACTCCCCTCACAAGCCGTTGAGTCTCTCAATCAAATTGATCAGATAATTCAACGTCAATTAAAGCGTGCTAGCGCAGGAAAAGTAGGTTGGCAAGCGGCTATTACACTTTTACCCATTACACAAAAAGTGGCTAATGCCATGGATAAAGTTTATCAACATAAGCAATTATCCATAACGATAGAGGGTAATGAAGACATCGCAATAAAAGCCGATGAAACTGATATTATGGAGATGATGGGCAACCTTTTAGATAACGCTTGTAAGGCAGCTGAAACTAAAGTATCAGTTTTGCTCACAAGCGAAGGCAATTGGGCTGTCGTGTGTGTAGATGATGACGGCCCTGGCGTGCCTACAGATAAGAAGCAGGCACTATTAGAACGAGGCACCCGCTTAGACACTTACGCTGATGGCCAAGGCATTGGCATGGCCTTGGTAAGCGATCTAATTGCAATATATCAAGGTAAATTACTCATCGAGCGCGCCCCTATCGGTGGCGCTCGATTTATCGTTAAATTTCCTATTTAAGCCTTTGCCTTTTTCTCGCCCGCACTTGAGAGCAGTACAGCCAACCACTGGCTTTCTTCTCTAGACTCTAATGCAATTTTTACTACCATGGTAAGCGGTACAGACAGCAACATACCCACGGTACCCAATAGCCAGCCCCAGAAAATCAAAGAAAGGAACACCACCAAAGTAGACAACCCCATCCCCTTACCCATTAGCCTTGGCTCTACCATGTTACCCATAATCGTATTCACCAGAACAAAACCTAATGCCGCCATGCCTGCTGAGGCTAAGCCATATTGCACAAAGGCAATAAGCACCGCTGGAAGCGCTGCGATGATAGAACCAATATTGGGAATGAAATTCAGCATGAATGCCAATACTGCCCAAAGCAAGAAATGATCAACACCCATAACATACAGCCATGTACCAATGATTAATCCCGTACCTAAGCTAACCACAGTCTTTATCGCTAAATAGCTGTTTACAGAACGGATGAAACGATCAATATGTTGTAGTTTCATGTCAGGATCTGAGAACGCAATATGCAAACGTTTTGGGATGCTATCAGCTTCAAACAACATGAAAATAACGGTAAGCAAAATAAGGAATAAGTTCGACAACACCCCCCCCATACCGCTTATAAAGTTAGTTGCCACTGACATAGCTGTAGCTGGGTCTAAGTGTGTTGCGATCAATTCTTGGTTAACATGAATGTTGTATTGAGCAAGCTTTTCGATAATCCAAGAGAACTCCGTATCGAGCTGCGCCCTATATTGTGGAAGATTTTCTCTAAATTCCGTCATAGACTGTCCTACAAGGCCAGCTAGAAGAAAACCAAAAACTAGTATTAGTACTATTACAAAAGCGATAGAAAGCCACTTAGGTACACCATAACGGCTTGTCCAGTGAATAATTGGGCTACATGCTATAGCAATAAATACTGATAAGAAAAAAGGTACCATTATTGTACTGGCGGACTTTATCCCCGCTAAAACAATAACTAAGCAAGCGAAAAGTATAAGTGCTTTCGCTATGGGTGAGCGCAATTCCATGGACATTTTTGTGCTTTATTCCTAATAAAAAACACAAACACTTTACAGTGACTTATACATAACTACAAACACGAGAATACAATGACCTTCAACTTAGCCACAATTAAAATTAAAAATCTGAGATTGAGAACCTATATTGGTATTAACGATGATGAAATCATCAATAAACAAGACGTTATCGTCAACGTGAAGATTGACTACGATGCACAGAGAGCGACAGACAGTGACAACATGGAAGACGCACTAAACTATAAGGTAATTACCAAAGCCATTATTAAATTAGTGGAAGACAACCGCTTTTCTTTGCTCGAAAAGCTCACCGCCGACGTATTGAGTTTAGCAGCTGAACATTCATCAGTTCGTTATGCCGAAGTCGAAGTTGATAAACCCCATGCACTGCGCTTTTCAGACTCGGTATCGCTAACGCTTTCTTGTAATAAAACGGGTTAAGTGTTGTTCAGTACCTTTTATAAGTACTTTATAAACAATTTTTGTTAACACTCTTATAGGCAGTTTGTATGAAAATTCTAATGTCGGGCGGCACAGGCCTAGTCGGTAGCGCGTTTATCGAGAAATACGAAAAAGAGCATCAATTCACTGTCATCACTAGGTCCCCTGATAAAGCCAGACAGCAGTTCGATGAAGGTGTAGCTTTTATTTCTGACGTTAGTGAAATTAATGATATTGGAATTTTTGATGCAATTATTAATTTGGCTGGTGAGCCCATCGCCGACAAACGTTGGACAGACACTCAAAAGCAGAGAATTTGTGATAGTCGCTGGGGAATTACCTCAAAGCTTGTTGCTAAAATAAATAGCGCAGGTGCTCCTCCACCTGTATTTCTATCTGGCTCGGCCATCGGCTTTTATGGCAATAAAGGTAGTATTGATGTTACCGAGCAAACACCTCCTCACGAAGAGTTCACCCACAACCTTTGTGCCAAATGGGAAGCTATTGCAACTTCAATCACTCACAATGACGTCCGCGTATGCACTTTAAGAACAGGTGTTGTGTTGGCAAGTAACGGCGGTGCGCTAGACAAAATGGCAATGCCATTCAAACTAGGTTTGGGCGGTAAAATTGGTACTGGCGACCAGTATCTATCTTGGATCCACATTGACGACATGATATCAGCCATTGCCTACCTACTTGAGAATAACAGTTGTCATGGCCCCTACAATTTAACTGCACCTTCGCCTGCAACTAATGAAGTGTTTTCGAATACATTAGCCACAACCCTTTCAAGACCTTGCTTGTTTACCGTACCAGGATTTGTACTAAAAATTGCTATGGGTGAATCATCAGACATGATACTTAAAGGGCAAAAGGTACTACCTGAAAAACTCATTACGTCAGGTTTCACGTTTACTTACCCCACTTTGCAAGGGGCATTGGATGCAATTTATAAGCACTAACGCTCAATGAAAATTCGGTTGGACACACACTCGAGCTAATAACGAACAGCTAGGACAGACACTCATAGTGAACTTGAATTTACCCAATGTGGATTAAATCAGGATTGGACACACACTTGAATTCAAGTGTGTGTCCAACATTTTAATGGATTGGCTTAAAAATTTTTAGCCATTAGAAATACACAACTTAAGTGACTGTCCA
>NZ_JAUOQH010000018.1 GCF_030547075.1 Alteromonas sp. 1_MG-2023 | reverse complement strand
CCCCCCCCCCCCCCCCGCCCCCGCCCCCCCCGCTTCGGCAGCTGCTTCTGATTCGGCTTCGGCATCGGCTTCGGCTTCGGCTTCGGCTTCGGCTTCGGCTTCGGCTTCGGCTTCGGCTTCGGCTTCGGCTTCGGCAGCAGGCTCTAATGCTTCAGATTCATTGTCAAAAATATCTTCTAAATCACTTTCTTCAGAAGGAAGCGCTTCAGTATTAGACTCAGCTGATTGAGAATCATCAGAATGAGAGTCCTCAGGAATAGGATCGTCAGAGGCAACCTCTTGACCTGGTTCAATATCAGCATCAAGTTCTGCAAGTAATTCATCGTTAAGCGGATCGTCGCTTTCTGCAGCAATATCTTCGTCGTCAGTATTCTCAATTGCTTCAGATTCTACCGAATCAGTCTGGCTAAGCTCCTGAGTTAAAGGCTCTTGAGTTGAAAGCTCTTCTGCCAAGTGCTCTTCTGCCAGGAGTTCATCTGCTGAAGACTCTTCTGCTGAGGGTTCTTCTGTTAAAGGCTCTTGAATTGAATCATCTTGAGCAGAATCAGCCTCCTCTTCAACAAGCGGCTCTTCATCTAACGTTTCGGTTTCGTTAGCGTCATCATCTATATCTTGTTCGTTGGTTTCAGCCTCAAGCTCTGTTTCTACAGTTTCAGTTTCTAAAGGATCGGCTTCTAAAGGTTCTGGGTCTACCAACTCTGATTCTAGCGGCTCGGACTCTTCGGGTTCTGAATCTGCTAACTCTGCTACATCGGCTTGTGAATCATCAGTAAGTGTATCTTCGTCTTCCAATAGCTCTTCAGGTGTAAGCGATTCTTCTAATGGCGATTCGTTTGTTTCACTCTCAGCTTCAGTAGCTGAATCAGTAACTATCTCAGTATCAGGCTCATTACCGTCTTCGACATCTGCTTCAAGTTCTGCAAGCAATTCATCGGCTAACTCATCTTCCGGGCTTTTGTCTTCGACCAATTCACTGTCAGCATCTTCTTCAGCTTCTAAATCAGCCCCTAACTCAGCGAGCAGGTCATCGGTCAGCGGATCATCAAAATCTGTTTCATCAAGGCCTGTTTCATCAAAGCTGTCGGGATTCAAATTAGCATCAGAATCATTAGCTGATGAATCGTCTTCTTCAGCATCAATTCCCGCTTCCAATTCTGCTAGCAAGTCATCGGTAAGTGGGTCGTCGAAGTCACTTGTTTCTTCAACATCGCTATTTGCGTCAGATGCCGCTGGCTCTACTTCGTCATCATTTGATTCAATGTCAGCTTCTAGCTCAGCAAGTAGGTCATCGGTAAGCGGGTCAGAAAAGTCATCATCTAGTGATTCATTTTCTTCGCTGCTATCATCAAGTTCATCAATGTCATCAATGTCATTGAGTTCATTTTCGTTGAAGCCCAGCTCTTCTTCGCTTTCAGCTTGCAATTCAGCAATCAAGTCATCAGACAATGGGTCGGAAAAGTCATTCGCACTTTCCGTGTCTTCAATATCAATTTCATCTAAATC
Organism: Alteromonas sp. 1_MG-2023; assembly: GCF_030547075.1. Classification (GTDB taxonomy): domain Bacteria; phylum Pseudomonadota; class Gammaproteobacteria; order Enterobacterales; family Alteromonadaceae; genus Alteromonas. Next base: position 89,711 of record NZ_JAUOQH010000018.1, on the reverse strand, counting down.
GTCGGTAATACTGTCAAGGCTTTGAATTCCTTGAGGCGAAGGTGCAGACGCGACAGGTTCAATATCATCGTCGTCATTCGCTGTATCGCTATCTTCATCACTATCATCTAAGCCGCCCATCATCTCAATTTGCTCTATTTCACTAAGCAAATCGTCTGTAATACGATTGAGATCTTGATCTTGCTGATTAATTTCATCATCTAGCTTTTCAATCATCTCTTCATTAATAAGATCATCTTTGCTATCGAGTTCATCAATTAAGCTAGGCTCAGGCGCGTTTTGTTCTAGCAAGTCGTCAATACTAATTTCGGGAGTTTCGTCGTCATCATCTACGCTAGGTAGTGTCGCGATTTCTTCTTCAGCGTCGTTCGTTTCTGTCAGTGCTTCGTCGAGATTATCGTCTACAGTTTCATCCTGCGTTTCACTCGCGGCAACATCCGCCATTGCGCCATCTAAAATATCATCTATATCAAAGTCGCCATCATCCTCGACTTCAGTTTCAGGCGTTTCTTCTAAATCTGGGGTTTCGTCTAAGGCATCCGAATCTTCGTCAAAGTTAGTAAGATCATCATCGTCACCAGAAAGGTCGAAACCTTCTAGGCTGCTATTTTCATCTTCACTAAGTTTGTCAGACAAGTCATCGTCATCGAACAAGCTATCTAGTTCATTCTGGTCAAGCTCGTCGTTGCCCGATTCAAATAGGTCGTCACTGTCATCATCCGGCACCAACATGTCATCATCGAGGTCGCCGAACGTTTCTAAATCATCATCAAGACTTTCTTCCAACTCAGAAGTCAGTACATCGTCCAGCAAGTCGTCGTCGTTAAACAAATCGTCATCGCTTAACTCCATACTGTCGCCAAGATCAGGTTCTAAGGCACTTGCCAAATCAGCCATGTCAGTATCAGGTACAGGCACATCATCAGTAGCTTCTATTATTTCAGGAGCCTCAGCGGGTTCTGACGGCTTGCGTTTTAGCAACCAGAAAATCAGCCCGCCCACTAACAGTAAGGTAAGAATGCCCGAGCTGATAATGAGCAACATGGGGCTTGAAAGCGAACTCCACATCGATTTTTGCTTTTCGGTTTCTCGCGCCATTTGCTCGGCTTTCATCATGTCGAGCAATTCTTGCTGTAGCGCCACTTGGGTGTCTATTTGTGTTTTAACATCACCTTCAACCTGATTACGAAGCTCTTGAAGTTCGCCATTCACTTCATCTACTCGGTCGTACAGTTTGCGATTTTCATTCAGCAAGGCTTCAACGTTTTCTAAAGACGCGGCAAATTGCATCCGAAGTTCGTCAAACTGTCGGGTTTGCTCTTGGTCGAGACGAGTTATTTTTTGTTCTATGTTGGACTGAGTTTGACTTAAATCATTTTGATTAACTAAAGGTGCTGGCGGCTTTATATTGCGTACACTACTACCGGGCTGATTTAATAATTCAGCAAACCTGCGCTCATCACCTTCTGCTCGCGTTTGTGCTTGGCTAGCATCTATACGGGAAATAAAGCGCTCGGAAGGAAGCTTAAGAACAGCTCCATCAACCAGTAGATTTAAATTCTGTTGTTCGAAAGCATTCGGGTTGAGTTCATAAATAGCGGTCATAACCTGATAAACAGACAGGTTATTATTTTGACGATAACGCTCAGCTATTCGCCAAAGGGTATCTTGAGAATCAATGGGGCCATATTCTAATCCAGAATATTGACTGGTCGCGTTCTTGGGCCCTTTTAGCAGGGTAGCGCGTTCCTGTGCATCGACATTGTTGTGGGGGGCTAGCAAACATAACGTAAGTAAAACTAAGCCCGTCAAATGCAATTTCATAGCAATCCTATATGCCCTCAAGCGTCTACACCGCCCTGTGTCTTGGCGGAGATTCGTAGCTAAACCTCTATTTATCAACACCTAGGTGCAACAAACGGGTACAGCCTTTATTCTTATCATTTGATAGCGCCTGCGCACGAATGAAATGCCCTATCAATACAGATATTTTTACTGCTTACCGGTTAATTAATTTAGCAAAATGGTCGGTAGCATTTTAATCTGGCTTAGGAAACTATAAACCAGTTATGAAAGGCAATCTAGTTAGCCATTCGGTTTTCGGTATCTATTTGTTGAATATCGATATAACAGCTTATCGGCCGAGTAAGCAAAATATTTACTTACTCGGCAAAATCAACCTGACAAGGCCTATCTTCAAGGCCTAAACTATACAGATTATACTTACAGGTAATCGCGAATTAAGGTTTCTGCGATTTGAATACTGTTAGTTGCTGCACCTTTACGAATATTATCTGACACTACCCATAAGTTAAGCCCACAAGGGTGCGTGATATCGTTTCTGATGCGACCAACGTGCACCATATCATTACCACTGGCACTGCTAACTTGGGTTGGGAACTGATCGGCAGCATCGTAAACTTTTACGCCCGGTGCATCAGCGAGTAACTGTTTTACCTGTTCTGCATCTATTGGAGCACGGGTTTCTAAATGAATTGCTTCCCCGTGGCCGTAAAACACAGGTACTCTTACCGCTGTCGCGTTAACTAAAATACTGTCATCGCCCATTATTTTTTGGGTTTCCCACACCATTTTCATTTCTTCTTTGGTGTAGTCGTTGTCTTGAAACGCATCAATTTGAGGAATAACGTTAAACGCGATTTGACGGCTAAAAGCTTTTGTTTCAAGTTCACGCGCATTTAAAAGGCTAGCGGTTTGTTTTACCAACTCTTCCATCGCCTCTTTTCCTGCACCTGACACCGACTGATAAGTACTTACGTTAATACGATCAATACCCACAGCATCATGAATTGGCTTGAGCGCTACCATCATTTGAATAGTAGAACAGTTGGGATTGGCAATAATATTGCGGTTACGAAAGTCAGCCAGTACATGAGCGTTAACTTCAGGTACGACTAACGGAATATCCGGCTCATATCTAAACTCAGAGGTATTATCGATAACAATACATCCTGCATCAGCTGCTCGAGGCGCAAATTCAGCAGAGATGCTGCCGCCTGCAGAAAAGAAACCAAATTGAACCAACGACCAATCGAAAGTATCTGCATCCAACACTTCTACGTCTTCGCCCTTGAAGGTAATACTGGTTCCCGCTGAACGTTTGCTGGCTAGTGGATATAAACGATTTACTGGAAAGCCGCGCTCTGCCAATAGTTCTATCATGGTTTGCCCTACTAGACCGGTCGCGCCTAATACGGCAACGTCAAAGGCTTGAGACATAAGTGTTGTTTCTCCTGTAATGGGTGATTCTTAAAAATAGAAGGTATTAGGCTGGCAAGCTAGGCTTGCAATGAAAAACCTAACCCTTTCAATTGCTGTTTAATTTCATCCGACGTATCTCTAGGTAAAATAAGCGTATAAGCACTGCATTCCCGTCGAACTCGGTAGCTTTTGCGCATAGTAGCAAAGGTGTGACTGATGCTGGCAGCAATTTCTTCACTATTCGCACTTTCAGTTTGTTGCATTAGCAATACATCACGTAATGCTAGACGAAACGCGTTATCGTCGATATCCACGTTATAAACTTGCAACATTAATCCTATCAAATCTTGTTTTAATAAACCTAAGGATGAAGGTGATGCTAAATCTACCTTGATGGGTTCAATGGCGGGTAAACACTCGTCTAAGGTTTTAGTGCTCGGCTTGCCAAGTAAAGCAGAAATTTGCTCATACACGTATTGGGTTCCGCGCACTTTCCCTTCTACTGAATGCCCTGCTATATGCGGTGTCATTAGCCAACAATGCTTGGTTAGTTCAAGGTTAATGGCGGGTTCGTTTTCGAACACATCTAACACGACCGTGGGTGGGTTAGCTTGGTTTAATCGCGTTAACAACGCTTGCTCATCGACCACTTCCCCGCGACAGGCATTGATAAGCAACTGATTACCTTTTAATTGTTCAAGTACATTCGCATTAATTAGCTTGCCCGTGGAATGAGTACCTGACTTCACAAAAGGCACGTGTAGGGTAATCACATCGCACCCAATGATTTCGTCAAAATCGACAAAGGCTCGAGGGTCGCCCGACGCACGTAAAGGGGGATCGCAAAGCTTATAGTGGATATTTAACGCATCTAAACGTTTCGCCAAGGCTGTACCAACATGCCCTGCCCCCACAATTCCGATAGTAATGGCGTTTGTATCTAATTTGCCAGCGCGTTCAGCCAGCAAAACTGCACTTAACACATATTCTGCTACCGCAACTGCATTACAGCCGCCCGCTGAATTCCAGCTGATACCCTGACTATCTAGCCAGCTTTTATCCATATGATTGGTGCCAGAAGTGGCAGTGGTAACGAACTTTAATTGCGACGCTTGGCTAAGCAAGTCTTGATTAACTTTGGTCGTGGAACGCACCGCCATGACATCGACATTTTTGATATCTTCTGGGGTCAGCGTTTGCCACGCATAACTGCTAACGTCGCCTAAGCCACTTAAGTATTCACGGCCTAGAGGAATAGTGTCTTCAAATAGTATTTTCATGGCGCTAAGTTTACCTTAATCTTATGGATTAGTAACCTTGAGCACCATGATTCAGTACAGCTTTTTAGTCTCGCAACAGCTTAAATGGCCAGCTTTCCCGTCTAAACTGTATAGCTCAGTTATCAAAACCGGGAAAACGGCGGGCTACCCTACGTTTAATTCCAGGCCACGCAAGGGTTCCACCTGCTTGTTTCGTTACCTCGGAAGCTTGCGCTCGAATGCCTTGCAAAATAGCGGAGTGGATTGGAATGAGTTTCTGCCCTGTAGCTTGTGCTTTAAGTTGTATTTCACAGGCTCTTTGAAAAATGAACATAAACAAAAACGCATCAGGGATATTGTCAGCACAGGTAAGCAGACCGTGATTGCGCAATATCATAAATTGCGTGTCGCCTAAGTCACGCACCAAGCGCGCTTTTTCGTCGGGATTTAACGCAACACCTTCATAGGCATGATAAGACAAAGAAGCTAATGGAAACAATGACTGCTGTGAATAGGCTTGTAAGCCTTCCTCTAATACGGAAAGCGCTACCCCTTCGGTGGTATGCAAGTGCATAACGCATTTTGCATTGTCTCTGGCTTCATGCACGGCGCTGTGAATAGTGAAACCCGCTGGATTTATGTCGTACTCGCTTTCCATGACTTTGTTGCCATGCAAATCTACCTTCACCAAACTTGATGCAGTTACTTCATCAAACATCATGCCGTATGGGTTTATTAAGAAATGATGCTCGGGCCCTGGCACCCTGGCTGAAATATGGGTAAATATCAAATCGTCCCAGCCATACATGGCCACCGCGCGATAACAAGCGGCTAAATCCACACGAGTTTGCCACTCTTGCTCGCTTACTTGTGCTTTTACTTCTGAATTCATCATAGATCTCCTACATTTTTTGCTACCTTACGCTTAAATTACACGCTAAACTGTCGGATAAACGACACTGTAATGAAAATGTTAAATCAACAATACGCTACCGTTTTAACCAGCTCTATGTGGTTTAAATCTTTACCTGCCCATTTGCAAAGTGCCTTGCTCGATAAGGTTCGTATTCGCCAGTTAAAGGCTGGGCAACAATTGCATGCTAAGGGCGAAGAAGGTATTGGCTTTTATGGCGTGTGCGAAGGCCGCCTGCGGGTAATGAATATTGGTGAAAACGGCAAAGAAATGCTGTTTGCACTACTTGGCCCAGGTACGTGGTTTGGTGAAATATCTTTGTTTGACGACTTACCCCGAACTCACAACAGTGTGTGTGAAATCGATACCGTTATTGCGGTTATACCAAAAGCAGCTTTTAATGCGGCTTTAGCGGCACACCCCGAGCTCTACCCTCATTTCGCGCGTTTGCTTTGCTCAAGAGTAAGAAGTGCATTTCAATTTATAGATTCTAGTGCTGGGCTTAACCTACAGCACCAGCTAGTAAAGCGCTTACTTATGCTAACCACCAGCTATGGTCAGCACTTACCCCAAGACAGTGCAATTACGTTAACCTTGTCGCAAGAGTCTTTAGCGCAAATGATAAATAGCAGCCGACAAACGGTGAATCAACTCTTAGGGGACTTGCAAACCCAAGGGCTACTGCATTTACACTACGGGAAAATAACGATTAGTCGCCCAAGTGCTCTGTTTGCGCTTTTAAAAGATAAAGAGTGAGTGTGACGCACTGATGCTTATTTAATTGCGGATAGGAAAATACGCTCTGTGATCAAAAAGGCCCGATAACAGTAAACTAAATTACCGTCATCGAGCCCTTAATATGAACGATTAAAACGCCGGCTGCTGTTACCTAGCCTGAGTATCTTGTTTGTTTTGAAGCTGATTGCCGCTTCAAATACAAACCAGTGAATCTATAGCGTTTAACCTTGGTAGCGCTGCATCACCAACGTTGCGTTAGTGCCGCCAAAACCAAAGCTATTCGACATAACCGTGTTCAACGTTGCTTCACGTGCTTGTGTAACTATGTCGAGACCAGCGGCTGCATCGTCTAAGGTGTCGATGTTAATTGACGGGGAAATGAAGTTATTTTCCATCATTAACAAGCTATAAATAGCTTCGTTAACACCAGCAGCTCCTAAAGCATGACCCGTTAGTGATTTTGTTGCACTAATTGGTACACCAGACTGACCAAACACTTCTTGAATAGCCGCCAGTTCTTTTACATCACCTACAGGTGTTGACGTTCCGTGGGTGTTCAAGTAGTCGATGGGTGCAGATACATTTTGCATGGCCATTTTCATACAACGGATTGCGCCTTCACCAGATGGAGCTACCATATCGAAGCCATCAGATGTTGCGCCGTAACCCACCACTTCACCGTAAATTTTTGCGCCACGGGCCAATGCATGCTCAAGTTCTTCAACTACAACCATACCACCGCCGCCAGAGCTAACAAAACCATCGCGCGCTGCATCATAAGTACGTGATGCTACTGAAGGGTTGTCGTTATATTTAGAACTTAGTGCGCCCATAGCATCAAACTGACTTGATAGTGCCCAGTGTAGTTCTTCACCGCCACCTGCAAACACAACATCTTGCTTGCCTAGTTGAATAAGCTCCATAGCGTTGCCAATACAATGAGCACTGGTAGCACACGCAGATGCGATTGAGTAGTTCACACCGCGAATTTTAAACGGTGTGGCAAGGCATGCTGAAACCGTAGACGCCATACAACGAGGCACCATGTATGGCCCTACTCGCTTAACGCCTTTTTCACGCAGAATATCTGCCGAAAGCACTTGGTTTTCAGAAGACGCACCGCCAGAGCCAGCAATAATGCCAGTGCGGTCGTTAGAAATATCGCTGTCTTCTAAGCCTGAGTCTTCAATTGCTTGTTGCATAGCAACATAAGCATAAGCGGCTGCATCACCCATAAAGCGCATTGCCTTGCGGTCGATGTGCTCTTTAAGATCGATATCGATATTACCCCACACTTGGCTTCTTAAGCCCATCTCAGCGAACTGCTCAGAGTGTGTAATACCTGACTTACCTGCTTTCAATGAAGCAAGTACATCTTGTTTATTGACGCCGATGCTTGAAACAATTCCAAGACCGGTGATAACTGCTCTTCTCATAGTTTACCCTTTGCGTTGATGCGGCTATGGTAACGATTTTGATTGGTAAAGTGGTCTGCTCTGCCTAACTAGACCATGGGCACACGTGCATTCCCTCGCTAACCGCATCTATGTGCATTTGCTTTAATTATTATCGTGCCACGTGAATTGCGGGAACTAATGTAGCATGAAAGCCACACTCAAATACTAGAAGAAAATACCAAGTTCACAAAAGCTTCACTAAACCTATAAGATGTTTTTAGCCCATTCAGCTTAAGGTAATTGTAAATTTATTAGATTTTTTTTATTTAAATGCTTTAATTTAGCTGCACTCATTCATAGATTTTTTAACAGCGCTTTTTAAAGTTTAGGAAAACTAAGAAGAACTTTTCCCTTATTCGCCTATCATTAACAATTAAGATAAACACTTTAAATAAATTCAGTTAATATTGCGCACAAAGAACGCCCCCCAGTACACATTGAACGTGCTCAATTGTCACGGCGCTAAAGCAACACCGTAAGGAATAAAGTTTACATGGCCACTTCCAATTTTTGGGGCAACGAACTCGAATACAGACGCACCGTGTTACGAGTAGTATTAATAGTTATCATCGTTGCAGGTATCACTTTTACCATCAACAATTGGATTGTAGGTCACAAAGTTTTTGCGATGATAGAACTACTCGTCGTCTTTTTATCTGTTGGTATCTTGGCCATTCATAAAAAGACACCCAATTTAGCACTATGGTCTTCAGTCTTTTTATTCGCGCTATATACCGTTATCTTAATTGGTATTTTTACCGCTTCATTTAGTTCCGCCTTATACAGCTGGTTATTTATTGTTCCGGTATTATCCTATTTGCTACTTGGCACAAGGTTAGGCACATTATATTCCGTGGTGTATGTACTGTCTGGCTGCGGTATTTTGACAACTAGGCACGTGATGCAAAGCGACGATGTACCTACTATAGCTATCATCAATATTGCACTAACCCTTACGGCAATTTGGGCACTTTCTTATACCTATGAACAAAAACGTGCTCAAACTGTTAAGCGGTTGCAAGAAATGGCGTCTTTAGACCCGCTTACTGGGCTGAATAACCGCTTACTGCTTGGCTCTATATTCGACATGTTGTGTGATAGTTTGCCCGAGAAACAAAAATCGGTCTCTATGATATTGGTAGACTTAGACCATTTTAAAAAAGTGAATGACGAATTTGGTCATGACGTTGGCGATGCGGTGCTAGTTGAAGTTTCGCGTATTATTAACAGCATGCGCCGTAGAAATGATTGGGCCTTTCGGTTTGGCGGTGAAGAGTTTTGCCTACTTATACCTGCTGTTACGCCCACTCAGGCCCACGGGATTGCAGAGCGCTTGAGGCATTGTGTAGAACACACAATAAGTGCGGAAGGCTTTCCATCCACAATGACCGTAAGCATTGGAGTGGCTCATTGGCCAGAAAGTGGCAATGAACTTTCTCAAATTTACAAAGCAGCTGATGAACGGCTATATCAAGCAAAAGAACAAGGCCGTAATCGGATAGTCTCTGAATAATTTGTTATCAAAAGCACAAAGAGTTAAACAACACCGGTGAAATCTCAACAAGCAAGCGTGCATTTCAATGAAAATGGCACACCCGTCGCTGATCACTTTGGCGACGTTTATTTTTCCAACGACAGTGGCATAAACGAAACCCAATATGTATTTATGGGTGGTAACGATATTATTGAGCGCTGGCAAGCACATACTCAGGCCAGCTTCGTCATTGCTGAAACTGGCTTTGGAACAGGGCTTAACTTTCTTGTCGCCATGCAAGCGTTTAACGCTTTTAGGCACGCTAATCCCAACCATCCGCTTAAACAGTTATTTTTCTTAAGTACGGAAAAGTTTCCCCTTCCAAAAGCCGATATGGAGAAGGCGTTACTGGCGTTTCCTGCTTTACAACAAGAAGCAACCGCCTTAAGTAAACACTACCCTATTGCTTTAGATGGTTGCCACAGGCGGCATTTCGATGAATTTTCAACCACCTTAGATTTGTGGATTGGGGATGTACACGATTTATTACCTCAGTGGCACTGCCCTACAACAGGGCTGATAGACGCCTGGTTCTTAGATGGCTTTGCTCCTAGCAAAAACCCAGATATGTGGGCCGATACCTTATTTGAACAAATGGCTCGGTTGTCAAAAGTAAGTACAACGTTTGCGACTTTCACGGCTGCAGGCTTTGTAAAGCGTGGTTTGGCTTCAGCTGGCTTTACTGTATCGAAACGAAAAGGCTTTGGCAGAAAGCGGGATATGTTGGTAGGTGTTTATGAAACGCAGTCCGCACCTTCTGAGTTAGAAAAGCGCGCATTCGAAGGCCCTTATTATCGTTATAATCAAGCTGCGATTACACCCGATAGTTATGTTGTCGTCGTTGGCAGTGGCCTTGCAGCAGCAACGGTAACACTGGCTTTGGCTAAACGTGGCATTAACGTTACCATTTGTCACGACCAAGATACCTTAGCAACTGGTGCATCTGGGAACCCTCAAGGCGGCTTTTTCCCTCAACTTCACTCCGAAGCAAGTATTGCCAGTAGAATTCAGGCGCATAGCTTTTTATATGCCTCGCATATCTATCACAACTTGCTAGATGAAAAAGATGATTCGCCTGAAACTATGCCTGAAACTAGACACCCAAAGCCATCGGTTGCCTATAATTTTTGCGGGGTAGCGCAGCTTAACTTTAATGAAAAAGTAGCCGTTCGACAGAAAAAATTGATAGAAAACGGTGTCTGGCCAGAGGCATTAATTAAGCCGATAGGCCCTGAAGCTCTATCGAAAAAAGCTAATATACCACTGCCCTATGATGGCTTGTTGATAGAACAAGGGGGCTGGATATCTCCGCCTGACTTAGTGCATGCATTAATCGAACACGCTAAACAGTACGCTACCGTTACCTTACTTTCTAATCATGAGTATGTTTCGCATACCCTAGAGACAGAAAATAGCGAAGTGGCAACAGAAGGTGCATTAGATCAAGTCAATAACCTTGCAATAGAATTCGATATCAGTAAAACCGCGGAAAATTCCACAAAGCATGCCGATGCTATGCTTAAGAAAACCTTGCATGCTGATCATCTCATTTTAGCTACAGGTTCTGGCGCCGTGGGCAGCAAAGCATTCTCCGCATTACCGCTACGGCCAGTTCGAGGGCAAGTAGAAGCCATTGCCACTCAAACGCCTATCGACGCATTGTCTACCGTGATATGCCATAAGGGGTATATGACCCCTGCCCTCAACAACAGACATGCACTAGGTTCTACCTACATTAAAAACGACCTCACCACAGAAGTTCGAGCGCAGGAGAGCGAACAAAACCTGCAAACCCACCAGCAAGCTATGGCGAATACGAACGTGGTACAACAGCTTGAACATGATGGGGTAGCAAGAGCTTCCACACGATTGGGCTCGCCCGATCACCAACCGGTATCTGGCATGCTAACGAATTTTTCAGCACTTAAATCTCAATACGTTGGTTTATCTTTAGGTAAGCCTTTGTATACTGCTGACACTTTACCTGCAACGCCAGTAAGCACTTTGTGTTGTTTAGGCTCTCGCGGACTCACTACGGCGCCGTTGATGGCCGAGTTATTGGTGAGCACGCTAACCCATGAACCTTTACCGCTTAACAACGATTTATGCCAAGCAGTAAACCCAGCAAGGTTTATGGTACGCGACTGTATTAGAAGTATTTTTGATAAGTAGCGTTATTCTACTGGCACCTGTGCCGTTAAACCTTTGTTCAAATCGGTCACAATGAATGCAGGAATATAAATATTCGCACTGGCAACCACTTGTTTATTTTGCATAGAAACGATACGGGCATTAACACGAACGCCCCTGTCGTCTTCAATAATAGTGCCAGTGACAACATGGTCCATCGACACTTGTTTGGCCAACGAAGTAGCTTTACGGCTTAATACAAAGTCGCCATAGGGCGTAACCGTAACGCCATCAGCCATTTTAAAATCGACGATGGCTAACCCAAAATCTTGCAGTTCCGCAATTAGATATTCAGAAAGCTGATTTCCCAATACGGTGCTGTCGCCTAAAGACGTATTTAAACGCACAAAACTGGTTACCCCTACCATATCTTGCTGGGTAAGGCGGGTAGCATTATCCATTAACTCCATAGCCAATTGAGACGCATAGTCGTTTAAGCGCTTATGGGTTTGCGAGGGTGAAAAACCTTGATGCATAGGATCACGGTAGCCTGGATCAACCGCTACGTGTTGTTGGTATTCTCGGTCACGAGAATCGGGGCTGTATTCAAGTCCAGACCCACTTGGCACGGCAACAGGCTCAGCGGAATGAGACAGTTCACCATCATCACCTAGCCAAAAAGAGCCAATTGACTCAGTACTCGAGCACGCCGCCAAGTTCACGGCTAATCCCAGAGCTAGCAAAGCAACAAGCCTCTTCATGATTAACCTCTACTTAACTTAACGCCATCACGCATGCCATTCTTTTGGCTTCCGTCACTTGGGATTAATGCTTCTACCACATAAAACGGCACTAGCATTTGTGCACTTGCGACTACGGCGCGAGACTCTATGCCTAAAATTCGTGCGTTTACTAACACGCCACCTTGGTGTTTAGCCATGGTGCCTGTAAGTACATAATCAATAGGTAAATTACTACTAAGTTCAAGATAATCGCGACTTAGTACAAAGTCGCCGCCTTCGGTAATTCGAATATAGTCAGTGGCTTTAAAGTCGATAACAGGTACGCGAAACTTGTGTAGTTCATGCAGAAAGGATTCAGCCATTTGCTTACCAAGCAAGTCGGTTTCTTGCAGATTGGTATCGATAAGCGCGAAATGGGTTACACCAATGGGTGTTTTTTCGTTCACGTATTCCATGTTCGCAATAAGATCTTGGGTCATGTTCTTCACATAATCGCCAATATGCTTAGTGAGAGGTCGGCCTTTGTAAGCGCCTTGAACACTGGAGTACAGTGTAGGCTGACCTATGGCACCAAAGGCATCCATCCCTTCTTGCGAATCGGTCTGCTCGTCTTCGTCATCATTTTTTGATGATGCGCGATCTATTGCCATTATGTCGACCACATTCATGGCAGGTCGTGACGTTTCTTCCTCTGCCACTTCATCTTCGCCCATCATCATTGAGCAGCCACTGAGTGTTAGCGTCGATGTCGCTAGGATACATGCCGTGCGTTTAAGTAGTGCTTTCATCCCGTTACCTTCCACCTTCAGTTCTGTACAGTCGGCCATTACGACTTGTTACCCGCTCTTCTTCCCAGAATATTTCAGCGGGGAAAAACCGCGTTGCTGCCGCAACCACATCTTTGTTTCTGACATTAATTATTCTTGCGTTAACCACAGCCCCAGACTGCTGGTAAACCAATGTACCTGTTATAAAGAAATCAACCCGTTCAACATCAGATAACTGGTCGATATTGCGCGTAAGTACTCTATCGCTATCGTCATTAATAATTATATCGTTCGAAAGCTTAAATTCTTGAGTAGTAAAACCACGCTTTGTCGCTTCAGTTATCATTCCTTGCTCTAATTGATGGCCTAACATCATTAATGGATGCTGGTCGTTCTTGTTAAACTTCATGGTATCAACAGGAACAAAGCCCGCTACAGCATAGCGTGCTTGTCGGGATGGGCGTACGCCAGCAAATAACTCATTGGCTAAAATATAGGTGTGATATTCAACATTGCCTAGCGCAGGAACGGCTAAGGGATCAGATTGGGACATTTGTGTTTCAGGATCATCAGATGACTGGCAACCGGCTAGCGTAATCAGTAAAAGTCCGGCAGCAAAGTACCCTGATATTTTTGCAGCATTACCTTTTAAGGTATTGCCTGAACTTTGCTGTAAACCAGCACATTTAATTAAACCGAACATATATTCACCTGAGGCTAAGCCATCCGAAACTGGGCCATTTGTTAGAAAGCGCCTGAAAGTAAGCGCTTAGCTAATACAGTAAACCAAAACAACCTTCTTCTCGGTGTTGAATACAAGTAGAGATTGCGCGTAGTGGCTTACTGTTTTACCCGCTGCCCCTTAATAGGTAACGCGAGTCGTGTTTTATTACCAAATGTAAGGGCAATATTCGTACCATAATCAGCACTAACGAGGAAAAGCGCTACAGGGGGAAGTTGTACGTAATAGTTCAAACTATTAGGTGGTATTAGCGGCAATGCCATGCCGCTATGAGGGGCTATTTGCCGGATTAACTTTCCGTTTTCACCCTTTGAGCCTGACTAAGTAATCGCGTCCACAGTGCGGTAACTTGCGCCGCGTCATCGCCTTCTAACTCTTTATTGTCAAAGGCAGCCTGTAAACTCGCGATCATATCCGAATTTAACTGTTCTAAAGTTGCTGTAGGCTGCATTTCTAGTAGGCGAGAAACAACTGCAAAATGACCTTGTAGATAACTAGCGGTGAATAACTCGTCGTCACTACCGTGATTTACTACATCGTCTAACGCAGCTTCTATCGCTGCAATTTGGTTTACTACTTGTTGGGGGGCTGAAGCCGGAGGTAACACGTATTTCTCCTTTAAATCCTTAACATAAAACTATTCGGCGTTATAAAGCACCTTGTCTTTATAGCCGGTAATAATGGTAAAGGCGCCACGTAGCATTTCATCTAACTCTGCGTCGCCTGAATCTAACCGCAAAGGTTTGTTATCAAGAGACTGCAGCTTTTGCTTAGTCGCCACTACTCGAATATTTTTCTTACCTACAGAACGAATAAAATCAGGGCTGAGCTGCTGATTCCCGCGGCCCAAAATATGCCCTTGCCCGCCAATAACGGTAACGATCACTTGCGTTGGCGTGCCTTTAGTAAGAGATAGCAATTCCGTTGCCGTGACATCACTGGCTACTAGCGCTTTATTTTGCACCACATCTACACCTAACAAGGTGTTATCTAACCCTAGAAACTCCATCACTGCGCCGACTGTAGAGCCTGAGCCCATAACAAAATAAGCATCAGGATTATCATCCATTATCTCACTTACCGTGGCAGCAATATCATCAAGTACTAAGGCTTCATCTTCTTTTCCGCCCATTTTGACCGCTTGCACATACGTAAGCTCGGCGGGCACGCGCATTTCGCCGTAATGTTTGGCAATAACCTTTCCAGTTCGAAACGCGTTTTCATCAATATCGCGAACCTCCCCTTCCATTACGCTAACTATTTCGCCTTTAATCATCTGGCTGATCACTTGCCCTGCAGCCGACGGTGTTACGCAATACACGCCCGAGTGAATTTTACATCCGGCAGGCACACCTAGCACAGGCACTTTATCACCTACAATGTTACAGACATTGCGGGCTGTACCATCGCCACCAGCAAACAAAATAACATCAAGGTTGCAGTTAAGAAATGCCTGTACAGCATTTTCGGTATCTTCCCCTTCGGTTTGCACCGCGGTACTTCGATAGACAACCTCAAAGGGTAAACCGAGCGAGGCACAAACGTCTTCGCCCATTTCGCCACTGGCCGTGACAATAGTAAACTGGTCAGCAAGTGCATCTAATATAGTCAGCGCTTTAGCCATTTTTTCGTTAGCTTTCTTTTCTGCGCCCATCGCCAATGCTTTTTCTCGAACATCTGCGCCATCACTGCCTTTTAAAGCAAGTGCACCGCCTATCCCCGCAAAAGGATTCACTACCACACCTAGTCGAAATATTGGCTTATTCATTAGCTTTCTGCACTCGAAGTGATTTCTGGCCGTGTTTCCAATTGCGGATCTGCGCAACAAACTACATTAGCATTTAAAGTCGGCTTTGAGTTAAGCCCAGAACCAAGCTCTGAACTAGCCGGAAAATCAGGTATTGAGCAGTGGTTAAAGCAACGTGCCAAGGCATCAATAAAACGTGCAGCTCGTGGTGGAAAACCATGTTTTTTGTACCAGGCTAATTGAGCTTCAACATTTTTTGTAAAGCCTTGTCTATCGGGCTCTGCGCCATTTAAGTTGTCGGTACTAACTTGGAATTGTCGCCCTGCTGCCTCCGTAAAGGCCCATTCAATGGCCTGCGGCTTAATCTCTACACTTTCAAATTCAGCTTGCTGCTTGGCATCTCGTCCATCAGGGCAATACCAATATCCGTAATCTTCTAACAACCGACGCTTCTCGCCTGCCACACACCAGTGCGCAACTTCATGCAGCGCGCTAGAAAAGAAACCATGAGCGAAAACAATACGATGAAAAGGAATATCGTTGCTTGCTGGCAGATAAACTGGTTCGTCATCACCTAATACCAACTGTGTTTGAAAATCAGCAAAGGTGCTATTGAACAAGGTAATCAGTGCAGGTACATCTGGGTCTATTTCATTCGCCACGAAGCGTTACTCCACCACCGAGAGAATATGTTAACCACGTAAGCTTGCACCACACACTAAGGTTCAAAAACGTTTCCTGTCTGCCATTTACAAAAGGGCAGGCATTATATCAGCAAAAAATAGGTTTCTCGACTCCTCTACTCCCGCCTATCCTCAAGCTTTTCTAGTAAACCAGTCTTGTATACTTATCTTATAAATTGGTCTTATAAATTGACCTGATCAATTAGCGCTTAGGATTGGCTTCTCGACTTGCATGCGCAACCTGCTTGCGTCAAGCTAGTATGAAGACATTTAGGAAGGATGTTATTTACGTGCCTCAGAATATCGTTAAGCATATACACAGAGTGAATGCGCTGCGAGACCTAGCGCAAAAAGTGGGTGTCATGGATAATATTCACGAACTCCAGCATTGGCAATGTGAGCGCTTATTGGTGTCTCATGAAGATTTAGCCAAGCAACCTCGTTATCAAAAAGCTATGCAGTTTTTTGTTGATGAGCTTTATGGCCCCAAAGATTTCAGCCAACGAGACGCTGATTTAGTTCGGGTGATCCCTAAGCTTGCTAAAGTGCTTCCCGATAAAGCCATGAACGCCATGAACGATGCGTTGGCACTGAACGCCCTTTCCTTTGATTTAGATATGCAAATGGTGCATCAACTTAAAGGTGCGCCGTTAAATCGAGATAGTTATGCCCTCGCCTATCGAAACACAGGCCGTCAGATAGACAGACAACGTCAGCTAGACATTATTGCGCATCTTGGTGTTCAACTTGGTGATGTAATTAAAATTAGGGGCATTGGCATGTTAATAAGTTTATCTAGACGCCCAGCAAAATTGGCTGGTTTGTTGTCGTTACATGAACTGCTCGAAAACGGTTTTCACTCTTTCAAAGCCATTGGTGACGTGCAAGGCTTTATTCAGCCAGTACTTGAACGAGAAGAAGCCCTAATGAATACATTGTTCGATGAAACCGTTAGCTTGCCCGAAGATAACCCTTTGCCTCAAGTTCAGAGCAGTTTAAACCCTTGATGCCAAGCGCTTTAGTTTTAAGCGCTTTGGATTTAAGCGCTTTATATTTAAGTGCTTTGCAAGTGAACACCTTATGAAGCAGCATATAATCCATTTGTTGCCTCAACCTAGCGATAGAGATTAATGAATATGGAAGCCCCCTCATTACCGTGGCGATATCAATCACCTTTCACTGGCCCTTGGCAAATAAAGGCCAGTCATTTGGACCATTACAACCATGTAAATAATGTCGCCTATTTAGCGCAAGCCGAGGCATTGGCTTGGGCGCATACCAATTCACTGGGTTTGCAGTTTGAAGATTACAAAACGTTAAACCGTGCCATGGTGATCAAACGCCACGAACTTGATTACCTGTTACCCTCCCATGAAGGAGATAACCTGCAGTGTGCAACTTGGATTGTTGGCTGTGATAACAAGCTCACGTTAAAAAGACACTTTCAGTTTATTTGCGAACGCAGGCAAAAAACCGTATTTGAAGCCTTAACCACGTTTGTTTGTGTGAGCTTAGATACCGGCCAACCAAAGCGTTTGCCAGAGCAATTCAAAACAATTTATGGCGATGCATGCATTAATCCTATTCTTTAACTTCTGTAAATGGAGATTTTATAACGCATGAACAAAGGGCTATTAGCGTGTTTATTTGTGGTGCTGGCTGCATCGTTGCTGTTAAACGGTTATCTGTTTCTTTCGTTAAACCAAGCCGTAGAGATAGCTGCGGCGAATAAAGCGTCTATGCTTCAATCTTCAGCTAGTCTAGATGGCCATCACGAGAGATCTGCAGCACATAGGAATAATGCGGTAGCTGGAAGTGAACGACAAATAGACCGAATGGGTCAGTCATCTCAAACATTACAGCATGAATTGCAGATAACTGAGCAATACATTCATGAACTAACCCTTCTGTTAACCAGCGGTAATTACGCTTTGCTTAAGCAGCAATTGAATAATGCACTGCAGCACTACCCCACTAATGAAAACTTGTTGCTGTTAGAGGCAGAATTAATAGTAAGAACACAGCCTCTATCAGATGCGCTTATCCATTTTCATGATTTAGCAGAATTGCCATTATCGCCAACCAGCAAAGCCAAGGTTGATAAACGAATTACCAATCTTTACAACACAGCGCAAGAAGAATTAACTGCAAACAGCCAATGGGATTTACTGGCAAATTTGAATGAGCCATTGTTCCAACGAGTGCCTGATAACAGACAATATACGCTTCAACTTGCCAAGGCGTACGCTTGGCAACAGAAAATCACTCTGATGGAGGATGTGCTTGCCAGCCTTGCCTATAATGATAGAGCGGCAAATGCGGTACGTAACATTGCTTACAATGAAAGAAGTCGAGATGAAGGCATAATCAACGAGGCATCAACCGATAACATGCTAGGCAACACGCTTTTAGGAAACGATGTTACACGCGTTGCCCTTATGCGCGAAGGCGATCAATACCGTGTTGGCGTGAGAGCATTAACCCAAGATGCTGAAATGGTATTAGATACTGGCGCCACTACGACTGCAATTACTACCGGGCTATTTAATCAGCTAGGCGGGCTCAAAAAACTTACTTTTATTGGCAACTTTGATGTTAACACTGCTTCAGGCACCATTAGCGCTCCATTGGTACACATCCCAACTTTTTATTTCGCAGGCTACCGCTTTAATGACGTTTCAGCACTGGTACTGCCCGCCGAAGCGCTGCCTAACTCCGATGGGCTATTAGGCATGAATATTTTAGGAAAATTCGACTTTTCAATCAGCCCGCAAGACAGTGAACTAACGTTAAAGGTACGGGAAGGAAACTAGGCGGCATAGAGGGGCGCTTCGTTGAAACAAACTTTATTATCGCTCTACAAAATTTTACTTCATCATTATTAATTTTCTGAAATTTCGCTGAAAACGAGATTAAGTAATTCGTCTCTAAAATTTTGGGGATTTTTCCAAGTATTGATAGCGAACAATACTGTTACGTCTAATTTTGGAAAATAAAAAATATCCGAAACATATCCGTTTATTGCGCCACCATGTGTATATACAAATGCTCCATTTAAATTCTTCATCTTTAAACCCAGTCCGTATGTACCTGATGAATATTTAACTTCACTTCAGCCGCAGGTGGTATCTAGCAGTTTTCTGTTATTGTTTGAGTGATAGCAAGGAACGCGTAGTATATGATTTAGTACTAGAGGCGCTTGTTATATTTTCACAGGGATTTCCCACGTTCTTTTTATACTTTGCATTGATTCAACAAACTCGAAACTCGCCTCCCAAAAATATTTATTATTTGAGAAGAATCCTTTGTTTGTCGGTTTCTTGTCGTGTGGGATAGTGAAGCTGAACTCCAAGATAGTTGTGCCGTTTACATGGTTAATCTTTGCTGTTGAACTTGACTCCCAAACTTTATCTTGTCGACTCTCATCGCCAGCCGTTTTGCTTCGCCGCCATAGAGTGATTGTTATTTCTTTAACGCTATTAAAGTTTGGCCTCCCAATTTCAATAGAGCCTTTAAATTCCTCACCAATTGTGCAGAATGATGGCGTTAATGTTAATGGGGTCTTGCCTAACTTATAAAATTTCCGCTTTTGATAAGTCCCTATCGTCAACAAGAGAATAGAGAACGAGAGAAAAAAGCCAGAAAATAAGTATGTAGCAGGTGATTTTGTGTCAGTTGATATGCAAAGAAGGGTAATTGCAGGCAGCAATAAAACGATACCGAAAACTTGAATGAAAATACCATCCGTGCTCTCTTGACTGCGTATAACTCTATTAATTGTATCCACAAATATTACTCCTTCATAAATAGCCATCGCAAAAATCGATGATAATGCTTATCTGAGAAGCAAAACAGAGCCAGGCACTGTGCCTCATCATTTAATACGCCTGTTACAAGACCATTACCATTTCTTTCGCATCTTAAGTAAGAGGTACATGATGCCTCCACCAAATAGCAACAACACTAAAAGCATAACCACGGAAGTTGTTAATTTTGACCAGTGAACAGATCTATCTGCGACAGCTTCACAAGGCTTATCTGGATTGACAAAGACTTGAATTGGCTTGCCAGCTTTATAATAAGATTTGAATTTATAAGCTAATTGTTCCAAGGGACCGTTATCTGTACTTTCAACCCACCAGACCCTACGTCCAACACAATTAGTGCCATCAAAATCGTACTGGTAGGTAATCTGAGGGCCGTAATAAATGTACACGGTTGTATTTGAAGAGCTTCTGGAAGTTGTAGTTGTTTTAATCGACGCGTTTAACAATTTGGCATCAACTGAAATCCAATGAATTGAATTAATGTTGCCGTATATTGGAGTTATAATGTTTTTCAACATAATAAACATTAAAAACACCGCCACAGTAAGAAAAATATAAAGGATAATTCGCGCTATTTTGTCATTTTTGTTTTTAGTTACTTTGGCCAATATCAAATCCATATTTCAATTTTGAAAAGTGAAAATATTCAGTGCAGGGCTTATTACTGAAACTTCATAGTAACACCCGTTTCTCATTAAAAACCATATCTTGTGTTTTCATGGGAAATAATTGTGAAATGTCCGTTTTGCGTACAAAGCTGCCTAATACCAACAGAATTCCGAAAAATAATTGCTGGCGCTTAGTTGCCTGTAAAATACAGCAGAAAAAAGGCCTATCCCAGCAGGGATAGGCCTTAACAAACATTGTTGATATTGGCGTTTATATCAGTGTCAGTAAGTTTATACGAACTTTCTTACTTCAGCTACAATGTACACAACACTAACCTAAACCGCAGCACATACTCGCGTACCCTGGTCGATAGCACGCTTTGCATCTAGCTCTAGCGCTTCATCGGCCCCACCAATAAGGTGATAAGGCATATTAAGCCCTTCAACAATCTCACGCATTGGCTCTTGGCCAGCACAAATAATGACGTTATCGACAGGAAGCACTTGGCTTTCACCGCCTACGGTAATGTGTAAGCCTTCATCGTCAATTTTGTCGTAGCTTACGCCTGGGATCATCTTAACCCCTTTCGCCAATAGCCCTACGCGGTGTGCCCAGCCTGTGGTTTTACCCAAACCTGCGCCCACTTTATTGGTTTTACGTTGTAGCAAAAATATCTCACGGCTAGAAGGTTCTGGCTGGGGCTTAACGCCTTCAATGCCTGAACGAGCGGTAAAGGTCATATCAATGCCCCACTCTTTCATAAACGCAGGAATATCTTGGCTTGGGGTCGATTTTCCGTGAGATAAAAACTCAGCCGTATCAAAACCAATTCCACCAGCGCCAATGATAGCAACTCGCTGCCCTACTGGCTTTTTATCTTTTAACACATCTAGGTAGCTCAATACTTTGGCATGCTCAACACCTTCAATGGCTGGCGTGCGTGGTTTAATACCTGTCGCTACCATAACCTCATCAAAGCCTTCATCGTTAAGCATGGCTGCATCAACTCTGGTATTAAGCTTTAACGTAATGTTCTTATGCAGCTCAATTTGGCGAGCAAAATAACGTAAGGTTTCGTAAAATTCTTCTTTACCCGGAATTTGTTTCGCTACATTAAACTGACCACCAATTTCATTGGCGCTATCGTAAATTACTACGTTGTGACCACGCTGGGCCGAGGTGACGGCTGCCGCTAAGCCAGCTGGCCCTGCACCTACTACCGCAATACGTTTTTTAGTATCGGCTGGTACAACGTTTAGTTCTAACTCATGACATGCGCGAGGATTGACCAAACAGCTGGTTAACTTGCCATTAAATACATGGTCAAGACAGGCTTGGTTGCAGCCAATACAGGTATTAATTTCATCTGCACGGTTTTGCTGTGCTTTCCGCACAAAATCGGAATCGGCCAAGAAAGGGCGTGCCATAGATACCATATCCGCATCACCGCGAGCCAATACTTCTTCAGCCACTTCTGGCGTATTAATTCGGTTTGAGGTGATCACTGGAATGCTCAAGGCTTCGCGGAACTTCGCCGTTACCCATGTAAACGCGGCTCTAGGTACCTTGGTAGCAATAGTAGGAATACGGGCTTCGTGCCAACCAATACCAGTGTTAATAATAGTAGTACCGGCTTTTTCAATTTCTTTACCAAGCTGAACCACTTCTTCGTAGTTCGAGCCACCTTCAACAAGGTCTAGCATTGATAAACGGTAAATAATGATAAAGTGCTTACCTACCGCTTCGCGTACACGGCGAACCACTTCAATAGGTAAGCGAATGCGGTTTTCATATTCACCGCCCCAATTATCATCTCTATGGTTGGTGCGCTTGGCAATAAACTGGTTTAAGAAGTAACCTTCCGAGCCCATAATTTCTACGCCATCGTAACCAGCCCGTTGTGCTTGGGTAGCCGAGAATACGAAATCTTTTATTTGTTGTTCTATTTCGTCGTCTTCTAGGGCTTTTGGTTTAAATGGGTTAATGGGCGCTTGTACCGCCGAAGGTGCTACCAATTTATCGCTATAAGCGTAACGACCGGTATGCAAAATCTGCATACAGATTTTGCCACCAGCAATATGTACCGCATCAGTGACTTCTTTGTGATTGTTTATCGCCTCGTCTGTATCTAATCGGCGTGTTGAAGGATGGGTTGAGCCTTCTTCGTTAGGCCCAATACCGCCGGTAACGATAAGACCAACACCACCTCGGGCGCGTTCTGCATAAAACGCAGCCATGTGCTTGTGGCCTTTGGGTATTTCTTCTAAACCAGTATGCATTGAGCCCATAAGCACACGGTTTTTAAGCTGAGTAAACCCTAAATCTAACGGACGAAATAAATGTGGGTATACAGGATGATCGGTAACGGTCGTATTCATGATAAATCCTTAATAAGTGCCTGTTTCTTAATTTTTAATAGAATTCGTTCACAATGCATTGCGCATAAGCATTTCGGTCGCTTTGCGCTAGTCTTTCATTTTCTTTACTGCGCCATGAAGTGGCTCAAAATCGGGTAACGACTGTGTTTTCTGAGCTTCCATAGCTTTCATCACATCTTCCATTTGGAACATGCCTGCTTGCCATGTGGCCATATAGGTTAAGCTTTCAGCTATCGTATGCTCGTTGGCATAGTTGATCATGGTTTTAGTGCCTGCTACCGCGACGGGAGAATTCATTGCAATCGACTGGGCTAGCTTGTTTACTTCAGTAAGCATTATGTCTTGGCTGTCGTACACCTTGTTCACAAACCCCAACTGCTGCGCTTCTTGTGCGCCAAAGTTGCGGCCGGTATAAGCCAATTCTTTCACTACACCAATAGGAATTAGCTTAGGTAAACGTTGCAGAGTGCCCACATCGGCGGTCATGCCTAACTGGGTTTCTTTAATGGTAAAAAATGCATCGCTAGTGCAATAACGCATGTCACATGCACTGAGTAAATCCACCGCACCACCAATGGCCCCGCCTTGTACTGCTCCAATAACAGGCATACGAGCTTGCTCTATGGCAGTAAAGCTATCTTGCAATAGCATAACCATACGGCGCATGCGTTCAGCGCGACGCGATGGGTCGCCTTTAAAGTCTTTTGCCATGTTCAGGAATACGGACAAATCCATACCGGCAGAAAAATGCTTTCCGGTAGAAGAAATAATGATAACGCGCGCAGAGCCTTCGTCGTCTATCGCGCGAATGGCGGCAGGAAACTCTGTCCAAAAGGCAGGGTTCATGCTGTTCATGGCTTCAGGCCTATTTAGCACTACCTGAGCAACGTACCCTTTTTGCTTTACTTCAAGGGTTGAATAAGGATTTTCTTGCGTTATCGACTCGGCTTCCATTTCATTCTCCTGTTAACATTTTTGCAAACTAGACGGCGTCAAGATAAAATGCAATATTGACAGTGTCAAGATAAAACGTTATCTATTCGTCTCAACTATCAAAAAGGGTTTGGTTTACACCAGTATGACAAACGCAGCACAAACATATCATCATGGCGATTTACGCACCGCTTTATTGGAAGCGGCCACTAAACGTGTGGCTGAATTCGGCATAGATAGTTTGTCGTTACGAAAGCTTGCAGAAGATGCAGGGGTTTCTCGCACCGCGCCCTATCATCACTTTAAAGATAAAAGCGCGTTGCTAAGTGCTATTGCCGCGAAAGGTTTTAGCCAGTGGCATACCAACGCTAAACGAATTTTCGATCAGCATGATGTTGCTCCGCAGTCGCGATTTCGTCAGTTTATTCATGAATATATAGGTTATGCCGCTGATAATCCTCAAATGTACGAGCTTATGTTTGGTCGCACTATTTGGCACGACAACGCGGCAACACAAGGGCTAAAAGAAGTGGCCTACCCTTGTTTTCAGTTCCAAGTTGAAATGACAAAATATTGGCAACAAACCGGGTTGTTACCTGCAGGTCAAGATGCGCTTCGAATGGCGCAGGTTACTTGGGGCACCTTACATGGTATTGCGCGATTATTAATTGATGGAATTTACGCTGATCGCAGCCATATAGATGAAATGTGTGACTGCGCAGCTGATTTGTTTATGCAAATAGCCCTGCCCCCAAAAAGTAATTAAGGGCTATTTGGGGTATACCTTTGAGGTACTGCTTTTAAGGGACAGCGCTTAAGGTTTAGCCCTTAAAGTATAAATCTAAACAGGCGCAGCAAGCCCTTCATGGTCTGCTTTAATTAAATCTACAGCACGCTCTGCAATCATAATGGTAGGCGCATTAGTGTTACCACCAATCAGGCTTGGCATTACAGACGCATCAACTACACGTAGTCCTTTCATCCCTATGATATTAAGTTGAGTATCCACAACTGCCATAGCGTCGTCTTTACTGCCCATCTTACAGGTGCCTATTGGATGATAAATGGTCTCTGCCCGCTCCCGTAAAAACTCAAGTAGATCTTCATCAGACTCAGCTTCTACACCTGGGTGAAGCTCGGTGCCTTCGAATTTGTTAAAAGTAGGTGCTGCCAACAGCTTTCTTGCCATTCGGATGCCTTCAATCATTACTTGTCTATCTTCAGGCGCAGTTAAATAGCCGGGGTCGATAAGGGGGTGATCGGCAGGGTGGCTACTTTGCAGTGTGATACTGCCCCTGCTTTTAGGATACAAACAGCACACATGCACGCCGTATCCATAACCAAAGGCAAACTTTCGCCCGTGATCATCTAATATAGCGGGCAAGAAATGAAATTGAATATCTGGGCCACGGGTAGCAAGGCTTGAACTTACAAAGCCCCCCGCCTCTGCCACATTAGACGAATAAATTCCTTTTCGATGAAACAGATAATCATACGATGCTTTTATGTACGAGGGTAATGCGCCAGGAGCAATGGCGTAACCTTCTCGTGCTTTGCAAGTAAATTGGACAATGGCATCAAGGTGGTCTTGCAAATTTTGCCCCACGCCAGGCAAGTCATTTATAACGTGAATACCTTTATCTTCTAGCTCATGTCGTGGCCCAATACCTGAGAGCATAAGTAACTGAGGGGAATTAATAGCGCCACCGCATAAAATAACTTCGCTATTGGCGGTTTCGCTTTTTAGTAAATAGCGTGCAACCTTACCTTTCTCTCGCACTTGCACGCCAATGGCTCGATTGTTATCACACAACACTTTTTCAGCAGCAACGCCAGTGAGAATAGTAAGGTTGTTGCGATGAATTGCTTGGCTTAAATAGCCTTTGGCGGTAGAACAACGTTGCCCATTTATTTGAGTGACATGGTAATAACCAATACCTTCGCGAATATCGCGGTTAAAATCGTCTAGAACATCAAAATCTGCGTGGCTTGCGGCATCCACAAAAGCTTCAGATAACACACTGGTGTGTTTAAGTTCAGAGACATGTAACGGCCCTCCCTCTCCATGAAACTCGTCTTCGCCTTTAAAAAAGTTTTCAGATCGTTTGAAATAAGGCAGTACATCGTCAAAACCCCAGCCCGACGCGCCCTGCTCTACCCAATGATCGTAATCTTCTTTTTGCCCACGTATATAACACATGGCATTGACCGAACTACTGCCACCTAAGGTTTTACCTCGAGGCCAAAACAACTCACGATCGTACAGCTCTTTTTGTGGCGCGGTGTGATAACCCCAACCAATTCCTTCAAAGCGACTCAGTAACGACAAACCAAAGGGGATATGAATAAGAGGGTTAGAATCTTTTGTTCCGGCTTCAAGCAACAGAACCTGCAAGGTAGGGTTTTCAGATAAACGTGTGGCTAATACGGCGCCTGCTGAGCCTCCACCAACGATGATGTAGTCGAACTTACCCTGAGCCTCATTCATGCTTTGCTCCAAAACACGTTAAACAGTGAAATACGCAGCTAACGTCTGTAATCTTAGACACAAATAAGCGTATTAGTGGTACACGTAGACAAAACGAATATTGATATATCACAAACTATTTAGCGTTAGTCAAAAAACGCTATTCGTTTTGTGGTTAGACCAGACTACCAAATTAAACTGCCCATCTTAAAGTGATATGTTATATATTTTAAAAATTGTTTTACGTATAACCAGTTAAGTGAGCGTTATTACTTAATGGCTATCTAAAAGTACCGTATTTTAACGCTTTTAAATTGAAAACGCTGTAAACCATCAATGAAACTAGAGCTACGCGACAGAGGCATGCTGCTTATTTCTCGACTTTTAATTAAGCTGGGAAAGCTTCGCTACGATCAATTTTCGGTCGATGAGTTAAATACCCTATTATCTGAAAACTTGCCCCAAGCCTTCCCACTAGTCATACCCGTTGGCAACGCTCACGTTGCTATAAATAGTGGAAAGGTTAGCTTAAACGCCACTGCCAACCGCTTATCTTTGCAGTTGTTAGCCTCGATCACCATTACTTTGGCAGAGACCACCATTTACCGCGCCCATTTAGTTATTACGCTTAGCGCCGAACCACACTACAACGACATTGAATCTACCCTTTATTTTATCAACAAACAGGTAGACAACATCGCGATGGTTAACGACGACTATGCCCTTATAAAAGACACCCAATTTTTACTTTCCCGCTTTGTGCCAGGTAATTTAAATGGGCTATTTAGCCGCTCACTGAAAAGCGCTTTATCGATAGTGACTGTGGGTACTTCCGATCAAGCCGCAGAATACTTAGCACTGTATTTATCTGGTTCGAAACAGGCCGTGCTTGATTTTCACAAACCTCAAATTGAAAGAGCCATTCTGAACAAAGTGGCTACCCTTCCTCTTCATCATAAAATGCGTGAGGACCAATGGCGGGAAGTTCTTTTTTCTCGTTATGGAAAGAGCGTAAACGTAGAGCCAGACGCTCTCAGGTTTTATTTTTAACTTTTGCTATCGTTTCAGCATAGGTGTTAATAAAGGTGTAAGTGCTTGTGCGGGTGCTTAGCTCGGGTGCTTGGTTTGGGCATTAGTACAGGGCTTAGAGCGAGTACCGGTGCGAATAAAAGTCTGAGTGCTACTGTTGATGATGGTGAAATAGCACGAACTTAATGTTCGCTCACAATTGATACCGGCACCGATTCTTCATGCTCACCAATATCCGTAATCCGTAGTCTTGGATTGTCTATACACGCCTCTAACATCTCGAAGGCTTCTTGCACATAGCCCGCCAATGGCTGCAAGGTGCTGATATTTTTGTTACAACACACAATGCCTACATTAGCCACGCCCGCATAGGTCATTAAGGTGATATTCACGCCACCCCCTGGGGTCATGGTTGAAATGGGATAGCAGGCAAGTAGCTTACTGTCTTTTAAATATCGTGTGTCTCGGGGCCCCGGAATGTTCGATACCAGAATGTTAGCAATCGGCTTCACCACGTTTGAAATCTTAAGCCATTCAAAAACCAAGGCTAACGATTGTATTACGATGGTGTAACCGCTAAACGAAGCGGGCCTGGCGCGCATAGCGGCATGTTTCACTATCCGATGATTTATAATGATTTGACGCAATCGTAGGTATGGGTCGTGATCACCATGAGCCAACTGCACTGGCACAATGGCAATTTTGTTTCCCGTGGTTTTCTCCCCAGGCTTACGAAGGTTTATCGGCATATTGGTATACAGTGCTTTTGAAAACACATGACCATGATCTTGCAATAACCGATGAACGCCTATATCAAATGCACACAAAAGTATCTCATTTGCAGAGGCTCTGGTTCTTCTCGCAAGGGCCTTAACCCGTTTGAAATCAATATCGGTGGTGGTTACCACTCTTCCGGCTTCAACCTGCCCTGTTAATACGGTTTTAGTGCCTGAAAACGGCACCGGCATGTAATGAGGGTTCACCCTTATCAACTTTAAAAAAATGCGTATTAAAATAACCGTTAAATCGAGACCCGTTTTAAGGGCACTGCCCACACTAATGAACCGCTTATATAAACTGGAAGGCGTCTTTCTCTTGTGCCTTAATCGCTTAACCGCCCAAATTGGAGTGAATTCACTTTTATTCGACGCCGAAACATAGCAAGACTGAAACCACCGTACCAAAGTGGCACCATCGCCATACATATGATGTACCTTGGCGTAAATGGCATAGGTGCTACTATTTGAATCGAAAATGAAGTGATATTGCCATAAGGGTTTGTCTGGATCTAACCTTGCGGCGTGTAGCTTTGCAGAGAAATTATCTAGATTTTGTCTATCACTTACATCATCGATATGATGCAACTGAACATGGTAATTCATGTCTAAGTTTTTAATGGGCGAGAGCCCGATAGGATAGCCAAGCACGGTTTTGACAACGCAATTAAACGGTGAGGTTCCTTTTGCAAACCCTTTAATTTCATTATAAATAGCTGGTACGTATTCTGGGCTTTTTGCCCCTTCAGGCATTTCAAGTAATTGCAGGCAGCCAACGTGTTTCGGGTTTGCATCGGATTCTGTAATCCAAAAGGACTTATCAAGAAAACTCAGTGTTTTGCTCATCAATTATTCCTTTGTATTAAACATATCCTGCGGCACCAGCTCTGTAACATTGGCGAGGGCATGTGATTGCAACGCATCTAAAATACTGCTTTGTTCCGCATCACTTAGCACCAATCGAGGCAGTAAACTAACCATCATGAGTGACAACGCATGATAACGCTGAGATGTTTCATCCATATGGCTGTTAGTCTCATCAAATTGACAAGATTGGGTAATAATTAAACTGAGCAAATCCACCAGCAACGTCAAGTCTGAACCAAAGGCTACTAACAAATCTTTATCCTTTAACGTAGTCAGTAAACGTAAAAGCTGTTTGTTTAACCCCAAAAGTATATTTTTTCGAGGCTTTTCTATTAAAGGGTATTTTTCAACGATATCCGCCGGGCTTCGGTATAAAAAACGGAAAACATGCAAACTATCCACTAGCAAATATAGGTAATACATCACATCTTCTGCGGTAAGCGAATCGAAAGCGTTCGCCACAAACATACGCTGCATTTGCTTATCATGCATACGCATAAGCGCAGCCACCATGCTTTCTTTACCTTTATAATGGTAGTACAAATTACCAGGGCTTATATCTAGCTCCATAGCAATATCTACACTGGTCACCCCATTCTCCCCATGTCGGTTAAACATAGTGAGTGCGGTTAACAGAATTCGCTGCGATGTTTTCATGTTATAAAAACACCAAATACAATTGGGTAAAACCGGCTATCAAACCAAGCACAGCACCGGTGACAATAAGCTTCCATTCATCCTGCTGATAGGCGGGGCGTAACACCCCTTCGAATTCTTCGGCACTTAACGCTTGCATACGCTCGCTTAAATCTTGCCCTACATGCAAGGCGTCGTTAGCGTAGTCATAGGCGTACAACAAATACTTATCTGAGTTATCGAAAATCTGTTTCACCGCGAGTGATTTCATTCGATGGTAATTTTCCGACCCTATACCTAGCGCAAAATAAGGCTGGGTAATGGCAACATAACGCTCAATAGCATCGTTAACATGAAGCTCGATGAGTTCAAGAAGTTGCGCTGAACCCGAGCCATGTAAAATCACGTGAGTGATATTTTTAGGGGTAATTAGTTTCTGTTCAATAATGTCTGCATACACTTCAGACACTTCTTTTTGCCGCTTTAAAAACATACCTTGTATTGTAATAGGTCCTAACTTGCGTGGCCGTTTAGGCTCAAAGATAATCTTTATTGCAATCCAATTAGTCGCGTAGCCTACTAACAACCCGCCGAGGGGTAAAATCCACCAGTTCTGGAAAAAATGCCATAAAAACATGGTAGGCAAACCGAATAGAAAACCGAAGTAAAAACCGGAACGCACAATAAAGGGAAACTCTTTACTGCCTGCGGTTAGGAAAATTTCGTTAATTAACGTGGGAGAATTAACTAACTGCTCTACAACGAGTTCTTTAATATCTAAGATTTCAGCAATATTGTGCTGAAAGTCATCTACCATTTTATGCACGACATTAGGGATGTCATTTTCAATTCGCTGATATACAAGGTTTTTACCTTGCACTGGAAGTGCTGCCCATAGCTGCGGAGCAGATTCAGACATAACATCGTTAACGACTTTGCGGGTAACCTGGCCAAGCCGCCGCTCAATCGCTTTGGTTAAGTCACTTGGGTCGATTCGCTGTGCAAGCTCTTCAACACTAAGCAATTTACCCAAAACAAGCTCGACTTCAATTTCCGCCATTTGCCTGCGTTTTGCCGGAATTAACCCCTGCCAACCAAAGATAGGTTTAAACCCCACAAATTCGATGGGATAAAACATCATTTTTACTGCAAGGTAATTAGTTAACCAGCCAACCAGTGCGCTTATCAGCGGAATTGACAGCAGACTTAGTGTTTCTAAATTCCATTCCATATGGCGAACATCTTGCTCGAATTATTTTTATTCTCTTTCAGGCTACTGAGTGCTTACGAATTGGTCAATGTTTTATCGGTAAATGCACCAAGGATTGCAACATTTAGTCAATTACATCAAAAAAACTGCGTTTTTAATCGGTTAATTTTTGTTAGGTAGCGATTTCTAAATTTCCTTTGTACACTTTTTTTATGCTCACTCGTGACTAGAAAATATGGCTTTATTTGATTTACGCTTAAAAAAAATAGACCAAGACATTGCCTATGCTTCCAGCTATCAAGCATACCGAGAAGCCTGCTTAGCTCACGATGAAATATCTGGCGCAGAGGAATGGAAAGCCGATGATGCATCGAATGACTATGATTACATTCTTATCCGCAAGCGGGTGCAGCGGTTAAAAATTGCCAGAGGTAATGGCGATATGCATGCCCTGATGTCAATTATTCACGAAGGTTTGCACGGTAATTTAGGCAATATTTCGAACCCAAGAATGCGCAGTAAATGTAAGGTAGGAACTAAGTACCTTATTGTGCAATTTATTGACGAAGTAAAGTTAGCCCTCGACCAAATTTACCGAGCCAATGAAGACGACGTAGACTTTTACGAAAAACTGTCCTTTTTCGAAGAAACTGCCCACGCATTCGGTCGTAGTTGCCTTATGTTATCTGGCGGCGCTGGATTAGGTTTTTTTCACTGTGGTGTGGTGAAGTCTTTAAATGAGCGGGAATTGTTGCCTTCAGTAGTGTCTGGCGCCAGTGCTGGCTCAATTATCGCAGCGCTTGTTGGCACCAGAACTCATGACGAATTACTCGACTCGTTGAGCGCCGAAAATATCTATGAAACGTTTAAAAAATGGCGAAGCTGGTCTGGCTTTGGCAAAAATAGCTTATTTGATAGCACAGCGCTGGAAAACGCATTGATCAGCCTTTTCGATTTAACCACATTCGAAGAAGCCTATAAAAAAACTCGTCGCCATATTACGGTTACCGTATCGCCAGCAGATCTTCACCAACACTCTCGGTTACTAAACGCGAAAACCTCTCCCAATGCTATAATCACACAAGCCGTTCGGGCGTCGTGTGCGGTTCCTGTGGTATTCAGTCCAGTTCAACTTCGGGCAAAAACGCAGTCAGGAAATATCGTTCCTTATATTCCTAATCGCCGTTTCGCCGATGGCTCGTTAATGGCCGATTTACCTTTTGAAAGGCTTGCGAGGCTGTACGGCGTGAACCACAGTATTGTAAGTCAAACTAATCCTTTAGCTGTGCCTTTCATTTCTGCTACTCGCATTAACCCCCAGTCATTATGGGGGTTATCAACCCGTCATGTAGGTCAACTGCTCAAAAGTAATAGTATTTTTGCCATCGATATGATTGAAAATATGACTGAAAATAAAGGGGCTAAACTTGCCATTCATAAAGTGAAATCTATTATTGACCAGCAATACGTGGGAAATATAAACATCCTTCCTAAAAGGCAGCTTCGCAATTTGACACAAGTTATTGCCAATCCTAGTCTTGAAAGTATTACTGCACTTATTGTTAGCGGAGAAAAAGCGACGTGGCCGCAGCTCGATGTTATTGAAAAAAATACTAAAATCAGTGAAAGTTTGCGGTATTATCTTGGCAAATTGAAACAAAGAGAAGCGATTGAATTAGGGCATAGCGCTTAATTTAATCACCCCATGCAAGATACTGACTGGCTTCGGGGCAAAGATAAACACAAAGGATATCGGTGAGCGCACAAATTCAAAGCCCAGACAGCATCTACACTCAACACGTAAAACAATTGATAGACATGGTATACCCTCACGAGGCTGGCTATGGCTCAATTTATGAAGATGCCAAAAATTTTTACACCTTTACGCCTGAGTTAGAAGCCCACTTGGTGGAGCTGAAAACCCAGCTTAAAAAAGCGGAAGCCTCATCTAAACGAGAAGTGTTAGTTGAACAACTTAAAAAGCAAATTAAAAACTCTACTCAAAAACTCGAAGACGAACGTTACGCTCGGCTTGCTCGCATTGATGAAGTAAGCGTTAAACTTATTAAATTGTGTGAGGGAGACAGTTGGCAAGAAACGCAAAAGTTAAGCGCCAAATTTCTTGGAACCTTGATGCTACTTACCCAGGGGCCCGAGGGTAAGTTTGCTCGCATCCATCAGAGATTCAAGCCTCTTTATAAAGCGGTATTAGTATTACGCCTTACCGATAAGTTGCTCGATCACGACACCATCTCTCACAAATATTTGTCGAAATATCGCGACGCGATTTCTCGCATGCGCGGCAATCGGTATTGGAAAGAGAAATGGCGCATTGAATTAGGCCGCCCGTTAATTACTGCGGCTTTGCTTCAAGATATCGGCTTACAAAGCCCAGCAGCGTTAACCATATTACGCGGTGAGAATAATAAGTTAGACGAATTCAGATTACTGGAAGAAACTCAGCGAAAGGACCTGCTGAAGCTAAACTATCACTTCACCATGAAATACGTTACCGAAGGTCTAGGCATTCCTGCTTATGTAGGGAATGTTAAAGAAGAGCGTGACCGATTTATACAAACCCATAACGACGCACAAGATTTTGTTACCCAACTCGTTAAAGATGCATTTGTGTCTAAAACTGGCTTGGGTGAACTTATTAAAATTCCACAAATTTATGCGTCAGTTATTTTCTCAACGAAATCTGATTACAGTAGAAAAAACCTTCCTAAAGGCTTTTTGCTTATAGAGCAACTGTCCAAAAAAGGGGCGTTGAATAATAAGCTAGCAGAAGACTTTATTAGTATTGTTGGTTACTTTCCACAAGGTTTCGGTGTGACCTTTATTCCCCTGAATGAAAATGGGCAAGCAAAAGATAAATACGAATGTGCGGTAGTAATCGGATTGAATCCCGCAAAACCCGCTGAGCCAATTTGCAAGATAACCACTAGGAATCAAAAGCATATTAGCAGTGGGCAAATAGAAGTGATTGAGAAAGGTCGTAACCTTTACTTTCCTGCCAGCAGAAAGAAGCTAATGAACGTTGACCCAGCCCGCTTGAGGGAAATTATGAGCCAACTTTCAAATAACTTTACCCCAGATGCGATAGACGAGCTAATACCAAGCTTCTGGGAGCCTCACGATTACTTCGGCTTTAAAAAGCACCAAAGTTTATGGAGCAAAAGCAATTAGGCGCCAACAAGATGCCTGTTAGGCGTCGCTATCGGCTTTGCTACCATTCGTTGTTTTTGACGTGTTGTTGGCCGAAGGCGCTGCTGGTTTAGCGTCAGCTTTGTTCGCTGTCGATGCTGGTGACTTTGAGGCTGCTGATGTCGAAGCAGTTGTTTTGGTGCTTGGTTTTGGTGTAGCCGCTTTCGCTTTATTTGTTGCAGTGTTCGCCGCCGCTTTTGTCGTTGTATTAGCCGCAGAAGCTGCCTTTTTCGTAGCAGCTGTTTTACTGGCGGTGTCGCTAGATTTAGTCGCCGTTGAAGTGGCTTTGGCCGTGTTCGTTGTGGTGCTTTTGCTAGTACTCTTCGCGGTGTTAGCACTCTTCGCCGTGCTAGTAGCCGCTGGCTTGGCTGTTGTTTTAACTGCTGGCTTTGCCCTAGATTTTGGCGCCGTCTTAGGGGCCGTCTTAGTCGATGCTTTAGGCGCTGCTTTTGTAATGGTCTTCGTCGGCGCTTTTTGCGATGCAGTTGCTACTTCTGCTTTTTCAGCTGCCCTTTTTGCAGCAAGTAACGCCACTTGTTCTACTAACAAATCCACTTTCGCGGAAAGTAGTTCTATTTGATGTTCCCGCTCAACCCGCGCTTTACCACCAGAGAGTAAGCTAAACAGTGGCGTAGACATCACCAACTGCTGTGCACTATCCACTAAGTTTACTGGATTGAATCGACGTTTTAACTCACCTTCTACTTCCCCCCCTTTGCGCTGCATAGCTTCAATTGAGATTTGCGTATCATCAATTTTTTTACTTACCGTTGTAGCGGTACTTTCTAATTGGGCTGAGATTAAATCAGAGCCCGCCGCAAGCCAACCAAACAAAGGTGATGATTTGTGATTATTAGGCATGTGATCTCCCACGTCGAAAACGAATAGGACAAGGTAGCAATTGTGCTAATGACAGTGCTGGCTTAAGCACTTATATAACTGCTTACACAAGCGCCTATACAACTGCTAGTAAAGCGCTAATACCTTACTACCTTGCTAAATAACACCACTTAAAGCGTATGGTGTGCTATTTATTGGCTGCTAATTTAGCAACCGCTTCCGTCAAAGCATCAATTTTTGCTGAAAGCTCTTCAATGCGATGATCGGCAGGATCAGTATCTAAACCTAA
This sequence comes from Alteromonas sp. 1_MG-2023, assembly GCF_030547075.1. Taxonomy (GTDB): domain Bacteria; phylum Pseudomonadota; class Gammaproteobacteria; order Enterobacterales; family Alteromonadaceae; genus Alteromonas. The sequence goes on along the minus strand of NZ_JAUOQH010000018.1, from coordinate 54,708 downwards.
TTTTTTGCGTACATCTGCAACACGGTTTTCAACATCATTGGTCGTAGACTTAAACTTGCTGCGTGCATCGTCTTCTAAGGTTTCACCCTTATCTACCAAGTCATCAAACATTTTGCTTGCGTCTTCACTTAGCTTTTCATAGCGACCTTGTGCTTCTTCTACGCTTTTTCCGTATGCACCAAGCCCTGCTAGCCAAATTTTGCGAGCCATGTCTTCTGCTTCGTTAATTTTACCTTTAATGGTATCAGTAGTTGTCATCGTCAGCTCCTGTGAATATTCGATTACCTAATCACTATACAAAGTACAATTAGAAACCGCATACTAATAAAAAAGAATTAAACCGAACCATTACTATTGCTGGGAGTGGAACCCAATCATATTCCCCTCTGTATCAGTGGCTAGCGCAATAAAACCATATTCACCAATGGCCATTTTTTCTCGCTCTAGCACACCGCCTGCGGCAGTTACTCTTCCCGCCTCTACAGCACAGTCATCACAAGAAAAATAAACCAAGGTGCTATTTTTACCCACAGGGGCGCCTTCCATATGCACTAATGCGCCACTGGCACCATAATGGCTCATATCCGAAGGAAAGGCCTGCATACTAAAAGCAGACTGGGATTTATCAGCGGAGGGATCTTCTAAATTCTCTAGAGTGACCTTAAGCACACTTTCGTAAAAGGCCTGCGCGCGGGGCATGTCTTCAACATAAATTTCAAACCAACCAACGGGATTACTGTTCATAGCATATTTCCTTTAAGGTAAACGAATGCCAAATGTAAAAAAACAGGCAAACGCCGAAGCACTTACCTGTTCGTTATGTCAGTAAAACATAGTGTTGCTAGCTCAAATCTCGAGAGCTAGATTTCTATACCTGCCAGGTAAAACACGAATGCATATTCTAGCGCTGTCGACTCAAAACGTTTGAACCGACCAGATGCTCCACCATGGCCTGCTTCCATATCCGTTTGAAACAACAACAAATTATCATTCGTTTTATATTCACGCAGTTTTGCGACCCATTTCATAGGTTCAAAGTATTGCACCTGAGAGTCGTGAAGCCCTGTAGTTACCAACATGTGTGGGTAATCTTGGGCGCTAACCTGGTCATAAGGTGAATACGATAAAATATAATCGAATTCATCTTTGTTTGCAGGGTTGCCCCATTCGGTATATTCCCCTGTCGTTAGCGGAATAGTATCGTCACTCATGGTAGTAACAACATCAACAAATGGCACATGGGCAGAAATACCCAAGTAAAGCTCAGGAGCCATATTTGCGATTGCGCCCATCAACAATCCACCCGCGCTACCGCCCATAGCGAACACACGATCAGGGTCAGCATATTGCTTTTCAATTAGGCCTTTCGAAACGTCAATAAAATCAGTGAACGTATTAATTTTACTGTGCATCTTACCGTCTTCATACCACTGGCGACCTAGCATTTGTCCACCGCGAATATGCGCAATGGCAACCACAAAACCTCTGTCTATCAAAGATAACCAACTACTTCTGAATGTAGGTTCAATGGTGGCACCGTAAGAGCCATAAGCGTATTGATAAAGTGGGTTGGTACCATTTTTGGTAAACATGTCATTGCGATAAACCAGTGACACGGGAATATCCGTACCGTCTTCAGCTTTTATCATAACGCGTTCAGAGGTATAGGCATCAGAAGAGAAGGTATCTGACACTTTGGTTTGCTTTAATACTTTCTTGTCGAACGTATTAAGCTCTATATCCATGATAGTCGCGGGTGTCGTAAGTGAACTGTAGTAGATACGCAAGGTGTTAGTATCTTGCTGAGTATTACTGGTAAAGTAAGCGCCATAAATAGGGTCGTCGGTTGGAATAACCGCCGATTTATCAGTTACCAAGTTATGCGCAACTAAACGTAAAACGCCCTCTTCTTTCTCTTTCACTACTAAGAAGTCACCTAACACTTCAATATCTTGAATGAACACATCAGGATTATGAGGGATCACTTCTTCCCACTTCGACATGTCATCAGTAGCATTTGCCGGCGCTTTCATTACGCGGAAATTTGTAGCTGCATTGTTGGTTAGCACAAAGTAACTGTCGCCGGATTTTTCAATGCTGTACTCTTCATTTTCACGAAGCGGCAAAAATGAAACGGGTGCCTTAGTGGGCTTATTAGCATCTATTAGCGTTACGGCACTTTTATCCGTGTGACTATGATGAATGTATATCATGTCATCATCTTTACTTTTGCTAATGTAGGTATAAAACGTAGGGTCGGTTTCTTCGAATACTAAGGTGTCGTCTTCTTGAGGCGTGCCCAACACATGACGGTAAACTTGAAAGCCGAGTAAAGTTTGTAAGTCTTTTTTCACATAGAAAAGGTGTTTATTGTCGTTCGCCCATTCTACTTCACCTGATGTATCGTTAAGCGTATCGCTTAGCAACTCACCGGTTTTCAAATTCTTAACGAAAATAGAATAAACGCGGCGGCTCAAGGTGTCTTCTGAATAAGCAAGCAAGCTATTATCTGCACTAACCGAATAATCACCAATATCATAATAGTCATGACCTTCGGCCATCACATTCATGTTTAGTAATACCTGATCTTCTGCATCTAATGACGCTTTACGCATATAGATAGGATATTCATTTTCCCCTGAATACTCGGTGAAATACCAAAAATCGTTTTTCAAATATGGAACGGTAGTATCATCTTTCTCTATTCTAGCCACTAGCTCTTCGTACAAGGCTTCTCTTTTACCTTTAAGCGGCGCCATAACAGATTCTAAAAAGGCATTTTCTTTTTCTAAATGTGCCAACACCTTCTCGTCTTCACGGCTATCATCGCGCATCCAATAATAGTCGTCGTTTCTAACCACGCCATGGGCAGTGAGGTCGTGAGGAATTTTTTTAGCAACTGGTGCGGGAATATCAGTAATCAATTTAACGCCTTGCTGTTTTTCTAATTGAGTTTGTGAGGACGATTCCGAGCTTGTATTGCTGTTGGTGCATGCCCCAAGCGTTAGACTCGCTGTCAATGTTATACACGATGCTATCCATAGTGACTTCATGGTACGTCCTTTTAGGAATGTGAAATAGGCTAAATTCAATCCTAAAGTATAGGTAAATTTCGGAATTTTTATAGCCATAAAAAGCACGCTTTACATCTTATTTAACCGCAAATAGTTACAAGGTGTGTACGCAAATAAAAAAACGTCCTGAGAAGGACGTTTTAATAGAAACTAATCTGAAGCGACTAAGCGCTTTTAAGTGCTTTTTTAACTGCTATTTTTAATCAGTATAAGGAAAGGAGCTTTTCTCCTTTCAAATTGCACTAATCGACAATATCTTTAGGCATACTGTCGCGTACTTGCTGCCAAACTTTACCACTTTCAATACCATAGTCTCTTACCACTACAGGTACTTTATCGTGTCTTTCGTTTTCAGCCGCATCAAGTAACTTAGCGTAATAGGCTTTTGCTATGTCTCGCGCTTGTTGATGGTCGAAATAAAAACCACCAATGCGAGAGTACATGCCTCTAAAGCCATTCATCATCAACACAAACACATTGTTGTTTGATGCTAATGCTAAATCGTGGGTCATTTGATAATCGAACTGGGCAAATGCCGCGCCGTCTTCTTCCACGTCTTTATAACGTGCAATAATCTCAGCGGATTCCTTAGGGTTGTTACGAATTGCACCTCGAATGAACACGGCACTTAAATTTGTGCGTGCAGCTAAAAGGTTGTCAACTAACTCAGGAATACCTTCTTGATCGAGACGCGCTAGCGTTTCTAAAATATTCAAGCCACAGCTTTCCCAAAAGTTATTCACTTTTGTAGGTTTGCCATGCTGAATGGTTAGCCAGCCATCGCGCGCTAAGCGTTGTAATACTTCACGCAAGGTTGTGCGTGTTACACCAATAAGTTCTGAAAGCTCTCTTTCGGCAGGCAAAATTGTACCCGGCGGGAAGCGTCCACTCCAAATCGATTCAACAATATATTCTTCGGCAAATCCAGCGGGACTCTGCGCCTTATAAATCATAACTAATCGCCTGCACGTTATTGTTATTTTGCGACTGATTGTACCAGATGCGCTTTTATTATCACAATGAAATATCCCCTGCTAACGACATTTGTTAACATTTTATTAAAATACCTTCAAAACTTATCAGTTAGAGATTTTTTATTTCTCAAAAGCAGACTTACTCACCGCAATAAACTACATTGTTAGCTTGAATATTCACCTTCGAAAGATAAATCCGCTAACTTTCCTTTTATGGGGTCTGTGAATTGCTTTCTCAAGGTTGTAATATCATGTACGCTTAATTTCGGACTATAATGAAAGCAGCAAAACTGCCCGATTATCGATAACTTGCAATCACTTGCCCTCGATATGCGCCAGTTTATGTTTGCAATAACCAGAAATACAAAACGTAAAGACGCAACGTTAGCGACTTTGTTGTAAAAGGAATAGGAACTCATGCAAACCTCAATGATCTCGGCGGTCTATAGTAACTTCCTGGGACACGCGCCAAACTGGTATAAGCAAACCATTATCGCCTTTCTCATTATAAACCCAGTATTGTTTATGGTTGACCCTTACATTGCGGGTTGGACATTAGTGATCCAATTTATTTTTACCCTAGCAATGGCGTTAAAATGCTATCCCCTACAGCCTGGTGGTCTGTTATTAATTGAGGCCATGTTTATTGGTATGACAACGCCTGGCCACATGATGCACGAAATCGAGGTTAACCTTGAAGTGCTTTTACTTCTGGTCTTTATGGTAGCCGGTATCTACTTTATGAAAGACCTACTTATGTTTTTATTCACCAAGTTAGTGATTGGGGTTAAGAACAAAATGGTCTTGTCACTGTCGTTTATCTTTGCGTCGGCATTTTTGTCTGCATTCCTTGATGCACTAACCGTAGTAGCGGTAATTATCAGTGTTGGTTTGGGCTTCTACTCTATCTACCATAAAGTGGCTTCGGGAAAAGAATTCCACTCAGACCACGATCACACCAGTGATGACGGTGTTGATTCATTAGGCAGTAATGACCTAGAAGACTTTCGCGCCTTCCTACGTAATCTAATGATGCACTCAGCGGTAGGTACCGCATTGGGCGGCGTGATGACCATGGTAGGCGAACCACAAAACCTTATCATTGCTGATAAAGCAGGTTGGGATTTTGTCGAGTTCTTTATCCGCATGGCGCCTGTTAGCTTACCTGTTTTCGTTTTTGGTTTATTAACCACTATCGTTTTGGAAAAAACAGGTTGGTTTACATACGGTGCCAAACTACCTAATTCAGTGAGAAAAATTCTTACTGATTACAGCGAACATATGGACAAAAGCCGCAGCAAGCGTGAAAAGGCTAAGTTAGTGGTTCAAGCGCTTATCGGTGTTTGGTTGGTTGTTGGCCTAGCGACGCACATGGCATCAGTGGGCCTAATCGGCCTTTCAGTTATTGTATTAGCAACCTCTATGAGCGGCATTATTGAAGAGCATGCGTTAGGTAAAGCTTTTGAAGAAGCCCTGCCATTTACTGCTTTGCTTTGTATATTCTTTGGTATTGTGGCCGTTATTATCGACCAAGGCTTATTCCAACCGGTAATTCATTGGGTATTAAGCTTTGAAGGCGAAACTCAAATGGTGATGTTCTACCTCGCCAATGGTGTGTTATCGATGGTGAGTGATAACGTATTTGTAGGCTCTGTGTACATCACAGAAGTGACTGCTGCCCTGCAAGCTGGCCAAATTACCCGCGATCAATACGATATGCTAGCGGTTGCTATTAACACCGGAACTAACCTACCAAGCGTTGCTACACCTAATGGTCAAGCGGCATTCTTGTTCATGTTAACGTCTGCTATTGCACCTCTGCTGCGCTTGTCTTACGGCCGCATGGTGATGATGGCATTGCCGTACACCATAGTGCTAACTATTGTGGGCTTAGTGGCAACTTATGTGGGTTTAGCCGATGCAACCCAATGGTTGTACGACATGCATTTAATCGAACATCATACCGCGACAGAAGCTGTTAGCGGTGCTGTTTCTCACTAGGAATTAGACATGCGTTCAGTAGTACATCGCATTAGTCGCTGGGCAGAGCACAAGTCTTCATGGCTTGTGCTTTTTGCCACATCATTGGGGCTAGAATTAGCCGCACTATATTTTCAATATGGTATGGGTTTGAAACCCTGCATCATGTGTATTTATCAACGTACGGCCATGTACGGCATTGTGTTATCAGCGCTGTTTGTTTTAATTAAAAACAATGGTCTGACTCGCATGGCTGGGTTCGCGGGCTGGGCAGTATCTGCTGGCTGGGGCTTTTTAATTGCCAAAGAACATCTTGGTATTATCAATGCACCTAACCCCTTTTTCGCTAGCTGTGAAATAGTACCGAACTTCCCTTCTTGGCTTCAGCTTCATGATTGGCTTCCAGCTATATTTGCCGCTGAAGGTGATTGCTTAGCTGATAGTTGGCAGTTTCTTTCTATGGGAATGGCACAATGGATGCAAATTATCTTTGCTGCCTATTTTGTCGTGTTCGCAATAGTATTTGCATGTAGATTGCTAGATAAGAAACCCTTTTGATAGACCTCTCTATTTTACCGTCTAGGCTCCCTCCTATCCATACAGAACAGGGGCCAGTGGCGATTCAGCGCATAGCCCCTAAGCATGTTGAAGCCTTATGTGAGGCTTCTCAGCAATCTATTCATCATGTTAAACCTTGGCTGGGTGCCACACTGTGCCCTGTAACCCCGGCGTTAGCGAAGCAATGCATCCAATCAATGGAAGCGGCGCGAGAGTCAGGCTATGGGTTAACCTACTTGTTGATGCACGAAGAGCGCTGTTTAGGTATGGGCATAATCAACTATATACACCATACCCATTTAACGGCGAACTTAGGATACTGGCTTCGCCCAGATTCTTGCGGAAGAGGCCTAGCCACAGCCATTTGTGAGTCGTTAAAAAAACTCGCGTTTACCCAAATGAATTTACATCGACTAGAGTGTTTAATTGAGCCTAATAACAAAGCGAGTTTACGTGTAGCAGAGCGAATTGGCGCCGAGAAAGAAGGGCTATGCCGCAAGCGTATTTTCGGGCGCGATGCCCTGCTTTACAGCATTACGGCTTAATCTAAATCTTCTAGCGGCCAAATCGCGATATAGTCTTCAAAAGCATCTAAATCCACATCGGTTTCAAATACTGTTTTGTTGCGCACAGACATGCCATTTTTATGCATTAGGTGCTTCTTACCTTTATTTAGCAGTGGATGCCAAGACGGTAACCCTCGCCCCTCATGTAACCGGCGGTAAGCGCAACTGGTTGGCATAAAGAAGATATCTTTTAGATTAGCTTTAGTTAACTGAACGCAATCTGGCACAAGCTCTGTTCGTTTTGCATACTGGGTACATTCACATTTTTTCGTATTAAGCAGCGAACAGACAATATTGGTGTAATGAATTTGTTCATTCGCATCAATGTAATCCGTAGGCGCTTGCGCTTCTTCGTCTTCATCATCGATAAACTTATGTAAGCAACACTTTGCACAACCATCGCATAATGACTCCCATTCCTTTTGGGTCATTTCTTCAAGGGTTTTGGTTTCCCAAAAAGGAGCAGTCATTAGCGAAAAACCTTTGTATTAATAGTAATTTTATCATGCAAGGTGGCTTTAATAGTGTCACCCGCAAGTAACGGCCCTACCCCTTTAGGTGTTCCCGTTAGCACCACATCACCCGCATCTAGGGTAAAGGTTTGAGACATATGCGCTATTAACGGCACTATCTTATGTAGCATCATCGCGGTATGCCCAGACTGACGAACTTCACCATTTATCTCTAAGGTGAAATGCAAATCTTGCAAATCGTCGAAGCTAGCGATGGGTACAAACCCTGACACTGGGCAGCTTAAATCAAAGGACTTCGCCCGTTCCCAAGGTTGGCCTTGGGCTTTAAGATTGCGCTGAACATCACGTAGGGTTAAATCTAACCCTACGCCTATTCCCCAAATAGCCGCCAACACGTCATCTTCGGTTGCTTTGCATAAGGGGTGTTTGAGTAATACAGCCACTTCAAGCTCGTTATGGCATTCACCTTGGTCGGTAGGAATACTAAGTGGCGTTGTCATATCGCATAAAGCCGCTTTAGGCTTTAAAAACAATAAGGGTGACTCTGATACAACGGATTTCATTTCTTCAATATGATCGAGGTAGTTACGTCCAATACATGCCACTTTACCTACTGGCAGTGAAATTGGCCCACCTTGATATTCTTGATGTTGATACATATTAGTACCCTCGCTTGATGCGTTCTGAAAGGTAACCTACAGACACGCCGAAATAACTGGAGCGGTTCCATTTCATTAAGGTATGAAAGTTATTATAGACAAGATAAACCCGCCCTTCGCTGCCATCAGGCATAATAAGAGAAGCTTGAATATCAGCGGTAGGCAAATCGCTACCGTCGAAGCGTCTGACACCTGCTTGTTGCCAATAGGCTAAGGGCTTATAAAGGCTTTTTGAAAGACCAAATTCTGTTATAGGCTGAGTTAAAGATACCTGCCGCCCCCAGGTGCCGTTGTTATCCCACCCTTCTGAGGATAGATAATTTGCAATAGAAGCAAATACATCGGCTTCGGTTTGCCATATGTCTTTTCTGCCATCACCATCATAATCTACCGCGTAGTTTAAAAAGGAGATTGGCATAAATTGGCTTTGCCCCATGGCACCAGCCCAAGACCCCTTTAACGCATCAACGCTGGTATGGCCTTCATCAAGAATAGTCAGCGCGGCAAAAAGATTATCTTTAAACAGTTTTTCCCGCCGGCCTTCGTATGCAAGAGAGGCCAAAGCAGACAACACACTGTAATTACCTTGAATACGCCCAAAATTAGATTCATTGCCCCATAGTGCAATGATAAAGCGGGGCTGAACTTTAAACTTCTGGCCTATTTCTTCAAGCAATGGCCTATGCTTATTGTACATTTCAACCGCTTGCTGCACTTTCCAGTCAGGCACACGGCTAGCCAAATAGCTATCGAGCGTAATTTTTTTTTCGGGTTGGTTCTTATCTGATTTAATAACGGTAGGCCGAAAGCTAATATCGCTGAAGGCGTCATTAAGTAGTGCTTCAGTAAACCCTTTCTGCTGTGCTTCGGCTTTTAATTGAACAACATAATCGGCAAAGCCTTGCGCTGTTTTTTCTTCCGCTTGGGCAGGTGAAACACTTGCCATCAAGCCCGCTACCATGAGTAGCGCTGCTGCTAACCTAATAACCATTATTAAAACTTTTTGTCAGGGTTGGCTTGCAAGCCTAAAGATTTACGATGAGTCATCAGTAAATCATCTTCTTTAGGCGGCATTTGAAGATAAAAACCTTTATCTTCAAGTTCAGCGACAAGCTTCTGCTTATCAACCCCAGCGAGTTTTTCGTGTTTATCTAATGATAAAACTGTAACTAGCTCTGGCTTGCCAAACTTGTCTTTCAGAATTTCAGGCACATCATCAAAATTGTCTTTGTTAGGTACATATAAATACATACCTAGGTGTTTCCGTGATTTATAAATTGCGCACAACGTCATTTCGTAAACTCTTTAACGTTAGCGATTAGGTTTTGCACCTAATAGCTGTTCTAAATGGGGTTCAAATAGTGGAGCTCGCCAACCCGATAATACATCTGGCTTAAGGCCTTGCACGCGGGTTTCATCACAATCAAACCAATACCATTTTAATACTTGGTTTAATTGTTTTTTAGATGCGATCACTTCAGGCGTTACATTGTTATCGCTAGCAATTTTATCACTCAGCGCTTTTAGAGACGCCAATGTTTTCTTGTAGCTCGCCACATCAATGAGACGACTTACCTTTGGCAGTCTAAGGGATTCAGGCGTAGCGGCAAATTTGTCTCTTGCTTCGCTAACTAATGTCACAATGGTCTCACCATAACGCCTTACCGATTGCGGATTTACACCGTCCATTTGGCTCAACGCAGATTTGCTTGCAGGCATTACTCTCGCTGCTTCATAAAGGTGAATTTCTTTAAATACAAAATTCAACGCTATATCTTTTTTACGTGCAGTGGCTAGCCTCCATGCTGCGAGGGCTTGCAACACCGTTAATTGCTCGCTAGATAGACGCCAACTATTTTTGATGTGTAAATAAGCGAAATCCTCCGGAACTTGACTGCGCTTTTTATCGGCTAACTGAGCTATCTCTTGGTAAACCCAGTCTAACTTCCCTGCTTCATTTATTTTTTCAACTAAATGCTCATAGCAAGGCAGTAAATACAACACGTCGTTTGCAGCATAACTAAGTTGCGCTTCCCGTAAAGGGCGCGCTATCCAATCGGTACGAGACTCGCCTTTATCTAAGCTAACATCACACAACAATTCCACCAGCTTTGCATAACCTAGCGAGGCGCCTAAGCCTAGAACACTGGCGGCAAATTGACTGTCGAATACTGGCGTTGGTACGGTATTAAACGCAGTTAAGAAAGTTTCTAAATCTTCGGAGCATGAGTGCAGTACTTTAACCACACTCGTGTTTTCCATTAAGGCAATAAATGGTGAAAGGTCATCAATCGCAAGCGGATCGATTAGCACTAATTGATGTCCATCATACAACTGGATAAGGCCAAGTTGTGGTGACAGTGTTCTGGTACGAACAAATTCTGTGTCCAGCGCCACTGCGTTTTGTTGCTGAGCTAGGTGACAGACGCTATTAAGGTGTTCGAAAGTTGTTACTAATTCATATTGCATAATAATAAAAAGCCGGCTTACGCCGGCTCTACATGTTTCCTAATTCAGCTAACCGAATTAATCTCGTAGTTCCCGACGTAGAATTTTACCTACATTGGTTTTAGGAAGATCTTCTTTGAAGACAACCTGCTTAGGCACTTTATAGCCCGTTAAGTGTTCTCTACAGTGTGCAATAACCGCTTCAGCAGTTAGCGAGTCGTTGTTGCGAACAACAAACAACTTCACCACTTCGCCACTCGCTTCGTTTGGCACACCAACCGCTGCCGATTCAACTATGTTGTCATGCATAGCGGCAACTTCTTCAATTTCATTTGGAAACACATTGAATCCAGAGACGAGGATCATATCCTTTTTACGGTCAACAATATAGAGATAACCTTCATCGTCTATCGTGGCGATATCACCCGTGGCAAGCCAACCGTCTTTTAAAATTTCGTCAGTGGCTTCTGGACGGTTTAAGTACCCTTTCATCACTTGAGGGCCTTTCACCCAAAGTTCGCCTGGGTCGCCCTTTGCAACTTCATTACCGTCATCATCAAGTAATTTGATGTCGGTTGAAGGCACTGGCATCCCAATGGCACCTTTATACGCTTCAATCTGCGGTGGGTTAACCGTTACAACAGGTGAACATTCTGTAAGGCCATAGCCTTCTAGAAGCACTGTTTTAGTAATCTTTTCCCACTTTTCTGCGACTGGACGTTGAACCGCCATACCGCCACCTAAACCAAACTTGAAGTTACTAAAGTCAAGTTCGTCGAATCCAGGTGTATTTAACAAGCCGTTAAACAAGGTATTCACACCAGGAAGAATGGTGAAAGGATATTTGCTTAACTCACTAACAAACCCAGGCATGTCACGCGGGTTAGTAATTAGCAGGTTTTTACATCCGTACTTAAGAAACATCAAGCAGTTCGCGAGTAAAGCAAAGATGTGATAAAGCGGTAACGCTGTCACAACAAAGTCTTCACCTTCTTCTATTACGGTTTCTAAAATACCCGATACCTGCTCTAAATTCGCAATCATATTGCGGTGAGTTAGCATGGCGCCTTTAGACACACCCGTGGTTCCACCGGTGTACTGCAAGAATGCAAGTTCGTCGTTGGTTAAATCTGGGCGAGTGTACGTTAACGATTGGCCTTTTTTTATCGCACTTGTGAATGATGTGGTTTCAGGCAAAGTAAATGCAGGTACCATTTTCTTCACATACTTAACTACCGCATTTACCACCCAACGCTTAGGTGCAGGCAACATATCGCCTAAAGAAGTAAGGAACACTTCTTGAAGGTTAGTTTCACTAATAACCTCTTCTAGGGTACATGCGAAGTTTTCAACAATAACGATTGCTTTAGCATTGGCATCATTTAACTGATGCTTCAATTCTCTTGCGGTATACAGAGGGTTAACATTAACCACAACCATACCAGCACGAAGCACACCAAACATGGCTACAGGATACTGTAGTAAGTTCGGCATCATAATCGCTACAGCGTCGCCGCGCTTTAAGCCACTACTTTGTAAGTAGGCAGCATATTGCGCAGATAATTTATCGAGTTCGCCAAAGGTCATCGATTGACCCATGTTGATAAACGCAACTTTGTCTTTGAATTTTTTTACTGATTGTTCGAATATATCGACAACGGATGCGTAACGATCTGCATCAATTTCTGCAGATACACGAGGGTCATAATACTTGAGCCAGGTTTTTTCCACCAAAACCTCCTTCACTTATTTTTAACACAAACGCAGGTGCTGTCTCACATACGTTTGGGCAACTGGTCTAATAACTTGCGAATAGTATAGGAAGTGTAAAAAAAAATAAACTATACAGTTTACATTTGCTCAACAAACTGACGTATTAACATGCCAACTTCGTCAGTTTTTTCCATGTGAATATGATGACCGCCGTTTAATTGCTCAAAGTGAGCATTTTTAAACCACGACTGTCTTTTGTCATATACACTGCCCAAAGTTTTGAAGCTATTTGTGGCACCTATAAAAAGTATAGGACAGACTATCGCATTCATAATGTTTTCTGCTTGATCTTCGGTTAAGCGAAGTACAGATTTTGTGCGAAGGCGCGGATCACTCGACCAAAAACTATGGCCTCCCGCATCTTGCGTAAGATTCCTTTCTAAAATGGCACGAGCATGCTCTTCAGGAATATCAGATATCTTGCAGCGTGCTTTCACGGCATCTTCTAAATTAACTAAGGTTAATTTATTACGCTGTTTTTTCTTCCTACTGAGTATGGCATCTCGCATTTGTTCTTGGCTAGTATTGGCTTCTAACGTTAAAGGGCCGCAAGCATCTATACTTATTACTCCCTTCACTTTCTCAGGAAATAAACCTGCATACAACGACGCCAGAATTCCCCCCATAGAATGCCCAAGCAAAATAACCTGATCCCACTCTTGCTCTTCAATCAGAGCATGTAAATCTTGCAAATAGTCAGCTTGGTTATAGTGCATACCTATCGGACGATGAGAAGAGCGACCATGCCCCGCAAGATCTAGAGCAACAAAGCGATGAGATTGCAGATAAGGCGAAAGCAATCGCAAACTTTCTGCATTATCTAAATACCCGTGCAAACCTATGACAACAGTTCCTGCACCTTGGTTCTCTAAAGCGGCTAAATGTAGATGCCCAGCCATAAATTCTGTTTCTATCATGCTATTCCCTCACACAATATGTGCGGCAATATCTTGCCGACAGGCAGCATAATATTGCCAGATAAAAAAATGGGGAGGCAAAATTTTGCCTCCCCAGTAAATACATATTTTTAACCAAATACGATTATCTTTACGAAAATTTTCATCCTAACCACTCTTACTGCTTGTTCTTTCTATCGTTCAAGCCTTTGTCATTTGAGGGCGAAACAGTAATAACTCTGTTTGTCTTTTTCTGCTCTCTTGGTCTTGATGGAGAGTTGTCGTATCGAGTAACTCGCATTCTGCCAAATCGTGAATAACCCCATGGTCTATGACGCATAAAAGGGGAATACCAACCGGTAGCGTAGTCGAAATAGTACATATTAACGTCGTAAACATCTTGCTTACGCCACATATGATAATCATCAGCAAGAATTGTAGGGTACATATAAGGCTGTTCACCCACCATACCTGCGGTAGGCGGTACAAGTTTACCAACGAAGGTTGCTGAGCGACCTTCTTCAAAGATGATAGGATCAACAAAACCGTCTATTTGTACTTTAAAACGCCCTACCGTCTCGCCGTTGCTGTTTGGCTTGCCGTAGTTATTTAGAGGAAAGTGCACAAGCTCGATAAATGTTTTGTTCGGCTTATTCTCAACACCCATAATAATACCACCCCAACGGGCCGTTTTACCTTGAGCGTTAGCGCCTGACGTCACTGCCTTTGTATAAGATACAAGTTCAGTACCTTCAGGTACCTCAACACTTTCTGGAACAATTGCACATCCTGCGAAAAGTACCACACTTACTATGACTAAAATTCTAACCAGCATGAAGCCTCCTTTGGCTGCTTAAGCACTTATAACTTAGCACCGAGTAAATATATAGTACTACAAATAGTACTGATTCGAACCCTATTGCGCTGAGTGACTGTGTAAAACTGCTAAGCCGCAATCAGTGGTAATACGCCCCCGACAAACGTTGATATCCAACCAGTTTATACATCAAAAAGTTAGCATTATTATGCAACAAATACCATAAAGAACATTGATTTTTAAGGTTATTGATATTTAAACGAAGGTTGAGGTAAAAAGTTTAGTTTATTTGCGTATGAAACATTACGAGGTTGGATGTTAAGTCCAATAGATTGAAGAAGAGGCTAATAACAACGGCACTTTGCTAAACGTTAGGCGTAAATATCTACACCAAACATACTTTGTACCGACTCACGTTCTTGCTGTTTTTCGAAACTGGTATACGAGGCAATGGCCTGCTGAGAATAGCCCGCACTGTCTTCTCGTACGAAACGCTGATAAGCCTGCGCATTGTCGGTACCCTGTGCATCGGGCGACACCACAATAGGGTTATTCTGCTGCTTACCTTCATTGCTGCCTTGCTGTTGTGCATCTTTATTAACTTTAGCAACGCGCCCTTGTGAGGGCTCTGATTGATGCGATGAAGGTATCGAAAAATTGTTAGTTATATGCATACCAAAAACGTGTCAGTCTTTTAAATGAAACCAAATAGGTAAATACGTAATGAGATGACTACAACGAATGTTTATGTTGTAAGCGCCATCTCCTTAACGATACAAGGTGCTACATTGCATTCTATGTAAAAGAATATATTCCAAGAACATTGCAAGAATCGCGCCCAGATACTGTAACGCTTACCTACTCACTCGAGAGCCTCGCTCTAAATCTTGATTTACATGTCACACTACATTCTGCAGTTAATGGCGCAGCAGGCGCTAAAAAAGCGCTTAAAAAAGGTGTTCAGGCCTGAGGTTTATATCTTATTCGCGGCCCGGTAACTTTTTCCACGTCACTTTGTCACGTAGATAAACAGGTTTTACATCACTAGCAATTTGTACATCGCCTTCTTGCGCCCGTTGCTCAGCAAGAGGCAACATGTAAACCGCGTCAGGAAATTGAATAGACACCTCACGGCCTTCTAACAGCAATGCTTCAAGCGCCGGATAAGCTTGCCAGCCTGTACCAACAGGCTCAAATTCACCCACAACCTCATCTTGACTGGCCGCTATTGTGTCATTGATATGTTCTACTGCGACTTCTGGAGGGCACACTTGCTCTGCAACCACCTCTTTCAATAAGCCATTTTCAGATTTATAGATGGCAAAATAAACTTCACCCATGCGAGCATCGGTAGCACACACTACCCATGAAGCTTGCCTAGTTTCGGTATGCTTAGTTTCCGTCTGCTTAGCTGTTAGCGCTTGCTGAGCCATGGCCCCAAGGGTGCTTACGCCAGCTACCTTTAAGCCACTGCCAAGGGCTAAACCTTGAATCATACCAGTGGCAATGCGCACGCCGGTAAAGCTGCCAGGGCCTCGACCAAATGCCAGTAAATCTAAATCGGCCAGTACAAGCCCTGCGTCTTTTAACACTTCATCCAACATAGGCAGTAAACGCTGACTATGTTGCTGTGGGCAAATTTCAAAACGAGATACAATATCGTTGCCTGTATTAAGTGCTACTGAACAGGCCTCTGTTGCCGTGTCTATGGCTAAAATTTTCATTCTTTACTCTTCATCAATTTTTGCAAGGAAAGACTCTACTTCGTCTAAACTGCGGGTTCTGCGCATATTCGGCAAGCTACCTATAAAGGTTTTCGCATAGGGTTTGGTCACTAAACGATTATCGCAAATAACCAATACTCCTTTATCGGTAGGGTCGCGAATTAAGCGCCCTGCACCTTGCTTTAAAGCAATGACGGCTTGGGGTATTTGAATAACGCCAAAGGGGTTTGCGCCGCGCTTTTTAACATCGTCCATTCGAGCTTGCAATAACGGATCATCTGGTGATGCGAATGGCAGTTTATCTATCATAACGCACACCAAGTCATTCCCGCGCACATCCACCCCTTCCCAAAAAGCGCCCGTGCCCATTAATACCGCTTTTTCGTCAGCCAAGTACGCATCTAATAGCGCCTGTTTAGTCGTTGTGCCCTGCACTAATAACGGGTTATCGATTTCATCTTCTAGCTTACCGGCAATTTCGCGAAGCATAGCGTGGCTGGTAAATAGCAAAAAACATCGGCCTTTACTGGCTTTAATCAACCTTTTTGCCGTATTCAGCAAGGTCTCACGCATAGAAAAACTGTTCGGCTCAGGCAGATATCGAGGTACACATAACATGGCTTGTTCGGGATAATTAAAGGGGCTATCTAAGCCTAGCGTTCTTGAGTCTTCTAATCCCATACGGCGCTGAAAATGTTCAAAGCCACCGTTAACCATTAAGGTTGCTGAGGTGAATACCCACCCGCGAGGAGGCGATGCTACAAAACGGCGGAACTTAGCAGCAATCGATAACGGCGTTAAATGCATAATTAAATGGCGAGTGGTAGTTTCATACCACAAGCTCACATTTTCTTGCTTCTCATCGCTTAACGAGTCGAGTTGTTCCCTCACCGACACAATTCTTTCGTACAGATTGTCTAAATCTTTATCTCGACCAATGTGCAATTTACACACTTCATGCAGTACCCCTAGCGCCTCTGCTAGTTTACCTACTTCTAAGCGCACATCGTCACGCATTAAGGCTTCAGCCCAGTTTCCTCGTTGGGTAGTATCGGGGAACAACAAGCGTAAATCGGCAGCAATCATGCGGCATTTATCTGCTGCCTTGTCTAATTGTGCTGCGTCTTTTAAAACCGTTCTAAAAATGAGGGTTATGTCTTTGGCTAAATCTTGAATTTGACGGGTAGAAAGCGATTCACCAAAGTAGTCTGCGGCAATGTCGGGTATTTGATGGGCCTCATCAAATATAATGGCGTCAGCTTCTGGGATAAGCTCACCGAACCCGGTATCTTTTAGTGCCATGTCGGCGAAAAATAAGTGGTGGTTCACCACAATAATGTCGGCATCCAAGGCTTTACGCCGCGCCTTAACCAAATAACATTCTTCATAATCGGGGCAGTCGCGGCCAAGGCAGTTATCTACCGTAGATGTAACTAATGGCAACACTCGCGCATCCTCAGGCAAGCTTTTCAGCTCGCCCATATCGCCGGTTTTGGTGGTGGTAGACCACAGCTTCACTTCTGACAGTTGCCCTAACACGTCTCTTTCCACTAACGTGGAGTTGCCACCATGTTGTTCTAGTCGGTGCAGGCAAAGGTAATTAGCACGGCCTTTTAACAACGCCGTTTTACGTCTGCTGCTAAGGGCTTTTTTCACTAAAGGTAAATCACGATGAAATAGCTGTTCTTGCAGGTTCTTCGTTCCCGTCGACACTATCGCTTTGCCTTCAGCTAACAGCGCTGGGGCAAGATAAGCGAAGGTTTTCCCTGTACCTGTTCCGGCTTCAACCACTAGGCTGCCGGTTTCATCAATGGCTTCTTTTACCGCCTGCGCCATTTGTGTTTGCGCTTCACGGGGCACAAAGCCATTGATGGTTTTAGCAAGTAAACCCGTGGAAGAAAAGATGTCATCGATAGTTGGCATAGTGTACTTAACGTAAAAGTGAAGATTTGGCCGCTAGGCCACAAAGCGGTGCATTATGCCAAAGTTTTTCGAAAAATGGTTAGTATTCGCGAAAATTCCATACCGAATGACAGATTTCACTTCTCATTGAAGCTGACTGTTCGAAAATTGGCGATTCATATTTATTGTTCCACTTTTATTAGCCATGCCTGTTGTTCCATCTTTAGCAAGCGATGGCAGATTATTCATTATTACCTATCCTTGCCAGACCATATATTACAATCATATATTTCAATCCTATCTGGTCATTTAGCGACCCATACCTGATAGCCCCACGGACCAATTTGAACGGGCTTCTCGATATGTAAGTGCTCGGTTCGGCTTTTACCCTCGTGGTGAGTGTTATTCGAATCGGGTGTGTAATTATAATAATGACCATTAAGAATAGGGTCGTTAAAAGTGGCGTTGCATTGGGAGCCGGAAAAATTGATGATCACTAACACTTGATTGTGTTCATCCATTCTTACAAAACTAAATACCTGTGACATACAGTTACTTGGTACCTGAATCATACGGGCACCAAATTCGCCATTGCCCAACGCAGGAATGGATTTTTTTATCTTAATTAGCGCTGTGTACAAATCACCGATACTGTGAGGTTGCCATTCAATAGGGTCACGTTCAAAAAACGCTAAGCGCTTTGTTTCCCCTGCCTCTTGGCCATTATGAATTAGCGGCATACCTTCACCCAATACCGATAACACAATGGCAGCCTCTAACGCATTGCCAAACTGCTCTCGCTGGGTACCATCCCACGCATTTTTATCGTGGTTACTCACGAAGGTCATTCGATAAGCACTGTGCGGCCACGCTCGTTCATTCCATGAATAGTATTTTCTTAATCTGTCGAGAGAACATCGCCCATGGGCGAGTTCGTGCATGGTTTCATTCCAGCTCCATGCATAGGTCATGTTAAACGCAGTTTCGTGTAAATCGCGATTTTCCCACTCGGCTAACATAAATACCGGCTTTATCGCATCTAAGGCAACACGCGCTTGATGCCAAAAGTCGTTTGGAACATAACCCGCTACATCACATCGAAAACCATCAATATCGAAACGTTCTATCCAATAGCACATGGCGTTAATCATATACTCACGTAGCGCAGGCTCGTCGTAATCAAACTCGATAATATCTGACCAATCCCACCAAGGAGACGGGCGAAATTCACCGTGGTGATCTCTCGCATACCAATTTGGATGAGCGTCGACTAAAGGGTTGTCCCAGGCACTGTGATTAGGCACCCAGTCTAAAATAACTTTCAAATTTCGTTTGTGCGCTTCTTGCACCAACTCTTGAAATTCGTCTGCATTGCCAAATTCGGGGTTAATACCCAAGTAGTCTTTCACCGCATAGGGGCTACCAAGCTCACCTTTGCGATTTTTTTCACCAATAGGATGGATAGGCATAAGCCAAAGTATGTCGGCACCTAAATCACAAATGTGACTTAAGCTATTTGTCACTTCTTTGAATGTACCAGATACTGAAAACTGGCGAGTATTCACCTGATAAATAACGGCGTGTTTCGACCATTCGGGCTGCGTTACACGATAAATTTTCTTAGGGGTTGTCTGATATGACATCTAAAGATCCTTTATTTGAGCCTTTAAATAAGAAAGTTGAAGCATTTAGAAAATAGGCAAAGTAGATACGCCGAGCAAGATATCCAATGCCTACTAATATTAATGAGTATTAATCGTTTTACTCTCTGAACTTTATGTTAGAAACCATTTCATTCCAAGGTAACAGAAGCTTACGGCTTACACCTAATCGCTCTGCCAGTTGGCAAGATACTAAATGGCTAATGCTCTTGTTTGCCGTTGCTATTTTCACTATTGCTATTGGCTGGGCAGCGGTGGGAGTATGGGTAATATTGCCCTTTGCTGGTATAGAAGTCGCATTGCTCATTTTTATTATGTACCAAGTATCTCGCAGCACATACCGCTGGGAAACACTTGATATTGAGCCCCACACGATTCACTTTTGTACTCGCCACCGTACACTCTCTTTTGCTCGTCCGTCAGCGCATATTGTATTTACCGAATCTGAAAACGATTGGCACCTTCCCATCGTTACCTTAGTGGATGGCGAACAACGTATTGTCTTGGGAGAGTTCCTTAATCTTGAAGATCGCGCATTATTGAAAGAAACACTAGATAACGAAGGCATCATGGTATGCCGTAATCATTGGTGGAAAACGTAGCCTTGGTTCTTGTAGTCTAGCTTGTGCGTGCTGCTTTCGTTTAGCGCTAGCTTTAATGAATTGAAGCGAAGTTTAAATTAAATTTAATATCCGTTTTTCCGCCTATGAACTACAAATAGTAAAGTCTACTCGTGTTATATCGGAGAACAATTATGAATCTGTACATAGAGTCAATTGAAGGCGGTAGTTATTTAGCGGCAACAGGACTAGGTGCATCTCGCACGTTAGTAAGAGACAAAACGTCTCGTCCAAAAACATTTCATTGTCTTAACGAAATTAAAGACCACTTTAATTCTGACGAGTTTGAACATGTTTGGCTGCGTCAATCCACCCCTTACGAAGAAATGGTAGGTCAATCACAGATTCCAGATGCACTGGAACTCGAAATTGATTGGCATCGCTAGTTAGCTGTCTTTAGTATCTCTCTTTAATAGCTCTTTTTTAACTGTCCATCGATCAACGGCTTCGTTGTGAGCTGTACTGGGTAAATAGACCCAGTTGAATAGATGCTACTTACTCGGTAAAGTGGCTGATTCTCATCTAAAAGGACAATGTGATGAAATTCAGCCCGCGTACTGTGAGCCTAACACTTTTACTGACCAGTTGTTTCGTAGGGTTAATCACACCCGCTTTTTCTGCTTCTGTTTTTAAAGTCAGTAACGGTGAAAACAACCTTTATATTGGTGGTACGCTGCACTTACTAAGTAAAAGTGACTATCCTCTTCCCGACGCTTACGACAAAGCTTACCAACAATCAGAAACCTTGGTATTTGAAACTGACTTAGCGGCACTAGAGTCGCAAGAATTTGCGCAAGCTATGATGAACA
Source organism: Alteromonas sp. 1_MG-2023 (assembly GCF_030547075.1). GTDB lineage: Bacteria > Pseudomonadota > Gammaproteobacteria > Enterobacterales > Alteromonadaceae > Alteromonas. Next base: position 33,774 of record NZ_JAUOQH010000018.1, on the reverse strand, counting down.
AATTGACTTACAAGGACGGAAAAACCCTAGCCAACGATTTGTCTGAAGCCACGTTAAATAACCTATCAACTCACATGGAAGCGCGAGGATTAACCTTATCTCGCTTCATGACATTTAAGCCCGCGTTTTTAAGCATTACCTTAAGCATGATTGAATTACAGATGATGGGCCTAACTAGCGAAGGCGTAGATAAATATTACTTTAATCGTGGCACTTCAGATGACAAATCTATTGTTTGGCTCGAAAGTCCAGAAGAACAACTATCGTTTATTGAACAAATGGGTAAGGGTAATGAAGATGCCTTCATTCAATATACCTTGGACGATGTTGAAACTTTGCCTGAATTGCTTCCTGTATTAAAAAACAGCTGGAAAGAAGGTGATTTAGAAAGCATGTATGCAGAAAGTATGGCTGATTTTCAAACTGAATACCCTGACATCTTCGATACCCTTTTATCGGCTAGAAACAAAAACTGGATGCACTTTTTAGTGGATGCACTTCAAACTGCGCCTACTGAATTTGTGCTCGTTGGCGCCCTGCATCTACCCGGAGACTCTGGTGTATTAGCGATGCTTGAGAAACAAGGTTTCAAAGTAGAAAAAGTGAAATAAAGCCAACATTTACATATGAAACTAACCTTTGAGCACATTTTTTGCGTACTACGAATGTAGAAAGATAAAACAAACGGTTAGGCCGCCTCCAAAGGGTAATTTTTATTAACCTTAAAATGTGGTCTAGAAAGTACGCTTTAAAGCTGAATTAAAGGATAAATCATGAATTTCAAAAACTTAGCTTCGTTTTCGCTTCTAGGGCTGGTGTTGTTAGCAGTTACTGGCTGTGCCTCAATGGGCGATGGGAGTGTTGCTGAAAAGCGACAAGCTATTTTAGATATGCAGCAAAATGCATTGGCTAAGCTTTACATTGAAAAGCCCGACACCCGCTCTCAAATCCGTGATGCTGCAGGCTATGCGGTATTCACGAATGCGAATATTAACGTTATCTTCTTTGCCGCTGGTACGGGATATGGCGTAGTGAATAACCAAGTTACTGGCACTAAAACTTATATGAATATGGCTGAAGGTGGTGTGGGACTAGGTTTGGGTGCAAAAGATTACCGTGTTGTTATGGTTTTCCATAGCCAAAAAGCCATGAACTATTTCATCGAGAATGGTTGGACTGTAGGTGGCAATGCTGATGCTGCGGCTAAGGCTGGTAGTAAAGGTATGTCGGCAGAAGGCGAAGGCTATCTTGGCAACGTAACTGTTTACACCATGACCGAAACTGGCTTAGCCTTACAAGCCACTGTGAAAGGCACTAAATTCTGGGTAGATAAAGAGCTTAATTAATCCACGCTAGATTGAGCTAAAAATAACAATCTGGTGCTGTACTTTTTTAATTTTATCAAAAAGGTCAGTGCCAGTTTTTGTTTTAAAAAGCGATTTGCACTCCGGTGAGTAACCTCACCTTCACAGACATTATATTCCGCGGCCTTGTATTCTCAACTTATACCCTCAAAGTGTATTCTCACTCCTATTTTTGCCAGTATTAACAGCCCCTTACAATACATCTGAAATACTGCTTTATTAAATTTCATATACGATTTTGACTTTGGTAACTCAGCTATGAAATTTCGAAAATTGATTTCACTATCAAAATACAACATATTGATACTGTACAGCGTTCGAAAGTAAACGAAGAGTAAGCAATTAATATAGATTTGTCTTAGGTTGTTTATAGCGTTTCTTTGTAGATTACAATTAAAAAGGCATTGGAATGTCAGCATCTCTGATTATTTTAAAAGAAGAGCCCCCAAAAGTTGGCGACTTTGCATCAATCCGAAGTACCGTAGGTTGGGAAAATCCAGAACTTTCAATCATGCAAAGTAGTATAGATACCTCTCTATTCTGGGTTTCACTGTATCTAGAAAATCAACTTATCGGATGTGGACGGGTAATAGGTGATGACGCTATGTATTTTTATATTCAAGACATTATTGTTAATCCCGAGCACCAAAAACTTGGCTTGGGCGTTCAAATCATGCAATCTATCAACCGCTATCTCACTTTGAATTGCCCTGTTGGTTCAACGGTCGGATTACTTTCAGCGTATGGTAAAGAGAAATTCTATGAAAAATTTGGGTTCACATCCCGTGATGGTCAAACATTAGGCCTAGGCATGTGCAAGTTTATTTAGCGATTTACTGTAACAGGGCTTGTTATCGGGTCTAGATTAGACTGTGATCGCTAGCGCGCACGAGAAGCCTTACCTGAGTGTTAGGGCAGATACCTTAAATGTCTCTACAAATAAAACAGAGAGGCATTATAAAAAAAAAGGATAACCATGGACTTTACGAATAGAAGCACTGTTAGGGCTACATCATATTTACTTTTTTTACTGGCCGCTACACAGGCACTCTATACCCTGCTTCGCATCGCAAACATTGATTTTCCACGCCAGCTGTTCTGGGGAACGGAAAGTATTCTTTTTACCTTCCTGATGGCATTTGCTGGCGCCGCGATGGTGCGCGCAAAACATTACCACGTAGGATGGTCTGCCATTGCATTTAGTGCAGCGCTTAACTTGGTACAAGTGAGTGTTGGTCTTACTATGTTTACTCCATTTCGCGAAGCTACAACGCAAAACGAGAGCCTAGGACCTTTAGCGGGTGCAGTAGTGGCCTTGTCTTTCATGATTTATTACGCAGCAAAGCTCTTGCTAGGTTTTGCGGCACTTATTTTTGGCATCGCAAAAATGCAAGATGGTGCTAAGCCCTTAGGGGGAGTCTCTGCGCTAGTGGGTGTTATTGCGATGCTCGCCAATGGGATATTAATTGTATTTGGGCGTAACGCCTTCTTACCTTCCGCTGTTGCTGGTGGATTTGGTGTCCTGGCAACCTTGTTACTGGCTTTCTGCCTATTGAACATTGCCCAAGAAGATTAAGTGATCTAAGCCCTAGTCCTGTTCTTTTAATGTGCTTTTACTGCTTGGAGAGATCATGATTATTAGAGATGCTGTTTTAGAAGACTCGCCCAAAATAGCTGAAATCTATAATTTCTATGTTGCCAATACCTGTATTACTTTTGAAGAAACTAAAGTCTCAAGCGAAGAAATGTCTAATAGATTAAGGAAAGTGTCAGAATCTACCTTACCATGGATAGTTGCAGTCGAAGACGAGGCAGTCATAGGGTATGCCTATGCAACTAAATGGAAAGAAAGGACAGCTTATCGTTTTTCTGTAGAGTCGACGATTTACCTTTCTAACGAAGCCCAAGGAAAAGGGTTAGGTACTGAACTATATGAAGCACTTTTAGATAAACTCAAACTTCTGGGTATCAATAGTGTAATCGGTGGTATAACGCTACCTAACTCAGCCAGTGTTGGTTTACACGAAAAATTAGGTATGGAAAAAGTGGCACATTTCCCTAAGGTCGGGTTTAAATTTGGTGAATGGTTAGATGTGGGGTATTGGCAGTTAAGCCTTCACACTTCGGGCTTTTAGAAGCTCTTTTAATGTTTAAGTTGGCTATTAAGTAAACTGTGTGGAAATCTAGAAGCTAAAGGTTACATAAAGTCAGGGAATGGTATTTTATGAAGAAGCGTTCAAAAAGCTCTCATTTGTTTTTGGTTGCCGGGTTTAGCCTGCTATCTAGTGGTTGTCATTCAATTAATGACATGGATGATTGCTCAGCGCGAGTCTTTGAAATGCGTCAACAGGTTGTTGATGAGCAAGTGTATGAGAACGACTTATTTTTAGAGAGCGACGATCCAGAACGATACAAAGGTTCTAATGGGAAAGTTAACCTTGCTCTAGATTTACTGCTTGGTGACGACATTGAATTACCGCCTCAACCGCCTCAGTTACCACCAATAACCTGTGATTAATCAATTAGTCTAAAAACGCCTGATATTTAAACTAAAGTTGGGTAGCCTCACCCTATTTTGTAGACATTGAAGTGATAATATTGCGTTGAAGTTTATTACATTCCTTCTCAACGCTTATAGGTATTATTATGACAACGCTACTTTCTTTAAATGCAGATGATTTATTTATCGTTACGGGTATTGCGCTTATGTTTATCAGTTATGCGTTTTTACTGCCTACTGAACTAAAGCGTGCAATTAAAAGCAGCGGCAGCAAATAATATAAGCTCGCTGATGTGCCTTTTTACTGCAGAGATATTGAGGGGCAACATTTAAGAGATGACGGGAAGGAAGCCGAAAGCAGCCTGCTGCGGTTAGATGGTAATATCCACATGCTTAATGCCCCGCGGTATTTTAGTGCCTGTTGCATCTGCGGTATCTAATTCACTGCTTTCACTTTCGCTCAATTGCTGCCCTATTGATTTATCGTCTTGCTTGTTTGTTTGCTTGAGTTCTTGTGTATTAGCTTGGCTGTTTTCTTGTTGAAGACTCTCTTGTTGACGACTCTCTTGTTCGCCCGGGTGTTCATTCTTTTCGTTGCTTTGCTCGTGCCGTTCACGCTGTTCCATTTCATCAACGATATGTACTTCATCGTACTGCTCTTTTTCATCTTGATTGAGCGCTTCTGACTTTTCGCTGCGCGCCACTTTTTTTACCCGGTTATCAGTTTCGATGGGCACTTTTGTGTTGCGCGGTAAAATGGAAAAAATTAGGTCATTACTCATGGCTACCCCAACCCGTTAAGGTTAATTCTGTGATATTTCATCCTCTACATTAACTAATAGGGAAAACGATCACATTGGCTCAGATCAAAAAGTTTTACTATATACATATTAATTTAGACTGAAACTGCAAAAAGAGTTCACTTTCGCCTTGCAAAATCGGGGGCAAACCGTTAATGTTTCAGCCGTTCAAAAATAGGTTTAAATAAATTAAATGATTAACTGCGCTGTAAAACATCACCACCATCATAAAGCATAGCCTTTCAGGTTCGTGCTGGAAGGTCTATTATTCCTTTCAGTGGCGCAGATAGAAAAAATTCTCGACCCCCGGAAGGAAACTTCCGGGGGTTTTTCGTTTTAGGCGTAATCGTTAAGACAGTAAAAAGTAGTACAACGTGTAAGGAACGTTTCAATGAGTAACAGCAAAAGACTTCGAATTGCCATACAGAAATCAGGCCGTTTAAGCGATGACAGCATCGCACTACTTAAGGCTATTGGCATAAAATTGAACATTCGTGATCGCCTGCTGATTGCGCATTCTACCAACGAGCCTATCGATTTATTACGTGTTCGCGATGACGACATTCCAGGATTAGTGATGGACGGCGTAGCCGACCTTGGCTTCATTGGCGAAAACGAGCTTGAAGAAAAAATGTTAGAACGCAAAGCGGCTAACAAGCCTTCTGATTATGAAGTATTGCGTCGTTTAGACTACGGCGGTTGTCGCTTGTCTATCGCCGTTCCTACTGAAATGGATTACACCAGTATTCAGTCTTTGGAAGGCAAGAAAGTGGCTACCACTTACCCATTCCTTCTAGAGCGTTATTTTGCAGAGCAAAAAATTAACGCCAAAGCAGTCATGCTTACCGGTTCAGTTGAAGTTGCACCTCGCGCAGGCGTTGCCGATGCAATTTGTGATTTGGTATCTACAGGCGCAACCCTTGAAGCGAACGGCTTGGTTGAAGAAGACGTAATCTTCCGCTCTAAAGCCGTATTAATTCAACGTGCCGACGGCAACATGAGCGATGAAAAGCAAACCCTTATCAATCGACTAATGCCTCGCGTTGACGGTGTATTGCTAGCGAAAGAAAGCAAGTACATCATGCTTCACGCACCAAAAGCGTACCTAGAACAAGTGAAAAGCTTGTTACCGGGCGCTGAAAACCCAACCGTATTGCCTTTGTCTGGCAATGAAGAGCATGTGGCTATTCATGTTGTTTCTACTGAGACCCTATTTTGGGAAACGATGGAAAAACTAAAAGCATTAGGCTGCTCTTCAATATTAGTAATGCCTATCGAAAAAATGATGGGCTAAAAGGCAAAAGATTATGATTATCTGGTCATCTCTATCAAAGCTTGAGAAAAAAACAGCGCTTTCGCGCCCGGCTATGGCCAATAGCCAACAGTTAAAACAAACCGTGGGCGAGATTATCGCTAGCGTAGAAAGTGAAGGCGATGCAGCCGTTATCAACTTCACTCGTAAGTTTGATTGCCCTGATTTGCAATCGTTGGTGTTGTCGCAAGAAAACATCGACACGTTAGCAAGCTCGGTTACCGCAGAAGTGGCAGGCGCTATTGATATTGCATTTAACAATATTAAAGCGTTTCACGATGCGCAGTTGCCAGGTGATATTGCCCTAACTACTACACCTGGTGTGAACTGCGAATTGCGCTTCACGCCTCTAGATGCAGTAGGTTTGTATATTCCAGGTGGCAGTGCGCCTTTGCCTTCGACGGTATTGATGTTAGGTGTGCCTGCACTAGTAGCCGGTTGTGAAAACAAACTGCTTTGTACGCCACCAAACAAGCAAGGCTTAATTGCCCCTGAAATTGCGTATGCCGCAAGAAAATGTGGCATTGAAGCCATATATCTTTGTGGCGGTGCACAGGCCATTGCAGCCATGGCACTAGGTACAGACTCTATACCGCAAGTCGATAAAATATTCGGCCCGGGTAATAGTTTTGTGACCGAAGCCAAACAGCAGGTAAGTTTACGTGCTGATGGCGCGGCAATTGATATGCCAGCAGGCCCTTCTGAAGTATTAGTATTAGCAGATGAATTTGCCGATGCTGAATTTGTTGCCTCAGACTTACTTTCTCAAGCAGAGCATGGCCCAGATTCTCAAGCCATTTTAGTGTCTAACAGCGAAGCACTGATTGAAAGTGCGAAGGCAGCGGTTGAACGTCAATTATCTACGCTTTCACGTGCCGATATTGCTCGCCCTGCAATGGAGAATGCCCGCTATATTTTGGCTGACTCAGTAGATGACGCCATTTTAGTAAGCAATGCCTATGCGCCTGAACACTTAATTGTGCAAATAGAAGATGCTCGCAGTTTACTGCCGAAAATCAAATATGCAGGTTCAATATTCTTAGGCCCTTGGTCGCCAGAATCTGCCGGTGATTATGCCTCGGGTACAAACCACGTGCTACCTACGTATGGTTATGCGAAGAACTACTCTAGCTTGGGTTTGCTCGACTTTATGCGTCGTTACACTATTCAAGAGTTATCAGCAGACGGCATGCGCAACTTAGGCCCTGCTATTATGGCGTTAGCCAGTGCTGAAGGCCTTGATGCTCACGAACAAGCGGTAGCGCTGCGTATGCAAAAGCTAGCAAACGTTACCAATAAGGGAGATGCTTAATGTCTGCTCTTGTTAATACCCTTATTGAAAACCTAATTAACGACAATTTAGTGCCGCTTAAGCCTTACGAGTCGGCTAGGCGTTTATATTCAGGCGGCCAAGATTGGTTAAATGCCAACGAGTCACCCTATGCGAATGAGTATACAATTGATGCGAGTAACTTTAATCGTTACCCGTCGTGTCAGCCGTCATCGGTAGTAGAAAGCTATGCTGCTTATGCAGGCATTGATACTTCACAATTGATTGTTACCCGTGGCGCAGACGAAGGCATTGAATTACTGATTCGTACCTTTTGCACACCAGGCAAAGATAATATTGTTATTTGCCCACCTACTTACGGCATGTACGCGATTAGCGCAGAAACCTGTGATGTAGGTATTACTACCGTGCCACTAAAAGGCGATTTCAGCCTAGACGTTGAAGGTGTATGCGCAATTGATAACGCCAATATTATCTTTATTTGTGCACCAAACAATCCAACGGGTACACAGGTTGCCAGAGACGATATTCGAGCAGTACTCAACCACTTTTCTGATAGTGCATTAGTCGTGGTAGATGAAGCCTATATCGAGTTTGATGCCGACAATACCTGGGCAAATGAAATAGCGGATTACCCTAACCTAGTAGTATTGCGTACGCTTTCAAAAGCCTTTGCGCTAGCAGGACTTCGCTGCGGGTTCACGTTAGCCCAAGCGCCGGTTATTCAAGCGCTACTAAAGGTGATTGCACCCTATCCTATTGCAGAGCCTGTTGCACAAATTGCTGCACAAGCGTTATCTACTGATTCACTGACATTAATTCAGTTGCAGGTAGATACCATCAATAGAGAAAAAGACCTATTGGCAGCGGCCCTTGCTGATATCGACGGCTTTGAATTAGTAGGCGATAGAAAAGCTAACTTTGTGCTATTTCGCTACGCGCGAGCCCGCGAGCTGATGCAACATTTAGTGAGCAAAGGGTTATTAATACGCGACCAATCTAAACAGCTTAACCTTACAAATTGCTTGCGAGTAAGCATTGGTACTGAAGAACAAAACCAGCGTTTATTGCAACTGATCAACGAATTTAAAGAGGAGCTAGCGGCATGAGTCAGCAAGCCATTTTATTTATCGACCGCGACGGCACCTTAGTAGAAGAGCCGCCAGTAGATAAACAGCTAGACAGTTTAGAGAAGCTGGTTTTCGAACCAAACGTCATTCCTGTGCTATTAAAACTAAAAGCAGCAGGCTTTAAGTTTGTGATGGTGTCTAACCAAGACGGCTTAGGCACAGACAGCTTTCCTCAAGCAGATTTTGATGCGCCTCACGACGCTATGATGGCTATCTTCAAGAGCCAAGGCATTACGTTTGACGACGTGCTAATTTGCCCGCACTTTGAAGAAGACAACTGCACTTGCCGTAAGCCTAAATTAGGGCTGGTAAAAGACTACCTTCAACAAGGTAAAGTGGATTTCACCCGTTCGTATGTTATTGGCGATCGCATGACAGACATGCAACTTGCCGAGAACATGGGTATTAAAGGGTTGCAATATAACCCTGAAACTTTGAACTGGGATCACATTCAAAAAACCTTATTGTCGTCTTCACGTATTGCTGAAGTTATCCGCACTACCTCTGAAACCGACATTAAAGTGCGCGTAGATTTAGATTCTACCGAAAAGTCACACATTCACACTGGCCTAGGTTTCTTCGACCACATGCTAGATCAAATTGCGACCCACGGTGGCTTTGAATTAAACGTGACCGTAGATGGCGATTTACACATTGATGATCACCACAGCGTGGAAGACACCGCATTGGCGTTAGGTGAAGCCCTTAAGAAAGCTTTGGGTGATAAACGTGGTATTGGCCGTTTTGGTTTTGCCTTGCCTATGGATGAGTGCCGCGCTGAGTGCATCATGGATATTTCAAACCGCCCTCATCTTAAATTCGAGGCTGACTTTAGCCGCGACCAAGTGGGCGAAATGGCCACTGAAATGGTGCCGCACTTTTTCTATTCATTGGCGCAAAGCATGGGGCTGTCGCTTCACCTTTCCACCAGCGAAGGAAATGCTCACCACCAGGTAGAAAGTTTGTTTAAAGTATTTGGCCGCGCATTACGCCAAGCCATTACCCGTCAAGGCGATGCATTGCCTAGCAGTAAAGGAGCGCTTTAATGCCTGACATACAAACGTCACAACGACAGAAAATAGTCATTGTGAACACAGGCTGCGCGAATATTTCATCGGTTCGCTTTGCGCTAGAGCGTTTAGGCGTAACCGTTGAAGTATCTGATGACAAAGATGTGATCACCCGCGCTGACAAAGTCTTTCTACCCGGCGTAGGGACTGCAGCTGCAGCCATGGCCAGCATTACGCAAAAAAACTTATCAAGCACATTGCAAAGCTTAACCCAGCCTGTACTAGGCGTGTGTTTAGGTATGCAGTTGATGGTAGAAAGTAGTGCTGAAGGTAGCTTAGAGAACCGATTAGGCGACACGCAGGATGATATTCCTTGCTTGTCACTCATGCCTGGTCGTGTCGCTCGCATGGAAGCGAATGGCTTGCGCTTACCTCACATGGGTTGGAACACGGTTTCTCATAACGATGACACTTTGTTTAAAGGCATTCCACAAGATACTTATTTCTATTTTGTGCACAGCTTTGCCGTACCAGAGTACGCCCATACGCTAGCTAGCTGTAATTACGGAAACCCGTTTTCAGCAGCCATTAACAAAGACAACTTCTTTGGCGTGCAATTTCACCCTGAACGTTCCAGCGACGCTGGTGCGCAACTACTGACTAACTTTGTGAACCTATAATGATTATTCCAGCAATTGATCTTATCGATGGCAGCGTAGTGCGTTTGTATCAGGGCGACTACGAGCAAAAAACAAAATACGAATTCGACCCCGTAGACGTGGTAAACGACTACGCCGACCAAGGCGCTACGTGGTTGCACATTGTTGATTTAACTGGCGCTAAAGACACCAGCAAGCGCCAGCTTACCTTGATTAAATCAATGGTAGATACCAAGCGCATGCAGTTTCAAGCCGGCGGCGGTATTCGTAGTGAAGAAGAAGTAGCCCAGTTACTCGATATTGGCGTAAGCCGCGTAGTGATTGGCTCTTTAGCGGTTAAACAACCTGAACTTGTGAAATCGTGGGTAACCAAATACGGTGCTGAGCATATCGTACTGGCCTTAGATATTAACATTAGTGAAAATGGCGAAAAATTAATTGCCACTCATGGTTGGCAGGAAAACTCAGGGGTAGCCCTAGAAGACTTGCTAAACGACTTTGCAACGGTAGGCGCTACGCATGTGCTGTGCACCGACATTAGCCGTGACGGCACGCTACAAGGCGCTAACGTTGAGCTTTACGAAGAGATGAGTGCACGCTTTCCTAACGTTAGCTGGCAAGCGTCTGGTGGCATCGGTAGCTTAAACGATATTTCGGCTTTGAAACCAACCAACGTTGGCGGTGTGATTTTGGGCCGCGCCTTGCTTGAAGGTAAATTCACCGTGAAGGAGGCTATCGCATGTTGGCAAAACGCATAATTCCTTGTTTGGATGTTCGCGACGGTAAAGTTGTTAAAGGCGTTCAATTCAGAAACCACGAAATTATTGGCGACATCGTCCCTCTAGCAGAGCAATACGCGAAAGCGGGCGCTGACGAACTAGTATTTTACGATATTACGGCAAGCTCAGATGAGCGCGTGGTAGATAAAAGCTGGGTGAGTCGCATAGCACAGGTTATCGACATCCCATTTTGTGTAGCGGGCGGCATTAAAAGCATTGAAGATGCTGGGCGCATTTTAGAAATGGGCGCAGATAAAATTTCAATTAACTCCCCTGCCCTAAATAACCCAGCATTAATTAATGCCATGCATGACGTGTATGGACAGCAATGTGTGGTAATTGGGGTAGACAGCTTTTACAACGAGGCCACCGGCCAATATGAAGTATATAAGTTTACGGGCGATGAGAACCGCACCCAAAAAAGCCAATGGCAAACACTAGACTGGATTAAAGAAGTGCAGTCACGTGGTGCCGGTGAAATTGTGCTTAACTGCATGAACCAAGACGGTGTACGTAAAGGCTACGACATTGCACAGCTAAGCGCGGTGCGTGAAGTATGCGAAGTGCCTCTTATTGCCTCTGGCGGTGCCGGTGAAATTTCACATTTCAACGACGTATTTCAACAAGCCGATGTTGATGGCGCCCTAGCCGCTTCCGTATTTCATAAGGGCATTATTAACATTGATGACCTTAAAGCCGATTTAACCGCTAATGGCGTACCTATGCGTAAGCGTCACGCCCTACCAAACGCACAAGGAATAAAGCCGTGATTGTTACTACAGAAAACAGCAATACTCTTGCATGGGAAAAAATGGATAACTTGCTTCCCGCCATTGTACAAGATGCTCTTTCAGGCAAAGTACTGATGCAGGGTTACATGAACCAAGATGCCCTCTCTACCACATTAGATAGCGGTAAAGTAACCTTTTTCAGCCGCTCAAAGCAGCGTTTGTGGCAAAAAGGTGAAACCTCAGGTAATACACTAGATTTAGTGAGCGTAGCCGCTGATTGCGATTTCGACTCGCTACTCGTGTTAGCCAACCCTAACGGCCCAACATGTCACACAGGCGTTGAAAGCTGCTGGTTTGAAGGTAATACCCCTAGCTTCACGTTTTTAGCTGATTTAGAGCGTTTATTGGCTGCCCGTAAAGGCGCCGACCCGAAAAGCAGCTACACCGCCAGCTTGTACAATAAAGGCATTAAGCGTATTGCACAGAAGGTAGGTGAAGAAGGTGTTGAAACCGCACTTGCTGCTACTGTACATGATAAAGAAGAGCTTAAAAATGAAGCCGCTGACTTGCTGTACCACCTAACGGTATTGCTACAAGCGAGCGACATGTCGCTCGATGACGCGTTGTCGGTATTGCGCGAACGTCAAAAGTAAGTTTATAAAAATACTATTGAGCCCACCCTTTGGTGGGCTTTTTTATTTATGTACGCAAAAGTAAATTCTTTCGATTTCCCAAACAACCTGAACACATCTTGAAACACTTTGAAAATGAACATTTTTCAAACTAGGCTTTCTATACCTTTAGCGAATCAAATACACCGCAACAAAATTTTACGTTGTAAATAACGTTACGCATGCAGTGACAATCACTCTTAGCTAGGAATAAAAATGAAGAAACAAACTGGCTCGTTCATTAAAAGAAACCTACCTTTCATTCTATTTGTTGTGCTGATGTTTTCATTCAGAAGTAGCGTAGCGGATTACTATCATGTGCCATCGGGCTCTATGGAACCCACCATACAAGTCGGTGATCGTATTGTGGTAAACAAACATGCGTATACCTTTGAACTGCCTTTTACTGATGTGGTGCTTGCCCAAACTGGCGACATCGCTCGTGGTGATATTGTGGTTATTCAAAGCAGTGCCGCCGATACACGATTAGTTAAACGGGTTATCGCCGTTGCTGGGGACAAAGTTAGCTTGAGTAACAACACCCTGACTGTAAATGACGAGCCTGCCGTAATACACAGGCGCAACAACTATGTATTCCAAGAAAATATGGGCGATAGTCAGCGCACTATTCAGCTATTACCTATTAAAGGAGCGCGTTCGTCATTTAATGAGGTTGTTGTACCTGAAAAGCACGTATTGGTAATGGGCGACAATCGAAATAACAGTGTCGATTCACGTTACTACGGTTTTATTCCAGTAGAAGAAGTGCAAGGACAAGCTACCAACGTGGCTTTTTCTTTAGACAAAGAAAACTACTACTTACCAAGGGACTCGCGATACTTGCTAGCCCTTCAGTAATACTCATATATTCCCCGACAAATATGTCGTAGGTAGTGTTAGGTAGTGTTAGGTAGTGTAGAGAAGTTTGTTTTTGAAAAATGACTGAGATGAGCTAAAGATAACTGTAAACGATAGCGACCTTTACGGGAATGAGGAGGATATCCACAATCCGTTAGGTCGCTTGGTTCATACCAAAACAATGTTCATATTTTAGACATTAAAAGACGCGGAGATTGCCTGTATATAGGGCGATCACAATCCAAAATGAATAAGCATTAAGTTAGCTATAGCTGTCACTAACATAGATAAGAAAGTCAAAACCATACCCACTAGACGTTGCCAACTAGCTCCATCATGATGCCTTAAACCAAACGCATGCAACAACCTACCGAATAGTAATCCGCAACCTAATACGTGCACGCCCCAAGCCTGTCCAGTATTTGCTTCAAAACAAGCTAGCATGATTAAAGTAATTGGTACATATTCACTAAAATTACCATGAGCACGGATTAATCGTTTTAAATCTTCTAGGCCTCCATCACCAAGACTAATTTGGTGTTTTCGCCTTATTCCTATTACTAAGAAGGATAGGTATAGGTAGCAAATCCCCAACAAACTGGCATAAAACGCCGTAATAGGTAATACCATGAGTTAGCTCCACATCTATATTAGTTATTCTGCAAATATTAAACGCTATTCGCTTATAACATACAAGTAACAAAAAAGGCCGCTACAGCGGCCTTTACAAATAAGAAGCTAAACTAGCCTAGAAGTTCTGCAAGCTCTGCGCTTACTTCATCTACTGGGCGTGTGCCGTCTAATTTGTGGTATTCACAGTTGCCTGCATCAGCTTCAGCGCTATAGTAATTAACTAAAGGTTTGGTTTGCTCATGGTAAATGGCTAAGCGTTTACGAACGGTTTCTTCTTTATCGTCATCACGGATGATAAGGTCTTCACCAGTATCGTTGTCTTTCCCTTCCTCTTTAGGCGGGTTATAAACAACGTGATAAACACGACCTGAAGCAGGGTGTACGCGACGACCGCCCATACGTTCAACAATCACATCATCTGGTACATCAAACTCAATACAATGGTCGACAGAAACACCGGCTTCTTTCATTGCATCAGCTTGAGGAATTGTACGAGGGAAACCGTCTAACAAAAAACCATCTTTACAATCGTCTTGAGCAATACGCTCCTTTACTAGCCCGATAATGATTTCGTCAGATACCAGCTTACCTTCATCCATTACACGCTTGGCCGCAAGGCCCATTTCCGTTCCCGCTTTAATAGCCGCACGAAGCATGTCACCGGTTGAAATTTGGGGGATCCCGTATTTGCCCATTAAAAACTGAGCTTGTGTGCCCTTACCCGCGCCAGGAGCGCCGAGAAGAATAATTCGCATGAGTGCGTTCTCCGCTTATGATTTTGAACTTTTTTACTTGGGGCACTTTACACATTCAGCACCACAGTGACAAGTATAAGCCCCACTGAAGAGGGAAACTAAACACTTATGATGAATATATATACTACTTATGACCCGCTATAAAATCCGACTTTGGTCTTAACTCACGGCTTTCTTTTAGATGTACCGAATTAAGTTAGCTAAACGCCTAAAATATAGCATAAATTACAGCGCAAAATAACTTTAAAGACTCTAGAAACAAAAAACGGGCATTACGCCCGTTTTATATTATTTAACTTTAATTATTGAAGCTTATTTAGCTAACTTCATTAATAAAGTGTTCAAGTTTTGCACAAACGCTGAAGGGTCTTTTAAGCTACCCTGTTCAGACAATGCCGCTTGGTCAAATAACACACCAACCCATTGGTTAAACAAGTCTTCATCTTGTGTCTCGGCAAGGGTTTTAACCAAAGCATGCTCTGGGTTAAGCTCGAATAGATACTTAACGTCAGGTACAGGCTGACCTGCAGCTTGCATCAACTTCATCATCTGTGTGGTCATGCCGTTGTCATCAGCAACAATGCACGCCGGAGAATCAGTTAGACGGTGGGTAAACTTAACGTCTACTACTTTATCGCCAAGGGCTGCTTTAGCACGCTCAACAATACCTTCTACTTCTTTCTCTGCTTCTTCTTGGGCTTTCTTAGTATCTTCATCTTCAAGGTCGCCTAAATCTAAGTTTGCTTTCGCAATAGATTCAAACGGCTTTTCGTTGAAATCGCTTAAGTGCGACATTAACCACTCGTCAATGCGCTCACCCATTAGCAATACTTCAATGCCTTTCTTACGGAAGATTTCTAGGTGCGGGCTAGACTTAGCAGCCTGTAGGCTGTCTGCCGTTACGTAGTAAATCTTGTCCTGGCCTTCTTTCATGCGTTCAATGTAATCTGCCAACGACACAGTTTGTGCATCAGAGCTACTATTGGTGGATGAGAAGCGAAGTAAACCAGCGATTTTTTCGCGGTTGTTATGATCTTCAGAAGGACCTTCTTTCAGTACGTTCCCAAACTCATTCCAGAATGACTGGTAATTTTCAGCATCGTTCTTTGCCATTTTCTCAAGCATTTGAAGTACACGCTTAGTACACCCCTGACGTAATGCTTGGGTTACCTTGTTGTCTTGTAGAATTTCACGAGACACATTAAGCGGTAAGTCGTTACTGTCTAAAAGGCCTTTAACGAAGCGCAAGTAATTAGGCATAAACTGCTCGGCGTCATCCATAATGAAAACGCGCTGAACATATAATTTTAAACCGTGTGCTTGGTCGCGGTTCCACATATCAAACGGGGCTTTAGATGGAATGTACAACAAACTTGTATATTCAGTCTTACCTTCAACCTTGTTATGTGCCCATGCGAATGGGTCAGCAAAGTCGTGAGAAATGTGCTTATAGAATTCTTTATATTCTTCATCAGAAATATCTGATTTTTCGCGGGTCCACAAAGCAGTAGCTTTGTTTACCAGTTCCCACTCGCCTGGCTGTGCTGGCGTCTTCTCGCCATCAGGGCCTTCGCTTTCAGGCACTTCTTCTTTCCACATTTTAACCGGAATACTAATGTGGTCTGAGTATTTGCTTACAATTGAACGTAAACGCCAATCATCAGCGAATTCTTTTTCATCTTCACGAAGGTGCAATACAATTTCAGTACCACGAGTTGGTTTGTTGATTTCTGCTAAGGTGAATTCACCCTCGCCTTCAGAAATCCACTCGACGCCTTCTGATGCATCTGCGCCAGCGGCACGAGTGCGAACAGTTACTTTGTCAGCAACGATAAATGCTGAGTAAAAGCCAACACCGAACTGGCCAATCAGTTGTGAGTCTTTTGCATTGTCGCCAGAAAGCTTACTGAAGAAATCTTTTGTACCCGACTTTGCGATAGTACCTAAGTTGGCTATCACTTCGTCGCGGTTCATACCAATGCCGTTATCAGCAATAGTTACCGTGCCCGCTTCTTTATCAACACTAATTTTTACATTTAGGTCGCCATCATTTTCATAAAGGCTGTCATTTTCTAGTGCGCGGAAACGTAGCTTGTCTGCTGCATCGGCAGCGTTTGACACAAGCTCACGTAGGAAGATTTCTTTATTTGAATACAAAGAATGAATCATCAGATGTAGAAGTTGTTTTACTTCCGTCTGAAAACCGTGGGTTTCTTTATGGGCTGCTTCAGCCATAATCCAATATCTCCTCGTTGAATGGATCACGTTACTTTCAAACAGGTAAGGCCGAACTAGCAGTTTTCAACAGCAATGAGAAAAAATATTATTGAGGAAGCGCCGCAATTTAAAGTTTGCGGCGACCAGAAAAGGCGTGAGTAAGGGTATTACCGTCGATATATTCGAGCTCGCCGCCCACAGGCACACCATGAGCAATACGAGAAGCTTCAACATTATGCGCCGCACAAAGCTGGGCTATATAATGCGCGGTAGCCTCGCCTTCAACAGTCGGATTAGTGGCTAGAATAACTTCGTTAATTCCACCCGCTTCAAAGCGCGTTTCTAATTCATTTAGCCCTATTTCTTCAGGGCCAACGCCATCGATAGGCGACAAATGCCCCATTAATACAAAGTACTGGCCTTTATAACTAAGGGTTTGCTCGATTGCTAAAACATCCTGAGGACTTTCTACAACACACAATAAGCCACTTGCTTCTCTTTCGGGATGTAGGCAAATTTCGCAGAATTCATCTTCGGTAAACGTTCTACAACGTTTGCAGTGATGGATGTGCTCCATAGCGTTGTGCAACACATTACTTAAATCTATCGCGCCCTTACGGTTGCGCTCCAGAAGGTGAAACGCCATACGCTGGGCACTCTTATTCCCTACCCCTGGCAGGCAAGTTAACGCTTGAATTAATTCATTCAGTAACGGGCTAAACTTCATACAAACTACTTATCATTTTAAATCGAATTACGAAACAACTACGAATGTTACTCCGTAAAGGTTCTTGTTGCACATTCACAACAAAGGTTTACCACAGGCTAGTTTGACTCAATTATTTGTTCTTTTGGTTTTTTCGCCTTTCGAATCAACTTTTTATGAACTTCATCGAGTTTAATTACATACGCGTTGCCGCCGAAAATACCTTTAAACTTCTCGTCAGTAAATATTATCGTGTTGTCGTCTTTAAAAGTGACCGCCTCTTTTTGCGTAATTAACCCTAAATCGATGCGGTAAACATCGCCAGAGAAGAACTTATCCCCTTTGAAGTTTTCGAATAACCAAATACTGGTGGAATCCAATAGCGCTAGCTTAGTTCTGTCAGGGCTTAACGCCGCAGACGTTATCCAGCACAGTTTTTCCATGGTAGTACAGGTTTTGAAAGAGTCGATTAACTCGGCATCGAAATTAGCCGCGTGATCACCCACTTTATACACGTTGGTAATACCGTCGAAAGGCTCAGTTCTATTTTTGGTGAATAGGTAAAGGTGGCGCCCCAATGCAACAAAGGCTTCTAAATCAAAATTACGATCATTCGGCTTAACCGGTGTTTTTCCGTCCATTTCAGGATACGTAAACTTGATGATTTCAGCGTTCGTCGACTCGGTTTTAATATCGATAGGGTTTTCTATTTTATAAATAGTCAGCCACTTTCTATCGTTATCATTATTACCAAAATCGCCTAAGAAAAAATGTCCGAAGTCATTTTGGGTAATGTCTTCCCAATCAATATTTTTAGCATTGGCTACCATGACCTCTTTGGTGATGTCACCTTTGTCGTCCAAACGATATAGCTTAGGATCATCCCCACTATCATTAATAGCCCAAAGGAAGCCCTTTTTATCGTACTCGATGCCAGAGATTTCATTTAACTTAGGATCTACGGATAATTGTTTTTTGCTATATAGCCTGTGAATAGAAATGCCAAATAGAGTAATGGCTACAACAGCGACTACCGTCACCGACAGGATAATACTTTTTTTCAGCATGAAAATGATGATATTTCTGAACGTTAAGATGGGATGTATTATTACTGATGGTCTACCATAACTAAAGCGTTTTATGCTGAACGCACTGACCAATCCGGTGAAGGTGCTGATATTGTAATATTGAAAGTAATTACGCTTGAACTGTTGATAAAGCTAGGCTGCACAAAAGCATAACTTACTTTATACAAAGCCGGGTTTAACACTCTATAGCCCATTACAAAACTATTCTTAATAATGACCTCCGACAGAAAAGTTCATTTTTTAAGCTATTCACGTTTATTTTGCCTAAACGCTTAAAAACGAAAAGTTTGGTCTCCACCGCTTTTATTGTCAGTTATTTTTACATAGCGATGACAATAAATAAAAATTTAATTTTAAAACAACAACTTAATAGTTGGCCAATTTCTTGCTGAGCTTCGTTTGAAACTATAATTAGATCAACTTGCTTGAATAAGATACTTCAAGCTCATCAGGGATGTAGTAAATGCCTATCTCAAAAAAAATTATAAAAATTAGTACCTTTACACTCAGCGTTTTATTTTCTGCTCAATATGCAAATGCTATTGTTATAGAAAGCAGTGACTCTGCCGAATTTTTAACCGACGCATTGTTTATTAACAATTCAGGTCTAACTATTACCGACCAATCGCTATCGGGTCAATTTGGACAAGCAGGAACCTATCTTAACGCATCAGGAACCTACGGCCTCCCCAGTGCAGGCGGTATAGTGTTTAGTACTGGAGATGTTGCTAACTATTCGGATGGTTTAAACTCTCAAATAGACTTCACCTCAGAACTTGGCTTTGCCGATTCAGAAAGTCTAGCGAGTTTTCAGGCAACTGAACTTCAAAATTCAATTCTGACTCCGATTACCGAACAAACGGAGCATTATGACGCTGTTCAATTAGATATTACTTTCGATGTATCTGATGATGTTAATACTGTGTCATTTATTGCAGCCTTCGGCTCGGAAGAATTTCCAGATTATGTTGATAGTTCATTCACTGATGGATTTGCCTTACTGTTTAACGGTGCGAATGTAGCCTTTGCACCTGTGGCAGAACTTGCCGTAGACGGCGTATTTGAGCCTATTTCAATAGACCACCCTGACTTCGAAGCAATTGAAGGCACTGAATTAAATGGTTTATTAGCGCCAAATGGTATTCCGCTTATACAATTCGATATTCCCGTAGAGCCAGGCAGTACTGGAAATACCTTTACCATGTTATTAGCTGATGCATCGGACACTGCGTTTGATACTACAGTATATCTAAGCAGCTTCGGTAATTTCGATGTAGAAAATGGTGAGTCGGAATTCACACCACTAATGCCTGATGAGGGTAATGAAACAGATTCAGACAGTGAGTTTGTATTCACCTTGCCTGAAGTTGATGCTGGCGAAACAATTTGGTTCGACCCAGATGTATCGACAGGCTACACCTACACTGCTGGCAATGGTGGCCAGTTTGCCAGTGTTACAGCTCCGACTTTACTAAGCGTAAATGATCCCGATGGTTATTTAATTACCATTACTGACTCATTAGGTGTCGAGTACACCGAAGCACTAATGGCGGGTCAAACCCTAGACTTCTCCTTCCCTGTTACAACATTCACATTAACGGGCATTAATGAAGACCTAATGTTAGATCCCACTGACGCAACAGCGTTCGTTACCGGTGTTTCGTTTGAAGATACGGGTTCATACACAGTGTCGCAAGCTGCTATTATAACCTCTACCACTAGCGTGCCAGCGCCATCATCGATTGCTATATTCTTGCTTTCTCTTATTGGTATTTCGCTAGCACGCAAGCACAAGCGATAACAGCCGTAAGCACGCGTTTGCGAAAATTTTCGCTAGCGCAAAACTTAAACGCCACTAATTACCACTAATCGCAAAGTAATGGAGAGGGGTGCTCATTGCACCCCGAAAGTAAATTGCATGATGAAGTTTGTACTAAGCCTTAGCGTTATTTTGCTGTCGTTTTCCGCCCAAGCGGCAGACAGTGAAGGCGCATTTAATACAAAAGGCGCGGCAAAGCGCAGTTGTGAAGCCTTTACAAGTACTTATGCAGAACAAGGCTCTGAAACGTATTTGTACGGCGGTTGGCTTGAAGGTTATATAACGGCGTTTAATGCCCTACAGCAAAAAACGTTTGATGTAACGCCATGGCAAACAACTGAACTGATGCTGTTGATGCTAAATAAGCATTGCACCGATAACCCAGAGCAAAAATTTTTGGACGCCACTAATGTCATGCTAAAAGCGTTTTTACCAACTCGCTTGGCGGCACGTTCAGATATTATCGAAATGACGATTAACGACAGCACAATTTACATTTATCAAAGCGTGCTTGATATGACCACCGAGGCTTTAAAAGCGAGCGGGTATAATGTTGATATAGCTGAAAGCGAATTTAACGCATCTTATGTGAAGGCTATTACCCAATATCAACAAGCAAAAGGTATTGCAGTTACGGGCTTCCCTGACCAGCAAACATTAGTGAATCTACTTTTGGTGCCCGTTAAGTAATACACAATGCTACGGTGTATATACACAGCAAAATTTGGAAAAAAGACTGATAAAAAAAAGCTCAAGAATTAATTTCTTGAGCTTTTTTTTCGAACCATATTCAGTAGAGCTAGCGCTTTACGAAAATGAAAGTTCTTTATATATTGAAGATTGCCTAAAACGGCATTTTGAAACCTGGAGGAAGCGACATTCCACCAGTAACATCACCCATTTTTTCTTTACTGGTTTCTTGAACGCGGCGAACGGCATCGTTAAATGCGGCGGCAACCAAGTCTTCAATCATGTCTTTATCGTCTTCCATTAACGAGTCGTCAATGTCTACGCGGCGAACGTTGTGGTTGCATGTCATGGTTACCTTAACCATGCCTGCACCGGCTTCACCTGTGACTTCCAGCTTAGCCAAATCGTCTTGCACTTTCTGCATACGATCTTGCATTTGCTGAGCCTGCTTCATCATGTTGCCCATTCCACCTTTAAACATATTTTTTTCTCACTGTGTCTTAGTGTTAGTTAATGTTGCTATCGCGATTTAACCGAGTCGGCCACTATTGATGCGTCGAACGCTGATAACAACGCTTGTATCGTTTCGTCGGTATGTACGACCGATTGTGCATGCGCCTGGCGCATAGCAATAATGTCTTGTTGCAACGCATAAGGCGTTTGATTTGGCGAACCAAGGGTGATGGTAATGTTCTCCCCTTCGCCAAAACTATGATGCAATACATCAAGCAACTGTTGTTTTGCACTGTCTTTTAATAGATGCGCCTGACTGTTATCAATTTCAAGCGTTATACCCTGATCATTTCGTAAAAAAGATGCATGAAGTACTAATTGTTTGAGCAAACCTGCAATAGGCATTTGCTCTACGTCATTGCTCCATTTATCAATTTGGCTCGCGTGAACGAGCTTACTGCCATCATCTAGGTAAGCGGCTAGCTGACCTTGATATTGACTAGTAAATTGATTTACTGGCTCATAACTCAATTCATTACGGGCTTCGTTTGGCCCTGGTTCATGAGCTGCAGATTCGGTTTGATCTGATTCGTTATAAGTAGGCTCGCTATTGCCACTATACTGCGGCGCATCAGACATTGGTGAATCAAAACGGGTATCGGGCTCGTTGGCAGCAAACGGCTCGTCATTATATTGCACACCGGTATCCCAAGGTGGCATATCGCTATGATTTTGAGTGCTAACATTTGAAGTAGTGTTAGAGGCAGCGCTTAAATTTGCATTTGAATTTGAACTAGCAGAACTCGAAGGCGCAGTTGCCGGAGCAATGGACGGAGCAGAGTTGTTATACGACGGGTCGACGGAAGCAGCAGCTTCGTCAGGCTCGCCTTTAAATTGTTCATCACCTTGAGCTTCGCTGGAAGGCTCAGGGGAACTTTGGCTAGACGCCTTACTCATTCTATCTACAAAGCTAGTAGTTTCATTCTTAGCTTCAGGCTTCTTCGCAGCTTGTTCTGCGCTTTCATCACGCTTTTGCTTTAGACGCTGTCGTAGCGCGAGCATATCTGCAGTGGATGTCAGCTGCGCCTCTGGCGTGGGCGTTGACGTAGCAGCTTGCTCAGAAGCAAAGAGAGTATCTTGAGAATCAGGCCTTTCATCTGATAGCGGTGCGTTTGAAAGCTGAGCATCGGCAAAATCAGGCGACATAAATGACGACTCGTCATCGTAAGGCGGTGGCATATCGTCCATATAAGCATCAGCAGGCGGCATGTCATTAAACGGTGCCGAGTCTGAAGGTGTATGCACTGGTGACAAGCTTTGGGTTTGCTGACCATCTTCTTTTGAAGATAAATGATCACCTGCCGGTTGATCATTTACTGCAGGCTGAATTTCTTCTGAATGCGCTCGCGATTGTTCTAGCTGCTCGGGCGAGTCTATCTGTTCGAGAGGGTCCACTTGTTGAGAAACGACTTTGTCATGCGCCTCACTCTTATCAGGTATGGTTTCTTGTTCTTGCGTTTGATTTTGTGAAGCGGCTGAATCTGCTAAACCTGTCGGTGATGATGCTTCGTCATTTTCCGCGTATTCCGCGTATTCCGCATACTCAGTAACACTTGCTGCATCTGCTAAGTTGTTACTATCAGCGGGTTGTTCGTGATTCGAAGCTTTTTCATCGCGAGAGGATGACATAGCTTCTGTATTGTCAGTCATTTCTTGGCTGTTAACGCGCTCAGGGCTGTCTTCACGCTCAAGGCTGCTATTAAGCTCAGGGCTGTCAGTGCTGTTGGCGCTAGCGGTAGAATTCGCGCTAGCGGCATTGTTCGTACTTTGCGCTTCTGGCTCAGAAATTAGTGTTTTTTTTTCCGCCGATGCAATAGGCAATGAGCTATCAACCGTACCACCAGCTATTTCAGAAGGCGCATCAGCCAAAGGGGTGCTAGGTGCAAATGTCATCATACGCATTAAGGTCATTTCTAATGCGCTCCTGCCGTCTGATGAGAAAGGTAAGTCCTTTCTTCCTTGCAGCGCAATTTGATATAACAATTGCACTTGTTCAGCAGAAATTGATTTAGCAAGTTGGTAAATAGCCTTAGCTGAAGTCGTTTCTAATTTACAGGCTTCAGGTACCCATTGGGTTAACGCTATTTGATGTAACGTGCTGCCTAGCTCTGCAAGCACATGATCGTAATCAGGTGCTTGTTCAGACATATCCTGAACCAGTTGCATTACATCTGCAGGGGTTTTACTCACCACCGCATGCAATAACTTCACAAGCTGGTTTTTATCCATCAAACCCAACATGTCGGTAACCACTGATGCGTTAACCGCATTACCACCTTGTGCAACAGCTTGGTCGGTTAAGCTTAAGGCATCACGCATACTCCCCTGTGCAGCGCGGGCTAACAGCGCTAGCGCCTGCGGCTCGAAGGGTAAGGTTTCTTGTTCTAGAATATGGTTAAGCTGCCCTACTATTTGCTCTCGCGACAATGCTTTTAAATTAAACTGTAAGCATCGGGATAAAATAGTAATAGGGAGCTTTTGTGGATCGGTAGTAGCCAGTAAAAACTTAACGTGAGGCGGTGGCTCTTCTAGCGTTTTTAGTAACGCGTTAAAGCTGTGCTTAGAGAGCATGTGTACTTCATCAATAAGGTACACTTTATACCGGCCGCGGGTAGGCTTGTATTGAACGTTATCAAGCAACTCTCGGGTATCTTCTACCTTCGTGCGTGATGCCGCATCAATTTCAAGCAAATCAACATAATTACCCTGTTCGATTTCTTTACAGGTATTACATTGGCCACAAGGGTTAGACCCCTGCCCCTCTTCGCAGTTTAAACTTTTGGAAAATATACGAGCAATGGTGGTTTTACCTACCCCTCGCGTACCTGTAAATAGGTACGCGTGGTGCAAGCGGTCGTTATCTAACGCATTCGAAATAGCTGAAACAACATGTTCCTGCCCTACGAGTTCACTAAACTTACCCGGGCGCCATTTACGTGCTAATACCTGATAACTCATTGCCTGTATTTATATCCTTATTCGCCGTCGAACTCACAAAGCGTGAAGCTTTTAATACCCATCGCGGTTAACTTTTCACGGCCACCTAGTTCAGGTAAGCCAATAACAAAGCCCGCATGTTCAATTGTTCCGCCTAGTCTACGGATGAGCTTTGCTGATGCTTCGATGGTACCGCCCGTTGCTAACAGGTCATCGATAAGTAACACTTTATCGCCTGGCTGAATAGCATCTTTATGGATTTCCAACGTATCAGTACCGTACTCCAAGTCGTAAGTTTCACTCACCACTTCACGGGGTAATTTGTTGGGTTTTCTTACTGGAACAAAACCAATGCCCATCTCAATGGCCAGTGGTGCGCCGAATAAAAATCCGCGCGCTTCAGTTCCTGCTACTTTGTTGAATCCCATGTCTTGGAATTCTTCAAGCAACAATGCGATACAACTACTGAAAGCCTTATGGTCTTCTAGTACGCTAGTAACATCTCTAAATAAAATACCTGGCTTTGGATAGTCAGGAACGGTTTTAACAACTGATTTTATATACTGTGCAGTCACAATTATGCCTTGAATGTCTGCGTTATAACCAGAAGGTAAACCAGCCGCAGATGATATGCATCAGCGGAAACGCGAGTAAAGTTACGATAGAAGCTAGAAAGTACCACTTATTGTAGACTTCTTTGAAATCTGAATTGTCTGCCATATGCACTACCTAAACAATTTAACTAACAAAAAAATGGTCGTAAATGTTAATCGAAAGCAGACCGGATTGACAGCGCTATTGTGGTCAATTGCCTACTTTCCCAACATTTAACAGCCAAAGTTACACACCCGCGTACAACTTTAGCCTTTCTTCACTTAAGTGTCAGATAAAAACTGGTGATTTAGTGTTCAGCAAACGGCTCAGTTAGGTAATAAAATACCTTTTTGCAGCATGTCGCTTACTATTTGCTGCATACCTTGAAGCACAGTTTGTTCTGGTAAGTGGTCTAATTGTTTACAAAGCTGCTCACCTAAGGCGTCTATATCTATGCCTTGTTCGTGCTGTTCAATGGTATGCAATAACACTGCGGTAAGCGAATTCAAATGCACGAACTCTACGCGCTGCTCTTCATTTCTATACACCACATAGAACTGTTGCTCGGGTGCGGGGTTTTCGGGAATATGATCCACGCCAATTAAATGAACTGGGTATGTATATGAAGCAATGGTTGCCAGCGGAGAAACGCTCACCAATGTTACTTGTTCACCCGCTTTAAAATACACCAAAGCATGAGAAGTTTTCCGAATGCTGATATCTAATTCTAGCCATTCATAATGAGCAAGCTCAGCGGCGAATGCTGGTAATTGAAATGGGAGTTCTGGGCTTGCTGATAAATACTCTACAAATTCTTTGCTAATGTCTGAAAAATACGGAGAACGGCTTTCATGATGAATAAAAAAGGCGCGCACCAATGCATTCCAGTTTTCTTCGCTTACCAATGATTTAAATACCGGAAAACCTGTGCTTATAAAACCTGAAATATTATTAAAAAACAGGGATTGGTAAATTTGCATACGGCGTTTAATGTCTGCATCATTTGTTTCAAACGAATCTGGATTTTTAATTGCATTAACAAATTCTTGCTGAACGGTTTTAAAATTCTCGCTCATGCAGACTGCCCTTCGAATACGGTTTGGTGATTGGCGATACACCGGGCTTGTATCGCTTTAATACGCTGCACTTCTTTTAATAACACGTCTATAGCGGGAATATTAAAATCACGTTCTAATAATGTAGGGAACACACCGTGGGTGTCATAAGCATATTTAAGCAAGTCCCATACAGGCTCAATAACATCAGCGCCATGGGTATCTACTTTTAAATCTGGCGCTTCATCGAAGTGCCCTGCAATATGACCGTATACAATTTTGTCGCTAGGTAAGCGGTTTATGAAGTCATAAGCGTCATAGTTGTGATTGATACTATTTACATAGACGTTGTTCACATCTAGCAGTAACGAACAACCTGACTCTGCTAATACGGCATTGGTAAAATCTAGTTCGGACATCTCTTGTCCAGGCGCCAAATAATAAGACACGTTCTCTAGCACCAATGGGCGCTCGATAATGTCTTGCACCTGCTTTATGCGGTTTACAACATGTTTAACTGCATCTTCAGTGAACGGTATCGGCATAAGATCATACATATGCCCGTTACCAGAACAGTAACTTAGGTGCTCGCTGTATAAATCAATTTTGTGGGTATCTAAAAAGCGCTTTACGGTTTTAACAAATTCGATATCTAGCTTGTCGCTACTACCGATAGAAAGGGACAAACCGTGTGTGGTAAAAGGCGACTGTTGAATACTTTGGGCAAACTGACTTTCGTATGTGCCCCCTAAAGGGATCCAGTTTTCGGGCGCAACTTCCCAAAAGTCGACTTCGCTAGGCAATGTTGGTAGCAACTCGTCTAACATCTCGCGACGAAAACCTAAACCTGCACCTTGAACATGTTTCATTATTTCACCCCAATTTCACACTAAAAAGGCCATCGAATGACGGCCTTTTTTATACTGCAATTGCCGTAGCTTTACATGCTACCGCATTTACCTTCACCACATTTTCCTTCTTTGGCTTTTTCCATTTTACCTTCGGCCATGCTTGCTGCTTTATCGCCGCCGCACTTGCCTTCGCCACACTTGCCTTCTTTGGCTTTTTCCATTTTACCTTCAGCCATGCTAGCTGCTTTATCGCCACCGCACTTACCTTCGCCACACTTACCTTCTTTGGCTTTTTCCATTTTACCTTCGGCCATGTTAGCGGCTTTATCACCACCGCATTTTCCTTCGCCGCACTTACCTTCAGTTGCTTTACCCTCTGCAGATTTGGCTGCTTTATCACCACCGCACTTACCTTCACCGCATTTGCCTTCAGCAGCGAATTGGCTATAGCCAGACTCTAATGACTGCATTGAAAATGGGTTAACTTCAGCCATAGCAACCGTAGATGCCAACGAGCCAATAACAACCGCACCAAGTGCCGTAGCAACAGAAGATTTTTTAATTTGTTTCATTTTATCTACCCTCAAAAGTATAAGTCTGGTTTTAACGTGCGGTAAGCACGTGTAGTAGTATAGACCTAGGGGACAGTGATCAAATTTCACTTTTTATTAATATTTCTTATATTATTAAAATTTAAAGGTATTTTTAGCTAACTTTTATAGTCACGGTTTAGAATCGTTGTAGTCTCTAACTCAGCGTAACTCGTTTACCTTACAACTAAAGTAGGTTAGGTTTGTTCTGATTGATTTCTTTTGAGCAAATTTAATACATGTTAAAGCAGTTTTATTTGGGTGACTGGCAAGTAGAGCCAGCCTCCAATACCCTTATATTAGGTAAAACCAAGCGCGCCATTGAGCCCAAAGCAATGGACGTTTTATTGCTATTGTGTCAACAAGCGGGCGAAGTGGTTAGCGCCGATGACATTGTTGCTCAATGTTGGCCCGACTCACCCGTTGGCGATAACCCTATTCATAAAACGATTACTCAATTACGCAAAGCATTGGGTGATAAAGCCAGCGCGCCTTCTTTTATAGAAACCATTCGAAAACGGGGATATCGGGTTATTGCCGATGTTCAGTTTTTAGAAGATGAACAAACACGTGCCGCAGAAACCGATTGGCAAGGTCAATCTCCTTTCCCTGGTTTAACCGCTTTTACACAACAAGAAAGCCAAGTTTATTACGGTAGAAATGCAGCAGTAAAAAATCTGCTCGCTAGGTTTTGGGACCAATTCACAAAAAAACGCCCTTTTACCCTTATTATCGGCCCTAGCGGCTCAGGTAAAAGCTCGTTAGTGCATGCGGGTTTATTACCTAGGTTATTAAACAACAAGGGCGCGAATGGTGTGCATGCCATTGATTACGCCAGTATTGATATTGCAGATATTCAGGCAGCACACATTGTAGAAGAACTTGCTGCCTGTATGCTGGATTGGGATATTAACGATGCCCCCTTATTTGAAGGGGAAAGTGCAGATTCGTTAGCGGCAAAACTAAAGGGTCACCCCAAGTCGGTTATCAATATAGCAAAAGCCAAACTTACTACTGCAAGCCAGTACAACAACGTCGCTTTCCCGTGCTATGTAATTGTACTCGATCGTCTTGAGGCCTATTTGGCCACTAACCATGTTGATAGCGCCCATAAGCAAGCCGTATTCACGCTGCTTGAAACATTGGCTGAAAGTGGCTTCATTTTGATGTTGTTAGTATGTAGGAATGATTTCTACCATCACTTAGCTGCATATCCCACCCTAATGAAAAATAAAGAGCGGGGAGCACATTTCGACGTTACGCCCCCCTCTGCCAGTGAATTAAGCCAGATGATACGTCTTCCTGCTATTGCCGCAGGGCTAGAGTGGGAAGAAGATAGCCATACCGACGTTACGTTGGACGACATTATACTTACCGATGCCGCTGCTGAACCCAATTGCCTTCCATTATTACAATACACCTTACAAGAACTGTATTTGCAGCGAACAGACAACTTACTGCAAGTTAGTACCTACAAACAGTTGGGCGGCATAGAAGGCGCTATAGGGCATAAAGCTGAACAGCTTTACCTACAAATGTCGGCATTGGTAAAAACCGCACTCGACCGCGTGCTTCCTCTTATTGTAACGCTTACCCAAGATGGCAGTAACTTAACCAGCCGCACCGCATTTTGGAGTGAACTTAGTAACGATAACGAGAAAAATTTTGTCGAGCTAATGGTAGAGCACCGTTTATTTGTATCGCAGCTTTACCAAGACAAAGCCTGCTTTAAAGTAGCACATGAAGCCGTGCTTAGGCGTTGGCAGCGGGTACAAGATTGGATCCAGCAGCACCAAAGCGCGCTGGTGAGCAAAGGCCGACTAGAGCAACAAACCAGGCATTGGCTGCAAGATAACAAGAGCAACGCTTTTTTACTTACCGATGGTAAGCCCTTAACGGATGCTTTGGCGTTAAAAGGCGACACTAGCCTTACTCTTACGAATGACGAATTAGCGCTAATTAGGGCGTCACAAAAAACGGTGCAACGCAAACGGGTTATTCGCGGGGTTACTCTTGCAGCCCTTGCCTGTTTAACGATCATTTCGTTTGGCGCCATGCTACAAAGTCAGCAATCGCAACAATTGGCCGAAAGGAAGCGGTTAGAAGCTGAAAATTTAATGGGTTACATGATAGGTGACTTCGCCGACAAACTGCGTAGCGTAAAACGCATGGATTTATTGGAAGGTATTAGCGAACAAGCACTTCATTACGTTGAACAAGCCCAGCAATCTAGTGAGTATGGATTTTTTACCATTAGCCCGCCAAAACCTAGTTTCGAACTGCGTTTTCAACATGCGCTTTCACTGCAAGCTATGGCAGAAGTTCGATTTTATAGAGACGATTTGGACACTGCGAAAGAAGCTTACGAAGAAGCGGACGTGCAAATAAAGGCGCTGTTGAGTGACGCGCCTAATCACTTCGAGCTGCTAAAAACTGCGGGGGCAAACGCATTTTGGTTGGGCCACATTGCTTATAATGATGACTTGATGGGAATAGCGAGAACATCATTTGAGCGTTACCTAACTTACAGCGAACGTATGCTAGCAATAGCCCCAGATAATACAGACGCCATGATGGAAGTGGCTTACGCACAAAATTCTTTGGGCTCTCTTGAATATCAAAACTTCGAATTTAGTAAGTCGATTGAATACTTCAGTGCATCACTAAAGCTCAAACAATATATCGCTGAACAAAACCCTGACGACCTTGACGCTCAACTTTATGCTGCCGATACCCTGTCGTGGATTGCCTCGGCTACTGTTCATACTGGAAAGTATGAAAAAGCTTATGGGTTATACGAGGAGGCTGACGAAGCTTTTGAAAAGATGTATGAAAAAAATAGTTCTAATGCAGCTATTATCGAGCCTTATGTGGCACTACTCGTACAAAAAGTGCGACTAACGATATATATGAAACATAGCGCAGTACACACTTCAACATTGGAAAAAGCTTACCAAAAAATTAACACCGCAATCTCTCAAGACCCCAATAATAGCGAATGGAAGGCAGATTTAAATAATATCGAAATATTGTTACTGCTAAGCTCGTCTGAATTAGGAAAAAATATCGATATTGATAGCGCGGAACAATTTGCTTTAAATTCTAACGACGCGTGGAATCTATTGTATCTGGTTGAGTATTATCAGTTGAATAGTGAATGGAGTAAAGCTGGCAAAATCCTCGCCAATTTGCCTAATCATGACTTCGAGAACTCGAAAGGTTTGAAGCCATCAGATAACTTTGTTGATGATGCAAACAAGCTACGAAATGCACTGGCTAGATTTGTACAACAAAGCCGTAATAACAATAATATCAATCAAACTTTATGTGAGAATCTCAAGAAATTCTCAGCGTCAATAATGAAGAAAACATCACACCCAGGGGTTCTGCTACCTTATTTGTTTTCTATAAAGTGTACAAACAAAAAATTAGATAGCAACAATCACCACTTAGAAAAAGGCGAACTATTAGCCTTTCCTTATTACTTTAATTATTTAAAAGGAAGTTAGAACTATGTCCAACCCAACACCGGTGTATCAATTTACTGTTTCTGTCGATACTAAGTCTACTCCAGCAAGGTATACCATATGCGATCTTTCAGGTACGCCCACATCAGGAAACGTAAACGTAACTGAGTTAAATACCATGATAATGTATACCCTTACTGAAGATTCCAATGACCTACAATTTGTCGGACCTTTAGTAACGGGCGATATCGATAATGACCTTACGTACAGCATTACTGCTGATGGTCAAACCATTATCTTTGTAGATTCCGATGCCACTACTGAAAACATCTGCATGAAATTGGTTACTGCGCCTAAAAAGAATGTGTACACCAGCCAGGATCCACAAATTATAAATAAAAAACCAGGTTAAATAATTTAGGGCTTTTTATAGAAGCCCTCTATTTTACAAAAAACAAATCTGATCCCTTCCCTGAGACTTAGCCTGATAAAGCAATGTATCAGCAGCGTTCAATAACCCTTCTTTAGCCCTATAGCGATTCTCCATTTGGGTTGCCACACCCATGCTTACTGTTAATTCTGACTCCTGCGATAGCGCAAACTGCCTAGTGCTGAGATGCGATATATGTCGCTTAATACGTATGGCTAACAATTGAGCGGTCTGTGCTGAACACCGGGGTAACACTAAGGCAAACTCCTCACCACCATAGCGTGCGGCTAACGTATCGCGATTGGGAAGGCTCAACGAAATGGTTTCCCCTATTCTCTTTAAGCATCTATCTCCAGCGATATGACCATATTGGTCGTTGAAGTCTTTAAAGTGGTCGATATCAATAAATATAATACTTAGTGGTACTTCGTCTTGCTCACAAACATCCCACTGCATATTAAGGTATTCGGCAAACCGATGGCGATTAGCTAGCCCTGTTAAATAGTCGCTATTAGCTTTGTTCAATAGAGAGCCGTACTCTGCTTTATGAAGTGTAAGGTCACGCAGTATGCAAAGATACAATGTGTTAGATGATGAGAATGCTTCTGGTAACGTTGATATCGACATTTCCACACATACCTGTGTTTTGTTGTCGCTGTCAGCTTGAAGGTTAACTTCCATAGGGGGAGAGGAAATTAAACCCTGTTGGCCTGCATCTAAGCTCTCAATTACATAGGTCTGTGACTTGCCCGTATCATCTATAACTAACTCAAGTAAGTTATGTCCGAGAAGTCTGTCTTTTTCTATTCCTAGCAACGAGGCGGTAGTAGAGTTAAGCATTTCAATAGTGCCGTTAACATCTATAACGACAATTGCTTCATTGAGAAAATTAATCATGCGCGAAAGTGAAGAGTCCTGATAAAAGTTAAAGAGTTTTTCAGTTGGGTTTTTATCTGTGTTTTTACTGAGCATTGTTGAAAACATCCTTTATCCCCTAGCCATTGACTTTATTGATGGAACAAAGATTACTTAAAATAACCAACTTTAACCTTCTGGTTACCTTACGAAATAAACCATTGTTTTAATTGAATATAATTCCATAAGGAAGATTAATGAAGGAATAAAAAAAGTGATTTTCAACGTTTTATGGACGATGTTTAGTGACTCTTTGAAAGGGTGCATATTTTTCACGCCCTATGCCTTTTTAACACTTCATTTACTTTAATACGCCGCATATATACCTAAAATGCCATTTTTATCAGATAGTTAATCATTGGCACAAAGCATGAATAGTAGTAATAAGGATTTTTGTCGAAGTTAGTGTTAGTTGATATTTCAGCGGCGTCTAAGAAAACGCCCGCGAGCCACAACATACATTACCTATTTACTGCTTAACCCAGTTATACATATACATAAAGAAGGGATCTATTATGAAAAAGTTAACCTTAGCGATGATTATCGGCGCAGTAATGTCTACTACAGCTCTTGCGGCCCATCATGAATCAAGAATAACCTCAGACTTTGAGGCACTAGATGCAAATGGCGACGGCATGCTTTCAAAAGAAGAGGTTAAGGGAAGTATTACTGAAGAAACTATGTCTAATATAGATTCAGATGGCGATGATATGATTAACCACTCTGAGTTTACTGCCTATATAAAAGCGAAGCCTGAAAGGTTTGCTGACGAACTTGTTGTTAAAGAGAAAGCAAACCACGATGACAGAGCTGATATAATACATCAACCCATGGATGAGAAAGAGGCTATGGGCAAAGATGGCGATGTAATTAGCGAAAAAAATAAAGAACTGCGTACACAAATGAAAACCAGTGCAAGCCATGAATCAATGGACAAAACATCCGCCATTGCTGAAAAGGATTCTATGGGCGCAGACGGCGATGTGATTAGTGAAAAAAATAAAGAAATGCGTTCTGAAATGAAAACTAGCGACACACAACAGTCGATGAAACATGGTGATGCCATGGACGAAACGGGTGCTGTGATCAGTGAAAAGAACAAGACATTACGCACAGAAGTTACGGATGCTGCGAATATGCGATTCGATGAAGCCGATGCCAATAAAGATGGTGAACTATCTAAACGTGAAATTGAAAACGCTGGTATTAAAGGTGATTTCATGACTATGGATAAAGATGGCAACGAACTTATTACGCGTATGGAATACCGTAGATATTTTGAAGAAATTAAGACAATGGATCAGTAAAGTTCTAGACTAATTCTATTGCTATAAAACCCCGCGCTAGCGGGGTTCTTTATTGGCTATTTACTTTCTTTCACACATAAAAAAAGGGCTATCCGTTAGGAT
>NZ_JAUOQH010000017.1 GCF_030547075.1 Alteromonas sp. 1_MG-2023 | reverse complement strand
GGAAAGGAAATACTCCGTAAACACGCGGTGAACCCATCCATGGGCGCTGTGCAATCGCATCCATGCGATTGAGGGTTAACGGAGTACTTCCTCACCTCGTCCTTAGTACGATGTGAGGCCGAGGAAAGGAAATACTCCGTAAACACGCGGTGAACCCATCCATGGGCGCTGTGCAATCGCATCCATGCGATTGAGGGTTTACGGAATACGTCCTCACCTCGTCCTTAGTACGATGTGAAGCCGCGGTAAGGAAATACTACATAAACACGCGGTGTACCCTTCGCTTTTTATCACGTGAGTTTATCTCTACACGGCGCGTTTAAGTAGTATCACTACATTTATTTGCTTCATGTTGTGCTGCCAAATTATACGCAACACCTTGAGCAAAATAGCCTAAATTTCATACTTCTCAATATATATCATTTTATGATGTGTTGCATACGAAAATATAATTATTTTTATTGTATTGCCATGTGCATAATGCACGCCTTCACACTTTTAGAGACTCTTGCAATGACGACTTTAACTCGATTTTTGGCAATATTAAGCCTAACAGCGCTTGTCGCCGCATGTGGTAGCGACGATACGGATCCTGGCCAGCAAATGCATGCGAATGCAGGCATTCCTGTAGATGTTGCGCCTGTGGTCTCGCAGCGTTTAACTGAATGGGACAGTTTTACTGGCCGTTTGGAAGCGCCGCAAATGGTATCTCTTCGCCCACGTGTTTCAGGCTACATTGAATTTGTAGCTTTTGAAGAAGGCGAATATGTAGAGCAGGGCGAAACATTATTCCTTATTGATAACCGCGCTTTTAAAGCAGAAGTTGAGCGTTTAACCGCACAACTTGAAGAAGCCAAAAGCCGTTACGATTTATCTGTGCAAAGCTACGACAGAGTCGTAAAGCTTCGTAAAACCCAAGCGGTTTCGCAAGAAGTGTTAGATGAGCGTTTAGCGGGTAAGAATCAAGCTTTTGCAAGCATTAACCAAACAAAAGCGGCGTTAGACGTTGCCCGCTTGAATCGTGGTTTTGCTCGCGTTGAAGCGCCTATTTCTGGCCGTGTTTCTCGCGCAAACATCACCGAAGGTAACTATGTAACGGCAGGGCAGTCTGAGCTGACTAGCATCGTATCTACTCATCAGCTTTACGCTTACTTCGATATTGATGAGCAAACCTACCTAAATTACGTGAGCAGTGATGATAAAGCCGAGTCAGCGGTTAACGACCAAGCCGTGGCTATGCGTCTTGCCAATGAGCAAGATTACGGCCATTGGGGGCAAATCGACTTCGTCGATAACCAAGTTAACGGCAATACCGGAACCCTTCGCGTTCGCGCGGTTTTCAACAATGAAAATGGTCGCTTAATGCCGGGTTTATTTACCCACCTGAAACTTGCCGGTGATACCAACGAACAAGGCATTTTAATTAAAGAAAAAGCCATTGGCACCGACCTTAACAACAAATTTGTGTTGGTGGTAAACAGCGAAAATAAAGTGGAATACCGCGCCGTTACCTTGGGTGACAAAGTAGGCAGTATGCGCATTATTCAAAGTGGCTTAGTGGCAGGCGACACCATTGTAGTAGATGGTCTTCAGCGCGTACGCCCAGGTGCTGTTGTTGCGCCAAACCAAGTTGATATGGGTGATAAAGAAGCACTGGCAAGCCTGCAAAACTGGCAGTCTCGTGTAGATAATGTAACAAATTTGGCTAACGTGGACGCGCTTAAAAGTAGCGTAGCTGGTACTGGAATTAATTAATGAATTTTTCGCAATTTTTCATTCGCCGCCCAATTTTTGCAGGTGTTCTAAGCCTGCTCATTTTCATTGGTGGCGCCATCGCTGTTTGGCAGCTTCCTATTACTGAATACCCAGAAGTGGTGCCGCCTACGGTAGTGGTAACGGCTAACTATCCTGGTGCTAACCCAAAGGTTATTGCCGAAACCGTTGCTACGCCTCTAGAGCAAGAGATTAATGGCGTGGAAGACATGATTTATATGTCTTCACAAGCCACATCTGATGGGCGTATGACCCTTACCATCACCTTCGCTATTGGTACCGATCCTGATGATGCTACTACATTGGTTCAAAACCGTGTTAACCGCGCAACACCGCGATTACCAGAAGAAGTTCAGCGCTTAGGTATTGTTACCGAGAAATCGTCACCAAATTTAACCATGGTGGTGCATTTAACCTCGCCTGACAATCGTTACGATATGCTTTATTTGTCGAATTATGCCGACCAATTCGTAAAAGATGAATTAGCCCGAGTTGAAGGGGTAGGGCAAGTTCGTTTGTTCGGTGCTGGCGAATACAGCATGCGCGTATGGCTAGATCCAAACAAGTTAGCTTCACTGCAAATGAACCCTGGTGATGTGGTTGCGGCTATTTCCGAGCAAAACCAACAAGCAGCGGCTGGTAGCCTTGGCGCGCAGCCTACGGGCTCCAGTGAGTTTCAGCTACTGATTAATGTGCGCGGTCGTCTTGAGGATGAAAGTGAATTTGAAAATATCATCGTTAAAACGGGCGATAATGGTCAAATTACCCGTTTAAAAGACGTAGCTCGAATAGAGTTAGGTGCCGATTATTACACCTTACGTTCATTGCTAAATAACAATCCGGCGGCTGCATTACCTATATTTCAGGCGCCAGGCTCAAACGCTATTCAAATTTCTGACGACGTGCGGGCTCGCATGGCCGAGCTTGAAAAGATGTTTCCTGAAGGGTTGGAATACGACATCGTTTACGATCCTACCGTATTCGTACGTGGTTCAATTGAAGCGGTGGTAAATACACTATTTGAAGCTGTGCTATTGGTGGTGTTGGTAGTAGTGCTGTTTCTACAGACCTGGCGCGCGTCTATTATTCCTCTAGTGGCTGTACCCATTTCATTAGTAGGTACCTTTGCGTTTATGCAATTGATGGGCTTTTCGTTAAATGCGCTTTCGTTGTTTGGCTTAGTACTGGCTATCGGTATTGTGGTTGATGATGCCATTGTGGTAGTGGAAAACGTAGAGCGGAATATTGCCGACGGTAAAGCACCATTCGATGCCACCGTACAAGCCATGAAAGAAGTAACAGGTCCTATTATTGCCACTACGTTGGTGTTGGCAGCGGTGTTTATTCCTACTGCGTTTATGAGCGGCTTGACCGGTCAGTTCTATAAGCAGTTTGCGTTAACCATTACTATTTCTACCTTTATCTCGGCAATTAACTCATTAACTTTAAGCCCTGCATTATCGGCCTTGTTGTTGAAACCTCATGGGCAATCGAAAGATTGGCTAAGCCGAGGTATGGATAAAGTATTTGGCCGCTTTGTATTTACGCCATTCAATAAAATGTTCGATCGCGGTGCGAAAAAATATACAGGCGCTGTAGGCGGGCTTATTCGCAAAAGCGGTGTGGTAGTGGTGCTTTATGCTGGCTTGTTAGGGTTAACCTACTTCCAGTTTGCTAACACGCCAACCGGTTATGTACCGCCTCAAGATAAGCAGTACCTTATTGCATTTGCACAGCTTCCTAATGCGTCGTCGTTAGATAGAACCGAGGAAGTCGTGCGTGAAATGTCGCGTATTGCGATGGAACACCCAGGTGTATCTGATGCAGTGGCATTTCCAGGGTTGAACATAAACGGCTTCACCAACAGCCCAAGTTCGGGTGTGTTGTTTACGCCGCTTAAACCGTTCAATGAGCGTCAAAGCCCAGAGTTATCAGCCGGTGCTATTGCCATGCAATTAAACCAGCAATTTGGTTCTATTAAAGGCGCTTATGTGGCTATCTTCCCGCCACCACCGGTAATGGGTCTTGGCACCATTGGGGGCTTCAGGCTACAAGTGCAAGACAGAGGAAATTTAGGTTTTGCTGAACTTGAAAAAGTAACCCAAGAAGTAATAGGCAAAGCGTGGGCGCACCCTGCATTAACCGGTAACTTCACCAGTTTTACGGTTAACGTACCTCAGTTAAATGTGGATGTAGATCGCGAGAAAGCCGTTAGCCAAGGGGTAAACATAGGCACCTTGTTTGACACCATGCAGGCGTATTTAGGCTCGGTATATGTGAACGACTTCAACTTATTCGGTAGAACCTATCAAGTGAATGTTCAGGCCGATGCTCAGTATCGCCAAGATGTTGAAAACATCACCCAGTTTAAAGTGCGAAATGATAAAGGCGATATGATCCCGCTAGGTTCATTCCTTAACATTGAGCACAGCGCAGGGCCCGACCGTGTGATGCATTACAACGGTTATGTCACCGCTGAAGTTAATGGCTCTCCGGCACCGGGCTACAGTTCTGATCAAGCTAAAGCAGCGATTGAGCAAATACTTGATGAAACCCTGCCGTTAGGCATGACCTACGAATGGACCGAGCTAACTTATCAGCAAATATTGGCAGGCAACGCATCGGCCTTTATCTTCCCGCTGGTAGTACTGTTGGTGTTCTTAGTATTGGCGGCACAGTATGAAAGTTTACGCTTACCACTGGCCATTATATTGATTGTACCCATGACCTTGCTAAGTGCATTAATTGGTGTGGTGATATATGGCGGCGACAACAACATATTTACCCAAATTGGCTTAATTGTGTTGGTGGGGCTGGCGACTAAAAACGCCATTCTTATTGTGGAATTTGCCAAAGAGCTACAAGACAACGGCATGGATGCGCTATCAGCCATTAAAGAGGCCAGTAAGTTGCGTCTTCGCCCAATCCTAATGACGTCGATTGCCTTCATTATGGGTGTATTGCCTATGGTGCTTTCCACAGGCGCTGGTGCAGAGATGCGTCAAGCCATGGGCGTAGCGGTATTCTCAGGCATGATTGGCGTAACCGTCTTCGGCTTAGTTCTTACCCCTGTATTTTACTATTTGTTGAAACGTAACGGTTAACTCTCCCGTTTACCCAAGCGTTGCCTCCTCCTCGTACTTTAGAGGCACTATAGGCCACTTAGTTTAAGTGGCCTTTTTTTTCATGGTAGGTCTTCGGCACGACTGATATATAAGTCGTTCCAAGGATAAAATCGCAGTGATGATTGAGTTATTGATACACGTTGCAGCACGCTACTAAAACTTTTGTAACGTAAGATCTCGGCATTAGCTTAATCTCTAATTTAATTTAATCTAATCTAATCTAGTTTAGTCTGAGTTAATTTAACCTAAGTTAATTTAATCTAAGAACTAGGAGCCCAACGAATGCAGCAGTTAACCCTAGCACTTCTCGGCGACTAAATGTTTCTTTTAAAACAACACGGGAATAAAGAAGAATAAGTAAGATATTCATTCCTGAAATTGCAGAAACTAGCCCAGTATTACCAATAGAAAACGCTGATATTATGGCAACCATGCCGGTTACGTTTGCCACCCCAACTATCAGCCCGCAAGAGAACGTTTTTATTTGTGACCAGTTAGTTGTAGCTGAATATTGACTCGCTAGAAATTTCTTACGCTTTACCAACCATCTCAGGGCAAAAAGAAAAGTTCCGAAACCGAACATAGAGGTTAAAGTAGCAAAAACATCAGCTTCTAAGCGTGTAGATTGTTTCCCCATTAAATCAGTAAACGTAAAAAACAATGCAGCAAGTAGTCCCCATTGTGCCCCTTTTAAGTTATCTACAGAGATATCAGACGAATATCTGATAATTAAAAGACCACAAAAAATAATGAAAAATCCAAATAATTGAATGGCTGTTAGCGTCTCTTTCCAAATTAAAAATGCAAAGATCAGTACAAATAAGGGAGTCAATCCTGCAAGAATGCTGATGAGTGAGGCTTTACCTACTGAAAACCCTTTGTGTAAAAGCGCATTTGCAGCAAAAGAGCCAAAGCCCAGCCCAAGACCAACAGCCACATCTTCCCAGCCATACCAGCGTTGATTTAGCAGCAGCACACCTACAAGGCTAGTGATAAACCCAGTAAAAAATACACCAAATAACAGCAGATCCCGATTCAGATTTTTCTGAGATGTCCATTGATATAAGATCCCACGTAAACCAAAAAATAATGTTGCGAGCAATGCAAAAACAATCCACATATTAAATGAGTCTCATATTCTTAGAGTTTGATAGCTTAATTTGAAGAAACAGTACTTTTAGTTAATTGCCTATTGTGATTTATCTATATGCGGCATGAAGTTTACAAAGTGTCATCGTATGCTTTATTGATGCGTATTTTATTTCATCTAGATGAAATTTAAACGTAGAAAAGTGGGGTTTTGAATCTAATGAATAGCGTTTTACTTGTTAGTTTTCAATTTGTTCGTTTTTTTGTCAAAGTGTTTTTCGAGTTAGTAGTTCAGGGAGTCTTTCTCTTCACCTTTGATTCAACCTCTTTAATGCCACAATTGGTCATTATTTATCGGTAAGTCTCAATCTTTTCGGCCATTTCATTACCTAATATCGTCCCTAATAGAATTTAGGCTAGTAATACTAACAATAAAATTGGAAACGAGAGCTATGAAAATAGGTGCAGCAGTGGTGGTGGCAATAGGAATGGTAGGTGCGCTTGGTCTTTTAGGGCAACAGGTATCATCGGCCTTAAACGAAATGCAAACGTGGGATAGAGTCGTTACCGTGAAAGGGTTATCGGAACGTGAATATGTAGCTAACCGAGTCATCTGGCCCATTCAATTTGTTGATGCTAGCAATGATTTGCCCGGTTTATACAGCAATATTGAAGCAAATAGCGCGAAAGTGGCAACTTTCTTACAAGACAACGGTGTGGCGAAAGAGGGGATTACTATCGGTAAGCCAGAAATTACCGACAAATTAGCTCAGCAATACGGTAATGCGGAAAAACCAGCATTTCGCTATACCGCAGTACAAACTATTACCGTATTTTCCAATGATGTGGAAAAGGTACGCAGAGTAATGCAGCAAATCGGCAGTTTAGTGAAATCAGGCATAGTGTTTAATAGTCAGAGCTATCAAGCCCAGCCTGAATATGTATTTACCCGTTTAAACGAGGTAAAGCCTGCCATGATTGAAGAAGCTACGGTTAACGCCAGAGAAGTGGCTGAAAAGTTTGCTCAAGACTCCAAAAGTACCTTAGGGAAAATAAAGAGAGCGAATCAAGGGCGGTTTTCTATCTCAAGCAGAGACAACCATCACCCTCATATTAAGCGTGTACGTGTGGTATCAACCATAGATTATACGCTGGTAGACTGATACTGACGTATCATTACAGAGTTGCAATTTTGCCAAGTTCGCTCAGAATATATAGGGAAAGGATTAGTTAAGTACTTTTGTATGGTAAAATTAGTGTTTGTTGTTTTAGGCCGAAAGCTAAAATCGCTCAAGGCTTGAGCCAATATTTGGCTCAAGGCTATATTTAGCCTAACGCGATGACAGCCTAACGCCATGACTGGCAAGTAAGGTACACACATTTAAACAATCGCAGCGCGAGTATGCGCATATGGGATTACATGACAGACCAAACGCCACCGGCACAGCAATTGGAGTTTTTCGAAATTCCAAGCCCCTGTATTGGTGTTTGTGAGGCTGGACCGCGCGGGTATTGCAAAGGGTGTTATCGCAGCCGAGAAGAACGCTTGTATTGGCTGAAGATTGATGATGCTACTCGCCGAAAAGTAATAGGGGCTTGCCAGCGACGCAAACAAGCGGCGTTGAATAGAGCCAGGCGTCAAAACGAAACGCCAATTGAAGTACGTGAGCCCGATCAAATTAGTATGTTTGATGTGCCACTTAATAACAAAAATAAAGCATAACTTGTGAGACTTGTGGTCACTAAAGCGGTTAATGCAAATGATAAAAAGTGGAACCTTTGCATGTCATTAGAAAAATACGTGTCGTTTGCGACAAAATCATTTAGCTTGCCGGATATTTGTATCCGTATTCGCACGCTATTAGACGATCCTTGTTCAAGCGCAAACGACATTGGTGAGTTAATTAGTTTAGATTCGTCGTTATCAGCAAAAGTGTTACGGCTAGCTAATAGCTCATTATTTCGTTTCCCATCGCAGGTAGACTCTATAGCAAAAGCCGTAAACATCATTGGTGGCGAAGCCTTATACAATATTGTGGTGGCAGAAACGGCTAATAGTGCGTTTAGATATTTTGATACTCAGCTTATCAACCTTGATAAGCACTGGTTTGAATCAGTGTACTGTGGAATTGTAGGCAAGTACTTAGCTCGGGCTAGTAAAATACGCGGCAGTGAACGCTTTTTTGCAATGGGAATTTTGCAAAATTTAAGTGAATTAGTTGTGGCTAAACGCTCACCTGAGCTTTATAAAAATTATCTTGAACAAGAAACTGATATGCAGTTAGAGGAAAGACAAATAGCGCACTTCGGTTTTACCTTTTCAAACTGTAGCGGTAACATATTAGAAAACTGGAAGCTGCCACTTGTGCTTTATTACCCTGTTATGCATGCCAACGACGTTGGTAGACAGGCCTCGGATAGAGATATTGCACTACTGGCGTTAGCGACAAAAATAACCGCCATACAGCAGAGTAAAAAAAGCATTGATGATATTGAACTTTTTTCCGAAGATGAAGCCAATAGTATTGATGTAGATATGTATGATATTGCTAACGCTATAAAGTACGCAGACAGAGAAACAGCAAAAAT
This sequence comes from Alteromonas sp. 1_MG-2023, assembly GCF_030547075.1. Lineage (GTDB taxonomy): Bacteria > Pseudomonadota > Gammaproteobacteria > Enterobacterales > Alteromonadaceae > Alteromonas. The sequence goes on along the minus strand of NZ_JAUOQH010000017.1, from coordinate 86,498 downwards.
TTCCATGCTAATCCATTAGAGCCCAACAATTGAATAATAGAAACATAGCTATTAAATAAAAGCGAAATAGCAGTTAAGTGTTAGTTTTATCGTTTTCAATGGTGTTTAATGAGTTGTCTAGTGTGGTGCAAAGCAACGTAACGGCAGTTTTGTAGCTTACGTAATACCCCACGGAAGGGCATAATAGGGTGTTAGATGGCTATGCCAGTACACCGCCGAACCGATAAAAATTTACTAAAACTTATGCTTAATCTTACTAAAATATTTTTTGTGCTGTGCTGCCTGATAGGGTTCAGCAGTGCCGCATTCGCTGCAGATCGTGATTTAATTCAAACGCTCTATCATGCCGATTTCACACCTGATACCGACGACGAAGTTCCTAGATTTTCGCTGAATGGCGAGTTAGGTATACTCTCAAACACTGGCAATACATCGGCAGCTAGCATTAAAGCTGGCATTAACGCCGATCATGAAACGGAAAATTGGAGCAGCTTATATTTTACAGAGATGCTTTATCAGGAAAGTACCGCCGATGGCGCTGGTCGCGAAGTGTCGGCCAAACGCTTTTATGGTAGCGCTCAGTTCGATTATAAACTAAACCAGCCTGGTCGCCGTTTGTTCATGTATGGTGACTATGAGGATGATGCTTTTAGTGGTTACGACCATCGTGCATCACTTGCCGCCGGTTGGTCACAGCGAGTATGGCGAGACGAAGTCAGTGAATTTCGCTACAGTATTGGGCCGGGTTATGCTTTTGTAGAGCTTGAAGAACCGTTAGACGAAGATATCAATGATGGGGTCATTGTCAGGGCATCTGCCGAATACAAATATCACTGGGCCTCAGGTGCCAATTTACGCCAATTTGTTAGTACAGAAGCGGGAGATGAAAATACTAAGTCTCGCTCTGAAACTTCCTTGTCGGCTAATGTCTTTGGCTCTCTAGCCATGAAGCTTTCCTTTATTTTGAATCATGAAACTGACACTACCGAAGACGTAGATGGGTTAAGTACTGAAACCTCTGTAGCCTTGGTTTATCAATTTTTCTAAAAAAATCCCTAATACCTTATCCGAAAGTGTAAATTTCAGGTCATATCGCTGTTTTTTTGGTCACTCAATGTTGACTGATGCACTGATGTAGGTACTATTGCGGCTGATTTTCAGGCTATGCAGATAAATAATCTCGTTTTGATTTTTACTGCGTAGTGTAAGGATTACAAACTACTAGGATTGCAAATGAAAAAACAGCTTCTCGCATCACTTTTGGCCTTATCTTTTTCTTCTGTTGCTCTTGCTCAAGACGATGATGTAAAACCTTTCACGATGGAAGGTGAGCTAGGTATTATTGCTACAACTGGTAATACAGAAACTTCATCATTTAGCGCTGGTATCACTGCGCACCAGGAACTTGAGAAGTGGAGTAACGACTACATCATTGATGGTCTTTACAAGAAAGAAACTGCTGAAAATGACGATGGTGAAGATGAAGAGTACACGTCAGCGCAAAAGTTCTTTGCATCAGCACAAGGTAACTACAGACTTGAAAACCCTGATCATCGCTTGTTCGTGTTCAGTTCATATGAAGATGACCGCTTAAGCAGCTACGATTACCAATCTACGCTAGCAGCCGGTTGGAACCAAAAAGTATTCGAAAATAAAAAGCATACTTTGGAATACTCAATAGGTCCTGGTTACTCGTTTGCGCAAACCGACGAAGGTGAAGTGCAAAACGGAATGATTGTTCGTGCTTCTGGTGCTTACTCTTGGAAGATTTCTGATACGGCTAAGTTTACCCAAACGCTAAGTACAGAAACTGGTTCAGACAACACTAAATCTCGTTCAGAGTCTGCGCTAACTGCTACTATCAGCGGTAACCTTTCAATGAAATTATCGTTTAAAGTTGACCATAACACAAACGTATCAGAAGACACTGAAAAGCTAGATACCGAAACTGCCGTAACGCTAGTTTATAGCTTCTTCTAAGCCGTATTTAGTTAAATAAATACTCAGCTTTAGAAACAAAAAAACGCTGCCAACTGGCTGCGTTTTTTTATATCTTAAATAATGCTTAACGAATGACGGTAGCCAGTTGTTCTGACCTCGTAACCGTCACCTCGCAACTGTCACGTACACGTAGCAACTGTTAAATAGCAACCGTCACATCGCCAACCGTCATACAGAGCATTAGTGCAGAATACGGGTCTTAATGGTACCGTCAATTTGCTGTAGTTGTGCAAGAGCGTCGTACGCTCTGTCTTGCTGTACATCTACCACTACATAACCAATTTCAGCGTTAGTTTGAAGGTACTGGGCTTCAATGTTAATGCCTTTCTCTGCAAACGCTTGGTTAATTTGAGTAAGAATACCCGGCTGGTTTTTATGCACATGAAGCAAACGAGAACGACTAGTATGCTCAGGCAATGATACTTCAGGGAAATTAACTGCTGACAATGTAGAACCATTATCGCTGTACTTAGCCAGTTTGCCTGCTACTTCAATACCAATATTTTCTTGCGCTTCTTGAGTGCTACCACCTACGTGCGGCGTAAGAATAACGTTATCGAACTTACGTAAAGGCGATTGGAACTCTTCTTTGTTCGACTTAGGCTCAACTGGGAACACATCAATAGCTGCACCATTTAACTGGCCGCTTTCAAGGGCATCGGCTAGGGCTTCAATATCAACGACCGTGCCGCGAGACGCATTAATAAAAATGCTGCCTTTCTTCATTTGCGCAAATTGCTCAGCCGCAAACATGTTCTGCGTTTGCTGAGTTTCAGGCACGTGAAGCGATACCACATCAGAAGTGTTTAATAGCTTCTCTAACGACTTAACCTGCGTAGAGTTACCTAGTACCAGTTTATCTTCAATATCGAAGAACTGTACGCGCATGCCTAAGTGTTCGGCAAGAATACTAAGTTGGGTACCAATGTGGCCGTAACCAATAATACCCAATGTTTTACCACGGGCTTCAAACGAACCATTGGCCGTTTTTTCCCACTCACCACGGTGCGCTTTGGCACTTTTGCTAGGCACTTGGCGTAGTAAAAGAATAAGCTGACCAAGCACAAGCTCTGCCACTGAACGTGTATTTGAAAACGGTGCGTTAAATACCGGAATACCACGGCGCTGCGTAGCTTCTAAATTAACTTGGTTAGTACCAATACAGAAACAACCAATAGCTACCAATTTCTGAGCAGCATCTACCACTTTCTCAGTAATTTGAGTACGTGAACGAAGGCCAATAAAGTGCGCATCTTTCACCTTCTCAACAAGCTCTTCTTCAGGAAGGGACGTTTTGAGATACTCAATGTTGGTGTATCCATTATTCTTAAAGGTTTCTAATGCACTTTGGTGTACACCCTCTAACAACAATATCCGGATCTTATCCTTCTCTAGTGAAACTTTGCTCATGGATTTGCTATCTCTTAAAAAGTATTAGTATTTACAGGGCTCGAGGCAGGTGCAGGCGGGGTAGGTAAGACTGAAGCAAACCCTCCGCCGCATGGATGCGGCGGCGGAGCTCCCATGGATGGGTTCACAGCGTGTTTGCGGAAGTCTTACCTACCCCGACTAGTACTAGCCTCAAACTCTCGAAAGGCCATCTAGACGTCTAAACGGAAATCTAACAGAAATCGGTTTAACTTGAAAGCTATTATTTAAAGGTATCAACACCTGTTTCGGTGGCTGATAGCACTATGTCTGCGCCGCGTAAGGCGAATATGCCGTTGGTGACAACACCAGGTATATTATTAATCGACTGCTCAAGCTCTCTTGGGTTCATTATTTCAAGATTATGCACGTCTAAAATAACGTTACCGTTATCGGTGACTACGCCTTGGCGGTACTCAGGATCGCCGCCTAGCTTCACTAGCTCACGAGCCACAAAAGAGCGCGCCATTGGAATAACTTCAACAGGAAGGGGGAATTTGCCAAGCACAGGCACGCGCTTGCTGTCATCGACGATACACACAAAGGTAGTTGATGCACCGGCTACAATTTTTTCGCGGGTAAGGGCTGCACCGCCGCCTTTAATCATATGTTTGTGTTCGGTAACTTCATCAGCACCGTCGATATACACCGAAATATTGCTTACATCATTTAGCGCGAATACTTCAATGCCTAGGGCTTCAAGCAACTTGGTAGAGGCATCTGAACTTGATACCGCACCTTCTATGTTGTTTTTAATTTTGCCGAGTTCTTCAATGAAAAAATTAACCGTAGAGCCAGTACCTACGCCAACAATACTGCCTTTTTCGACATACTCGATGGCTGCTTTAGCGACTGCTTGCTTCTTTGCATTCTGATCCATGTGACACTCTCCAAACTAAATTTTCATCAGTTTACCGGAAAACCACGGGCTAACCCACCGTGATAGGGGAATTTACGGTGCGTTATGTACGATTAAAGCTCAATTGCTGTGTAGGGGTGATAATAGCATTTACAGGAATGTCCCAATGCTGAACAGGAAGTTGGTCTACTTGTTGGCAATCGTGGGCAATACCAATCAGCTTTGGCCTGACCGATTGTGCTTGAATGCTCGCGAGTGTGCGGTCGTAGTAGCCGCCGCCCATACCTAAACGATTGCCCATTTCATCAAAGCCAACCAGTGGCATCAATATAATCTGATGATGAAAAGTAGGAATAACATCTGGGCAGGCTAAAACAGGCTCTTCAATGTTGTATTTATTCACGCACATTTGTGTTGCTTCTGTGTAACGAAGAAACAGTAAATGGCCGTTGCAAACGGGGTGTAGTACCGGCAACGACGTGTGAGGGGCTGACGTTTTTCTTAGGTCCCAACAACTGTGTATGAAAGGGGTTAAGTCTATTTCGCCGTCGTTAGGCAAGTAACAGGCAATAGATGATGCGTTGGTAATATCGGGCAGTGATAAAAGGTTGTCTCGCACTGCTAAGGCTGCTTGTTGCTGCTCAGATTCAGTTAACCCATTGCGTAGTGCTCTTAGTGACTTTCGTAACGTTTTACGTGCTACAAGTGGCTCCACCTTTCTTTATTTCCCTAAATAGTGATTGAGTACCCTAATAAGCTCCGCGTTTTCAACAGGCTTGGTTAGCACGTCGCTTAATCCATTGCTTAATAGAAGATTTCGCTGTGTTATCACATCTGCCGTTAGCGCGATAACAGGTAGCTCTTCACGAATGAGTTTAATTTGGCGGGTGGCTTCTTTGCCGTCAATGCCTGGTAAGTTTAAATCCATAAGCACTAAGTCTACTGGGTTCGACTTCACATACTCTACACCTTCTTCACCGGTTCCTACCACCGATATAGGCAAGCCTAATTTATCAAAAATGGTTTTGATCACCACTTGATTAATATAATGGTCTTCTACCACTAACACATGAGTATCAAAATCTATGTGAAGCTTTTCAGGCTGTAGTAGCGTGAGCTCATGTTCAATTTTATCAGCGGGAGTGTCTGCCGGAATCTCTGCAGGAATAGATACGCTAATGCGCGTGCCTTTGTTTAACGCACTACTCAGCTTTATTGAACCGTCCATTAGTTCAACCAGCTTTTTGGTAATATTCAGGCCCAAGCCAGTACCATCAAATTGATGGGCGTTTTCCATTCGCTCAAACGGAGCGAATAGCTTTTTTTGTTCCTCTTCACTAATGCCAATGCCTTCGTCTTTAATGATTAACAGTAATTTGCCTTTTTTGTACTTCACTTGCACCAAAACATGGCGATTTGCATGGGTATATTTGATGGCATTAGACAGTAAATTTAAGGCAACTTGACCAAGCTTCGTATCATCAAAGCTGAGTATGTTTGGAATATTGTCATCAATTACGGAATCAAATATAACGTTACCATCATCGGCGCGAATTCGAGTTAGCGAAAATAAATGGGTAAAAAAGTCGGTGGTGCCAACAGGGCGGGGCATCACCCGCATTTTACCAGCTTCTATTTGCTTGATGTCTAACACTGAATTCACTATTTCTAGCAAACGCTCACCGCTTTTACTTATATGCCCAAGCGACTCGGTAAAGTTAGCCGGAAACGAATGCTGTTTAGCTTCGCCTTCAAGTAAATGGCTGAATGTATTTATGGCATTAAGTGGCGTTCTAATTTCATGGCTAACGTAGGAGAGAAAGTCAGATTTGAACTGGCTGGTTCGCTCAAGTTCTCTGTTCTTACGTTTTAATTCAAGGTGAGCAATAACCGCTTGGCTAAGCGTTATAAGTGCGCTGCGCTGAGTTTCCGTCAGTGACTTGGGGGTATCGCTAATAGCGCATAGCGTGCCAATAGCGTGACCTGAAGGGGTAACTAAAGGCGCGCCAGCATAAAACCGTATATTAGGATCACCGGTTACCAGCGGGTTATCGTGGAATCGTGGATCGTCTATTGCGTTAGGTACTTCGAAAACGCCGCGTTGCAAAATGGCATGAGAGCAAAAAGCAATATTGCGGGAAGTTTCTTCTGCATCAATGCCAACACGAGATTTAAACCACTGTCTGTCTGGGTCAACAAGGCTGATTAACGCAATAGGGGTATCGCAAATTTGGGAGGCGAGTTGAGTTAAGTCGTCAAAGAGTTGCTCAGCATCTGTATCAAGTACATCGTAGCTTAGTAATTCTCTTAAACGCTGTTCTTCGTTATCTGGAACTGTAGCACTTATCATTCGTTCACATTACCTCAACTCAACCAAAACGTGAAAGAGGGAGGCTGATTTTTAACTTCAGCCCCCTTCCACATTTATAAAGCGTAGGTGTCTATGAACAATTGTTCCAATTTAGCGTGATCTACTTTTGTAGCCACTTTAATCGTATTGGCATTGTTCCACAGTGGGCTAGGGGTTGTACCCTTTGGTGCTACTGCAGTTTGACCACGATCTAGCTCGCCAGTACCTACACGTACATGACCTTCGGTGAGTTCAAATAACTCAGGGTGGCGCAAGTGTGCAAGTGGGAATGCGTCGTGGAAGAAACAAACACGATCTTCACGATTAGCTGAATAGAAATCCATATAGAATTGAGCCGTGTCTTTCACAAAACCGCCAAGCTTCTCATTTTTCTCTTCTAATGTTTCAACAAAAGAAGGAGAAAACGGCGTGTCGTTCGTCACGTCTAACCCGAACATGGTTAAATCCCAGTCTGCACCAAATACAATTTCAGCAGCGTAGGCATCGTTCCAAATATTAGCTTCGGCAAGTGGCGTTACGTTACCACGTACAAATGCAGCACCGCCCATAATGGTCACGCCTTTCACTAACTTAGGCAGGTCAGGCTCTAAGCGCAATGCTAGCGCTAGGTTACCTAATGGGCCAATAGCCACAATAGTCACTTCACCAGGGTATTGGCGAGCCGTATCTACAATGAACTGTGCAGAGCTGCGAGGATCTAGCTCAGTTTTAGGGGCGTCTGGTTTAATGTGGCCGAAACCATAATCACCATGAACAAAATGCGCGTACGTTGACTCAGGTCCAACCCAAGGCATACCTACGCCTTTGGTTACCGGAATATCTTTACCTGCAATTTCACACAGTGTTAGGGCATTTTGTGCCGCCATGGTTACTGGTACGTTACCGTATACAGTAGTTAAACCAAGTACTTCAATATCGGGTGACTGAAACGCAAAAAATATTGCCATCGCATCATCGATGCCAGGATCCGTGTCTAAAATTATCTTATGTGCCATTAGTAATACTCTAGTGCGTTTTCTTATTTAGTGTGCTTTGCCAAAAAACGGTCAACTTCTTTCTGGGTAGGAATACTTTGCGCAGCGCCTTCACGGGTAACCGCAATAGCTGATGCCGCACAGCCTCTAATCAATGCACGTTTGGCATCAGTGTGAGTGCTGTAAGCTGATAAAAAGTAACCTATAAAAGTATCGCCAGCGGCGGTGGTATCTACTGCATCAACAGAAAACGCTTCCACTTCAATGGTATCGCTTCCTCTTAACATCATTACGCCCGCTTTACCCAGTGTAATGATAACTTCGCAATGAGACCACTGCTCTTTGAATACCGTAATAATATTGTCTAATTCTTCTTTATCAGTAAGTGCGGCCGCTTCAGTTTCGTTCACTATAAGTAAATCGATACAATCTAAAGGAAGGGTTTTAACCGACTCGCTCATAGGCGCTGGGTTAAATGCAACTTTAAGCTGATGTTCTTTCGCAATGCGAAGTACGTCAGCAATACTACTGGTTTCGTTTTGGGTAAGTACCCAATCGGAAGACGACGTATCTAACAATGCTTTGTTTACGGTATCGGCAGTAATGGTTTGGTTTGCGCCACCAAATAACACAATGGCGTTTTCACCACTGGGCGTTACTTGAATAATGGCATGACCTGAAGGAGTTTCAGAGCATTTTACGCCACGACAATCTACGCCTTTTTTAATTAGCGTTTGTTTGAACGTTGCGTCATTTTCATGAATGCTGCCTACGTGACGAACATCAGCACCGGCTTGCGCTAGGGCAATTGACTGGTTCGCACCTTTACCACCAAGCAGTTGTTGGTAGTGAGTAGACGCAAGAGTTTCACCAGGTTGAACAAAGTGATCTACCTGATAAACATGATCGATATTAATAGAGCCAAAATTTATTATTGCCATTTCTACTTCCGTCGAAAGAGGGCGTCTCCCGAAATGCCGCTGTTCATCGTTCGCCCGTGAACCGAAAGTTCAGGGCGGAAGCATCACTATGGCCGTAGGCTTCTCGATACGAGCCGAGCTTGCACAGTAGCCATTGTTTCAACTTCCTAGTTTAATAGCATCGGCCAGGGACAAGAGTGAACTGGCGAACATTCCAGGAAACATTGTTATTGTATAACGCAACAGGGTATATCAAACGCGGTGTGGGGTGAAGTAGATCACCAAAGCGCCAATGAATTATTTGCGTAGCTAATTTAACCATTACTGATGAGATTCGATAAATCTAATCTTGACCAGTTGGTCAGCAATTATACACGCTATTCACTTAAGCTCAAATTTGCTTCGCTTAAGCGCAGTCTAGCTTACTAAGTTACCTTAGTATCTACCTTAATCTTTACCTTGATCTGTTGCAAAGGAAGTTCCATATCCAGTAATGACGATCATAGAGCAATTGATACTAGGTTGCCAGTTAAAACCTATAAGACCAGTACTAGTTGAATAACATCTGACCAAATCACCAATGGTGTGTTTTATAGCGCTATTTTGCTAATATTAAGTTTCAACGAAAAAGGAAACCTATTTGTGGAAAAACAGCTCGATTACGACAGCGTTAGCAATAAGTTATCGCAACACGGCATAGTGGTAGATGGCGCAGAAGTTCAAGGAATTTTATGTGGCATGTTGTGTGGCGGCATGTCGCTAACCGATCAAAAGTGGCTTTCTGCATTAAGTGATACTATTCACCAAGGTGAAAACTTCAACGATGCCACCACTCATCTACTGAACACATTGTTTAACCAAACGTGTCAGCAGTTACTTGAACCTGAGTTCGCCTTGCAACTAATGCTACCCGACGACCAAGCTCCTATTAACGACAGAGGCGAAGCGCTGATTAATTGGGTGCACGGCTTTATGTTAGGGTTTGGCTTACATCAGCAAGACTTAATGCAATGTTCCCCTGATGTGAAAGAAGCATTGGAAGATTTTGGCGACATCGCCCGTATGGAAGAGCCTATGGATGCCGATGAAGAGTCTGAACGTGCCTTATTTGAAGTGATGGAATACGTGAAAATTTCCGCTATTTTGTGTTTCAGCGAATTAGGTCAGTCGCTACTTGACGATCAGCAAGACAAACCATCTGTTCATTAATTGTTGCAAGATATTGGTGAAAAGAGGCGAATGAGATGATTAGTGCACAAGAGTTTATCGCTCGTCAAGACAGGCTATTGGCGAAATGTTTACCTAACAGTGTTTGCGTTATTCCGGCTGCGGGTTTAGTCACTCGAAGTCGCGATACCGAATACCTGTTCAGACAAAACAGCGACTTTTGGTACTTAACGGGCTTTGAAGAAGCCGATGCTTGGCTAATTTTGTCAAATCATCCTCGTTATGGCGAAAGCTATCGGGCTATGGTGTGCTTACCCAAAGATAAAGACGCTGAAATTTGGCAAGGTAGACGTTTAGGTGCAGAAGCGGCATTAGCACGTTTTAGCTTAGACGAAGCGTTTGAACTGTCTGAACTAGGCGATGCTTTGTTGGAGTCTCTTCAAGGCCAAGACCATCTTTATTTCGCCTTAGGTGAAAACGATAACGCCGATACGCAGGTTAATAGCGCCGATGCACAAATTAATCGCGCCCTTGCTACTTTGCGCAATGCACCTAAAGAAGCCTTAGCGCCTACTTCTATTACTGACGTTCGCCCCATTTTGCATGAAATGCGCGTGTTTAAATCGGCCTGTGAAGTGGCCATGATGAAAGCCGCCGCAGAAATTACTGCCAGTGCGCACAAGCGCGCTATGCAATACGCTAAGCCGGGCTGCTATGAATATCAACTTGAAGCTGAACTTCACCATGAATTTGCGATGGCAGGTGCTCGCGCACCGGCTTACAGCACGATTGTGGGTAGCGGTGAAAATGCCTGTATTTTGCATTACACCGAAAATTTATCTCAAATTCAAGACGGCGATTTAGTGCTAATTGACGCAGGCGCTGAATTTCAAGGTTATGCCGCTGACATTACCCGCACTTTTCCCGTTAACGGTAAATTTTCTAAGCCCCAGCGAGATATTTACGAACTGGTGTTAAAAGCGCAAGAAAGCGTTTTAGCCATGCTAGGACCAGGTATCACATTACCCGATGCTATGACTCACAGTGCTGAAGTGATCACCGAAGGTTTAGTAGACCTTGGTGTGTTAAAAGGTTCGGTAGCTGAAAATCTTGACGATAAAGCGTGGCAGCAATTTTACATGCACGGGCTAGGGCACTTTTTAGGCTTAGACGTTCACGATGTAGGTAACTACAAAATTAATGGTCAAGACCGCTTATTAAAACCTGGCATGGTGCTTACCGTAGAGCCGGGTATTTATATTGCTAGCGACAGTGATGTGCCTGAACAATATAAAGGCATTGGTGTACGTATTGAAGATGATGTTGTGGTGACTGCAACAGGGGTGGATATTCTAACCGCCGATGTACCAAAAACTGTGCAAGACATCGAAGCGCTGATGCAGCCAGCCAATAAAGAAAGTAAAAAAGAAAGCAAGCAAGAAGGTTCAAAAGCGTGAGCCATCAAGACGTAGTGATTGTAGGTGGCGGTATTGTAGGTTGCGTATTGGCCAAAGGCTTATCTGAACAAGCCGGCCTTTCGGTTACTCTGGTCGATGCTGCCAGCCCCTCTAATGCAGTTAGCTCTTCTGATAAAACTAGCTCCACCGATGTAACCAGTTCTTCCAAGGCAACCAGTACTTCCAAGGCAACCAGTTCCTCCAAGGCAAACAGCTCCTCCAAGGCAAACAGCACTTTTAACCCGTTAACCGACACACGGGTAATCGCCCTTGCTAGGCGCACAGTAAATGAATTAAATGCCATGGGCGTGGGGCTAGCTGTGCTAGCAAAACAAAGCCAAGGCAAAATTGAACACATTGAAGTAAGTGATAAAGGCGGTATTGGCCTAACAAATTTATCGTGCAGTGAATTTGGTATTAACACCTTTGGGCAAGTGGTATCGCTAAGTGCGCTTACCCACAATGTGATGTCGCAAAGTAAGCAATATCAGCACATTGCGCCAGCCACGGTCACTTCTTTAGCCCGCGAAACCGACTCTACGGTGGTCACCCTTGATAACGGCAGCACCATTAACGCAAAGCTGTTGGTTATTGCCGATGGCGGCCGCTCTTCACTTGCCCAGCAAGTAGGGCTTACCCGCCACACGAACGACTATCAGCAAATGGCTATTATTTTCAATGCCCATACTAGTGAGCCTCATCACAATAAAGCCTACGAGCGTTTTACCAAAAATGGCCCCGTAGCGTTTTTGCCTTTCGACAGTGAAATTAATGGCCATGTGGCAAAAGGAAAAGGGTTTTCCGTGGTATGGACAGTAGCAAAAGAGCACGCTGAATCACTTATGCAACTTAGCCCAGGCGCTTTTATTCATCGGTTACAACAAGAATTTGGTTACAGGCAGGGGCAAATTACCGCAATCAGTGAATTAGCCAGCTATCCACTAGCCTTAAGTTACACCGATGCGCTAACCTCGCACCGTGCAGTAGTGGTAGGTAATGCTGCTCAAGCATTGCACCCCATTGCGGGGCAAGGGTTTAACCTTGGGCTACGAGATATTATTACCTTGGTAAACACGCTTAAAGGCGTGAGCGATCCTGGGGAATTTAACGTACTTAATGAATACGCCACTAAGCGCAGCAAAGACAGAGCCGCCACGATTACGTTGACCGACTTGTTAGTACGTACGTTTTCAAATCGACACTTTCCGTTGGTGGCAGCAAGAAACTTGGCACTTACTGCATTAAATGTGATGCCAAGTGCGAAGCGTGCGTTTGTGCAGCAAACCACAGGGTATGGGCGCAGCGCTTAACAGGCCGCCTTGAAATTTACGCCAAAGTAATACGCTTAAGAAATACGCCTTAGTGATGAGCACTAGTGCTGCGACTTAGTTAAAGTTCGATCAGCTTTTAGCCCCTTAATAGCTAGCGTTGCTAATACTTAGAATTGTAAGAACGCTAACAGCGTGAACAGCTAGCAGTGATATCAATTGGCACTGCTAGCACTAGTAATAGTTAGTAGTAGTTAGTAATAGCTAGCACCAAGAACAGAGAATAAGAGAGCCGATATGCAACATGCCGATATCGCCATTGTAGGCGGTGGAATAGTAGGGTTAACCCTGGCCGCAGCGCTAAAAGACGCGCCGTGCCGCATCGCTATTATCAATAAAGGCTCTATAGACCAGCCCCTTGCCGACAAGCCAGGTGCGCGGGTTAGCGCAATTAATCAGGCCAATATTAACGCGTTGAAAAAAGCCGACGTTTGGCAGCATATCGATGAAAGCAGAGCTAACCCTTACAATGCAATGCATGTGTGGGATAAAGACAGCTTCGGTGATATTCACTTTGCGGGTAACGATACTGGGGGTGAGCTGGAAAGCGATACCTTGGGCGTTATTATTGAAAATCAGGCATTAATAAATGGCTTAGCCCATTCGGTATTAAAGCAAGATAACGTTGTGGTAATAGATACCACCATAGAGCGGGTATTAAGTAGCCCGCAGCAAAACATGCTAATGCTAGAAAACGGCGATGCGCTTTCTTGCCGATTATTAGTGGGCGCCGATGGTGCTAATTCTTTCGTGCGCAAACAGGCAAACTTTCCTATTACGTTCCGCGATTACGAACACACCGCCATTGTTGCCAATATTCGTACTCAGCAACCTCATGAAAACGTGGCGCGCCAAGCTTTTACGCCAACAGGGCCTTTAGCTTTGCTACCTATGCGCGACCCTAATGTATGCTCTATTGTGTGGTCGCAAACCCCAGATGCCGCTAAAACCTTACAAGGGTATTCCGACAGGGAATTTTGTAATGCGCTAGTAGCAGCAAGCAATAATGCATTAGGGCCCGTAACGTTAGAAACAGCTAGAACTGCATTTCCGCTTACTATGCGTTATGCCCGTGAATGGGCTAAAGAGGGCATAGTGCTGGTGGGCGATGCTGCCCACACTATTCACCCCTTAGCGGGGCAGGGCGCTAATTTAGGCATGCAAGACGCATTAGCATTGGCTACATTATTAGGCACCTTGCTAGCAGAACAAAAAGACATAGGCCAGCTTCGCTACTTGCGCCCTTACGAACGAGCACGAAAAACCGAGGCTATGAAGATGATTGCCGCAATGGATGGGTTTAAATTCTTATTCGATGGTAACGACCCACTTAAAAAGCTAATTCGAGGCATAGGCCTAGCGGCTACCGATAAACTCAGTGCGGTAAAACAAGCATTTGTAAGCCACGCGATGGGGCTATAAATAAGTAATCTTCTTGTTTGTTATTAAATTAACTGCAAATGGCTGTAAATAAGAGCAGCCAAATGCACCTCAAACATTGAGCTAGGCGCTTTATAACGATACTCTTAAGCTATCCGTTTTATACAAGCGCCTAAATTAATGATAATTCACCAATTTATTCAGAAAATCGCCTTTCCATCTTTGCTGGCGATCTGCACTTCGCTTTCTTTTTCCGTTTTAGCTTACGCAGAAACAGCCTCTTCAAAGAGCAGTGCTTCAACACAAAGTATCGATATCACTGATGCCGATCTAGACCTATACCGCACTCACGTAAGTACGTTAGCAAGCGACAAGTTTGAAGGCCGCGGGCCCTTGTCAGCAGGTGAAACCCTTACCGTTAACTATCTGGTTGAAGCCTACAAAGCCCTTGGGTTAAAACCCGCCTTTGGCGATAGCTACACCCAGCCTGTGCCGTTGGCAAAAATTACACCCTCGAGTGATATGGCGTTAACCTTGGGGCAGCACACCTTTGCCGGTGGCACTGCATTTACCGCTAGAACCCAGCGAATTGTGAAAGACATTACATTAAAAAATAGCGATGTGATTTTTGTGGGCTACGGCATTAACGCCCCTGAATATAACTGGAATGATTACGCAGGGTTAGATGTAAAAGGTAAAACAGTGGTTATGTTAGTAAACGACCCAGGTTTTGCTTCAAAAGACCCTGAATTATTTCAAGGTAATGCCATGACCTATTATGGCCGCTGGACATACAAGTACGAAGAAGCCGCCCGCCAAGGTGCTGAGGCCGTATTTATTGTTCACGAAACCATGCCTGCCGGTTATGGCTGGGGCGTGGTCGAAAACTCAAACTCGAACACAAAGTTTGCGTTAGTTGATAACAATAAAAACTTATCTCAAGTTGGCGTAATGGGGTGGTTACACCTGAACACAGCACGTACGGTTTTCGAACAAGCTGGGCTTGATTACGCCACGCTTAAAGAACAAGCATCAACACCAGGGTTTAAGCCTATTCCGATGAAAGTGAAAGCCTCGCTAACATTTTCAAATACCATCACTCATGCTCAGTCGCGAAACGTAGCAGGTATATTACCTGGCGCATCAACACCAGATGAGTGGGTAATGTTACACGCCCATTGGGATCACCTAGGTAAAAGTGAGAAAAACGGCAAAACCGTAATTTATAACGGCGCGGTAGATAATGCCTCGGGTGTAGCAGGTGTGCTAACCCTAGCCAATAGTTTGGTGGCACAAAGCAAGCAAACCCCGTTTGAACGTACCTTAATGTTCAGTGCTTTTACCGCAGAGGAAACCGGCTTGCTAGGTGCCGAGCACTTTGCAAATAATCCGCCTATTCCAACTGCAAACATGGTGGCGTTTTTAAATATAGACGGCATGAACGTGAACAATGCCGTTGATTACATTTTGCAGTACGGCGAAGGCTACTCTTCACTAGAAGATGATTTAAGTGCAGGAGCTGCAGCGCAAGGGCGCACGGTAAAGCTAGATCCGCGCCCACAAAATGGACTATTCTTTCGTTCCGATCATTTCGCGCTGGCTCGCCAAGGTGTGCCGTCGTTATTGTTTATGAGCTTAGGCGATACCGATCCTGATTTCATTGCCAAGCGTTATCATAAAGCCGATGACGACTACCTACCAAGTTGGACACTAGGCGGTGTGCAGCAAGACTTAGCGTTAATGGGCTCTATGATGTCTAACTTAGCGAACAGCCAAGCATGGCCAGTTTGGAAGCGAGATTCAGACTTTAAGAACAAGCGCTTGATAGACCGACCAGAGGCACCGGCCGCCAGTGCAGTTGAGCCCGTGACTGAAGCCCCCGCGACTGAAGCACCTAAACCATAGCGAACCACCATCTATGAGCTGGGTATTTTACACCTTAGGCGCGGTAATTATGCAAACCGTGCGCAATGCCCTGCAAAGCAAATTAAGCGCCCACGTTGATACCGTGGGCGTTACCCTTTCACGGTTTTTGTTTGCACCGCCCATAGCCCTAGTTTATTTAATTATTCTGCATACGGTTTCACCTCAGCCACTCCCTTCTTTCGATGGTTTTTTGGGCGGAGCATCAAGCAGTGCTGATGGCAGTTCGTTTAGTCTTTCATTTATAGCAGTGGTGCTGCTGGCCTCGGTACTGCAAATTGCCGCCACCGCTTTTATGGTGGTGTTATTTAAACAAAAGAACTTTGCCATAGGGGCTGGCCTGGCTAAAAGCGAAGCGCTGGTGGCAGGCGTGCTAGGCATGTTGTTTTTCGGTAGCCATTTAACCTTACTAGGCTGGATAGGTATTGGCATTGGTGGGCTAGCCGTATTCGTACTAAGCAGTGGTAATAAAGCGCAGGGCTTAAGCTTAAAAACCTTACTAATAGGCATAGCCTGCGGCACCTGTTTTGCCCTTACCTCACTATTTGTGCGTGAAGCCAGCCACATGCTAGCCATGCCTTTTGTGCATAGTGCGGCATGGGTACTATTGTGGGTATTATGCATTCAAGCGTTGGGGTTAAGCACTTATATTCTGTTAACTCAACCACAGGTGTTTAAGCAACTTTTCACCCATTTACCCCACAGTATGTCAATTAGTGCGGTGAGTTGTTTAGGCTCTATATGCTGGTTTACCGCCATGGCACTTCAGCACGTGGCATTAGTGAAAACACTAGGGCAATTAGAAGTATTATTAACTTTACTGCTAGCGCACCATTGGCTTAAAAATAAAGTCACCTTGCAAGAAATAGTTGGGCTATTAATGATCGCCGTGGCAGCGGTGCTAGTTATGTGGGCCTAGTGTGTGCTCAGCGTGGGCCTAATGTTGGCCTAGTGTGGCCAAGCAAGCCTGTGTAGGCATTATGTAACTCAAGCTCACCATTTCATTTTAGCAAAACCTGACACCAGCTATAATGTACTTATAAGTGTTTTCATAAACTCGCTAAACAAAATTCAAAAGGAATGATGATGAACAAACGCGATTTTCTAAAGCTCTCTGGCGCTGTCACAGTAGCGTCTATTGCCCCATTGGCCTTAACATCCACCGCAGCTTTGGCTGATGCCAGTGATGCTGGCAGTGCTAGTGCAAATGCGAATAGCAGTTCATCATCGTTAAAGCCTATTACCGCTGGGGTTTCGCCTATCAGTAACGCCGAGCGTGAAGCGCGTATTAAAAAGGCGCAGGCGTTAATGGCAGAGCACAATATGGCGGCCATTATTATAGAGCCCGGCGCGGCCATGGATTACTTCTCGGGCATTCAGTGGTGGCGAAGCGAACGCTTAACGGCATTAATTATTCCGCAAAAAGGCGAGATAGCTGTAGTGACTCCCTTTTTCGAACAACCCAGCGTGCTAGAAAGCTTAAAAGTAGGCGACGATGTACGGGTATGGCAAGAACATGAAAGCCCCTTCGATGTGGTCGCTAACATACTAAAATCCCGCGGTATCGAAAAAGGCAATATTGGCTTTGAAAGCAGCGTTCGCTATTTTGTAGTAACGGGCGTAACTACCGCACTGCCCAATATGAACATAGTGGCAGCTGAACCCATTACTCGCGGCTGTAGAATGTATAAAACCGCTGCCGAGCTAACCCTTATACATAAAGCCAACGAAGTGACCCTTCGGGCTTATGAGTATGTTTTTAGTAAGCTTGAAATTGGTATGAGCCAAGCGCAAGTTAAAAGCCTTATGAACAGTGCTCAGCAGCAATTAGGCGGTAGCAGCGCATGGTGTTTGGCGCTATTTAACGATGCTAGTGCGTACCCGCATGGCACCAACGCAAAACAAACCATTAGTGAAGGCTCGGTTATATTGCTAGACAGCGGCTGTAGCGTACATGGGTATCAGTCGGATATTAGCCGTACATTGGTGTTCGGCAAAGCATCGCAGCGGGTGGTAGATGTATGGAATACCGTGAGAGAAGGTCAAAACGTGGCATTTGCCGCCGCTAAAGTAGGTACAGCTGCGGGCAAAGTAGACGACGCCGTTCGCAAGTATTATGTTACCCAAGGCTACGACAAAGACTACGCATTGCCAGGGCTTAGCCACCGCACCGGCCACGGTATTGGTATGGAAGGGCACGAAAGCGTGAACTTTGTGCGCGGCGAAACCACACCACTTAACAAAGGCATGTGCTTTTCAAACGAACCCGGCTTATACATACCAGGCAAATTCGGTGTGCGGCTTGAGGACTGTTTATACATGACAGACAAAGCGCCTGTTTACTTTACCGAACCACCTGAAAGTATCGAAAAACCGTTAGGGCGCCTAGTACCTTTAAACGTTTAGCCTTTAAGCGCGTAGCTATTTAGAGCTTAGCCTTTAAGAACATAGCTATTAAAAGCTAGCCCTTGAAAGTCTAACCGTTAAGCACATAGCCATTACGTGTTTAGCCTTCACATAGCCACTAGCTACCCGCTTTTAATCGAGAGGTAATAAACTCTGCCAAGGTTTTACTAATGACTGGGTGTTGGGTGTCTTGGTTAAATAGGCAAATATTCACTCTACCTAGTTTTGGCAGTTTAGGGTGGTTAAGGGGCGATACGTTTTGCGGCAAACTAGAGCGGGCGAGGGCAGTAATACCTAAGCCTTGCTGAATAGCGGCCACCAAGCCGCCTAAATCGGCGTTGGTATAGGTAATTTTCCACGCAAAGGTTTGCTGTTTTAATTGCTCTATTACCCGGCTTCGGTACATGCAGCCATCAGGGGCAAGTACCAGCGGAATACTGTCTCCCACTAACGGGCGGCTAGCATCACCAACCCACACTATTTCATCTTCAAGTACCACTTCCCCTTCTGTATCTTCATTGGGGTTTACCAGCGCTAAAATTAAATCGAAATGATCGCGCTGGCTGGGGTGCAGTAAATCGCGGCTTAGCGATGATGTTACCTCTAGCGACACATCAGGGTAGCGCTTCGAAAATTCACCAATAAGCCCAGGTAGTAATGTTGATGCAAACTCATTCGGAATACCCAAGCGTAAACGACCACTTAACGGCGCAGGAATTAAGCTTTTAAATATGTTGTCGTTAAGCTCTAGTAGTTCCTTCGCTTTAGGGTAAAGCCAGTTGCCATCGGCGCTAGGCAAGTGTCGTTGACCTACTTTGGTAAACAGCTTTCGTTCTAGTTGGGATTCTAATTTTTTAATTTGCAAACTAATAGCGGGCTGCGACCGACCCACGAATTCACCGGCTTTGGCGTAGCCGCCAAGCTCTATCACACTCACAAACGTGCGCAAATTATCTAGCGATAGCTGCTTCATTAAGATTTGAATTCCTGATGTAGTAAATCGTATACATTATCTTTATAAATGTATTGATAAGAAATTTCAATTTGTTGCGCCGTATTTCACTCACTATACTCGGTGGTGTTTTCTACCCTTACCTAAGAGAAAGTGGAATGTCTAACACCACCGCCCTACATGCAAAGCACCTAGAATCTGGTGCCAAAATGGTTGATTTCTTTGGCTGGGATATGCCAATTAACTATGGTTCTCAAATAGAAGAGCATCACGCTGTTCGCCAAGATGCAGGCATGTTCGACGTGTCGCACATGACCATTGTTGACGCTAAAGGCACACAAGCCAAAGCATACCTTCAACACCTTCTTGCAAACGACGTTGCCAAACTTCAAGTAAAAGGCAAAGCGCTATACAGCGGTATGCTTAATGAAGAAGGCGGCGTGGTAGACGATTTAATCGTGTATTACTTCGATGAAACTAATTATCGCCTAGTAGTAAATTCAGCCACACGCGAAAAAGACATGAACTGGCTAAATAGCAACGCCGAAGGTTTCGACGTATCTATTACTGAACGCCCAGAGTTCGCCATGATTGCTGTGCAAGGCCCTAACGCCAAAGAAAAAGCGGCTACGCTTTTCAGCGCCGCTCAAAAAGAAGCGGTTGCAGGCATGAAGCCGTTCTTTGGCGTACAAGCTGAAGATTTGTTCATTGCTACTACGGGTTACACCGGTGAGGCAGGCTACGAAATTATGGTACCAACAGCGCAAGCGGCCAGCTTCTGGCAAGACTTGCTAGATGCAGGCGTTAAACCTTGTGGTTTAGGCGCGCGCGACACCCTTCGTTTAGAAGCAGGCATGAACTTGTACGGCCAAGATATGGATGAAACCGTATCACCACTAGCCGCTAACATGGGCTGGACTATTACGTGGGAACCAAGCGAACGTAACTTTGTTGGCCGCAGCGCACTAGAAGCACAGCGTGAAGCTGGTACCGACAAGCTAGTTGGCCTAGTAATGACAGATAAAGGCGTGTTGCGCCACGGTCAAAAAATTAAAACCGAAAGCGGCGAAGGCATTATTACCTCGGGCACATTTTCACCTACATTAGGCCACTCAGTTGCGTTAGCACGAGTACCTTCAGATGTTGGTGAAACTGTTGAGGTGGAAATGCGCAAAAAGTGGGTTACAGTAAAAGTGGTTAAGCCCTCTTTTGTTCGCAATGGAAAAAGTGTTTTATAGAGCTTGTTGATCTTTGCTGCGCATTATTTGCCTCAAAGCCCGACAGACTCCAAGTTAACAGAGAATAACAGGAACGATTATGAGCAACATTCCAACAGATTTACGTTACGCATCTACCCACGAATGGGTTCGTCCAGACGGCGATGGTGTTTTCACAGTAGGTATTTCTGAGCACGCTCAAGGCTTGCTTGGCGATATGGTATTTGTAGAACTGCCAGACGTTGGCGACACCGTAAGTACTGGCGACGATATCGCTGTTGCTGAATCGGTTAAAGCGGCTTCAGACGTTTACGCGCCTATTAGCGGCGAAGTAGTTGGCGTTAACGAAGAGCTAGAAGACTCACCAGAGCTTGTAAACTCAGACCCTTACGGCGATGGCTGGTTATTCAAAATTAAAGCGGATGATGCCGAAGAAGTTGAAGGCTTATTAGACGCTGAAGGTTATGAAAACAGCATTGACGAAGAGTAATTCGTTAGTTGCTTCTAAATGGAAGCGTAGTAACCAGTAAATATTAAAAAGGGGCTTCTAATTAGCCCCTTTTTATCTTTACGTTTTTATTTGTGTTTTATCCTGCCTTTCGGGGCAATACATTGCGAGTGCTTAACAACGTTATGTCGAATACTTCTCCTACATTAGCTCAATTAGAGCAAAAAGACGCATTCATTCGCCGCCACGTAGGCCCAGGCGAAGAAGAAATTCAACAAATGCTGTCGGCTATTAACGCAACATCGTTAGACGATTTAATTGCGCAAACCGTTCCGGCAGGCATAGCGCTACCTGAGCCGCTTAAAGTAGGCGAAGGGGCTACCGAAGTAGATGCTTTAGCAGCATTGAAAAAAGTAGCTGGCAAAAACACGGTTAATCGCTCGTTTATTGGTATGGGTTATTACGATACCCATGTACCGAACGTTATTTTACGCAACGTATTAGAAAACCCAGGTTGGTACACGGCCTACACGCCATACCAGCCAGAAATTGCCCAAGGCCGTTTAGAAGCCATACTTAACTTCCAACAGCTAACTATTGATTTAACCGGTTTAGAGCTAGCATCTGCTTCATTACTTGATGAAGGTACCGCAGCGGCGGAAGCCATGGCATTGGCTAAACGCGTATCTAAAAACAAAAAAGCCAGCAGCTACTTTATTGCTGATGACGTACACCCACAAACCCACGATGTAGTAGCCACACGCGCTGAAATGTTTGGTTTTGGTATTATTACCGGCCCTGCTAGCGATGCTGCTAACCACGATGTATTTGGTGCTTTACTGCAATACCCAAGCACCACCGGTGAAGTAACCGACATTTCCGATATTATTGCCGCAGTACAAGCGAAAAAAGGCATAGTGGCAGTAGCCGCCGACCTAATGAGCTTGGTAATGTTAAAATCGCCCGGTGAACTAGGCGCAGACGTTGCCCTAGGTAGCGCGCAACGCTTTGGTGTTCCCATGGGCTACGGTGGCCCACATGCCGCATTTTTCGCAACACGCGACAGCTACAAGCGTTCATTACCTGGCCGTATTATTGGCGTAAGTAAAGACACCCGTGGCCGTCCAGCACTTCGTATGGCATTGCAAACCCGAGAGCAACACATACGCCGCGAAAAAGCCAACTCGAACATTTGTACCGCACAAGTATTGCTAGCCAACATGGCCAGCTTTTACGCCGTATACCACGGCCCTAAAGGCTTAAAAACCATTGCTCAGCGCATACATCGCTTAACCAGTATTCTAGCGGCAGGCCTAACGAAAAAAGGTGTGGCCCTTAAGCACAGCACCTATTTCGATACCCTAACCATATTGGTAGATAACAAAGACGACGTACTAAACAAAGGCTACGAGCACGGGCTAAACCTACGTGCCGACCTAGAAGGCGCTGTAGGAGTTTCTATTGATGAAACCACTACCCGTGAAGACATTGCTACCTTGTTTAACGTTATTTTAGGTAGCGACCACGGCCTAAGCGTAGAAGCGCTAGATGCAGAAGTTACCACGCAGCCTACTAACGCTATTCCAGAAAACCTAGTGCGCACTAGCGATATTCTTACTCACGAAGTGTTTAACCAGTACCATTCAGAAACTGAAATGCTGCGTTATATTAAAAGCCTAGAGAATAAAGATTTAGCGTTGAACCACTCAATGATTTCATTGGGTTCGTGCACCATGAAGCTAAACGCTACTGCTGAAATGATTCCCGTAACCTGGGCAGAGTTCGGCCAAATTCACCCGTTTGCACCACTAAACCAAGCGACCGGCTATCAAGAAATGATTGCCGAGCTAGCCGAGTGGTTAATTAACGTAACGGGGTACGATAACCTTTCTATGCAACCTAACTCAGGCGCACAAGGTGAATATGCAGGCTTGTTAGCCATTCAGCGTTACCATGAAAGCCGCGGCGAAGGGCACAGAAACGTATGCTTAATTCCAAGTTCAGCGCACGGTACTAACCCAGCTTCGGCACAAATGGTTAGCCTAAACGTAGTGGTAGTGAAGTGCGACAACAACGGTAACGTAGACATTGCCGACCTTCGCAAGAAAGCCGAAGAAGTGGGCGATAACTTATCGTGCGCTATGATCACTTACCCATCTACCCACGGTGTGTACGAAGAAACCATTCGTGAAATGTGTGAAATTGTGCACCAGTACGGCGGCCAAGTATACATGGATGGCGCGAACATGAACGCGCAGGTGGGCATTACGTCACCTGGTTATATTGGTTCAGACGTATCGCACTTAAACCTACACAAAACCTTCTGTATTCCACACGGTGGCGGCGGCCCAGGTATGGGACCAATTGGTGTGAAATCGCATCTTGCGCCTTTCTTACCAAACCACACGGTAGTGAATATTGAAACAGCAGGTAAAGACTGCGGTGCGGTTTCGGCAGCACCATGGGGCAGTGCATCTATTCTGCCAATAAGCTACATGTACATTAAAATGATGGGCTCGGCTGGCCTACGTAAGGCAACTGAAGTAGCCATACTTAACGCCAACTACGTAGCCAATGCATTAGAAGGGCACTACAACGTATTGTACAAAGGCCAAAACGGCCGCGTAGCGCATGAATGTATTATTGACCTGCGCCCATTAAAAGAAGCCAGCGGTGTAACCGAAGTAGACATAGCAAAACGCTTGAACGACTACGGTTTCCACGCACCAACCATGAGCTTCCCAGTAGCAGGCACGCTAATGATTGAGCCGACTGAATCAGAAGCAAAATACGAGCTAGACCGCTTCGTAAACGCCATGATAAGCATTCGCCAAGAAGTGGCAAAAGTAGAAAGCGGCGAGTGGGATGCTACCGACAACCCACTTCACAATGCACCGCATACCCTAGCCGATATTTGTGACAGCGATTGGAACCGCAGCTACGACCGAAACCTAGCGGCGTATCCAGTACCAGAAGTACACAGAAACAAATTCTGGCCTTCGGTTAACCGAATTGATGATGTATTCGGGGATAGAAACTTGATTTGTTCTTGCCCAAGTATAGAGAGTTATATTGAGGGGTAGGGGGTATTGACCAACTGCAATTAAAATTGTGAACGCGACAATTAAGTTTGTGAATGCAATTAAGATTGTGAATAGCTAGATAAGGGAAGGCGAACCAGAAATGGTTCGCCTTTTTTCATTTAGCACTGCTAGTTGGGTAATTTTATATCTGCACTGGTATGGGGTAGCACTAGTAGTAGTCGATTTTTAAAAAATTAGCGCAGTAGAATTATTACTGCAAAATAAATGTTGACGCGAGTTTAAATCTGAGTGATTATTAACCCATCTTATGCGTAGGGTGTCTACTGTATTTATTTGATGCTGCATAAGTAATAAGTATTGCAGTGATAGGTTGCCGCCTACCACTGCTGTCATAAACCGATAACTAATAGCAAGTTAACTTACGAGGTAAATGAACGATGAAAGTATATCAAATTAACTACGATCTGAGAAATCAACGTAACTACCAGGATTTAATCACCAAAATTAAATCTTATGGTACATGGGCAAAACCATTAGAGTCATGCTGGTTAATAGCGACAGAACAATCAGCAAGTCAAATTCGCGACACATTGGCTTCAGTAATGGACAATGATGACGGGCTACTAGTGACACGACTTCAAGGGGAAGCTGCCTGGAGAAGTCTTGACTATGACATTGATAGCACAATGACTAATTGGCTTAAAGAGCAGTTAAAGCAAGCAGCTTAAGAAAGTGGCCATGGATGGCTATTACTACCGTGAGCATCTAATGAACGAGCAATTATAATGAAAACCTTAAAGAGCATCGCCAATATCCGTACTGGTTACACCTTTCGCGAAAAAGTTGAGGAAATCACAGTTGGTGGTAATGCGTATGTTGTGCAAATAAAAGATGTTCGAAAAATACATGAAGGTTGCACTTCATTTAATCTGCCAGTTGAATCTCTCCCTCAAATCAACTGGACGGGTAAGGATAAAGCCTTTGTTTATGACGAAAGTGTGTTGCTGCCAGCCCGAGGTGGATATTTTAAAGCGTCTTACTTAGTGCCTACCGAGAGTGCTTCAATGCCAGTGGTAGTGAGTAGTCAGTTTTTGATACTCACGCCAACCAAGCATATTCTTGCTGAATTTTTATGTTGGATTCTTAACCAACCGGCCATGCAACGAGCACTAATCGAATCGAGTCAGGGAACCAGTATGCCTATGTTAAGGGCTGAAACCCTTAAACAATTGAAGATCGCCGTTCCTTCGCTAAAAACCCAGCAACAGATTATTGAGCTAAATCGACTTTGGGAACACGAACAGCATGTTACCCAAGCATTATTAAAAAATCGTGAAAACATGCTTAGAGGCGTGTTTCAGCAACTACTAAAAGAGACGAATTAAATATGAGCGGTAACGATAAAATCAATCAAGACAGTATTAACAAGGCGTTATGGAACGCTTGCGATACCTTCCGTGGAACCATCAGCGCTGACACCTACAAAGACTTTATCCTGACCATGTTGTTCCTCAAATACATCTCCGATGTGTGGCAGGATCACTATGATGGCTACAAGGCCGAGTATGGCGACGAGCCGGAACTCATCGAAGAAATGATGAAAAACGAGCGTTTTGTTCTGCCCAAAACAGCCAGCTTTTATGCCCTGTACGAAAGCCGTCACGAACCTGGTAATGGTGAGCGCATCGACCAGGCGCTGCACGCCATTGAAGAAGCCAACGGCACCAAACTTAAAGACGCCGGTAAAAGCGTGTTCCAAGACATCAGCTTTAACACCGACAAACTGGGTGAAGAGAAGCAAAAGAATACCATTCTGCGTCATCTGCTGGAAGATTTTGCCAAGCCCGAGCTGAATCTCAAACCCAGCCGTGTCGGCACGCTGGATGTGATCGGTAACGCCTACGAATACCTGATCAAAAACTTCGCGGCCAGTGGTGGCCAGAAAGCTGGTGAATTTTATACTCCGCCAGAAGTCAGTGACTTGATCGCCGAGTTGTTAGACCCGCAACCGGGCGACAGCATCTGTGACCCAGCCTGTGGCTCTGGCTCACTGCTGATGAAGTGTGGTCGCAAGGTCTTGGCGAATCATGGTAGCAAGCAATACGCCTTGTATGGGCAAGAGGCCATCGGCTCTACCTGGTCGCTGGCCAAAATGAACATGTTTCTGCACGGTGAAGACAACCACAAAATTGAATGGGGCGACACCATCCGTAACCCTAAGCTGCTCGATAAAAATGGCGACCTGATGCTGTTCGACATTGTGACCGCCAACCCGCCGTTCAGCCTGGATAAATGGGGCCACGACGAAGCTGAGCATGACAAATTCAGCCGCTTCCTCCGGGGTGTACCGCCGAAAACCAAAGGCGACTACGCCTTTATTCTGCATATGATTGAAACCCTCAAACCGAAAACTGGCCGTATGGGCGTTGTCGTGCCCCACGGCGTGCTGTTTCGGGGGGCGGCCGAGGGCAAAATCCGCAAACAACTGATTGAAGAAAACCTGCTCGATGCCGTCATTGGCCTGCCTGAAAAACTATTTTACGGCACAGGTATTCCGGCGGCGATTCTGATTTTCAATAAAGAAAAATCGGATGACTCTGTGATGTTTATTAATGCTTCCCGCGAGTTTAAAGCCGGTAAAAACCAGAACCTGCTGACTGAAGATAATATCGCCAAAGTGGTAGAGACGTATCGTGCGGGCAATGACGTGGATAAATACGCCTATGTCGCCAGTCTTGAAGAGATAAAAGAGAACGATTACAACCTGAACATCCCACGCTATGTCGATACCTTTGAAGAAGAGGAAGAAATCGATCTGATAGCTGTACGTGCGGAGCGCGAACAGCTGAAAGCGCAACTGACCGAGCTGGAGACCGAGATGGCCAAGTATCTTGAGGAGCTGGGTTATGGTGCCTAATGGTTGGGAGGTTTTGCAGTTAAAGGATTTAATAGAGGGCTCAATTAAAAACGGCTTTTCACCTAATTCTGCTGAATCAGACACAGGTTACTGGGTACTGGGGCTGGGAGCACTTGGAGAAGATGGAATTGTTGCTTCAGAAATCAAGCCTGTAGCACCACAAGATAAAGTTTTGAATAATCTCCTAGCAGAAGACGATTTTTTAGTTAGTCGATCAAACACTCCAGACAAAGTCGGAAGATCTATTCGCTTTAGAGGTGAAGTCGCAAATTGTTCATACCCAGATTTGATGATGCGCTTTCGCATAGATCAAAGAAAAGCGAACGTGTCTTTTATCGAGCAACAATTGAAAAGCTCAAAAGTTAGAACATATTTTAAAAATTGCGCCGCTGGTAGCAGCAGCACAATGGTAAAAATCAATAAAGGAATTCTAGAGAAGACTCCAATACCTGCGCCTCCGCTTCAGGAACAACAGAAAATCGCACAAATCCTCTCTACTTGGGATAAGGCAATTACCACTACCGAACAACTGCTCGCCAACAGCCAACAGCAGAAAAAGGCCCTGATGCAACGACTGCTCACCGGTAAAAAACGCCTGCTTGATAACAATGGAGTTAGGTTTAGTGGGGAGTGGGAAAGCAATCACCTCAAAAAGCTCCTCCAAATATCTAAAGGAAATCAACTTAATAAAGACACTCTCTCAAAATCTGGGGAATACGCGGTGATAAATGGCGGCATTCAGCCTTCTGGGTATACGAGCGAATATAATACGGAAGCTAACACCATAACAATCAGCGAGGGTGGAAACTCTTGTGGTTTTGTAGGATTTCAATTTGCCAGATTTTGGTGTGGTGGTCATTGCTACGCCATTAAGAATATTCAAATTGACTTGAACTTCACATACCAACTTTTGAAGTTCAATCAATCTAAAATCATGAGACTTCGAGTTGGGTCTGGCCTTCCTAATATCCAAAAGAAAGATTTGGAATCACTATCGGTTGATTATCCTATTTCACAAGAGGAGCAACAAATAATAGCCGCCGTACTTTCCACTGCCGATCAGGAAATCTCTGCTCTGCAACAAAAACTGAATGCCCTAAAGCAGGAGAAAAAAGCGTTGATGCAGCAGCTATTGACGGGTAAACGAAGAGTGAACATTGATAATAAGGAGGTTGCATAATGGCACAAGGTAAAAATCAACACGTAGTTAAACACCCCGATGGGTGGGCTGTTAAAGGCGCTGGCAACTCAAAAGCGACCACGGTCACCAAGACACAGAAAGAAGCTATCAAAATCGCTGAAGAGATCGCACGTAATCAGCAATCCGACACCAAGATTCATGGTATTGACGGAAAAATCCGAGCTGGTAACAGCTACGGTAATGATCCCCACCCACCGAAAGATAAGAAGTGAGGTCGTAATGTCAGTAGCGGATATGTTCAAGGATTTTCTCAACAACCTGAAGGTTGATAACGCAGAGCAGGTTTCGCTTCGTTATGGTGAGATTACGAAAAGCCTGAATCAAAAGTTTCGTGATTCAGAGTCAACTACTGCCAATACTTTACAAGTTGGTTCTTATGGCAGGTACACAGGTATCAAGGGAATTTCAGACCTCGATATGCTGTATATCATGCCTAGATCTAAGTGGGATACATACAAGAATGGGAAACAATCTCAGCTTCTAACTGATGTCAAGGACGCAATTAAGGCTAGATACCCCAAAACAGATGTTCGGGTTGATCGTCTAGTTGTAACGGTCACATATCAGAACTTCCATGTCGAAGTTCAACCGGTTTTTGAAGAGACTGGCGATGATGGTGAAAGCTACTTCCACTACCCTGATACATACAATGGTGGTAGTTGGAAGGTCACCAAGCCGCGTCAAGAGATGAAAGCTGTAAAAGACCTTAATGATCAGAAGAACAAGAATTTACGTCTATTATGCAAAATGGCCAGAGCCTGGAGAAACAAACATGGCGTCGCTATGGGAGGGTTATTGATCGACACGCTTGCCTTTAACTTTCTGAAATCGACAACAGAGTATGATGACAGAGGTTATATCTACTTTGATTGGTTGAGCCGCGATTTTTTTAAGTATATTTCGGAATTGCCAGAGCAAGATCATTATAAGGCGCCCGGTAGCAACCAAAACGTAAAAGTTAAAAAGAAATTCCAAAAGAAGGCTGAGGACGCTTATGAACTTTGTTTAGCGGCTATTGAAGCTGAAGGAAAAAGCACTGTAAATGCAAAATGGAAAAAGGTTTATGGACGATATTTCCCCGCATCAAATGTTGTGGAGGAATCCGTTTCAAAAGCTTTGGGCACATGGCGAAATACAGAGCAGTTTATCGAAGATATGTATTCGGTGGATATTAAATACAATATCGAAATCGATTGCTCCGTGCATCAAAATCAAGGGCTACCAAAAAGCTTACGTGGCATGTTGGCGAAAGGCTTTGGTATTAGTAATAACAAAAAGCTTATCTTCAAGGTTAAAAATCACGATATTCCAGGCCATTTTTCCGTAAAGTGGAAAATATTGAATGTAGGTGAAGAAGCAGAAAGGCGAGACTGCATTCGGGGCGAAATAGATATACCAAATTACGAAGGGTCGTCACGAAAAGAAACTGCCGATTTTAATGGGGTGCATCTAGTTGAATGCTATGCGATTCAAGACGGTGTAGTAGTTGCTCGTGACAAAATTCGAGTACCAATATTGTGAGGTTTAAGTGAATAAATCGGATTTATTAAAGAGCATTGCTGAGAAAGGCTATGATGTTGGTTTTGGAGCCAAAAAACATTTTGCCACCTACGATATTATCGAAAAGGCGCCTGGATTAATTAGCTTTTCATCGATGGCCTTTGGCATTTTTGCACTTGCTGTAAAAGGGCTATCAACTGAATTAATTTCAGCAATTTTTATCGTATTGGGTGTTGTTGGCCTATATATCAGCCTGTATGGCCATAAGAAATCATCCTATGAACAGTCAGGTGTAGCTCTTACCAAGCTGTATAACGAGCTGAAAGCACTTTATCTCAAGGTTAAAAATCTTGGCGAAGAAAGTGACTTTGCAGAATTTCAGAAAGAGCTTTCTGACATTGAGAATCGTTACTATCCAATATGTATCAGCAAGCAAATTTTGTTCAGTAACTGGTATGCACACTATAAGTTCTATTGGGAACACCAAATTGAATGGGTAAACGAGCAGCTCAATTTCAGTTTTTTCCGTGACAAGATTCCTTTGTCATTATGGCTAACAATTCTTATGATAGTCATAGGCTTAGCTTGTTCTTTTTCCAACATCACCACTTTTATTTGTACAGTATCCAAACCATAACTCGAAGCCGCATCTCGGGTATCAGGGGTTGAAGAGAGATAGTGAATGACAAAATCCACACCCAAATTTCAGGAAGAATACAGTGCCAAGTTACCGGCGCTGACGTTGTTGACCAACCTCGGTTGGTCGTTCCTTTCTCCCGAACTCGCATTAACCGCTCGTGGTGGTAAAGCCGATGAAGTGGTTTTACGCCAGGTACTGCGCAGTGAACTCCAGAAGCGCACCTTCACCTTTGCCGGTAAAAGCTACCCGTTGTCTGAAAAGGCTATCGACAACCTGATTGCCGAGGTATGCAGCCCGGCACTTAACGAGGGTCTGTTAACTGCTAATGAGCGCCTTTACAACCACTTGCTGTATGGCATTTCTGTCACTGAGTTTGTGGATGGCAAAAAAGCTAGCCCGACTGTTTCTCTGATTGACTGGCAGAACCCAGCCAATAACAGCTTTGTATTTACCGAAGAGTTAACCGTTACCCGCTCTGGCGGGGTTGAAAGCCGCAGACCCGACATTGTCTGCTTTATAAACGGTATTCCTCTGGTTGTGATTGAGGCGAAACGCCCCGATGGCAATGCCAAGAAAGGCCCCACCATTGACGAAGGCATTTCGCAAAGTCTGCGTAACCAGCGCCATGATGAAATCCCGTTATTGTTTGCCTATAGCCAGATGCTGCTTTCCATAAACGGCAACGAAGGCCGGTATGGTACCTGTGGCACGCCCGCTAAGTTCTGGGCTGCTTGGCGTGAAGAAGATATCACCGATGCCGAAATGTACGCCATCAAAAACAAAACGCTCAAAGATGAACAGCTGGCGAACTTGTTCAACCATCGCCCGGCAAAAGACTTGGATTGGTACCAGAGCCTAACGGCTGCGGGGGAGCTTGCTGTGACCGGTCAGGATCAATTGCTGATCAGCCTGTTAAGCCCAACTCGGTTGCTGGAGATGACCCGTTACTTCACCTTGTTCGATAAAAAGGCAGGCAAAATCGTTGCCCGCTATCAGCAGGTATTCGGTATCAAGCGCCTGATTGAACGCATCAATACTCGTAGCGTAACGGGCGGCCGTGAAGGTGGTGTGATTTGGCACACCACGGGTTCGGGTAAGTCATTCACTATGGTGTTTTTAAGTAAAGCGCTGATCTTGCACGGAAGCCTGAAGCAATGCCGTATTGTGGTGGTGACTGACCGAGTGGACCTGGAAACCCAGCTCAGCAAAACCTTTTCCTCTGGCGGCGAACTGGCCGGTAAAAAAGACAAAGAAGCGGCGATGGCCACCTCGGGCAAACGCCTGGCCGAACAGATTGGCAAAGGCACTGAGCGTATTACCTTCTCGCTCATTCAGAAGTTTAATACCGCTACCAAAATGCCAGAATGTGTAAACAACAGCTCTGACATCATTGTTCTTATTGACGAAGGGCACCGCAGCCAGGGCGGTGAAAACCATATCCGCATGAAGCAGGCGCTGCCCAATGCCGCCTTTGTTGCCTTCACCGGCACGCCACTTTTAAAAGACGACAAGACCACTAATAAGTTTGGTCCCATTGTGCACGCTTACACCATGCAACGTGCCGTAGAAGACCAAACCGTTACACCGCTGCTGTACGAAGAGCGCATTCCCGATATAGAAGTGAATGAACGCGCCATCGACAGTTGGTTTGAGCGCATTACAGAAGGGCTTTCAGACAAGCAAAAGGCCGACCTAAAGCGTAAGTTTGCTAAAAAAGATCAGATATACGGTACGGATGATCGCATTCGTTTGATTGCCTTTGATATTGCCAACCACTTCGTAAAGAATATCGACGAAGGTTTGAAAGGCCAATTAGCCTGCGACAGTAAAGCCACTGCTATCAAATACAAAAAGTATCTCGACGAAGCGGGCTTGTTAGAATCTGCCGTAGTGATGAGCCCACCCGATAGCCGCGAAGGTAATACCGCTGTGGATGAGGCCACCACACCGGAAGTGACCCAGTGGTGGAAAGACAATATTGGCAACCAGGATGAACAGACTTACACCAAGCATCTGATAGAACGCTTCGACAAAGATGACTCACTAAAGATACTCATCGTGGTCGATAAGCTACTCACCGGCTTTGATGAGCCGAAAAACGCGGTGCTATATATCGACAAACCCCTAAAAGAGCACAGCTTGATCCAAGCAATTGCGCGGGTAAACCGTCTGCACCCAAAGAAAAAATTTGGCTTACTTATCGACTATCGCGGCATTCTGGCGGAACTGGATACCACCATTCAGAAGTATCAGGATCTGGCCTCCCGTACTCAGGGCGGTTACGACATTAATGATATTGCTGGCCTCTACAACCAGATGAGTACAGAATATAAGCGCCTGCCACAACTCTATAAGCACCTATGGGCCATATTCGATGGCGTGAAAAACAAGAACGACATTGAACAATTACGTCAGGTGCTTGTTCCAAAGATTGAAGAGCGAGATGGAGAGCTGGTTGACGTGCATCTAAAAGTCCGTGAAGACTTCTACGAAGCCCTGACGGCCTTCGCCAGTTGCTTGAAGGTAGCGCTCCAATCAGCCACTTTCTTTGAAGATAAGAGCTTTAGCGACCAAGATCGCCGCCACTACAAAGAAACGGTGAAGCAGTTCTCCAGCCTGCGTCAACTGATACAGCAAGATGCCGGTGAGAAGATTGATTACGACGAATACGCTGAACAAGTAAAAAAGCTGCTGGATAAGCATGTGGTTGGTGTCGAGGTTAAAGAATCCGGTGGCGTGTATGAAGTGGGTAAGATGGGCCAAAAGCAACAGCCGGAAGATTGGAGCGAAGATAAAACCCGCAACGAAACCGACATTATCAAAACCCGCGTGACCCGAATGATTGAACAAGAGCTACGGGATGACCCCTATGCTCAAGAAGCATTTTCCAAACTGCTGCGCCAAGCCATTGAAGAGGCCGAAAAACTATTCGACCACCCATTGAAACAGTATATGCTGTTTCGTGAATTCGAAGAGCAAGTACAAGACAGATGCTTGAATGACATACCTGATGCATTTTCTGGTAATCGCCATGCTCAGGCCTACTTCGGTGTATTCAAAAAGATATTGCCGGAAGCTTTGGCCGTGCTCGACCAGCAAGTTCAGGATAAGTGGGTCAAAGTTGCCTTTGAAATTGACCAGGCGGTAGAAAACTCTGTCGCGGAAAACTCCATCAATCCTCAAAATATAGAAGCCGACATTCGTAAAAAGCTACTGCCGCGCATGTTTCGGGAATGTAAAGCCATTGGTGGCGGTATGGATCAGGCCAAGAAGATCGTTGAGATGATTGTTCAGATCACCCGGGTCGGGTTGAACGTTGCTTGAATAGGTATAACCAGATGAATGTGCCGATTAAACCTGAAAGTCAGACTATGAGTTTCCGCTATGGTGACGAGAAAATTACGTTTGAGCGAGTTAAGCGCCCAAAAGCCGCAGGCAAGATATTAATCAAGGTTCATCCCGATTGTCGGGTAATCGCATTCGCCCCGGAAGAAACTGGCTGCGAAGCGGTACTATTTGCAGTTAAAAAGCGCGGACGTTGGATATATGAGCAGCTTCGAGATTTTCGCAAACAGCTTGAATTCACCACGCCTCGGCAATACATCAGTGGTGAGAGCCATTACTACCTGGGGAAACAGTACCTGCTGAAAGTAATTGAATCGCCTGAGCAGGTTCAAGGCGTGAAACTCCTACGCGGCAAACTGGAAGTTTCGGTACGAGCGAAGTCCATCGACAAGGTGAAAGTGTTACTGACTGACTGGTACAAAGTGCGGGCTAAGGAAACCTTCGCCAAACGCCTCGATGCCATGCTGGAACAAGCCCTCTGGGTGGATAAACGCCCTCCACTGCGTATTCTGACGATGCAAACCCAATGGGGCAGCTGTTCACCCAGTGGTCGAATCACCCTGAACCCTCACCTGGTTAAAGCGCCTCGTGAGTGCATTGATTACGTTATTCTGCACGAGCTTTGCCATATAGCTGAGCATAACCACAGCGAGCGGTTCTACCGGTTAATGTGTCAGGTAATGCCAGAGTGGGACAAGAAGAAAGAACGGCTGGATGGGATGGCAAATTATTTACTGCAATAGCGCTATTATTTCTACTCTGAATACTAAGTTTTAGATTAGATCCAATAATTTGATTGAAACATGTCCAATAAAAGTAATTAAACAAAATAATCTTAAAAATGTCTTAACTTTTTTCACTTTTTTGATTCATAAAATACGTTCACAACAAAACCTTTGTTTCCGCTCAATCAAATCAATCAGTTATAAAATCACTCGCAACCTCATCGTTAATATAATCCAATTTATAGCCTGAGTAACAACCTGAAATAACAACAAAAGTGTTTTTAATCATGTAGTTAGCAGTTTCCGGGGCTTGATTTTATCTCCCGTTCCGATTTCTAATACGCGCTGGAAAAAGTGTGAAAAGGAGAGCGCATGAAGAAGTTAACTTACCTAAAATTGCCCAAAACAGTGAAGAAATACAAGCAATGGACTGATGATATTGCCAATGGCACATACCGCTCTTATTTGACGGTGAGAGATGTGAACAAGGTGGGCCGCCGGCATTGGATGTTTTGCGATAAGCAAAACCGCGAAGTGCATCTATTGTCCGACGGTGAAAGGCGTATGTACATGGAGCTGCTTTACAAGCCAAGCACCGTGGCGGTGTTTGAGCAATATGCCCTCGACTTAGACGAAACATTAGATATCGCCATTGAGCTTAACATTATGCACCCGCGAAATTGGAAGACGTATGAGGCTTATGTCATGTCGACTGATTTCTTAGTCGAGAGCTTATCGGCTGACGACAACACCACGCAGCTCACAGCTTACACCTTTAAATATTGGGACCAAATTTATAAATTAAGCTGGCTCGATGAGGTTGAGTACAAAAGCATGAGAACCTGGCAAAAATTTGCGATTGAACGAGAGTTTTGGCGCCGCCGTGGTATTGAATATCGCGTGGTGACCGAGCGTGATGCCACCAAAGTGCACTATCACAACAAATTGTTCTCAGAGTCCGCCAAAGATTTGAAAGTCTCAAACGAAACCCTTACTGCCTTTTTAGCCTGTTTTTGTGAGTCATGGCAGCGTGCGCCTTGGTGTCCATTACAGGCATTAATTGCTCAGGTGAGTCATACACTCTCAATGTCAGTTGGTGACGCCCGTCAGCTATTCAAATTTTCCCTTCTATATGGCTTTCTTCCTGTTTATGAGGAGTGTGAAACGCACATGGTTCGCTGGTTTCGACCTGTTCATCTCATGCAGGACGAGTTGGGGATAGCCGCATGAGGTATGAAGGCGAGCATTTATTTACAGATGAACTAGACCATCAGCGAGAGCAAGTTAACTTGCGCATGTCCTTCCGTATTTGCCATATCAGCCAATGCCGTGAGTTTTATGCCGTGGCAGACATGCTGCAAGCAATGAAGGTGGCTAACCCGCCTAAGCCAAAGGTGTTTAACCAAGCCCAGCTGACACAGTTTATCAAAAAGCACGGCCTTAAAACGGGACAGGCGTATGACTTGCCAGAAACATTGAGCACGTCTGACAAGGCGCTGTTAAAACAAGGCTACAAGGGTTGGCTTGCTAAGCGAGATGATAAATTTCGCAAAATAGCCTCGTTAACGGCCCCACACTTACTTGAACAATATCTTTATGGTAAAGGGCTTGGGGAGGAGATAGCTTCGTTAATTGCAACGCCAACGTCTACGTGGAAGTCGAAAGGGGCATATCACAATGCGCTGAATCGCTTTATCGTTTTTGGCATGGTGCCTAATGCGCTGATTTCTTTTAAATGGAATGAGATAGGAAAAAGCTTTCCTGTCGCTGAGACCCCGGACGACCCAATCATCAAACGAGGCAGAGGCGGAAAGCACAACCAAAACAGCCGAAGTGACTTTCGTGGCATTACTGTGCGCGATAAAAAGAATATTGAAGATGTAGTGAAGCAGTGGATACGTGAAGGTAAAAAGCTGAGTCGCCGAAAGATTTTTGACCGCTTTCAGGATGCATTTGAAGTAAGCACGGTGGTTCGACAGGTAGGAAATAACGAAATTCTTTACCATGACTTGCTGCCACCCGAAAAGCGTATTTCACCACGCATGTTCTACTACCATTTTAATCGAATTTTTAGCCGTGCTGACCAGCTTAAAATGGAAGAAGGCAGTTTCAAATTTGAAAAAGACCATGCCGCCCGACAGGGCACTGCGCTTGATGGCATCATGGGCGCGACGCACCGTTATGAGGTAGATGCGACAGTCTTAGATTTGTACGTCAACTACCCCTACATCAAACACGCTCGTTACAGTATGGGGCGCCCTACGTTGTACTTTGTTATCGATGTGTATTCGACCATGATAGTGGGGTTTTATTTAGGCTTTGGTGCGCCGAGCGCTGATGGTGTGGCGCAGGCCATGGTGAATGCGTGCATGTGCAAAGTCGAGCTCGCAAAGCGTTATGGCTTGGTGCTCGATGAGACTGACTGGCCCGCCTCGTTTATTCCCGAAGAAGTCACCATAGACAACGGCACCGAATATCCCAATAACCTTATTGCCTCTATATTAAAAGCTACGCTTGGCATTAAGGCCTTTAATTTTACAGCGGTGTATCGGGGTGATGCAAAAGGGACGGTTGAAGGTACGTTTAATACTTTTAACGGCGAAGTAGCTCACTTTCAGCCGGGCTCAATATTTAAAGAGCGCGACCGCACCGAGCAACATCCATCACATCACGCGGTGTGGGACTACGATAGTTTAGTTCGTAAAGTTATTCACTTCATCATCTTACAAAACAAGTCGGCTAAGCGCCTTGAGAAGTGTGGTTATGAGGCCATGGTGGATGATATTGGTATGTCGCCCGAGTCGATATTTCTTTACAGCCTAGCCAACGATATGAACGGTGGGCGCAAAACCGCGCCGAGTGACGAAGCAAGGCTACGGTGGGCGTTCTTGCCAGAGGAAGAGGCGATAGTTCGTCCAAGTTGCATCTACTTCAAAGGGCTTGAATACCACAGCGCTGATAATAGAGTCATAAGGTTACATCAACTCGCAGCGTCAGAGGGCACGTTCCACATTATTGTGAAACGGGTCAGGGACTGGACGAACCATCTCTTTTACCGCGTGAAGAGTCAGCGTAATGCATCGACTTTCGAGTACATCAAGCTGTCACTGAAAAACCATAATAACAACTCACCTTATTTAGGCATGCCCTGGGAAATTGCCTTGCATCAAATGGAGTGGCTCAAATTAAAAATTGTGGCGCACGAGGAATATGCCGCACGCCTGCGTCAACACATGCGCAGTATGGATGAGCCCGAATTTGACAAGTTAATGGGGCAAATTGCGTTGCTACCTGAGAACGAACGTAAGGCCATCGTTCCTCGAATTAAAGAGTTTCAAGCCATTGGCAAGAAATTAAACACACTGACTCATGCCCGAGATGTGATGGTCGCATTAGGATTTGAAGGCGAGGAAGTAGAATTTGAATCAACAGAAATACTCACAACCACGGAAGGTTTTTAATGAATTTACATATACAAGCACGCTACTCTAAACACCCAGTGTCACAGTTTAACAACAATCCACTTACCGAAGCTTTGCCCGCGCCACTGCGCAGTAGTGAGGTACTGAGCCGAGCGGGTAGAGAAATGCAGTGTGATGCTGATTACTGGTCGTTAGACTCACTGTACCAACGCGCCATTTTGCAGAGTATGGGAGACACCCATATTCCGTCGGATAAGTTCATCACGTTTTATCAAAAGTGTTGGTCGCTACTACTGCACTCTTATGCATACAGAAATCCCCTTGAGCCTGAAGCGATGGCACTTAAGATGGGGTTGGCCGCGCAGTACCGCGAAAAAGTAGTTCGCCCTGTTAAGTGCAGCGTGGCCAGTCACAAAACCACCGCGTCCAGTGTCTTGGTGACAGGGTACAGCGGTGCGGGCAAGACCACGATGATACGTAGTGCGTTATCTCTTATTCCACAGGTTATTTACCATGTTGAGTTTGAGGGGAAGCCCTATCATCAAAATCAAATTGTATGGCTGTCGCTGGATATGCCCTCTACGCCTTCATTAAAAGCCTTGGCGCTGAATTTCTTTCGGGCGGTGGATGATGCCACAGGAAGCACCGATTATTTTGAGCAATGGGACTCCCGTAACCGTGAGTCAGTCGATAGGCATTTAGCCGGCATGCAGCTGGTTGCTGCAACACACGAAATTGGCTTGGTGCATATTGATGAGCTTCAGTTTTTACTGGCCTATGGGAACTCTGATAAAGCGCCCACTTTGACCATTCTTGAAGCGATGTTCAACAAAATTGGTATTCCGATGATTATCAGCTGCACAGATTCTGGGTTGCAGCTGTTTTCCAAGCATGTGCAAGTGGGCGGCAAGTCCCAACCTGAAATTACGACACTGCGCCGGTTAGTGAATGACAGGGAGTTTCGGCTGGAGACATATTCAAAGAAAGGAGATATGTTTTTAAAAACCTTGCAGGCGCTATACCCTAAATGGTCGTTGCTTAATTGCACGCAATTATCCACCGAATTCATTGCTACGTTCTACGAGCACACCTGCGGCCTGCCCGCATTCATGACCCGACTGGCGCAGGTGCATCAGGAGTATCTGGTGTACTTATCGCAAGAGGGCAAGTTGGAGCCTGACGCGTCGACCAATACCATCAGTTATTTAAACACGGTGTTTGTGAGTCAATTTCAGCTTTATAAAATGGCGCTAACGTACCTGAAGAGTAAAAACATACGCGCTTATGAAAGTGCGATTGCGGCGGCGCAACAAGCACAAAACACAGAGGCTGCATCGCCAATAAGTAAAACGCATGCTAAAGCACCTCGTAAAGCATCCGCTGAACCGTCGACATCAACATCAATTGCAAGCTCAAGCGCAAGCGCAAGTACAAGCCCGAGGGCGCCAATGCTGGCACCTATGTTAGGAGAGGCCACCGTTTCAGGCCCTAGTATGGCGAGTTTTAACACAGGCATTAAGGGCTAGCTGATGGCGACAATGCACTTTTTCTTACCACTGCTGCCTGATGAACATTACTATTCGCGCATTGCACGTATGGCGGTACTGACACCCACTAAATCGATTACAGACTTCTACCACGCGTGGCTGGGTGTGAATCGGGTGTTGAGTCCTTTAAAAGATTATGAGGCTATTCGTCATGATGTGGCAACGACTACTCATGCGAATGCCCATGCGACCCCCCAAACGACTGCCCGTGAGGATGTGCTTTACCGGCACACGAGTGCGGGGTTCTATCGCCATTTTCTGAATGTTGAGCAGCAAAGAGCGTTGCTCGATGTTGCATCAAAAGACAAACGTAAGGCGTTTTTTATACCGTGGCTAACGAAAGTGCGACACGCACACTGCTGGCGAAGCTGCCCGCAATGCATAGAAGGCGATATCAGTAACTATGGCACAAGCTATTGGCATGTGGCTCATCAGTTACCCACTGCGACCACTTGTCACAAACACGCATCGCAAACACTGATTGAAGGGTGCAGTCACTGCGGTTGGCAGCAAGCTGATTTGCGAGAAACGCCGCAGCCTGATATCACGTGCCCTGAATGTAACCTCGCCATGTCAGAAAACTTACCCGTAACTAATGCAGCGAAAGCTACTATTCAAAAAATAGGGTTAACGCTTCACTTAGACAGTGGCACGAGCCAACGGCCATCAAATAAGCCTCAAATACATCGGTTAGTAGAGTATGCCTTTGGAGATACGATAAGAGACCGGCAGCAAGCTTATTGGGTAACAAAAGGGCAGGTAGAGCACACGTTTTGGAACTGGTTTTGGGAAAACCGTATTGATAGCTATTTCGTCGTCAACTCAGACGAAGAGCTGCAAACGCTGCTTTGCTTAGAATCGATAATGAATACTCCCACAAAGGTAACGCCACTGGCCCATATCATTTGGCTCGCGTTTTTTCATCACATAGGTCAATTCGACCATGCTCGGCTTTCATCCGCCTCTTGAGCCCGATGAAATACCCTACAGTTGGTTAGTAACGTACTGCCAACTGTCGGGGCTCCCTTCTGCAAGGGGGCTTTTAGAGCAGCTTCATATAGCCCACTATCAATTAGCCTCACAATTCCCCGGATATATTCCTTTCATCAGTGGACAGTCACACGTATCTGCACATGAGGTCATACATGAGCACACGATATTACCGGTGTTTCAGCCTTTTCTTCATCCCAAGACCTATTCCAGCGCATTCGCTAACCTTGCAACGGGACGTGCCAGCAATTTACATTCTCGAATGTCGCTGGTAGCCAATAGGATAAACAGTGGCACAGTATTAAGAGCTTGCCCGGAATGTGTTGAAAGCGATGCTAAAACGGTCGGGCGTGCGTGGTGGCATGTGCAACATCAACTGCCTGGTTGCTTGGTTTGCCTAAAGCACAGCGAACCGCTATTGGAGGTGGCTGTGCAGCGCAGAGCCTTAATTTTGCCGAGCGAGATAAACCTTCAACACAATGACGTGCTGATGAACGTGGATGTTCAACTTACACGCTTAGCGAATGATGTATGGCGTAGCCGCACCTCTTTAATCGCTTATCAACACATAACGACTCGCTACCGTCATCGGTTGGTAGAGACGGGTTTTGCGTCAAACATTGGTGCTATTCGCCAAGACAAGCTGCGCCACGCATTACGTGCATATTGGGCAAAGAGCGCTTCGCCTGCGGTTCAGCAGTTATTGGTAGATAGTAGTTACCCAGAAACCCTATTTAGGGCCAAGCGCGCCAAGTTTCATCCGTTAAAACATTTATTGCTCATTGGCATGTTATGGGGTTCGTGGACAGATTTCTGTGAATACAAGCCATGTGAGTGTGTTACCTCCGACCGTGCTGGTGCTAAGGTTTTAAATGAAGGCGAAACAGATGCCGACATCCTCTATTTGCTTCAACAAGGAAAATCATTGCGAGCTGTATCTGAGCAATGTAAGCGAAGCGTTATCTATGTGAAAAAGTTCGCCTTACAAAACAATATCCCTGTTAAAACACGCGCAAAGCGAATATTTGGTGCAGATATAGCGTTGATTGTTGGGCTGCTAAAAGATGGTATTAAAACGCAGCAAATCGCGACCGAGGTCGATTATTCTGTTGGTGCTGTGGAGCAAGTGCTTTCGCAACATCCAGGCCTTGTGGAAAAACGGCATCAGATGCGTTTTAACGCGCAGTGCCATAAACATCAAAATTGTATTATACAAGCGTTGGCAGAACATCCGGAATACCATCGCAGTGACTTTCAACGTGAGTGCAGAGCAAGCTACAGCTGGCTTTTCAAACATGACAAAGATTGGCTTTATAGCGTGATGCCTGAGGCTATACCGAGAAGTAAAAGGCGGGGTGGCTATTAAAAGCTTAAATTAATCAGCTCATACTATTTTTGGGATTCTAATTCGAATGTACTCAAGGTTAATTTAAGGTTCAATTAGTTTAAAAAATAATGTATGTCCCTTAGTTTTCCCGTTAAGTACGCTTATTTTTAAAACCCTAACGAGCGATTCGATCATGACATCTTAAAAGTTGGCAATCATCCGAATTTGAGTAACCGCAATAGAAATTCTGGGGCATAAGTGATAAAAGTACTTAAAGTGAGTATGAAGCTTCAAGGTACACGAAGACACTGTTGTTTTTTATTGATTATTATGCACATGATTTAGGAATTTGATGAGTTATTTAGAAAGGAAAACGGGAAGAGGAAGTCAAATTAATTCACTTCCAAACTATACAGCAGCTGGTTCATATTGTTTCTTTAGCCAGTGTATCGAATTAAATGATTTAGACGAAAAAGATCTATTAGCTTTTACTGATAATAGTAAATCCATAGATGAAAATCATCGGGCAATTCTGAAGTTTGGTCCTTTATTAAATCACGAAGTTAAACATTGGTATGATGCTCATTCAACATTGTGGGGTTTAAGGTTCCTAAGTGATATTTATCATTGCAGAAATGATCTTCATGAAGCAGAGCAAAGTGGTATAGCGACAGAGTTGCCGCACTTTTACCGACAGCTAGAGATTTTCGATAGAGTGCAATATATTAAATTTCCTCAGTATTATTCAACTGCCAATCCAAATGCAAATACATCAGCACCTTGGAAGTATCGTTATTCAGCAGGAATAATGTTTTCTAAATACGGGAAACCAACCGATAGAAACTTGTTTTTTACAAGGTTTGAAAATAACAAAGGAGAATTAATTGCCAGAGTGCCTTTTAGCCTTTGTGCCCTGTTGGAATCTTCGGCTGTCGCTCAGGAGATTAACGCTAAGTCAAGAATCATAAGTATGATAGAAGATCCAATTTCTAGCAAGATAGAAAAAGATAAACTGTTGAAAGATACAATGGCGGATCTATATGACGAAAATTTAGTTGAATACTCGGTAGTAGCTCACAAAATATCGAATTCTTTTAGCATTTCTGATGCTATAGAAGCTTATAATATTGCGGCTAAACTAACTCGCTTAATATTAAATCTACCTAGCGATGTCATCACTTCTTTAAAGCCTAAAGAGATGCTGAATGAAAATTTTGAACCTTTTTATACTCCCTATGAAAATGCACTGAAATATATTGATTACGGAGCTATATTTTCACTTCTTGTTGACTCTCTTTATAGCGAATTTCAAATAAAAGGCATTAAAGTTACAAGTTCTAATTTAGAGAGCCTGTTAGCTGAAATATTTGAAAAAAACCTTAATTTAACACTGGCAGAGCTGTTTGATAGATCAAAAAAAGAAATAAAAAAGATTTGCTCTTCAGTTAACTTTAACTTAGACAAAGATCATGTTGACGCACTGCTTGAAGTCGGAGTTAAACTGCATAGTGATTTAGGGCTCATTGGTAGTCACTTTATTAATCTTGATGAAAATTTAATACCTGACTTTGTTCTAGGGGATGGATTTTTTGTAAGTCAAAAAGGAGGAAGCCAAGAGAATTTTGAAAAAAGATATTTTGAATTAACTGGCTACCTTGCATATTTATCAAATTTTTCAAAGGCGTGTATCGTCTGAGATAGTTAAATAGTTTTAGGGTTAGAGTTTGATTAGTTTTTTCTTAGCACTATGATTTGAGCTTGTTTCGTTTGGATATCCCTTTTAATAGGGGTTTTAGGCTATCTAATCATATTTTTTTGGTTGTAGTATCCAGTTCATTATATTCGGAAAGACCAGCTTAAATTTATTCACAAATTTAATTGTAAACAACGAGAAAAACTTTAGCCTGAACTGAAAATTATTCACAAATTTGATTGTAAAAATT
Organism: Alteromonas sp. 1_MG-2023; assembly: GCF_030547075.1. GTDB lineage: Bacteria > Pseudomonadota > Gammaproteobacteria > Enterobacterales > Alteromonadaceae > Alteromonas. The sequence goes on along the minus strand of NZ_JAUOQH010000017.1, from coordinate 43,066 downwards.
TCTTTTGTAACTTTCTGAATTTTGGCGAGACCCATTCACAATTTTAATTGTTCTTCTCCAGGTATTGACTAACTGCAATTAAAATTGTGAACGCGACAATTAAGTTTGTGAATGCAATTAAGATTGTGAATAGCTAGATATGAAATAGGCGAACCAGAAATGGTTCGCCTTTTTTGTGGTAAAGGCAGTATTCATCTGGATATAAAACTCACGATGATAAACCTAGGTGCTTAACTGAATATACATGGAAATAGTATTATTTAATTAATATTTTGCCTTGAAATTTCCTACAGTTATGTGAAAGTCACGGTAATAAAATTGCTTGAGTAAACTCTCATATAGGTTATTTTTTAAAAAGATGAGCGACGACTTTTATATTGAACGAAGACTTGTTCGTGAAGACCATATTTTCACTGAGGTTCAGCTGTTAACTGAATCTAAATACATTATTATTCTTGCCGAGCCAGGCGCAGGAAAAACAGAGTTATTAAACAGTTTAGCTCGTAAGCTAAATACAAATACGATAACTGCAAGCGTATTTAATTATATCGATGTTGCAGTAAACGACGCTGCAATAGTATTAGATGCTTTTGATGAACTGGCTAAAATTGATGATGCTGGTATTCATAAGTTATTAGGCAAGGTTTCATCTGTACGTCCAAACTACGTCATAATTTCAAGTCGCTCGTCGGAGTGGGGCAATTCATCATCAAGCGTTTTTAAACAGTTTATTGGTCAAGAGCCTTTAATTGTTAAACTCTCTGACTTTGATGAAGTAGAACAGAGAGATATTTATTCTAATCATACCGGTAGAGATGATTTTGACGACTTTAATGCTGAAATCGGGAGGTTTGAGCTTAGCCCTATACTACCTAACCCTCAATTTTTGAAGTTGTTTGCTGATGCATACATAGAAAGCGACGGACACTTTTCAGATAAAAGCACAATATTCCAACAAGCCTTGTACCATTTAGCGCGTGAAGTAAATAATGCAGTTAAAGTTAACTCTACGCTAACCGTAGAGGATAAAGTTTCTTTAGCATCAGAAGTCTTTGCGAAACTACTTTTATCGGGCTCAGAGGGTATTAGTGTAAGCGAAACTAGCCAAGACAGGATCTACCCTTCGATATATTCATTGTTAAAGGTGGATAAAAATGATCAAAATGCACTATTAGCGACTAAGCTGTTCAAGCTAGGTGACAATTCCGAGCAACACCGACCTATTCATAAAATAGTTGCGGAGTATGGCGCAGCTACTTACCTTGTTAAACGCATTTGTACTCCATCAGATTCGCTTACAGTTGAACAATGTTTTTCAGTAATTGCTCCTAATGGCGTAGTTCGAGATGAACTGCGTGGCTTAGTTGCTTGGATGGCATCGTTAGGAAATCAAGACCTTGAAAGGGTAATTATTGAACTGGACCCTTACGCTGTTATTGCTAATGGAGATCCATCTCAGTTATCTCATTCATCTAAACGTTTTCTGTTGACTAGACTGGTTGAAGTTGAAGTAGCCGATCCATATTTTAGGCGTGGCGATTTTTGGCGTAGTTATAGTGTGGCAGGCTTCTTCACAGAGGAGGTTGTAGCCGAAATCAAAACGATTATTACGACAAATAATGATGGTGATTTACGTAATTTTATTTTGGAGTTACTAAAAGGTTCACCTGCCGTTTCGCAACTTTTAGTGGAGTTGCAGCAAATAGTTCACTGTTCAAGCGAAAGCTTTACTACTCGCTTGCAAGCTATTGTTAGCCTTCTTGATTGCAATGAATATGATACTTACCCTGACGTGTTACAATTAATTGATGAGGCAAATAATGATTCACTAAGACTTGCAACTCATGTGATAACCAAAACCTCTATTGATAATTTTTCACTACAAGAGCTAGAACGCTATTTTAGAAACTGTGCTCAACTTTATTCTAATTGCTCAGAATGTTCTGAACGAACATTTGAAAGCCGATACTATATTAAATCATTGATTTCGAGTTTATCACTTAGCGTGGTTACTCCTTTATTAGATCGATTAAGTGAAGATTTAGCCTGTACTTGTGGCAAAAAAGCTTATGAATGTGATTGTCGTATTGGAATTAGCAAAATTATTGGGGCGCTATTAGATCGTTTCTTTGAATTAGCAAAACCACCATTACAGCCATTGCAAATATGGCAATGGGTAGAAAATCTAAACTTCTCGGGATACGGAAGAACAAACGATATAGCTTCTGTTAAAGCACTGCAAGAAAACCATGAACTACGGCAAGAAATTATTGCTCATGTATTTGGAAACCTAACCAATAGTGACGCTATTTTTCAAATGCGAATCGATAAGTTCAATGGGCATTATTCTCATGCAGGCTTGTGCTTGCGTCCAAATGATATTCAGTTTCTTGTAGATTTCGCATATGAAAATAATAATGTTGAATTATGGGAACATTTCATTCCAGCTCACTATCACCAAGACAATAAAAAAGGCAATAGAAATCCTATTAAGCAGCATATGCGTAGCCAAGCTAATAGTAAGCCAGCGTTTATGCGTAAGTGGGCATTAAAGGTAAGAAAAGCAAGGATGGCGAGAAAGGAAGAATATGTTAAATGGGAGCAGAGACATCGCCGTATTATGAGGCGTAGGCAAAATCAAGAGGATAGAACTCGTATAGAAAACATCGCTTACTTTAATAATAATCGAGAGATGATTGAAAAAGGAGAAGATTTTTTTGCTCTTCGTTTTATTTCATACCTAGTACTTAACAAGCCAGCCGAAATTAACGAAAAAGTAGGGGATGAAAAGTTAGTAAGAATGGCGTTACGCAATTGCCTTGACTTTATTGAACCAGACGTCCCTAGTTTAGAAAAGCTCGCAGAATTGCAATGCGCATCCCAATGTATGTACGTCGAAACTATATTATTAGCAGCGTGCATAGAAATTTTTAGGTTAAATGGCCACCTAGAGAACGTTAAGCCAGCAATGTTATTGGCTCTTCGAACCAACTTAAGCGTGAGCTATCAGGAATTTGAGCAGGCGGAACGAGACTCGCTAAAAGCTGAAGTAGATCGTCTAGTATTTCCCGATATCGAGTCGGCCAAAAAATTTCTCATTCTATATCTAGAACCACAGTTGGCTAATGGAAACTGTAAACATCCAGAGATAGGTTTACTAAAGTATGATGAAGTTTTCGCTTCGTTACGCGGAGAACTTGCGATTGACTGGTTATCTCATTTTGAAAAACTTGATATATATGCTTTAGATGAGTTATTTGATATTGCTGCTCAATACTCTGAGCGAAGTAAATTAGATAACGTTATACGTACCCGTTGTCATGCCTTACTTTCACAATTGCCAGAAATGAAAAGTGACGAAAAACATCTAAATCAGTGTAAGTTTTGGTTTATTAGGGCCTTTTATTTTTTAACCTTAGAAGAGGCTGAGCCTTATTGGGATTGGCTTAAGTCAGATAAGCAGTCTATTTTTTTACTTGAGAGCCGTTCGGGGTCATTTAACAGAGGAGAACATCCTTACTGGCCTAAACCTAATTCTCAAATGGTTGAGGCTATATTAATTGCTTTCTATGACAAGTGGCCAAAAGTCCATTTACCAAGCCATTGGGGAACAGGCAGTCCCGACAATGAAGTAGCTTATCGATTTATAACAGATATTATTTGGTGTATGAACAGTGATGTACCCGAGGAAGCAATTACCGTCATTAATCGTCTACTTCATAATAAATGCTATGAAGACATTCATTTACCATTAAAAGGTATTAAGGCGGAGCAGCAAAGAAAGTTGGCTTTAAGAGATTTTGAGCCACCATCAGCCCAGGATATTGTTGAGTTGTTAGATAATAATGAGGTGGTTACTGTCGAAGGACTACGTGCGTTAATTATTCATACGTTAGAACGCTATCAAAAAGAAATACAAGGTGGGGAGTTCAATGCAGCTAATCGTTTTTATAACAAAGATACCAATGGAAACTATGGTCGACTAGATGAAGTGAATTCAGTTGAAATTGTTGCCGAGCGCCTTCATGTTATGCTTCAGCCTTTGAATATAATTATTAGATCAGAACATCAAACTAAAAATCAAAATCGAATTGATATAACGGCAACGAAGGCATTTGGAGGGGAGCAAAAGCTTCTTGTTATCGAAGCAAAAGGACAATGGCATTCAGAGCTATATTCTGCTGCATCAACTCAACTTTACGAACGATATTCTATTCATCCTGATGCTGAGCAACAGGGGATTTATCTTGTTATCTGGTTTGGCTCCGATGAAAAGGTCGCTAACCGTAAATCGCATGGAATAACGACAGCAAACGAGCTTAAAAATGATATAGAAAAGCAATTACCATCTGAGTTAAAAGGGCTTATAGATGTATTTGTTTTAGATGTATCCCGAAGTTAAAAGTAGGTGGATAAGTCTTCAATTAGGCTCGATTAGTAGGATTCAATCAACTCTGGAAGTTGTCTCTGTGAAAACCATGGGCGCGGTAGCCCTTCAATGTCAACGGTAATCTAATTTTGACCCACTTAGCGGTTAAGTAAAATTGACCCACCTTTAGCGTTTATACTTCATTTTGTTTATTGGTGACTGGTGCTATTCCAGCCATTTTCTTACCTCTAAGCCGATAACTGTTTCCTGCAGTTTGAACGATATGAGCATGGTGTAACAGTCTATCTAACAAGGCCGCAGTCAGCGTTTGGTCATCATCGAAGGCCGTTGGCCATTGTGAGAACGTTAAGTTACTCGAGAAGCTAACCTTAACCACGCACTTTGAAACTTGCTTTAAACATGCTGCTGGCAAAGTGGTTCACCTTGAGCAGTACGCCCACAATCAACATCAGCAACGGACTCAGGGGAAACAGGTTGCTAGGCGGTTACTGGGGTAGCGTTGCGCTTGAATAGATAGTTTAATGCCACTTAACGCGAGTGAAGTAATAAATACCGTTAAGTAAAAATTAGACTTACGCACACATCTACTTTTAAAGATAATCCCTAAAACAGGTAAATTTATCTGCATCAATAACTTAGTGCAGAGACGTCAAGCACGTCATTTCTACCATTTCTAAAGATGACTGTCTTGTTTATTTTATTGTATGTACCGGACAGCCACTTATGCTCAATATCCAATCCATTCACAGTTTTAATTGTAAAAAGTACGTTTTTAACTTTTTGATTTTTAAATAAAGGGGTCAGAGTACTTTTAAGTGATAATGTACTCTGACCCCTTTATTCAATGTGTCCGTCCGGCAACTCCCATTTTCAGCCTCAGCAGTGGCTGTTTAGAACTCAAATGAGCGAATAGCGGAAGTGAGTATCGAACTCTGTGCATACTAAATATCGAGCCGTAAGTTTTCCTGTATCTCATCTATCAGTGTTCTTGGTACATCCCATTCTTCAGCAAGCTGACGCCAAGTTGATATGTGCTCAATTGTTGAATCGATAATATCGTCGATCTTTTTCTTGTTAAAAATAGGGCTAATTTTCTCTAAACTATAGAAATCACTTCGTGTAAATTTATCTCTTTTACCATTCAAGCTCATCCAATGGCTGTTCACCCATTTACTGCCTGGTTTATAGCTATAAGCTAAATCATAAGCGGGGGCGAGAGACCATTTGTCTTTTTTTAACATAAAGGCAAAGTTCTTTGAGTGGTCGTCATGATTTCGAGCGATAATATTGAACGTCATGCGCTTAAATAGCTGCTCAGCTTCAACAGCAGAAAGCTTCAACTGTCTGGCAATACCGAATAATTCTGCGTAAGAAAATGCCCCTGGCTTTTTATAATCAACGTGGGCAAGCCCGTTTAGCGTTTGTACGTGTACCTTGTTGTTCTTAATTCGATCAAACCGTTGCGTAATAAAGTGGCGTCGATTGCCTTCATGAAGTAAGCGACATGGCATCATATCCACACCGCATTTGTTAGCCATTAAATGATAAACAAACTCCATTGCCCCATAGCCTAACGGGTCACCGAAGGTTTCTTGATTTTTGGTGTGCTCACTAACGCCGTCAAATTTCATCAAATAATGAGTAAAACCACTTGGCACTTTGGCTTGGCCGGAGCGAACTTGAGTAAAATCTTCATTAAATGCTAATACGGCTTTCGGTCGTGCTCCTCCCGCACTCATGCCAACAGATAATAAAGACATCATTGCCTCTCTATCGTCTTGGCCACTTTGTTTGAGCTCTACTTCAAAATTACCTCGTAAATCTAAGATTTCTTGTGCAATTGAAACGAGCGATTGGATTTCTACTTGCTGTGAAGCATTTAAACTTCGTAACTTTGTAGCAGGCGCATACTCAAGAGCCCCCATGCCTCGCTTTCCCGTATATTGAAGGCGTTGCAGTGGGGTAATGTCACTCGGTGAACGACCCTGACCTGCAACCCATGCGTTGAGAACTGCGTTACCAAAATCATCAGGTAAGGAGTCAGCTATTAAACCTGGTAGGCCTTTAAAGGTATTGAAGCCCAGTTCGGGAAAGCTGTAAATGCGATTCGATAATGGCATTTTGATCGGGGACAGCTCGATGCCTTTTATTATGAAGCCTGGATCATATTCAAATGACCCTAGTCCCTTTTCAGTGTCGAAACTCACTGCACCAACAACGTCGTCTTGGTATGTTATTGTAATAACTTCCATTACCATTCTGGTGCTTCCTCATTTTTGTTACTGCGTTGGCCAGAGGCTCTCTGCCTTTTCTTTCCTTGCAGTTTGGCCAGCTGTAAGGGAGAAATTTCTTGTTTAGGGAGAAATAGATCAATCTGCTGCGTGAGGTCTAATGCCATTAATATAGCAATCATGATGTTGAGCTGAACTTTGCCCTTTTCTGCATTTAAAACCGTTTTGCGAGCAACGCCAGCAAGCTCCGCAACTTCTGATTGTGTTAAGTCTCGATTAAGTCGAGCTTGCTTCAATCGGTCGCCGATCTCTTCTGCTAATGCTGTAGCTGTCACGCTTTTCACTATAAAGTCCCACCTTGGTTACACTACGCAAGATATTTCCACTTAATGTACTTAATTTAGGACTTTAAATAAATCCTGTCAAGTTAGCATTTAGAGTCCGCTTTTGGTTACATTAACTGCATTTCAACCTATTAGAGTAACCATTATGGGTCTTTATGTGATCATTAGTAAACGCTATTAATATCAGATAAAAGCGATATCGGGGGCGAGCATAGACATATCTACACAATGAGCCAACCAAATAATGGGGTCAGAGTACATTATCTCTAAAAAGTGCTCTGACCCCATTTTTCATCTCCTAAAATCACTCCTTCCTTTCACCAAGTATGTCATTATCCATCACAAGGGTTTTAACAATTCCGTTGTCGTCAAGCTCAAAGCTGATACTACTCCCGTTCTTCGCAAAAAAGCGATCGCCACCCTCATGAAAATACTTTTCATTTTCGATATTAGGTAAAGCGTTAAGCACGAAGCCGTCTTTTGCTTCCTGCAGTACAATTTCAACATCAACCGGTGTTGTTACTACGTAGGTACCAATATACTTACTCAGCTCCGTTTGGCTGATTGACACTAAACTTTTAACCTCGGCTTGCGAGTACCCCACATCCAAGGCTTCTTTTAGGCGAATTTCCAGCTCGCTAATTAACTGAGTACCGCGATCTCCGTTAGTCATAATGGCGTAGCCGTTGCCGGTATCTAATTCAAGATATAACTGCGACATAAAGCCTTTATCAGCGCCGCCATGGCCAAATCCCCGAATTTTACCGTCTTCACCCATGTTGATAAAAAAGCCTATGCCGACATTGGGCGCTTTATTGGTTGGCGTATTATTGGTTAATATCTCTTGTGCTGTGGCCTTCGTTATCCAATCAGTTTCTAACCCTAAATATGCGCTACGTACGCCGCTTGCCATTTTCAACATATCCGATGGCGTACTCCACATGCCCGCAGCTGCAAGCGTGGCATAAGTATGAGCGCCACCTTCTACTGGGCTACCGTCATCATTGTAGGGCGTAGCCATATTGCCTGATAAAGTTGGAGAGATGGGTTGTTCGAAACTAGAACGCGTCATGTTTAACGGTGTAAACAAAAGCTTTTGTGCCATTGGCGGCAAGGGTTCACCAGACACATCTTGCAAGGTAAGTTGTGCCAGCGTAGTACCGCCACCTGAATAGCGCATTTGCGTGCCCGGTTGAATATCAACCACTACCGCGCTGGTATTTGCAGGCGTTACACCATCTAACACTTGCTGCAAAGTAGGTACTGCTTCACCGGCCGCGTAACCAGGGAAACCATGCACTGTGGTGCCAGCGGTATGGCTTAACAACCTGCGTAATGAAACTACCTCTTGCCCTGTCCATTCATGTTCAGGAAGCTGCCAGTTGGTAAGTAAATTGTTTACGTCTGTATCTAAATCTAGCGAGTTATCTTGGCGATATTTCATTAATACTGTGGCAAACGCGGGTTTAGAAATGCTACCTGCCTGAAATACAGTATCTTTATCAACAACCAATCCAGTAGTTAGGTCTTTAACACCACTTTGCATGGTCCAAGCTAGCTGCCCATTTCTCATAAACGCAACTGAAACCCCAGGTACATTATAAAAGGCCTGCCGTTGTTCTAAAGATTGAAAATCAACCTCTTGCCCTTCAATACGAATGCGTTCAGCCAGCCCGGTTTTTATAAGGTTAGCTTCTTTTGATTCTTCAGCAGGAGAGGGAGAGGCGGGTAGGGTTTCAGGCTCTGTACAGCCCAATAATGAAGCTAAACAAAACGAAAGTGTTAAAGAGGCGAAGATCTTGTTTGTTTTCATTATGTATATTCCATTACGTTTGAAGGTACCAGCGCACGTTCACTATATTGTTTGGTCAATGCTAGGAATATGCTAATTCAGGCACTTAATAGCTAGTTGCCTGTACCTTCGGCAATCTTTCGCAAGTTAGCCAGCCGCGTTTTAAAAGCACCATTTTCTACATTTTCTTCATAGCTCATTGCTAGCGCTTTCTCTCTCATTTCAAGCGCCATGGCTAAATTGCCATTAGCTTTATTTTTATGAGGTCTAAAATGATGTCAGCTCTAGCCTTTATTTTCACTCGTTGTTGCTCCCATCATCGATGAGAGTGAAGTGACGTATACGCCCGCGATCAATAATTTTTTAACTATTGAAAAGTGAAGTTTAAATCACTTATTCAATTTATCAGAATTAATGATTGATAATATAGTTGGAAGGTTTGAATTATAATGCTAAAGCAGTTATCTGGACTCAATTTACAAATAGAAAGTTCGCCAACGATGCGGACTTGAACAGTGAACGGGTGTGTTTTAATTCAGAGTGATACTGTCCACCTTGATAACTTCTATCTTTTCTTTTAGCTTGCCAAGAGATTGTTCATGTCCGGTAAACCTTTGTGGCCCGTCGGAGACCAGTGTAGTGGTTCCTGTAGTTTGTATAAAAGAGCTGTAAGAAGAAGAGATGCCACTCCAGTAAATTTTGAAAGAGCCTAGAGAGCTTCCCCTCGATAGTTTTCCTGACAGAATAGTTTCGAGTGTAGAATTCTTGTCATAAATTTCAATGTCAACAGTTGGTGGCATATTGTGGCTTGGTTGATTAATAATCATCAATCCTTTTCTAGCATTGTCGTAATTGATAGTCCAAATTCCTACTAAGTTGTTTTCAGCCAAAATAGAAGACTTATTTATAACCGAATTAATATAACTACTAAGACGAGAAAGGCCTTGTATTCTCATTGGGTTTAGTTCAGACATAGACTCATAAGTTTCTTTAGAGTTGGCAAAGAGCAACTGTGCTTCTTCAATATTTCCTAAAAGTGCTTCACTTGCTCCCCAATCTAAATAGATCTTTGCTAATACAGATAAACTATATTCATCAGACTGCAAGCTGCTATTTACTACAGCCTCTTTCCAATATTCCCTGCTTGTTTCGATATCAACAATTGGGCTGTTTGGAATCATTAAAATTGATGCCAAGCTTCTGACAATATACACATATTTACTATCATTTTTATCTGTATACTTATATGCCAACTCATAATAATTGAGAGCTTCTTCAAATTTTGAATCTTGTGATAGCTCTAGCCCAATTGTTAAAAGTTGGTTTACTTGAACATCCTCGCCAAGCTCTTCCACCAGATGCTTCAGTTCTTCCAATGAGATTTGTCGTATTGTGTTTATTGTATAATCCATTTGATCCCTGATTGGTCCGGGAGGTGTGTCTAACAGAATTTTGAAGAACTCTAACCGTTGTTGCAGAAGAGTTGAAACAGCAGTATCAAGTTGGGAAATTTTATGTTTAGATTCCTCTTCATTCAGGTGCTCTGATTGTTGTATTAGGTTATATAGAGTGAAAGTTAACGTTACGAAAACAGCTAACAGGTTGACTAAAACGGAGGCATTTTTGTACCAAGGTTTAAGCTCTTCAGGTTGTCGTTTTTCAAGTTTTTTTAATCTATCAACGATTTCCGTAAAACTATTATCTCGAAATGATTCGCATTCATCGAGTCCTTCAGTGTATCCTTTTTGCTTATTCATTAACCTAGCTTCCTCAATGCTTTTTTCAATATTAGCGAATTTAGTGAAAGTCTCGATAAATCAGATAAGTTCATTTTCCCTGCCTTCAACTATAATACTTAATGCCCTGTATTAGAGAGAAGGTGTATCAATAAACTAGAATTGCTGCTTGCCAGATTGCAGCTAAATTTTGAAACGGAACTGGTTGAGTGAAGTGTGACATTGGGTCATTAATCAAAAGAACAGGTTGAAATCCAAAACGAGTTTGTATCCAATGCATCCCTCTAATGACAACTACATGACCACTATATGGGGACGACCTCACGGCCATGATTATGGCCTTTCCGGATGCTAGAGCGTTGTAAATCGTCATCGGATCCGCTGGAGGTGCAATCGACGAATAACGTCCTCCAAAATGGGCTATCAAACTCTGGATTTGTTGCAAGCTTCCTGTGACCATACAGCCTTGAGTATTATTACAGCAATATTGTGGTGACGCATTATTGGCAATTGCAACCATTACGCATTGTTGGGGTGTATTCTGAGGACCGTTTATAGCTGCAATAATTTGCTGAGCTACAGCAGCCCAACACCAGACTTGAGTTTGTTGAGAAATATTTTGAATTCCAAGGTCTACCGGAGGTGGTATATTTGGCGAGTACTGAGCTATAGAATGCTTTGATACAACACAGAAGCAGAGGACGATAACAACTTTATAAATAGCCATAAAACATCCATATTTTTGTGGTCATTAATTAACCTTAGTTCACGAAGTGCAAAATATCAAATCGCTATGGCCGTCACCTCTAAAGTTATTCTAGATTGTGCCTGTACAAGCTTTGGTTAGTTAATTATTGCTATTATTTCTATTGACAGACAAATACTAAAAACACAATTTTCAAGGAGCTCCAACTTCAACACCTTCCGCAATCTTCTTTCGCAAGTTAGCCAACCGCGTTTTAAAAGCACCATTTTCTACATTTTCTTCATAGCTCATTGCTAGCGCTTTCTCTCTCATTTCAAGCGCCATGGCTAAATTACCATTAGCTTCATAACCGTCCGCTAGGCTGTCGTAGGCATCAGACTTGTTAGGGAAGCGAGCTACATTTTTCTTAAAAATTGCAATGGCAGAGTCAAAGTCTTTTTTGTTTAACGCCGCATAATAAAGGGGTCAGAGTAGATTATCTCTTAAAAGTACTCTGACCCCATTTTTTGTCATACACATCATCAAAACTAGCGCTTATTCCCATCTACTATCATTTTGCGGGCTCTGGCATCCGATTGTTTTATCATATCGTCGATTAATGATGTTTCAGGCATATTCTTCCAGTACTTTTTAGGCATGGAGCTTAGCATTGCGCTCTTTTTGATACGGGCGGGGTTAAAAATATTGGCATAATAAGTTAGCCAATATTTTTCGATACGGTCGTCATCTGGAAATACACTCGGGTCGGGGTTATCTTCTAAAACTAGCTTTTCAGTATCCCAATGAGCTGCCCGGTAAGGCGTGAGTATAGACCACCGCATATTCTTAAAGCGGGTTTGAAAGAAGTCGAGCTTAACCTCTAAACTAAAATGCTCTGGTTCATACCACGCGATAAAGTGCTCTTGTTCGTCATGAACTACCTCTCTAAACCTCAAAAATGCACTCATTTTATACGCATCGCGTTTTACCGCTTTGGCTAACGTAATTAGCTGCATTATATCGTCGTCAGTTTTTAACTTAATAAGGTTTTTGTTTTCGAAAACAACGCGCCATAACACCCGGTAACATAATGCAAAACGGCTAACATCGCGATGACACAGCGCATATTGAATAAGCATTAAGACTGTCTTGGGAATAGAGTGTTTTACCTGCCCTCTAGGGGCGGGCATAAGCTGTTCACTATCGCCAAACAGGTCGTCTTGAATAGACTCTGCACTTTGCCAAATAATGTTTTCAGGGGGAATAGATTGCGCCAAACATTCTCTTGATGCCGTGCGCCACTCGTCGTATCCAGGCACTGAAGTAATTGTGATTGTTTTCATCTTAATCCTAATCCTACTTCAATTAGGCACTGAATAGCTCAAACTGCTTTGGCTGTTTGAATTGCAGTTCAAAATTGTTGCTATCGAGTAGATGAATATCAGGAGAGTAGTCGCTTACGCTAATAAAAGGTTTCAGCTTTTGTAGTGGCAAACGCATTTTCGTAAGATCCATCCAACTGAGCTTTGCATAGCGGCGAATAGTTAGAATCTTTTGAACGGTGCGCGCACCAAGGCCAGGAATTCGTAACAACATCATTTTGTCGGCTTTATTTAAATCAATGGGGAACAAATGACGATTGCGCAATGCCCACGCAAGTTTAGGATCATGGTCCATATCTAGCATGTCATCATGTAATATTTCATCAAGCTTGAATCCATAAAAACGCAAAAGCCAATCAGCCTGATAAAGACGATGCTCGCGAATTAAAGGCGCTGGCTTTAGCGGCAAAACTTCTGAAGCATCTGGTATTGGCGAGAACGCTGAGTAATAAACGCGGCGTAGCTTTTGTTCGCTATAAAGTTTAACGCTGGTACCCAAGATAACTTTATCATTCGAACCATCGGCCCCTATGATCATTTGAGTAGACTGTCCGCCAGGAGCAAAGCGAGGAGGGCGTTTACCTGTATGGGTTTTATCAACTTTATGCTCAGCTATTTTGTCTTTCAGTGTATTCATCGAGCTATGAATAGCGCCGAGGTCTTTTTCTGGTGCGTACTTGTTTAAAGATGGTTGGGTCGGCATTTCTACATTAATGCTAAGCCTGTCGGCAAATAAACCGGCTTCGGCCTGTAGTTCAGGCGAAGCATTAGGGATTGTCTTAAGGTGAATATACCCTTTAAACCCGTGATCGAGACGTAAAGATTTGGCAATACGCACCATACTTTCCATTGTAAGGTCTGGAGAACCTACAATGCCTGAGCTAAGAAATAAGCCCTCGATATAGTTACGCTTATAAAAATTCAGTGTTAGATCTACGGTTTCTTTAACAGAAAAACGAGCACGGCGAACACTGCTCGACACTCTATTAATGCAATAGTGACAATCGTAAATACAGTAGTTCGTCATTAGTATCTTAAGTAAAGACACACACCGCCCATCAGGGGTAAAACTGTGGCATATACCCGTACCACCGGTAAGAGAACCTATGCCAGTTTTATCGGTTTTGCCAGCCTTTCGTTTACCTGCAGAACCGCTTGCACATGAAGCGTCATACTTGGCTGCATCTGAGAGAATTTCGAGCTTTTGTATCAGTTTGTCATGCATCGCAGATTTATACTTTCTCTAAACCAATACACACAGTCAGTGGCTTCAGTAACAAATTATGAAATGAGACATGTGTGTATCGGTTATTTCGTTTTCAGAATATAAAAAACGTTATATCATGTATAAATATACAGTACAATTGCATACCAAGATAAAAGAAAGAATAATGAGGTCAGAGTACATTACCTCCTACTTAATCCGCTAAAAGTACTCTGACCCCATTCTTTTCCATTTCCAGCGGGCTTAAATATCGGTATGTTGTTGCGAGTATTCGTTGTAGCCGAGGAAGCTAATGCAAGAAGCAACCAAATCTGAACCATCGTTGACGGAAGGCGCTATTGTCGGCCACATGGTGCGGCTTGCTATCCCGGCATCTACGGGCATGATTTTTAATACATTGTATAACCTGACTGATATTTGGTTTGCTGGCTATTTGTCTGATAATGCATTGGCCGGTTTATCTATCGCATCCAGCGTTTTCTTCTTATTGCTATCTATTGGTATTGGCATTCAAACCGGGGCTTCGGCAATGATTGCCCCGGGCGCTGGAAGAGGGGAAACCCACGAAGTGAAAGGGTGGTTAGATAACGTTAGCGGCCTAGCTATCGCCTTTAGCGCAGTGTCGTGTATTATCGGTTTTTTTGCTGCACAGCCTCTTGTTGTGTTGCTTGGCGCAGAGCCGCACATTGAGCCACTTGCAATGGAGTACTTATGGGTAACGCTGGCAGGGTCGGTAGGCTTTACCTTATCTTTCGGTGCTGCGGGCGCGTTAATGGCGTTAGGCGATACTAAGTCTAACCGAAACGCGCTAATGATTGGTTTTATTGCGAATTTTGGGCTCAATCCATTTTTTACTTTCGTACTCGATTTAGGCGTAAGCGGTATAGCGCTGGCCACTGTGGTTATCAAGTTTGCCACCGCGTTTTACTTGTTCCGCGTGCTGATGAAGCGATTAAATATATCGGTTATGCCAGCCTTTGATAAAGAACGCTGGCAGGCGTTATTAAAACAAGTACTGCCTGCTAGCTTTAATATGCTCACTATCATTTTAGGTGGGTTTATTACCGTAGCGCTTATTGGTCAATTTGGTAGTGAACATGTGGCGGGGTATACCGTAGGGCTGCGCCTAGAGCAAGTGTTATTGCTGCCAGCTTTAGGGCTAAATAGTGCGGTAATGGCGATAGCGGGTCAAAATATGGGCGTGAACCGTTACGACCGCGTTGGAGAAACGTATCGCAAAGGGTTGTTAATCGGTTTCTTTATGGCGGTAGTGTCTGTTCCAATTATGTATTTTCTTTCGCCGCTGGCGATGAGCCTTTTTACCAGCGATAGCGCAATTAAAAACACAGGCGTTACCTACCTTAGAATTGATACATTAGCTTTTTACGCTTACGTGGTTTTGTTTCAAAGTGTGGCTATATTACAGGCAATGCAAAAGCCTATGTTTCCTATGTATTTAGGCATTGCTCGTCAACTTGTTGTGCCCGCTATAATTAATTATATGCTGATTGTAGTGTGGGGCTATCCCATGGTGTCTATGTTCTACACCATTGTTACCGTCGTTATTTTAAGTGCCGTTATTGCCTTCTTTTATACCAGAAGGGAGATAGGCAGAGTCCAGGGTAAATAGTTAAGAGAAATAATGGGGTCAGAGTACATTATCTATTTGAAATTACTCTGACCCTTCTTCATGAGAAAGCCAACATACATACCCAATATCTTGATATCTCATATAAATTCCGATATTTATAAGGGATATCAATCTGAAAACACTATTTAGATTCACGTTTATCAAGCGCATATTGAACGGCCATTCTAGCAGCACCGGCACCTATGCCTGACACGACTGCCCAGGTGACGGCCTCTTTAAGGTCTGTGTTTTCACTTCCTTTATCTTTCGGGGCTGGTTCATTAGTCACCTTTTCCCATGACTTCTGAAGCGTTTTTCTTGCCAATATGCCTGCAGATGCTGCGGCAAGTCCGATACCTACATTCGTAATTAGCTGTTTGTTACTCATGATGCTCTCCATTGACCAGTGTTCATTGACACGCTCTTTATTGATAAGGCGGAAGCTAAAAAAAAACAGCCATTAATCAAATGACTAATAGCTGTTTAATTCAGACTTACTACAAGTCTTACAACCAATTTTTTTAAATTGGCGGTTGCCTACCTTTTGCCCCTGACCATATTCATAACAATTGAAATGATCAGTAGAATGACAAAAATACCAAATATAATTTTGGCGATACCCGCTGCAGAACCAGCAATTCCACCAAATCCTAATACTGCTGCAACTAATGCAACAACTAAAAATATTAAAGCCCAACGTAACATAATGTATCCCTTCAGTTTGTGAGTTAATGTGACTTAATATTTAAGGTGCAAAGCGTAGGCCTACTTTGAAATTTTTGTTTAGATATTGTTCGACCGTCATATATCACGTGGCTTATAGGCTATTTTTGAAGAAAAAAATTAACGCAAATTGTGCGTCTTTTTAATACGAGGAAAAGAAAAGGATAACTTTTTTACTGATATAGAATGTAAATATTTCTTAATTTTATGTAAGCAATAGTTTGTGAGGCGAATCGTAAAAGTAACTAATTAACTATTAACGCGATGACGTTGAAATTTACGTCGATATTCAAGATTAAGCGCGACAACAAGTCGCGCTTTTTAAAATTAATTTCTTAGTTAAAACTTATAAGAAACTTTAGCTGTCCAGTTACGTGGTAATTCAGGTAACACTACATCTCCCCCTGCAAAATCTGGGAAGTTTGCACGGAAATACTTTTCATTAGTTAAGTTTTTCACGTTTAAGCTAAATTTCCATGCGTCTTGAGTATATACAATACCTGCGCCTACGAGTGTGTAAGCCGGCAATTTTACTGTTTGGGTGAAACCCGAGTAGGTTTCATCCACGTCAACTACGTTAACGTTCGCGGCCAACCCGTTTTGAAAGTCGTAAGTAGCCGTTAAGGTATAAATGTTCTCAGGCATGCCTGCTTTTAGTGCGTCCAAGTTACTTTCAGCACCTGTGGTGGCTGCTAGGTATCCACCATACATTTGATAACCCTCAATATTGGCAAGATCGTCGGCACCTAAACGACCATATTGACCCACCCCTAATGCGCTTAAGTTAGTAACCTCAGTATTGGTGTAACCTCCGGTAATAACCAATTGTTCGTTTACAACCCAGCGTAATTCCGCTTCGTAACCTTCTGCTCTTGTTGTGTTATTCGTAGTTGTGTTTTGCGCAGAGTAATCAGTACGTTCTTGCTCGTAGTAATCTACGGCAACGTATAATGAGTCATCTAAAAAGCTGCCTTTTATACCGAATTCGTGCATTTTAGATGCAGCGGTAGCTGTACCTTCAGCTATATTTGTGGTGGTTATTTCTGCACCTTGACCTGCAATTACGGTAGTTTGACGCGCTGCGGTGGCATAAGGGATAAGACCTATGGGGGTTTTATAAGAAACACTTGCTGTCCAAGAAATACCACCATCAGTACCAGAAGCCTCGGCATAATCTACACTATCTGGATCTTCCAACTTATCCAGAACTTGGCGGCTTTCCATATCGATAGAGTCGTAGCGCAAACCCAGAACAAGGTTTAAACCCATATCCCAAGTGAAATCACCTAACGCCGCTAAACCGTAATCGATATAGTTTCCTTTATAATAGTTAGTGTAGTCCTCGCCCGTGCGAGTGGAAAGTTCCACGCGATCTAATGCTGTCGATTCCATAGTAAGGTCTCGACGATCGAAAAATTCGTAACTGTAATCTTCTCCATGCTCAAAGTTTGTATAGCGAATTGAGGGAGAAATTTGTACTGCCATTTCCATAGAATCGGTGTCGAACATTGCGGAAAAAACTAGCTTATTCTCGGCGGTCCAAGAGTCGTGTAATTGAGAGAACCCATAGCTGTTTTCATTTAGGTTATCGTAACCGTCGTAAAACATTTGGTTTTTAATTTCCCAACCATTATCAGTGTAGTAAATAGTATCGAAATATAAGGTGATTGCTTCGTTCGCTAGTTGGTCGTCTTCTGCCACTAATACAGAACTTCTACTCAATTGTGCGGTACCGACATTTTCAAGAGCATAGGCGCTTGATAAATCGGAAGCTTCAAGTGAGCTAGGATCTACAACATAGTAGCCGCCACCAAGCCCTTCGGCATTAAACTCTTCTTGTGAGATTGAACCGTTTCCATCGGTATCGAGGGGCTGTGCAGTACCAGTGATATATGTGCCACTATCGATAAGCTCTTGCGTTAAGCGGTTCCATCCTGCTACTTGGTTGCCATCATAATCTTGGTACATGCCACCAAACTCAAAGCGTAGACTCTTGTTAATATCTACGTTGAAAGATGTTTGAAGAATAGTTTGTTGTGTTGAAGTATTGTCGTAATAGCTACCGGAATTTTCGATTTCAGCGTATCCGTAAAATCCCGCATCTTTTCCTGCAATTGTGGTAGGCCCTCCAACCTCTGCGGTGAGGATATTTTTATCCCAACTGCCGCGGGTATAAGATAACTCACCGGAATCTTGATCCATGTATTGGCCTTGACTTGAACGTGCAGACTTAGGTTCGAAGTTTAAGTAGCCACCTACTTTTGCCGGTCCATAAATGGGAGACGCTGGGCCGCGAACCACATCGATTCGACTAGATGCGCCTATTGGTGTTGGGTAATTACCTGGGTTATCAAGTCGCTTAACGCCACGAAAGTATGATTCACCCGGAGTACCTCGTACATCTAACGATCCAGCAACGCCGAAAAAAGATTGCGTAAAAGTGCCTGGTGCAAACGCAACAAGATCATCAATATCACTAATATCAAATCGTTCCATTTGCTCGTAAGAAATTGTTGAGGCTGAACGCGGGGTTTCAAGAATTGATTTACCGAAACCGAAAATAGCTTGAACATCTTGTCCTGGCAAACTGCCTAATGAACCTTGAACTTCGATTTTTTCAATATCATCCTCGCTGTCTTTGTCAGTATCTGCTGCGAAAGTTTGCGAAGAAGCGCTGAGTAATAGACCGTAAGAGATCCCTTTCGCGAGATTTCCTAAAGAGAATGGGAGAGTCTTCATAATGATCCTTTAAAGTTGAGTTTTTTGTCGTGTTTGTAAAACAATTTATTCCCGATGTGAAACAGCAAAGAAAATGCCAAAACTTGACCAATTGGACAGTCTTAAATTTGTACTAGGCGCTAACGTCGATAGAATGCGGGTTTTAGAAATAGTCTTTAATAAATCTTTACAGAATAATGACTTACCTTTACTTTTTGTAGCCGATGAAATATTCTGAGTTGCTACTTTTTAGTGCGTTGAAGCATTGTTTTTAGCATGGATGAGTCGAGTTATATGACGGGACCTGAACTTGTTATTAATGGCGGATATACCGCTCAGTAATTTTGACCACACCAGAGGCCGGCCGAAGTTTGAAATAAGACTTTTATTAACACTGGTTGCTTTTCTGGCCTTTTCTAAATTTATCCCATTCCTATTTTTATCAAATAAACGCGTTATAATGGCTGATAAATGTAAATAGGAATAATTATGAAAGTCTGTGGTGTAGATTTAAAGGGTAACGAAGCAAATGTATGTCTGTTGTCGCTAATAGATGGTTTGTTTCATGTTCCCGATTGCCGAACGCGCCGGTTAACGTTAGCCGATACTAGCGCTAAAGGGCTTAAAAGCTTTCAAAGCACTTTCGCAAAGCTCGTCGCCGACTACAAAATTGATGCTGTAATAATTCGTCAGCGTCAAAGCAAAGGTAAATTTGCTGGCAGCGCTATTGGCTTTAAGCTGGAAGCGGCTATCGAGTTAATAGGAGGGCTAGACGTTATTGTATATAGCCCAACTGATATTAAAGAATCTTTACGCAGAAACCCAATTGCAGTGCCTTTCGCAGAAACGGGTTTAAAGCAGTTTCAAGAGCCTGCCTTTACTTCCGCTTATGCATGGTTAATGCAGAACCACTACGCTTCGCAAACAGACGAATAAATAAAAAGGGGTCAGAGTACATTCTCTACCAAAAAGTACTCTGACCCCATTTTTTAGCCTTTTTTCAGTGTAAAACGCCATGGCAAGGTTGCGTCACCTTCGGCGTAGTCTATACCAATGCGTGGAGAGCAAATTATGTGATTATTCGGTATCACATTGCCTTTGTCCTCTACCCATACTAAATTTTTCTTTATCACAGATGAGGCATTAATTGAGGGCGTTATAGCAAGAGCTTGGGTGAGTTTGCCTGGGCCCGAACAAAGGTTTTTGTTAGCAGACTTCAAATTTCTTCTTGTTATCATGGCATCAATACCCTCAGTGGGTTCAATTGCCCTTATGAGTATCGAGTCTGCAAACGCTTCGCTGTTCGTTACTATATTAAACATACTGTGGTGGCCGTAAACATTGTAGATATAAGCAATTCCACCATTGCGCATTAATGTTTGTACAGAAGAAGGTCGCCTGAGCAAATGCTTTTGCATAGCCAAATCATTGTTGCAAGAATAGGCCTCTGTCTCTGAAATTACGCCTCCCGTGCGTATACCATCAATGTCACTGTATAAATATTTACCTAGTAAGTTTTTCGCTATACTAACTACATCGCTATGAGTAAAAAAGGAAGAGGGCATCATTGTAAAGACAATAACCTATAGGGGAGTTAGGATGCTTTTTTAAGCTCACTATGTGATTTCAGTACCTCACTGTCATCGTCCTGTTCTATCAGGTAAGCAGGATCTTTTTCGCTGGCATCACGTTTTACTGATGAGCCTTTAATAGTAATCTCAACATCGCTTGTATATTTCTTTCGAATATTGCCTGAAGCGCTACCTTTTCCCCACTCCCATTCTACTTCAGTGTTAATAGCGTAATGTTTCATTTCAAACCCCTATATTGATGGTACTAAAGCTAAACGACCTAAATTAGGTCCACTAAAAAAATCAACAGCGTTTAATTATATGCAAAGTTTTAAACGGGATATTCGTAGCTTAAGTTCATTGAGAGGTTGGTGTATCTCGTTTTTATTGTAATCAAGTACGTTAGCGTCCCGGTTAAAAGTATCGACTCTCACATTAGGCTTTTGTCTATTTTTGAATTTTCCTTTAATGTAATACACTTAGAGTAATTCAGATTTAGCGTAGAGCTGTATTACATGAATAAATACCAAAATGCTAAAGGCTTTACTTTAATTGAGTTAATTATAGTTATTGTCTTGTTAGGAATACTTGCTGTTACGGTTGCCCCCAAGCTTTTGAATATTCAAAAAGATGCCCAATCTGGGGCACTCGAAGGATTAAGCGCAGCACTATCATCGTCTTCGGAAATTGTCTACGGTAAAGCGCTTATTGAAGGCGTGCAAAGCAGTGCTGATACAACATTGGCTTCGGGTATTCGTGTGCGTTACGGCTATCCTTACGCAACTCAAACCAATCTAAAAGAAGTTATGGATTTCACAGAAGATGACTGGAAGTTAACGGGGTCAGCACCCGAAGTGACTTTTACGTTAGAGCGTCAAACCGGCAACCTTACTACTGCTGAAATCGCCGCAAGCGATGTATGTAAGTTAACATACCGTCATCCGAACCAAGGTGAAAGGCCAACCATCACCGTCACTGACTGCAACTAGAAATAATGGGGTCAGAGTACATTATTGCTTCAAAAGTCCGCTGCCTCATGCCTTAAACTGGCAAGATTAGTAAATTTTGCCGATAATCAAATCTTTAACTCATTCAAAGATATAATGAATACTCGACTCCCTTTGTACAAAAAGTTGTTGGTGATGTCTCGCGTCGAACCTGGCTGCCTTGGACCGCAAGGTACAGATTACGTTGAGGAGTTTTGTGTATTTGCCAAACAAAAGCTAAAAGATCATCACGGCCACTGCTTGCGTTGGGCTATTAAGCCGCGTTATGACAAATCCCTTCCTGAGCTAGAGTTTCAAATGAAAAACATTACTGTGTCGCGTGAGAATGCCGACAAGTATATGAACAGTTTCGATATCGACATTGATGTTTTTGAAGAAGAGTTAGAAGAAACCCTTGCTGATTTAGTTGACGTATTTTTTGAGCGCTAAAATAAAGGGGTCAGAGTACATTAATTAAGAACACATTAATTAAAATACTGTATCTGAAGTGCATTGCTTGCTAAAAGTACTCTTGCTAAAAGTACTCTGACCCCATTTTTCCCTTTCCTATTCCCCAATGTTAGCGACGCTTTCTACGTCCTTTCGACCTGCCTTTGCCCCTCGGTTTATCGTCCGCTTCAAAATTCCCGTAGAGGTCTTCTTCTATCTTCGCTGCAGGTGGTTTTGGTTTAGGCTTTGGCGCAAACTCGGAAATAAATGTCTTTTTAAATTGTCTGCCAAGAAGGCGTTCGATGTTTTTTAGTTGCTTAGCTTCGTCGTCGCTGAATAGCGAAATCGCTAAGCCTTCCGATGAGGCTCTGCCTGTACGACCTATTCTGTGAATATAGTCTTCGGCTACATAGGGCAGGTCGACATTAATAACGCATGGCAATTGTTGAATGTCGATGCCTCTGGCGGCAAGGTCTGTTCCAATCAATACTTTAATGCTGCCATCTCTAAAACCATTTAACGCTAACGTGCGAGCTTGCTGGGTTCTATTAGCGTGAATAGATTCTGCTGCAATATCTTTGGCTTCAAGTTCATTCCTTAAGCTGTCGGCACCGCGTTTGGTGCGGGTAAATACCAAAATTTGAGACCAATCATTGTTCTGGATAAGGTGAATGAGAAGCTCGTTTTTTCGTTCTTTGTCCACCGGATGCAATATCTGCGTGATCTTTTCAATGTGATCATTGGCCCTGGCTAACTCAATAGTCATTGGGTTATTAAGCATGCTGGTTGCTAAGGTTTTTATTTCTTTTGAAAACGTGGCTGAAAATAGCAGAGTTTGGCGTTTCTTTGGTAGAAGCTTTTGTATTTGATGAATATGGTCAATAAAACCTAAGTCCAACATACGGTCGGCTTCATCTAGTACTAATATTTCAAGATGATCGAAGTTAATTGCGCCTTGCTCGTATAAATCAACCAAGCGCCCTGGTGTTGCAATAAGGATATCGACACCTAGCGCTAATTCATATTTTTGAGGCTCAATCCGAACCCCACCAAATACGACCGTTGAGCGAAGATTTAGATTCTGGCTATATTGTTCAACATTTTGAGCAACCTGTGCGGCAAGCTCTCGCGTAGGGGCAATGATTAGCGCTCTTACGCTATTAGCTTCTGGGCTCGGTTTACCTGCTAATAAATGTAGAATGGGCAGTGAAAAACCTGCTGTTTTCCCGGTTCCCGTTTGGGCAATCGCGATAAGATCGCGCTGCTCTAATATAACTGGAATGGCTTCCATCTGAATAGGAGACGGAGTGGTATAGCCTTTTTCAGCAACGGTGTTCAATAATTCGGTACATAGGCCTAGAGTGCTAAATGACATAGAAGGAAACCCACAAGGCATTAAAATTGGCGCCATAATACTAAAATAATGGGGTCAGGGTACATTATCTCCTAAAAAGTACACTATCTACCGAAAAGTACTCTGACCCCATTTCTTCTCACATTTATCATCCGCCACTAAACTTGGTTTTTTTGTAACCTGCTACTACGCTTAATAAAAATTTATGACAATAGCTAAGATGATTAATGATAAAAGAAAACACCCGCGATTTAATCTCAAAGGTGTGCACGCAGACGTCATAATAAGTAACGCTTTAAGTGAAAAGAGCATTTACTTAGAGGGGAATATGGTTGATATGAGTTATTCCGGCATCCGAATTAAGTTGTTATCTGAAATGCCTCAAAATCTTCCCGATAGTAATGTGAAAATTGTTCTAACGCTGCCAAGTTCAGGTATTAGTTGCACCATTAAAGGCGCGATTCGGCATATCAACGCTGAGTCTGAGGTGGGTTTGCATTATTCCGAATATCATAAAGAAAACGAGGTTGATGCATTTATGTTTGAATGTGTTAAACAGATGGATACGTCACATTAGCATAGTGATGGGAGAGAAAGGGCCTAGGTTGTGTTGTAACGTCAGCGCAGCGGTTCTCAAAGACCAGAAACGGTGGGCCTAGCCAATTCAAGCTAATTTACGAGATGTATGCTTCCGCCACTTAATTTAACCAAGGGCATTTTACAGATAAACATGATCACAAACGCAGACACTAACTAAAAGCTAGGCATACAATAGCCCTTACAGCCTTTAATGTTAGCAAAACGATATCATTTCAAGTTGAGCCTAACCGAAAAAATACCCGTAAATAGGGAAATTCATCATCCTTTGCGTGCCACACTAAGGTGTGACGAGCATTACGCGAACCTTTTATAAGGTTAACAACTATTATGCGAAAACGTATCACGCGGCAAAAAATAGCTTTTCTTATTACTATGGTAGCGACCTCCTTTGCCTCTTTAGCGCAATCAGAATTGCCTATGCAGGTCGAAATGAAAGGTAGCAAAGGCACTATGCTTGCTGGTACTGCCATAACCTCATTCGATAACCCCTGGGCGATGGCATTTTTGCCAAATGGCCATAGTTTGGTTACCGAAAAGACAGGCACATTGTGGCTGCTTGATAAAAACCAGCAAAAACGCTTTGCAGTAACAGATGTTCCCAAGGTGACAGCGCGAGGGCAAGGCGGTTTAGGCGATGTTATTGTTCACCCTGAGTTTGAGACTAATAACACCATCTATATTTCTTATATAGAGCGTGACCCTAAAGACGATGCCTACAGCGGTGCAGTGATTGAGCGTGCAATATTGACCATTTCTGAAAACGGTGCCAGCGTGTCTGACAGAGAGCTTATATGGCGACAATTGCCTAAAGTAACTGGGAATGGGCATTATTCACATCGAATGGCGTTTTCGCCTGATGGTTATTTGTTTATTACTTCTGGAGATAGACAAAAATTTACCCCCGCGCAAAATATGGCAATGAATTTAGGCAAAATTCTGCGTTTAAACGCAGATGGAAGCGTGCCTAAAGACAATCCGTTTTACGGAAACGGTAGTGTGACCGAGCAAATATGGACATTAGGACACCGTAACCCCCTAGGTATTGATTTTGATGAGCAGGGGAACTTATGGTCCCACGAAATGGGG
Source organism: Alteromonas sp. 1_MG-2023 (assembly GCF_030547075.1). Classification (GTDB taxonomy): domain Bacteria; phylum Pseudomonadota; class Gammaproteobacteria; order Enterobacterales; family Alteromonadaceae; genus Alteromonas. The sequence goes on along the minus strand of NZ_JAUOQH010000017.1, from coordinate 18,163 downwards.
CCACGTCATGGCGATGAGCTCAATGTTATTGAGAAAGCGCGCAATTACGGTTATCCCATAGTGTCTCAGGGCGACCATTATTCAGGCGTAAAAATACCGAACCACGAAGATTACCCTATTTATAAAGCGCCGGAAAATGCGTGGGTACCAGCCATAAGCCCCGCTGGTTTTATTATCTACAGTGGGGATTTGTACAAAGACTGGAAAGGGAATGGCTTTATAGGCGGATTGTCTTCAGAAGCGCTAGTACGGGTTACCTTCAATCAAAGTGATGAAGGTAAATGGAACGTAGAAGAAGCGGAAAGATATGAGTGGGGTAGACGGGTTCGCGAAGTAGAACAAGATAATGTGGGTAACATATATGTACTTGAAGACAAAGAAGGTGGCCGTTTAATCAAGCTTCAGCCGAGTAACTAGCGACTAAAAATATTGGGGTCAGAGTACGTTATTTCCGTTTAATCAAGCTTCAGCCGAGTAACTAGCGACTAAAAATATTGGGGTCAGAGTACATTATTTCCCCAAAAGTACTCTGACCCCATTTTTCACTAATGTCCTTTTTGACCCGCTAAGATTTTGTTTTTGCCCTATCATCCTTGTTTAAACAGGCATAATATCTTTATCAACAACCATCTGGGCAAACCTTTATGTTGATAATTAAACCCAATTGCGAATGTTCTAATGTGTCTTTGCCTGCCAATTCATCGAAGGCTTACATCTGCACTTATGAATGCACGTTTTGTGAAGATTGCCTAACAGGAATATTGCAAGGCGTTTGCCCTAATTGCGGTGGTGACTTGCAAAGAAGGCCTATCCGCCCAGTTAAAGCGTATCGTCCTGGTGTGGGATTACAGCATCATAGTGCAAGTAAAGAGAGGGTTGTTGGCCAGTTCAACGAGCAAGAAATCACTACATTTGTAGACAAAATAAAACATATTCCAGCGTATCAGCGCTAATCAATTAACGGTAGCTAAAAAGGGCAGAGTATGTTGGGTAAAGATTTGTTGATCGCAGTATTTATTGTGGTGATATGGGGAGTAAATTTTGTTGCTATAGCTTGGGGTTTAGAAGGTATGCCTCCTTTATTAATGGGCGGTTTGCGCTTCCTGTTAGTGGCATCTGTGGGCTCGTTGTTTTTTAAGCGGCCGAATACTCCATTTATTTGGTGGGTGGCCTATGCGGTGCCTATCAGCTTCCTGCAATTTGCCTTTTTATTTTCTGCTATGGCTTATGGTATGCCCGCTGGACTAGCGTCGCTTGCGCTGCAATCACAGGCATTATTCACTATGATTTTTGCCTTGTTTTTCTTAAATGAATCAATAAAGAATTATCAGGTTTGGGCCTTTTTTATTGCCGCGTTTGGCTTAACTTTCATTGCACTAAGTAAAGATGAACATAGCATCACAGCTTTAGGATTTGGCCTAACGATGGCTGGGGCAGCAAGTTGGGCTTTAGGTAATATTAGCGCTAGAAGTATTAGCAATAGAGGCTTTAATTCAAATGTGAATTTGGTAGTTTGGAGTGCATGGGTCCCTCCCATTCCCTTTTTCATCGGTAGTTATTTTATTGAAGGGCCTGAACAAATCATCACCAGCTTAAGCGGCTTTGGCTGGGTGTCGTTTGGTGCGCTGTTGTATCTGGCGGTTGGTGCCACTATCACCGGATACGGGCTTTGGAGCTATCTGCTAACGCGGTATCCAGCAGGCCAGATTGCTCCGTTGTCGTTAGGTGTTCCTATTGTAGGGCTAAGTTCTGCAGCGCTCATGTTGGGTGAAAGCATCACACCTATGCAGTGGTTGGGAATTATTTTAGTTTTAGTTGGCCTGCTGTTTAACACCTTTGGTGGCCGTTTTCGGCGTAAGGCTGCCACGGTAAGTTTATGATGATTGAAACCTCCGTCACTGAAATAAGCACTAAAGCTAGCGCCGACACAAGCGCCAAAATCGTACCTATCTACATAGTTTTGCTACCAGAGCTTTTGATGTTAGATGTGGTGGGCCCAGCAGAGGTATTTGCTTATGCCAATCGTTACGGGGAAACACATTTTAAGCTGAATTTTGTTGGGCCGGAAACTGCCCTTAAAAATTCGCTTGGTATGAGCTTGTCGGTTGACCCGTTACCAACAGCTATTGAACCAAACGCTTGGTTATTAGTAACAGGCATGGTGGGTAATGCACTTGAGCTTGATTCTCCCGCATTGCAAAAGGTATATGGATGGTTAGCACAGCATCAATTCGCCAGAGTGATCAGTGTTTGCGCTGGCGCGCTAGTGTTGGCAAAAGCGGGCCTGCTGAAAAATAGAAAGTGCACCACGCACTTTATGCATTGCAACGAGTTATCAGACTTACTTACACCTAATCAGGTCCTTGAAAACCGATTATTTGTACAAGATGGTAATGTTTATACCAGTGCCGGTGTATCAGCTGGAATTGATTTGGCACTTCATTTGGTGCAGCAACAGGTTGGGCCTCAGGTATCTGCAAAGATAGCTCGGCAAATGGTGTTGTTTATTCGCCGAGGTATGCAAGATCCTAGTTTGTCACCGTATCTTGAGCACAGAAATCATTTACAGCAGCGAATTCATGCAATTCAAGATAAGATTCAGCAAGACCCCGTTAAGAACTGGAGCGTAGACGAGCTGGCTGATTTAGGGCATTGCAGTAAACGTCATTTTGCGCGCATATTCAAAGACAGCACCGGTATTACCAGTAAAGAATATATCTATAAATTGCGGTTGAGTTTGGCCCAGCAACTCTTACAACATTCGCCGTTGCAGGTGGAAGAGATTGCTCAGCGATGTGGGTTTGAGGACCCAAGGCAATTCAGGCGTCTTTGGGCTAGATATCACAATAGCCCGCCTTCATCGTTTCGGTAGGGGTAACTGGTTAACGAAAAATAGGGTCAGAGTACATTATGTGCTGCAAAGTACTCACTAAAAAGTACTCTGACCCCATTTCTCGCTATTTCTTATCCATCGTCCGAAAAGTTTATACGCGCTATTCTTTCTTGCTCTTCATCAGCAGCGGCTTGAATTTCTTCAAGTATTGCGTCTACATCAGCATCTTCGCTGTCATCTTCAAACTCACCCGTTAGCACAGAGTTAGGCGTTAGGTTGGCTTCTTCAAACAGAGCCCACATTTCTTTTGCGTAGTTAGTTTGCATTAACTCGGGGGCAAATTCGCTGTAGTAACGGCGAATGTTATTTACGTCGCGGGCAAACATGGCTTCAGCACTGTTATTAGCTGACGCGTTAACAGCTTGTGGCAAATCAATGATGACGGGGCCTTTGTCGTCAACAAGTACATTAAATTCAGATAAATCGCCGTGAATAATACCCGCGCACAGCATCAGCATAATATTATGCATCATCAATTTGTGCTGGGTGATGGCCTCTTCTTTGCTAAAGCTAACATGGCCTAACTGCGGCGCTACATCACCGTGTTCATCAGACACTAGCTCCATCAGTAAAACACCGTCAATACAGCAATAGGTGTCAGGTACACGCACACCTGCTTCATTTAAGCGTGATAGGGCATCAACTTCAGCCGTTTGCCAAATTTCTTCTTCTATTTGGCGCCCGTAACTTGAACGTTTACCCATGGCACGTGCTTGGCGACCACCACGCACTTTTCGGCCTTCTTGATACTGCGCTGCTTTCTTGAAGCTGCGTTTAACGGCATCTTTATAAACTTTTGCACAACGAACATGTTCACCACAGCGAACCACAAAAACATCGGCTTCTTTACCGCTCATTAAGCGGCTTAGTACTTCATCAATTAAACCATCATCGACGAGAGGTTGTAGGCGTTTAGGTATTTTCACTCATTTCCTGCTAAATACGCGTTGTATTTTCATCATTGTTTATAAAGGTGCTCTATGTGTTTATTTAATTTGCTTAACTAGTATACCAGTCTTAAAAACGAAGAGCAGTGATGTAACGGCACTTTTTATTTTTCCCGTTCGAAAGAATGTGATTTTTTAATAAAAATTTTAATACTCAAGCATGGAAGCACAGTTCATTGGCCGTGCTAAATCAACAATCCTCCAATTTCTACCGCCGATCTGTATAAGACTAGTACCCGTATCTACTTCAGGAATGGATTTCTAAAACTACGGACATTAATATGAGCGATAAACGACCTGTCACACCAAGTTTGTTACTGGCCTTAACGCCTGTAGTGTTAACACTGATTATCTTAGGTACGCAGATTTTCTACTTTGGCGTATTCGAACCACATATTCCTCTTACCATCGGGCTAGCGTTAACCAGTTTAGTTGGCATGTACTTGGGCCTTACTTGGGTAGATATCCGAGAAGGTATTTTCCACGTTGTTCATGTTGCGTTGCCATCCGTATCGGTACTAATAACTGTTGGCATGATTATCGGGGTATGGATAGCCAGCGGAACTGTACCCACCATTATTTACTACGGGTTAAAAGCCCTCTCTCCTGAAATTTTCCTGGCCGCAGGCATGATTATATGTGCAGTGGTTTCGGTGTCCCTTGGTACCAGTTGGGGAAGCGTAGGTACGGTCGGGTTGGCGTTAATGGGCATTGGTGAAGGATTTGATATTCCAATGTACTGGACGGCGGGCGCGGTTGTTTCAGGTGCTTTTTTTGGTGATAAAGTATCACCGTTATCTGACACCACAAATTTGGCCCCAGCGGTAACAGGGACTGATGTGTTTTCTCATATTAAAAATATGATGGCGACCACCATTCCAGCCATGTTAATTGCTTTAGTAATTTATTTGGCGGTAGGCTTTTTTGTTATCGATACGCAAAGCGTTTCATTTGAAAAAATTTCAGGTATTACCAACGCTTTAGAAGAAAACTTTTATATTTCTCCTTGGACACTAGTGCCAGCTGTTGTTGTAATGGCGTTGGCACTTAAAAAATGCCCGCCACTGCCCTCGTTATTTGCTGGAGTAGTAGTGGGTAGTGCAATGGCAATGATTACCCAAGGGCAGAATCTGCAGTCGGTTTTTGATTTCGCAAATAACGGGTATTCAATTGAAACAGGCATCGCAGAGATTGACGGTCTATTAAATCGTGGTGGTATACAGTCGATGATGTGGACTATTTCGCTTGTGCTAATTGCATTAGGCTTCGGTGGCGCACTTGAAACCACAGGGTGTTTGCGAAGTATTATTAATGCGATAAAAAGTAAAGCAACCACATTTGCAGGTACACAAACTGCCGCCGTTGGAACCGCATTTGCGACTAATTTGGTGGCTGGCGACCCATATTTATCTGTGGCATTGCCTGGGCGCATGTACTCACCGGTATATCGTGGGATGGGGTATTCTACTTTGAACCTTGCCAGAGGCATTGAAGAAGGAGGAACGTTAATGTCGCCACTTATTCCATGGAACGCGGGTGGGGCATTTGTCATTACAGCACTGGGTTTAGGCGTAACTGGCGATAACCTAGAAAACCTACTTTATATTCCATTGGCCTTTGCATGTTGGACAGCACCATTAATAGGCATTTTTTATGCGTACACAGGTTTGTATTCACCTAAAGCAAGCGATGAAGAGCGTGAACGTTGGAAGAGTTCCGGTGAGGCAATTGCTGAATTCAATGAAGATGGATCGCCCAAAACGGATTAAGCCATTGCGATAAACTAAACTGGGTAAATAATGGGGTCAGAGCACTTTTTATGTAAAAAGTACTCTGACCCCTTTTTTACCTTTTTTATTTTTCTATAACTCATCTGCACATATATATATTACCAATATAAATATTGCTGATGTTAACGTCATGTTAGCTTAGCGTATATCTAAAGCGTGATTAACATGGCGAGACAACCAAAATGAATAAATCTAAACAGCTGTTTACTCTTATCAAATCAGAAGGTGAACTAGAGGTTTCTATTAAAGAAATAGACGTTCCAGAGCCTAAAGCGCACGAAGTTATTGTTCGTATGGAAGCGTCACCTATTAATCCTTCCGATATGTGGCCTATGTTCGGCCCCGCCAGCTTAGAACAAGCAAACTTTGATGCTAGCAAAAATGCCTTGGTTGCACCTGTACATAAACCTTTGTTGATGCGAGTTAAATCGCGCCTTGATCAAACTCTACCTATTGGTAACGAGGGTGCGGGTACAGTAGTTAAGGCAGGGGATAGCCCTGAAGCTCAAGCATTAATGGGCAAAACCGTCTCTATTCTTACTGGTGCCGCTTACACCGAGTTTGCGTGCGTGCCTGCTCAAGCGTGTTTACCACATATGGAAAGCACAACCGCGCAGCAAGCGGCGTCTTCGTTTGTAAATCCGTTGACGGCATTGGGTATGGTAGAAACCATGCGTATGGAAGGCCATAAAGCGTTAGTTCATACTGCGGCGGCATCTAACTTGGGCCAAATGTTAAACAAAATCTGCTTAGAAGAAGGCGTAGATTTGGTCAACATTGTGCGAAGTCAGCAGCAGGTCGATATACTTAAAGATTTAGGCGCGAAAATTGTGCTTGATTCTACTAGCGAGAATTTCAAAGCAGAGCTTTATCAAGCCATTGATAAAACAGGCGCTACATTAGCCTTCGATGCCATTGGCGGCGGCGAGTTAGTCAGCGACATTCTTACCATGATGGAAGCGTCGGGCAGTAAAGATGCAAAAGGCTTCAATACTTATGGTTCAGACAGCAACAAGCAGGTGTATATTTACGGCGGCTTAGACTTCTCTCCAACTACGCTAAATCGCGCATTTGGTATGACATGGGGAATTGGCGGTTGGTTGCTGATGCGCTTCTTAGGCAAACTAGATAAAAAACGTGTAGGTGCACTCTATCAAAAAGTTGCTGCTGAAATTAACACTACATTTGCGTCTTCATACACCAAAGAGTTAAGCCTTGAAGAAGCCCTTCAGCCTGAAAATGTAGCCTTATACAATGCTAAGAAAACGGGCGAGAAATACCTTATTGTTCCTAATAAGTAAATAATGGGGTCAGAGTTAGATAATCCAAAAAGTACTCTGACCCCATTTTATCGCCAATTTCATCAAAGAAAGCTGGCTAGTTCGTTAAGAGATTTTTTCTGCTTAGCATGAGCCGGAATGGTGGCTTCGGCTGCAGGGTAGCCGGCAATAATTAGCATATAAGCCCGTTCGTTTTCTGGCCGGTTACACACTTGGGTTAAAAAGTTCATGGGCTTCGGTGTGTGAGTTAATGTAGCCAAACCCGCATTATGCAAGGCAGTGAGCAGCATTCCAACTGCAATGCCTACCGATTCATGAACGTAGTAATTCTGACGCTTGTCTCCGCTTTCTGTTTCACCAGATTTCTGGCTAAATACGGCAATAAGCCAAGGCGCTAACTCTAAGTAAGGCTTACTTGAGTCTGTACCTAACGGTTTAAGATCTTGTAGCCATTGCTCCCCAGCACGTCCCTCATAAAACCCACGCTCATGTGCTTCAGCCTGCTCCCTTACTTGTTGTCTTACCGTAGTAGAGTTAATCGCTGCAAAATGCCAAGGCTGATGGTTAGCTCCGCTCGGCGCAGTGCCAGCCGTTAATAGGCAGTTTTCGATAACCTTTTTGTCTACAGGCCTGTCGCTAAAATGGCGAATGCTGTGGCGACGTTGCATAGTTTGCAAAAAGTCTGCGCTGCGCGACACCATTTCATTTTCTGAGTATTCAACAAAGTCATCTAGCGGTGAGTGGTCGTGTGGTTGCATTTTGTAGTCTCGTTTCCAGAATTAATGGGGTCAGAATATAGTAACCGAGCACATTAAACGAATACATAAGCTGCGTACATTAGTCAGAGCGGTTTAGATGAAGTTTTGCGTTTCATTCAATAGCGCCGTGGCTTGATGATCTGCTTTCTTAAAGCGTTTCTTTCTATATCTTTCCTGCCTATATCGTTCTTGCCCGCTTGTGATTTGTTATAAAGGGTACGTTAATCTCAGGTAGATTGTGTGCAAGCTTTGCACTTGTAGTAGAATAGGTATAAGCAAATCATCACTTAACCATTATGGTGTGTTATTTAACCAGAATCTCAGATAAGCAACGCCTGTAAGCCAAGCTTTCCTCTCTGTTTTTACCGCCCAGCATGGATTGAAAATAGATAGCCAATGGTTCATTAATTGAAATGTTTGGTAGGAGTTACTGCATTTCGCTATTTTTTATCTAAAGTTTAGGTTGGTTAGCTAATTTTCGTGACGATTTAAAAATGATACCCACCTTCTACTTTTAAATATTTGGAACACCAAATGTCAGATAAATTTTTTTTTAAAGGTCGTAAAGACGCCCGTCAAACGACCCTAACATACGGTTATGAAAGAAACGCTAGCCGTATTGCAGGCAGTAAAAAATACCCGCTTAAATTAGTGGTAACCAACGAAGCTCGAAAACAAGAAGTCGATACATTAGTGGCGGAAGCTGGTTTGTATGCAGATATTACCGTTGATACAAAGGAAGGTGCGGTAGAGTCTATACAAGAGTTAACAGTACTACTGAATAAAAAGGGCACTGTAACCGTAGAGAAAGTCCCTGCTCGTAACGACCCGTGTATTTGCGGTAGCGGTAAAAAATATAAGAAGTGCTGCGGCTAGTACGAACCTTTATATTTAATCCTAATATCAAACACCGAAGTCAAAAAGCCACTCATTCTATTCATAAAATAAGTGGCGTTTTAAGGGAAAAATTAATAGGGTCGGAGTACTTTAACTAAGTGCATTAAAGATTCCCTTTTTAATGAAGTTTCCCCTTTCACACAATAACACTACGGGTTGATGGTCTGCCGATTTTTTCAGTTTTAAGCTTCATTCGGTTAGCTTTTCAATTTCTTGTTTAAATTTAGCGTTACCTAACACCAACTCCTTTTTAGAGCAGCTTTGTATATTATTGATAAGTGCTTGTGGAATTTCTGTCTCGAATAACGCACGGTAAGCTTTTAGGCGAAGAGGAACGGTTTGTCCTAACGATAGATATAATGGGTGAGGAGTGCATAACGTCGACTTCACGCCTAAAGCGTTTATTGCATAGCTTGACCATTTATATTCACAGGGAGTCGACACCATCGCTGCTCTTACTGGGTTGAGTTCAATGTATTGGTACACGGTAAGCAAGTATTCTTCAGAATTTATTAAGCTAGAGTTAAATCTACCCTCCCATAACGTTCCGGTTCGCTTGTATTTTTGATTAAAATATCTAACATACATGCGCCCTAAAGATTGCATCATGGTACTTAGGCCGTGATTATCAAGTTGTGGGGTACAAAGTAGGTGAATATGATTTGTCATCAGCACCCAAGCGTGAATACTTACATTGAATTGTATCGAGAACTTCTTCAACCAATAAATGTAAGCAAAGTAATCACTCTCGTTAGCAAAACATACCGCACGGTTATTGCCCCTTTGAATAACGTGTTGCGCAAAACCTGGTGGTGCTAGCCGTCGTTTTCTGGCCATGTTCGAATTTACCCTATTTGATTTTCTCAAATAACGATGAATAAATTTGGCTTTCACTACAACCCTGTACTTGCTAAAACTAGTCTAAAAGGCAGTGAAAAAAGGGAGAGAGAAAATGAGGTACAGGGAGTTTTGTTTAAGAAAAGTACTCTGACCCCATTATTTAGGAGCATGAAAAATGAGCGAACATGCTAAATATGCACGTTACTTTAACGGCTACCCTCAAACGGTTATTGAACAAGCGCTGCAGCTAATAGCGAATAATAAACTCACTAGTTACCTCGTTAAAAAGTATCCTGATGCGCATGCTATTACCACTGATAAGCTGCTCTATAACTACGCGACTGAACTTAAAAAGCGGTATGTAAAAAATGCGCCACCTTTTGGTCGTGCCGCATTTAAAAAGCAGGGTGATATGGTAACCAATGCATTAGGTACGCATACCTATAGAATGCAGGGTAAAACCCGCAAACATGATTTAGCGATTAACAGCGACTTATTACACGCCCCAGAGCCACTATTGAAAGCGTTAGTAGTGCATGAACTTGCGCATTTTAAGGAAAAGGACCATAACAAAAGCTTTTATCAACTTTGCTGTTATATAGAGCCCGACTACCATCAGCTAGAGTTAGACTTGCGCCTATTTTGCGTTGCTGTTGATATGGGTAAGAACCCGTATAGCCTTGGTTGAACGTAGAGAAGGAAAAATGGGGTCAGAGTACTTTTCAAAGAGGGCGATAGAGTACGCTTGTACTAGTAATTAAAGTACGCTTAATTAAAGTACTCTGACCCCATTTTTTACACACCTTACGCTAGAAAGAGTTTCAGTGTCACCGGTTTGGTTGTTTCGCAAAACACAATGCTTTCCATCAGTGAGCAAAGTAAACAGAAATGCCGGGTTATTGTGTCTCCCCTCAATCAGCAGCCCTCTATCATCCGTATGGGCTTTGCGCTCAATACCTACTTGCGACGACTCAGAAAAAACATCGTCGGCAAGGGTAATTTTTACCCCGCCAAACCAACTGCTTATTTTGCTCTCGATTTCTTGTTTCTGCGCTAAATTCAAGTTGCTAGCATAAGCTTCAACTAAGTCGCTCTCACTAATAACGTCTGTCGTTGTACAACCGCTTGCTAACGTTAATGCAATGGCTAATAAACCTATAGCACGCTTAAAAAGCACGGTATTAGAAATCGCAGCCTTGAAGCGCGCCATTACGGGCGCTCTTCTATAACAGGCTCATTAATTTTATTCTGCAAAACTAACGTTTCTCTTTGTGTGTTAGGATTGTCGATGGCTAGTAAAGTACTTTGTTGAGTACTCCCTTGAGCGCTTGCTAACGTACTCGACGTACTTTCTTTATTGGCCGAAGTATCAGCAAGACTTTCTGTTGATGTAACCACCGGGCAACTGCCTGTTGAAGAGTATTCTATCGCTGCGGCCAGCATGCCCTCTTCGGGGTTACCTAAGGCTGCTGTAAAGTCATCGTCTATATCACAACCTGGTAGCTCGAAGTCGAAGTTTGGTGTGGTGGTAGGCATAAAACCGTCTGCGTAATCGCCAAACCCTTTATTATTCACCCCTTGGAATTGAATAGTGAAATAAGTTTCGCCACAGTTATCGGCAGGGTAAAAGCCATAAGGCTTGCCGCAGGTGGTTGACCCTATTTGAACCACTTCCACATCAATACCGCGCAAGGCATTTATTACCGCTTCACTAGCAGAGCAGGTTGAACCAGTGGTTATCACGTACACGCGAGTCAATGACAAGCTAGGTAATAAGGTACTGGTTAGCGTGCCCGCATTATAATCAATCACATTGCTATAAAATGGTGTAGCTTGCACTGTACCACCGGTTACTGGGTTAGTCGTTGTGCTTTTATCATTAAAGCGGGTGGTTTCGAAAATAGCGTTATTAGTTTGGCTAGGGCCCGCCACCATGTATGAAACCTGAGACGCCAGTGCCAATAGTCCGCCGCCGTTGTAGCGCAAGTCTATTACCAGTTCGGTAACGTTCTCTTCCACAAATAAATCAAACGCATCAATTAGGCTATCTTGGGCTGTGCGAATAAAGGTGTTGAACTGAAAGTAACCTGTTTTGCCACTTTCAAGATCTAGTACGCTTACGTTTTGCACTGGTGATACGGTTATATCGGCTGATGTTAACTCTACTGCCAGCGAGCTGCCATCAACAAGCGCAAATTCAAAGTTGGTCACAGTGCCCGCGTTGTCGGGGAAAAGTGCAGCGTTTATAGCATCTACACCGCTTTGGGTATTGTCGTTAACAAAATCGATACCGTTAACGGTAACCAGAGAAGCACCTCGAGGTACGTTAGCTAAAGCAGCAGGGGAATCCTCTTCGGTAAACCTCACAATAAGTTCTCTAGGTGAAGTGCTTGCAACAAACTCCCAATCAAACCCGTAGCCGGAAGATACACCCGATTGTGTGAGTTCGTTGTATTCAGCGGTATCCTGAGAAAAGTGAAAGTTATCTTTTGCAGTACCGCTTGAGGTTAATTCAGTGGTTTTTAACTGATCAAAGTAGCCTATTACCGAATAGTTGGCAGGGTTGTTGTCAGGTACTTCGTCGTACCAAAGGTAAGTATCGTTAGTCCATGAACGCAACCATAGTTTTTCTTCTAAAGCAGAACCTTGCGCATCAGGGTAAGCACTGCCAGTGAACGGATCTGTGCCGGTTCGTGGCGTTTCACATTGGGCGATAAGGCTAGATTGTGATTCATAAACCCCGGGCTCCCAAATGGGCTCGTTACTCACCGGTGTAGTAGGTAAGACCGGCGTGACGGCGTTACTGCTTCCGCCTCCACAACCACTTAACATAGCAACCGCTACTGCAAGAGCAACAACTGAACACTTATGCGTGTTATTCAGCATAGATTTTCCTTATCTAGTTGGCCAACTATCCGCAGGCCTACAACTTAATTAAATATTGCCACATCAAGATACCCCTGACCACTCAGTAACCTAAAATTAATGTAGCGCTTTTCTCTACCGTAAACGTTAAGTTCAGCACCCTTTACCGCTTATTTACACATCTTTGCGCAACTATCGCCTCGTAAAAACCTCCTAGAACACATTTTAAAAAGGGTGAAGTTATGTATTTTTATAAACGGTGTTGTATCAGTGTCGCCATTATTAGCGGGTTATCGTTAACAGGATGTATATATACAGGAGATGACGATGAAGGAGATGGTAACGGTTACGCTCAATATGTGAACTTGGTGCCACAGTCACCGGATATAGAATTTGTAGTAGATGATGATTCAGAAGGTGAATTGTCTTTTACCGAGGCCACCGCTTATTCCTATGTAAGCAATGTTTCTTACGATATTGAATTTAACCAAATTCTGCCTAACACTGAAAACAGTAGTTTTATTGACGATGAAACGCTTAAAGTTGATAAAAAAAAGGTACATAGCTACATTTTGTACGGCGAAACTGACTACCCAAGCAGTTTAGAAATTGAGATAGATGTTTCCGATGTTTACGACTCTGATTTCGATGATGGCTATGCCATGGTGCAGTTTGCCAATTTGGCAAGCTATGATGACGCCGTAGACGTATACATTCTTGACGCGGATGGTTCGCTTACTAACCAGACAGCCAGTTACACGCTTTCATTAGCCGATACCAGTGGCGATACCGAACTAGATGCTGGCGACTATAAGTTAGTCTTTACTCAATCAGGTACAGATACCATATTAGCAATGAAAAATGACATCACTATTGAAGAAGGTGAAGCACTGTCTTATGTATTGGTGAGTTATGAAAGTGCGGGCATAGAGGATACATTTTTTAGCATTGTGGAGCTTAATAATAGCGGCTCAAGGCAGTTAACCAACGAAGCGCAAGATAGCTACCTTCGCGTAAGCAATAATATTACTAACACCAATGCTATTTCTGTCGCGCAAACTACTTCGTCAAATATCGTGGCAGAAGATATCGCTTTCGGAGACATCTCTGACTTTATTTCAATTGAAATTGATGAGCCTGACGAAGCAACAAATGTTGATGTTTACCTTCATGATAGTGACACCCAAGCGGTATTAGAAAGCACTAGCATAGATTTTTACGCCGATCAGGTCGCGTTATTATTAGGTAGCGGCAACACGAATTCTACAGTCACATCGTATAGTAATACCGAAGATTTAAGAGTTATTGAAACCCATGCGAAACTACTTTTCTCTCATAATATTGATAACGAAAGCAGCACTGCCATTTCTGTGAAGGTTATTGAACAAGGAAGCTCGCCAGATTCATACGATGAATCGGATTCATTCTCTTACTTAAGTTCTTTGGATGTGGAAATTGAAGCAGGCGACTACGATGTATATGTCTATAACAGCGAAACTAACGACTTACTGCTAGAAACCACTATATATGATGTACAAACCAGTGACGTGATTAACTTGATATTGTCAGACTACGATTACGGTGGCGCACCGTATCAAGTGTTTACCGTGTATAACTAATTAAATAATGGGGTCAGAGTACGTTAATTTGAGTACGTTAATTTAAAGTACTTTTCGCTGGAACAAATAATGGGTCAGCGTAAAAGTACTCTGACCCCATTTTTTTTAGAAGCTTGCTCTTACGCCTAGGCTAAGGGCTCGGCCTGGTAGAGGTACTTCGTCTTTTATATAAGAAGAATGCACACGGCCTTCTGTATCACCTAAGTTTTCGCCTTTTAGGTAAAACGTCATGTCTACATTATCTAATTCTAAGTAGTAGTTAGCTGAAGCAGAAAGCATGGTATAGCCGTCTGTTTCGGTCTCGTAGTCGGCAACTTTATCTTGCTTACTATTTCTAGTTACGCCCACTTCCGTATGCCAGTTTCCATACTCATAATGAAGTGTTGAACCGAATCGCATTGGAGGCGTTCTTGGTACATTGCCGCCTGAATCCAGTTTAGCTCGTGTGTAATCAGAGAAAACTTCTACACGCCAATCATCAGCAAAGTGCCAATCAACCTGTGCTTCATAGCCGTATAAATGTGCATCTTGCTGGGCAAACACAACAACAGGTAAGCCATCTGATTCTTCGTCACTTGCCAACCCTGCACCAGCTAAGGCGTCGTAAGCATCTGAGGTAATAAACGAGCCGTCGTTTACTACTAAGCCGGTATAATCTTCAAAGATATAATTATCAACATGGTTACTGTACAGGCTAACACTCGCGCTCCATGCGTCTGAGTTATAACGATACGTTAAGTCGATATTATTAGAGGTTTCTTTATCCATATCACCGGATATTTGCGCAACAGAATATTCACCGTTGTTCTCTTCAATCTCGAATTCACCACCTATTTCATAGGTTCCCGAGCCAATATGCGGTCCGTACGAATACATTTCGGTGGCTGAAGGCGCGCGCTGTGAATAAGCATAGTTGAATGCCAACGAGTGATTGTCGTTTATACTCCATACTACGCCAGCAGAGCCAGAGAATGCGGTGTAATCTTTATCATCAAATGACATTGCATTGTCAGTCGTCAGTTCGGTGAAAAAGCTGTTATCTACATCATGAGTGGTTTCTTCAACACGGGCACCTAACTGCCATAAGAGTGAATCGACTTCTTTTTCTTCCATCACGAACGCAGCGATACTGTCCGTTTCGCTAGGTGGGGTAAAGGCTTCCTCACCAATAGCTTGGAAATCGCTATTGTTGTAATGCAAACCTACAATACCTTTCCAGCCGTTAATTGGCGCATGATCTGCCCATAAACGCGATTCGATACTTTCGTTTTTAAACGTAGTACCTATTTCACCGTCTTCTATTTCAGAGTGCTGGTAATCAGTGTAGGCATTTTGCGAATGTACCGACGAGATAAAACCGTCTAGGTTATTCCAGTCCACTACGCCTTGATAGCGGTCTTGCTTTAAATTTATATAAACGTCTTCTTCACTAGGCAAACCGTATTCAGAATCCATACGGCCATAAGCAAATGCGGCTTGAGTATCATCGGTTACCCAACCTGCACCTAAGTTAAAACCGTTGGCATCAATGGCAGAGTTGGTAAGGGTAGTGCTGCCACCTTCTTCGTCTATATCCGCAGGTACTGGAATCTCATAATCGTCGGTATTTCTATTATAAGCATCTACATGAAAAGCAAAGTCGCCAGCCCCAGCATTTAAATTTGTTGATACGGTTTTGCCGTTTGAAACATCATCGTACTGAGCAAATACTTCACCACTAAATTCATCTTGCCTAGTTAGCGGTAGTCTGTCGTCAACCACATTGACTACACCGCCAATGGCGCCGCTACCGTATAAAAGTGTGGCTGGGCCTCGAAGCACTTCTATCTGACTTGCGGTGGAGGTTTCAGTGGATACTTGGTGATCGGGGCCTACTCTGGAAGCATCAGAAGCGCCTAATCCATTTTGAACTATTTTGACGCGGGGGCCATCTAATCCACGAATGATAGGGCTACTTGCTACAGGGCCATAGTAAGAACTATGCACACCCGGAACGCTTTTTAATGTATCTCCTAAAGTAGCAGCTTGGTTTTGATCTAATGCTTCACCGCTTAGAATACTCACTGGAGTCGCAGACTCTAAAACAGTGCGCTTTAACGGGGATGCCGTAATAACAACGGTTTCAATATCGTTTTCATCTTTTTGAATGGTTTTATCAGCAGCGTATGCTTGGCTACTTAGCGCGGTTAATAATGCGATAGCCACGTGTGAGTAGTTATTTTTCATGCTTTCATCTCTAAATTACATCATAAACTTGCCAGCTATCTGACGATAACTAGCGTAAAAACTTGCTTAACGTTTAGTGATGGATGAAAACGGTGGGCCTCTAATATCTACAGAGGTGAAAAATAAGGCACGAACGCCCGCCTCGATAGGCAGTATAAAAAAGTAGTGGTGTAACGAGGGTTTAAAAAGTGCTGTATCTGTGGGGAGGTAATGTTCTAAGTCCACCTCACTTAAACATAGCTGACAATGCGATTCAGCCTTCACCACATGGGCACTACTGTGCCAGCTCGTCAAAAGGCTGAGCAGCGTAAGCAGCACCAGTATATATTTTACTCGTGTTGCTTGTTTTTTAGGTGTGGTAAACGTTGAATAATGCATTACGGCATTATTATGTCTGGTATCAGAAATATATTGTCGAAAATTAACGTATTTTTGCGTTATTTGACCTGATTTTTACGTTTGCATCTGCAAGCCACTAATTCTTAGGCGCTTATATCTAAGCGCTAATTTAATAGCCTTGAGCCTAATTTAATAGCCCTACGCGTAAACGCTTTTCAATAGCGTTAAGCCTAAGCGCTTTTCAAAAGCACAACGCCACTCCCAAGTTTTTTGCCTAAACCTAAACCTAAACCTAAACCTAAACCTAAACCCAAGCCTCAGCTAGATAATCAAAAACAAGGTAGCAGCCGTCGCTGCAGCCATGGTGAAGTTGAAACGCTTTCTACGAATCGGAGAGCTAAGCCATATTTTAATTTTTGCGCCAACCGCGGCCCATATTGAAATGCACGGAAAACCGATTAAGGCAAACGCTAACACAATAGCTAGTCCAGATTCTGCATAGTGTTCGCCAGGTAACGTAAATGTGCCCACGCTAGCCAATGCCATCATCCAAGCTTTGGGGTTTATTAATTGAAACAGCGCACCTTCCCACCATTTAAGTGGCCCTTTACGAGTGGTTTTCTCAATTTCAATTTCACCGGTGGGGCCGGTGGCAATTTTAAACGCCAGCCATAGTAAGTAGGCAATACCCAACACTTTTAACACGGTATATAAGCTGGGGAGCAAAGCGAAAAGCGCACCAACCCCCAAAAGCGTACTTATAATCAGGCCCGCAACGCCTACAACGATGCCCAACATGTGTGGAATGGATTTCTTATAACCATACTGCGCCCCAGATGCCAGCAGCATTAAATTGTTAGGGCCTGGCGTTACTGTGCTAACAAAAGCAAAGGTAGCGAGGGCGAAAAGTAACGACGTTTCCATGAAGATCCACATACAAAGTTGATGAAGTGGCATAATAATAAATGCAATTCTGTGTATGAGTTAGATTCAAAAAATAGAAAATAAGACCATACAGAAGCGCTGTAATTATGACTGTATGCCGGATTACCTCTTAATCTGTATGGTAAATGGCGGTAATAAGTTAAGGTATGGTTATCTGTATGGGGATGTCTGTATTGGGTAATTAAAATGACACTGTATGAATCGTTAGCTAGTGAGCTAAAAGCGCAAATCGATCGCGGGGCATTTGAGTGTGGAGATAAACTGCCCTCAGTCAGGCAGTTGTCAAAAGAGCACAACGTTAGCATCGCTACGGTACAGGAAGCCTATCGCGTTTTAGAATCTCAAATGTATGTAGAGGCGAAGCCTAAATCTGGCTACTTCGTTTCTTCTAATACCACGTTGAATAACACCCCTAAAATGACCAAGCCGCCGCAGCGGCCTATGGATGTGTCGCAGTGGGAAGATGTACTTAACATGTTGTTGAATACGTTTAATAAAGACAGCAATATTGCCACCCAATGCCAGTTCCAACACGCCATGCCCAATATGACGGCAAAAACTCTGAAGCCGCTTACAAAACGTTTGCATGAATTAACAAAGAACAGACCGCTCGATGGCATGGTATACGGCGATGTAAAGGGCGATCAGAACCTTAGAAAACAACTCAGTAGGCTTACTGCAGCGTCGGGGTGTATGCTGCAACCTGATGAGTTTATTGTTACTTCAGGGTGCCAAGAAGCACTGTCTGTTTGCCTTCGGGCTGT
>NZ_JAUOQH010000016.1 GCF_030547075.1 Alteromonas sp. 1_MG-2023 | reverse complement strand
TTTATGCGGCTTTTAAACGAATATATTGCGCGTAAAGCCAATAAAGAAGATGACTGTACGGGGCGGTTTTGGGAAGGGCGATTTAAGTCACAATCACTGCTGGATGAAGCGGCGCTAGCTGCATGTATGGCATACGTTGATTTAAATCCACTTCGAGTTGACATAGCAAAAACACCCGAGAGCTCTGATTTTACTAGCGTAAAACAAAGAATAAAGGCTGCGCAAAAGGGTAAACAACCTAAATCTCTTTTACCTTTCCTTGGCAGCGCGAGCACCAAAATTAAAGGATTACCTTTCCTACTCAGTGACTACCTGGAGCTGGTAGAAAATACAGGCCGACAGGTAATCGCCAACAAGACTGGCGTTATCAACCATAACCAATCGCCTATTCTAGTGCGTACAGGGCTACAACATACAGACTGGCACAATATGGTGCTAGGTATTTAAAATCAATTCTCTACGTCGATCAGCCTTTCCATTGCTACCCGCCGAATACCAAGTTTGGCTTTGGGTTAGCTTTTCATTCACGCCACTTACCTTATCATCCAAATAATCAAAGATTAGTACGCTAAAGCTTAGCTGATAAATCCTCTTCAGAATGAGGGAGAGTTCAATGTTAAGTTATTTAACTTAATTTATTAGTCTTAATCTTTGTAAAGGTCCTAACCAAACCCTGTTTTGATTTCTTACCAAGTATTCAGTAATTGAATATTATATGGGTGTCCTGATTTATGAGCGAGTGTCTTGCAAAAAAGGACTATAAAAAAGCGCCGCAAGAATTAACTCACGACGCCAACACTACTAACTATATGAAATAGTTATTCAGCGATACCTAACCAAGATACTGCTGAAGGCACAAAATCAACTTCGATATCGCCCACAACTTCGGCTCCTTCAAGATCAATCTTTAACACATGCATTGCTATCGGGTCGACAATATATACATATCCCGCATTTTGCGACACCGTCATGCTGAAACTTACATTGTCTGGCATATCAGCAAGGTCACCACTACTAATATTAATTCGAGTTTCAAGTTCCCATGTCACTGTGTCAGTTTCTGAGTGCGCTGATAATACAGACAAATTACCAAGGTCATCCAGTATTAAGAAATGCTCACCATCATATGAAAAACCATAAGCTGTGGGTGTCGCGCCTTCTTCAGGCTCCCAATCCATTTCAACCATAGTAGCGGCTTCTGGGTCGATAGTGACAAACACATAGGTATCGCTGGCAGACTCAGCAGCTAAACCTATAAAAGTATCTGCATCTTCATGCCCAAATATAGAGCCTACTCGCAAGCCATTAAGAACATCATCATTGGCAATGTTTACCGACTCGTAAAGGTCATCATGCTCGTGAAGTACTAATACACTGCCAGTACAACCGAACGCCACGTAATCGTCATTAATAGATGAGCCGTGTAAATCCGGGCATAACCCTTCAAATACTTGCTCTTGCTCATATTCTCCATCATGCAAATGATAGACACCCACACTATCTGGCAGTATTGGATTTGCCGAAAACGTAACACTATCATCACGGCGAACCGTGCTAATCAACATATCGTCTTCAGGCTCGGCTACACCATGCATATTTACGGTGTAGGAAAGCGTAGAAATATCGGTAGATTCAGCAGCAATATTGGTGTCTGTCACAACCTGTACAGATGCTGGTGTGCTGCTATCTGCATCGCCATCAAAGAAAACAGCCAGTTGGCTGTCATGGCTAACTAGGTGAGTAGGGCTGCTACCTTCAAGGGTAAAATCAGACAATGAAGGAGATTCTTTGTAGTCATGTAAATGCTCTACATGGTCTTCACGCCACACTCCACCGTCAACAAATTCAATCAGAGCATTGGCATAGCTGGTCACTACCGCATAGCGATAGCCAAGCGAGTGGCCTTGAACATAATAATCCTTATCAAACCCTTAAAAATGTAATGTTATATTATAACATTACACTAAATTTACAATACCTTTACTGGATCATTGTGGGAATCGGGTGGATGTCAGACGGGTTTATATTTCTTGGGCGGTGCTTATTGTTGAAGTTTATTGAAGTGATTTATTGTCGTAATTTATGTAGTCGCCTTTGACGAAATTTTTTTCATGGCAATTCTCATGTAGCAATTTTTCCTTGCATTGCTAAGGCCGCTTTTAAGGCAAAAAAAAGCAAGGCTATGAAAACCTTGCTTTTAAATTGGCTTATTATTTAGCTTTTACTTAGTGATATTTTCCATAGTAGGTAGCGCGCTGAACGCACCATATTGGGTTACCGTGTAGGCACCGCAACGAATAGCGAATTCAGTAGCTTCACTAACATTTTCAAAGCTATCCACCCATGTATCAAATTCTGCACTGTTGGCTACTTTCGTCGACAAGAAATACAAGAAACCGCCAATGAAAGAATCGCCTGCAGCTGTCGTATCTTTTACATCCATTTTAGGTGACGCTAAGGTGCCACTAAATTCTTTGGTGATATATTGGATAGGCTCGCCGCCATCAGTTACCAATACCACTTTAACGCCGCTATCTAGCCACTGTTGAACATGGGTTTGCGCATTTTCTTCGCCATAAAGCTCAGCTAACTCTTCGCGGCTTGCTTTTAAAATGCTCACTTTTTTAGCTACATCATCAATACGACCTGGCGCATTAGCCGTGTCATCCCAAAACGCAGGGCGATAGTTAATATCTAAACAAACCAGCATATTTTTTTGCTTGGCTTTATTTAAAATATAGTCGGTGCCAGGCAGCAATTCTGGGCCAGAAATAGAACCAGAACAAAAATGCAGTACGCTAGTATCGTCGCATTCAACGGTAGCTAAGTCCTCTTCGCCAATATGCTTATGTGCCGCGTTATCAACATAGAAATCGAAAGACCGCTCACCGTCTTTATCAAGATTAACAAAGGCCAGTGCTGTATTGGCGTCTTTTGTGCTCCACACGTAATCAGTGTTTACTTTATGGTAGCTAAGCATGTCTTGCAGAAAGCGCCCGAAGGTGTCATCACCCACTTTCGATACCATAGCGCCGTGGCCACCAAGTTTAGCTACGGCCACCGCAACGTTAGCAGGCGCACCACCAGCATAAGGCTGAAATGAATTCATCGCCGGCATTTCACTTTGATCTGCCGCACCTGCACTCAACATATCGATAAGTACTTCGCCTAAACATAAAATTTTCATAAACACCTCTCGCTAGAGCTTACAACGATGACATTAAAGTCTATCGCTGTGACGTGGAATATAAGCGTAGCCGAAGGTCTTCCCCATGGATACGTTAAATTATAGTTAACTAATTGCGGCACAGTATTAACTACTCTCAAAAATAAATCAACTATGTTGATTTAATAATTTACCATTGTTAAATAGTTTACCTTGTTCGTTTTTGATATCGCTCTGATTGATAGGAAAAAACTCGTTTTTATGAATTTTTTAGTCATTATTGATTTATTAACTAACCATGACTTATAGGGGCTGTTTGTTATAACATTCTCCCATGATGATTTAGGTATAGTGTAAATGGCCATATCCCCCGAGCAGACGAGTTCGCCTGTTAACACAGCAGGAGACGCGGCAGACGCATTGCTAGATAACCGCACCCAAAACGAGCGGGATATACTCACGCTTATTCGCCACGAAGGCGCTATACCCAAATCAGAAATTGCGCTGCGAACGGGGTTATCCGCTCAGTCAGCAACCGTTATTATTAAGAAGCTTGCATCTGATAAGTTAGTGCAAGCCTTAGCGCCTGTCCGTGGTGGTGTTGGCCAACCCAAGGTGCCTTTCGGGTTAAATCCTAATGGCGCGTTTGGCTTAGGGTTGAAGATTGGCCGGCGCAGTTTCGACATGACCTTGCTAGATTTAGCTGGCAATGTAAAAGCATCACTGCATGAAAAAGTACCCTATCCCACAGTAGCGCATCTGTTGTCTTTTACCGAGCGTGGGGTGACGGTGTTAACTCAACAGTTATCGGCTGAACAGCGAACACGAATTCGAGGTTTAGGCGTGGCTATGCCCTTTGAGATTTGGAATTGGGCAGAAGAAGCCGGCGCGCCGACCGAAGCGCTGGAAGCGTGGAAAAACCTTGATATTCAAGCGTCACTTTCTGCACATTTAGGCTTTCCTATATTTGTTAGTAACGACGCTACCGCGGCCTGTAGTGCAGAAATGGCTTTTGGAAATCATCACAGGTTCAATCACTTTCTTTATGTGTTTGTGGGTACATTCTTAGGCGGCGGGCTCATCATAAATAATCAGTTATTTACGGGGAAATCCGGAAATGCTGGGGCCATTGGATCCTTACCTTTTGTCACGGCAACGAATAATCAACAGCAACAACTTATTGCCCAATCATCACTGTATTTGCTAGAAAAGCAGCTTCATGATGCAGGATTTGATGGAAACAACTTATACGATGCCCCCGATCATTGGCCGGGTTTAAAATCTGACCCCAAGGTTGAAAAGATACTTACACTATGGCTAGAACAAGCCGCTGAAGGTATTGCTTTTGCAGCACATTGCGCGTTTAGCATGCTTGACCTAGATGGTATTATTATAGATGGGGCCATGCCACAAAACATAAAAAACCAACTGGTCGACTATGTGCAAAGTGCGTTAAAGAATGCCGACCTACGAGGAATAAGCCCTGGTAGTGTGAGTGCAGGCCAGGTGGGCAGTAAAGCACAATCTATCGGCAGTGCTAACCTATCGCTTATTGCGAATTACTACTAGTTTACAACCATATCAATATAGCAGGGGTACGTGGTGACAACATCACCCACAGACAAAACAAGCCGACTGGCATTAACGCAATGTCCATCTTCTCAAATACATATTCTTGATGGTGGATTAGGCCGAGAATTAGAAAGAATAGGGGCGCCTTTTAGGCAACCTGAATGGTCAGCCCTCTCTTTAATGGAAGCCCCAGATTTAGTCGCTCAAGTGCATCAAAACTTTGTGGATGCGGGCGCCCAAATCATTACCACAAATACCTATGCCTTAGTTCCCTTTCATATTGGCCAACAACAGTTTACCGAGAAAGCGTTCGACCTCGCTGAACATGCAGCTAAAATTGCTAAAACAGTTGCTAATAAAAATAATGCCATAGCCCATAATGATAAGGTAGTGGTAGCGGGCTGTTTGCCCCCCGCGTTTGGCTCTTACAAACCTGAACTATTTTGTGCTGAGAAACTCGCTTCAATTTTACTGCCATTGATTGAAGCACAAGCGCCCTACATCGACTTTTGGCTTGTAGAAACCATATCGTCGGTAGAAGAAGCTATTGCGGTAACGTCTTTAATAAAACAGCACTCATCTAAACCAATTTGGCTTTCTTACTCGCTCAGTAATCGTCAAGACTTTTCAAAGCCTGTAACCTTACGTTCTAACGAGCCCCTAAGTGCTATATTGCCTACGTTAGATAGTATCGATGCGGTGTTATTTAATTGCTCTCAACCTGAAGAAATGGAAGCGGCTATTGCGTTTACCCGCAACCATAATGCCGACATTCCCATTGGTGTGTATGCCAACAGTTTTTCCGAACATGTAAGAGTGCATGACGCCAATGAAATGTTGTCTACCTTGCGCGAGGATGTGACACCTGAAAAGTACTTGGCGTATGCACAAAAATGGGTGGCGGCTGGCGCTTCAATTGTAGGCGGATGTTGCGGAATAGGCCCTGCGCACATAAAAGCCTTGGCGCAGGGATTAGTTCACACATTAGAGTAACATGTTATCGGGTAACGTATTATCGAGTAACTACGTTTTTAGCGCCTTTGATCAACGCTTCTTTATCGATTTTATTGGGCTCTTCAACACCACGACGCGCCGCAGGGCGTGCCTCGATACTGTTTTTCCAGCGAGTTAAGTTATCTAGCCCTTCAATGCTTACG
Source organism: Alteromonas sp. 1_MG-2023 (assembly GCF_030547075.1). Lineage (GTDB taxonomy): Bacteria > Pseudomonadota > Gammaproteobacteria > Enterobacterales > Alteromonadaceae > Alteromonas. The sequence continues at coordinate 91,497 of NZ_JAUOQH010000016.1, read as the reverse complement.
CCCGACCATTCATAGGTACGCACCCAGCACCAGTTCGCCATGTCGGCAATGCTGTAATCACCGGCTAAATATTCGTTGTCTTCTAATCGCCCATCTAGCACCGTAAACAATCTGCGCACTTCATTTTGATAGCGGTCAATAGCAATGGGGATCTTCTCTTCTAAATAGCGATGGAACACGTTCGCTTGACCCATCATTGGCCCAATACCCCCCATTTGAAACATAACCCATTGCATCACTTGGCTTCGGCCTTTGGCGTCTGCGGGTAAAAACTTACCTGTCTTTTCAGCTAAATAAAGCATGATGGCGCCAGATTCAAAAACCACATGGTCGCCTTCGCTTTTGTCCACAATAACGGGAATTCTGCCATTTGGGTTCATGGCGAGGAACTCAGCGGTTTTTTGCTCGCCTTTCATTAAGTTTACCGCATGCACGGTATAGTCGAGTTCCATTTCTTCTAATGCGACTGACGCTTTCCAGCCATTGGGTGTTGCTGCGGTGTATAAATCTATCATTAGGCTTTTGCACTCGCTCTGCTACTAACGTTGTCGTACCAACGCTGAAGGTTAGTTTGTTCGTCTTTAATTCGAATATCCACCACCCGTGCAAAATCAATAGCACATAGCGCAGTAATATCCGCAATAGAGAAGGTATCTCCCGCTATAAACTCGTGTAATTCGAGTCGGCGTTCGAGAATATTAAAATACTTTGATGCATTGATACCGGCTTCTTTACCATATTCAGGAACAGGAACCATTCTATCTTTAAAGTACCCTGTGGTATGTTGAAAACACATGCCTACTTGTAACATCAGCGCCATTTCTACTTGCCGCTGCCACATAGCAATGGTGGCCTTTTCAATGGGCGTAGAGCCTAACAATGAGGGCTCAGGATGAATGGCTTCAAAGTAAGTACAAATAGCGTCGGTTTCAGCAATACAGGTACCGTCGTCTAGCTCTAAAATAGGAATTTTACCTAGTGGGTTTTTAGCGCGCATTTCTGCGCTTAAATTTTCACCCTTTTGAATATCTACTTGTACATACTCTACTTTTGATTTATCTATCCCCTTTTCAGCAAGGAACATGCGAACACGGCGAGGATTAGGCGCCGTTTTGGTCTCGTAAATTTTCATAGGCCATATCGTATCGTTAGAATGTTAACAACCAGACTAGTGCTGCTTGCGCATGGGTTCAAATCATATTCCGTCGGGGTACAACTATTAAAAGGTTGAATGGTTATACCTGTTCACAGATTTACATCTACTAACACTCTCAGGCGCTTTTGTTCGGTATTTAAAAATCAGGCTACGTGAAAGCTGTTGCTATACCGTACGATGATAAACTTGGAGGTAATTTACGCTTAAGCCGGGTGTAAGTTTCCATACCTTGGTGAATGGATTTAATGCCATGCCAGTCTCATGATCAAGGGTAAACCCTTCACCGACCCATTGATTTAGCTCAGTGGGTTTAACAAATTTTTGCCAATCGTGAGTACCAACGGGTAAATATCGCATGACATATTCAGCGCCTACAATCGCAATAATAAAACTTTTAATGGTTCTATTTAACGTAGCAAGCACCAATAAACCGCCTGGCTTCACTAAACTTGCACACTCTTTTATTAGCTGCGCTTGATCAGGTACATGCTCAACAACTTCTGCATTAATGACGATGTCAAACTGGCGGCCTTGGCTTACCAGGTCAGATGAAAGGCCGTGTATGTAGTTAACCTTCACATTGCTTTGACTCGCATGCCGCTTCGCCACCTCAATACTCATGGCACTGGCATCTATACCTGTAATATCTGCCCCCTTTAACGCAAGCGGCTCACTAATAAGCCCACCACCACAACCGATATCTACAATTGAAAGCCCTGTAAAAGGCTTGGTTTTATGAGTGGCATTCGTTAGGGATTTTGCCTTGAACGCATTTTGAGGAAAGTCTTGGGCTCGCTCACTTTTCAAAAAGTGACTGGTTATTTGAGACTCAATAACAGATAGCCGTGCACGATTAAAATCTAACGCGGTTTTATAATTACCATTGGGATCCCACCAGCTTTCTGCTAGCGCATCAAAGCGGTCAATCTCTTGCTGAGAAAAATTAATGGGCGCTGATTTTTGGCTTTTATCTAACATGCACTAACACCAGTTTAGAAAATAGGTAATTCATTCAAATCTATCTACGCTAGGTCCCCGTAATTAAAACACTTAGGACATTGTGTAGCCAACGGCTAGCAGATGCCTGAGTTTTATGAGAAATAGGTATACAATCAATGCTTATACGCGCAAAAAGAGGTATTCGTTTTGGCTAATGCTAAAAATGTCTATGGGAGACCACTTCAACTGTGTTGTGGTAACACAGGCTACACCCGAGAAGGCTTTTGCTATGTGCCCGATGCAGATGTGGGTAACCACAGTGTGTGTGCGGTAGTCTCCGATGAGTTTCTACAATTTTCCTTACGCCAAGGTAACGACTTAATCACGCCTTGGCCCAGTATGGACTTTGCTGGTTTACTTGCCGGTGATAGATGGTGCTTGTGCGCCGCCAGATGGTTACAGGCTTACGAAGCAGGTGTTGCGCCAAAAGTGCGATTAGAAGCTACTCATGAACGAGCCCTTGATATTATTCCCTTGGCTACCCTTGAAGCTTTTGCGGCAGATTAAAAAAAGCGGGTGACTTCTGTTAGAAGCACCCGCTTTATTCACCCGCTCTATTGTGGTTTATCGTGGTTCGTTAGGCTTTTTCACCTTCGTTACGTTATAAGCGTGTTAGTTGCTCTACTTCCTAAGGCGTTCGAATAACCATAAGCCGGGTTTCTGTCATATCTTCTATGGCATAGCGAATACCTTCGCGGCCAAGTCCTGAATCTTTTACACCGCCATAAGGCATATTATCTACACGCCAGCTGGGTACATCACCTATAACTACCCCGCCCACTTCAAGCACATTCCATGCTTTATGTGCTTTGTAGATATCTCGAGTAAAGATGCCCGCCTGTAGCCCATAGCGGCTGTTGTTCACTTCATCTAACGCACTATCGTAATCATCAAACGACTGTAATATAGATAGTGGGCCAAATGCTTCTTCAGCACTTGCGTCACAACCTTTAGGCACGTTTTCCATTACGGTAGCCTGTAGCATGGCACCATCTCTTTCACCGCCGCATAGCACGCTAGCCCCAGCTTCTTTGGCGTCTTTAATCCAGCCTTCTAAACGCTTAGCCTCGCCTTCAGAAATCATGGGGCCAATAAAAGTATCCTCATCGCTAGGATCGCCAGACACCAAAGCCTCAACCCGTTCTACATAGCGAGATTTAAATTCATCGTAAATTGACGAGTGCACTAATAAGCGCTGCACAGAAATACAGCTTTGGCCCGACTGATAATACGCGCCAACAATAATACGGTCGATAGCATCACTAATATCGGCATCTTCATCCACCACACAAGCGGCATTTCCACCAAGCTCTAATACCACAGGCTTTTTGCCCGCTTTAGCTTTTAGCGCCCAGCCCACATCAGGTGAACCGGTAAAGCTAAGCAGCTTTAATCGCTCGTCGGTGGTAAATAGATCGGCGCCATCTCGGCTACAAGGAAGAATGGAAAATGCGCCTTTGGGCATTAATTCGCATTCCGCTAACACTTCGCCAATAATCAACGCACCAATAGGCGTGCGCGAGGCAGGTTTAAGCACAAACGTGCACCCTGCAGCGATGGCTGGTGCAACCTTGTGCGCAGCTAGGTTTAACGGGAAGTTAAACGGAGAAATAAACGAACAAGGGCCGATAGGCACTTTTTTCGTCATGCCCTGATAGCCTTTGGCACGGGCGGAGATTTCTAAATTAACCACTTCGCCATTAATTCTTACCGATTCTTCAGCCGCGATTTTGAATGTGTCGATTAATCGACCTACTTCACCTTTAGCATCTTTAATAGGCTTACCCGCTTCAATACAGAGGGCTTTACCTAGTTCTTCCTCGCGTTCAGTAAAGCGCTTAACGCAATGCTCTAGAATCGCTTGGCGTTCGTAAGGTGCCAGTGCTGTCATTGCAGGCTGTGCTTTTTCGGCAGCGGCTATGGCTTTATCAATCACTTCAGCGTCGGCTAGCGCCACTTTTGTGGCCACTTCGCCTGTGTATTTATTGGTAACGTCTAAATCGGTATTAGCAAAACAAGGTTCGCTTGCAAGGTAATAGGGATAGCTGTCTTTTAACATGATCACTCCTTATAATTTCGCGCTTAATTCGGCAATCGTATGGTTCAGTGTTTTGTCATTCATGCTGTAGTCAACGGGGCAATCAATCACATGCACACCCGGTGTGTTTAAACAGCTTTCCACCATAGGAATTAGTAATTCGGTACTGTCTACACGCCAGCCATGGGCACCGTAGCTTTTTGCGTATTTAACAAAATCCGGATTACCGTAGTCCAAACCGAACTCATCAAACTGCATATTAGCTTGTTTCCACTTAATCATTCCGTACGCATCATCCCGCAGTATGATCACAATAAGGTCGAGTTTCAGACGAACCGCAGTTTCAATTTCTTGGCTGTTCATCATAAACCCGCCGTCTCCGCACACGCTCATAACAGGCACATCAGGCTTCACTAACTTTGCAGCTATTGCCGAGGGTAACCCTGCACCCATTGATGCTAATGCATTGTCTAGCAACAATGTATTAGGATGGTAAGCGGGGTAATTACGAGCGAACCAAATTTTATAAACCCCATTATCAAGAGTCACTATGCCTTCATCCGGCATAACTTTTCGAATATCGCGAACAAAGCGTTCTGGCAATATAGGGAATCGGTTGTCGTTTTCCGCTTCCGCTCTGTGTTTTTCATAGGCATCGTGTACGTCTTTATAGAAATCGAGTTTCCAATCATCTTGCGGTGTAATGCCTTCTTTTATTTGCCAGATACTATTGGCAATGTCCCCCACCACCTCAAGCTGTGGAAAGTACACTGGGTCGACAGCGGCCGACTCAAAATTCATATGAATGACTTTTTTACCATTGTCATGCATAAAGAAAGGCGGCTTCTCTACGACATCGTGCCCAACATTAATAATAAGGTCGGCTCTTTCTATCGCTCTGTGCACAAAGTCGTTATCCGATAAAGCAGTATTACCCGCAAACCTAGGGTCGCTCTCGTTTAGCACCCCTTTACCCATCTGTGTAGTCACAAAGGGGATACAGGTTTTATCAACGAACTCACGCAGCATTTTTGCGGTCAACTTCCTGTTTGCCCCCGCGCCAATTAACAACAAGGGTGATGTAGCTTCTTCAATCATTGAAATGGCTGATGAAATAGCTTTGTATTCGGCAATAGGTCGCCTTGACGTACTAGGCGTTAATAAGGGGACTGAAGTGTGCTCATCGGCAATATCTTCAGGAAGCTCTATATGAACGGCACCGGGGCGTTCTTCAGAGGCTAATCGAAATGCTTCACGAACTACAGAGGGAATGCGATCGCCGCTCACCACTTGCGTGGTAAATTTAGTAATGGGACGCATCATATCGACAATATCGATAACCTGAAACCGGCCTTGTTTACTGGTTTTAATGGGCTTTTGCCCTGTGATCATCAACATAGGCATAGCACCTAGTTGCGCATACGCCGCCGGGGTAACAAGATTGGTCGCACCTGGGCCAAGGGTAGATAAGCACACGCCAACCTTACCGGTTAATCTACCGTAAGTCGCGGCCATAAAACCCGCGCCTTGTTCATGGCGGGTAAGTACGAGTTTAATTGAGGAGGTTCTTAACGACTCAAGCAAGTCGAGGTTTTCTTCGCCAGGAATGCCAAAGATGTATTCTACACCTTCAGCTTCCAACGCTTTTACGAAAAGGTCAGACGCTTTCATTAATCCTACACTCCATTTTCCGTTAGTATTTACGCGGCAAACGCGTATCAGTAAAGGTTGCTACGCAAAGAGTATAGATTATGATTAATGTGGTTTTGTGAAACGTATAAACAGCGACTAAATGTAGGCGCTTATTGTCTGTCTAGTTTCTCCTGCCATTCAGACAATTTTTGCTGGGTTGCCGCATCTACATCAGCTTTATTTTCGCTAATCCACCATTTTTCCATTAAGCGCACGTTCTTTTGATTCGCTTTATAAAATACATCCACAATATCACCCACGAAAGGGATAAAGCCTAAGCCGAAGTCGATGGCAGAGTTTTTTACCATCTGGGCAACTAATGCGCTTGGCATACCCAATGATTTCCCCAGCCATACTATGCGCAAAGAAACGAGTAGCATCAATGCATCACCTGCACCGGGTATTAGGCCTACTAAAGAATCTAGACCAACCCGGATGGGGATAAAGGGTAACTTCACTGCGGTATCAAGTAAGTTTGCTAACTTCTGTGCTTTCAACAATGCCTGTGGGGCTTTACTGTCCATGTTTAGCTACCTTGTGAATAAAATGATAGGTACTGGCTATTTGTCCGCGCCTAATGCCCGGGCTAAGCCAGCTCTTAATGCTGTATCTTTGCTTACCGTCCAGCCATGTAAATTCTCTTTTACCAAACCGAACAACATATCAATGTGTTCTTCGTCGCTATTTAATGCAGGAATATATTCGTACTTTTCACCACCGGCTTCCATGAAGTATTCACGATTTTCTTCGCCAATTTCTTCAATAGTTTCTAAGCAGTCAGCAGAGAACCCTGGGCACATCACTTGAATAGATTTCACACCTTGACCTGGTAACGACTTCATCGTTTCGTCAGTGTAAGGTTTTAGCCATTCCGCCTTACCAAAACGAGATTGGAAGGTAGTCATATATTCATCATGGGTTAGCCCTAATTCTTCAGCCAACAACCGCGATGTTTTGTGGCATTCACAGTGATAAGGGTCGCCATTTAGTAAGTAGCGCTTTGGAATGCCATGGTAAGAAAGGATAAGCTTGTCGGCTTTCCCGTGTTCTTCCCAATATGCCCGTACTTTAGTCGCCAGCGCCTTAATGTAATCAAGCCTGTCGTTATAATGATTCACAAAGCGAAGCTCTGGTAACCAGCGTCGCTTAGTAAAGTCTTTTGCAATAGCATCAAAGGTAGACGCCGTAGTAGAGGCGCTGTATTGAGGGTATAGGGGCAGAACTACTAACTTTCTTACGCCTTGAGACAACATCCGCTCAATAGCATCGCTAATAGCAGGGTTACCGTAACGCATAGCGAAATCAACCACCACATCGTCGCCGTATTCTGCTTTACAACGCGCTTCAATGGCCGTTGCTTGGGCTTTGGTAATGGTAAGTAATGGTGACCCTTCTTCCGTCCAAACCGTTTTATAAGCTTCTGCTGAACGTTTAGGACGAGTATTTAATATAATGAGGTTTAAAATAAACCACCAAAGCGCTCGGGGTATTTCTACCACGCGAGGATCGGATAGAAATTCTTTTAAATAGGGGCGTAGAGCCGCCGCAGTTGGGCTTTCGGGTGTACCTAGGTTGGTAACCAACACGCCAATTTTATCAGACTGACTGTGAGTAAAACCCTGATTGCTTTTAAACTTCATCAAATATTCCGCACTGAAAAAACAATATAACTAGTATACTGAATTTACGGAAATTTTGGGCATATAGACCACAAATTTACCGCGATTGATGTAATTAAATTTAGCGATTAAAAAAGGCGGCCTTGGCCACCTTTTTAGGTTCTAATCTTTTCAACCAGTTATGGCTGATAATAGGTTGCGGCACCTGGCCCAACGGGCATGCCTAACACAAAAACCCACAAATAAAACAGTATGGTCCAGCCTACGATAAACACCATAGAATACGGTAGCATCATAGCGATTAACGTACCCATTCCGAGATCTTTTTTGTACCGTGCGGCCATCGCCAAGATAAGACCAAAATAGCTCATCATGGGCGCAATGACGTTCGTGACTGAGTCTCCAATACGGTACGCCGCTTGGATCACCTCAGGTGAATAGCCAATCAACATCAGCATAGGTACAAAAATAGGCGCGGTTACCGCCCACTGTGCCGAGGCACTACCTAACGATAAGTTAACCACACCACACATTAAGATGAATAAGATAAACACCGACGGGCCATCTAGTCCAGCCGCTTGCAGCAGCGCAGCGCCTTTAACGGCTAATACTGTACCTAGATTTGTCCACTTAAAGAACGCCACAAACTGAGCCGCGAAGAAGACTAGGGTGATATACAGCCCCATTGCGCCCATGCTTTTTGACATCGCATCAATCACGTCACGATCGTTTTTCATCGAGCCGGTAACCCGTCCATAAACAAAACCAGGCACAGCAAATGAAACAAAGATAAAAGCCACTATGCCTTTTAAGAAAGGCGAACCTGCTACCGCACCGGTTTCAGGGTGACGCAGAATACCGTTTTCAGGCACAATCGTGAGCGCTAAAATACCGCATACCACTACAAAAGCGATGCCTGCCCAACGAAGTCCCTTCTTCTCAATATCAGTAGGCGCATCCATTGATTGCTTACTTAAATCTACAGAAGCTTCTGATTCGTCAAACTTGCCTAATCGGGGCTCTACCACCTTTTCAGTCACCAGAGCACCCATAGTGGCGACGACAAAGGTACTGATAAACATGAAATACCAGTTAACTTCTGGGCCTACCACATAATCAGGGTCAATCATGTGAGCAGCGGCCTCAGTAATGCCTGAAAGCAAGGGGTCAACCGTACCAAGTAATAAGTTTGCACTGTAGCCTGCTGATACACCGGCAAAGGCGGCTGCAAGCCCAGCTAAAGGGTGGCGGCCTAGCGAATGAAATATCATGGCTGCTAGCGGTATTAACACCACATAGCCAAGCTCGGAGGCTGTATTAGAAATAATACCTGCAAACACAACAGCAAAAGTAACTGTACGCTTCGATGCATTCATCACCAATGAACGCATAGTGGCCGACAACAAACCTGAGTGCTCAGCAACGGATACCCCAAGTAAGGCTACTAGTACGGTACCTAAAGGGGCAAAGCCGGTGAAGTTAGTGACCAAGCCAGTAACGATGCGTTGCAAGCCTTCAGCGCTCATCAGCGAGATGACTTCTATCATCCCATCAGCTTCACGACCTTTAGCGCCTTCAGGGCGAGGGTCAACTACCGCTAAATCGAAATAACCAAGAATACCGCTTAACACCACAATAAAGCAGGCCAGCATGGCGAATAGGGTAACGGGGTGTGGCAGTAAATTTCCAAGAAATTCCACGGTTGCGAGGAATCGGGAGAATAAACCACTCTGTCCGCCCGAATTTTGGGCAGATTTATCTTTTGTTTTTTCCGGAATCAAAACATTCCCTCTGTCGTTTTTTATTACCCAGTCTTTACCAACCGGACAGCAGAGGTATCTGCCGCATGGTACTCATAAAGCTGCGTTTTATAATAATAAATTCACGTCTATTTTAACGTATTTTGAGCAATTTGGGCAGTAGGAGGTCGAATTGAACAATTTAAAGTGTTCGTAAAACACCGAAAATATTTAGCAAAATGTTTAATTTTCAGTTAATTACGTAGTTTACAGCAGGCACAAAAAAGCCAGTCTTAAGACTGGCTTTTTAACAACAAAACGATGGTGGGTATTAATTACCTTTAGATGCATTCATGTAGCGGAAAAAGTCGCTATCTGGTGCAATCACCATCACATCTTGCTTATTATTAAAGCTGGCTTTATATGCATCCATACTTCTTAGGAAACTATAAAAATCAGCGTTCTTAGAATAAGCATCTGCATAGATTTCTGCTGCTAACGCATCCCCTTCACCACGAAGTTGACGTGTGTTACGTTCAGCATCAGCAAGCATTACCGTAACTTTAGCGTCTATATCAGCGCGGATAACTTCAGCTTGCTCTTGACCTTCTGAACGGTGCTCTCTCGCTACACCTGCACGCTCGGCGCGCATACGCTGGAAGATTGAGTTACTCACTTCCGTAGGTAAGTTAATCTGCTTAACACGTACATCAACAATCTCAATACCAAGCTCATCAGAAGACGTTGACGCCTGTTCCATTGCTTGGTTCATTAGTGCTGAACGCTCACCAGAAACAATCTGCGCAATAGTACGAGTACCAAATTCAGAACGTAGTCCGTTGTTTACCTTTTGCTTCAGTAACGCTTCAGCTTGTAACTTGTTACCACCGGTTGAAAGGTAATAACGAGCGAAGTCGTCAATGCGCCATTTTACGTAAGAGTCAACAATTAAGTCTTTCTTCTCACTGGTAACGAAACGGTCTGGCGTATCATCCAAGGTTTGAACTCGTGCATCTAAGTGGCGCACAGAGTCAATAAATGGAAGTTTAAAATGAAGACCTGGCGCGAATACTTTGGTATCGCCTGTGGCATCATCTCGTTGCACTTTACCGAATTGGATTACAATGGCACGCTCGCCTTCAGTCACTACAAATAGAGAGCCTGAAACAAGAACCGCAAGAAGTACTAATACTGCAATAGCTAAATTCTTCATCATGATTATCTCCCCTCTCTGTAGCTGTCACCACGAACACCAGAGGTGGATGATGAATTACGGCTATTTTGACCTTCGTCAGTCACCGGCATTTGCAACCCTTCTAACGTATTACGTGAGCGAGGTGTAGTGTTGCCTTGTTGGCGTTCCATGATTTTATCTAAAGGAAGATACATCATGTTGTTTCCACCTTTACTGTCCACAAGGATTTTACTGGTATTACCCAATACTTCTTCCATTGTTTCAATGTAAATACGTTCGCGCGTTACCACTGGTGCTCTCTCGTATTGAGGTAGCAACTCTTCAAAGCGTGCAACTTCACCTTGCGCTTCAAGTGTTACACGCTCTTTATAAGCCTGTGCTTCTTCATTCATACGGTTAACTTGACCACGTGCACGAGGTTCAATCTCACGTGCATAGGCTTCGGCTTCTCGAATAAAACGCTGTTCATCTTCCTGCGCTGAAATTGCATCATCAAATGCATCTTTCACTTGCTCAGGTGGACGTGCATCGCGGAAGTTCATGTCGATAATCGACACCCCGATGTTGTACGGCTCTATAATAGCTTGAAGTTCTTCCCACACACGTTGGCGAGCTACTTCACGGCCGTCAGTAAGCACATCATCCATTGTTGAATGGCCTACAACGTAACGAATTGCGCTGTCTAATGACTGACTTAAGCTGGTTTCAGGGCTTTCAACAGCGAACGTCCAACGGTAAGGGTCAACCACGCGAAATTGCATTTCCATTTGAACGCTAACCACGTTTTCGTCTTCCGTTAGCATAGAGCCTGACGATGATTGGTCGCGAATAGATTGCACATCTACGGGAATAACTTTGTCGATAAACGTTGGCGCCCAGCGTAAACCAGGTTCAACTTGCTTAACATATTCACCGAAACGTAATACTACGCCTCGCTCAGCTTCACGAATGGTGTAAAAACCACTCACAGCCCAAATAATAACTACCAAGCCAATTAAAATACCAGCACCGATACCGCCCAAACTCTTACCTGAGCCACCGCTGCCGCCGCCAGACTTTCCGAACTTACCGAATAAGTTCTTGAATACATCATCTAAATCGGGGGGACCTTGATCACGTCCACCGCGATTTTTCCACGGGTCGTTCTTATTGCCACCCGGCTCATTCCAAGCCATGCTGATACTCCATAGATTACAGTTTTATTTTTGAAATTCGCATGCATTGCCGTGCTAAAAATTAGCAGCGGTTAATGTCGCACAACATACTCTGATATTCCGTTTTCTAAACGCTTTTCAAGTCGATTCCAATCGGCCATTGGCATTCGAACATCTACCACCCAATCGCCTTGGTCATCATACTCTTCACTGGATATACAATTCAGTTCAAATAATACGCCACGCAGACTACTTTGCGCTGGCGGTATTTTAAGCGTGTAGTTAACCATACTTTTGCTTAAGCATTCAGTTAATGCCTGCCCAAGCAATTCAGTGCCTTCACCGGTTTGCGCTGATAGCCAAACTCGGATTGGAACACCTTCCACGTTTCTTTCAATACGAGGCTTTATATCATCTAGTTTATCAATCTTATTACATATTAGTAATTGTTGAATTTCATTAGCGTCGATTTCTTCCAACACATCGTTAACTTCATCGATAGTTTCACGATATTTCGCATCCGCAATATCCACCACATGAAGCAAAAGATCCGCTTCTTGGGTTTCTTGCAGCGTCGCTTTAAACGCGGCCACTAAATCGTGTGGAAGATGCCTAATGAAACCTACTGTGTCAGCTAATATGGCTGGCCCAACATCTTTCAAATCTATTTTTCGAAGCGTAGGGTCTAACGTAGCAAACAATTGGTCTGCCGCATACACATGTGCGTCGGTAATAGTATTGAATAGGGTAGACTTACCAGCATTGGTATAGCCCACTAAGGATACTGTGGGAATTTCAGCACGCTTTCTAGACCTTCGCCCTTGTTCGCGCTGTTTTTGGACTTTCTCTAAACGGCGAAGAATAGCTTTAATACGCCCTCGGAGTAATCGACGGTCAGTTTCGAGCTGGGTTTCACCCGGCCCGCGTAAACCAATACCGCCTTTTTGGCGCTCTAAGTGAGTCCAGCCACGGATAAGGCGTGTAGAAATATGACGCAATTGGGCAAGCTCAACTTGAAGCTTACCTTCATGTGTTCTTGCTCTCTGCGCAAATATATCCAGGATTAACCCAGTTCTATCTAGCACTCTACACTGACAAACCGCTTCTAAGTTTCGCTCTTGAGAAGGCGACAAACTATGGTTAAAGATAACGACATTCGCATCGTGAGCTTTAACCGCTGCTGCGATTTCTTCCGCTTTACCCGAACCCACAAAGAATTTAGCTTGGGGTGCACTTCGTGAAGTTGTAATAACTTCTGCCGCGTTCACCCCCGCAGACGAGACGAGCAATTCAAGCTCGGCTAAATCTTCTTTGCTGTTTTCATCAGTAAAATTAACATGAACTAGTACAGCCTGTTCACCGGCTTCATAACGGTCAAACAAGCGCGTTACCTTTTAATTTATTCAGCTTTAGTATTTTCAGATTCTCCTGTAGCGCTCGGCATAGTAATCGCGCGAGCGGGAACAACGGTAGAAATAGCGTGCTTATACACCATTTGGCTTACTGTATTTTTAAGTAGAATCACGAACTGATCAAATGATTCGACTTGTCCCTGTAATTTAATGCCGTTTACCAGATAAATAGATACTGGGATACGCTCCTTGCGTAATGCATTTAAGAATGGGTCTTGTAAAGATTGCCCTTTAGCCATTTGATATCCTTAGTTTTTATTATTCGTGGCCCTTACTCACGGCCACTGCACGTCTAATGTATACCACACTCAACTTATTAGAGTGTGACTTTCGCTGTAATTTTAGTCAAATTATCTTTACAAAATGTGTCAAGCCAAGTGAGGTTTTCCCAACCCCTCAGCCACGTAAGCTGACGCTTAGCGAGCTGCCTAGTCGCAATAATGCCTCTTTCGCGCATTTGCTCGTAGGATAATTGGCCATCTAAGTACTGCCACATCTGTCTATAGCCAACCGAGCGAATTGACGGTAAATCTTCGTGAAGATCGCCCCGTTCAAACAACCGCTTAACTTCTTTTTCAAAACCATCGTCTAACATCATGTCGAATCGCTTAGCAATTCGTTCATGTAGAACGCTTCTATCTTCTGGAGCAATAGCAAATTGGCTAATCTCGTAAGGGCAGGGACTGCCTTTCTCGTTTTGCCATTCTGTTAGTGTCTTACCCGTTCCACGAAATACTTCTAATGCGCGGGTTAGTCGTTGAGGGTCATTAGGGTGAATTCTGTCACCGCTAATAGGGTCCACTCTGCAAAGTTCGTCATGCAATGTCTGCCAACCCGACACTTCAGCTTCACTGGCTATTTCACTACGTATCTTTTCATCTGACTTAGGTAGTGGCGAAATTCCATTTATCAAGGCGTTAAAGTACATCATTGTACCACCAGCCAAAATAGGCACCCTATTTCGGCTATGAATCTCTTCAATAAGCCTCACCGCATCATTGCAAAACTGGGAAACAGAGTAACTGTCCGCAGGATCGATAATATCAATAAGATGATGGGGAACTGCCGATTTCTCAGCTGCCGTTGGTTTCGCCGTACCAATGTTCATATCAGTGTAGACTAAAGCTGAGTCAACGCTGATAATTTCGCAGTCCATCATTTCAGCTAGCGCCAAAGACAAACCTGTCTTACCTGACGCTGTTGGACCCATGATGGAAATAACAGGTAACTGAGAAGATGCAGATTTTATGCCACTAACCATGGTCATTTCCCCATGATGTCAGCAGGTTGTCTATCGAGCGCACTTTACCAAATCGTTCAATATATTCCCATCGTTTCAGCTCGTTTTGCTCATCCAACCAGTACCATAGCTGAGCGCACAGGGTTTCATCGAAATCTTGATTGTCAGCAATCATCAGGTGATAACTTCCGTCGTCATCTGAAACGTCACTTTCTAGTAGCCTTTCAAACCAGCGTATCCAAGGGAAATGCCGCGTACCAGCGGGTACTTGTTGCAGCCTGTACTTCCCCGCTACTTGGTTAATTTCAAAGTTAAGAGCGCTAAGAGAGTCAAGTTTGCTCGGCGCTACTTGTGACATCTCAATGGCCACTGGCATCAGTAGCGGTTGCGAATGTTCCGCGGCTTCAAACATGCTTTGTAAGTACACGTGAGCAAAAGATTTGACATCAACTAAGTAAACATTTTCTTTAAGTGAGTAAATTCTACAATAAGGGGTTATCGCAAAATGTATATTCTGTTGGCTCTGCTCAAAGCTTTCATTACCTGATGTGTCTCTGTTTGGCGTCATCAACCGATTAAAGTTAGATTGATAGGCAGCGGTAGGCGCTCTCGATTGTCGCTGATTTGAAGTACCACCTGCTGAAGCTGTTCTCACACCTGAGCCTACGTTTGCCCCTTGATATGAAGAATCAGTAGGAAAAGATGACGCCGGCGAATGCCCTAATGGACGAATATAATCGTGGCTTTCTTGCGCGGGATTAAAGCTAACAGGCTCATTCGAATTGGAAGATTCATGTTGGTTGTTGCTTTCAGTACTGGCTCGGCCGGTATCAGAAATACCATGTTCCGTTGCACCATCCGAATGTGAATCAGTAATAGAGTACAAGGCATCGCATACGGTTTTACAAATGAAGTCATGCACTAACCTGCCCTGCTGAAAGCGAACTTCATGCTTTGCGGGATGCACGTTTACGTCTACATCCTTTGGATCCAGCGTAAGATAAACCACAAACGAAGGTTGTTCTAATACGCCCCACACACTTTCATATGCTTGCCTAATAGCGTGCATGATGAGTTTGTCGCGCATACCCCGCCCATTGACAAAACTAAACTGGCAATCATTACTACTGCGCAGCATAACTTCGCTACCCAGCCATGCGCTCATGGTTATCCCTTCATATTCAACATTTATATGAACGGCATTATCAATAAATTTTTGCCCTACTACAGCGGCAATTCTTGGCGGTAACCTGCCCTGTTTATCGGCAATAAATCGCTTAGTGGTCTTGCCGTTATGTTTAAGAATAAAGCTAGCATGAGGGTAACTTAGGGCAATTCGCTTTACTACATCTTCAATGTGTTGAAATTCGGTTTTTTCGGCACGAAGAAATTTGCGCCTTGCTGGCGTATTGTAAAAAAGGTCTGCCACATCAATGGTAGTTCCTTTTGGGTGTGCCGCAGGCTGAATATTAACCGCCATTTCTCGGCCTTCGCAGTAGGCCTGCCATGCTTCACTTTGGTCTTCTGTTTTAGATGTAAGCGTAAGGCGGCTTACTGAACTGATACTAGCTAGAGCCTCACCACGAAAGCCTAACGATAAAATTCGCTCTAAATCGTCCAGTGTCGATATTTTACTCGTTGCATGACGGCTAAGGGCCAGTTGCAATTCATCTTTAGCAATGCCGCCGCCGTTATCTTTTAAACGGATGCGTTTGTGGCCGCCTTTCTCAATATCTATTTCTATTCTATCAGCGCCTGCATCAAGGCTGTTTTCTAATAATTCTTTAACTACGGACGCGGGGCGTTCAACCACTTCCCCTGCGGCAATTTGGTTGGCCAATTGTGGCGATAATAATTGTATAGACAAAAGAAACTCGTAGGTAGAAATTGATTAACGTAACGTTAGGTTCTTGGAATTGTCAGTACTTGCCCAATTCTTACAACGTCACTATTTAGGTTATTGGCTGCTTTTAAGCGGCTAACATTCACATTGTAGCGCTGCGCAAGGAGAGAAAGCGACTCGCCGCTTCGCACAGTATGAGTTCGACTATCTGCACGTTCAAGTGCCCACAAGGTGCCATCTGGAGGCACTTGTTTGAAATAACGCTTTGCAGCAGTAAACATAGCCTTAGCCAGCTTTTCTCTGTGTTTACCCCAGTTGAGATTTTTCTCTTCTTGAGGGTTAGATATAAACCCAACTTCAACCAAAATTGAAGGGATATCGGGAGCAGTTAGTACTGCAAAGCTTGCTGCTTGAGGCGAACGTTTATGCAATGACGTTACCTGCTTCATTTCCTCAATCACTTTGTTACCCAAATCATGGCTGGTCGCCATACTGTGATCCATCGATAACCCAAGGATAGTTTCTGCCAGATACCGTTCGCTCGATTTATCGCTAATAACTTCCGCTGCGCCACCCAGTAATTCAGAGTGACGTTCTGACTTTTCTAGCCAACGCCCCAGTTCAGTATCGGCGCGACGCATAGATAACACCCATACCGAACCACCTTTAGGTTGCGGTTGGCTAAATGCATCAGCGTGAATGGATATTAATAAATCCGCTTTTTGCTTACGGGCTAATTCTGGTCGCTTATTAGGCGATACGTAATAGTCACCGCTGCGGGTCATAATGGCCCGCATACCGCGCTCACCATTAATCATGGCTTCAAGCTTTTTAGCAATACTTAACGTAATATGCTTTTCATACGTGCCTGCCGGCCCAATGGAGCCTGGATCGCCTCCGCCATGGCCCGCATCAATTGCCACTATGATATCTCTGTTTCGATGACTGCTTGAACCATCGAGTACCACTGATGGCTTTGATGAATTTGACGACGATTGGCTCGAAGAAGATCCCCCGCCGTCGGCCAAATCAATCACTAATCTATGGCCATGAGGTTTATCTGGCGCCATAGCAAACAGTGACGGCGATGCTGCGCGAGTTAATTCAATAACCACACGAGCAGAGTTTTTGTTCTTAGGGGTGGAATAACGTACCTTACTTATCAAGTCGCCAGACTCAGATTGTAGAGATAACGCCTTGCTATCGCTGGTATTCGATAAATCGATGACCAATCGATTTGGATTTTTAAGCAAAAAGTAAGTGAATTCAGGCGCAGACGACATATCGAGAACAATTCGCGTGTTATCTGGAGAGGGCCAAAGTCTTAAGCCATCAATTTGGTTCTGTGCGGCGTGGACAGTCTGTACTACCACCCACATGCACATTACCAATAGAATTTTACGTACCATACTTCGCCTTTATTGTGCGCATGAAAATTGCGCATTTACCTTGCTTGTTGTCACAAGCTTATCGTCGTTATTATTTGCGTATTTTTACTATTATAGCGTTTTACAGCCTTGCAATACTTTTGCACCTTTAACGCTTGCCGCTTCAATACTGAACTGACGACCAGTTGGCACAATATTTATACTAATCACAATATCGGGGGATGCCAAGTATTCCGCACCATTTTCTGACCATTCTATAAGCGCTATGTTTCCGGAACCGAAATAATCTCGAATACCCATGAATTCAAGTTCTTCTGGATCGGCTAAACGATACAAATCGAAATGATAAATTGAGACATTGTCTAATTCGTAAGGTTCCACCAAGGTGTAGGTAGGGCTTTTCACATTGCCTTCATGCCCTAATGCTTGAATGAAATACCGGCTAAAGGTGGTTTTCCCCGCCCCTAAATCACCATTTAAAAAAATAACGGTATCGATAGGCTGCTGAGCCGCTACAGCATTCGCCAAATCTTTTGCCATTGCTGACGTATCTTCTGGGCTTGCAGCAAAAAATGAAGAGTGTGGGTAAGACATCTTTTTAACGTTCCACATAACCAAACTAAAAGGCTGATATAGGCAGTAAGCCGAAACCAGCCTCTACCATCTACTTACTGATTAATTAACGCACGTACTGCGTCAAAGAGATCACTGGCTATCATACCACGTTGTCCATAAAGCTGGGCAATATCATCTCCAGCCTTAGCATGCAGCACCACGCCATATTTAGCGGCAATATCTACACTTAAACCTTGTGCCATCAGTGCGCCTAATATTCCGCTTAGCACATCACCACTGCCCGCGGTGGCCATGCCTGGGTTACCGTGTCGGCAAACCCAGGTTTTCTTTTCGTTATCGATAAGCGTACCTGCGCCTTTTAAAACACACACCGCGTGATAGCGCTGTGAACATTGTCTGGCGTAATTGAAGCGGTCACTTTCGACATCTTCAACGGATACCCCTAGCAATCGACCCGCTTCACCGGCATGAGGCGTTAGCACGCAGTGTTCTAGAGTATAAGCCGTAGACTGCTTGCATAAGAGATTCAGTGCGTCAGCATCAATAACGATAGGTTTGTTTTCACTTTGACAGTGTTTTAGTACAGCGGTAAATACGCTTTCTGACCATTCATCTTGACCAAGACCTGGGCCTAATACAACACATGATGCCCACGCTAATGCATCATCTAAATGACTGGATGTCACCATTAATTCAGGGCGACCAGCACTGACTTGAATGGTAGAGTCTTCATGTGTATAAACCCGTACCATTCCCGCACCACTTCGTAGCGCCGCTTCACCGGCTAACCGAATAGCGCCTGCCGTACCGCAGTTTCCGCCCACACACAGTAATCTGCCATAAGTCCCCTTATGGCTATGTACATCACGAGGCCCCATGCCTTTAAAGTGCTCAATATTTAATAACGTTGCGCTGGCTTTCGCTAAAGTTTGAAAAGCTTTCCCTATTCCTAAATCGGCGTAAACCAATTTACCGCAAGATTGTTTACCTGCACCGGTAACTAAACCAGGTTTGATACCGACAAAGGTCACAGTGACATCTGCCTCTACGCAGCGCCCTAGGCTTTGGCCCGTGTTAGCGTCTAGCCCTGAAGGCACGTCTATACTGACTACGGGCGTGGTTGAATCATTGATGGCATCAATAACATCGGCAAATTCGTTGCGAATATAGCTGTTAATACCTGTACCTAGAAGGGCATCTATCACCACATCTGCTTTTTCAATTAGCGCAGCATCGAAAGGCTTAATTTTGCCCCCTGCGTCTTTCCATTGTTGCTGGGCGGTGCCCGCATCGCCTTCTAGCACGCGATTTGGTTCAATAGCGCAGACATACACGGTTTTACCTGCTTTTTTTGCATTCAGTGCAGTTATGTAACCGTCGCCAGCATTATTTCCTTGGCCTAACAGAATTAAATACACTTCTGAATTAGCGAACAAACTTTGGCACTGTTCAAATACCGCATCGCCAGCACGCTGCATCAATGTGAACATATCACAGCCAGATTGAGCTGCTGCTTCAGCTTCATTTTCTCTGACCTGATCGGCCCGAAACAGTTTGTATGATAAACTTGAGGTGAGTTGAGTATCTAGCATAAGTACATGTCCACTATTAATTCTATCGACCTAATTCAATTGACCCAAGATATCAAGGCTTGGGGCCGCGCGCTAGGCTTTCAGCAAGTTGGTATTAGCGACATTGATTTACATCAGCATGAAGCCCATCTAACGGAATGGTTAGAGAACGGCTATCACGGCGACATGGCCTTTATGGCAAACCATGGCATGAAGCGAGCTCGCCCCGACGAACTCGTACCGGGTACATTGCGAGTTATTAGTGTGCGCATGAACTACCTTCCACCCGATGCCTCATTTGCAAAACACTTAAGCCAACCAAACACAGGCTATATAAGCCGATATGCTCTTGGTAGAGATTATCACAAGGTTCTGCGCAAGCGCTTGAAGCAATTGGGTGAAAAAATTTCTACCGCGCTTAGTGACACCCAGTATCGCCCTTTTGTGGATTCAGCGCCGGTATTGGAACACGCTATTGCAGAGAAAGCGGGAATAGGTTGGACAGGAAAACACAGCTTAACCATTAATAAAGAAGCAGGTTCGTGGTTCTTTTTAGGCGAGCTTTTTATTAATGTCCCCTTGCCCATCGATACCCCCATCGAAGAAGGTTGTGGTACTTGCACAGCCTGTTTAACCATATGCCCTACTAATGCAATAGTAGCGCCTTATAAAGTAGACGCTAGGCGCTGCATTTCCTACCTTACTATTGAGTCTGATAAGGATATTCCCGAAGAACTCCGCCCTTTAATGGGTAATCGAATTTATGGTTGTGACGATTGCCAGCTTATTTGCCCGTGGAACCGTTACGCAGACATCACTGAAGAAGAAGATTTCCATCCCAGAGAGGTTTTACACGGCCAAAGCTTAACAACCCTCTTTTCATGGGATGAAGCGACCTTTTTGGCCAACACTGAAGGCTCACCTATTCGCCGGATTGGGTTTGAAAAGTGGCAGCGTAATATTGCAGTAGCTTTAGGTAATGCGCCCTACAGCGAACTGACGATTAACGCACTGCAAGCAAACCTTGGGTGGGTTAGCGAGAAAGTCGATAGGCATATTGAATGGGCGTTGGCGCAACAAGTTAATAAAAAATCAGGATTGGGCTTAGACGATAAACTAGAAGGCAAATTAGAAGAAAAAGGGAATAGACAACAAAAACGATTAACCAGAGCAGTAGAGAAAGGGTTACCAAGAGATGCTTAACGGTAAAGCAGCGCTGTTTTTAAAATGTCAGATTCGATGCTTGATGTTCGATGATTAGGCATTAGAACGCAGGGTTCGAGATGCAAAAGCGCTAGGTCGTTGCACCGCTGACAACAACCGGGCGAGAAGAAAACTTAACCCCAATTTGGCTACTTCCCTCTTCCACCGTACTCACTTCGTACATTTCACCGAATTGCCACCACGATTGTGCTTTTAAATCTTCAAGCATACGCTCAAACCCCGCGTGACTACCCGAGTACTCCCCGGTAAATTCGCACTCTGACTGTGTACATTGAAAAGAGTTAAGCGTGAGCTTTTGACTGCTGGGGTGAAAGGCTAAAAATTCAGTTATTTCGTTTTGAGCCTCAAAGTCTGAAAGGCTGTGAGTGGCGCTCATTGATGCGACCGAACTAGCTTCGTTAAGAACTGGCTCGGTTAGTACTGGTTCGGTTATTGGTGGTTCAGCATATTCGGGAGCATCCATCACTGGCGAAACAGACGCGGTTTCCATAGCGTCTTGTTCATCAACCTCTTGCTCTGGAGGCACAGCTTCGCCCGACATTTGAGGGGTGGCTTTAATTACCCTAAGGTTGCTACTTTCCGTGGTGCGTGAACGCTCCAGCACTGTATTCAAGCGCTCTTTTTCCACGTTAAAGCCTGCCAGCTTTCCGTGGTAGTAGCCGAACTGGTAGCCAGTCACGGCAATAAAGAGAATGAGTACAATAACAACCCAGGGTTTCATGATTTCCTTACCAGTTTAATAGCGAGTCATAGCTGCTTATATAACTACTTATATAGCGACTAAAGTTTGTAGCAATTTATAGATAGCTACTTATGATAAGGCGCACTCAGTTCGTGAACTGAGTTTACAAATACACCCGCATTTTCTGGTGGCACATCTAAGTGAATACCGTGACCTAGGTTAAACACATGACCAGAACCTTCGCCATATCCAGATAAGATAGTGCTCACTTCTTCACGAATTCTTTCTGGCGATGCATAAAGCATGGAAGGGTCCATATTGCCTTGCAACGCTACCTTATCCCCAATACGAGCACGAGCTTCTGCAATATCGATAGTCCAATCCAAACCTACCGCGTCACAGCCAGTAGCAGCAATAGACTCCAACCACATACCACCGTTCTTGGTAAATAAAGTAACAGGTACTTTTCTGCCGTCAGCTTCACGAGTAAGTCCATCAACAATACGCGCCATGTACTGTAAAGAGAAGTCTTTATAATCTCGTGGTGACAACACGCCGCCCCACGTATCGAAAATCATGACCGATTGTGCGCCCGCTGCAATCTGAGCATTTAAATACTCAGTTACAGAGTCTGCTAATTTTGCTAATAAAGCATGCAAAATCGCCGGCTCAGCAAACGCCATTTTTTTAATTTTAGTGAAGGCTTTACTCGAACCACCTTCCACCATGTACGTGGCAAGTGTCCAAGGGCTACCAGAAAAACCGATTAACGGTACATCGCCGTTAAGTTCACGGCGAATGGTACGTACCGCATTCATTACATACTGCAACTCGCCTTCTGGATCAGGCAAACCAATCTTATCTACATCGGCTTTACAGGTAATCGGCTTTTTAAAGCGTGGACCTTCGCCAGTTTCAAAGTAAAGCTCTAATCCCATAGCATCAGGAATAGTAAGGATGTCTGAAAACAAAATAGCGGCATCTAACGGAAAGCGACGAAGAGGCTGTAAAGTCACTTCACAAGCAAGTTCGGCATTTTTACATAATGACATAAAGTCGCCAGCGACTGCTCGCGTTGCTTTGTACTCAGGTAAATAGCGACCAGCTTGTCGCATCATCCATACAGGGGTGACATCAACAGGCTGCTTAGATAAAGCCCGTAGGTAGCGATCATTCTTTAAAGCGGGTTTAGCAGCACTGGTAGCATTTTGCGACATATATTCACCTGAAATTAGAAAATCAAACGGCGAAATTATACCAGCATTCACACCCTTTTGTGTTAAAAAGCTGTCGTAATTTGGCGACTTGCGATACAAAGTCACATTATTGCGACGAACAATACTTGAAAAACCTGAAAAATAAACTTGCACTAATTAAAAGTCTTTGCTACTAATAGTTCCAGTAACAATGAAGAAGCCCGAAAAGGGACCGTGCTAAACTCATTAGAGCCCTGCTTATGCAGGGTTTTTTATTTGTCTTTCAATTGCGACAGTGTCTGTGCAATTAACTTACCTGCAATAGAAAACGGTGGTGGAATGGTTGGCAAAGCATCAACACTAAACCATTGTGCATCATCAATTTCATTTTCCTGACAGCGAATTTCTCCACTTTCATATTCAGCAATAAACCCAACCATTATTGAATGGGGAAACGGCCAAGGCTGACTATCGATGTAACGCAGGTTTTTAACCTTTACCCCAACTTCTTCAAATACTTCACGGTGAACAGCCTCTTCTAAGCTCTCACCACTTTCTACAAAACCAGCAAGGGTTGAATACATATTGGCTTCTTTATGACGAACCCCTTTTGCCAAGAGCAGCTTTTCATTATTGTGGATTGAAACAATGATACACGGAGACACTCGAGGGTAACTTCTATGGTGGCAACGATGACAATGCACTGCCATTTCCCAATTCACTCTTTCAGTATGCGAACCACACTGACCGCAAAACTGATGGGTCCTCAAAAAATGAACATACTGCCACGCCCGACCTATTATCGAAAACCCCATATCTTGCTGTTCAAACAATACTTGGCGTAGCGATACCGATTCCCATTGGTCGTCTTCTATCGTTTCAGCGCCGAGATCTACTACAAAAACAGGCTCATTTTGCTCGGCTGATTCGTGTAGGGGGGGAAGTTGATGAACCTCATCTCGATAATTTTCAAGAAAACTGAATTCATTAATATGTGCTAAGGGCACTTTTATTTCGCCCTTACGAATAACAATTCGACCTTTGGAAAAAATAATCCATTGCCCGATTTCAGTTTCAATATCACTATCGCTGCGCTTTATCATCATAAAACTGTTACCCACCCATTAAATATGTACAAGTTAAGATAACATATATTTAATTGTGACAACTCGGTGGGTTCAATTTGTGTCGTATAGGCTGAGTGTTATACTAGGGGCTAAATGCTGGTAAATAGCAGGTGCTGGATTAAATAGCGCTGATTGAAAGGATCATGACATGTTACAGCAGTTAGAAAAGGTAAAAGTAAAATGGGGCGGGAAAAGCGATACTGTCGATAATTGGCTTTTAGCCAGACAGTCACTGCTTGTTTCTTATTGTCATTTGGCAGGTTTAAACCAGCAAGGCGAGTCATTACCTGAAGCTAATGACATTGCTAATTTTTGTGAAAATCTAATGGACTACCTTTCCGCTGGGCATTTTGAGGTTTTTGATATGCTGGTTGATGACGAAGTAGAAGGTAAGGCTTTGAAACAACGCCTTTACCCAAAACTTACACAAACGACCGACTCAGCCTTACAATTCAATGATAAATTCGCAGAGGCACTTACTATTGAACAAGCAGCTGTATTTGACAGCGAGCTTGCTAATATTGGTGAAACTCTTGAAGAGCGCTTTGCTTTAGAAGATCAGTTAATTGCACACATGTATACCAACGCAGATTAATTGCCGTTAGTTTAATCTGTGTAATTAATTGAGTCGTAATCAATATAATAAGTAAATAGCCACGGTAGCAATAAATGAATAAAGCCACGCTTATCAATAAAGCACGCGCATACTGCGAGCAAAGAGGCGCTAGATTTACCCCTCTTCGAGAGAAAGTGTACGAAATTTTAGTCTCTAAACATGGGCCTATGGGTGCATATGAATTGCTTGATGCGTTAAAAGAAACTGAGTCTGGTGCGAAACCGGCTACTGTTTATCGTGCTCTCGACTTTTTACTCGACTTTGGATTTATCCACCGTTTAGAGTCGACCAATGCTTTTGTTGCTTGCTACCATTTTGGTTGCAATCACCCTGTTCAGTTCCTTATTTGCGACAGTTGCGGTGACGTCGCTGAGATACAGTCTGAGGGTTTAAAAGAGACACTAGATAGCCAGGCACAAGCTAATGGCTTTAAAGTGTCAAAGCAAACCATTGAAGCCCATGGACTTTGTTCTGAATGCCAACAGACGGAAAATACCGTAGAGAAGGAACACTCCCATGAATGCTGATTTCGTTAACCCTTTTATTGCTGGTTTACTCAATGTATTGGAAACCATGGCGCAAACTAAGCTTACTCCGGGTAAACCGAAGCGTAAGCAGGGTGAAGTCGCTAAAGGAGACGTTTCAGGTTTAATTGGTATGGTGGGCCCCAATGTACGCGGTTCTATGTCAATTACTTTTGAAGAGTCTTTGGCGTTAACTATTATGGAACGCATGGTGGGTGAGCGCCCAGAAAAACTTGATGCGGAAGTAGGTGATATGGTGGGTGAAGTGACCAACATGATCTGTGGTAATGCCAAGCGTGACCTAGCTGAGCGTGGCTTCGAGTTTGGAATGGCTACCCCTATTGTTGTGTCTGGGAAGCAGCATACCATTAGCCATCAGGTGAGCGGAGCAAAGATAATATTACCTTTTATGTGCGATGAAGGGCTTGCGCACTTAGAGATCTGTTTTGACAAATAATTCCTGGTACTCTGAAAATATTACACTACCTGAATTTCCTCGTGGCTTTCATCTAGTAACAGAGTATATAATTAGCGCTTTACCAATGCTGCAAAGCATTGAAGTAGGTCTTCTTCATTTATGGCTTAAGCATACAAGTGCAAGTCTAACCATAAATGAGAATGCAGATCCGACTGTTAGGTCGGATATGGAGGCCTTCTTTAACTATAGTGTAAAAGAAAATTTGCCCTTTTTCCGGCATACTTACGAAGGTAGTGATGATATGCCAGCCCATTTGAAGTCTAGTTTACTGGGGTGTCAGGTTTCAATACCAGTGGAGAAAGGGAGGCTACAACTTGGTACTTGGCAAGGCATCATGCTTGGCGAGCACCGAGATTTTGGCGGCCAAAGAACGATTATTGCCACATTACAAGGGTTAGCTAGATCGCCTATATAACAAAACGGCATATAAATTGCTTAGCTACTACTAAGCACAAGCTAGAATTATCATAAATCGATAATCACTCAACGTTTAACAGGATGTGACTATGAAAAAACACTTTAAATTAGCGGCACTTTCGCTTGCCGTACTTTCATCAACTGCTTTTGCACAAGATTCTTCTGAGCCAGATTACAAAAACTGGTTTGGTATCTCAGGCATGTATTACAACACTGATGCTTCTCGTCCAATGACTGAAGGCGTTTACGATGATGGCCAAGGCGTAGCTTTCGAATACGGTTTCCGCTTTACACAAAGCTGGGCAGCTCGTGTTGAATTTACTGCTCTAGATCTAGATTACCGTGGCGGCACAGCTTCAAGCACAAGCGAAGATGGCGAAATGGTAGGTGTTGATGCAATGTATTTCATGCCTAACGATGCATGGTACCTATTCGGTGGTGTTAAACGTCAATCAGTTGGCGACTCAACAACACTAGGTAACATCGGTATCGGTAAACATTGGGATTTAGCTGACTCTGTTAAAATTATCACAGAGATTGCTACTTACCATGATTTCGGTGAAGACTATAACGACTACAGCGTTAAAGTTGGTTTAGCGGTTCCTTTCGGAAAATCTACACCTTCTGCACCTAAAGATGCTGACAGCGATGGCGTAATTGATAGTAAAGACCAGTGTCCAATGACGCCAGCTGGCGTACGTGTTGACGCAACAGGTTGTAGCATTGATAACGATAACGACGGCGTACTTAACAGTGTAGACCAGTGCCCTAACACACCAGCAGGTACTGTTGTTGATGCTAAAGGTTGTGCACTTAAAGATGCTGATAACGATGGCGTTGTAGATTCGAAAGACATGTGCCCAGACACAGCTGCAGGCGTTAAAGTTGACGCTAAAGGTTGTACAGTATTTGACGAAGAGACTGTAGAAATTACACTACGCGTTCTTTTCGACAACGAAAGCTCTGTTGTTAAAGCACCTCGTGATCCAGAAATCTCTGAATTCGCTGAGTTCATGAAGCAGTACACTAACACTACCGCGGTAATTGAAGGTCATACTTCTGCACCAGGTTCTGAAGCATACAACATGGATCTTTCTGAAGACCGTGCTGCATCTTTCAAAGAAGTTATGGTAGATATGTACAACATCGATGCTAGCCGTTTAGAAACTGTTGGTTACGGTGAGACTCGTTTACTAGATTCTAGTAAAAATGCCGAAGCACATCGTGTTAACCGTCGCATCTCTGTGACTGTTAAAGATACTGTTAAGGTTCCTGAAGAGAAGTAAGCTTCCCTCAGACCCAAAAAAGGCGCCCTTGAGGCGCCTTTTTTTATGTCTATTCTTTTACGACTAGTCTCATGTGTGTCTAGCCTCTTGTGTCTAACGCCTAACCTCTATTGATGTTCACTACTTTTGCTGTCGCAATGAACCTACACCTACCCTTTCTACCCGATTAATATTCGTCAGGCATTGCTGGACCAGCATAATTGTCAAAACGAGAGAACTGGCCTTGGAAAGTAAGACGACTGGTGCCGATAGGACCGTTACGTTGTTTACCTATAATTATCTCTGCTACGCCCTTCTCTTCGCTGTTCTCGTGATAAACCTCATCACGGTAGATAAACATAATAAGGTCGGCATCCTGCTCGATAGAGCCCGATTCACGCAAATCTGAGTTTACAGGTCGTTTATCGGCCCGTTGCTCTAGGCTTCGGTTAAGTTGTGACAGGGCAACCACAGGCACTTCTAACTCTTTTGCTAACGCCTTAAGTGAACGGGAGATTTCAGCAATCTCCAAGGTTCTATTGTCACTCAATGACGGTACGCGCATAAGTTGAAGGTAATCAATCATGATTAAGCTAATGCCGCCACGCTCACGGGCCAGCTTTCTGGCTCGGCTTCTCACATCCATTGGCGTAAGACCAGATGAATCATCAACAAACAGCCTGTCTTTGTCTTTCAACATTGCCATCGTGTTTGAGATACGTGCCCAATCTTCGTCATCTAGCTGAGCTGTACGAATTTTGGTTTGATCAACACGACTAAGTGACGCCAACATACGCATCATAATCTGTTCAGAGGGCATCTCTAAACTGAATACTAATACGGGCTTTTCTTCGGACATCATGGCGTTTTCGACCAGGTTCATGGCAAACGTGGTTTTACCCATTGAAGGACGAGCAGCAACAATAATTAAGTCTGAAGGTTGAAGACCACTGGTCTTTTTATCTAAATCTGTGAAGCCAGTAGTCACACCGGTTACTTCTTTATTGGTTTTAACCAAAACTTCAAGACGGTCGATGGTTTTACCTAGTACTGCCTCTACATCCCGAGGGCCTTCATTTTCACCTGTGCGGCGTTCTGCAATTTCAAATACTTTGCTTTCTGCTAAGTCTAAGATATCCGCGCTGTCGCGGCCTTCAGGGTTATACCCTACTTCGGCAATCTCATGAGCTACACCAATAAGCTCACGGGTAATAGCACGTTCACTGATAATTTGTGCATAAGACTTTACGTTTGCCGAACTAGGCGTATTTTTAGCTAATTCACCGAGATAAGCGAAGCCGCCAGCATTTTCAAGTTCATCATGCTTTTCAAGCTCTTCCGATACGGTGATAAGATCGACCGGAGCACTTCGGTTCAGTAACCGAGTAATAGCACTAAAAATAGTTTGGTGAGAGCGATTGTAAAAGTCAGTATCAGTAACGACTTCCGCCACTTTATCCCAACTTTCTGGATCAATAAGCATACTGCCAAGAACAGACTGTTCAGCCTCAATACTATGAGGGGGAACTTTCAACTTCTCTACACTATTATCGCCTTTTGGAGGGGATACCACTTACACTACCTACTCTATTTACTTGAAGCACGGCCCACTATTATGCGCTTTTGCGCAACGTTGAACAATGAGGATAAGAGCATAAATGAAGGTTAGTCGTATTAAATAACCTTGCAGGAGAACACAGATTTTAATGAAGTGCTTGTCTTGTAAGGGCTCGCATAACTACGCTACCCCAAAAACGGTAATCTACAATGGTAAACTCAAAGGTTAATTTAGAGAGTTTTTTCAATACGAAAAAAAGTGCCATCAAAAACCGTGTACGCCACACTATGCTCTTGATACAACAATACTGAACCTAGTTCTTGCGCTCCGTTCTCACAGACAAGTTCTACTTGGGTTACCTTCCCATCATCAAAGCCAAGTAAATCACTGTCAATTTTGAAACTTAAGGCGACTTCAGCTACATCAATTTTCTTCTCGGAATACTCAGGTGACAAACAGGCTTGCTGATTTAAGTGTGCACCGTCTGACCGATAGACTAACGAACTACCTAACATCTCGTCAGCTTCTGATTCACTTTGTGCTGAAATACCTGGCTGGTAGGCTTCTGTCACCACCCAAGTTCCTTCAAAGAAGGCAGGATCTTTTACTGCGCATCCTAGTGTTAATACACTGACACTTATTGCGCCGGCAATGAGGCCGTGAAAGCGCCAAAAACGCTTAAAATGGCTAAGAATATTCAAAGCTCTTTCCCTAATTATTGATTATTTAGCGCTATTTGCGGATATTGACTTAGCTATTCTGACGCGGGTATAGGCGTTATGTTCATAAGCGTGGGGTAAATAGACACAAAACTGCGGTAGACAGATTACTGGCCTGTTAAGTGATGTAGCACCACCTGACGATGTAGCACCACCTGACGTTGCAGCAATGCAATAGTAATCTGTCGTTGCTTAATTACTATATGGGGGCTATAGCGTCTTTTTCAAGCTAGAGCCGCTTTTTCATGTCAAAGCGCCTGTTGCATGTTAAAGCGCTAATTAAACAAAGCGCGCTTTGGCTATGCCCCCATTATTTATAACCTTTATTAACTTACACTTTCATGCTGCTATTGAGCATCAATTGTAATTCGCCCATTAACGGTAGAGATATCAACATTGGCAGAGCCATCGTTGTTGATAAATCGTAGCCAGCTACTTGGGCCGTATTTAGGTTTCTTAGCTTCATCGCTACTCACGTTATTAGTAATCTTTCCGCCGGCGTGAGTTTCAATATCAAACTGGGCAGCGACCTCAGGTTGAAAACTAAAATGCAGTTCGCCGCCTACTGAGTTGGCGTTCAATCGCCCATTTTTATTCAAATACATGCGGGCGTTAGTTGTTCCATTTACCGTAGTCACACTTAGCGAGTCTATTTTCTCTAGCTTGAGGTCTATACCGCCATTTACCGTTTCAACCGTTACATCAGGGCTAGTAGAGGCAAGTTTCAAGTCGCCATTAACCGCTACAAAAGATACATCTTCTTGGCCTGAATGCGCAGCTTCTACATCACCATTTACGGTTTCAATATCCAGTCTACCCTTCACGTTTTTTAGCGTAATATCGCCATTAACCGACTCAACTTTAACTCGGTCTGCAACATCGCTAATAAGCACATCACCATTCACCACTTCTACATTAACGCCTTGGGTAATATCGCTTATTTCAACGTCTGCATTCACCGCGGTGTAATTAACATCGCTGGTTTTCGGCACAAAAATAACCAGATCGTCGCCTTTCACTTTGCTTTTATTTTTCCACCAATCCATCCCGCTTCTCTCCACTTCTACATGGATAACAATGACATTGCCCCGCTGCTCAAAGATAAATTCTTCCGTGTTTTCACCAAGCTCTCCGGTAACCTGAACCTGAGGCTTATCCCATCCTCTAATTTCAGCATCCCCATTAACGTGTTCAATATCAATTTTTGCATTGTTAGGGGCATCGAGCATACGGTCAATTTTCTCGCCTGCATGGGCTGATACTGCCAATAGTGAGCTGCTAATAAGCACGCCATGAAAAAGTACACTAGCCAAGGTTTTGCGTATTGTGGTCATAATATAATTCCTTAAATTTGTTGCCATTTGGGCGCGTGCACTCGCTCAATTAACGTTATTTGCTGTTGGTATACGTGTTGTAGCATTTTAAGTAATGCCCGATTACTCGGATCATCTTTTAATGCTGCCCTAATTACGCCGGCCGCATCATCTAACTCTTCTAATTGGGCTTGCCAATTTTCGCTCAATTCTGGTGTTTTATCATAGCTTGCCAGAAGGGCTGTCATTTGCTCGTTTTGTTGCTGACTAAGCGCATCTACCAGCGCATAGCCTGCAAGCTTTGACTGCTTTGGAGTTGATTGCGGTGGGTTGGCTTGCCGCGAACCTGGTTGCTCTGAATTTATTCCTGTTAACTTGGTGCTATCAGAGTCACCTTCTCCTGAGGTAAAAGCAGGTGAATAAATCCAGATAACACTCACTAGCATGATACTTGCTGCCATTGCTAGCCAAGGTGCAATGGATACCTGAGCAACGCTATTCTCTTCCTTGTTTTGTACCTTGGAATCCTTTGAATGCAATGAAAGCTCAATACCCCGCCATAAGTCTCTTTCTGGCTCACGGCGCTGTGGCAAGCGTTGAATTTCAGCGTCCAAGGTCTTATCAAATTTCGTCATCTTCACACCCCATCCACGTTTTAAGCAGTTGTTTGGCTCGGTGAAATTGTGCTTTACTGGTCCCCACCGCCATATCTAACATTGTGGCAATTTCTTCGTGCCTATACCCTTCAATCGCGTGTAATACGAATACCATTCTTGCTCTTTGTGGCAACCGGACGACTAAAGCTTCTAAATCTATTTGACTACTGTCGGCAGCGGCTGGCATGTCCATCGCCGGGCTAGATTCGATATTAAACATACGCTGTACCCAATTACGTTGTTTTCGCAAATAAGACACAGTGACATTCGCAGAAACACTATGTAACCAGGTAGAAAACTGACTTTGTCCGTCGAACCTATCAAGTTTCGACCACAACTGAATAAACACTTCTTGCGTGGCGTCTTCTGCAAGACCACGATCGCCAGTTAACCGGAAACACAGTGCGTAAACCCGCCCCACATGGGTGTGATAAAGGGTTTTATACGCCACCTTATCTCCCTGCTGTGCTGCGAGAATAACCGAAGCTTCGCTCTGGCTTTTATCGTCAGTAGTCAGGTTAGTAACCTGTGCTAGAGTACGCTCCATGACAATCTCATTGTTTTCCTGTAAACCACTTTTTTCGACATTTTCGGCTTACCGTCTTGTTATTGTTGAAAGGTTAGTCGTACCCTATGTGATAAAGGTTTAAATTAGCAAAACTTATTTTTGGAGTTTGTATGCCTTCACCCTTAAAAGTTGACGCGTTATTCGCAGGCCAGCCCCATCCGCTTGGTCCACGCGGCGCACCAAGTAGTATTGTAAAAAGCGCCGTTACGCAGCTAACGGTTCACCTTGATTCCACCGATGAAGATCAACAGTCTAATAAAAAACTTCATGGCGGCCCTGAAAAGGTTTTGCATCAATTTAGCCCCCTTCATTACTTCACATTACGAAAGCATTTTCCAGACGGCGAATTTGCGCCTGGCACTATTGGTGAAAACATTAGTGTAGATGGCATGGATGACGCCACCGTGTATATTGGTGACGTATGGAAGTTCGGTGAAGTTGTATTGCAAGTTAGTGCACCCAGAGCACCATGCAGTAAAATATCCCAGCGCTTCAATATTCCAAACCTAGATAGGTTTGTAGGCGAGCGAGGCATTACCGGATGGTACTATCGCGTATTAGAAACTGGTGTGATTAACGTGGGCGATACGGTAGAGCTTGTGAGTAGAGATGAGAACACCGTTAATGTACAAACTCTCATGCAATGCGCACATACTAAAACCGATGCCGCGTTGGCCGCTAAGCTGGTAAATTTAACGACTATTGATGATGAATGGCGTGAAAAGTGCGCCCGTATTGTGAAGAAGCATGAAAAGTAGCGTTTAAATACTAAAACGGGAAACTTCAGCCTATAAAAAATTTTAGACATAAAAAAACCGCTCATAAGAGCGGTTTTTTCGTATACGTCAGCGCTTATGCTTCAGCAATGATGATCACTTTAATAGAAGTGGTTACATCAGAATGAAGTTGTAAGTCGATGTCATATTCGCCAGTGTCGCGAAGTGTGCCAGTAGGAAGTTTAACTTCCGCTTTAGCTACTTCAACACCAGCTGCAGTGATTGCATCAGCAATGTCACGCGTACCGATAGAACCGAAAAGTTTACCTTCGTCGCCAGCTGGCGCCGCAAGAGTTACTTCTGCAAGTTCATTTAGTTTTTCAGCACGTGCATTAGCAGCATCAAGCTGCTCAGCGATTTTCGCTTCAAGTTCAGCACGACGTGCTTCAAACTTTTCAACGTTCGCTTTAGTTGCAGGAACTGCTTTACCCTGTGGAAACAGGAAATTACGAGCGTAACCAGCTTTAACAGCTACTTGGTCGCCCAGACCGCCAAGATTGGCGACTTTATCTAGTAGGATGATGTTCATCTTAACTACCCCTTAATTACGCCAAATTACTTGTGTGAATCAGTGTACGGAAGCAACGCAAGAAAACGTGCGCGCTTAATCGCAGAAGACAGCTGACGCTGATATTTTGCGCTTGTACCAGTGATACGGCTAGGGACAATCTTACCGCTCTCTGTGATATAATTCTTAAGAGTAGCGATATCTTTATAATCGATTTCAGTCACACCATCTGCAGTGAAACGGCAGAATTTACGACGTCTGAAAAAACGAGCCATGGGTGATCTCCTTAAGCGTTATCTTCAGTGGATTCAGGTCTTCTTTCTGCGCGCTCTGTACGAGGTGCAGAATCGTCACGACGCTCACGACGCTCTTCTTTAGTCATAGGAGAAGGCTCGGTTACAGCGTTTTTAGTGCGCATTACCATGTTACGTAAGATAACGTCGTTGTAGCGGAAAGCATTTTCCAGCTCGTCAACAGCTTCAGCAGTCGCTTCAGCATTGATCAATACATAGTGGGCTTTGTGCAGCTTTTCAATTGGGTATGCCAATTGACGACGGCCCCAATCTTCTAAACGATGAATCTGACCATCGTTTTGCTTAAGAATAGTGGTATAACGTTCGATCATACCAGGTACTTGTTCACTCTGATCAGGGTGAACCATAAATACGATTTCGTAATGACGCATTATTGCTCCTTACGGTTGTAGCCTCGACAGTACAGCCAGACTGTATAGAGACAAGGAACCTAGTTAGGGTGGCTGTAAGGGCGCGCATTATACGCATACGCCAAGTTTTGTACAAGCATTAATCATCGGATAAATACTTGGTACTTAGATGAAGGGCAAAAAACCTAGGAATTGAGCAAGATAAGCTTATTTTGAAAAGTAGAAATCTAAAGGGTTAAAAATAGCAAAGCGGCACGCTTTGCTATAATAACCTTGCTTCAAAGGTAAATTTCGTTTCATTTTCGTCAGAGCAAACCATTAATGTGCCACGGTGTGCTTCCGCAATTTGAGACGCAATAAATAAACCTAACCCCAAACCACCAGTCTGTTTGTTTTTTTCGTCTCGCCAAAAAGGGTGAAACAGTTTATCAATCATATCTGAACCAATTGGCGTACCGCCGTTAGCGACACTCAAACAAAGGATACTTTCTTGAACCTTTGCTATGACATTTATAGGTTTGGTGCTGTCACCGTGCACAATGGCGTTAATCAGCAAATTAGAGAGTAATTGACTAACACGCTCTGCATCACAGGCAAACGTGCCCGTTATATTAATATCTGCTTGTATGTCTCGCTCAAAATGTAGGCTAGCTAGCTCAGATACTGTGTGCAGCAGTACTTCATCTAAATGACTCAGTGGCTTAACATTTAATTGAATTCCCTTCCCCATTTGCCCGTGCGTAAAATCCATCACGTCGCTAATAAGTCGGGTCATGCGCTTTGCACTATTGTCCATTCGGGTCAGTACTTTTTGCGATGTTGCATCGCTTACATGATCTACTAAGAAATCTACGCCCATTTTTAGCGCTGACAAAGGCGTTCTTAAATCATGCCCTAAAATGGCAATGTATTGTTCACGCAGTTTTGCTGAAGCTTGTTCACTAACTAAATTAGTTTCAGCTGCCGTTAGGCGATCATCAACTTCCATTTGTCTTGAAATCAATTCAGCAAAAGACTTAATTTGGTTTTTGATTTTCTCTGTTTTCAAAATGGTTGGAAGCGGATCTAAGCCACAAAGCGTACCGAAAAAGTCACCGTTTTTATTGTAAATGGGGTAAGAAAAGTAACTCTCGAAGCCATACATGATAGGTATTTCGCTTTCGCGATATACGGTATCTTCTTTAGCGTGCTCAATCATTATTGCTTTAGTGGATTTTCTAACTTGGTTACAGAAGGTAGTTTTGATATCGAGTTCATCGCCAGGTATTAAATTAAAGTTTACCTGGTC
Organism: Alteromonas sp. 1_MG-2023; assembly: GCF_030547075.1. Lineage (GTDB taxonomy): Bacteria > Pseudomonadota > Gammaproteobacteria > Enterobacterales > Alteromonadaceae > Alteromonas. The sequence continues at coordinate 56,296 of NZ_JAUOQH010000016.1, read as the reverse complement.
GAGCACAGCGCACATGGTCCAATTATCTTCTGTTACGCGGGCGACACAAATAAAGCGAAGGCCAGTCACATCGGACAACATTTTCATTATATGTGGAACAGCTTCTATCGATTGAATAGTGCGAATATCTCGCTCAATGGAAGAATTCATTACATCCTCTTCGTATCTAAGTCACCTAAATCACGCCGATTTTCGGCACTCGATTTCACGCTCTAGCAAGAAAGATTCTTGTGCCTAGTGATAAATTTACTGTTCTTCGTGGCTGTGTTGTTAGCTAAAAACGGTAACCAATGTGAACGAAGCCGGTAAATTTTTGAATATAGACGTGGCGATGTGAAAGCTGTTTTCCAACGTACGTTCTTAAAATATATCTAAGCGTACTTGGTCACTATACTTAAGTTGTAGAAAAATAAAATCAAAAAACTGCAAATACTGTTTATTTATCCAGTTATATAATGTACAGTTTTGTTGTCTATTTATTTAAGGGGACCTACCATGGCCATTACCACACAGTATGTTGTTACGCACAAAGGGGTAGAAAAATTGGTAACTACCGATAAAAAAGAAGCAGACCAATACGATAAGATGCTGGACGCTGCTGATAACCTCGCTGAATATATTCAAGCAAAAGGCTTAGGTATTGATGATAGCCTTATTGAAGAACTCACTATTATGCTGTCTAAGAATAAGGAAAAGGTGAGTAAAATATTTAAAGGCGCGACTGCGCAAAGCGTGTTGGAGGATGAAACCGCCGAAGTCGTAAAGCTTAAAGCCAACGGATAGGCTAAAACGTATAGGTTGAAGCGCGGCAACCTTGATGTAGAACCAGCTTCACATGAAGCACGTTCTACATAAGAGCCGTTACGCTGTAACATGATTAAATAATAGTTAACTCGTTCGCTTATCTGTATTAAAGCGCGTAATTAAGCCATTCACTTGGTTAACCGTATCACGTAGGTCATGGCTTACTTTAAGCGATGCTTCAGACGATTTTTGAGTTTCTTCTGCGCTAGCAGAGACATCAACAAGTTGCTGGTTTATATGTTCGGCCACAGTGCTTTGCTGTTCAACCGCTGAAGACATTTCAACCGTGGCAGAGGCTATACCACTAACCGCATTATTAATTTCTTGTAGCGCGCCTCTGGTTTCTTCCACAATGGCACTGCCATGTTCTGCTGAAACCAAGCCTTCCGACGACACTCTTACCGCGCGTTCTGTTCTATCAACAAGTTCTTGAATAATGTTGTGAATTTTATCAGTAGATACTCGGGTTTTAGATGCGAGAGTGCGTACCTCGTCAGCTACAACGGCAAAGCCTCTACCTTGCTCGCCAGCACGTGCGGCTTCTATCGCTGCATTTAACGCAAGAAGGTTGGTTTGATCGGCAATGCTAGAAATGATGCTCGCTGCCTCACCAATATCACTGGTCGATTGAGCAAGCTCTGTAACGGTATCTGAAATAGATTCTACCGCACTTTTGAGCGACAGTATGGCCTGCATCGCTTCTTCGGCCTTGTCGTTCCCCATCTGTACGTTGGTAGCGGCGGTTTTAGCACTCATCGCATTGCTTTCAACCCGTTCAGCGACTTCCTGAATAGCCTGACTCATTTGAGTTATTGCGGTGGCTATTTGCTGGGTAGCAAGATTTTGCTGAATAATGGTTTTGCTCGTTAGCTGTGCCTGGCTATGTGTTGTACCAGATATATCTTCTAATTCATTCGACGCATCTTGAATACGCGCTAGTGCGGTGCGGGTACGAGCTAGTTCGCACCCTAAAGCAAGCTTGGCTTGGGCAATGTAGTCAACATCGTCATAGTAGGTTTGGGCAACTAACCCATTACTGTAGCTTGCGGGGCTAAGCAAAAGAAACTTCTGCCAATAACTTCGATTCTTAGCCCACTGCCAACATGTCATAATGGTTAGTGCAACAAACGTAATGCCCAGTGGTATTAAACCCCCAGTGAACCCAATTGCCACCAGCAATAATAAACTGACTACTATCGTAGGTAACATTGGCGAGACTGCTTGGCTAAGTTTTGTAGAAAAAGGTATTGGTGGTTTGCCGGCAGAAAGCCTTTCATACATAGCCGATGCTCGCGCAATTTTTTCGTCTGTAGCGGGCACTCTTACCGACTCGTAGCCAACGACTGAACCTTCTTCGTAAATAGGTGTTACAAATGCCGATACCCAATAATGATCACCATTTTCTCTACGATTTTTAACCAGCCCTACCCAACTATCTCCAGACTCAAGTGTACGCCACATTTCCTTAAATACGCTAGATGGCATATCGGGATGCCTAATGACGTTGTGGTTTTTACCGATTAGATCCTCCCTTTCATAACCGCTAGCCTCTACGAACTCATCATTACAATGGCGTATAACGCCACGTTTATCGGTAGAAGATATCAGGCGATAATGGGGTGGAAATTTGTATTCACGCTGAGTGAAAGATTGGTTTTTCTTCACTAATAACATCCATTAAAATAGCGGCTTTAAAAACAGTGGGTAGGAAAAAATCTATTCCTAGCTAGTATTTAGAAGCGTAGAACATTGCTGCCAAAATGCATACTAAAGTAGTAAAAGAAATAAATTTCATCTGTAAGAAGCAACAAGGGAAACGCGTAAAACTCAGGGTTAAAAGATGAAAAAACTAAAACTCTACAAAGACGACGGTTAGCTAGATATTCTATCTAGTAAAATCATCACTTTTTCACTTGCCCGTTCCATCTCAGTGATTTTAGATTCCAACGTATAAGTATCGCCCTCGACTTTTGCACTGATAGCCGCAACACCTGCACGATGAACTGCAGCATGAGGTGTTTCTAATTCCCTAAAGGCGGCAGATTTACCAATACTAGTACCCTTATTTTCGCTGTACCACAGGCCTAATCTGCAACTTGCATGATCAGCAAATTCATTTGCTTTTTTATCGCTATAACCAAATAAAACCGCGTAAATATCCGATTTCCACACCACATGATCGAGCTTAACGGTTTGAATAAAGGCAGTTAGCGATCCTTCACTTATTGTAGATTTCATGCTGTCGCAGTGAGAAACCATGGTTTCATAACCGCTATTAAGAGTACTAATTCCCTCTTCCAACTCTTCGTTATTACCTCTGAGTTCGTTAACGCCCGAAACCGCTTTAGCCGTAGACTGAATAATATCATTAACTAATTCAGATACTTCGGTGGCAGATTTATTCGTTTCTGTCGCCAATGCACGCACTTCATCGGCCACTACGCTGAAGCCACGGCCAGCATCACCCGCTCGAGCAGCTTCAATCGCAGCATTTAATGCCAGTAGGTTGGTTTGGTCGGATATACTGGTAATGGTAGAAACAAATTTATTAATATTATCTGCCGTTGTGGATAACCCTGAAATACGCTCGCTCATGCTTACCATTTGGGTATTTAAGCCACTCATGTCTTTCACGATTTTACTTAGTACCTGAGAAGACTCTTCAAACAATACATTGATATCTGATATGGATTGGTTTTCGGAACTAATTTTTTGGTAGGAGCCTAAGACGGTTTCTCTAATTCCTTCAACTTGATTGAAAGCGTTAACCAAGCAACGAGTAACCACGTCATCTTGTTTGTGTTTAGCAGCTTGAGTTAAATCGGCAACTTGCTGGTTTAGCTGTGCATTTTCAGATTCCAATGCAGATATTTTATCCAAAGCAGCTTGATAGCGACCTTCAAGTTTAGAGGCTTGAGACTCTTTTTCTAAGTACTTACTGCGAGAAACGAACATAGAGTTACCGATTTATTATTAGAATTTGATTTAGAATAACAGAAAAAAGTGACAGGTCATCCTTCGTCGTCGGATGAATTTACTCACACTCTCTCGTGGTACCTCTGATAATTAATTTGGGGGATAGAATGTGTTCCATGGTCATTTTCGAATCTCCGTACGCTTGATTTAAAATCCAGCGGGCAGCCATGGCACCAATATCACGTACAGGGTAATTAACGGTGGTGAGTTTTGGGGTTAAATAACTCGCAAAATCAACATTATCGAAGCCAATCACGGATATGTCTTCTGGTACCCGTTTCCCGTGCTTTCTAAGCGCATTAATAGCACCTGATGCCATTTCATCATTAGCACAGGCTATGGCGCTGAAATTCACATTTCTTTCTAGCAATTCATCAACACATTTTTCGCCTGAAAAGGCTTGGAAATTACCTTCTGCAACGGTGTCTTCATCAAAATGAAACCTTGCTTCTTCTAAAGCTTTTTTATGCCCGGTTAAACGGTTAATACCATCAGCTTTAAACAATGCACCAGCTGCATAGGCAATTTGGGTATGACCCAAATCGATAAGGTGTTTAGTGGCTAAGTACCCGCCTAAAACGTTGTCTAGGCTAATACATTTTTCGCCAATAGCTTCTATGTAACGATTCACAACAACAATAGGAACATCTTGGCTGGCAAGGTCGATAAGGTAATCGTCACTTACCGCTTCAACGTGCAAAATAAGCGCGTCGCAGCGACGGCTTAATAAGGCTTCAATCTCTTTTTTCTCTAACGCTTCGTCACTGTGCCCGGTGACCACAAACATATGCTTTTTGGCTTGCCTAAGGATTTTTTCCGAGCCAGCCATCATAGCGCCAAAGAATGAACCATGTAATTCAGGTACAACATACCCAACGGTGTGAGTTTTATTAGATGCAAGAGAAGCCGCTATTACATTGTGTCGATAACCAAGCTTCTCCATGGCATCAAGCACTTGTTGGCGGGTTTTTTCTTTTACGGTATCTGTGTCGTTGATAACCCGAGATACGGTAGCTGACGACACGCCGGCTAATTCACTGACTTGCTTAATTGTTACCATAGAGCATTAACGGCGCGCGTACGCGCTGCGATATCCTTGCTGTGCGAACTTATAAATTACGGTGCGAGCTACGCATCGCTGGCGGCCAATCCAAGTCGCTGCTGAATTGCCGTCATTTTTTGATTATCTAATGTATACCAGCGCATAATAATCGCAACACCTATTGATGCAATTGCGGGCCCAATACAAAATAACGCCACTATACCTTTAGCCACATCCGGTGAAAATGAATCAGGTTGATAATTAACTGATGCCAATAGCCAGCCAGCTAATGCTCCCCCTAAGGCCAACCCAACTTTAATAAAGAACACCACAGTTGAATAGGTTAACCCTGTCATGCGAAGGCCGGTTTTGTCTTCACCATAATCCACCACGTCAGCTATTTTTGCCCACAGCAATGGCGTAGCCATTTGCAACAAAAGCCCCCACAGAAAGTGCAATGCAATAGCCGCGAACCATGCGTTATAAGGTACAAAAAAGTTGACAAGGCACACAGCGGCGCTGGCAAGTTGAAGCCACGTGTATACCTTAATTTTACAGAATCGTTTGGTGACCGGATTGGCCAATGCACACCCAATAATACTGCCCACCATACCAGCAGTTACAAACAGCGTTGCCGATTCAGGACGCTGCAATACGTATTTCACGTAGTACAGCGCTAAGGTATTACGCATGACCATGCCAGTTAATAGCACAATGGCCACTACGCAAAGTACACGGCACTGATCGTTCTGCCAGATAGCGGCTAACTGAGTTTTATAAGGTGCGGGAGTTTCATTCGCAGGCTTAACACGCTCTTTGGTGCCAGCAAAACAGAGTAAAAATAACACCATGCCTACCGCACTCATGACTATCATGGCCCGCTGATACCCTAGGGCTTCGTTGCCATCACCTAGGTAATCAACTAATGGCAGCATAAACGACGTCACCAGCAAACCGCCGCCCATAGCGAAAACAAACCGGTAAGATTGTATTGATACTCGTTCTGAGGCGTCGGCACTTAACACGCCGCCTAATGCAGAATAAGGAATGTTGATGGCGGTATACATGATCATCAACAAGGCATAAGTGATAAATGCATAATAGAGCTTACCGTCTTCGGTAAGCCATTCTGGCGAGGTAAACGCCAGCACGCTGCATAGCGCAAAAGGTAAGGCTAGCCATAACAAATAAGGCCGATAGGCGCCCCATCGGGTTTTGGTTCTATCCGCTAGCGAGCCCATCAAGGGGTCGGTGACGGCATCAAATACCCGTACCAGTAAGAACATGCTACCTACTGCTGCTGCAGATATTCCAACAACGTCAGTATAATAAAATGTCAAAAACAGCATGACAGTTTGAAATATAAAATTGCTTGCCGTATCGCCTAACCCGTAGGCAATTTTTTCCTTTGCACTTACCATTGGCTTCACCGTTATCGTTATTATTTTTTACTTTTCACACCTATTTACTCGGCAGTGATTTGCTCGGTTGCATTTACTTCGCCAGGTTTCTTTATACTATCTTGTCTTTTTCCAAGTAATTGTTGAAGCTTTAATGCGCTGGCTTTTAACGTACGTTGTTGTGTTTGGTAGTCGACGTAAACAATGCCGAAGCGCTTTTCGTAACCAAGCGACCATTCAAAGTTATCTAACAAGCTCCACACAAAATAGCCGGTTATATTCACCCCAGCTTCAATGGCATCAGCAACCGCTTTCAAATGGGTAGTTAAGTATCGAATGCGTTGCTCGTCGTTCACGGTGCCATCTGGCGCTAATGTATCATCACTGGCTAGCCCATTTTCGGTGATAATCAGCGGCGGCAAACTATAGTCATTGTGCAGTTGTAACAATAAGTCTGTTAGTCCTTGCGGGTAAACTTCCCAGCCCATTGCAGTAGTTTCGCTTCCCTCTGGGGCTGGCAGCTGACAAGGGTCTTCAGAGCCATCATCAGTAACTTTTGCCCGAGTGTAGTAATTAACACCTAAGTAATCTATTTTTTCGGCAATAATATCCATATCCCCAGCGTGTATATCGGGGCGATGCGCGGCAGGTATTTCATCGATTAGTGCTGGATAACACCCATGCATTAAAGGCTTTATATACCAATCATTGTGATGGTCATGAGCCAGTTTTGTAGCACGGATGTCTTTTTCATCAGAAGAGTTAGCATAGAAAGGCGTAAAGTTGAGCACCACACCCGATTCTATATTTGGTGCATTTTTGCGCAATACCCGCATGGCCAAACCATGAGCTAATAGCAAATGGTGTATTGCTTTTTTACCGTATTCTTTGCCCACCAAGCCAGGGGCATGCATGCCTATTTCGTAACCCAAATAGGCACTACAAAATGGTTCGTTTAAGGTGGCATAGGAGAAAACCTTGTCGCCGAATGCTTTGCTTACTACATCTACATATTTTTCAAAGGCGTAGGCCGTATCTCTATTTAACCAGCCGCCATCATCTTCTAGATACTGAGGTAAATCCCAGTGATATAGCGTGACGTAAGGCTTTATGTTGTTTTGCTTTAACTTCGCTAGTAAAGCTAAGTAGAAATCGAGACCTTGTTGATTCACCGACCCGTCTTTTTTGATAATACGAGGCCAGCTGATAGAAAATCGATACGCGTCTACATTTAACGAATCAATAATAGCCAAATCTTCTTCTAACCGATTGACATGATCACATGCAACTAGCCCATGACTGTTATCAGCAATCTTGCCTGGCGTATTACAAAAGGTATCCCAAATACTCGGCTCTCGATTTTCTGCATCGCCTTCAATTTGAAACGACGATGTAGCCACACCAATGGTGAAATCTGATTGCATAAAGGGAGAGCCTGATTGGGCTAGAATATCCATGTGTACCAAACCTTATTCGAATTAATATATCAGCGCCGCCCGCGGTAAGCCTAGGTGAATAGGCAAACATACTCCCAAGGGAGTGTGTAAAAATGCGTAGAGACCAACCTTCGTTAACACACAATTTAAGAGGCTACTTAAAGAGGCCGTTTTAAGAGCCCATTATAAGCGACTATATTGTGCATTTCTGTCGAAAGATAAATCGCTACCAATTGGGCCGGACTACTTTGTAAGACGCCGAGTGTAGCATTTTATGTAAGCGCTTTCATATCCTTTCACGTAGTAAAATAGGATAAGTTTACATTTTATTCACACAAGCGAGTATGGTGAATATACTTATCTGTGGACGCTATCAGTGAAGAGAAGATATTAAGTCAGTGTAGTCATTGACACTTGAAGAGATTAGCCAGAAATTTGGCTCTTTGGGCTAGCTTTTGTATTGGCTTATTCACTGTACTGGCCTAGTCAAAAAGCGGACTATTAACGCTGAGCGTTAAAGCGAAGAGACTTATGTCGGAAGGCTCAAGTTGAAAAGCTAGAGCTGCAACGTTAATAACGAGGTTTTTAATACTGAATATTAACGTTACAGCGTGCACTATAGAATATGGTTTAGTTAACTCGCTTTGGGCACATTCAAGGCGCCCCGCGCATCATTAGTGAGTTTCACTAATGCTTTTCTCACATCGGTAGAAGTTTCACAGGTTGTTTCAAATGGGATGAACCATGTTGCCTCTTCACTCCCACAATGGATACCTTCAGGAAACGCACTATGCATGATGGGATGCTCAACCGTCACCCCTACTTTATGCTGTAAAATAAGCTGCATGGCATCTTGATGGTCTTCATTCATATGGGTGATCATGCCCTCAGGTGACCCATGCCACTCTTGTTCACCCACCTGCCAATGTGCTTTATCTATCCAATGGATTTTTCCAAAACCGCCTATAAAACGCACCCGTTCGGCCCGAATAGCGTAAAAATTAAAATCGTGTGTTTTCTCATAGCCTTTAGCTTGCGGAAACAATCGAAGATATTGGGCTTTTACTTCAACAGAATTAGCAATTTCTGCGTTACCCATAATGGTCACACGCCCATTCGCTTGGGAGTCGTCTTCACCGGCATCAAATATGGTTAGGCTGACTTTATCGTTCGCTTTTATATTGCGTGTATGCAGTGCAATATCACTAATATAAATAATGGCATCACCAGCAGGAGTGAGGTAATAAGGCACTACTGAGCCAAAGGGATAGCCTGGCATTGACGTGGAATGGGTTCCTAACACACCACTATGGTGGCTTCGGCTTAATTGTTTTGCAGCAAATGCTATATCTTGCATGCTCATAGAACACTCCATTTTTTGAATTTAGTGAGCGAAAGGCTTTGTGTCACGCCCTGTCATCACCTTGTCATACGTAATCATAGATTGGTGACGGTGGAGTAAATCACTATCATCGCGACTTCCTACATGACTTGCATGACTTGCATGACTTGCACCATAAGTAAGGTCTTTAATATCTCACTTGGTTCCATTTATTGCTTCTAAGAACAATACCGTGATAGATAATCTTTATGCGGAGGAAGTTTATCAACCGCACGGGTGATATTTTGACGAATGCCATTAAGTAATATTTCTAATTCCTGCCGACTCATAGTGTCAACAATAGGGTGATAGCTTTGTGGCATTAAGCCTTGCCCTATCATTACCTGCTGCCATGAGTCATCGAATAACTCACTGCCTTCACGGAATACGCGACCTGTCTTTTTAAACAATTCAATACGATGCCTTAGACTATCTGGAATATCCATTTGACGGCAATGACGCCAAAACGGCGTATCGGTTCTATCCGTTACATGGTAGTGCAGAATAATGAAGTCGCGGATATGTTCAATATCGAAATTAGCTTGGCTATTGAATTCATTAATATCTTCTTCAACAATGCCATCGACAGGGAACATACGTAGGAAACGCACGATATTCTGTTGAATAAGGTGGATGCTAGTAGACTCTAAGGGCTCTAAAAACCCACTAGCGAGCCCTAACGCTAAACAGTTGCGATTCCACTGTTTACGGCGTCTTCCGGTTCTAAAATGTATCACTCTGGAGTCGTTAATTGCTTTACCTTCGATATTAGCCATTAATGTCGATACGGCTTCCTCTTCCGATAAATACTGACTACAAAAAACCATGCCATTACCCACACGATTTTGTAATGGAATACGCCACTGCCACCCTGCCTCGCGGGCAATACTTCGTGTGAATGCAACAGGGGTAGACACCGATTCGGTTTGCACAGCAACGGCGCGATCGCACGGTAGCCAATGGGACCAATCCTCGTAACCTGTATGTAGCGCCTTTTCGATTAGCAGCCCACGAAATCCGGTGCAATCTATAAAAATATCACCTTCTACAACATCGCCATTGTTAAGGGTAATGCTTTCAATAAAACCGTCGTTTTCTCGCACTGCCACATCAGTGATAGTGGCATCGATTCGGGTAAGGCCTTCTTTTTCTGCAATATTACGCAAAAACATGGCGTATTTGGTGGCATCCATATGAAACGCATAGTTCAAACCGTTGTTAGGCAGGTGAGCAAACTTATTCGCTTCGGCCGCTTTGCGCTCTAAGCAGTAATCTCCAAAGTCCGTCGCTAATCCTTCTTTTAAGCCGCGCATCCAAAAATGCTGAAACCCTGCCGCCCAGCAATCTTTACCTGTCACGCCAAAAGCGTGTAAATAGGCATGATCTAGTGCCTTCCAATTTTCGAAATTAATGCCCAGTTTGAAGGTAGCGTTGGTTGCTGCCATAAACTCTTGTTCGCTAATTTTTAATAATTTGTGGAAAAATACCAGTGTAGGAATGGTAGCTTCACCCACGCCTACCGTACCAATATCTGAGCTTTCAATGAGGGTAACGTCAATTTCCTTACCTAGCAGGCGAGTAAATGCTGCTGCCGCCATCCAACCCGCGGTACCACCGCCAGCAATAACCACTCGCTGCTTTTTTTTATCTGTATTCTTAGTTGGGTTTTTAACCGATTCATTAGAAGCCTGGCCAGAAGAAGACATACTCATAAATACCTCAGAATTAGTGCTTTAAATTGTTTGCTAACCACGCCTTAAATTGGCGTAAAGTTTTTTCGTCTATATCACCCAGAGGGCCTTGCCTAGAGGGCGGCATATGGTCAAATCTGTCTGGGTTTTCACTAAATACATAAAAGTCTAACAACGCTTTCCATGCGTTACGCTGCGCTTTAGGTAATTGTTTTAACGTAAGTAATGCGTGGTACAACACGTTTTCTGAACGCCCAATATAACTTGGTACTGTGCGCCACCAAAAGTTAACCAGCATGTTAAGACTGCCCTGACCTTCAATGTGATGCCACCACATAGAAGGAATATACAAAGCATCTCCTGGGTTAAGTTCAATAACCAAAGCATGCTGTAATGCGTCTTTAAATTTAGGGTGGGCGGTGAAATCTGGCTTGGCAAAATCCACCATGCTGATGGCTTGCCCTGCTGGAGTAAAATGCAGTGGCCCTATGTATAAATTTTCTACCTGTTCGGGAGGGAACAAGGTTACACGGCGCCTACCTGCAGCCACGCAAATTAGATTATCTGGTGCGTCGTAGTGGGCAGCTATTCTACTTTTATTGCCAATCCATAATGTCGCTAGTGGCGCTAAAGAATCTAAACCGATAGGGTTCGACTGAGTAAAACCAGGCAAACAAGTATCTACCGTAGTAGAGCCTATATATAACGACTCCGGATCTTTACGTTCGGCTAAGTTCAATAGCGTTTCTAACGCGGTTCGAAAGGGCATGCGAGCGCGAGTAAAATTAAACCCTGACATATCGGCATTGTAGAACATGCGCCCCTGCTCACCCGCGGGAAGCTTGAGGGTATCCACCACTGACTGGTTATCAAATTCAGTTAAATATTCACACAATACCGCATCAGACTGTTTCGCTGCCTGCACTACCGGCCATTTAGCAACAAGTTGAGGTAGCACATAGGGCTTATCTAATTGCGCTAATGTTTCTACCAAATTGAAACCATCACGGGAGGTAACCGAAGCGGGTATGGCTTCAGGCTGCGGACAATTTTTGAGTACATCTAATGTCGAAGACAAATGTATTCCTTTATCTAAGCGCACAAGCGGTTGACTGGCTCAAGCATTAAGCTTGGCCTAACGCCGCTTTTTTATACGCAATGACTTGTCTTAGCTGCGACATAGATGCCAGCATCATATAAATAGTTTGTAAGTGACCACTTTCATGCAACTTAATGATTTCTGAACCATCCAAAGCATTCAGCTTCTCTTCGTTAATGGTATAAAATCCTGATAATCGATGTGTACCCGTACTACCAAGCTCCATGTCGATAACGAACGACTCGATAAGTCCTAGCGCATTACACGCATCTACAAAATTTTTGTGTGCTTCATGTCCAGCATGAATGGTGCTTAAAACGTTTGCGATATTATCGATATAGTCGGTGTTGCCACCATGCGGTAAAAATACAGCCGTGGCGTTTTCTTTTACCTGTGATGCTGAGTCGCTTTTTGTATTCAGTACTCGTGGGTCGTCTAAGTCGACGAAAATAGACAAAACATCTTCTTGTCCTTTTACTGGGGTATTGCGGCCTATCAAGAAGGGGCCTTTTTCAATAACAAGAGGTTTATAAGATGTGCGCCATTGTCCAGCATCAACAAAGAGGTTTTCACCTTGTTCTACGCCTAGTAATGCCACCATTTGAAAGTCGCCGTTTGCATCTTTGGCAAACACTATTGGGTAGTGAGCTTGTGCATGGCGCACTTCAGCAGGGTAAACCGGAACACACATTTGATCATGACCAAATTCAGCGCCAAAACCTTGTATAACCGCTAGGTCTTTGTGTTCATTATTATTAAGTAGAGCATGGTTTGCCATATGGGTTCCTATATACCTGCCTGTTGACGAAGCGCATTTATTAATTCCCGATTAGTAGGAAGCGCCGCCAACTGCTGTTGCGTTCGTTTGTAATTTTGCTGTACGGCAACCTGCGCGGCTTTTAATTGCGCGGCAGTATATCGCGCACTATTAAGCTTCACCTGATTGGCAGATTGCATTCCGTACAAAACATACATGTAACTTGCTGCCGGGAATAACTCCTCAGCATACATGAAGTCATTTATTGCTATGGGCCTACGTTGCCACTGCGCTAGCCAGTCGCTGAGTTGCGTTGAGGCCGAAGGCGAGTTTGTCGACGCCGTGGAAATTTTAGACATCTCACGCCAATAGGGCGAGTCATCTCGCCCGCTCATCACGTAGTGTAGCTTTAGAAAGTCGACAATTCGCTGCCAGCGCTGACTGAAATTTTGGTTAAACTGTTTGGCCACGATAGGCACAGTACTGCTATATTCCGGTAACTGTGAGGCGATGTATTTTGCTGAAAGTTCAACCATGACTAACGCTGAAGCTTCAAGGGGCTCGACGAACCCCGCAGCTGTGCCTACTGCCACACAGTTTTTTACCCACGCGCTTTTTCTGTAACCCGGGGTAAAGGATATTTTGCGAATAGCACTTTCATCGATGGGAACGATAGATGGGTCGTTCTTTAAATATTGGGTTAAGGTTGCAACAGCTTTGTCATCGCTGCAAAATTCGCTGCTATACACACACCCTACCCCTTTGCGGTTGGGTAAGCCTATATCCCAAATCCAGCCATTGTCATGGGCTGTTGAAAGGGTTACCGAGGCAATGTCAGCCTCTTCATCTCGGTATGCGGCTTGCACTGCCATAGCAGTGTCATTTTTAAGCCCATCCGACACCGATGTTAGGCCTTGCTGGTAATGCTCGCCGATTAATTTGGCCGCAAATCCTGTGCAATCAACGAAAAGATCGCCTTTTATCAGGTTACCCTCTACACCTTTGATACCCGCCTTGTTGCTACCGACTTTGCATTGCAATGCGCTGATATTGTCGTTTTTATCAGTAATAACCTTATCGATATGAGCCTGAACGTAGTTGATGCCCAATACATTAATACTGTGTTTTTTTAGCAACTCTGCAAACTTATGCGCATTTAAGTGATAGCCATAATTTGCTACGGCCGCATAAGCAGGGGTTTGTAGCTGCTTTGGTGCTTTATAATTGTCACTTAAAACAGACTGAGTACTAAACTGCTTCGCGAAGCTTGCACTTGCGTTAGCGCATGAAGTGTCTGGCGTTTGATTTAACAGAAACCAGGCTGCAATGTCGGCTTCAAAGAAGCCTGCGGGTAGCCCAAAAGGGTGATCGTATACGTCGTCGCAACTACCGTAGCCGTTACAGTGAACGTTACTGTTTTTGTTTCTGTTACCACCACCATTGCGCCAATTCACAAAGCGGGTGCCTTGCTTAAAAGAAGCGTCACAAGAAAGTAGAAAGTGGGTTTCATCAATACCAATTTTACGCAACGTATCGCGCATGGTAGGCCAAGTACCTTCCCCTACGCCTAGAATTTTGACATCGGGAGATTCAACCAAAGTAATGTTTAGATGAGGGTTGTTAGGTAAGTTGTGCTCAGCCGCAATAATAGCAGCCGTTAACCACCCTGCCGCGCCGCCGCCAGCAATCACAATAGAACGAATAGCGTGGTCACCTTGGTGTGATGTCATTCCGCGTAATTCCTAACTTATACTCATACTTGTAAGACTATTATTTTACTTAGGCAGTTCCACAAACGTGCTATTTGAATAGTCTTGATACTGCTTTAGCTTAACAGTAAAGCGCTTCATTTAAAGGTGTGGTTTCTCAGGCTTAGCTTTTAATGTTTAGCTTCTAAGGCCTAGCTTCTAAGATTTAAAAGCTAGAGCTTATCGAAATATGCCACCGTTGCTTTTATTAATACCTTATAAAAGCAAAGCGTTGCTACATCCCTGTAGCAACGCTCCACAAACATTACAACATCAGGGACACTAGAAGTTGTAACGAGCACCTATGTTGTAACGAGGCTCTGCGGTATACACGCCAATCACCATGTTCTCGTGACGGCCATGCGTACGCTTGTATTCACCTGTCACATTGATACCTTCAACGAACACTTCTAAATTTTCAGAAACTTGATAGCGAACGTTAACATCTAACTGATGGTAAGCTTCAACGTAAGTGGGGTTTTCACCGCCATTTCCGTCAATCGTTGCGGCTAGGAACTTATCACGCCAGTTCCATGCGGCACGTACTTCCCAACCTTCGTTTTCATAAAACAGTACTGCGTTAGCGGTATCGCTTAAGCCGAGTAACACGAATTGTGTCTCGTTTACGGCGTAATCATCGTACTCAACATCCCCATTCACAATGGTGTAGTTAAGCAAGGTTCCAAAACCACTGTCACCAAACAAGTGCTGAACCGCGAACTCGAAACCGTCTACCGTGTAATCGTCATCAGAGTTTACTTTTTGCGTAATATCAAACTCTAACAGCGGATCTTCACCTTCAATACCCGTGATGATGCCATCTGCATCGGCATATCCTTGGTCGATAAAGTACTGACGAATATCTTCTAACTCAGCATCGCTACCAAGGGCTGTTAACGCTTCGTCGTAACGCACACCGCCCACGGGAGTATAAACATCATAAGGCGTATCAGTGTAAACCGAAGAGCCTATGAAGTTTTCAACGTTCTTATAGAAGTAACCCACAGACACATAACTACCTTCACCGAAGTAGTAGTCTGTACTTAGGTCAAAGTTTGATGATTCGTACGGCAGTAGGCTAGGGTTACCCACTGAACCATCACCACCTTGCGCTCTAGCACCTTGCGACACCGTAAGTCCAGCCTGAATATCTGAATATCCTGGGCGTGTAATGGTTTTACTGTAAGACGCACGAGTAAACAAATCTTCCGTCACTTCTAATTTGAAGTCGATTGCAGGAAGAATATGGTCATAACCACCAGATAACGAAACAAACTGGGTTTCACCGTCATCAATAACTGAGAATTCATTAGTTGATACCCACTGCACTTCGTTGTAGTTAGGCACTAACGATGTTGAATCAACGTTGGTATCTTCATAACGTAAACCTACAGACATCCACGCTGCCATCTCACCAATATCAAATTCCATATTAGCTTGAACATACGCTGCGTATTGTTGTTCTGTCACACGGCGATCGGTAGAGTACTCAGGATCCATACACAATTCAGTACCACAAGGGCTAATAGTATCACCATTTGCTGTGGCCACTGCTGAAAGCGCATCTATCAAATCACCAAAGTTACTAGCGTAATAGAAAGGTTCTAAGTCATCGCCGTTGCTGCCAAGCACACCATCAAACATGCTAGGCAAGTCTTCTTGAATGAAAAGGTCATCGGGGTAATCATCAGCAGAACCGTATCCACCCCATGTGTCACGCTGTGCAACTGAGTACGCAGAGCGGTTTTTAACTTCTGTGCTTGAGATACCAAAGTCGATGCTAGTGATAAGACCATCATCAAAATAATAGTTACCGCGGAATTGAGCTTGGTTAATTTCAGACTTCATGTAACTGTTGCGAAATGACGTACCCGAGGTGGACATTCTGCTTGGGTCTAGTCCATCAACACCGTCGGCGTAAGTGATGCTCATAACAGGGAAGTCTTGTGAGTAATCAACTTCCGTAGCAACACGGTCAAATTGCACTGCGCTGATAACGTTGTTACTTCCCCAATCATTTCCGGGGCCTGCTTCAGCAGTAGAGTGGTGATAATCAAACTCTAGGTTCAAATTATCGTTAGCAGCCCACTCAATATTTAAACCAATTGAATTGTTTTCGTTTACGGTGGTGTAATCACTTGTACCTAAACCAATATCCGAACCTGTGTTATCAGCATAAATAACAGGGCCAATAACAGAACCTTCTGTGTTACTGCCTTCGGTGTACTCACCATAAGAAGGAATGCCGTTAAACCAGGTAGAAAGTTGCTGGCGTGTGGTGTGCGTTTCTAGCTCAGAATAAGTGTAATCTAGGGTAGCCGTTAAATCGTCAATAGGTTGATATTGCAGCGTTAACTGACCATTAGTTCGAGTACGGCTTACTTCATCAAAGTTATACACAAGGTTACGAGGAACTGAATAGACATCGTTTTCACCCGGCGCATTTTCAAAGCTGCCATCCTGCGGCAACGAGCCCCAATCACCGCCATTGCCTTTAATAGTGTACCAACCACTGCTAGTTTCAGCACTTGAAACACCACTATCACGCTCTTGGTAAGAACCAATAAGTTGGATACCGAACTTATCGTCGTTGAAGGTTTGGCTATAAATACCCGATAATTCAGGTGTAATGCCGCTACCTGATTCGCTTGAATCATCAATAACGCCTTTCACGCCAACACTGGCTTTTAACCCTGGGTTACTTAAAGGCTTGGCAGTAACGAGGTTCACGGTAGAACCGATACCACCGGTAGGCTGAGATGCCAAACTTGTTTTATACACTTCTACGGCCGAAACACCTTCAGAAGCCAAGTTACCAAAATCAAAAGAACGTGAAGATGAAGCACTTGTGGCTTCAATGTTCGCCGCTGGCATTTGGCGGCCATTTAACGTTACTAGGTTATAATCTGGTCCAAAACCACGAACGGTTATTTTACTTCCTTCGCCGTTACTTCTGTCTATCGACACACCGGTAATACGCTGTAAAGACTCGGCTAGGTTTGTATCTGGAAATTTACCAATATCTTCAGCTGAAATGGCATCTACCACACCTGAAGCGGCTTTTTTAGTCAGCATTGATTTTGTTAGGCTTTCGCGAATGCCACTTACTTCAATAACTTCAAAGTCACCGGCAGTAAGTTCTTTTTCATCGCTTTGCTGTGCCATAACAGGCATAGAGGTCATTGCCCCTAGTACTAATGATAAGCTTGTTGCTAGTCGTGTCTTTCTAAATGTATTTGGTTTCATGTTTTCCCCAGCCGTGTTGTTAATACGTAAGCAAAAATAACCGTCTAGTGCTGCTTACTTCACGAATCACATTGGCGTGCTTTATTAGTGTTTTGATAAAGAGTGTTCTGATAAAGAGTGTCCTGATAAAAAAATTAGCGGGTAATAAAGCCTTATACCGCCAACTTTGGAAGCGCTTACAATTTTAAATCTTAGCAACGTAAGCGCTTTCAGGCAAATGTACGTAGGATCGACTTGTAATGCAAGTGTTTTTAGAATGTTAAATGTTAATTTACGTTTGTGAGAAGGTTATTATTAGTACTGCTTGTGAGGATTATTTAACCCATTAAAGACGACTATAATTTTGTATGAATAGTTAATAGTTAAATGCCTTGATTAAAAAAACTAATATAAACAATTGAATTTAAACGTAAACATTTAGATTTTTATTTCAGCAGTATAGTTAAATAATGTTATAGGCTACTTCTGGCCGTTTAACAGCAGAAAATTACAGCTGGTCACATAAACTTAACCAAGCCAATGTAAACGCATACAAAAACATAATGTAAGCGCTTGCATTTTGTAGTTCGACGCATATACTGACCAACAAACTTTTAACAAATCATATGCGGGTTCGGGTAGCTACCACGTGAGTTTCACCCATTTTGTAGCCCGAACTATAGTAAATCAGTGAGTTAATTCAGGGCGTTACCTATGAATCACACAACACAAACCACAACTACGTCTAATGCCACTAGCCAAATTGCACTGGCAACGCTAACGTCGTTATTTTTCATGTGGGGTTTTATAACCGCACTTAACGACATTCTAATACCTCATTTGAAAGCTCTATTTTCGCTTTCTTATACCCAAGCTATGTTAGTGCAATCGTGCTTTTTCGGTGCCTACTTTCTTATTTCTATTCCAGCTGGAAAGTTAGTGAGCGCCACTGGGTATCAAAAAGGCATTGGTGTGGGTTTGATCACGGCAGCAGTGGGCTGCGTGTTGTTTATTCCATCTGCACTATTCACTCAGTATTGGATGTTCTTAGGCGCATTGTTCGTATTGGCTTCAGGTATCACTATTTTGCAAGTCGCGGCAAACCCGTTAGTTACCATTATGGGTAACCCAGATACCGCCTCTAGCCGACTCACTATGACCCAAGGATTTAACGCATTAGGGACAACTGTGGCGCCTATTATTGGTGGCATTGTGTTATTTGGTGCCCATGAAGGTATGGAAACCGCAACAACTGATGCAAATGCAGTAGTACTTCCTTATTTAACCTTAGCGGCGGTTCTCGTGGCCATGGCTGTGGTGATGATGAAGGTGAATCTCCCCTCGCCTACCCATAGTGAAATGGACGTAGCTACTACTACCGATACCAGCTTGCTAAAGCATCGCCATTTATCGCTAGGCGCATTAGGTCTATTTTTGTATGTAGGTGCTGAAGTGGCTGTTGGTAGCTTTTTGGTGAATTACTTTGGACTAGACAGCATTAAAGGCATGAGCGAAAGCCAAGCCTCTAAGTACATTGCTTACTATTGGGGCGGCGCTATGGTTGGCCGCTTTATTGGAGCTGCGGTTATGCAAAAAGTAGATGCTGGTAAGCTGCTGGCCGTCAATTCTTTTGCCTCATGTACGCTAATTATTGTTTCAGTGTGCAGTAGTGGCAACCTAGCCATGTGGTCTATTTTAGCCGTAGGCCTTTGTAACTCTATCATGTTCCCCACTATTTTCAGTCTTGCGCTTAAAGGGCTAGGTCAAAAGACAGCCCAAGCCTCTGGCATGTTATGTTTAGCCATTGTGGGCGGCGCAATTGTGCCACTGTTCCAAGGCTTTATTGCTGACAACTATGGTGTACAACTCTCGTTCTTATTACCGGTTATTTGCTATCTGTACATTGCTTATTACGGGCTTCGTGGTGCAACCGTTAACTTGGCTGCAAGCCACAAATAGACAAAGGATTATTATGAAACTAAGCACATATTCATTAATTGCCGCAGCATTAGTTATGGCAGGCTGCCAGCCAGCCAAAGACGAGGCTAACGCGCCCAAAGCTGAGCAGACTGAGCAAGCAGCACAAAAATCTGTACCCGATTTTTGGCCTGAAATTACGTTTAGCACGGCCAATAGCGAAGCGGTAGAAGAAAAAGTAGACGCTATTTTAGCCACCATGACCCTTGAGCAAAAAGTAGCGCAAACGATTCAGCCGGAAATTCGTGATGTTACCCTTGAAGATATGCGTACCTACGGGTTTGGCTCGTACTTAAATGGCGGCGGTGCATTTCCCAATAATGACAAGCACGCCACTCCACAAGATTGGATTGCCATTGCGGATGCCATGTATCAAGCATCAATAGACGATTCTGTTGATGGCAGCACTATTCCTACCATGTGGGGAACCGATGCAGTACATGGTCACAACAACGTGATTGGTGCTACCTTATTTCCACACAATATTGGTTTGGGTGCAATGAACGACCCTGCCATTATTACCCGAATTGCCGAAGCGACTGCCAAAGAAGTACGTGCGACTGGAATAGATTGGATTTTCGCGCCAACTGTAGCGGTAGCCCGTGATGATCGTTGGGGGAGAACCTACGAAAGCTATTCAGAAGACCCTGCCATTGTAGGCGCTTATGCCACAGCCATTGTATCTGGTATGCAAGGCGATATTGCCAGTGGCAGCATTGACGATAGCCATGTTATCTCAACAGTAAAACACTTTATTGGTGATGGCGGTACACAAGGTGGTGACGATCAAGGTAACAACATTGCCGACGAAGAAACCTTATTCCGCATTCACGCACAAGGCTACGTTGAGGGCTTAAATGCTGGCTCACAGTCGGTAATGGCATCATTCAACAGCTGGCATGGTAAGAAAATTCACGGCAGCAAATACCTACTTACTGATGTGCTAAAAGATAAGATGGGTTTTGACGGCTTTATCGTGGGTGACTGGAACGGCCATGGTCAAATTGAAGGCTGTACCAACGAAAGCTGTCCTCAAGCTATGAATGCGGGTCTTGATGTCTTTATGGTGCCTACCAGTGCTTGGAAACCTTTGTATGAGAACACCATTGCACAGGTTAAATCTGGGGTTATTCCACAGTCTCGTTTAGACGATGCGGTACGCCGCGTATTGCGGGTTAAAGTTCGCATGGGCTTGTTTGAGCAACCTTCGCCGGCAAACCGTGCGTTATCAGGCAATAGTGAGATTATTGGTGCACAAGCCCATCGCGATATTGCTCGCGCTGCGGTTCGTAAGTCTTTAGTGATGCTTAAAAACCAAGAGAACCTACTACCATTAGCGCCAAGTATGAACGTAGTGGTTGCTGGTGATGCTGCCCATAATATTGGCAAGCAATCAGGCGGCTGGACTATTACGTGGCAAGGTACAGGCAATCAAAATAGCGACTTCCCAGGCGCAACCTCTATTTTTGAAGGTATACAGCAAACAGTCAGCGAAGCTGGCGGAACGGCTACTTTGTTTGAAAAAGCCACTTTTGATGCTCAGGCTTCAACAAACAACAAACCAGATGTGGCCATTATCGTATTTGGTGAAAACCCTTACGCTGAAGGTAACGGCGATATTTCAAATGTGGAATATCAACGTGGCGACAAGTCAGATCTTGCCTTGTTGAAATCTTTCCAAGCCCAAGGTATTCCTGTGGTGTCTGTTTTCATTACCGGCCGCCCATTGTGGGTAAACCCAGAAATTAACGCCAGTGATGCCTTTGTAGTAGCGTGGTTACCTGGCTCTGAAGGCCAAGGCGTTGCTGATGTGTTGTTCACTAAAGAAGATGGTGAAATCAACTATCCTATGCATGGAAAACTCTCGTTCTCTTGGCCTGCTACCCCTACGCAAATCGTGAATAAAGACGACGGCAATACCGCACAATTTGCTTACGGTTATGGGTTAGCATTTGGTGATACCGATCCTATCGAAGCGCCGCTGCCTGAGTCGACTGGCGTTGATGCTAACGCGCCGTTACCTGCCCATGATATTTACGTACTTTCTACACAAAAACCATGGCAGCTAATAATTAAAGACGCTTCGGGTGATACAACTGTCGCAAGCAATACGGTGGAATCTGAAGGCGCTAGCGTGCGTACCACCGACCGCATGGTTCAAGAAGATAGCTTATCGCTAACGTTTACTGACCAAGCTACTGTAGGCTTCTATTCACCTTTCCCTGAAGATATGCGTGATTACAGTGACGATGAGTCGGCACTTGTTTTAGATGTGAAACTAGCAGAAGGCCTAGATAACCTTAGTGTGTCTATTGGTTGTAGTAGCAGTGATTGCGATGTGTCGTTACCGTTAAATACCTTCGCAGCTAATTCAAGCGACTGGCAAACGGTTGTTATCCCTTCACGCTGTTTTGTAGAAGCAGGCGCGTCATTTGCTGAGCTTTTCTCACCATTTGCGCTTAACGCTAACGCCTCGGCATCGTTATTGGTATCGAATGTACGTTTTGAAGCGAATGCCTCTAGTGATGATGCGTCAATGTCAGACATTGCGTGCCCATAGCGTGTTGTTGCTGGGCTAGTGAGCTAGTGCTTGGCTTAGCTTATTTAGGCTTGGCTTAGCTTCGCCTTTCTGGACTTAAGTTAGCCTCACGCTAGCCTAACAATTAAAAACATCAAAAACGGGAGCCTATGCTCCCGTTTTTTTATCTTTATAATCTGGGTGTTTTCGTTTTTAGCCGCGATAAAACTAGTCTGATCCTTCCGGCATTAAATCAGCTGGAATAGGTGCACGGCGACTTTGGGTTTTGGGCCCATACCACGTCGTTAGATAATCTAGAATAACCGGCTCTGCATCGCCTAAGGGCCATAGCTTTTGCGTGCTTTGCATCCAGCGAATAGCTTCAAGCCAGCGTTCGCGGCTCATTTGATTTTGCGAAATAAGCTTAGCGGAATGACAGGCAGTACAATGTGCAGCCACCATATTATGCCCCGTGGCATCAACAAGCCCTGTTGCGGGGTTGAGCTTATGTTCGTTAGCTAGCGTTGCTAGTGATGTAGTACATAACACCGATAGCATTAGCGCACTTGTCAGCCTGTTCATTGGCTACACCACCTTTACTGCAATGCGATGACACGCATTGTTTAAGTAACCTTTGGGGTTCCAACCAGGTAGCACCATTGGCTGAGAACGGCCATTTGCATCTTCAGCTCGCGCCCAAATTTCATAGTAGCCAGCCTGCTTGAAGTTAATTTCTGAATTAAAGTGCTGCCAAGCGTGCCTATTTACGGGCTTCGACAAGGAACTTTGTTGCCACGTTTGTCCAAAATCAATCGAGGTAAACACCTTGGCTATCGCGGCTTCGCCGCTCCATGCATGCCCACGTACCGCCAACACTTTGCCTTTGTTGTGCTCGGCACCAGACTTGGGGTGGGTAATTAAGGATTTCACCGGCATGGCTTCAATAATGCACATTTCATCTTCTGGCACACTCGTGCCTGGCGCGACTGGTTTGCACGGCACACGATAGGCATTGCCGCCCATTTTCGCGCCATCGTGTACCCGATCGCGAATAACAATTTTCGACAACCACTTGCCCGAAGTAGAAGCTGGCCAGCCGCCAAACATTAATCGCATGGGGAAGCCATTCATTAGCGGTAGCGGTTCGCCATTCATTTCAAAGGCAATTAGCGATTCATCTTCTAATGCTTTGCCAATAGGCACGCCACGGGAAATAGCCGCTTTGCCGGGAGTGCGGCTTAAATGTAAATCTTCACCGTAATAACCTATGTAAATTGCATCGTCTTTAATACCTACGGCGTTAAGTACGTCTTTTAATCGAACGCCTGTCCATGACGGACAGCCTACCGCGCCGGTAGTCCATTGATTACCGCTGGCCGCAGGGGAAAATTCAGAACGGCCATTTCCGCCGCACTCAAGGGTGAGTTGATAGGTGTAATGTTTAAAATTGGCTTTAAGTTCGCTTAAGGTGAAGGTGCGAGATGTAGCTGCCGACTCTCCTTCAATAGTGAGTGTCCATGCGTTTTCATCAAAATCAATAGGGGTTATTTCAGGCACAATCCCGTTGTTACGCACAAATAATTTAGACGCAGGTGTAACCTTATCGTCAAGTAAATGCGCGGGTGTCTCGGCGTTAATAGGCCTGTCGTTTAGTACCACCAACCCGTCTTTACCTTCAATGCTAAAGGGCGTTTCTGTCTGCGCTAATGCAGCCGGAATAAGCCCTGCTGGCATAAAGCGACCATAAACAATTTCTGCGCCTAGTAACAAAGAGAGGGTTTTAAAACCTGATAGAAAACCACGTCGTGTTAGCCCGTCGGTTTTACGCCCGAATACTTGCTCGTCTGCGGCAATAGGATTTTCGGCGTATAAGGCATGAATACCGGTTTCGTTTGCCAAAGGCTGTTGCTTTGATGATTCAGAATGCGTGCTCACACCCTGCTTAGATTTATTTGAGATAGGCACGCATTGCCTCCTTTACGAGTGCATTGATGTCGAAAAGCTAATTCAAGAAAAACTAACTTAAGAAAGCTAGCTTAAGATAACTAACTCAAGTTGACTAACTTAAAAACCAACTCAAGTTAACTAACTTAAAAACAAGTACCCCAATATAAGCAGGGCTATCCAAAGGGTTTCCGTCACAATAAGTACAATAGGTAACATGCCTACTTCAGCCAGCTTACCTAAGTTTGATTTCATACCAATGGCAGTGATTGATACTACAAGAAAAAATCGTGATATCTGTGAGCCTGAATCGATAACCACTTCAGGTAAAGTAACAAAACTATTTAATAGCATTAGCGCCACAAAACCCACAAGAAACAATGGTAGCTTGGGCATTTCGCTATCCACATCCTGCGTGCTGCTATGTGCACGTTTTATAACAACCATCATGATCATGACCACAGGCAATAGCATGGCAACCCGAACCAGTTTGGTTAGCGTAGCCATATCGCCCGCGTCTTCAGACACTGAATAACCAGCACCTACTACTTGCGCCACATCATGAATGGTACCACCTAGAAAAATGCCCGCTTCGGTATCGTTCATACCCAATTGCCCAGCAATAATAGGGTAAACAATCATGGCAATGGTAGACATAGCAGTTACGCCAATTACCGTTAGCAGCGTATCCCGCTCATGATTTTTGCCTGCAGGCAAAATAGTAGAAATTGCTAATGCCGCAGAGGCCCCGCAAATAGCTACCGAGCCGCCGGTTAATGCGCCAAAGCGCTTTTGCATACCCACGCTTTTTGCCATCACCACGCCCAACATTATGGTTGAGAAAATGGCAAAAGCCAGCATGGCTGCGGTTTGCCAACCAAGAACGACTAAGTCACCCAAGGCAATACGCAACCCCAGCAATACAACACCAGCACGTAATAGCGTACTGGCGGTAAAATCAATGCCGCATTTGCACACCCCATCGGCCTGATACAAAAATGAAATTGCCATACCCAGTAACAGCGCGAACAACATGGCAGGTGCGCCATAATGTTCACTTAAAAACAGTGCTGCCATACCGGTTATTGTGGCAATACCAAACCCAGGCCAAATCGATTTACACTTTGCGGCAAACTCGGTCATAACAATTAACGCTCAGCTGCGACAAGAGCGACTAATACTTGGCGTTTTCTTTCACCAGAAAAGGGGCGACGGCCATGCATAGAGCGGTAGTTATCAACTAACGCAACATCGCCATCTTGCCATTCAAGGTCGAAGGTAAACTGCTGAGATAATTCAGCAATACGCTCTAAGCCTTCTTTAGGAATAGCAGAACCATCACCAAAAGTAATGGCTGAAGACGGGTTTTCACGCACCCCTTTCCACCCCATATAAGCCGCTATAAGTTGGTTGTAGAAAGAGTATGAACCGTCACCGAGATCAATGACAGCCGGCAACACTGGGGTAATAGCGCGTAAGCTACCATCACCCAACCATTCCCAGCTGTAACCAAGCTCTTTTAGCTTTGCTTCGCCTTCTGCGGTGCTTTCTACACTTAACGTGCTTTTCCAGCTTCGGCCCTGCCCAGAATTAGCATCATCGGCAGCGGGCATAGTAGTGGTGTACTTCAAGCCTTTTTCAGCAAAATCGTTAGCTAACGAAGGGTTTTCCGCCTTTAATGCTTCAAACAATTTATCTGAACGACACAATGGCGTAGCGCCGCCATTATCAGCCGCTGACTGGCAGTAAAAGAATACCTTACTAGGTGAAATTGGCGTTTGTGCCATTTCGTGATGCAAGAAAATCTCTACGTCTTTAGGCGCTTCGTTGGCGGTAAATACACGCTCGGTAAAGTTAATGCGCACCGCGTTCGAGAGCGATTCTTTGTAGGTAAAGTTTGCATACCCAAAGCCCGCAGAGAAGATATCAAAAGTTTCAGCAGAATTTAAAGGGAAACCTCTAAATAACAACGCCCCCGAAATGGCGAGTTGTGCTTCTAACTCAGCCTGGTTCTGTTGAATAAACGTCACTGTTTCTTCTACGGTTTTACAGCCATCGTTATTTACCACTATTTGTGGAAAAACTTGACCATTGTAGCTGTGTTGAGTCGGCACATTGGCATATTCGATTGCGTTGCTCATAGTACTCTCCTAGTCGTAAATAGGGTGGAAACGATTAAAGGCAGCTTCACAGAAGTGACCTGGATCGTTAAAGCGTCGGTTCATGTTAAGCGCTGAAATGGCCTGCATTTCTTCACCGGTAAGTTCGAAATCGAACAGAACTAAGTTTTCGCGCATTCTTTCAGGCTTCGACGTTTTAGGAATGATGGCATTACCACGTTGTACACCCCAGCGAAGTACCACTTGTGCAGGTGTTCTACCATGAGCAGCAGCAGCTTTTTTCACTACGTCTTGCTCAAGTACCGACTCGGTTTTATCCGCCATTTCTAACTCAAGATAAGACAGGGCACCTAATGGCGAGAACGCGGTTACGTTCATGTCGTAGTCTTTCGCTAAACGAATTAAACGCTCTTGTGTTAGATAAGGGTGAGATTCAATCTGCAACATGGCAGGCTTGATACGGGCGTAGCTCATTAGGTCGTGCAGCAGCCCAGTGTTGTAGTTACATACACCAATACGACTAACCTTCTTGCTATCTACCAAACCTTCCATGGCTTCCCATGTTTTATAAAGTGGCACTGGAGCCAACTCCATTGTTGGGTTCTCTTGCGTAGTATCGTAAAACCACTCTGGTGGGTAACGAGTTTCAATCGGCACAAATTTTTGCGCTATCGGGAAGTGAATAAGGTACAAATCGAGATAATCTAGCTGTAAATCGCTCAATGTCTTTTCAAGTGCCAATGGCACATGCTCAGGCGCATGGAAGGTATTCCAAAGTTTCGATGTGATCCAAAGCTCTTCACGGGTACAAAGGCCATCTTTGATAGCACGCTGAATACCTTCGCCAACTTCTTTCTCATTACCGTAATCGGCAGCACAATCTAAATGGCGATAGCCTGCTTTAATCGCTTCGTATGCTGTATCGGCGCAGATAGCCGTATCGACTTTCCAGAAACCGAACCCAACTTCAGGGATTTTTTCCAACGCGTTCATAACTTTAATCCTGTTTTATAAAAAAGACTTTAGTCTTGTATAAGACATAAGTTATTATAGGACGTATGCCATGTCAACAAAGTGTTAACAAAATAAATCAACGCTGACAATTTGATAGTGGCGATGAGATGAATTGCGCTTCTTGGCTTACTTGCTCGTTGTTAGTAACTAGTGGTTAGTGACAATACAAAGCCTAGTGACCGCACTGATAAAGCAAAGTGATGGTATTGATAAAGCTAGACTAGCGCTAGTGAGTTAAACACAGTGGCTTAGCGCTGAGGTTGTAGAAATACAAGCGTCGTATAGAAGCTCGGAATCATTCTCCACTGCGGCAGTAGCTTGGCTAACGCTCTGTCACGATAGTTGTGTTGCAAAAGCTCGGCTACAAATTAGCCTCTCGAGAAGGGAAAGGGTTTTCGTGAATAAGCTATCGTTAATCCAACTCTACCTGATAATGGTAATGATCGCTGCGGCATTTGCTTTCACGATATTCAATTAGCTTTCCGTCAATAGATTCAGTGACACGAGTGACTAGCATCAAAGGCTCTCCCGCCTTTATTTGCAACAATTTGGCGTCATTATCGGTAGCCAATACTGCTTTAATACTATCTCGGGTTTTAAATACCGTTTGATTAAAGTCTGTTTGATAGAAGTGGTACAAGGTATGGGGAATATCTTTGCGTTCATGAATTCCGGCGAAATATTTAGCTGGTAAAAAGACCGTTTCAAGCATACAGAATTCGTTATCTAGAATTCGTCTGCGCTCTAGCTTAGTTACACGCTCTTTACCCGTCAAATTCAGAGCAGTTTGTACGCTTTTATCCGGTGATATTAATTCTACGCCAAGCAACTCAGCTTTAGGTAGGTCTGCGCCTTTGCCGTCGGCCTGCAGAGGAAAAAAGCGAAATAGAGCATCTTGCGCGGTATGTTCTGATACGAAGGTACCGACACCTTGACGGCGTGTTACAATTTTAGTGTCGGTAAGCAAGGTTAACGCTTTACGTACGGTGCCTTGGCTAACCTTGAATTCATCAGCCAATTTGAACTCGCTTGGCAACATTTCACCAGGCTGCCACCGACGTTCCACAATGAGTTGCTTAATGTATTCGGCAACTTGCTGATAGAGCGGCTGGAAAGCAAGACTGGGACCACTTAACTTGTGGTCAAACTGAGATGAAGACATGGAACCCTAACCTAATACTTAATTTTCGTTGTTATATCATACACAAGAGTTATAACGCATTTTTGATGTAAATCACATACAACTACAGGTATAGATGCAAAATGTTACTTGAAACCCTAATTCCCATGTTCATCTTATTAGGCTTTGCCACTGTGCTGCAAACCCTGAGCGGGTTTGGCTTCGGGTTAATGGTGGTATCTAGTTTTACCTTGTTTAATTTACTTCCTCTTACCGCCACAACATTTTTAATTAGTGTTTTAGGCTTGGTGAATTCAACCAGTATTGTGTTGAAGAATATTCACCTAATCCACCGTAAAGCTTTTATGTTGGTGCTGCTCGGTGGGGTGCCTTTTATTGCTGTAGGCTATGCTTTACTTGAGTTTCTATCCGCTGGCTTGTCGGTTTGGCTAAATATTTTACTCGGATTAGCTATTTTAACCTGTTGCTTGTTACTTATTATAAAAAGAAGCAAAGCCAGTGCGTCAGGTAAAGGTTGGGGCTTTTTAGTCTCAGGCGCGTTAGGCGGTGTGTTAGGGGGGTTATTTTCTACCTTTGGTCCACCGGTAGTATTCCAATGTTATCGCCAAAATTGGTCTGTACACGAAGTGCGCTATACCTTACTTGCCATTTTTAGTGTTACCGCGCTTATACGTTTAGCCATGGTGCCTTTTGGCACCCTGCCCGATCATACCACGGTTATATCTACCCTCTTTGCTATCCCACTCATATTAATATTTACGCGAATTGGTAGGCTGCTGGCCGCGCGAATTGAACCGAGTGTGGTAAGATTACTGGCTATCAGCACGTTAGCAGTTAGCGGCTTAACGTTAATCATTCAAAATGTGCCTCATGTGATTAACTGAATACCTAATAGCACGTGGGCTGCTCGTTAACATAAGGTTTTTCGCAGCCTTTAAATTTCAGCTTTAGAATGATCCGTTTTGTAATAAATCGTACTGAAATGTGTAATTGCTCGTTGACAGCTAAGTTACATTTCATTAACTTATGTCTTATATAAGACACCAAGAGTGAAGTGAAATGAGCAATGCATTTTCGGTAATCGAGCCAGACTGGAACAGCATCAAGGCCGCGGACATTACTGCTAGCCCTTATTTAATCGACGAAAACCATTTAGCGGTACCCACCCAATATGGCAGTTTGCTATTTTCTATCAGCCAATTCGGCCTACGCATTCAGTCAGGTGGAGAAGATGCCACGTTAGATGATGGCTTTGACTATGGCATGCTTATTACCACACCCGGTACTAAGCAACTGGTTTTCACGGGCAATGAGCAACACTGCACCGTTAACGCAGGCGAGTATCGTTTAGAACTGTTTTCTGCTCCGCTTCATTTCAAACTTTATCGAAACGATATTTTAGTACAAGAGTCTGCTACCGATGGGCACTTTGTGCGCCAACATCGTCTTCCGCCTTTCGCTAAAACTGATGCCGGTTGGGTAATCTGTTTAGAACTTGGTGACGATGAATCAATCTACGGCTTAGGTGAAAAATGGGGCAAGCTAGATAAACGGGGTCAACTGGTTCGTTCATATAACCATGATGCACTTGGCGTAAACACCGAAAAGTCTTATAAAAATACCCCTTACGCGTGGAGCCCTGAAGGCTGGAACCTTTTTGTTCACACGCCAACGCCAGTGACTCACGGCGTAGGCTATGCGCCTTGGTCGCAGCGTGCATACATTTGCGTGGTAGAAGACAACTTATTAGATTTGTTCTTGTATCACTGCGACAGCCCCGCGCAAAGTATTCATACTTACAGCAGCTTAACTGGCTTTGCCCCTGTTCCACCTAAGTGGAGCCTAGGCGTTATTCTTTCCAAGGCCTACTACAAAGATTCAGAAGAGCTATTAGCCGTGGCCCGCGAAGTGCGTGAAAAGAACATGCCTTGCGATGTCATTACGCTAGATGGTCGCGCATGGCAAGATACCGATACCCGTTTTGCGTTTGAATGGGACCCAACTCGCTACGCCGATCCAAAGCCAGTTCTTGATGAACTAAAAGCGATGGATTTTAAAATTTGCGTATGGGAATACCCCATGATTTCAGTGAAAAATCCGCTGTACGCAAAGGCCGCTGAAAAAGGCTGGTTAATTAAAGACAAACGCACGGGTGAAGCTTATCGCTACGAGTGGGATTTAAGCCCTTTCGGTAAAGTACTTACTCCACTACCAGATTCAGGTATTTTAGATTTTACCCACCCTGATGCGTACGAATTCTGGAAAGAATCACACAAGCCCCTGTTCGAATTGGGTGTTGATATGATTAAAGCCGACTTTGGTGAGCAGTTAGAAGATGACAACATGCTCTCTTACAGCGGTGATTCAGGTGACCGACTGCATAACGTATATAGCATGCTGTATAACCGCTGCGTATACGAAGCCGCTGAGAAATATTGTAAAACAGGGCCATTTCTGTTCAGTCGTTCAGCATGGACAGGCAGCCAACGTTTTCCTGCCCAGTGGGGCGGCGACCCTCAAGCAGACTGGCATGGTCTCGCTGCGAGTATTCGAGGAAGCCTTTCTTGGGGCATGTCGGGCGGTCCATTCTTCGCCACCGACATCGGCGGATTCTATAAAGATACCCGTGACGCTGAACTCTATGTTCGATGGGCACAGGCATCGGTGTTCTCTGCTCATATGCGCCTGCATGGCATTGGCCCTCGCGAACCTTGGTCATACGGCGAAGCAGCATCTAACGCCGTATTCGACGCACTAAAACTGCGTTATCGCTTACTGCCCTATTTAGAAAAAGCCACAAAACAAGCCAGTGAAACCGGCTTACCAGTGCAGCGTTCTATGGCACTCGCTTTCCCTAACGACCCACTTGCCCGCCAGTTTGAACAACAATTCATGTGCGGTGAAAGTTTGTTAGTGGTGCCTTGTATTGTGCCTGGCGGTAAAGTGAAGTTCTATTTACCAGAAGGTGATTGGGTACGTTTTAATGCTAATAGCACTTCACCGACAAACGATGACACTTACCAAGGCGGTAAGTACTACGAGCAAATTCTAGGTTTGAATGAGCTCGCAGTATTTGTTCGCAAAGGTGAGCAAGTGGTTTTAGGCCCTGAGGTAGAACATACCGAAATGGATATGTCTGCTACCACTATGTGGCCGCAATAGTCGTCGGAGTATTAGCATGAATGTGACGCTTACCTTACTGACCTGTATGGCCTTTATGGCCGTGGTCGCCATTATTTCGTACATGAAAACGAAAGGCGAAGTAAATACACAAGACGGCTACTTCTTAGCAGGTCGGGGGTTAACCGGCACCTTCATTGCAGGCTCTATGATCCTGACTAACCTCTCGGCAGAGCAACTCATTGGGCTTAATGGCTCTGCCTTTGGGTACAATTTAAGTGCTATGGCATGGGAAGTTACCGCGGGTATTTCTACCATTATCATGGCGCTGATATTTTTGCCCCGCTATTTAGCGGGCGCTTTTTCTACCTTACCCGAGTTTTTACGTGACCGTTTTGATGACAACGTAAGAAGAATGACGGTAGTGCTATTTATGGTGGGTTACACCTTAATTACTATTCCTTCGGTGCTCTACTCAGGCTCTATTGCGGTACTTCGGTTATTCGATGTTCCCGGGTTATTGAACTTAAGTTATGAAGCCAGCCTTATTGTTACCATTGTAATGGTAGGCAGTATCGGTGCCTTGTACGCCATATTTGGCGGTTTAAAAGCGGTAGCAGTGTCAGACACCATTAACGGTGTAGGGCTTCTTATTGTTGGGTTATTGGTACCTATCTTAGGCTTAATTGCACTTGGTGATGGCAGCTTTGCGGCCGGCTTGACCACTATCGCTACCACCGAAACTGAAAAGCTTAATGCCATAGGGGGCGCTGATGATCCCGTGCCCTTCGGTACTATTTTTACCGGTATGATATTGGCCAACCTGTTTTATTGGGGTACCAACCAATACGTTATTCAACGTACGTTAGGTGCTAAGAACTTAATTGAAGGTCAAAAGGGCGTGTTGTTTTCGGGGTACTTTAAAGTACTCGTGCCCTTTATGATGATGTTACCTGGGGTAATTGCTTATCACCTGTATCAAAATGAAAACCTGCAAACTATCGACTTAGCTTATCCACACTTAGTAAAAGAGGTGCTACCGCAATACTTATCAGGCTTCTTCTTAGCCGTGTTGTTAGGTGCGGTATTTAGCTCGTTCAACTCGTTATTAAATAGTGCGGCCACGCTATTTTGTTTAGATGTGTATAAACCTTTTAAGAAAGATAAGGTGAGTGATTCTCAGCTAATTCGCGTAGCCAAAATTACCAGTTTAGTTATTGCGGTGGTGTCGTTCATTACTGCGCCGTTATTAATGCTGGCACCGGAAGGATTGTGGCAGATTATTCGTATCTTTACCGGGTTTTATAACATTCCTGTTATTACCATTGTATTGGTGGGTTTATTTACTAAAAACGTGCCTGCCCTTGCGGCAAAGGTCGCGATTATCTTTCACGTAATAGCGTATGCCTTGCTGAAATTTGTGTGGCAAGTAGAGATTAACTTTATCCATATCTACGCCATATTGTTTGCCATTGAACTTGGCATTATGCTGGCCATTGGTTACTTCTACCCTATGGCAAAGCCATGGCGCTTTGTACCTAAAGCAGAGGTAGATATGACACCGTGGTGTTATGCTATTCCTTGCGCGATTGTACTGGTTGGTTTAATTGTGACTTTGTACCTTATGTTCTCACCGGTAGGTTTTGTGGGCGGCATTAGTAACGCGTTTATTCCTTCCTTGGTTGGCCTGTGGAGCACGTGTTTTATCGCCATCGGTATAAGTCTAAAATGGTGGCGTACCAGATACGAATTAGGATTAAAGCGCTTAGCACATCAATAATACGAACAGGCGGCCTTGGCCGCCTTTTTTATTAAAGATGAACATGTTCATGGTGATGCGGGTGAACATGTAAGTTGTCACTGTCATCTCGACAGGGCTCACCAGGTAATTCAAATTCGATAGTAGTGTGGGCCAAGTTAAACGGCGCTAGCCTGTCTGATACATCTTGCTTTAACGCCCTCAGTTTTGCGTTATCAATACTGCAATCTATGACTACATGCGCTGTTAGCACGTTCAGCTCCCCATCAAGGGACCAAAAATGTACATGGTGTAATTCTTCTACATGCTCCATGGCTAACAGGCTATCAGTGATGTCTTTCTTCTGAATATCATCAGGCGAACCCTGTAAAAACAACTTCATGGTTTGCACTACGTATCGCAACACGTTGAACAAGATAAATAGCGTAAACAGAATAGAGAGGATTGGGTCAAGAATAGGCCATTCTACAAAATGTAAAACAATAGCCACAATGAGCACTGCCACCCAGCCCATAGTATCTTCAATAAGGTGCCAGTTGAGCACTTTTTCATTCATTGAATGGCCGCCACTTAACTTATAAGCCGCAAACCCATTAACGAAAATGCCCATTATTGCCAAGCCAATCATACCCTCTGTCATAGGCATTTCAGGGTTAGCCAATCGAGGAATAGCTTCAGATAAAACCCACGCTGAGCCTACAACAAGAATTAGCCCATTAATCATAGCGCCCAGCAAACTTAGCCGCTTAAAGCCATACGAGTATTTGTCGGTTGCCGATTTATGACCCAGTTTACTTAAGTACCATGCAAGACCTATCGATAAGGTATCACCTAGGTCGTGTACTGCATCAGCCATAATGGCAACACTGTTTGTTAACCACCCGCCAATAAATTCAATAATGGTGAAGCAGAAGTTTAACCAGAACGCCCAGCCTATACGGCTACTGTCGGTTTCTGCATGGCTATGCCCGTGCCCATGATCTTGAGAATGCCCATGAGAATGATGATGATGCATGCTGGTTCTCTATGAAATTAATCAATATTCAGCATACCTCTATACCTAAATAAAAAGCCATGAGTATTCTTAAGTGGCCTTAATTTATCTGAATTCTAGCTCAAGGTGCCATTTACAATTTACTCTTAATACTAAAGTATAAAGTTAATTTTTTGTATATTTACATTTATAGAAACCAAGACGATAAATATAAATCTTAATTAAATCATGTACTTTAAAATAACCTCACTTTTAAACCCTACCCGCAAAGGTAAATTAAATGTTAAAAATGGTGAAATGCATTATTGATCTTTCTGTTAACGTGCATTAATATTATGTAAGCGCTTTCAAAAAGCAATTACAACCCCAAATGAAAGCGCTTACAAAAATAACATAACGTGGCTGATGCGGCGTTTTAGATAACCATTTACTTGGTACTAGGGCTGAAGATAATGACTATAAAAGTAACTCAACTTTCTCGGATTGCAGCCGCGTTAGCGGTCACAACATTGGTTGGCTGTGGCGGCGGCGCAACCACTTCAACAAATATAGATGCGGTTGACACTAGTGTTCCCACTACAGGCTGGGAACTAGTATGGAGCGACGAGTTTGAAGACGCTTCTATTGATGATAATAACTGGACACACGAAGTTAACTGCGATGGCGGTGGTAACAATGAGGCCCAGTGCTATACCGATAGCGACGAAAACGCCTTCGTGAGTGATGGTGCATTAAGCATTGTTGCATTACCTGCTGAAGAGGGTTCACAAAAACCTTATACCTCAGCCCGCTTAATTACTCGTTACAAAGCAGACTTTAAATATGGCCGCATTGAAATGCGCGCTAAGATGCCTTCGGGTCAAGGCAGTTGGCCAGCATTTTGGATGATGCCTACCGACGAAGTGTATGGTGGCTGGCCCCGTTCAGGTGAAATCGATATTTTTGAAGCGGTTAACCTTAAAGCTGCCGATGCAGATGGCAATCCTGAAGCGCATATCTACGGCACCTTGCATTACGGTCAGGAATGGCCAAACAACGATAGCTCAGGACAAGCCTATTCACTGCCTGATGGCGCAAACCCAGCAGATGACTTTCATACCTACGCGATAGAATGGCAAGAAGGTGAAATTCGTTGGTATATGGACGATTACTTGTATGCCACTCAGCGTCGTTCTGAAGTGCGTTACAACAGTAATGGCGAAGCTACGGGCTTGTCACATCGTGGTTGGTATACCGAGTACTTCGAGCAAGGTACTGGCGAGCTAGTCACTCATTGGGACAACGCACCATACGATCAAGAGTTCTACCTAATCTTAAACCTTGCGGTAGGTGGAGAGTGGCCTGAAGCGGTAAACGAAACGGGCATTGATGCCAGTGCATTTGAAAATGGCCAAAGTTTTGATATCGACTATGTTCGGGTTTACGAATGCGCATCAAACCCAGATACAGGCGCAGGATGTGAAACCGTTCGTCCGGGCTACGACTCACTAGACGATGCATTGGTAGAAGGTGCGGCCCCTATTCCTTCGCCGCCTTCAACAGGCATTGCAGAAGATCTCACTATTTTTGACGGCACCACCAACCCTAATTGGCCAGCATGGGACTGCTGCGGTGGTTCAACACCAGTGTTAGTAGAAGATAGCGCTGAAGGTCAGGTATATGAATTCAGCTTTGGTGCAGAACCTACGGTGATGGGTTTTATTAGCCGCGAGCTATTTATTACTGACCCAGTAGGTCAAGCATCCCCCTTCGACGCCTCACCTATGGAAGAAAACGGTAGCGTAAAATTCGATTTGAAGATGATGTCAGCACCTAACGATACTGCCGCGAATTGGTCGTTTAAGATAGAAAGTAGCGAAGGTACTACCGCAGCTACATTACCACTAGCCGATGGCTATGTAGGTCCTAATGAAACGGCTGGCGATACACCTGAGCAAGGCGTATGGGAGTCATATGAGTTTCCTTTAAGTGCACTAGCTGATGCAGGTCTAGATACCAGTGCTATTGACGTAATTATGGTATTCCCCGACTGGGGTGCAGGCGATGGCGCCGTTTATCGTTTAGCAAATGTTGAAATTTCGCAAGAGTCTGCCTACCCAGAATTGGTGATATTCGAAGATGAAATGAACCCTGACTGGCCAATGTGGGATTGCTGCGGCGGTTCAACTCCTACAGAAGAAATCGACAATGAAGAACATGGTTTAACTGCCGAGTTTCGTATTGGCGCAGAACCTACTGTGATGGGCTTTAACACTCGTTCAGCGTCAGGTGGTGGCGATACGCCGTTTGATGCTTCAGCGTTGGCCGATGGCGGATTATTACAATTTGATATGCGCGTAGTTAGCATGCCAAATAACGCCAGTGCAGAATGGTTTTTTAAGATTGAGTCTAGTGACGGTGCCACTGCGGTTGAGTTACCTATCTCTGATAGCGTTGAAGGACAAGTGCCCGCTGCCGGTGAATGGCAAACTTATACCTTCCCTATTGCTGACTTACAAGCTGCTGGCCTAGACCTAAGCGCCATTGATGTCATTATGGTATTCCCAGCGTGGGGCGCAGGTGAAGGGGCAGTTTATCGCTTAGATAACGTGAAATTTTATCACCCAGATGGTGATACATCTGCTGC
Organism: Alteromonas sp. 1_MG-2023; assembly: GCF_030547075.1. GTDB lineage: Bacteria > Pseudomonadota > Gammaproteobacteria > Enterobacterales > Alteromonadaceae > Alteromonas. Next base: position 19,524 of record NZ_JAUOQH010000016.1, on the reverse strand, counting down.
AACCGAACTAACTATATTCGCTGATACAGCGGCTGATCAATGGTCAATTTGGGACTGCTGTGGCGGTTCTACGCCTACAGAAGAAGTGGATGATGCCGACCACGGCACAGTAGCTGAATTCCGCATTGGCGCAACACCTACTGTGATGGGCTTTCTTGCCGACGACGATGTGTACTTTGATGCCTATTCATTACTTTCAACAGGCGTAGTGCGTTTTGAAATGAAAGTAAGCTCGGCGCCTAACGATGCTTCAGCCCCTTGGTTATTTAAAATTGAGTCTGGCGATACATCAAGTGCCGTGGAGCTTCCAATTTCAGATAGCCTCGAAGGTGATGATCCAGTCACTGGCGAATGGCAAACCTATACCTTCCCACTTCAAACATTGTATGACGCAGGCTTAGACATAAGCGCTATCGATGTTGTGATGATATTCCCAGCATGGGGACAAGGTGAAGGTGCCGTATACCGTGTAGATAATGCTGAAATTGCAGCGCAATAACAAAGCTTCTGCCGCATGCACACTCAAGCGGCAGCAATAAATTGATAAAGACTTAGTAGGTCAATTATGAAAAATACAACGTTTAAAAAGACCCAGCTCGCCACATCAATGGCTTTATTGTTGGGTTCAACTTTGGCATTTTCCACTTATGCGCAAGAAGTAGAAAGACCAGAAACTCAAACATCAGAAACGGCTGCCTCAGACAACAGCGTACCGAGTGAAGTTGAAGTTATTCAAGTTAGCGGTATTCGCGGTAGTATGATTCGTTCAATGGATTTAAAGCGCAGCTCAAGCGGTGTTGTAGATGCTATATCGGCAGAAGAACTAGGGAAGTTTCCTGATACCAACTTAGCAGAATCGTTACAGCGTATTACCGGTGTGACTATCAGTCGTTCTAACGGTGAAGGTAGCCAAATTACAGTGCGTGGTTTTGGCCCAGAATTTAACTTGGTGACACTTAACGGTCGTCAAATGCCAGGTACAGGTTTTACCCGTTCATTTAACCTAGAGAATTTGTCTTCTGAAGGGGTTAGTACTCTTGAGTTACACAAAACAGCCCGTGCGGAAAACCCAAGTGGTGGATTAGGTGCGACAGTAAATATCATTACCATGAAGCCTCTTTCTCGCCCTGGTCAACAAGCTTCGTTTTCTGCAAAAGGCATTTACGATACCTCTAATGTTGAAGGCGATGATGTAACACCAGAAATTGCTGGTGTTTACAGCAACACTTTCGTTGACGATATGTTTGGTTTTGGGGTGTCTTTTTCTCATCAAGAGCGCGATTTCCAACAACAAGCCGCCAGCGTACAAGGTTGGGTTTTGCAAGAAAACGCAGACCTTCCAGATTTGGATGCTGCTAACGTTGTAGATAATCGTACCAATATCACTGATGCTGCATTCTTTGCAAAAGACATGAATTACAGCATTAATGATGTGCAGCGCGAACGCTCAAATGGTCAAGTTACCTTTCAATTCCGCCCTGTCGATAATTTCACTGCTACCGTTGATTACACCGCCACCCGCGCTACTACTGGCACAAATACAGTTGGGTGGGGTATATGGAATAACTTTGGCGCCAACATAAACGCCTACGAACTAGATGAGAACGGCACTGCGGTTTATGCTGATATTAGCGGCGACGATGCATCATTTACCGCAAGCAGAAATACCACACGGGTAGATGCTCGCTCTCTGGGTATAAATTTAGACTGGGAATTAAATGACGACTGGTTTTTCACCCTTGATTACCACGACTCGTACAATGAAACAGATAATGGCTATGATGAAGGGCTAGGTAGCTCAGGCCAAGTTATTTTGGGGTCTGATCAGCTTATTTCTAAGGTATATGATTACCGTGAGGGCGAAATTCCACAGGTTTACGTTAACTGGAATAACGGCACCAACGAAATTAACCCAGGTGAAATTGATTCTAACTTCAGCCAATTTATTTATTCTCCAGGTCGCTCTGACATTGAGCAGCTTCAATTAGATGGAACATGGTTCAACTCAACCTTTGATATTCCATTGGTAAAAATTGATTTCGGTATTGCACGTACCGAGCAAACCCTAACAGGGTTTACGGCATGGAGTGGCTTACGTGGCGGACCGGGTTTTAACCCTTCTTTCACTGAAATTTTTCCAGACGACATGTTCGTCAGAAACGACACCAGTGGCTTCTTAGATGCATTCTCTGGCGGCGGCGCGGACATGAACCCCGGGTACTATTACACCTTTGACTTTGATGAAGCTATTGCTCGTCAACTCGCTTACCTTACCGCTGACGTGGTAGGTGAAAGCAATGCTTACTCGATTGACCCTTATTTTAGTGGCGATCCGTCAGTGAGTAATGTTGAAGAAACCACCGACGCTATTTATGTACAAACTGAGTGGGAATTCGAACTTAGCGATTACTATGTTCAGGTAAACGCTGGCCTACGTTATGAAGAGACGGAAGTACCCAGTGCCGCCGAAGTTCGCGTACCAACACAGATCAATTGGGTAGCGGCATCAGAGTGGATAACCCAGTTTGAAGCTGACTTGCAGCTTCAAGACTTCACCGGTGAGTACGACGTACTGTTACCAATGTTAGATATAAAAGTAGACGTGACCGACGACGTAGTTGCCCGTTTCTCTTGGGGTAAGTCTATTACTCGTGCGCCTATTGGTTTACTACAAGGTGGCCGCTCGTTCAGTGGAAGCCCTAAAATTGGTGCTCGTACTGTTTCCGAAGGCAACACAAGTTTGTTGCCATATGAATCAACTAACTTAGACCTTTCTTTTGAATGGTACTACGACGAAGCGAGTTACGCGTCTGTCGGTTTATTCAGGAAGTCAGTTAAAAACTATATTGATTATTCAGCATCTGAAGAAACCTTCGACGGCTTGAATGATATTTACCAAGGCCCACGTTGGAACGAAGCGGTATCTGCTTTGGAAGCTGCTGGCGTACAAGCGACTGATAGCGCCATCTATGGATATTTTGTAGACAACGGCTATGCCGATGCTGATGGCGTAGTAACCCCTAACGCTGATGATCCTTTAATTACATGGCGTGTGACTAAGCCTCGTAATCTAAGCGATACGCGCACAGTTGAAGGTATTGAGCTGGCAGTTCAACATACCTTCGGTGACACTGGCTTTGGTGTAGGTGCAAACGCCACCTTGGTCGATGGCGATGTAAAATATGACCCTTACGATTTAAGCTCTGAGCAAAACCCGCTTGTGGGTATTAGTGACTCAGCTAACTTCCAAGTATTTTACGAAAAAGAAGGCTTATCTGTGAAGGTGACTTATGCATGGCGTTCTGACTACGTTGTGGGAATTGGCCAAGCGCAAGGGTCTGCAGATAACCCAGCAACCCAGTTCGATACTTATGGGCAAGTTGATGCTAGCGTGAACTACGATGTGAATGAAAACCTCACCGTTTTCCTTGAAGGTGTGAACATTAACGATGAAACTGAACAAGGTTACGGACGTTTTGAAGAGCAGTTCTTATTTGCTCGCCAATATGGTCCTCGCTACACCTTCGGTGCGCGCTACACCTTCTAATGTTGTAGGCCTAAAACAGTAATTAAGTGCTGTCGTTAGAAGCTTTACTTGAAAGCTAAAGCACTTACTAGAAAAAATAAAAGCGGCGTAGAGGTTAACTCTAGGCCGCTTTTTTGTAACTGCTTTTTTATGACTGCTTTTTACGCTAGCAACTTCAAAGCCGCCGTATAAAACGTCGAAAGCCCTATTGCCCTGCTGGCAACTGTTCCAACCTCAACCCTTTCGCTGTGCGATGTGGGAAGCCTTCCCAATACGTATGTTCTGCTTTTGGCTTTCCATCTTCACCCATGGCCCACACGCCGTCATTCGATACTGGTACTAGGTCTAAATAAGCTTGCATGCCACTATCATTTTTAAGGTATTTACCTAACCATGCGGTAACAAAGTGCTGTGCAATGTTATTCATACGGGCGTTGTCCCACACCGCATCTATGTAGTGTTCACTCACATTGAAACCTAATGCTTCATCAAATACGAAAGACGCTTCGGGGGCTGGCATGACTGCACCTGCATTGTGGTTTGCGTTATCGAAGGTTAACAAAGTGCGGTCGACATTTTTTGCTCCTTCCCAAATAGCGCGCACGCCGTTTTTATACCCGGATACATCATCTTGTGAACCTGCCACCAGCATCATAGGAATAGCCACGCTGTCTAAGTTAAACATGCGATAGTTCATGCCCCAAGGTGCAAAGCCAATAATAGTTTTGACACGAGGGTCGACCTTGTCTCTAATACCGGTTTGATGGCGAGCTAACGTACCAAATGGCGCACCCAGCTTGCTATTTACCGCTTGCTCAGTAATGCCAGCGCCTGCGTTTATTACTGCGCCGTAGCCACCCATAGAATAGCCAATAATACCGGTGTTGCTCGCATCAGCTAATTGGTACAAAAATGAATCTTCGTCATTCGCCATACTTTCAATTTGCGATAGCACGAATAGCTGATCGACAGAGCGATTTACTAACGTAGATGCAAAAGCCGCTTGTGTACGATAGGTAGAGTCGGTGTGGTCAATCGATACCACTACATAGCCTTTAGATGCGATATTTTCCGCTAAATGCGCCAGTAAAAAGCGGTTACCAGGGTATCCATGAGATACCAAGACTAACGGAAAGGATTTTTTCGTGTCTAAAGGCACAGCATCTCTTACTGCTTTACCATGCAATTCAACCTGCTGCTTGCCATCGCGAATAAATGCGTTTAACACTGTATTGCCCGTACTACCCTGCTCTGCCGGATACCAAACCTCTAGGGTTAGTGGGCGGTCATAAGTAGGAAGTGGGTCTGGCCTAGCCTTAGTGGCGTCAAGAGCAAGAATATCAATCTGCTTAGGGTTAACCACCTCAAGCTTGCGAACCCCAATAGCATACTCGCCATAGGCCGAAAGTGCTGGTGCATCAGAGCGTTGAGTATCAATTCTATTCTCTGCATAACTGCCTGTAGCACTACCCATGCACAACATAATACATAGGCCTTTAAACAAAATACTTTTACTCATGCCCATACTTAACATCCTTCCATCCATTTTTGGTATTCCTAGTTTAATTACGAATTATGCTCATACAACTATGACACTTTCTAGATAGCTCAGAAACCATCTTAACCGAAATCGGTTTTAAGTGAAGTCGCGTCTACTTACGCCCTACTTTATTTAGCTATTTACACTCAATATGAAGGTCTAATGTAAGACATACCATCACTCTTATTGTTATAAACTTGTATAAATAAAATATATACCGACTATTCACAGTGAATAAATTAAGTAAATAAAACACCTAAAAAACTTATAAAACAAATATATAGCTACAACCCAATACCTACCCATCATTTTTAACAAAAATAAAACTACACTTAACAAAAAGATTGCAATTTATTTACTTTTTGGTTAAATTTTGACTATCTTCTGTCTTATATAAGACAAATGAGCAAGACAATAAGATAAATAAGCATTACGCGTTAACTACATCGAAAGCAAAGTTGAAGACAAGACCGTCGGACACACGGCAGATATAACAGGCCTAAACCCATAAAAAGAATTCGTGGAGAACACCATGTTACTAAAACCTAGCACATTACATTCAAGTATTACTCGGGCGTTAGCCATCGGTACTTGTATGACCATCGGCTTTGCAGCCAGCGCACAAGAAGCAGAGCCTACTGAAGGTAAAGGATTAGTAGAAAAAATTACCGTTACCTCGCAAAAACGAGTAGAAAGCTTAAATGAAGTTCCGGTTGCCGTTTCAGTATTACGTGAAGATCAAATTAACTCAGCGTTCGCGTCAAACATTGAAGGCCTGCAAGCGCTAGTGCCTTCCGTTAGTTTCCGAAAGGGTAATACCACAAGAAACTCAGCGATTACCATTCGTGGTATTGGAACAATTTCATTTAGTGTTGCAGCCGAGCCAAGTGTATCGACGGTAGTAGATGGTGTGGTACTAGGTCGTTCAGGCCAAGCGTTTGTTGATTTGTACGATCTTGAGCGCATTGAAGTATTACGTGGACCGCAAGGCACCTTGTTTGGTAAAAACGCATCTGCCGGTGTGGTTAACATTACCACTAAACGCCCTTCTGATGAATTTGAAGGCACCGCGGAAGTGTCTTTGTTTCAAGACAATGAATACCGTTTAAAAACCAGTGTATCTGGTGCGTTAAACGATAATGTAAGTGGTAGCTTAACCGTACTTAAATCTCAGTTCGACGGCTATATTAAAAACGTTTACAACAATGAAATGACCAACGGCTACGATAAAGAAGGTATGCGTGCCATGCTCGATATCGAAGCAGGTAACGACACTGATGTGCTTTTCATTTTTGAAAACATGCAGTCGAACGACAACTGTTGCGCCGATTTAGAACTATCACCAAGTGGCCGTCATCCTGATTCTGCAGCATTACCTGATAGTACAGGTACTGGCGACTTAGACTTAGATCAGCGCCTTATCGATCACGACTTTGAAACGCGCACCATAGATGAAACCACGGGTTTCTCTGTTCAAGTTGATACCATGTTTGGTGACCATCAATTTACCTCAATTACCGCTTACCGTGATTGGGACAATACTGAATACCGTGAAGGTGACTTCACATCAACAGCCGGTACCCGTCCATTCCCCGTATTTGATGAACCATTCCAGTTACACGATGTTGGCGCACAAAATTGGAAGCAAACTTCACAAGAGTTCCGCATTGCTTCACCTTTAGGTAATGCATTGGATTATCAATTAGGTGCCTTCTGGTGGACACAAAAATCAGAACGTAACTTTACTCGTGACGCAAGTTGTCAAGATAATGCAGGGCAATTCTCTTCTGCTATTAGCTCATACTTAACTGACACGTTTGGAATTGAAGACCCGACTGACGATCAAATAAACCAGTACATTGCTGATGAAAGCCTAAGCTGTAACTCAAACGATATTGTTAGTGCTACCGCTTACATGGAAACGCAGTTTGATAACTGGGCACTATTTGCCGACGGTAAATACCACGTAAACGACGACTTACGCTTATTATTTGGTATTCGTTATACCGATGACGAAGTAAGCTACTCGCACATCCGTAGCAGTAACGACCAATACAGCCGCACCGGTGTTGGCGTACGTAGTGCCGAAACTGATTTCTCAGGTAGTACCAGCGAAACTAATGTTTCAGGAAAATTGGGTCTACAATACGATTTAACTGACAACAGCATGACCTACTTCACTTACTCTCAAGGTTATAAAGGCCCTGCGTTTAACGTGTTCTACAACATGTCAGAAACAGACACGCTTCCAATTGGTGAAGAGACCTCTGACGCATACGAACTAGGCTATAAGTATGCCGGTCGCGACTTCATCTTCAACGCGGCAATATTTAGAACTGATATCGATGGCTTCCAAGCGAATAACTCAGAATTGCTAGATGGCGTTACTATTACGCGCTTAACCAATGCTGGCTCAGTGACTACTCAAGGTGTTGAGTTTGATTTCATGTGGCAAGCTACAGATAACCTATCTATCACAGGTGGCTTATCAAAGGTTGACGCCGAAGTTGATGAGTTCCTATGCCCAGTAACCGATACCGAGTGTACAGGCAGTTCAGGTGCTGATTTGCCATTCTCTCCTGACTTAAAATACTCAGTTACCGGTGAGTACATTTGGGAATTGGAGAACATGAATATTATCTTAAACGGCTCGTACGTTTACACTGATGAAATTTTCGCAGGTGCACCTGGCTCATCGGCCGAAGAGGACATTGCAGCGTTACTTCCTGATTACGCGCTATTAAATGCAAGCTTGGCGTTCTCGTTCCAAGATGATGACTACCGCATCAGCCTTATTGGTAAGAACTTAACTGACGAAAGCTATGTAACTACCTACAGTGGCGATAACTTCCGTTATCAAATCCCGCGTGATGCAGACCGTTACTTCGGTGTGCAGCTACGCGCTAAGTTCTAAAAACAAGTTATACATGTGTGTTTAAGGCGCCGTTGAGGCGCCTTTTTTATTTTAAACTTTTTTCTATTGTACTATTTAGCGTATGATGAAAGTAGGATCAGCAATATGCGACTTACTGCAAGACAAGCGAACTGCTGAATGTATTGCTGCTAATAAAATAAAAAAGAATTAGAGACTGTTGTGTCATTAAAACCTTTTTTCGCATTGCTACTCTGCCTAACCTTGCTATTGCAAAACGCAATGGCCTTGGGGCTTGCGGCTGTATCAATGGAAAAGGCGCAGCAATTTACTACCGAGTTTAATGACAGCAGCAGCGATATAGAATTGATTTGTACCGGCAATACCATGCGCTGGATATCGTTAAGTGCGACTGAATATGCTGGTGAGTTTGTTTTTGTTAGTGTAGATATCAGCAAAATACCGGTAGAACATATTGACTGTACCAACAGCCTGCTTTCTGATTTACCCAACGCCGTCACGGCGCCTGACTTATCACTTCCTTTAATCACCTTTGTTCGCTTTAATAACCTTGCTACTGCAATTGCACAGCGCCCCTATACGGCATACGCCTACGCGACTGGGCTCTCCCGTGCTCCACCTCTTTCATAGTTTTCCCATCACACTTTATTTATAACGCGCTTTTATCAGCTTTATCGCTGACGTTGTTTAATTAAACATGGACTAATTATGAAAAAAACAGCCATTGCACTAGCAGTATGTACTGCTGGCTTTTCTCCTTTTTTGTATGCTCAAGACACCTCTTCAAACGAAGTTATTACCGTTATTGGCGAGCCGCTAACCCTTACCAATAATGCACCAGTTTCCGCCTCTACCAATACTGAAGCTGACTATGGCGATCAGCTTGCTACGCTACCCGGCGTGACTATTTCTCGAAATGGTCCGGTGACAGGGTTAATCCAATATCGCGGCCTTTATGGTGACAGAGTCGGCGTGACTATTGATGGCGTAGATATCGCGGGTGCAGGCCCTAACGCTATGGATTCGCCGCTTTCACATGTGTTACCCGAACCCGGTCTTCAGGCCGTACTTTATCGCGGAATAGTACCGGTAAGCGCTGGGGTTGAAACCTTAGGCGGTAAATTGGAAATTCGTGCCGATGCCAGTCACTTATTTTCAGAGGCTAACGGTCTGCAATTTAATGCCAGCGCCAGTATGTTTTCACCCGGCGATGCACAGCAGTACCAGGCCAATGCATTTTATGGCACAGACAATGGCTTTTTTAGCGGCGCATTTACCCACCAGCAGCGCGACGAGCGTGAGGCTGGTTCTAACGATGCAGGCTCAAGCATAACCATCCCTAATTCTCAGTATCAAAGAAACGGCGGAAAGCTTCGCGCGGGCTATAGTTGGGGCAAGCATAGCCTAGATGTCAGCTACCAAACGCTGAATACTAACGACAGTGGCACTGCAGCCCTTGCGATGGATATCGCCTTCATAGATGCAGCGTGGTATCGCTTGGGTTATCAATATCAAGCCGATGACGAGCGCATGTTGAAGGTAAGTGTGTTTGGGAATAGTAATCAGCACGCCATGGATAATTTTTCACAGCGCGCGGTTTCAATGGCTAGTATGGCCAGACAAAACGACGCCGACTCTCTCGGTCAAGGTGTAGAGGCAAGCTATGTTACCCCGGCCCTTGATGGTGAACTTGAAGTAGGATTTAGCCATTTACACAGCCGAAATAATTCTGTTATTACCAACCCGAATAACAGTGCTTTTTACATTAACAACTACACAGATATTACTCGTGATACCTTCAGTGGTTTTACCGAGTGGCACCGAGTAACCGATACGGCCGACTATTTGCTGGGCCTTCGCTACACTCAAGTAGATATGGATGCCGATGCAATAGGCTCTAACATGGTGATGATGAACGATGCCGTGGCCATGCTAGCGTCTAACTTTAACAATGCCAAACGTAGTGAAACCTACAATATGCTAGATGCAGCGGCCACCATTCAAATACCCGTTAGCGACACGGTGACAGTATTTACGGGTATATCGCAAAAGAACCGCGCGCCTAACTACTACGAACGCTACACCTGGTTACCGTTAGGCATTACAGGTGGTATGGCTGACGGTTTCAATTACATTGGCAATCTTGAACTCGATAACGAAACCGCTCGTCAGTTTGAGTTTGGTATTACTTACAGCAAAAACGATTGGACCGTTTCACCCAGGCTTTATTACCAAGACATAGAAGACTACATTGCTGGCACACCGAGCAGTAATACCGCCGCAATTATGTTCTCGACTATGATGGGGTCGGATACGCCATTTCAGTGGACAAACACAGATGCCATTATTAAAGGACTAGACGTGACGATTAGCGGCAAACTATTGAATAACTTGCTGCTAACCTCTACCGCCAGTGTTAACCATGGTAATCGAGACGACATAGACGACGCTCTATTTCGTATTGCCCCTGAGCAATTGACGACTCGTATAGAGTGGCAAAGTGAGCTAATGCAATCCCCGCTTATGCTGTCGGTTACCTCGCATTTAGTGGGCGCACAAAATCATACCTCTGCCTTACAAAGCGAAAGTAGTACAGCAGGTTACGGGCTTATACATTTAGGCGCACGCTGGCAGCTAAGCCAAAGCTTTAGCCTGTCGGCACAGCTTCAAAATGCGTTTGATAAATACTATACGGCTCATACTGCGGGGGTTAATCGCGTATCAGATGCTGATGTTGCGGTAGGAGACAAATTACCCGGAACAGGCAGGGAATGGCAGGTGTCAGCGAGCTATCGCTTTTAGGGTAACTCGTCACCGATGTACAACGAAGGCGTGAAGTTCACGCCTTTTTTACCTTCAGCTTCTCTTACTTAGCTAAATAAGAGAAGGCAGCTAACCTAAAACAAGCCAGCTGTTGCCTGAAAAATCAAGCGCAGAGCGAGCAAAGTAACAATGACCTTAAACAGTATTAAAAATTTCTCAGCTGGAATTTTATTCAGCACTTTTAAGCCAACGTAAGTCCCCATTGCACCACTTATAATCATGGCAACAATTAATCCTAGCCACTGAAAAAAGGAGAAACCTACGAAGGTGAAGACAAACGCTTTTAGGCCATGCTGAAAAGTAAGGCACGATGCCATCGTGGCGGTTATTTGCATTTTGTTGTAGTTATTTCGATGCACAAATGCAGCAACTAGCGGCCCGGTAGCGCCTACAAACATAGAAATTAGCGTAGTCATCATCCCTGCCAAACTTCGCCCCGTAGGCTGCATCTCTTGGGCTTTCGGTTTGCTGCCCCAAACTAAAAACAAAATAAAGCCCGCCACCGCAAACTGAATAACCACTAACGGTAGCTGCACTACAATAAAAGACGCCAATACAGCTCCGAGTAGCGCACCCAGTGAAAAGAATTTAACCATAGACCAATCGATATGCCGAAAGGTCATCAACGCTCGGTTACCATTTGAGCCAAGTTGAACCAACCCATGCACAGGAATAAGCGCAGATACAGGTAAACTCCCCGCCATTACTGCAATAAGCAACACACCACCACCTATACCAAAACTGGCCGTTATGAGTGAAGTGATAGTAGAAGTAGCAATAAGCATAACGGCGGTAGGTAATGAAATAGCGCCGTCAGCAGTTAGCCAAAAAATTAAAAATTCCACGTTCATTACTTCCGAGTTTATAAGTTCGCACTACTAGATGCCGATCACGGGCGAGTACTTGGTTTCGCAATGGTCATAATACTTTGCCCTTGTTTTACCGAAGGCCCTGATAACCCGTATAGCGAAAATCCACTTTCAGGTGCAGTAACGGTTTTAATGGTATTGCTATTATTATCCGATTACACACCGACCGGCACTGGCTCAAATGACTAATTTACTGAGGGGTAATTGCGTAAGTGAAAACACCTGATGGGATAAATATGTTTTCGTATTTTACACTCTGACAGTGCGTAGCTATGGCTTCGAAGGAACAACGCATCGTTTAATATGCGTTTGCTTTTTAAAAGCTAAAGCGAGAGGTTCATAATAGTACGACATAGTTGCGCCTTGATATTCTCAACAAGGCGCAACTAAAATTCGTGAATCTATGCGCGACTTTGGAATTTACGCTCTTCGGTGTTTACCTTTATCCACTCACCAGTACTGATGTACTCAGGTACTTGAACCACTAGGCCAGTCGATAGCGTAGCAGGCTTGGTGCGCGAGGTAGCGGAAGCACCTTTAATAGAAGGATCGGTTTCAGTCACTTCAAGCTCTACACTCATTGGTAAGTCTAGCGCTACTGGCACGTCGCTTACAATTAACACCTGAATAGACTCGGTCTTTTCATTAATAAACAAAGCTTCATCAGCAATGCTTTCTTTATTTAGGTGATACGGCGTGTAATCTTCGTTATCGAGGAATACATACTCGTCGCCATCAATGTAAGAAAACATCACCGGGCGACGAACCAAATCAGCCATATCTAACATGTCTGAATCTTTGAATGTTTCATCAAATTTAGCGCCGCTAACCACATCGTACATACGCATGCGATAAATACTACCACCCGCACGGCCCTGAGGTACTGACCGTTCGATATCTCTAACAATACATGTTTTACCACCATAAACGATGGTGTGATTCTTTTTAATTTCACTTGCCTTTGGCATGGTCTTACCCTGTTATTAATGGCCTTTAACGATTGGCAGGCCATGTTAAATTATCGCCCTATCTTCCGCTATTTTACGCGAATGCGGAAGTAGGTTGTTATTAAAAGCGGGGCAAAATGTCTGTAAAAGCGCGGTTTCCCAACTAATTTTCGGCCTCAGCCTCCCCCACGCCCTAACTAAGAGGTGTTTTCAGTCATTTATTCTATACTTGAGCGAGTGCCTTGAGTGTGAATGCAAAATGGAGTTTCCTCACCAGAGGAGTTTTGAGTAGAGCAGGTACTGTACGTGAGTAATGTTTGATGACATTACAAAACTAAATTGTGTTTCTACCGCACCGTTGTATCTATCTTAAAAAGGACTATCTCTATGCACCGCATCGTTATTTTTGTCGTTATTATTACTTTAATTAACTGTTCTATTTTTAAAGCTTCACCCGCAATAGCCAATGAAACTGATGAACTTCGTAATCAACAGTTAACTGAGTTAGCATCGCTTACTACCAATGAAGCCATGTTAAATAGTGGCGAACGCTTAGCGAAAAGTTCTGAACTCTACTTCGAGTACACCCTATTATTATGGCCAGAATTAGGCACTTATATGGGCTTTGAGAAGCACCAAGATAAATGGTCTGATTCGTCGATAGCGCGACATGAGAAATACACAGAAGAGACCAATAAATGGTTCAACCTATTTAAAAGCATCGACCCCACAAATTTAAGCAAAGAAGACCGCCTTAATCTCACCATACTTATATACACTCTAGAGACAGAAATCGCTCGTGAACAATTTGATGGTATGCTAATGCCTATCGATCAGTTATCTGGCATCTATCAAGATGCAGCTAGAGTTCTAGCAATGATGCCTGTGCGAAATGAGCACGACTTGAATAATATTATTGCCCGATTATCCGGTATAGAAATGGAGGTCACCCACACTATAGAATGGATGAAGCTGGGCTTAGAGGAAGGCATTACTCCGCCAAAGGTAACCTTAACTAACATCCCCGATATTATAAACAATCAACTAGCAGTTGATATTGAACAATCACCTTACCTTACCGCCTTTGCAAGTAAACCAGAAATGGTATCACAGCAAACTTTCAATTCACTGAAAGCGCAAGCACAGAAAATTGTCAAAAATAGCGTACATCCGTCACTCGAAATGCTTCACGACTTTGTGGTGAAAGAGTACATTCCGCGCTCCCGTGAAACTATTGGTTTATCGAATTTACCTAATGGTAAGGCATGGTATACAGTTAATGTTCAAGAGTTCACTACTACCAGCTTAACCCCAACGCAAATACATGAACTCGGCTTAAAAGAAGTAGCCCGTATTCGCAAAGAAATGGAACAATCAATTACATCGTCTGGCTTTGAGGGTAGTTTTGATGAATTTCTACATTTCTTACGTGACGATCCGCAATTTTATTTTACTGATGCTGAAGATTTACTCCGAGAGTATCGAAACATTGCGAAAAAAGCCGATGCTGAATTACCCAAGCTTTTTGGCCTTTTGCCAAGAACGCCATACGGCGTTATTCCCGTACCAGCTTATGCTGAAAAGTCTCAAACTACCGCTTATTATGAACCGGGATCATTAGACGCAGGCCGAGCAGGCAATTTTTTTGCCAATACCTACCAATTAGCATCGCGGCCAAAATATGAGATGGAAGCACTGACTTTGCATGAGGCTGTTCCAGGCCACCATTTACAAGTTGCACTGCAACAAGAAATGCAAGACACGCCATGGTTCCGCAAAATCCCTATGTATACCGGTTTTGTAGAGGGCTGGGGGTTATATGCCGAGAGCTTGGGTGAAGATATGGGGTTTTATCAAGATCCCTATTCAAAATTTGGTCAACTTACCTTTGAAATGTGGCGCGCTATGCGCTTGGTGGTCGATACCGGAATACACGTGTTTGGTTGGACTCGCCAGCAATCTATCGACTATTTCATGGCCAATTCAGGCAAGACAGAACATGATGTTACTGTTGAAGTAGACCGTTATATTGTGTGGCCAGGACAAGCCACTGCCTACAAAGTGGGAGAATTGAAAATTAAAGCACTACGCGCTAAAGCTGAAGCATCGTTTGGTGAAAATTTCGATATTCGTGAATTTCATGATGTGGTTTTAGGTAGTGGTGCTGTTCCACTCACAATTTTAGAAGATAACATCAATGAATGGATAGCAGCAGAAAATTAGTACAACTTATACAGACGAGAATAGACAAGTTTGTCCAGCACTACTTGTTACTGTATCTGATTCAACCCTAGTTCTTTCTGCTTTTTCTTAGTAAGGTCTAGGGACACTATTTTATAAGACTCGTTTAGATAATAGCTAAGCTCTTCGTCGAGATATTCTACACCTAGTTCAACGGGCTTTTTAATTTGAGCTTCAGCGACGCCAAATTGCTGGATCCATTTCATGCCTCGAGACGCAAAATAAGGCGCGGGGCGATACCCAGGTTTCTCACTCAAGAAATGGTAATTAAGATCTGAGGTTTTAAAGATATACGCGGGCTCATCAGTCTTACTCAAGCCACCTATGGCAAATACTTTCCCGCCCACCTTCCACACATGGGAATTGTTCCATTGCATCACATAGGTTGTGGCCTTTAGGCTGCCACAATAATGATTAAACTCATCGTAGGTCACTGCTGTACTCTTTATATTATGGGTCTTGTCTTTTTTTAACTCATATCTTTCATATCAACTTTTTCATACAGCATGCGTCGTGTTTGTCGTATACATCGTTTTTGTTCGGTTAAAACTATCATACAGAGCTTGATGACTCTGCTTGGAAAAGGTATCCGTTCTATTTTCATATTCCTTTATCCAGTCTATCAACATATCTAAATTCGCATCTTGCGCTTGCTTAGACTCATATTTATGAGGCTCCCAAGGGCGCGCCTTAGCGTTTTCGACACAAAGGGTTATGGGTAAATTTAAGAATATAAGTTCATCGGCATAAGGCAGTACTTCAGCGAGCAAATCGGAATAACATCCTTCAATAACCCAGCATGTATTGTCAGTTAAAAAACGTTCAATAAGCACCGTCGATTCGTTAATAGGCATGCGACTAGGTGGGCTTGTGGCCGAATTTGAGGGTGCCCAAGCCACCGAGTCTAAATCTAAATGCGCGATGTGGTGAACCTTTACCAAGTTCTTGGCCAAGGTCGATTTTCCTGAACCTGAATTACCGAACACGACTATTTTGGGCATGACTTACCTTCTGGCTAACGACGCTAACAACTTGGTGCTATTGCGGGTAACTCGCCAACTTATGCGTTAAGTTATTTTTTACCGCCGCCCATTCAGAGTCAATAATAGAAAATACCACTGTGTCTCTAAACGAACCATCTGGGAGCCGTTGATGCTGCCTAAGTACCCCGTCTTGCTTTGCTCCCAAACGAGCAATTGCATTTCGCGATCCAAGATTATGCCAGTGAGTTCTAAACTCGACAGCAATAACGTCGAGCACTTCAAAGGCGTATTTCAACAAGGCTAATTTACATTCCGTATTAACCGATGAGCGCTGGTAACTTTTTGCATACCAGGTATAGCCAATTTCTACTCGCTTGTTTTTACTATCTATATTACAAAAGCGGGTGCTGCCGATCACTTTTCCACTTAGCTTGTTAACCACTGCGAAGGGTTGGGACAAGCCATCTTTTTGTTGCTGCAATGCAACTGAAATATAGGCGTTAATAGACTCAGGCTGTGGTACCGAGGTAAACCAGAGATCCCATAATTTTCCGTCGCATGCTGCCTCTGACAAATCATCAGCGTGTTCTTGCTTCAAAGGCACCAGCAAAACTGAACCTGCTTCCAACTCACATTCGTTTAAAAACATAGTGTACCCAGCTTCCTTGTAAGTTTAGCTCAACTAGCTTCAACATTATTATTTCGGTCTTTTCGCTACGCCATGAAAATGCGTAGGGCCTCCAGGCATTGTTGGGTCCATTTGAAAATCTAAATCGATAATTTCCCAGCCCTGCTTACCTAGTGAATTCAGATACTTTTCAACATCTTCGACAGTAAGCCCTGTTAGAAAACCACTTCTCTTAGCATCTGACGAATTTATAATTTTATATTCCCACATAAATTTCCCTTTTATTAGCGCACGAATACTTGTTTAGACGTTGTTAAGTACTTTAAAGTTGCTAATTGCCTTGAAGTTACTCCGAATAATTCAACATCTACAACTCAATAACACTAACATACACAGCAGCCCGTTTACTGTCACCATCCCCAATGACAAAATCACTTTTACCATCTTGGTTTATATCCAAAATGGCGAGGCTCCAAGGGTTTTGAATTTGCGGGTGTTTGAAATTGATAGCGTCAAATGAAGATTTACTTCCCAATATTGCAAGCACTTCACCTGACCAACTACTAATTAACGCATCATCAATTCCATCGCCATTTATATCGCACGTGGCAATTTGCTTTGCACCTGTAGAAGCATTAATTTCTGATTTAGCGGCTTTAAGAAAATTACCGCGCCCATCGCCCAGCATAATGGTAATCACACTGCCATTTGTCGCTACGATAACATCATGATTTCCATCCCCATTCATATCAGCAAGCTCAATAACAAAGGGCGATTCCGATAGGACTAACTTGCTTAAAGAAAAGCGCATTTGCTTATCGCCAGTATTCAGCAATACGCCAATATCTCGCTGATTTGGAGTAACCATATCTTCAAAACCATCGTTATTGATGTCGCCAACAGCAAATCCTCGGTATGGGTCCCCACCGGCATCAATAACCGTACCGGGCGTTTTAAATCCTCCCTTGCTTAAGCCTTTTAGTACCAGAAGCCCATGGTGATTTCTGTTATCTACAATTAAATCTGGCGTTTCATCACCATCAAGGTCACTTAATTTCACAACGTGGGGATGAGGCTTTACGTTAATATTTAAAGGGGAATGCGAAGGCTCGACAAAGGTTCCATCACCCCTGCCAAAGAGCAAAGTAATGTACGAAGTTTCATGATTGGCAACAACCACATCAACGTGTCCGTCTGCGTTTATATTTGATATCGCTAACCCTGAAGGACTATCCCCTGCAGCAAAACTTCCGCCTCGGTTTAGGGTGCCCTTACCGTCTGAAAGGTAAGTGATAATATTATTATCAGACGCGTTCGCGATTATCACATCTTGGTAGTCATCAGCGTTAATATCCGACGCAATAATCGTTGGTTGCCCAGCCCCTGTTTCAATAATGGACGATGTGTATTTTATGCTGTCTATTTCAATAGTGTCTGCCAAGGCGTAAGCGCTAACTAAGCACTCAAACATCGAAAGGAAATAAATTGCTACGCTCATTTTAATCATGTTTGAATTCACCTAAATCAGAAGCCGTACCTTGATATCAAACCCTATACTTTTTAGGTTTGTATTCATTCTTAATTCAATTAGTATAGAAATTCAGCTTCACTTAGAATAGTAGACACCCAATTTTCATGGATAGAAAGTTTAAACTAGTAACACTTTGCGTTAGCAGCGCTATGCTAGGTTTACTATCTTTATTAACTTCAGCCTTCATTTTCAGTGCTGACACCAATGACCTCACTAGTATTACCCCTGATGAATTATTTGAAATCATCAGAACCATCGATATTTTTGCTCTGTTTGCCTTACCCGAGTTTTGGCATCTAAGCCTAGCTTTTTCGCGGTGGAGCGTAAGCTTCAGTCAGCTTCTAAGCGTTTACGTATTATCATCGGTTTTACTCTTTGGCACAGGCTTGTATCTCATTCATCACTTTATAAAGCCGTTAAGTGCAGAGCTAGTGTCTCTCTTGGCACTACTGATGGGCGTAACCCACTTGGTAATAGCAAAGTTACTACTGAATATGACTTCTCATGAAGAGTTAATTGGTCCATTCCTAGGTTCAGGTGTGTTCGGAATGCTTTATTTTTCCCTAATCGGGTTTGGCTCTAGCTTGTCAGCGATAAGGTTTACCGATGAAGCTAAGTAACTTACGGTTAGTCACTTGGCTACTCGGAATTATTCCAACATGGTCTTTTGCCGCACAAAGCGACCCCTTTGAAGCCATTGCAAGACCTTTAATGGAGCTTTCCGTAGTACTTATTGCGAACCTTATCTTTTTTGTATGTTTGTTAGGTTTTGTCATCATAAACGCCAATAAAGTAAACCGTCGACTGAAGGTTGCTGAACGGAATATAGACATAGATCCGCTCACACAAATACTCAATCGCCGCGGACTTAATAGCAGCCTAGATAAATATAAACAGACCCAAGGTTTTTACTTCGTAGTGGATATAGACGACTTCAAGAAAATTAACGACACGTACGGTCACAATATAGGCGATGAAGTTATTCTTCATGTGGCTTCTGTGCTTCAAGCACAAGTTCGCGAAGAAGATTTGGTTGCGCGCTATGGAGGAGAAGAGTTCATTGTTTACCTTCCCTCAACTAGTAGAGAAACCGCCACTCAGGCTGCAAATAGATTGGTAGACGCCACCCGAAACAAACAAATTAGCTCTTCAGACGGTAACAACATTCCTATCACTATTAGCTTAGGCGGTTTTGAAAAAAGTGAGTCTGAATTAGATTTCGACTCGATTTTTTCAAATGCAGATAAGCAACTCTATATGGCTAAAAGTAGTGGAAAAAATAAAGCCATGATCCAGTTCGCCATTAACGAATCAAACGCTCCACTTATCGCCTAACCTTAAATGATTAATGCGTCCGCCGCCGAATCGATACTGTGGCGGAGCACGCTGCTAAACAAAATTTCTGATGGTGGTTGAAGAGTCTGCTTCATGACCCTCTGCCGCAAGGATGCGGCAGCGAACCCCCCAGTACGAACTCGTTATAGATGGTGTGCTAGGGCAATAGGAACCCTCCACAGCATGGATGCTGTGGCGGTGCATGCTG
>NZ_JAUOQH010000015.1 GCF_030547075.1 Alteromonas sp. 1_MG-2023 | reverse complement strand
TGGGTCGTTTACCGTGCCTGTTAATTCAGGGGTAGTGTCATTCGTGGTGACATCATTAATAGTTACCACAGGCGCTGCGGCATCGACGGTATCTGCAGTTGGCGCACTTTCATTACCCGCTTCATCGGTGGCAGTGGCCGTCACCTCAACACCATCGGCTAACGGGGTATCAGGTGTCACACTCCAGTTGCCAGCGCCATCGGCAGTCACCGTGTAATCGGGTGTGCCGTCACCGTCTATATCAATACTAACTAACGCACCGGCTTCGGCAGTACCGGTGATCTCGGTGCCGTTGCCAGCATTCACCACTGGTGCAGTAGGTGCGCTAGTATCAATGGTGCCACCGGTTTCTGTATCTGCTGCACTGTTGCCGGCATTATCAGTGGCGGTAGCGGTAACGCTGTAGTCACCTTCTGCTAATGGAGTTAGTACATCCGTAATAAAGTTACCGCTATCATCTACCAAAGCGTTAATGGTTTGGCTATCACCATTGCTATCGGTCACGGTAATGACTACCACAGCACCTTCTGGCAAGTTGGTATTACCAGAAATAGTAGGGGTTGTATCGTTGTCTGTTGATAGAGGGTTAAGGTTTACAGTTGGCGCTTGCGAATCAACACTACCGCCAGCTGCAGTTTCAATAGCCTGATTTCCATTAGTATCAGACACGGTGGCAGTTACCGTGTAATCACCTTCAGCTAGCACATTTGGCACATCAGCTTCAAAGCTCCCGTCACCTTGAACGCTAGCTTGGAATGTCTGGGAATTCCCAGCAGAATCAACCACGGTAATAGTAATTAAAGAACCCGCTTCTACATCAGTGTTACCCGATATGGTTGGAGTAGTATCGGTTGTTAGAGCTTGTGGGTCTAACGTAAGTTCAGGTGCCGTTGCGTCTACGGTTCCTGTCGTATCTGCAGTTTCGCTATTGCCATTTGCATCTGTTGCGCTCGCTTCAACGGTGTAGTCGCCGTCGGCTAACTCAGTGGGCACATCAACATTAAAATTGCCGTCAGAATCAACAAGTACATTAATCGTTTGTACGTTATCTGCACTATCAGTGACTTGCAGTGATACTAAACTACCTTCTGGAAGGTCTGTACTGCCTGAAATCGTAGGTGTGGTATCGTTTGTGCTGCCTAAATTATTTAAATTAAGTGTGGGTGGGGTGGTATCCACCACGCCGCCAGTCTCGGTCACGCTAGCAGTATTACCTTGCGGGTCGGTTGCGTTAACGGTAACCGAGTAATCCCCATCGGGTAACGAATCTGGAACTTCAGCACTAAAGTTACCTTGCGCGTCGACATCAGCAGTAAATGTTTGTGTATTGCCCGCATTATCGACAACGGAAATAGTTACCGTACTTCCTTCGGGTAAACTTGTAGCACCCGAAATAACAGGCGAGTTATCGTTGCTTTCAGTGAGAGGGTTTAAGCTGAGCGCAGGCGCATTGGTGTCTATACTGCCATTTTCAGTTGCGCTAGCCTGGTTACCTGCTTCATCTTGAGCGGTAGCCGTTACTGAATAATCCCCTTCAGCCAGGGCTTCAGGAGCATCAATAGAAAAACTGCCATCAGCATTAACAAGGGCGTTTATTGTTTGTATATCGCCAGCGCTGTCTGTGACTGTTAATGTAATTATACTGCCTTGAGGTAAATCACTGGTGCCAGAAAGTGTTGGCGTCGCATCATTGCCAGTACCTTGTTCATCAAGGGTAATTTGTGGCGCAGTCGTATCCACGGTTCCGCCACTTTCGGTAGTACTTGCTGTATTGCCACTAGTGTCGGTAGCGGTAGCTGTAACACTGTAATCACCTTCTGCAAGTGGCGACGGGACTTCAGCATTAAACCCACCGTTCTCATCCACGCTCACTTCTATTGTTTGTTGGTTTCCTAACCCATCAGTTATTACCAAGGTAACCGTACTACCTTCTGGTAAATCTGAGGTTCCACTAATAGCCGGGGTGCTGTCATTATCGTTGCTAAGTGGGTCAAGGCTTAATGTGGGGGCGGCGGTATCTATTGTACCGTCTGTTGAGGCTGTATCCTGATTGCCTGCATCATCGCTTATGGTAGCAGTCACCGTGTATTCACCATCAGCAAGTTCGACTGGTACCTCTGCAGAAAATGCCCCATTTTCATCAACGGTTGCGGTGAATGATTGTGTATCGCCTTCGCTATCTGTCACCGATATCGCCACTGTGCTACCTGGCGCTTGATCTGTTGTGCCAAAAATAGTCGGAGAGGCGTCGTTAGTGCTTCCTTGGGTTTCTAAATTTACTCGCGGTGACGTTATATCTATATTGCCGCCAGTTTCAGATGCGGTAGCGGTGTTACCACTAGAATCTGTTGCTGTAGCAGTTACGTCATAGTCACCTTCAGCAAGAGGAGAAGGTACATCAGTGCTAAAGTTTCCATTTGCATCAACGGCTGCGGTGAATGTCTGTGAATTGCCTAATGCATCAGTCACAGTGAGAGTCACTGTGCTACCAGCAGGTAAGTCTGTGTTACCAGAAATGGTGGGAGTGGTATCGTTGTCGTTACCTAATGTGTTTAACGCTAGTGACGGTGCACTCGTATCAACTGTGCCCGTTTCAGTTGCCGTTGAACTGTTTCCAGCACTGTCGGTTGCCGTTGCTTCAATGGTGAACTCACCATCAAGTAATTCAGAAGGTACGTCGGCTGCGAAGGTTCCATCGGTGTCTACAACTGCTGTAAAAGTTTGTATATTGCCAGCACTATCAGTTGCGGTAAGGGTGACTTCGCTACCAGCGGGTAAATCGGTAGCACCAGAAACAGTTGGCGTCGTATCATTTCCCGTACCCGTTGGGTTTAACGTAATAGTGGGGGCTTGTGTATCAACCACGCCACCGGTTTCAGTTACGGTAGTTGTATTTCCTGCATCGTCAGTTACAGACGCTTCAACCGAAAACTCACCTTCTGTTAAAGCAGTACTGGTCTCTACACTGAAATTCCCGTCTTCATCAACAGTTGCCGTGATGGTTTGTTCATTGCCGGCACTGTCTGTCACGATTAACGTAACCGTTGATCCTGGTGCTTGGTCAGTACTTCCTGATACTAATGGGGTGCCGTCATTGCTTGTGCTTAGTGGGTCAATCGTTAATGAAGGTTGGGTAGTATCTACATTTCCGCTCGTATCAGTAGTGGTTGTGGTGTTTCCAGCCTCGTCAGTAGCACCCACAGAAACGGTATACTCACCTTCGGGTAATGCATCGGTCAGATCAGCGGTGAAGTTACCGTTTTCGTCCACTACTGTATTTATGTTTTGCTCATTACCTTCGCTATCAGTCACTGTGATGGTGACTTCGCTGCCTTCAGGCAAATCACTACTTCCCGAAATAATAGGAGATGTATTATTGGTGTCTGCTTGAGGATCAATGGTAATAACGGGGGGCGTAGTATCAATTACCGTGGTAGAAGTTGTTGTTGAACTATTGCCGTCACTATCAGTTACGGTTATATCAACGGTGTATTCACCATCATCAATGCCTTCCGGCAAGTCGACAGTGAAGTTACCATTTTCGTCAGTGCTGCCTGAAACGGTTTGACTGTTTCCGGCGCCGTCGGTGATGACGACAGCTACATCTGAGTTTGGTGTGTCTGAACTGCCCGATACCCCCTGACTGCCATTGGTTAATGTGTTTGGTTCGGTAATGACGTTGGGGCCATTTGCATTGATAGCCGCATTGACTGAGGTAGAAGATGTATTTCCAGCATTGTCTGTTACGGTTGCGTTTACGGTAACATCTCCGTCAGCTATTGCTGCCGGTACTTCTGCGCTGAAGCTACCATCTTCTTGCACAATCGCAGTGATTATTTGGGTGCTACCGTCACTAAGAACAATCTCAAGAGTGACTTCAGAGCCTGCGTCAGCATCCGAATTACCACTAATCACGGGAATGTCATCGTTAGTGGTACTAATAGCATCTAGAGAAATGACAGGGGCGGTAGTATTCACCTCGCCGGTCACGGTGGATGTTGAGCTATTACCGTCAGGTGTGGTTACAGTAACATCGACGGTAAACTCTCCCTCACTTAACTCATCGGTAACATCGTCGCTGAAACTACCATCAGCGCCTACGGTAGTCGTGATCGTTTGTTCATTACCCTCACTGTCAGTAACCACAATCACCACTTCACTGCCTTCGGGAGCATTGGTATCGCCAGTTATCGTTGGCGTGGTCTGATTGGTGGGATCGGGTTGATCAACAACGATGGCAGGACTCGTGGCGTTGTACTCTCCCGAGGTAGTTGTTTCAGTTGTATTACCTAGTTCATCAGCAATAGACGCTGAAACCTCAAATGTACCTTCAGCTAGTTCGTCCGGCATTTCCACACTGAATGTGCCGTTTGCTTCAACCACAGTGGTGAAAGTCTGTGTATTGCCAGCGCTGTCGGTCACTGTAAAAGTAATACTTGTACCTAGTAACGCATTAGTTAAACCCGAAAGTGTAGGGGTAGGATCGCCATTAACACCTGGGTTGTCTAGCGTTATTGTTGGCCCTGTAACATCGATTTCAGCACTGAATGAATCGGTCGCCGTATTCCCAGCAGTGTCGGTAACAGATGCTTCAACGGTGTAATTACCTTCTGCTAATTCAGCAGGTATATCGAGAGTAAACGTACCGTCAGCTTGCACAGTAGTCGTTAAGGTTTGAACATTACCTGCACTGTCCGTTACGGTTAATGTAACCGTAGAGCCTGGAGCGGCATCACTGGTGCCTGATAGTGTTGGGGTAGTGTCGTTACCGGCATCTTGCGCTTCTAACGAAATGTTAGGTGCCGTGGTATCAATTTCACCTGTGTTGGTATCAGTCGCAGTATTGCCCGCGGCATCGGTAACAGATGCTTCAACGGTGTAATCACCTTCTGCTAATTCAGCAGGTACATCGATGGTAAACGTACCGTCAGCTTGCACAGTAGTCGTTAAGGTTTGAACATTACCTGCACTGTCCGTAACGGTTAACGTAACTGTTGAACCTGCCGTCGCATCACTGGTGCCTGACAGAGTTGGGGTAGTGTTGTTACCGGTATCTTGCGCATCTAACGAAATGTTAGGTGCCGTGGTATCAATTTCACCTGTGTTGGTATCAGTCGCAGTATTGCCCGCGGCATCGGTAACAGATGCTTCAACGGTGTAATCTCCTTCTGCTAATTCAGCAGGTACATCGATGGTAAACGTACCGTCAGCTTGCACAGTAGTCGTTAAGGTTTGAACATTACCTGCACTGTCCGTAACGGTTAACGTAACTGTAGAGCCTGGCGCGGCATCACTGGTACCTGATAGTGTTGGGGTAGTGTCGTTACCGGTACCTTGCGCATCTAAAAAAATATCAGGTGCCGTGGTATCAATTTCACCTGTATTAGTATCAGTCGCTGTATTGCCCGCGGCATCGGTAACAGATGCTTCAACGGTGTAATCACCTTCTGCTAGTTCAGCAGGTATATCGATGGTAAACGTACCGTCAGCTTGCACAGTAGTCGTTAAGGTTTGAACATTACCTGCACTGTCCGTAACGGTTAACGTAACCGTAGAGCCTGGCGCGGCATCACTGGTGCCTGATAGTGTTGGGGTAGTGTCGTTACCGGTACCTTGCGCATCTAACGAAATGTCAGGTGCAGTGGTATCAATTTCACCCGTGTTGGTATCAGTCGCAGTATTGCCCGCGGCATCGGTAACAGATGCTTCAACGGTGTAATCACCTTCTGCTAGTTCAGCAGGTACATCGATGGTAAACGTACCGTCAGCTTGTACAGTAGTGGTTAAGGTTTGAACATTACCGGCACTGTCCGTAACAGTTAACGTAACTGTTGAACCTGCCGTCGCATCACTGGTACCTGATAGTGTTGGGGTAGTGTCGTTACCGGTACCTTGCGCATCTAACGAAATGTCAGGTGCCGTGGTATCAATTTCACCTGTGTTAATATCAGTCGCAGTATTCCCAGCAGCGTCGGTAACAGATGCTTCAACGGTGTAATCACCTTCTGCTAGTTCAGCAGGTACATCAATAGTAAACGTACCGTCAGCTTGCACAGTAGTGGTTAAGGTTTGAACATTACCTGCACTGTCCGTTACGGTTAATGTAACCGTAGAGCCTGGCGCGGCATCACTGGTGCCTGATAGTGTTGGGGTAGTGTCGTTACCGGTACCTTGCGCATCTAACGAAATGTCAGGTGCAGTGGTATCAATTTCACCTGTATTAGTATCAGTCGCCGTATTCCCAGCAGCGTCGGTAACAGATGCTTCAACGGTGTAATCACCTTCTGCTAATTCAGCAGGTACATCGATGGTAAACGTACCGTCAGCTTGAACGGTGGTCGTTAAGGTTTGAACGTTACCGGCATTGTCCGTAACGGTTAACGTAACTGTTGAACCTGCCGTCGCGTCGGTGGTACCAGATAGTGTAGGTGTAGCATCATTATCTAAGGGCAATGCATCCAATGACAATTCAATATCAAAAGCTTCATCGCCACTGTCAGTAGATTGCTCAGATGTGAGAGTTTCGTTATCGTTAGTTTCCTGCTCATATTCGAAAGAGACTGGATCTACACTTTCGTTTACTCTGTCTACTCGAACAAAATTACTACCGCCTGCGGCGCCGCCACCGTCTAAACCAGTAGCCGTTGCTTCTAACGATTCTAAAATATCTTCATCGCCCGCGAGTACATCAAGAAAGTCTTGGTCAAGTTGTTGACCGTCACCAGTTTGGTCTAGCAGGGCATTAAGGTCTTCAACGCTGTCATCAAAAACTGCAAATTGGTCGTCACTGTTATCGTCAGTAAAATCTAGTTGCAAAGGGAATGTTACGGTTTGTCCAGAAGGTAGTTCTCTGACAACCCCGTCCACACTGACCAACACTGTACTACCATCGGGAATGTTCAGGCTATCGCCTTCTGATAAACGAACATTTTCACTCGCAGATGTTTGCTCGCCTGTTTCGAAACGTTCAATTACTGCTTCACCGTTAACTTCTAGAATAATTACGTCGGCCATGTTTAACCCTTTTTCACTATCACTGAAAATCTTAAGGCAAAGTTTAGTCGCTATTTCGAAATTGGTTACCGGACCGTAGTACGGGTGAGGATATACCTTCGTCGTATCTATAGGTCGAGCTTCTGGGTATTTACCCCTAATTTATTCATTTAAAGACAAAATTAGACTTTTGTTGCTTGGCAGGATTTCAAATTTACTACTAGGCTTTGTGCATGTTGTGAAATTCATCTGACGGTCTTTCAAGAATGGATGTGAGTAATGTAAGTATGAAGAAAATACTGACGGTTTGTTTACTTGGATTAGTGTCTTTATCGTTGTTTGCGCAAGAGTATTCACCCGGAATGGGTAGCGCTTCGCTGGAGCAATATGTTAGTAAAGCCATCAATTCAAACCCTGAAGTTCAGGCAAGTTGGCGGCAACTTAAAATTGCGATGGAAGATGTTGATATTGCAAAATCTGGCTATCGTCCTACGGTTGATGTGCTTGCAACAAGTGCGTATACCGATCGCAATTATGGGTTAGATCAAGAATACGCAGGTCATACCGCTGAAATTAGGTTGACTCAGCTACTCTACGATGGTTTTTTCACGTCCAGTGAGATCAGCAGATTTAAGCAAGCTCAGGTGGTTCGTTATTACGAACTATTGGGAGAGATAGAGCAGAAATCACTAGAGACCACTCAAGCTTATTTGGATGTTCAGCTTTACCGGGAGTTACTTTCTTTAGCCGAAAATAACTTAATTACTCATGTAGATGTATTTAAACAAATTGAAGAAAGCGTTATCGCGGGCGTAGGTAGACGCGCTGACTTAGAGCAAGTGAGTGGTCGCCTATCTTTATCAGAATCTAATGTACTCACTGAGTTGTCTAATTTACATGATGTAACAGCACGATTTTTGAGATTAGTGGGTGAAAAGCCGGCTGCAAACTTGACTGATGTTTCGCTCGCAAGTGCGATGCCACAGTCAGTAGAAATGGATATACAGTCAGTTTTATTGGCCGCATATGAGACAAGCCCCTCGTTTAACGCAACTATCTATAATATTGATGCGCAACGTTTTGCTATTGATAGCGCAAGAAGTCGCTATCAGCCCCAAATTGATTTAACCGCAAGTTACGGGGCGCAAACTCGAGATGAAGCAGCGCTTAATAACACTATTTCTGAGGCAAGTGTTGGGGTCAATTTTTCGTATAATATTTACAACGGCGGTGCAGATAGAGCAGCTATTAGGCAAGCATTATCTCAAGTTGATTTAGCCAAAGACTTAAGAGATAAAGCCTGTGTTGATATGCGCCAAACGATTCAAATTGCGCACAATGATATTTCCAACCTCACCGAACAAATTCCTTCATTAAATGCGCATCGATTGTCTTCCGACAGAGTGAAATCGGCGTACATGGATCAGTTTACTATTGGCGAGCGTTCTTTGCTCGACTTGCTAGATTCAGAAAATGAGTTTTACGAATCAAGTAGAGCTTATATTCAGGCAACCTTCACGTTAGAGAACGCAAGAGCCCGACTATTGGCTGCATCAGGTGTGCTGATTAAAGCACTAGGTGTAAGCCGTGAAGGAGTCGCTAGTGTGAGTGAACTCGCTGAAAAAGAGCTGGGTTACGATCCTAACCATATATGCCCGGCAGTTCGTACATCGTTAGATGACGCAAGTAACATTCTAAAAAGAGATTCTGACGCAGATGGCATCATTGATATTTGGGACGATTGTGTCAATTCAACCATTGGTGCCAAGGTTGATGATTTTGGGT
Organism: Alteromonas sp. 1_MG-2023; assembly: GCF_030547075.1. Taxonomy (GTDB): domain Bacteria; phylum Pseudomonadota; class Gammaproteobacteria; order Enterobacterales; family Alteromonadaceae; genus Alteromonas. The sequence continues at coordinate 101,314 of NZ_JAUOQH010000015.1, read as the reverse complement.
GTGAGGCAAAAGCTCCTGATCCTCAAACCATGACGATGCCAGCGAATGCCGCTGATTACACGTTAGATGATGCAGATGTCATTACCTCTTTTAGTATCGATATCTCCTTTGCATCAAATTCGTCTAAAGTTTCAAAAGAGTATGCATCTTCGCTTAATAAAGTCATTGATGCACTTACCAGTAGCGATACTACAGGCGTGATTATTCACGGTCACGCTTCGCTAGACGGAGACGCTGCTTACAACCAACGTTTATCTGAGCGCAGAGCCAGTGCAGTAGCCGCTATGTTGATAGAAACTGCAGGCGTTGATAGCCGACGTATCACCTCTGTGGGTTACGGTGAAACCCGACCTATTGTTAATGAGGAATCACAATCCGCAAACGAACAAAACCGTCGAATTGAAGCGACGCTTATACAGCTCTGATAGGCTGGGAGTAGGGGAGATTAATGCCTGAGAGTCAGGGAAAACAAGGTGCTCTGTTTGATTTAGAAAATCAGGGCGGCGTGCTAATGGATTGCTTGATGATTATCTGTCAAGCGCACAATTTGTCGGTTTCTAGGGTGAGCCTACTGAGTGGCTTACCCCTTGATAACGGTGAGCTATCTCCTACCGGATTCGAACGGGCCGCGCAGCGAGCTGGCTTAGCAAGTCGTACTGCAAAACGAGACATGGCCCACATTAATGCCGCTTTGTTACCAGCAGTGTTAATTATGGAAGGTAAGCAAGCCTGTGTTTTACATGAATTAGGCGATGATATTGCGAAGGTATCCTACCCAGAATTAGACTCTGCAATCGTATCAACGGAACGGGAGCAGCTCGATGCTCAGTTTACGGGGTACGTTATATTTGCTCGGCCTATGTCTCAGACTGAGTCGCAGCCTGGGAAAGTGGAAAAAAACTCCGTAGGGCATTGGCTATGGTCATCGGTTAAGTCGGCCTATGACTTGTATCGCGACGTGTTACTTGCGTCAGTATTCATCAGTTTATTATCTATCGCGTTACCTTTGTTTGTGATGAATGTGTATGACCGTGTGGTGCCTAATGCAGCCATGGAAACCTTGTGGGCATTAGCCATTGGGGTACTTTTAGTTCTCGCTGCGGATTTTCTGCTACGGGTGCTTCGGCAGTATTTTGTAGAACTTGCCGCGAGTCGTTTAGATGTGACTATGTCGGCTAAAATTATGGAAAAAGTACTCTCTATTGATTTAGTTAATAAGCCCGCCAAGAGTGGTGCTTTTATTAATAGCTTGCAGTCCTTTGAAAGCATACGACATTTCTTTGGTTCACTGACCTTAGTGGCGTTGGTGGATTTACCTTTCGGTTTACTCTTTGTGTTTATCATCGCCATGATAGACATCTACTTAGTTATTCCAATTTTACTAGGTACTGTACTTCTGTTCCTTTATGCCCTGAAAGCGCAGCGGGTGATGCGCTCATTGTCTGAAGAATCGATGGAGATTAGTTCTCGCAAAAGCTCGCTAGTCACAGAAAGTGTCACTGCCCTTGAAGATCTAAAAGCGTTTGGTTATCAAAGCCGAACGCAGAGTGCGTGGGAAAAGCAGACCATATTTTTAGCCAAAGTGAATGCTAAATTACGCTTAATATCTATGTCGGTTAATAACTCGGCATTATGGATTCAACAATCGGTGGGTGTGGTGATCATTCTGACAGGGGTATACCTCATTATTGAAGGGAGTATTACTCAAGGTGGGTTAATTGCGGCCTATTTACTGTCGAGTAGAGCCATGGGGCCGGTTTCCCAAGCTGCGGCCTTGTTAGCCCAATACCATCAAGCAGAAGCCGCAAAAAGCGCGTTAGATGAAATTATGTCTCTTCCTTCTGAAGGGGGAAGCGGCCAGCAAATAAAAAGCGCCTGTCATCTCAACGGAAATATTCAGGTTAAGCAACTTTGTTTCCGCTACCCAAATGAAAATGTTTTAGCGCTAAAAGACATTAATCTTACGATTAAACAAGGAGAGCACGTTGCCATCCTTGGGAAAAACGGTTGTGGTAAATCTACCCTTAACCGACTGCTGATGGGTTTTTATAAAGCAGAGTCGGGGCAAGTTCTATTAGATGAAATTGATATGAAGCAATACGACCCAGTATTACTTAGGCAAAACATAGGTTATGTACCACAAGATGTGCATCTTTTTTCAGGCACGTTAAGAGATAATATTTTACCTGCCCACTTCGGTGTTGATGACGAAAGACTCTGGGATGTGGCTAAGCGATGTGGCCTCGCTAAAATAGTTAATAATCATGGCAATGGCTTCGAGCAGCAAGTTGGAGAGGGTGGTAAACAGCTATCTGGAGGGCAGCGTCAAGCTGTGTCTATGGCAAGAGCATTAATTTACAACCCATCAATATTTATCATGGATGAACCTACTTCCGCTATGGATTCAGCCAATGAAGTCATGATGAAAGAAACCATTCGAGAGGCCATAAAAGGCAAAACGTTTATCCTTAATACACATCGTACAACGCTACTCGACTTAGTCGATAGAGTGATTGTAATTGAAAATGGCAAAGTGATAGCCGATGGCCGTAAAGAGGATGTACTTCCCCAGTTTAAATCAGTGCCCTCAAGGCAAGGGACGGCACAGTGATTATTAAAAGCAGCGACGACAATAGCATTTTACATAAGTTGGTTAGAGGTTGGTTAGCACCGCCTGCAGGCCACGACTGGGTACTTGAAGCTGAGTGGGCGAGAATTATGCAAACCCCCGCGAAAGCGAAAAGACTTCTATATAGCGTAGCCGGTGTTTTATTTATGATGCTGATCTGGGCGTACTTTGCTGAAATTGATGAAGTTGCCAAGGGAGAAGGTAAGGTTATTCCTTCGCAGCAATTACAAATACTACAATCCTATGATGGCGGTATTGTCCAAGAAATTTTGGCGCGAGAAGGCCAACAGGTTCAAAAAGGTGATGTATTGCTGCGGGTTGATCCCACACGGTTCATTTCTAGCTTAGAGGAAAACACAACTCAGTTCGCAGCCCTTGCCGCGAAGGTGCAGCGTTTGTCAGCCTTAACCCATAAAACCAACTTGAGCTTTTCACCTGAGTTAATAGAACAAGCCCCTAAAATAGTTGAAAACGAAAGAAAACTTTATACGTCCAACCTTGCTGAGTTGAATGAAGTAGCTGCAGGTTCAGATAGTCGTATTCAACAGCGCAAGCAAGATGTAGAAGAAGAAAGAGCTAACCTTTTTCAATACAAAAGTGTACTGACTTTGTCGCAGAAAGAATTGGCGGTAACTAGGCCCTTATTGGCATCTGGCGCAGTATCTGAAATAGAAATTTTACGATTAGAACGACAGATAGTGGAGCTCGAAGGAAATATTGCTATGTCTAAAGTGGCTATCGAGCGTGGGTTGTCTACGATTGAAGAAGAAGTTATTAGTAAAGAAGAAAGCAGGCTTAAATTAATCAATCGATGGAACCAAGAACTTACGGATGCGGTTGGTGAAATGGCCACATTGCAGCAATCTCAAACCACGTTGGAAGATGTAGTATCTCAAGCTGAATTAAAGTCGCCTATTAATGGCACGGTTCAGCGATTACTTATCAACACAGTAGGTGGTGTTATTACTCCCGGTAGTGCGGTTATCGAACTCATTCCCCAAGACGACCAGCTAATTGTAGAAGCCAAAGTGTCTCCAAAAGACATTGCGTTTATTCGCGGAGGCCAAAAAGCCATTCTAAAATTTAGCGCCTATGATTTCACTATTTATGGAGGGATGGATGCCGAAGTTAAGCATATTAGCGCGGATGCCATTACCAATGAAAAAGATGAAACTTATTTCTTAGTTCGTCTTGAAACGAAAAGAACCATTGCTGATACGCCTTTAGATATTAAGCCAGGCATGATTGTTCAGGTGGATATTTTGACCGGTAAGAAGACTGTGCTGAATTATCTTTTATCTCCGCTTTTCACCGTTACCTCATCTGCATTAAGGGAGCGATAGATGAAACATTATTTAATGGCTACATCTCAATCTTCTGTTGATTTCGACTCACAGGACTGGGTTGAGTTTTCTACGTTAGAAGATATCAACTGTACGAAAGAAGATAGTATTTGGGTATCGACCTTTCATAAAAACTGGCGTGATAATATTATCGCAGCTCGTAGCAAGTGCCCTAATATCGTGTTGTTAACCTATCAATACAACAGGCCAGAAATGCAAACAGCCTTGATGTTAGGGGCACGAGCATATTGCCATGCACTAGGCCAATATTCTTTGCTTAATTCAGTAAGCCGTGTTTTGAAAGAGGGGGGGATTTGGGTACCCAGTGAGCTTTATGCAAGCACAACGTCTGCGGTGGCGACTACGCTAAATTTAAAGGCAAAAACGCCAGAGATAGGCACGTTAACAGCGCGAGAAAAAGACGTGCTAACCGGTATCCTTGAAGGGTTAAGTAATAAAGAAATAGCAAGAAATCTTAAACTGACTGAACGAACAATTAAAGAGCATGTGGGCACTTTATTAAAAAAACTAAACGCTAAAGACAGAATAGGATTATTACTGTCTTTGGGGGAGTTTAGTCATTTAAAAGATGCTCTATAACTTCAATATTTGAGACTACGCCATCTATTCCTAATTCCACAAATAGATTTTGAGTACTATTTCCTTTCACGCCATCGGCGTATACCCGAATGCCGAAGGTGTGAGCAAGAGAACAAAAGCCCCTAATAAACGCATGATTCGCTGGATTATAGTTTATATCAGCCATGAAGGCTGAATCGATAACCACATAATCTAGTCCAAGTTCTTGTACGTTCATCAATTGAGAAAAAGACTCGCCAACCCGCTTTAGCCCAATACCGCAACCCTTGGCTTTCAGTGTTGTGCAAAAAAGCTCAAATTCTCGAGGGAAGCGAGCAGCGGTTGACTCTCTCACTTCAAAGTTAAGCTGAGAAGCAACATCTTCATTCATTTTGATTTGAAAATACAGCTGCGCCAAAATTTCTTGATTGAGGATAAACTGCTCTGAGCACAAAAAGGCAAATGTGGCGTTGGTTCCCGACTTTTTAATATAAGAAAAAAGATGAGAAATAGTCGCGAGCTCTAAAGAGGGTAGCAAACCTAGGTATCTTGCCCAGTGGGTATAATAACCACTTTTTCTTAAGTCGTTATCTATCTCAATTCCAGCCCAGCTTTGATAATGCACAAGCTGCCTATTGCTATCTAAAACTGGGAAATTAAATGTCTCTACCGCTTGGTTAGTAATGCCTTCGGTAAGCACTTTTTTCCAACGATTTTCTTCAACCAAGGAGATAGGGTTGTCTAGTGTACCTTCGATATAGGGCTCGCTCATCTTTCTATCAATGGCATCGTCTAACATAGTGTCTAAACGCATTAAGGTTGAGGCCACATTATCATCAGGGCGCAACCTTACTACAGATTGAAATAGTTTGGGGTCGCCTTGTTCAGACAACTCAGCTAAACATGCACCATGAATTGCTTCTGCTAATGAAACAATATCGTGAGTTTCAGTGAGCAAAATGCCAATCTCATTTTTTTGCATCCGTGCTACTCTGCAGTCCGTATAATGATGATGGTGCATAGCAAGGCATTCGTTAATGCTATCAGTGAATTGTATCAGCCTTTTTCTTCTACCTTCTGGGCCGTTGCGAAGGAATGCTTCTTTTCCTCCCACAACTCTTAATAAAAAGATGCAATTAACACCTTCGGTATCTCTAAATGCTAATTGGCCTTTTAAAATTGAAATGAAATAGTCTCGATTTGCGAGCCCTGATTCATCATCAAACTGGGTTTTGTGGCGCAGTATATCAAGGCGGGTGTTTTCATCATCCATAATTCGCTGAGAATTACTTGCGAGAAAATTCATTGCCCGCACCACACGTTTTAATTCAAGAGTTCTAGGTTCTTTGACTTGTATGAATTGCATCTGGCTAAATGATTCAGCTTGCTCTACTACTTGATCAAGGGGGCGCATAATCATTCGTAGAAACCAAGCGCCAATAAGGCCGGCAACTGTGCCAACAAGAGACAAGCCAAGTATTAATCGTAGTGTAGCTTTCCACATAGAGGCAACGGCAAATGTTGTGTCAGTTTCTACCGTTACCACACCAAATTGCCCCCAGCCTTCAGTAACCTGTGCTATCCCTGGAGCGACGTCAGGACTGAAAAGGGAGGCGAACCAAACAGGGGTTTTTTCATCTAACTGAACAGTATGAGTATGGCTAGAGACAATCTCGCCATTAGGTTTTTGCAGCATAATTGACGCATAGTGGCCAACGTCGAACTGAGACATGATAAACAAATCAAGGGTGTCAGTATCTTTCTCTAAGCTGCTCAACGTAAGGGCTAGCATGTTCGCGTTATCGATATTTTTCGAATAAAGTTGTTCTTCTACGTATCGCTTTGTAGTTGCACCGTGTATAGATACACTTCCTACGATGGCAACAAGAACAACGGCTATTATCGCTAGCCACAACTCTCTTGTTATTGACATAGACTCCTCAGGATTCTCTTTTTATTCCCTCTTTTTTCATGCGCTCAATAACATTGCGCCATCTTGATAGCCTACTGGTAGAAGCGGAAACTTGCTTGGTGGCGCCGGGGGACCAAATTCCTGAGTCATTAAAACTAAATACAGGGGTAAGGTCGGTTCGCTGTGAACCTGGCAATACGTTAGAGACTAAGCTGTCTAAGACCAAAGGATCTGAAGACGGATTTTCATAATACCCTAAAACCATATGTGCCTGTGTCACTCGGCTTCTACCAATTTTCGCTTTAACATAAATTAAGCGAAGTTTAGTGCTATCAATGCCTAAGTGTAGCAGAGCTACATATTTTGCAATGGCATAATCTTCGCAATCTCCACGAGAATGCCCGAAAAGCTCTGCGGGGGTCGCCCAATAGTCCTTTTGTTTGAATACAATGTCGTCTGTAGCGTACTGAATATGGTCATCAAAAAAGCGGTTTACGCCTTCAAGTTGCTCGGTAACTGGAAGATTGTTTAAGTGGCTTAGTGTTTCTTCTAACTGTCTGACATTGTTGGCTTTACTTTCCCCAAAACGAAGTTTTACTTGTTGTTCGAGTATGGAGAAGTCAATTGACAGATGATCCTTCACTTGCTGTCCTGCCAACATCAGAGCGAAAACTAAAAAGCAGTTGGACGCAAATATCGAAAGGGTCATGATTTATTTATTTTTTATTATACTAAAGTATAAGCACCTTATAGTCGGCACCTCTGAATTCATATATACAGATGTATACTATGGTATAGGTATAGCATGGCAGAATAGCTAAACCAAGTACTACGCTTAATATAAAAACTATTCTATCGCTTGATGACGAAGTCACTTTCTTGAATATTGGCGATTATTCCACTGCCTTTATGAATAATTTTAGCAGAGTTACCATAAGCATTTTCTACAACAAATTCCCCTGGATAAATATGGTACTGCAAATAAGCTTTCCCCTGCCTATCAACGATTTCGCTGGTTTGGTAAACAAAAAGTGTATCACCAGTTTGAATGCCATTATCACGACCTAACGACACAGAAAGGTGAGAACCTGTCACATCAAGTACGCGTCCTGTTAAAGGCTGACAAGCTATGGTTTCGCTAATGTCGGTGGTGAGTTGATGCATTTGCTTTTTAATTGCATCGCCGAATTCGCTTCGCCAAAATACAGCAGAAAACTCATCTACATCAGTAAACCTATCGAAAGGCCAGTCGGCTTCGGTGAGGTAATCTCGTTGCATCAATAGTCCGCTATTAATACCGTCAAACACTTTAATGCTGAGTGAAAAATAGCGAGTGGCCTTTTCTTCTTTCCAAAATGCGAGTGAAGAAGGGCGGTCTCTTTGTACACTTACATCACTAATACTGCCCACCAGAACAAACTGCGCATTTGATTTTTCTGAAAGTGCACGTACATTTTCTTCAAGCCCATTTATTCCCCAACGAGTAGTGTGAGGAGCTATAAAGGATAGGTTCAAATGTTGCGCCTGTGCAGACATTTCCGTAGCGAGTTTCCGAGTGACGGCTTCTGAAAAGTTAGGAATTTTTCCTTCAACCAGATGTTGCCTGTTTTCTACCATAAAGTAGCTAGTGGCAATATTCTTGTCGTAATCTACTGCGCTGCATTGTTTGGTGGCGGGAAAAATATCAGCGCGAACACTAACCGTTACATAGTTGCTGTGCCACACCTCATCGGTAAGTTCGAGATGATCAACTTCGCCTGAGCTGCTTATCGTGATGTCCTCACTTTCAAGCAAACCGTTTGTTAGTTGTTGAACACTGCTAATAGAGGCACCGGCAAACAGCAAGGCTTGTTTAAGGGCTTCTTCAGTGGCATCCCTTCGTGCTTTCTCTTTATTGCCATTTACGATAATAGCTTGGCCTTTTGCCTCATACCATGCGGCATGGCTTTGCCCTGATATTACGAAAGTAAGGCAAAACAGCGCCATTATTGAAGCGACGTTGAAGCTCATAGCTTGACGCCTTCTACTAATAGAATAAGTTACAGCTAAAAATGTATAAGCGATGATTTGTTTGCCTAGCACAGTCTTGTCCTATCATTGCAGTGCGATTACATGTGCATTGCGTCAGTGAATATATACCTGCTTCTTCGGTAAGTAAGCGAAATGAGTGCCAATGTTTCAAAATTTAAATTTAGGCGCAAAGATTGCTTACTCCTATAGCAGAAAGAATGAGAATGAGGTTTCTCTATGGTATTTTTAAGTAAATGGGTACGAGGGCGCACATGGGCCACAGCGGCTGTATTAGTGGGTTTTACCGGCCTTTCAGGATGCAGTTTGTTTGTCGATAAGCATGTAGAGTGGGAGACCGTTGAGCCAGAAAATTACCCTGTGCTTAGCGCAGTTGGCTATGCCCCTATCACATCGCAACGAGGCGAAAGTGAAACGGTAAAAACCTTAATGGCTATTAAAGCATCGAAGCTGGAAGCATATAGAGAGCTTGCAGAGCAGGTTTATGGTCAGCGCATTGAGGGTAATCAATCAGTGTCGAGCCTAGTGGTCGATAATGAAACCTTAAGGGCCTCGGTGGAAGGCGTAATTCGAGGGGCTAGGGTAATAAAGAGTTACCCAGTAGGTGAAGATACTTACGCAACAGAACTTGAGCTTGATATGCATCGCGTTTACGACATTTATTTGACGACGGCAAAGCCGCAACGAATTAAAGATATTAAGTATTACTAGTTAAAGTGCAATTTACTTACAGCTAGCTGCATATATAAAGAGGCATGTTTACAAATAGCCATAGATACAAATAGCTCGTATACAAATAGTAAAGATACAAAAAAGCGCGTATTAAACGCGCTTTTTTGTATTCGAATAATGATTGTTCTTGGTATTGCGGGGAAGGATTAGGTGTTACTTAAGCATTGAGTCAAAGACAAGTTTAAGCGCAGAACTTACATGCTTAAACACCTTAACTAGGCGCTAACGCCAGAACCCAATCGGCCTGCGTTTGGCTTACCTTTTTTATCGTAGGTTAATGACTCTTTAGCGCGTACTTCTAACATCAGATTTCGTAAGTGTGTGAGGCGAAGCTGTCCTTGCTCTACGGCTTTCTGATTAATTTGTGTTCTGTACTTGCAGTCGTCTAAAAGACTTTTCGCTTTGTCCATTAACCCTTGCTCATCCGCGCTGACAGCGTCGGCTGAGGTTTGGCGATAAAACCCTTCAACTTGTTGGTCTGTAGCCTGAATTAATTCTAATAATTCAGATTTTTCTTCTAACAAATTGATTAATGTTTCCGGATCTCTTGAACTGATTAAATGTAATTCTTTTTCAAGCAGTAAACCCAGACCCTCTAAATTAGCGACCTGTTGTGATAATGCTGAATGAAGATTACTAGTCATGAGAACCTATTTATTTTTGTCCAAAAATTTCGCCCTCAAGCTTCGCAATTTTATTCGCTAGCACTTCAGGGTTAACTTTATACTCACCACTTGAGATCGCTTTTTTCAAACGGTCAACCTTTTCCTGATTAACAGGCGCTTCAGAACCTTTTTTCTGTACTTGATTCAACTGCTGTGCAGACTGAGTCAAAGACACTGAATCTTGTCGTGGTGCCTGAGCAACAGATGCATTATTGGCAGTCGCTTGTTGCTGCTGTGCTTGCTGTGACTGATTCTGTTGCGAAATTTTCGTATTATCAACAGGTGTTTTAGGTAACCCATTGTTTACATTGTTAATTGCCATAATATTTCTCCACTACCTTTTCGCCTCTGTATAAGTTATCGGCACAAGCCTTCTTTTCTTTAGACTTTTATACAACGAAAACATAGTTTTTTAGCACTTAGAATTACAAGTGTACCACGACTTCTTGAGCACTGGCGACTTCTGCTATGACAGGCTTCTGACTGCTGGCATTGATTACTTTAATCGTATCCCCAATAACCCCGTCTTGCTGCGCTATACCAGATGTTTTTACTGCCATACCGCCAAGCGATGCGCGAATAGTAATTCTGTCGCCCTTACAAACAAAGCATAGCATATTTGATTGCACAGCTTGACCATCTACGATACGGCGCTTCATCCTAGCGCCAATTAACGCATCTACGTCAGTAAACGCGCTGTATCTAAGTCGCTTAATATCTACAGCGGCTAGCGTAAGATTAGATGCAGTTAGCACCGTGCCGGGGCTAACTGCCCCTGAGGTGACCACAATTTCTTTCGTTCGAGTTACCTGCGCACTGGTGAATAAATACCAATCATTATTGCCACAACTCACGCGCACCGAAATATAAGATTGAGTGAGCGACTCATCAGATGCGTGGTATTGGAACCCTGTAGGGCATTGTGGAATGTTTATTCTTTCATCTACATCAGCAATGGTAACGGCGATATCAGTATCATCATGTATATTCAGCACCGACATTAAGTATTTTTGAGCGCCTTTACCCACAGCATTATGCATCGTCTCAGCGTAGCTATGTGGGGCTAAAACCACCGCTATTAAAGAGATAAAAAGTGGCAGACGATTACCTGTAAACCAAGATTTAATAAATTTTGAATTTTTCATAGTCACTTTTCATGTTCAGTTACCAAGTTATTGTCTATGCTTAATAGATAAAATTGTTCGAGACAATAAGTTAGGTAATTCTGTAATTGTATCGTTCATGCAGCGAAACCGTCATTTTTCTGTCGTTTGACCTGCATACATTTAGTGATATTGTCTATTCTCTTTGATAAGGCAATGATCATGCCCAGTATTTAAAAAGGTGAGATATGTCGGGAATTTTAGATTCGGTTAATCAGCGTACCCAACTTGTTGGTCAGAACCGTCTTGAATTGTTGTTGTTCAGACTCAACGGCCGTCAGCGTTTCGGTATCAATGTTTTTAAAGTCCGTGAAGTACTCCAGTGTCCACCGCTTACTTCTATGCCTAAATTAAACTCATTAGTTCGTGGTATAGCGCATATTCGAGGGCAAACTATTTCTGTTATCGATTTGAGCATGGCTACGGGCGGCAAGCGCATCGAGGATTTATCGAGCGCTTTCATTGTTATTGCTGAATACAATCGTTCTGTACAAGGCTTTTTGGTTGGTGCTGTTGAGCGAATTATCAACACCAATTGGGATGCCATTATGCCTCCCCCAAAAGGCACAGGCCGTGCCAGCTACTTGACCGCGGTTACTGAAGTCGAAAATGAATTAATCGAAATTCTAGACGTTGAGAAGATCCTCAACGAAATATCGCCTCTTAATGCTGAGGTGAGTGCGGATGTTGCTGAAACGCTTTCGACAGAAGGTAAAGAAGACAAAATTATCTTCATTGCTGATGACTCTGCGGTGGCAAGAAACCAAGTCAAAAAAGCGCTAACCTCACTTGGGTTAGAAATTGAGCTGGCAAAGAATGGCTTAGAAGCGTTAAACCGCTTAAAGGAAATTGCTGAAGAGTACGGCGATATTACTAAGCGAATTGGGGTACTAGTGTCCGACATTGAAATGCCGGAAATGGACGGCTATACCTTAACAGCAGAAATTAAAAATACACCTGAACTACAAAAGCTTCATGTCGTACTACACACTTCATTGAGTGGGGTATTCAACCAAGCTATGGTTCAGAAAGTAGGCGCAGACGACTTTATTGCTAAATTTCACCCTGATGAACTCGCGACCGCTGTTCAGAAGTGGCTCATGACAGATTGTGAATAACGGAGCAAAAGGGGTTGGATAATAAAAATGTTTCGCCGGCAAGTTATGAAAAATTTCGGCATTTCCTCGAGAAACAGTGTGGGATTGTGCTTGGCGAAAACAAGCAATACCTTGTAAGAAGTCGCCTTGCATCATTGTTGTATAAGCATAATTATGACAATACAGATGCTTTAATTGATGTAGTAGTAAAGGGCTATGATCGTAGCCTTTTACAAAGTGTTATCGACGCAATGACCACCAACGAAACCTTATGGTTTAGGGATACTTACCCCTTTGAATTATTACTACGTGATTTACTTCCTCAGTTAGCAACCACAAACCGAAAGCTTAGAATTTGGAGTGCGGCGTGTTCATCCGGGCAAGAACCGTATTCTATTGCCATGTCGATATTGGAGTATCAAAAACAACGACCTGGCGTGTTAAGGCAAGGCGTTGAAATTGTTGCTACAGACCTGTCGTCAGAGATGCTTAATAAATGTAGCCAAGGTCTGTACGATGAGCTTTCCTTAGCTAGGGGGTTGTCACCTCAGCGGCGGGCTACGTTTTTTCAACAACATGAAAGCGGGCAAATGCAGGTCAAAGAAGAAGTGCGCAAAATGGTCTCGTTTAGAAGTTTAAACTTGTTAACCTCCTATGCAGCACTTGGCCGCTTCGACATCGTTTTTTGCCGCAATGTGCTGATTTATTTTTCGGCAGAGGTAAAACAAAAGATACTGCAACAAATTGCCGGACAACTGCAACCTGCCGGTGTCCTATTCCTTGGCGCGTCTGAATCTATCAGTGCGGCAAGCGATACATACGCTATGATTAAATGTAACCCTGGTTTGTACTACCAAAAAAAATAATCACCTAACTTATTGAAAATATTTGGTTAATTTTCATATCTCTTTTAACACGCTGTTGTTCCTTCATTTTTTATACCGCGCCAATCTTCAGATTGGCATCTGCCTTGCTAGTAATTCACTATAACAGCGAATACGTGGCATATGTTCCACACGTATTTTCGGAATTTCGCAGCTAGGAGTTTTCAATATGGCCATTAATCTCGACAAGTTAGTCGGGTTCCATCAGTCGGCGTTAGCAATTCGCACAGACAGAATGGAAGTCATTTCTGGAAACCTAGCAAACGCCAACACCCCTGGTTATAAAGCTAAAGACATCGACTTTAATAAAGCGATGGAATCGGCGATGAGCGCCCAAGAAGGGCAGCGTACATTAGGTGGTGGAAGTTTAGTGAGAACAAACGAAAAACACATGGGTGGCGATATGTCGTCGGTAGCATCTAATTTCGAATTGCAATACCGCATACCTACTCAACCTGACACCGGCGACGGCAATACGGTTGAAGTACAGTCGGAACGTAACCGCTTTCTCGATAATGGGTTACGTTACCAAGCCACCCTTGAGTTTATAAACGGTAAAGTTAAAGGTATGAAAAAAGCCCTTAGTTCTGGAGGCCAGTAATCATGAGCTTATTTAATGTGATGTCAATTTCTAGCACCGGTATGGAAGCTGAAAATGTTCGCTTAAACACCACCGCAAGTAACATCGCTAACGCCAACTCGGTTAGCAGCAGTTATGACGAAACTTACAGAGCAAGGCACCCTGTATTTGCCGCTGAACTGCAGCGTGCAATGGGTAATCAAACCCAAGGTGTGGGTGTTGAAGTGAAAGGAATTGTAGAAAGCGATGCGCCATTACAAGTGGAATATGCGCCACATAATCCGATGGCTGACGAAGAAGGCTACATCTATAAGCCTAACGTTAATATCGTTGAAGAGATGGCTAATATGATGTCAGCGTCAAAAGCCTATGAAACCAACGTTCAGGTTGCCGACACCACTAAACGGATATTCCGTCGGGTTCTGCAGTTAGGGCAAGGGCAATAAGTTGCCGCATAGGTAATGTGAGGAAAATACTGTGACCACAATTAACAACACCACTGGCCTGAACAACGAGCTTTATTGGCAGGAAGAGACTGTTCCGGTTGTCGATGGGACAGAGCAACAGCTTTCGCAAGAAGACTTTTTTGCCATGCTAACCGAGCAATTAGCAAATCAGGATCCTACTAAACCGGTAGATAACGACCAGATGGTTGCGCAAATGACCTCATTTACCATGGCTGATGGTATATCTCAGCTAAATGATAAATTCGAATCATTTGCCGCATCAATGACATCTAACCAAGCGTTACAAGCATCAAGTTTGATTGGGCAAAACGTATTGGTTCAGGGCAATGTCGGGCATATGGGCAGTGAAGCTGCAGGTGTCTCTGGGGTTGTGGTTAACGAGCAAAGTGTACAGAACATGACTATCACCGTTGAAAATCAATACGGTGAAGTAATTAAAACCATTGACGCTGGCACGCAAGCGGCCGGTAACATTCAATTTGAATGGGATGGTAAAGATACCCAAGGCAATGATATGCCAGCGGGCGACTACGTAATCAGTGCCACAGGCGAATTAAACGGTGAAGGCGTTCAATTGAATACTGCCATTAATCGTCATGTAGGAAGTGTTAGCTTGGCCGGCAGCGGCCAAGGCGTAATTTTAAATTTAGATGGCGAAGTCAGCATTAGTCTAGACGACGTTATTCAAATCGGCAGTTAGCAGGAGAGAAAAGCATGTCTTTTAATATTGCACTAAGTGGCGTAGCTGCCGCACAGAAAGATTTAGATGTAACCGCGAATAACATCGCAAACGTAAATACCGTTGGTTTTAAAGAGTCACGTGCTGAGTTCGGCGACGTGTATGCCACTTCATTATTGGCGGGAAGTAAAACCAAGGTGGGCGACGGTGTTTTGACACAAGACGTCGCTCAGCAGTTTTCTCAAGGTAGCTTACAGTTCACCAATACTGCACTTGATTTAGCCATTACTGGAAACGGTTTCTTTGCCACTGTTCCAGATGAAACCTCACGAGATTTTTCATTTACTCGAGCGGGTCAGTTTAAGCTAGATGACGACAACTACGTGGTTAATAGTAACGGTGATTTGTTACTTGGTTTCCCTGTAAACTCAGACTCTACCAGCTCTTCGGTAGCACTAAGTACCACTGAACCAGTTCAAATACCAGACTCATCAGGTTCGCCTGCGCAAACGTCAGAAGTTGACCTTCGAATGAATCTACCTGCTGGAGATGCAGGTCTAGATCCGGCCGCTTTTGACCCTGAAGATCCGTTAACGTACAACGCGGCGACATCTGTTACGGTTTATGATTCATTAGGCGATAGCCATATAATGACTTACTACTTCGTAAAAGACCAAGCAGCTGATAACGAATGGTATGTAGCAACGGCGGTAGACGACCAGCTTACTGATTTAGTGAATTCTGATGATTCAAATTCCGACCCTGGTACTGCTGTTAACTCGCTGGGAACCAACACGGGTAACGGTGTTAGTGCGGCAAAATTAGTGTTTTCTCAAGGCGGTGACTTTGTTGGTATTGAATCACCAGATGGCATTCAGACTACCGATTATAAGTTAACCACTGAAGCACTAGGTTCGGCGTTATCAAATGGTGCTGATGCTACTCAGCAAATCAGTATTGATTTTAACTTAGACCCTTCCAATGCCACTACCATTGAGCCTACGCAATACGCCTCAGCGTTTGAAGTGACTTCACTGGAACAAGATGGTTTGCCAGTAGGTCGATTAACAGGTATTGATATTGGCCCAGATGGTTTGGTTCGAGCCACGTTCTCAAACGGTACGTCAGAACCCATCGTGCGTGTGGCCTTAGTGAGATTCTCCAATGAGCAAGGCCTAACGCAGCAAAGCAGCACCGAGTGGAAAGAAAGTATTCTTTCAGGTGAAGCCTTAGCGGGTGAAGCGACTACTGGTACGTTTGGTGAAATTAATTCATCAGCACTTGAGCAAGCTAACGTTAACCTAACCACTGAGCTTATCGATATGATTATTGCACAGCGGAACTTCCAGGCTAACTCTCGAGCGCTTGAAGTGAATAACTCACTTAACCAGACTATCCTGAACATCCGATAACTTTCGATGCTTCACTAATAAAGCCGCAACCTTGTTGCGGTTTTTTTGTATCCACTTCTATTTGTGCATGTTGGCACTGGGATTGCAAAACCTGTATATGGTTTAACCAGAGTCAAAAGTCAGTCATGGACAAACTTCTCTACATTGCTGCCAGCGGTGCCTCTCAAGACCTTTTAGGTACTGGGCTACGTGCCAATAACTTGGCCAACGCGCAAACAACTGGGTTTAGAGCTCAGCTTGAACAGGCAAGGTCAATGCCTGCCTACGGCGAAGGTTTGCCGTCTCGCGTTTTTTCAATGACCGAAAGTCCGTCAAATAATTACGAATCCGGCCCTATGATGCAAACAGGACGTGATTTAGACGTTGCTATTCAAGGCGATGGTTGGTTTGCCGTGCAAGACGATAATGGGCAAGAAGCTTATTCTCGAGACGGTAATTTCAAGTTAGGTGACGACGGTATTTTGACAGATGTACATAACCGCCCAGTTTTAGGTGACAACGGCCCAATCTTTTTACCTGTACCACTAGATAATTTAGATATCGGAATGGACGGCACCCTGTCTATGAGACAGCTTGGTGCGCCTGAGAACGTAATTGAAAACGTGGGAAGATTAAAGCTGGTTAGCCCGAACTATGCCGATATGGAACGGGGCACTGATGGTTTATTCAGAATGGAAGACGGCACCATAGCCCCAGCGAACGCGGGGGTAAAAGTGATGTCGGGGATGCTTGAAGGCTCGAACGTAAACGCCGTTGAAGAAATGGTTAACATGATTAGCCTTCAGCGCCATTACGAACTTCAAGTAAAAATGATGAAGCAAGCCGACGAACTAGATTCTCGCGGCAATCAGCTATTACGTATTCTTTAGAATAGTTAACAATTTCGCTGTACGAACATTAAAGGTTAGGAGGGCGCCATGCACCCAGCATTGTGGATAAGTAAAACAGGTCTAGATGCCGCACAAACAGATGTCGCGGTGGTATCGAACAACCTGGCTAACGCATCAACGGTAGGCTTTAAAAAAGACAGAGCAATTTTTGAAGACTTGCTTTATCAGAATATAAACCAACCTGGTGGCCGCTCATCAGCTGATACCGAATTACCATCAGGCCTTATGTTAGGTTCTGGTTCAAAGGTAGTTTCAACCCAAAAAGCCCATACCCAAGGAAACTTGCTGACCACGGAAAACGCGCTTGATATGTCTATTCAAGGTCGCGGCTACTTCGAGATACTGCAGCCTGACGGCAGCATTGCTTATTCAAGAAATGGACAGTTTTCAATGAATGACCAAGGTCAAATTGTGACCTCCGGCGCTGGTTTTTTACTGCAACCTGAAGTGGCTATTCCAGAAGATGCGCAGCAAATCACCATTTCGCAAGATGGCGAGATTAGCGTGTCTATTCGAGGCCAAGCAGAGCCGCAGGTGCTAGGACAAATGAATCTATCAGATTTCATTAATCCAACAGGTCTACAGCCTATTGGTCAGAACCTTTACGTTGAAACCGCATCAAGCGGCGCACCTATTCAAGGCGTGCCAGGCCTTCAAGGTATCGGCACTATTGCTCAGGGGACGTTGGAAACTTCTAACGTGAACGTGACCGAAGAGCTGGTCAATTTGATTGAGAGTCAGCGTTTGTACGAGATGAACTCGAAAGTGATTTCATCGGTGGATCAGATGCTTGGACAAGTCATTCAGCAACTTTAGTGAGTAATGTTATGCGAATTATCGGACTTTATCTCTCAGTGGCCATTTTGGCAGGTTGCGCAAGCACTAACCAGCCACCGGTACAAGCAAACGACCCGTCGTTTGCCCCCGTTGTACCCGATTATCCTCGTGAGAAGATTGTAGAAGATGGTTCGCTGTTTCGCTCTTATATGGCTAATAGCTTATATTCAGATATGACGGCAAGGCGTGTTGGTGACATTATCACTATCACGCTAAGTGAAAATACAAATGCGAGTAAATCTGCAGGTACCTCTACTTCAAAAGATACCACGGTAGATTTAGACACCATCACTGGGCTAGGTGGGCAGGCGCTGAATATCGGTGGGCAATCTGTTCAACTCGGTGTGAGCTCTTCAAACGAATTTGAAGGGGATGCGGAATCCAATCAAAGCAACAGCTTATCGGGAAATATATCGGTGACTGTGGTGGAAGTTTTGCCTAATGACAATCTTGTTATTCGCGGTGAAAAATGGCTTACGCTGAATCATGGCGACGAATATATTCGTTTAACCGGCATCATTCGTTTATCTGACATTAGCCCCGAAAATGAAGTGCTTTCTACAAAAATAGCTAACGCCCGAATTCAATATAGCGGCACGGGCTCTTTTGCCAGCGCGCAAGAAAAAGGCTGGCTAACCAAGTTTTTCACATCATCATGGTGGCCGCTTTAAGCGGGGCTAGGAGAATATTTATGCGTTTGTTTTCAGTGGTACTTATCGCATTATCATTAGTGTTGTCTGGCAATACTAATGCACAGCGCATTAAAGACTTGGCCAGTATCCAAGGGGTGAGAAGCAACCAATTGGTAGGTTACGGTTTAGTGGTTGGCTTACCAGGCACAGGTGAGCAAAGTCCGTTTACCGAACAAAGCTTCCGTACCATGTTAAGTAACTTCGGCATTAGCTTAGACTCTAACACCAAACCCAAAATTAAAAACGTAGCCGCGGTAGCGGTTCACGCAGAATTGCCCGCTTTTACCAAGCCAGGCCAAACCATCGATATTACTGTGTCGTCAGTAGGCGAAGCGAGCAGCTTACAAGGCGGTACTCTTTTGCAAACCTTCCTTCGCGGTGTAGATGGCAAAGTTTATGCGGTGGCACAAGGCAGTTTAGTTGTGAGCGGTTTCGGCGCACAAGGTGGCGACGGTTCTCGTATTGTGGTGAATACCCCAACGGTTGGCCGTATTCCTAATGGCGCTATGGTAGAGCAAGCCGTACCAAGCGGCTTTGCTAACGGCGACTCATTAACACTGAATCTGCACTATCCTGATTTTTCCACAGCAAAAGCGTTAGCCGATGTGATAAATGAGCGATTAGGTGCACAGCCAGAAAAAGGCTACTCCATTGCCACACCTATCGATGCTGCATCAGTGCGAGTATCGGCGCCAAGAGATATTGGTCAGCGAGTGGGCTTTTTGGCCACACTGGAAAATTTTGAATTTACTCCAGCAGATGCGCCAGCACGGGTAGTCATTAATAGCCGCACAGGCACTATTGTTATAGGTCGAGACGTACGTTTACTGCCGGCTGCTATTACCCATGGTGGTTTAACGGTAACTATTTCTGAAAACCAACAAGTTACTCAGCCCAATGCATTTGCAGATGGCGAAACTGTGGTTACCACCCAATCTATTGTGGATGTGGACTTAGCCGACAGTCGCATGTTTTCATTTGAACCTGGGGTGACACTCGATCAGCTAGTACGTGCGGTGAATGAAGTCGGGGCAGCCCCTGGCGATTTAATGGCTATCTTAGAGGCCTTAAGACAAGCCGGTGCGCTTCATGGTGAATTGGTGATCATCTAATGGAAGCTTTCAGCTCAAAAAATCAGCTCGATATGGCGCGTAACGTCCACGATCTTGGCAGCATTAATAAAATGCGCGAAGCCATAGCGTCTGGCGATGAAGATGTACTGCAAGAAGCGGCAGAGCAATTTGAAGCCATATTCGTGCAGATGATGTTGAAGTCGATGCGTAAAGCACAAGATGCGCTAGCCGATGAAGATAGCCCGTTTAATTCCCAGCAAGTTAAGTTTTATCGTGACATGCACGACCAACAACTCGCTACCGATTTAACTTCAGGTGGCGGTATGGGCTTGGCCGATATTATCGTTAAACAAATGGGGCAATCTGAAGACAGCTATTTACCTGCCAGCGTTATTCGTAGTGATGGTAATTTAAGTTCGTTAAACCGCGACCGAGTTATCGCCACAGAGCAAGCCCAAGAAACCGTACTCGCGTCTGAATCTAAAGGGGTTCAATCGGCCACGAAAGATAGCATGTTCGATAGCCCTGAAGACTTTGTTGAAACCCTACGTCCTTACGCTGAACAAGTGGCCGCAAAGTACGGGATGGACGCAAAAGCCATTATTGCGCAAGCCGCAGTTGAAACCGGCTGGGGTAAGTTTGTTATTCACAACGCCGACGGTGAAAGTTCGCATAATCTTTTTGGTATTAAAGCGAATTCACAGTGGAAGGGCGAACAAGCGGTTGTCGATACACTCGAATTTAATGGTGGTATTCCACAAAAGCAAAAAGCCGCATTCCGCGCCTATGGTTCATTAGAAGAAGCGGTGGATGATTATGGTCGCTTTATTGTAACCCAGCCGCGCTATCAGCAAGCGGTGGAACAAGCCTCTGATGCCCATAGTTATGCCCGTGAGCTACAAAGTGCTGGGTATGCAACAGATCCAAATTACGCCAGTAAGATAATGGCGGTGTATAACAGCGATAGGCTTAACGGCTTAATGCCGTAATGCAAAGGGAATATTAATTATGAGCACAGTAGACTTATTCTCCCTTGCCACTAGCGGTGTTAACGCCAGTAGCAAATTACTGCAAACCACCAGTAACAACATTGCGAATGTGAATACCGAAGGGTACGTAAGACAACGTACCGAAATTCTCAACAATGATGTTTATGGCGTAGAGATTGGTAATACCGAGCGTGTTATTGATGTGTTTGCTCAAAATCAATTGCGCAGAGATATAACTTCAGTTGGCGAACTGTCGACGTTCTCTAATAAAACTTCTGCAATTGATAATATCTTAGCCAGTGAATCGAATTCGTTATCTCAAGGTATTAGTGAATATTTTGCTGCATTACATACCGCCGCCGACGATCCAACAAATTTAGCCTCTCGAGAGCAGGTCTTAAGTAAGTCAGAGTCGCTTTATCATCGCATGCAGACATTATCTGATTACATGTTAGATAGAGAAGAAGAGCTAAATTTAGAATTTACCTCAATGGTGGAAAGAGCGAATAGCTTGATTGGCGCTATTGGCGATTTAAATAAAAGTATTATTGTTGCCAAAGGTAATGGCACGAGTGATGAACCGAGTGCGTTGTTAAATGAGCGTGATAACGCGATTGAAGAACTCGCTTCTATTATGAGCATTGATGTTAAAGACAGTAAAACCCAAAACGGTGCCGTTACCGTAAATTTAACGTCCGGTGAATCACTTATTTTAGAAAATGGCGCCTTTAACTTGTTTGAAGTTAACAGTGAAGCTGATTTTTCAACCAAGGTTATTACCCTTGAAACTGATTTTGGTTCATCGACCAAACAAGATACTTCTTTACGTGTTATAGAAAGCGATATTGGCGGCAGTTTAGGTGGTCTATTCCGGTATAGAGATGAAGTACTTGGCCCTGCCATGCGCGACGTTGGGCAAATATCTGTGGCTTTTGCCGATGCGGTAAATTCTCAGAATAAGCTAGGTATGGATTTAGATGGCCAACTTGGTGGTAATATTTTCGAAATACCAGAATTCCAAGGGTTTGCTTACGAAGGTACCGATGGCGATTATAAAATAACAGGACAGCTTATAGAGGGCAAAGGGTCTGAACTAAGCGATGCCGATTATAAAATTGAAGTCACTGCAGTATCTGCCGGCGTTCCCAGTGAAATAACGATAAGCTTTTTGAACCCTGATGGCAGCATCAAAAAAGACGGTGCTGGCGATGATCTTGTTATTGAGAATTACGCGGTAACAAGTGGTTTTAATGAGCTACCCGGCGGCATTGAAGTAGAGTTTTCCGGCACGTCTACCTATACAGTAGGCAATGAATTCTTAATTCAGCCAACAAAAACGATTGCTTCTTCAATAGAGCTTGCGACAAATAGACCAGAAGATTTGGCATTTGCCGCACCAGTAAGGGCGCAAGCAGACTCCACCAATCTAGGCAGTGCAAATGTCAGCGGCGTAACTATATCCAATACAGAGGTGGGTGGTGGCGCTGAACAATCTGCTTTTGATGGTGCCGGTGGAATACATGATTTGGCAAGTTCACCAAGTACATCATTTGGCGCGCCAGCACAAATAGTGTTTACCGCTACGGATAGTTATGAGGTGCTTGATGGTGAGTCGCCACCTAACGTTATCACTACAGTGAGCGGTGTAACCGATTTAAGTAACTTGCTTGCGCAAGCAAAAACAAATGGAACGGGCCCAGCATGGCCTGCGGAGTTTTCTGCTTTAGACGATTATCCAGGTTATGACATGAGTTTAGATGGCGTACCAAAAGCAGGCGATAGCTTCTCTATAAGCTTCAACACAGATGGCTTTAATGACAACAGCAATGCGCTGTCGATGACCGAATTGCAAAGTGAAGCTTTAGTACAAGTGAGTAGTGAATCTACTAATGCACCACGTACGTTTCAAGATGCTTACGCCTCTATGGTAGGACGTGTGGGCGAAGAAGCTGCACTGGCAGATATCTCGCTAGCTTCTGCTGAAGCAATGAAAGCACAGTCAGAAAACTGGTTCGAGTCTATCTCGGGTGTAAGTTTGGATGAAGAAGCGTCTAATTTAATTAAATTTCAACAATCTTATTCTGCTGCGGCGAGAATATTAACTACCGCACAAGAGTTGTTCGACACCATATTAAGTGCTGCGAGGTAATAGATTATGCGTATATCAACCAGTCAAGTTTACGATCAAAGTATTCGCTCTATCATGGAAAACCAAGATGGCTTAGTGACTACTCAGGAGCAACTTGCTACCGGAAAACGCATTCTTACGCCAAAAGATGATCCCGTGGGTGCTGCACAGGTGTTGCGCTTAACGGAAGAAATTGATGGTCTTACCCAATTTCAGCGCAATAATGATTTAGTTACAGGGTCGTTAGAACAGCAAGAAGCGGTACTGACTAATATTACGAACTCCATTAATAGGGCACGTACCCTCGTGATTCAAGCGGGTTCGGGGATTCTTGACGACCCTGATAAAAGAGCGATAGGCGCAGAGTTAGAGCAAATAAAGTTAGAGCTTGTAGATTTGATGAACACGCAAGACGCCAACGGCAACTTCATTTATGCAGGTTATCAGTCGGCAAACCAAGCGTATACCTACAACCCTGCTGCAGTGGGAAATGCGATTAGTTTCTCTGGTGATGCGGGCGTTAGTTTTATTTCACTGTCGAATAGTTCGAAAATTCAATCTACCAGCAATGGTTACGAAGTATTTGAAAATGTACTCGCTCGATATAATTTTTCGGTAAGTGGAAGCTCCGTTACCGATTTAGAGCACGCCACTATTAGTGAGCAAGGAACGTTCGATACTTTTTTTGATAAAAACTATGATCCAGTAACCAGTGCAAATAACGATTATCAGATAGAGTTTTTAGCTTCAGGTGAGGCGCAACTCACCAATACTGGTACCGGCGCGGTAGTAGATACCGTCGATTTCACTTCTGGTAGCCCTTTTACAATCAAGGGAATGAGGTTTGAAGCCGAAGCCGCAGTAGGCGATACCATTAATTTTAGTTTAGATGCACCTGAGAAAAAAAGTATGGCGCAATCTATTCATGAAATTCAAACCATACTCATGGACAGCACCATTGATAATACCGCGTTACAAGAATCAATTTCTGATACCTTGGTGGGGCTAGACAATGGATTAGAAATCATTTCATTGGAAAGAGCTTCAATCGGTAGCCGTTTGAATATTGCTGAATCTACTTATGAAACAAATTTAGATATGGAAATTGCCGCAAAAGCGTCTCGGTCTTCTATACAAGATGTAGATTACGCGGAAGCCTCGGCTGAATTTGCTAAACAAGAAACAGCATTGAATGCTGCATTAACTACGTTTCCCCAAGTTTCTAATTTATCGTTGTTTAATTTTATTTAATAAATTAGTCATTCCTGAAATAGTCGCTAGGTAAACGCGGGTTTGGTTGTCTATAAATACCAAACCTGTGTCGATAGGTTATTCCCACCCCAATCTACTCCAGCAATGAAATAGTCATTCTCCCTAAAAAATTTACAATACGATTTTTCGGTGTTTCTACGCAAGATATAACATGGATACCGCATCGAAAGTACTTACTAGTTAAAACAGCCAAGATATAAACGTTTTATTACGGTTATGCGCAGCGTTGTATTTATTTTCTAATTTTTTGTTCAATCCAAATACTTCATAAAAAACTGATCCTTACACGCCGCTAAACGGCAACTTTATACCGCGTGACGGCAAATTTTGTATTTTTCTCTAAAGACATATGCTGTTTAGTCGATACAAGCACTGAGAGAGCCAGTTCATCAATTACCCCTCAGGTATTGGTGTCTATTAAAATGCAATAGCCGGATCCCCGGCAGCCAGCTCACGCTGGACTGAGAGTGTAGGAGAGACTTTATGTCTATGTTCGTCAATACCAATGTTTCCTCATTGAATGCCCAACGTCAATTATTCGATTCGGGTAATGCGCTAAGCACATCATTTGAACGTTTGTCTTCCGGTTTTCGTATCAACAGCGCAGCTGATGATGCGGCAGGTCTACAAATTACTGACCGAATGACTTCACAAGTACAAGGTCTTAACCAAGCTGTTCGAAATGCAAACGATGCGATTTCACTGTCGCAAACCGCTGAAGGCGCGTTGTCTGAGACAACAACTGCACTTCAACGTATCCGTACACTAGCAATACAATCACAAAACGGTATCAACAGCTCAGCTGACCGTGTGGCACTTCAAAAAGAAGTTTCAGCACTTCGAACTGAAATTTCGAGAATCGCAACAACGACAGAATTTGCTGGTGTTGAGATTTTATCGGGCGATTTCTCTGCTAAATTCTTAGTAGGTGCTAACGCTGGCCAGACGATTTCAGTGAACCTTTCAACTACGCCGTTAAGCAATGCGGGTGTTAATGGTTTCAGTGCGACTGGTTTAAACATTACTGGTGCAGATAATAATGTATTAACTAGCGAGAATGCATCTAGCATGTTGGCGAGTATCGATACTGCAATATCTGCTGTGGGTGGTTTGCGTGCCGACTTAGGTGCACTTCAAAACCGCTTCCAGTCTACTATTAGAAACTTGAGTAACATTTCTGAAAACGTAGCAGCTGCACGTTCGCAAATCAAAGATACAGATTTCGCTACGGAAACAGCTGAATTAACGCGTAATCAAATCTTACAACAAGCAAGTACTACTGTACTTTCGCAAGCGAACCAGCGTCCACAGGCTGCACTTCAGTTACTAGGGTAATAGTTTAATAAGCTATTTACGCGAGATTGAAGCTAGGGGGTAGTGAACCTCAAGTCTTAAAAAAGTGTTGTAAAACAATATATAAAAAGGCCGATTATTTAATCGGCCTTTTTTTTGTTGTTTTCGAGAGTACAACTGACAAATAAAATACAAATTAATAGCAAATAAAGCTAAAGGAAATGAATGGCACGTACGATAACTATAACAAAGGGGAGGTAAATGTTAATTCCTTTCCTTAAGCACCTAAAAGTTGCAGTTGAAAGTTGTTTTATGTGCTCGATAAGATGTTTTATTTGTTTGCCAGTTTTAGTTTATTTGATTTTAATCAGTGAGTTGAAGCTTTAAAAATCATTTCAAAAAGTTCTAAAGGAAATGGTGGGGTAAGTCGATAAAGAGTTAAGTTTGCTGAATGAGTGTTTAAAGCTGCTGACTGGCGAGAATGAAGCCAGGAGGTAGTGAGAGGTTTGAGGTCTGGAACATCAAACCCGTCAGTCAGCAAAAGAGAAGATACCTTCTCTGTGTATTACATGCTTCATCGGGAGTGACCCGTTAAAGCGTCAGAGTTTTCACTCTAACGATTTAAAGAAGCACAAGCTATGCCAAAATATTAATTAACTCGCGCAAATAAGAAAAGCAATAGCGCAAACTTAAACTAGTTAGGAGACCTCTCATGAGTCTATTCGTAAATACAAATATTTCATCGTTGAACGCACAGCGTCAACTGTTCAACACAGGTAACAACCTAAACACAGCTTTTGAACGTTTATCGTCAGGTTTTAGAATTAATAGTGCAGCTGATGATGCAGCTGGCTTGCAGATTACTGACCGTATGACGTCTCAAATTCAAGGTTTGAACCAAGCAGTGCGAAACGCAAACGACGGTATTTCTCTTGCTCAAACAGCAGAAGGTGCTATGCAAGAAACGACTACTGCTTTACAGCGAATTCGAACCCTTGCTATCCAATCTCAAAACGGAATTAACTCTTCTGCAGACCGTTTAGCGTTGCAGAAAGAAGTATCTGCATTAAGAGCCGAAATTTCTCGTATTGCTACTACAACGCAGTTTGCTGGTGTTGAAGTACTTTCAGGTGATTTCTCAGCCAAGTTTTTGGTGGGTGCGAACGCGGGACAAACTATTTCAGTTAACTTATCTACGCCAGCGTTAGCTAGAGCCGGAATTGATGGGTTTAGCGCTACAGGTCTAAATATTTTAGATGATAATGTATTAACACCTGAGGGAGCTTCAGGGCTTCTAACTGCTGTTGATACTGCTATATCAGCAATGGGTGGTCTTCGTGCAGATTTAGGTGCGCTTCAAAACCGCTTTCAATCTACTATCAGAAATTTAAGTAACATTTCTGAAAATGTATCAGCGGCAAGATCGCAAATCAAAGATACAGATTTTGCCACCGAAACGGCAGAACTAAGCCGGAATCAAATTTTACAACAAGCAAGCACTACCGTACTTGCCCAGGCTAACCAGCGTCCGCAAGCTGCATTATCATTACTACAGTAAGTTATAAAAGCGTTTAATTTGGGAAGGAATTGAGAGGCCATCCCCGAAGAGAAGGAATGGCGGCCTTGTAAAAAGGCCGCCCCCTTTGAGAAAGCGCCGACTAACAGGACTGAGAGTGTAGAAGGGTTGGTTGAGAGGCCAGTTTATTCTACTAAAACCCTGCCAGCCGACTAGAACTGAATTTGCTCATCTCCTAACGTGGGCAAATTGGCCGAGATTTAATGTCTCGGCCTTTTTTATTTTATGCCGACACATCCCGCCAAATTTCAGACTATTAACTTGAGCAACATCAATAGTTCAATTTAATAAAAGCACCTTTCATGCCAAGTATCTAAACCTAAAGTCTATTATCGAAATCCATATCTCAGCATTACTAAATTAATCTCTATTCTTCGTTTCAAGTAATCAATCCTATTTGTAAGTTCCATTTATAAGTGGAGATCCATTTTCCTATTCACGAATGCCTTTTTTCGCGTACATCTGGGTAAAACTTGCAAATCATTGTAAATAAAGCCACCTATTAAAAGTTGTTTTATTTCAGTTATTTAGATTTATATTTTGTCGGATGGTGAATGGAAATAAAAATAAACACAAAAAAAACTAAAGAAGCTAAAGACTTGGCCGATACCTATTGTTGAGGGGTAATGTAATTTACTTTATATGAGGAAATTAGCAGGGAGTAGTGACCCAGCTAATTTGAACTGGAAGGAATTGATGTTAGCACAGCTGTCATTAATTCCGCAGGAGGTTATCTAATGTCTTTATTTGTAAACACCAATGTGTCTTCTTTAAATGCTCAACGTCAGCTTTTTGACGTGGGTAATAACTTGAGTACATCTTATGAAAGATTGTCTTCAGGTTTTCGAATTAATAGTGCTGCAGATGATGCGGCAGGTCTTCAAATTTCAGACCGTCTAACGTCTCAAGTTGAAGGCTTGAACCAAGCGGTGCGAAATGCAAATGATGCAATTTCATTATCGCAAACTGCCGAAGGCGCATTAAGCGAGGTAACAACCAGCTTACAGCGTATTCGTACTCTTTCGATTCAATCTCAAAACGGTATTAATTCATCAGCCGATAGATTGGCGCTTCAAAAAGAAGTGTCTGCGCTTAGAACGGAGATTTCTCGAATCGCGACCGATACGCAATTCGGTAATGTAACACTTCTAAACGGTAGCTTTTCGGCATCTTTCCTCGTTGGGGCAAATGCAGGTCAGACTATTTCTGTTAATCTGTCATCGACAAACCTAGGTTCAATCAGTGGCTTCAGCGCTACCGGGTTGGGGATCACTGAGAATAGTGTTGCTACAGCGTCGGGAGCATCTGCTCTACTAACTGATATTGATGCAGCGATTTCAGGTATCGGTGCGGTTCGTGCCGACCTAGGTGCGCTTCAAAACCGTTTCCAGTCTACGATTAGAAACTTGAGTAATATTAGTGAAAACTTGTCTTCTGCTCGCTCGCAAATTCGTGATACTGATTTTGCATCAGAAACAGCCGAATTGACTCGTAATCAAATATTACAGCAAGCATCTGTTTCCGTGCTAAGCCAAGCAAATCAGCGCCCTCAAACCGCGCTTTCGTTGCTTGGGTAGGCTCTAAAGCTATACTATAATAACTATACCTTAGTTGGAATGTAACGGGTGCTTGCTTTTTGTGCAAGGGCCCGTTTTGTCGTTTCAAAAGGAGAATAACGTCGTGGAAATTGCAAATAATCAAGTTGGTCAAGCTTTTGCATCTCAAGCTTATTTATCTACTACGCCTGAAAGTAAACCGTCACCCGTAAGCGTTAATAATGCTGAAGGCATCGTAGCGAATCATACAAATGATAATACCCAAGGTAGTAATAGTAATACGCCGCTTCAACAGAACCAGGCTGGACAAATAATATCTCAAGAAACTGATTCGGCGGCCGATACTGATACTAGTTCGCCGGATCAAAGACAATTAGCGGAAGCGTTAAGTGAAGTAGAGTCGTTTTTGCAAGTACAAAATAGAAATTTAGCTTTTTCTATTGATGAAGAAACAGAACGTTCTGTGGTTACGGTAAAAGATTC
This sequence comes from Alteromonas sp. 1_MG-2023, assembly GCF_030547075.1. GTDB lineage: Bacteria > Pseudomonadota > Gammaproteobacteria > Enterobacterales > Alteromonadaceae > Alteromonas. The sequence goes on along the minus strand of NZ_JAUOQH010000015.1, from coordinate 72,355 downwards.
GCAATCAGGTGACGTTATACGGCAAATTCCTTCCGAAGAAGTGTTAGCAATTGCCGAGCGTATTCAAGATTTGCAGCAAGATGTTGGTGATAGTATCGGTTTGTTCGTAAACAATCGTATCTAATGAGGTAACGTATGACAATTCAATCTCTAGGTGTAGGTTCAGGGTTAGCCCTGGATGACCTCGTACAACAACTTCTTGAAGCTGAGCGAGCGCCCAAAGAAGAGCGTTTGAACGAAAAAGAAGAGCAAATTGAAGCGGAGATTTCTGGTTTAGGTCAGATAAAGTCAAAGTTCTCAGATTTTAAAGATACGGTTGATGACTTACGCAGCGACGTTGATATTAACGGCCGTGAACCAACGATAAATAATCCGACAGAAGATGACGACGTGCTTTCTGCCGAAGCTTCGAACTCAGCCCTTCGTGGTTCATACGAAATTGTTGTAGAAGAGCTCGCGTCCGGTAGTCGAATTACTACCGATGAAGGCGCTTTTACATCTAGCTCGGATGCAGTTTTAACATCAGGTACTGGGTCGTTAACCTTTGATGTTGGTGGCACGAATAGCTTTACTATTGATATTACAGCTGGAACATCATTAACTGCGTTACGAGAGCAAATAAACGCCGCCGATGATAACTTTGGTGTAACCGCGAATATCATAGATACAGGTACATCCGCCGGCCCGCGCTTAGTGTTTAGTTCAAGTGAAACGGGCAACGGAAACGATTTAGTAATAACTAACGATACCGGAAATGCTGAGTTAGATAGATTATCAACAGCCGGAGGCACAACTAGCATTGATACTGCCAATATAGAATCGGCGCGAAACGCGATAGCGTACATTGATGGTATTCGTGTCGAGAGTGAATCAAACGAGTTTGAGAATACAATTCAAAATGTGTCTTTTGAAGTAAATGAAATTTCTCCTAAAGACGCAGCAGGAGAATTTTTAGCTACGTCACTTGATATTGGTTACGACAAAGAAGGGCTAGATAAAAAGATTCGTGATTTCGTTGACAACTACAACAGTCTTATTGATGAAATAGGTTTGCTGACTAGTTACGGTGAATCAGAATTAGAAGAAGATGGCGCATTAGCTGGCGATTCTTTACTTCGCGGAATTCAGTCGGGTTTAGCCAGTATTGTTGGTGACAGCGTGAGCTCATCTGCTCTTGGCGGGTTATTTCAGCTGGGTATTGAATTCGATGATGATGGTAAGCTAGAGATAGGTACAAATGACTACGGCTTAGGCTCAGGTGAAGACCGCTTAGAAGATGCCCTAGAAGATAATTTTGATGAAATTGCATCGTTATTTACCGACAGTGAAGAAGGTATTGCCGTAAGGCTGTATGAATTTGCTAATCAGTATACTTCATACAGTGGTTTGATTACTTTGCGCGAGACCGCAGCAAAAGAAGATAGAGATGATTTGTACGACGAGCGAGAAACGCTGGAATTAAGAATGCTTAACTACGAAGAAATATTACGTGATAAGTATTTAAACTTAGACCAAACCGTGGCTCAGCTCAACCAGACTAGTTCAGCATTACTTGCTTCACTAGGCTAAGAAGTTTTTGGAGATATTATGGCACTTAAAGGCATTAACGCGTACCGTAAAGGTAATCTAAAGCAAGACATAGCGTCTGCAGATCCGCATAAGCTTACGCTCATGCTACTTCAAGGCGCACTAGATCGTATTGCCTACGCCAAAGGTGCAATGGAACGAAAAGATCTTGTTACTAAAGCTGACTTTATTTCTAAGTCGAGTGCCATTTTGATGCACCTGAGAGATACCTTAGATTTAGAGGTTGGGGGTGAAGTTGCAGAAAACATGTTTGCTTTGTACGATTACATGGTGCAAAGGTTAAACGATGCACACGTTAATAATGACTTGAAGTTACTCGATGAAGTGTCTAGCCTATTAACTCCCATTCGGGACGCTTGGGTGCAAATTCCTGAAGAGGCCAAACAGGAAGCCTATGAAGCTCAGCGTCAAAAACGACAAGCTGTGTGAAGAATTCGATACTTAGCCATACAAATACACCTCTTTTTCTTCAAGCAGTCAATGCCAAGTTGTCTGCTTGCTTGTTACTCGAAAACAGTGATTTTTCGACCTCCGATTTTCAATCCCTAATTGCTCTGCGCCATAAAGTCGTAATACGTGAACTTAAACGCTTAAATGACGCTGAAAGAAAAGTCTTTGCTCAAAAAGAAATGATTATAAATCAAAAGCTCGAAGAGCTGGCGCAAGGTTTGCTTGATAATGCTAAGGAAGAGGCATTTAAATTCTCTAGAGGCCGCGCAGCAGTGAAGAAATATAAATAATCATGTTACAGCAAATTCAATATCACATTCACAAAGACGAGGCTAAACAGCAAAAAGTTGAGCAAGATCTAGCTTTTACTATTAAAGAAAATTATCGTTTGAGTATCGGCGCATTAGATCGCTATATTCCAAGTCTTACAAAGCTTGTTCGAGAAAATGAATCAAAGATTTCTACACTTTTATGTAATAAATCTGGTGAGCTGAATATAGTGAACTACAACAGTGGTCAGGTGCTCTATGGAATGCACCCTGAACGCGAAATAATCGAACACTTCAACGACTATCTATCGAAACCCTCAACGCTAAATTTTACCAATGAGGTGGCTGATCCATCTTCTGTGATTGTTAATTTTGGTTTGGGCTTAGGTTACCACTTAGAGCAAATTGTTCTTGCAGGAGAGTATAAACACGTAGTGGTATACGAACCTAACGTTGACTATTTTGTCTGCTCTCTTTCAAGCATCAATTGGCAAAAATTGCTTAAAATAGCTAAGCAAAATGATGTAGCCCTATATTTACAAATTGGCTCTGATGGAGCCAGTTTTGTTAGTGATATGAACGAACTTATCGCCAATGTTGGTATAACTCGATTATCTTTTTATAAACACTTTCATATACCTGTTTTCAATGAATTAGAAGAAAAACTATTTTCTTCTAACTGGAAAGATATGAGTGATTGGGTTCCTAGGCGAAAAAAGCAGTCACTGAATGAAAGTTACTTACCTATATGGGCCCCTTTAAGAAATAAAAGTTTATTGCAGTCAGGTTATTTAGACGAACAAAAAAAAGAAAAAAACTTAAAGACCTTACAGCACTATTTTCCTAACCTTTTTGAAGAGTATTCAGATTATACGCCTAAAATTTGGGTTCCCGTCGCCGACGAAAAAGGAGAGGTAAGTGTTTATCATAAAAACACAGAAGCCTTGTTTTCAATTTCTCCTAAACAAGAGGCCATTACAAGCTTTTCTGCTTTTAAAAACAAGCCGAATAAAGATGGCTTATTACTTAGTTACACGGGTAAAAAGCTTAAATCTTACTTGCATTATCAATTGGTAGAAGAGTGTGAGTCGGTTATAAAAGGCATTAACGAAGTGCAAAGTACTTTGCCTGAAAAAGTTAAGTCACTAATCATGTTCGGTGTTGCAAGCGGTTATGGTATTGAAGCGCTTATGGATGCTCATGACGTCGAGATGCTTTTCATATGTGAACCCAACAAAGACTTTTTCTATGCATCTCTCTATGCTATCGATTGGTCCCAAATTATCGAAACGTTTGATGAAGGTAAAAAGCGTCTTTATTTAAATATTGGAGATGATGGTTCTAACCTTACTAACGACTTATTAGTGCAATTTCAATCGGTAGGCCCCTACGTATTAGCAAATACCTTTTTCTACCAAGCCTATGTGAATGGAAAGCTTACTGACGCAGTTGCTCAGCTTAGAGAGCAGTTATTGGTAATTATCGCAATGGGCGATTATTTTGATAATGCTAAGTATGGTATATCTCACACATTATGGGCGTTAAATGACAAGGTCCCTTTTTTAAAGAAGAGTGTAAAAAACACCTTACCAATAGATGTATTAGACGTGCCTGTTTTTATCGTAGGAAATGGGCCTTCGTTAGATAATTTGATGGATACCCTAAAAGAGGAAAGCAATAAAGCTATTGTAATTTCATGTGGTACGGCAATTCAAGCTTTACACAGACATGGAATTTGCCCCGATTACCATGCAGAGATTGAAACTAATCGTTCGACATTTGACTGGCTATCGAGAGTAGATGATGACGATTATCTTAGGCAAATAACGCTATTAAGCTGCAACGGAATTCACCCCGATGCTGCCTCTTTATTTGGTCAAACGCTATTGGCTTTTAAACAAGGTGAAGCTTCTACCGTGGCGTTTACTGAACTTAAAAAAGATCACGCTTTCGCGACATTAAATTTTTCTTATCCTACCGTTACCAATTTTGTTGCTGACATCGTAAATGTAATAGGTTTTAGTCAGGTCTACCTCTTTGGAACTGATATGGGATTCGTGAGTGATACTTACCACCACTCTAAGTCATCGGGATATTATGATGGCAAAGGTAAAGAGGTTTACGATTACGGGGCTAATCATTCGATGTCACTCGCTATTCCAGGAAACTTTAAGCCTTGGGTGAAAACTAAATACGAATTTAAGGTTTCGAAAAGTGTTCTAGAACAGGTGTTTGCGAAAAATAGTAGCGAAGTATATAACCTAAATGATGGAGCTAGAATACTTGGTGCCAACCCATTAAAGCAGGAAAATGTTTTACTCATATCTACTCCTGAAATGAAAGAACACGCTAAAGACGTTTTAGAAACTCACGCATTCACATCAAAGCACAATGAATGGTTTTTGCAAGGGTTTGCGACTAAATATAGTACTGACAGTTTGATTGAAGAACTAAATGCGCTAATTGACTTAGTAGATACCTCGTTTGAGTCATTTGAAGATATTGATGAATTCATTGCAAAACAGAGAGACTTTATTGTTTCCTCTTTATTACGTAAAAAATCTCTGGCTTTTTATTATCTAAACGGCACGTTCAATTATATAAACAGTATGTTCAGCAAATTGCTCAATATTACTGATGAGCAATTTGGAGTAGATAGTGCAAACGCAATGGTCAAAATATGGGGACAGTATGTGAACGATATACTGAGCGTCATTACCCATGATAGGAACGGATTCGACGCTGTTTCTTCATTGTCTGGTTTGCGACGACAAAAAGTACTTGGGTCCCGTTGGAAAGATGCTCCATTGATCGTAAGGTTTTCTTCTGCTCAAAAGTCGTTTGTAACCCCCCTGATGAATTTAATTGAACAGCCGATAAATATTAATAACTATCACGAGGTCTCAATAAATTGGTTAGGTGAATCTGAACTTCCACTTTCTGGAAGTTTTACGTGTAACATTTCTAAGCAAATCAACATCAATAAGGGAGAACCTATAAAGGGACTTACGGTCGTGTCTCCGGGGGACTATGAAAACTGTCTTCACCCCATGCAGGCTAATGATCTTTCTCGCGTTGATTTATCCTTAATTGCATTAGTTTCTGAGCTTGAAAATGTCATTTTTTTGCAAAAATATACTCAGCACCCAGTCATGGATGTTGGATTCTTCCAACAGTTCATAGAATTAGGGAAAGACCGATACTGTTATGGAGGGCCAGACTTCTTAGTTATAAGTGACGTGCCATTGTCAAATGAGCAGTTGGTTCTAAACAGTGGTGACCGCCTAGTTTTTATGCCACGTTTAAAAGCGATAGATATGCGCAGAGAATTTATTGGTGATGAAGAATATAAAGAGCGAAAAGGTACAGTATTTAGTAATTTACACTGTGAGAAAGATTGAGTTGATTAATGGCGACTATAACTGCGTTGATGACTACCTATAATGCGTCTAGGTGGGTAGAAGTATCTATAGCATCAATACTGTCTCAAACCTTTATTGATTTTGAGTTATTGATTATAGACGATGGCTCTAATGACCGAACAACACAAATTATTAATAGCTTCAATGATAAACGTATAAGGCTAATATCTAATAGTGGAAATAAAGGAGTAGGCGTCTGTTTAGACCAGGCTTTATCTCTCATAAATACCCCTTATATAGCCAAAGTGGATGCAGATGATATAAGTCTCCCCTGTCGTTTTGAAGAACAATTGAATTACTTACGAGAACATGACTTCGATATTGTGAAGTGTTTTCTGTCTTACTTTGCCGACGATGAATGCGTACAAAGCTCTGCTCGTTTTAAACAATTCAAAAGCCATAAGGAAAGGCTGATCAATAGCGTATCTCAGCCCAATGATATTGCTCGAACGCTTTTGGATTGGCCGTGTTTTCCTCATACTACTTACTTTGCTAAAACGGAACCTCTGCAACGAGTTGGTTATCCGCATTTGAGAATGTTTGAAGATTATGTACTTTTTTTACGTTTACTGAACGCTGGATATAATTTTGGCTGTGTTGAGAAACCATTAGTAAATATGCGGATTAGTGACTTTTCTGTGACGGCTTCTTTAAGTAAGTGGGATTTAGAACAAGGTTTGTCTTTTGTCGTCGACGAAAAATGGAACAGACTCTCACAATGCCTAAGCAATAAAAGCCTTTATATTTTTGGCACTGGCCAAATCGCGAGAGCATTCGCACGTTTAATAACTGAACGAAAGATTGGCATAGAAGGGTTCGTTGAGAAGACAACCACTAAAAAAGTATTAAACAGCGACGGCATAATAGCCCCTATTATTTCGCTAGAAGACTACCTGGCGCTTTCTCATTCAGTACTCGTTATCGCGGCGCAACCCGTAAGGGAAGAATTAATTGAAATTCTCGAAGGGAAGATGCTACAAAAAAATCGAGATTTCTTTATTCTTGCTTAATGTTCATATCCGATAAAAATGTGGGATAAAATGAAAATATCAATAATAACAGCCACGTATAATTGCGCTGATCTATTGAAAAAGTGCTTAGAAAGTGTTGCAGAACAGAGCGTGATGGAGCACATAGAGCACATAATTGTTGATGGTGGCTCTACCGATGAAACGCTTTCCGCGATCTGTAAGTTCCCTCATGTTAAAAAAGTATTTTCAGCTCCTGATCGAGGAATATATCACGCATTCAACCGTGGCTTAGCAATGTCCTCTGGTGATATTGTTTACTTTTTAGGTGCCGACGACTCGCTTTATAATAATGATGTTATCGAAAATATATTAAAATTTTTCGATAACAATGATTCGGACTATGTGCTAACAAAAGTTAGGTGCTTCGATGAAGAGACAAATGAAGCATGGCTAGTCAATACGAGTGATTCAATAGCATCAAATACATGTCATCAAGGTTTTTTTTGTAAGGCTTCGCTGTTTAAGAGGATAGGGCCATTCAGTGAGTGCTTTAAATTGTACGCAGATAGTTTTTTCATGAAAACGGCAATTGCGAATTTTAAAGGCGTTAATATTGACCTTATTTCTGCTAACTTTCGTCAAGGTGGTGCAAGTTCTGCGAATACGAGTCGGTTAATTTTAAAAAGAGAAGCTGAAGCTGTCGCTCAATTACTTGGTGAAACAGCAACGAGCCAAGAGGCACAACTTGATAAGAACGTTATAGATTTAAAAATATTACTGAACAAAGTCCTTAATACAGACCATCCATTCGCAGAATACAGGGGGATGAAAGTAGGAATTTTCGGCACAAGGCAATTGTCACTAACTATTGCAAATGCGCTTACTCAACAGAACGTTATTATTGTTTGCTTTCTTCAATCCGCTCGAAATGATGCAACTGAAGTCGCAGGTGTACCTGTGAAATCTATTAAAGAGGCCTGCGATGTGCAGTTAGATATTATTATTAACGGTGTTGAAGGAGAGCATGAAGAACGTATTACTTTAATGCTGAAAGAAAGGCTAAAAGGAACGAATGTGATAAGTTGGAGAGAAATGTAATGGCTGTAAAAAAGAAAGTCTTGGTAATAGGTATCACAGGTCAAGATGGTTCTTGATACCTCGATCTTTATCGGTAGCACTTCCTACGCCATCTGTCGAAACCATAACTGAAAAGCTCATATTTCGGCTTTTCAAATAAAAACATTAGTGATGTTTTTATGCGGTTAAGGAAATTTGAAAGATGGTTTGTTAATTCTACTGTTGCAAATTATTTATGCATAAGTGAAGCGTTGTTACTATGTAGTCAATTTGCTGGAAAGTTAAATCAGGAAACAATGGAAGCGTGATAGCTTGCTCGTAATAACGTTCTGCATTGGGAAAATCTCCAGCGCTAAAGCCGAGAGTCTTATAATAGGGCTGCAAATGAATAGGAATATAATGCACGTGTGCAAAAACGCCTTTCGCCCTTAGTTGAGATACGAGTTGTGCATGTTTATTATTGTCGATGCCTAGTACTTGGACCACATAGAGATGATAACTACTGTAAACATCACTGCGCTGCGATAAAGGCACAATATTGTCATGGGCAGAAAAAAGTTCATCGTATTGCTGCGCTAATGTGTTGCGTTTTTCTAAAAAGCTAGGCAGCTTTTTCAACTGACTTAGCCCCAACGCAGCTTCTACATCGGTCATACGATAATTGAAGCCCAAGTCCACTTGTTGGTAATACCAAGGGCCGTGACTTTCCTCAGTCATCATAGTTGGGTCATTCGTTACGCCATGGCTGCGTAACATACGCATTTTTTCAGCGAGTTCGGCGTTATTGGTCATTGCCATTCCGCCTTCCATCGTAGTAATAATTTTTACCGGATGAAAGCTAAATACACATATATCAGCATATTTGCCGCACCCGACATAATCATCTTTGTATTTCGCTCCCACAGCATGTGAGGCGTCTTCAATAATATGAAAGCCATAAGATTCAGATAGGGCATGAATTTGTTCCATATCGCATGGCTGACCCGCAAAATGCACAGGAATGAGGACTTTTGGAACGGCACCATCAATTTTTGCTTGTTTGAGCTTTACCTTTAAAGCGCTAACACTCATATTGCCTGTTTCAAGGTCAATGTCGACAAAGTCGATACTGGCGCCGCAATAAAGTGCACAGTTGGATGACGCAACAAACGAATTTGGGGACGTCCAAACAATATCCCCTTCGCCAACGCCAAGAGATAAACACGCAATATGCAGTGCCGATGTTGCGCTATTCACAGCGATACCAAAGCTAGCGCCACAGTATTGTGCAAGCGCCTCTTCGAATCGTGGTATTGCAGGGCCTTGTGTTAGCCAATCAGACTTAAGTGTATCTAAAACTGCGTTGATATCATCGTCATCAAGATGCTGACGGCCATAAGGTATCACAGCTTAGCTTCCTCATTGAATTGGGCTACTTCTTCAAGACTAAGAAAGTGTTGATTGGTATCTGAAACGTACTCAAAACCCGAATCTACCTGCTTTCCTTGTTCATCTAGGGCGTTACTAGTGAAGTTGTTACTTCTATGGAAAAACTTGATAGCTGGAGCGATAACGTAGTGATCATTGAACTCGAATGTATGAAGTGACATATCTCCAGGGCACATCATTTCGTGAAGTTTCTCCCCTGGGCGAATACCAACATACTTTATCGGCGTATCTGGTGCCATCGCTTTAGCGAGATCAACAATTCGAATAGAAGGAATTTTAGGAACAAAGATTTCTCCTCCTAACATTCGCTCAAAGTTTTTAAGTACAAAATCGACGCCTTGTTGCAGAGTTATCCAAAATCGTGTCATATCTTTGTGTGTCACAGGGATATGGTCGCTACCTTCTGCAATGAGTTTGTCGAAAAACGGTACTACCGAGCCTCTTGAACCAACTACGTTGCCGTATCTAACGACTGAGAACCGCGAAGAGCCTTCGCCCACTATGTTATTAGCGGCAACAAAAAGTTTGTCTGATGCGAGTTTTGTTGCGCCGTATAGGTTAACAGGGTTAGCTGCTTTATCCGTAGACAGAGCAATGACTTTGCCAACGTTATTATCAATAGCCGCGTTTATAACGTTTTCAGCACCATCAATATTGGTACGGATACATTCGGTTGGGTTATATTCAGCAGCGGGAACTTGTTTCATGGCTGCAGCATGAATAACAAAATCCACACCTTGCATCGCACGGTTAAGTCGCTCTCTATCACGCACATCGCCGATAAAGTAACGCATACATGGTGCATTAAATTTTTGCTGCATCTCGAATTGTTTTAATTCATCTCGAGAATATATGATTAGGCGTTTTGGTTTGTGTCTCGCTAACAAGGTTTCAGTGTACTTATGGCCGAATGAACCCGTTCCACCTGTAATGAGAATCGATTTTCCGTCGAACATGGCTTGCTCGCTGTTTTTATGGTTATAAATACAATATATCACTTGTCGGCACGAATGCCATAAAGCATTAGGAAGTATAGACTTATACGAGTAATAAACCGTCTAAAGTTCTATATCACAGCCAAAATCGTAGATATTTGAGGCGATAGTTTATCTAACTGAGGTTCTATTTGTTAGAGCTCTAGCGATTTGAGGTCGTTGATGTGTTTAATGGTAAACTGTGCATCGAAAAGGGATTTTGCCACGGTGCTTTTATGCACGCCAGTGAGCACTCTTACCGTTCGCATCCCTAAGCGATTTAGATTTACGAAATCTTTCGCAGGATTATCCCCCACATAAACCATATCATTCCAATCACAGCCCTCGGCATGCCTAATCTTTTCAAAACAATAGGTTGAAGGTTTTGCATGTTTTACACCAAACCGATGAGTAATAAAAACACGCTTGAAAAGGTGACTAATATTTAAGGCTTCAACTTTATTCGCTTGCACCACTTTATTTCCATCAGTAACCAGATAAAGCGGCTTGGGAAGTTCGTGCAACAATTGAAGGTGTTGCTTCTCCATGGATAAAACAGGTTTATGAAGACGGTAGGCTGCAACGCATCTCTTTACATTTTTTTTAGTCACAGGAATGTTGTTATAGGCTAAGTAATCGTTGAATACACGGCCTCTACCATTTTTATCTAGCAAACGGATAAGTTGCTTTAAACCCAATACCTTATCGACTTGCCAATTATCTTCGACATAAGCTGCCACAGCACGAAGCCCAGACTCTACATATTGGCGTTCGTCGTATAAGGTGTCATCCAAATCAAAAATATAAATCATAAAGTTTATTCAATAATAATAATCTACGGCAGTTCTCACTTGCCTGATGCTTTGGGTAGACATTTCAACTTGAATATCTCTAATATTTATTCCAGAAGATTCACATAGGCTCCAGTACAAGCTATCTACTCCAGCCTGAATTCCTAAGGTAGATGCTCCACCAAATCGAGAGTTACATTCAATGATCCAAGCTGTGTTTTCACTGATAATTGCTTGAAGTACTACCGGGCCAGATAGCTTTAATGCTTCTAATATTTCAGTAAATAATTCTTGAAATGGGCAGTCGGGTAGGGTGTAAGTCACCTGAGACTCACCATTGATCACAACGTCTCGAACACGACACACTAATGCTTTTACCTTACTGTCTTGGGTGAGCCACCCATCAACACTTATTTCCTGCCCTTCACAATAAGGCTGAAAAACTGGATTATTTAATTCGTTGGCGTGGGCCAATGCATTGTCGGAAGATAGCCTTATTCCCAGGCTTTGACTACCAGCACCATATCGCTCTTTAACAACCCATTGTGAGTCGTTGCCTTTTGGTAGCTTATCGTAAGTGGGAATAACTGACGATATAGGGAGTTGGCCAAAGGCTAGTTTGTCTAAACAAATTTCGACCACGCTAGGGTCCGATACCAGAACTAGGATATTTAAGGTTCTAAGTGCTGGCTTTAATTTGGCCCAAAATAACAACTCACCATCACGAGTAGGTAGTACATGGGTAATGTTTAAGCGTATGAGTTCAGAGATAATGAGAGATTCATTACTATCAGTGGTATTTGGCATATGCCAAAACGCATCACTAAAATAACGCGTTAAAACTTTTGCGTTACTATCTCCCGCTGTAACTTTGCCATCAGGTGAAATTCGTTTAACAGCGTCTTGCAAAGCCTTTAGTAAAGGGACTTTGTTATTTGCGCTGCTTATCAAAACATTCACTGGTGTTGTTCGCTATTCAGACTAAAGGTGTGTTTTTCTACCTTAATACCACCTTTTGGGCTAGGTAAAGACGCGCGTCTATTTTCATACTCAGTGATTTGAGTCGTTCTTTTAGGTGTCTGCCAGTCTCCATACATAAATGTTAGAAATGACGACGGATCGTGGGGAACGAAGAAATTTTCGTTAAGAAAGTGAATAGTATCAAGGTTATCAAAATGACGGGCTGGGGCGAAAAATAATCCACCAGATGAAACTAGTTCAGAAGAGCCGTTAATTGATTCTCGTAACTGAATGCTCAAATCGAAAGGGATGAATGCAGTACACTCACGATTTAAAAATTCTACGTTAATACATGATTGTTTTCCATTCACGGTAATGACAACCACCTTCCATTCAACCTCAAATTTGTCGCTCAATTGTTCAACCAGTTCAGGCAGAGTATTGATTAGCGAATTGAAGCTAGTGGGGTCTATAGCAAGGTCAATATCATCATCCCAAGAAATTAAGTCACCATCTCTCATTGCGCCTAATAGGGTTCCCGAGTCTAAACAAACTTGGGCCCCTTTTTCTCTGCAATATTGGTTAATAAACGTCAGTAAATTTTGGGCAAACACTTTAGTCGGTTTGTCTTGAAAAGGAAGTTCCGCCTTTACTGCTTGTTTGTTTGGAATGGTAATAAGAGACTCATCTAAACCCAAATCTTTAGTGAGTTGTAGGTGAACTTGGTCAACCCATTGGCTAGTTATAATAATACTTTCAACGTTTTCATTTTTGACTTCTGCAGGAGATATAACCGGAATGTCTAATACGGTTTTTCCATGCTTACTTTCGTCGTTATCAGCGATGGCTACAATATTCATTTCAGGATGCTGTGAGATGAAGTTTTCACCACCTTTTCCTGCGCCAAATAAAATAACCTTCATGCTAAATAAGCTCCCAACTCATTGGTGTACCTTTTACAGCATCTTGGTTAATTTTTTTGCCTAATAATAAAGGTAAGTATTTTGGGGGTAAGCCAAGTCCAGGGCGTACAGAGCGAAGATTATCTTCGTTTAGCGTATCACCTGATTTTAAATCTTCGGCTATGTATAGAGAGCGTCTATGTACCAAGGATGCTTTTTCTCTTTCTGTTGCGCCATAACTTACCATTCCTATTGCCACGGCAGCGCGAGCAGTTTCGTCTACTAAAAGCTTTAATTCATGGGGTTCTAAAGAAAACTCGGCATCTACTTCGCCTCCAGCTCGGTCTAAAACGAAGTGCTTTTCAACTACAGTAGCCCCGAGTGCGACTGCTGCAACTGCAACTCCAACACCAGGAGTGTGGTCGGATAGTCCAACTTGGCAGTCAAAAAGCTCACTTAGGTGGGGAATGGTTTTAAGATTTGCGTCAACGGGGTTGGCTGGGTAGTTACTTGTGCATTTAAGTAGTATGAGGTCGCGACACCCATTATTTTTGAGTACATCTACCGATTCAGCAATTTCTGCTTGGCTAGCCATACCCGTGGAAACTATTACGGGCTTACCAGTTTTTGCTACAGCAGCCAAAATAGCATGGTCAGTATTTTCAAACGACGCTACCTTATAGCAAGGTGGATTTAATGTTTCGAGAAAATCCACGGCCGTTAAATCGAAGGGAGTACTAAATGCCATCAACCCTTTTTCTTTGGCATAGTCAAAAAGCTCTTTATGCCATTCCCACGGTGTCATAGCTTCTTTATATAGATTATATAGCGAATTTCCCTTCCATAAACTATTAGGATCTTCGATGAAAAACTCACCTTCGTGGCAGTCTAGTGTGATGGTGTCTGGCGTGTAGGTTTGAAATTTTATAGCGTGTGCGCCAGCTTCAGCGGCAGCGTCTATTAACTTATAAGCTTTTTCAAGAGATTGTCCATGGTTACCCGACATTTCCGCAATGATAAAAGGCGCTAGCCCTCGACCTATTTGAAAGTCACCGATAGAGATTGGCTTCATGAATTCCTCTTAACTATGTCTGATATTGTATCCATCACAAAGGATGGAGATTGATTTTGTTCAACTAGTTTAGCAGCGTTGGATGCTAAATAGCGCATTTGGTCAGGCGACTGTAGCGCGTTGCTGATAGCTTTTTGTATTTGTTCATCTGCTATATCATTCTCGTTGCCAAGCCACACACAACACAATTGGTCATGTAATGCGCGAGTCGTTTCTTTCTGATTTTCAGCAAGGGTTATTATAAGCCCAGCTACACCCGATTTTGCTCTTTCCCAATGCATACTGCCACCAGCACCAATCATAAAACTTGCGCCCTGCATTAACGAACCCATGTACGTACAATTTTGGTGAAGGTTTAAGCCACTGAGGCCTTGAATCTTTGGTAATAGACTATGGATATACTGATATCCAGGGCCTACTATGATATCGGCAGTGAAGGTTGATGACTTTAATGCTGTTAAAATATCGACCACTCGCTCGGTTAAATTAGTAGGGTCGCTTCCCCCAAAACAGACTAAAAAGTGATTGTTCGCGCGCATTTTATTGTCTATGCAGAAAAATTCGCCGCGTAAAAAAGCATATGTTGGCCCAAGTAGAGTTTGGCAATGAGCTGGAACTAATCCGTTATAACGTGTCTTATAATCGTGATAGAAGTTGGTATCAACAAGTATGTCGCAGTCGTGAACGCGATTGGCCAAATCATCTATTACGACAATCTGTTCTGCTTTCGAACGCATTGTATCGCTAAAGGGGGCTGATAACTGATAATGGTCGACGAATAGTAAGTCTAGTTTTTCATTAACATGAGCTAAACACTCGTTTGCGTGTAGCTTCTGCCACATTTCTAATTGTTTACTGTCAGCGTCATCAACAGCGTCAAAACCTACGCTATCAATGCTAACTAAAATTAATGTTGCGCCCGCGGCGTCTATTTTTGCAGCAATATTTGATGGAAGCGCGCTAGATAAAAAATAAATATCATGATTTTGCTTCAGTTGCTCTGCTAAAGCTAAACAGCGCATGATATGGCCGAATCCCATTGCAGTAGACCCGTCCACACGAAACGCTATTCTCACTGTACTTTCTCGTCATTAATTAATTTGTAAAGTAGCTCTGCTCTCACCCAATCTTCAGGTGTATCAATGTCTTGAACAAGGTGGTCTGGGATTACTATCATCTTCGAATTAGCACCGAAAATATGTTTATTCGTATTGAGCCAAGTTGAATGATGCCCCCAATAGAGTTGGCCTGCATCGTGATAAGCGGGTGGTAAATCTTGAGACCGCTGAGTAATACCAAATGAATCAAAAGGTGTTACACCGCCATTTTCAGTCTCTAATATTGCCCGTTGAATGGGAAACGAAAATCTCGCAGCGGTAAATACATAATCCACTTCTGGCGTATTGATAAGTGTTTCGTAACTAGAATTAATTATCGCTGGGGAAAGTAAAGGAGAAGTAGCATATATGCATGCACAATTATCAATGGGCCAAGCCAAATCTATTAACGCTGAAATTGCATGGCGTACAACGGGGCTTGTGCCAGTATAATCGTCGGCGAGTTCTTTAGGACGTAGAAATGGTACTTCCGCGCCATACTGCTGCGCAACTTTGGCGATATCTTCATCGTCGGTGGAGACCACAACTTTATCAATAAATTGGCTAGCCAGTGCATTTTCAACCGCGTGAGCCACCATAGGCTTTCCACAAAAATGTTTAATATTTTTGCGAGGTATTCGTTTACTGCCGCCTCTTGCCGGAATGATAGCAATATTCATTATTTTCTCGGTAAAAATTTATTCACGTATTGGTATGCTTTTCGACATTTTCGAAAAGAGAAGTAAGTCGATTTGTCCACGTGTGGTTCTCGTTTACAAACCTTCGACCTGCCTCTACAAGGTTTGCATAATCTACTGTCTCTTTCATCGGCAAGCTATCGCCAAACTTTACAATACCAGCGTGTTTAAATGTGGAATTGATAAACGGTGTATTCCACGTTAAAACAGGTGTTCCACAAATTAATGGATATACTAATCGTTCATGCAGTCCGTATTCAAATCCAGGTGATTGATGTAGTACGTAGCTAGACTTTGAAATACGAGAAAGTAGTTCTGGAAAAGTTACTTTTTCCTCGTATCGATGGAACGGAGTTATGGCTTTGAATTTATCACTGTGGCGGCCTATAACGGTCAGTTCTATCCCTTTATCCGCGAAGGCTAAAAGACAGGATTCACGCTGCTTTGCCCTTATGTACTTATCGACTAACACACTAACTCTTCGTATGTTTTCATCGAACACAACCTTAGATGGCGATTGACTAGTAGCAAGCACACCTATATTTATAAGAAAGTCTGTAACAGAATTAGATCCATCAATAATGTGGCCGACTTGCCCCCAAACTGCTTTTAAATTGGGTTTTAGGGCCTGACTTTCCATGAAAGAAACGGGGAAGATAATTTCCTTGGTTTTCTCTTGGTGTAGAGTGATTTTATACAACTCAGTGTCGGAACTAACCGCATGTGGAAAGTATTCAGCTTTGTGGCCGAATTGCCGCATTAATTCTGCATGTTCTTTCGCAACACATAATATCACAACAGGATGTCCGTAAAATCGTGTGATTATATGTATTGGATTATCAACGCAATATACATATACAGGTTTGGTTTTTGCAAACTCAAGCGTATTGAAGTTAGAAGAAATTGGGCCTAATCCAACACCGTTGAAGCTGAATATATTGTCATAATCCTCAACTGAACTGATTGACCCTAAACTTTCTTTTATGGTTTCTGGCGTTGAACAATCTATACAGTCAATGTCGTAGCCTTTTTTCGCTAGCGTAAAATAGATCCCTTCGAAGAAGTGGCTGACCACCCCATACTGGTTTGCGGTTAAGAGCATCAAGGTTCGCAAAATTCTAGTCCTTTAATTTGGCAACTGTTAGCGCGAAATGTACGTTTTTTTAAGTACTTTAATACAATTCTAACTATAGCCGTTTGGCATATAAATTGACCAGATATCGGATGGTTATAAAAAATCTTTATCAATATTCGAGTCTTGGTATATAGCTATATACTTATTGCTGGTTAGATCATGAACAGCAATGTGCTATAATTTGACTAAATTTTTAACGGAGTTTTCATTATGCAAATTGAAAATAGCGGCGTTTCTTCACTTCTTCAGCAAGTACAAGAAAAACAAGAATCCTTGTTTGAAAAGCTCGCATCCGGAAAAGAAATTAACAATGCGGCCGACGGCGCTGCAGCCCAGCAAATTATCGACCGCCTCACTTCCGAAGTAGAGGGTAACCGCCAGGCGGTGAATAACGTTTACGACGGTATTTCTTTGGCGCAAGTCGCTGAGGGCGGGTTAAGTAACATCAACGATGATGTGAACCGTATACGTGAACTTACTATTCAGTCTGGTAATGGCGTTTTAAGCGATGGCGACCGTCAAGCTTTGCAGTCTGAAATTACGCAGCTTCAAGACAATATTAATTTAACTATTGAGCAAACCAATTTCGCTGGTAAGCCATTACTATCTGGTAATGAATCGTTAAGCTTTCAAGTTGGTGCGAATAGCGGAAATTCTGTCGACATTCAAACCCAAGATATTGGAAGCCAATTAGCCAGTGTTTTATCTATCGATTTAACATCTGGAACTAGTATCGAAGATGCATTAAGCGCAACCGATGAAGCAATTGAAATAGTAGGTGGTGCTCGGGGCGATTTAGGAGCAACACAGAATAGTTTGGCTAGTACTGCTCGAAATTTAACCCAGTCTAATGTAAATGCTGCAGAAGCGCGTAGTAGAATTCAAGATTTAGATTATGCACAAGCAAGTTCTCAACAAGCTGCAAATGATGTGCAAGGACAAGCAGCCTTAACAGTTCAAGCCCAAGCAAATCAGCAGCAAGGGCAGGTTTTGGCGTTACTAAATTAAATATTAAATTTTAGCAAATGACTGGAAAAAAGCAGGGTAACCTGCTTTTTTTATATCAATATTTCCAAAATCACCAGTTGCGCTGCGATCTTTTGTCGTTACAATTTGCAAATGCGCTAAACTGTAAATAATAACAAAGCGTTCTTGGGGAATTGATGAAGGATATCTTGCTGGTTAGTGATAACCAGGAACTAATTCATAGCTTAGAAACCATAGTCACCTTTTTGGGAGAGTCGTGTCAGTCACGAATGCTTTCTGACTGTGAAAGTTACCTGAAAGAAAAGGGCGCAGATGCGGTGCTGATAGAGTACGCATCACCATCAGTGGTTAATTCACTGGTTGCTCGTTTTCCACACATACCGTTCGTCGCTATTTTACATTCAAATGGCGAAGTTGCTGCGTCGTGCAATTTAGTCAGCGTTGTTACATTACCGCTAACTTATCCGGTGTTAACGCAATCTATCCATCGCTGCCAAGAATACAGTCGTAGAAAGCCAGGGAAAACCCGTGCTGGTGGTTCTAAAACTCGTCTGTTCAGAAGTTTGGTAGGTAAAAGTGACGAAATTCAAATAGTACGCCGTTTAGTAGAGCAAGTGGCTCCTACAGAGGCAACGGTACTTATTTTGGGTGAATCCGGTACAGGTAAAGAAGTGGTTGCCCGGAACGTGCATTTTTTGTCAGAACGTAAAGATGGCCCCTTTATTCCTGTTAACTGTGGTGCTATTCCTGGCGAACTTCTTGAAAGTGAGCTGTTTGGTCACGAAAAAGGGGCGTTTACTGGTGCTATAAGTGCTCGTAAAGGCCGTTTCGAGTTAGCCGAAGGCGGAACATTATTTCTAGATGAAATTGGCGACATGCCGTTGCAGATGCAGGTTAAGCTGCTTCGGGTGCTGCAAGAGCGCATATACGAGCGGGTAGGGGGCAGTAAGCCTCTACAGTGTAATGTTCGTATCATTGCTGCAACCCATCGTCATCTAGAAACCATGATTCAAGAAGATAAGTTTCGTGAAGATTTGTACTACCGCTTGAACGTATTCCCTATTGATAGCCCTGCATTGCGTCAACGAAAAGACGACATCCCATTACTGTTGCAAGAACTCAACAGCCGTATTCAAGGTGATGGCGTAGATAGCGTTCGTTTCACCGAGCGCGCCATCGCATCGTTAATGGAACATAACTGGGCGGGAAATGTTCGTGAACTATCAAACTTAGTTGAGCGATTAAGTATTCTATACCCTGGCCAAATTGTTGATGTGGCCGACCTGCCTGAAAAATACCAGTACGGTGAAATTCAAGCTTATGAGCCAGATTACCCTGAAGAATTGCTGGAGCGAGACGCGTTTAATGCGCTTTTCGCAGAATCAGCCTCACAAGACCCGTACGATGAACCAGAAGAAGAGTCTAGCTTGCCGGTTTCTTCCTCACTTCCTGAAGAAGGGGTTAATCTAAAAGAGTATCTTTCTGAGCTAGAGATCACTCTCATTCGCCAAGCCTTAGAACAGCAAGAGTGGGTAGTCGCTCGCGCTGCAGATAAGCTCGGAATGCGAAGAACCACTCTAGTTGAAAAAATGCGTAAGTACGAAATTCAGCGTATGGAAGAAGTTTAACGTCAGGTAATTGACGTTAAGTTTCTTTCCGAATTAAATGTAACTATCTGATAAGTATCATTTAAAAAACTGGCATGCCTT
The DNA here is from genome assembly GCF_030547075.1 of Alteromonas sp. 1_MG-2023. Taxonomy (GTDB): domain Bacteria; phylum Pseudomonadota; class Gammaproteobacteria; order Enterobacterales; family Alteromonadaceae; genus Alteromonas. Next base: position 52,826 of record NZ_JAUOQH010000015.1, on the reverse strand, counting down.
CTGCTATATAAAATCATATACACAAACCGTCTTTAAATTGACGAGAGCCATATGATATTTGATAGCACACACGACAGCAGTACTTCGTCTTCTGACCAATTTACTTCATCTTTTGATGTACCTAGTGTCGAGCATGCGCTTGAGGCTACGTCGCCATCATATGCAAGTGAAGCAGAAGTGAACTCACTTCGTCGCCAAGCCAGTCGTTTGGAAAACTTGCTTCAGGTCATGCCAGCTGGCGTCATCGTAATTGACGGTAAAGGGGTTGTACGTCAAGCCAATGACTTAGCTAAAGCATTGCTTGGTGAGCCGCTAGAAGAACAAGTATGGCGTAGCATCATTTCTCGCTCATTTAATCCGCGGGCAGATGATGGTCATGAAGTATCTTTGGTCGATGGTCGTCGCGTTAAGCTCTCTATCACGCCATTAGAAGACGAGCCGGGTCAGCTTATTGTCATTACAGATTTGACTGAAACCCGCCGGCTTCAAGCCAGTGTCAGTCACATGCAGCGTCTATCATCACTAGGAAAAATGGTGGCATCGCTTGCACATCAAATTCGTACGCCTTTGTCCGCTGCCATGCTTTACGCATCAAACCTTACCCGAAAAGATTTACCCCAGCATGCTGCCGAGCAATTTGCTCATAAGATGACAGACAGACTTAAAGAATTAGAAAGCCAAGTTAATGACATGCTGCTGTTTGCTAAATCTGGCGAACAACAAGTGGTTAATGGTTTATCGCTTAACAGTTTGCGTGAAGCTATAGAGCCGAACGGCCAAACTATCACATCGCAAAATGCGCAGAAAATTGTATTCAATGGTTTCGATTCAACCGACGAGATCATCACCGGTAACCTGACCGCGTTGCAGGGTGCCCTGTTGAATCTTATTCAAAATGCCAGTCAGGTTACGCCAAAAGGCTACACGGTATCGGTTAATGCGGCAGTACATAACGATAGCGTACTAATTTGTGTTAACGATCAAGGGCCTGGTGTACCGACAACCTTAGTTAACAAAATTTTCGAACCGTTTTTTACCACCAAAACTCATGGTACAGGGCTTGGGTTAGCCGTTGTTAAGTCGGTGGCTAAAGCACATAACGGTTCGCTTAGCGTGGTTAACCTTAATGAAGGTGGTGCCTGCTTTACGTTTTCATTGCCTTGTAATACTCATGCTGTTGGGCAACACAGTAAGCCTCAAACAAATGTCGCTTAATTGCTAGGAGATTTAGAAATGTCTAAAACAACTATTCTTATCGTGGAAGACGATGCTGGGTTACGCGAAGCGTTGTACGACACTTTGTTGCTGGGCGATTACGATGTTGTAGATGCTGATTGTGCCGAAGCGGCGCTGATGGTGTTAGCGGGACGCAAAATAGATTTGGTGGTGAGTGACATCCAAATGGGTGAAATGAGCGGTCTTGCTTTGCTAAAAAGCATCAAAGCGAAATACCCTCAGCTACCTGTATTATTAATGACAGCGTATGCCACTATTGATGACGCCGTGCAGGCGATGCGAGACGGCGCGACAGATTATCTGTCTAAGCCTTTCGCTCCTGAAGTGCTACTTAACCTTGTTGGGCGTTATGCGCCTGCTCAAAAAGTAGAATCTTGCACGCCTATTGTGGCTGACCCTTCAAGTTTAAAATTACTCGAATTATCAAGAAAAGTGGCGAAATCAGAAGCAACCGTCATGGTGCTTGGGCCAAGTGGTTCTGGTAAGGAAGTACTTTCTCGCTATATACACGACCAGTCTTCTCGCGCAGATGCACCTTTTGTGGCAATTAACTGTGCGGCTATTCCTGAAAACATGCTTGAAGCCACTTTATTTGGTTATGAAAAAGGCGCGTTTACTGGCGCTATTCAAGCTTGCCCAGGTAAGTTTGAGCAAGCCCAGGGCGGTACACTGCTATTAGATGAAATTACGGAAATGGATTTAGCGCTTCAGGCGAAGCTGCTTCGTGTTATTCAAGAGCGTGAAGTGGAACGACTAGGCGGTCGCAAAACCATTAAGCTAGACGTACGTGTTATTGCAACCAGTAACCGTGATTTACGTAAAGCGGTAGAGCTTGGAAACTTCCGAGAAGATTTATATTACCGCTTAAATGTTTTTCCTATCACATGGCGCCCGCTTGCAGAGCGTCCAGGCGATATTGTGCCCCTCGCTGAACACCTTATTAATCGTCACACTAGTGTGCAAGGCTTAGGTAATGTACGTCTCAGTGCAGCGGCACGAAATAAATTGGCGCAATACACTTGGCCGGGCAATGTACGTGAACTTGAAAACGTGATTCAGCGGGCACTTATATTGTGTGAAGACGGCAGTATTGAGTCTGGTGATTTGATGATTGATATGGCGGTACATGACGAGATGGAAGTAAGGCAGGAGGAATCTGAAGACAATAGTCGTCTTGGGTCGGAGCTTCGCCAGCAAGAACACCAAATTATTCTAGATACACTTACGCTGTGTAACGGTAAACGTAAAGATGTGGCTGAAAAGCTGGGTATTAGCCCTCGAACCCTCCGTTATAAACTAGCTAGAATGCGTGAAGATGGTATCGAACTTCCAGCCTAGTATAATGAGGGCGTTTTCTTTGATATGCGCAAACGGTAGGACGTTTCTTTCTACGTTAGTGGCATTAACCTATCGATTTAACAGCTAATTTAACAGCTAATTTGACAGCGCCAGTACCCTTACTGGCGCGTTTTAGTTTTAGTTCAACAATTTCGCTTTCTTGACGCAATCTTTTCCTCTCTGTCATAAAATTGGCTATCCCTTTACTGAATTATGTAACTCATTGTTTATTCGTTGTTTATTGATTGCTTTTAAAGTTGGCTTGCCCCTTGCTTAGTATGAGTATACACATCAGTAATTAAAGCTCATTGTCGTTGTACGGCAATTTCTCAACGATATCTAAGGAGTGGTTATGGACGTTAAAGCCAATAGTTTATACCAAGAAATGCAAAGCATGATTGGGCAAACTCGTATGCCTTCAAACGAACTTCAACCCTCAAGTGAGATTAATCCCTCAGCGAGTGATTTTTCTACCATGCTTAAGCAAGCGGTAGATGGGGTTAATGGCATGCAATTAGATTCTAAAGATTTACAACAACGATTTGAAATGGGTGATAATTCCTTGAGTTTAGCTGAAGTTATGCTTACCAAAGAAAAAGCAGGAATAGCCTTTGAGGCCACAGTTCAAGTGCGAAATAAAGTGCTTGAAGCGTATAAAACCATTATGAACATGCCGGTGTAGTTGGAGTAAGTTATGGCTGAAGCAACAGGCACCAATTTAACCGTTAACGATCCTTCCATGGGGAACGATAACGAGCCTGAGAATAAATCTGGATTTATGGATACTTTAGGCAGTGCAGACATGATGCGCCAGATGGCGTTAGTGGTGGTACTGGTTATCTGTGTTGCCATTGCAGTCTTTATTTTAATTTGGTCGCAAGAGCCGGATTTTCGTCCTTTGGCAAAAATGGAAACCCAAGAGCTTATTGAAACCTTGGATTACATGGATGCAAATCAAATTGAATATCGCTTAGAAGGAAATACGGTATACGTTAGAAGTGATGAGTTTCAAACGATTCGCTTAGGTATGACGCGAGAAGGTTTATCGAGCTCTTCTGATCCAGGCACCGATATTATCATGCAAGACATGGGGTTCGGCGTTAGTCAGCGAGTAGAGATGGAACGTTTGAAACACGCTCGTGAACAACAAATAGCCGCGACCATCGAAGATATCTCCAGTATTCAAAAAGCCCGGGTTCTGTTGGCCATGCCAAAAGAAAACGTGTTCGCTCGCCGAGAGAAAAAAGCCTCTGCTACCGTGGTTCTTACTGCTAAGCGCGGTAAAGTGATTGCCGGAGAAGAAGTTGACTCAGTTATTGATATCGTGGCGTCAGCGGTACAAAACATGGAGCCATCTGCGGTAACGGTTACTGATAGCAATGGCCGATTACTAAACTCGGGTTCACAAGACTCATTAAGCGCCCGCGCCCGCAAAGAATATGAAATTGAACGCCAGCGTGAACAAGAATACCTAGAAAAAATTGATGCCATTCTTATCCCAGTTCTAGGTATAGGTAATTACACCGCGCAAGCAGACGTGAGCATGGATTTTACAGCGCTTGAACAAACTCAGCGTAGTTATAACCCTGACTTACCGGCTGTTCGTAGCGAAATGATCAACGAACAAAACAGTGTGGGTGGCGGTGCTATGGGCATTCCAGGCGCGCTATCTAATCAGCCTCCGCTAGATTCAAATATACCTGAAAATGCACAAGCGGGTGGGCAAGCGACAATGCCAGGTAGCACATCGAAAGTTTCTACTCGAAACTACGAGCTTGATACCACTATCAGTCATACCAAAAAGCAAAGTGGCGTAATTCGCCGATTGAGTGTATCGGTGGCAGTAGACTATCTGCAAGTTGCTGGTGAAGATGGCACTACCTCTACAGAGCCGCGTAATCAAGAAGCGTTATTGAATATTCGCCGTTTGTTACAAGGTGGTGTTGGATTTGATGTAACTCGAGGCGACTCATTAGAAGTGGTTAGTGTTCCATTCACTCGAATGGATGACGGTGTAATTGAAGACGCGCCAATATGGGAACAGCCAGCATTTTTGCCTATACTCAAGCTAGTCATTGGTGGCTTGGTTATCATCGTGCTGATTATCTTTGTAATTAGACCAATGCTACGCCGTTTGATTAACCCAGATGAGTCGAAAGAAGCGGATGATTTTGATGCAGACGAAGGCTTAGATCTTGGCGATGAAACCATCAGTATGCTGTCTACTGACTTCGATGAAGGTCAGGTAGGGTTTGCGGCAGATGGCTCATTAATGCTGCCAGATTTACATAAAGATGAAGATGTATTAAAAGCAGTGCGGGCACTTGTTGCCAATGAACCTGAATTATCAGCCCAAGTTGTTAAGGGCTGGTTGATGCACGACGAGTAAGCGAGAGCGTATTATGGCTGAAGAACTTGCCACTACTGAAGAAGCGTCTTACGACGTCAGTAAGCTAGAAGGGGTAGAAAAAGCCGCTATTTTGCTACTGAGTTTGTCTGAAGAAGATGCTGCACAAATTTTAAAACATCTTGAGCCAAAGCAAGTTCAAAAGCTGGGCTCTGAGATGGCGAAAGTGGATGATATGACACAGACAAAAATCACGTCTGTGCATAAGCATTTCATCGAAGAAATACAAAACTACAGTACCATTGGTTTCCAAAGCCAAGACTTTGTTAAGCGTGCGCTTACGGCTGCACTTGGTGAAGATAAAGCGGCTAACTTAATCGACCAAATTCTAATGGGAAGTGGGGCTAAAGGTCTCGACTCCTTAAAGTGGATGGACTCGAAACAGGTAGCCAGCATTATCCGAAACGAACACCCTCAGATTCAAACCATTGTGTTGTCGTACTTAGAGCCTGAACAGAGTGCCGAGATATTGGCGCAGTTCCCAGAAAAAGTGCGTTTAGACTTACTTATGCGTATTGCGAATCTTGAAGAAGTTCAGCCTGCAGCACTGCAAGAGCTTAACGAAATCATGGAGAAACAGTTCGCCGGTCAAGCGGGTACACAAGCGGCTAAAATGGGCGGCCTGAAATCTGCTGCGAATATTATGAACTACCTTGATACTGCCATTGAAGGTCAGTTGATGGATGCTATCCGTGAACAAGACGAAGAGATGAGTCAGCAAATTCAAGATCTTATGTTTGTATTCGACAACTTAGTCGATGTAGACGACAAAGGTATTCAAGCTATCTTGCGCGAAGTGCAACAAGACGCGTTGCTTAAGTCGATTAAAGGTGCGGACGAAGAGCTTAAGAATAAGATCATGAAAAACATGTCGAAGCGTGCGGCAGAAATGCTTAACGATGATCTTGAAGCCTTGGGGCCTGTACGTATATCTGAAGTTGAAACCGCGCAGAAAGAAATTCTGTCTGTTGCCAGAAGACTTTCTGACTCAGGTGAAATTATGCTGGGCGGTGGAGGCGGTGAAGAGTTCTTATAACCCTTCATGTTACATTCGCCATTGTGATTAAAATAGGTCGTTGCTGAACTGTTCTGTGTTTAGCTTAGCAACGGCCTCTTAAACCTTACCTGGGTAGATTGATGTCATCAAATAACGGTTTCAGTGAAGACGAACAAAACGAAGCAAAGCCTTGGGATTTGCCGTTCGTTGAACAAGCTGAAACACCGCAAGACAAAGAAAAAACCAACGCGCTAAATTTCCGCTCAGATTGGAAATATGAGCCGCCTGAAGAGGAAGAAGTTGAAATCCTCCCTCCTACCGCATTGGAAATTGAAGCTATCCAACAAGCTGCCCACGATGAAGGCTACGCGCAAGGTAAGACGCAAGGCTATGAAGAGGGTAAAGCTGAAGGAATAGAACAAGGACTAAGTGAGGGGCGTGAATCGGGCCAAGCCGAAGGCCTCGAACAAGGCTTAGAAGAAGGGAAAGGCCTTATTGCTACGCAAGTAGAGGTATGGCAGCAGCTTATCGAAAAACTTCACGCACCCTTATCACAAGCTAACGATGAAACCCGTGATCAGCTTGTAAAGCTTGCAGTAACCCTTGCTAAATCAGTAATTAAAACTGAAGTCACTACGAACTCTCAAGTGATCTTACAAGCGCTTAGCGAAGGAATGAAGGCGTTACCGGTAAATCAAACCCGTTACCAAATTCATATGCATCCTGATGATATAGCGCTAGTAACTGAACATTACTCCGAAGCTACGCTAAAAGAAAAGGAGTGGCAGTTTATTGAAGCGCCTACCATGGAGCGAGGTGGCTGTGATATTGCGACTGAACAAAACGCTGTAGATGTTTCAATAGAACGCCGCTGTCGCGATGTTATCGACAAATTTATGGTGAATCAGGGTTTATCTGATGACTAGCCCTTGGCATGCCCATTTCGATAGTTTGCAGAAACAAGTGTCATCGCCGCCTATCGTGGCGGCTGGCAAATTAGTAAGAGGCATAGGACTTACCCTTGAAGCCGTTGGTTGCCAACTTCCTGTGGGGAGCCAGTGTTTGGTACAAACTATTGAAGGCGAAATTGAAGCCGAAGTTGTCGGCTTTGGTGCCGATATTACTTATTTAATGCCTACCGAAGCTGTACGGGGCATAGTACCTGGAAGTCGGGTAATGCCACTTAACCGCCAAAGTGGCCTTGCCGTTGGCATGGGGCTTTTGGGCAGAGTTGTTGATGGCAACGGTAACCCCTTAGATGGGCTTGGCGAAATTCAAACTGAAACCCGCGTACCTACTACGCGGCCTCCAATTAACCCGCTAATTCGCCGTGCTATTACCCAGCCTATGGATGTAGGCGTTCGCGCCATTAATGCGCTCAATACTGTTGGCGTAGGGCAACGCATGGGGCTTTTTGCAGGCAGTGGCGTGGGAAAAAGTGTCTTACTCGGCATGATGACCCGAGGCTGCGAAGCTGATGTAGTTGTTGTTGGGCTAGTGGGCGAGCGGGGCCGAGAAGTAAAAGAGTTTATCCACGATATTTTAACCGAAGAAGAGCGCGCCCGTGCGGTTGTGGTAGCAGCGCCTGCTGATACCTCACCATTAATGCGATTAAAGGGCTGCGAAACCGCAGTCACGATTGCCGAGTATTTTCGCGATCAAGGCTTAAAAGTTTTGCTGCTTATCGATTCGCTGACACGTTATGCCATGGCGCAGCGTGAAATTGCATTAGCAGTAGGAGAACCTCCTGCAACAAAAGGCTATCCGCCTTCAGTATTTGCCCGATTACCTGCATTGGTAGAAAGGGCTGGTAATGGTAGCGAGAAGCAAGGGTCTATCACGGCGTTTTATACTGTATTGACCGAGGGGGATGATTTGCAAGATCCCATCGCCGATGCAGCAAGGGCTATTTTAGATGGTCACGTGGTGTTGTCTAGAACCCTCGCTGATAGTGGTCATTACCCTGCTATTGATATAGAAGCATCTATCAGCCGCGTTATGCCTATGGTGGTAAGCGATGAACATCAACAGATGGCGCGCAGAGTAAGACAGGTCTATTCAAACTATAAGCAAAACCAAGACCTTATTTCTATTGGAGCCTATGCAAAAGGTTCAGATCCTCGCATCGATTTAGCCATTCGAGCAGAGCCTGCAATTAATGCATTTTTGCAACAAGGCATGAAGAATGTGTTGCCTTACGATGAATGTTTAGAAGGCATGGCGGCATTAGCGAAAGGCTTAGGGCAAGGGTAAACAATTATGTCTAAACAATTAGAACGGCTCGCTGAGTTTGAACGAGAAAGAGAGCAACGCATTGCGCAGATGTTTCAACAAGCTCAGCAAAATGTGATGCAGCAGAAACAAAAGCTGACAAGCCTTGAACAATATCGAATTGATTATTTGAAAGGCATTCAGCAAACCGGAAAGAGTGGTGTAACCGCCACGCATTATCAGCAGCATTTATCGTTTGTAGGCAAATTAGATAAAGCCTGTGAGCAGCAAATGAATGTAGTCGCACAAGCTAATATGGCAGCGGATCAACGCAAGCAGCTTTGGCTCAAGCAACAGCAAAAAGTGAAAGCAGTGGAATTATTACTTAATAAACGCCACCTTGCCAAAGTCGCTAAAGAAGCTAGAGCAGAGCAAGCCTTAATGGATGAATTTGCTACGCAGAAGTTTTTTAGAAGTGGTAAAACATTTTTCTAAAAGGTCAGTGAGCCTGCTCTTTCAGTTCTCCCAAGTTGCTCAATTCACGCAATTTTTAAAATATTTCACCCTCCAAATAAAATATCTCACCCTCCAAGCCACACAATGGAACGCTCTTTGCAGTTTCGTTAACTATTAATGTGTTTAAACGCCTAATTTGAATAGCGATACCTCGTACAGTTGAACGCTAAGTATCGCTCTACAGCCCACGGACAGTGGGGTTGTAAAGACAAAATTATTCAATCTAGGTTTTCATGGTTCTGACTTATAAAGTCATAGCAGGACGGTAGAAATATGATGCAACAAGTTGCCGCACAAAAAACAGACATTGCCGCATTGCCTCTTACGGCCACATCAACGGCAAAAGCTGTTGAAGCAGGTATGGGTTCTGACAGTTCATCGCAAAACAACAACGCGTTTGAAGCTGCCTATATTCAGGCAAAAGAATCAGGCACGAAAGCCCTTGATGTTGAAAGTAGAAACCACAAGCCGCAGCAAAATACGGCATCTGGCCGTTCGTCTGATCAAGAAGATGGCAATATTGATTTACCGCCAATACACGATGATGAAGCGCAAGTTGGCCAACTCAAATCCCCCAGCGAAAAAGCCTCTGATACATCAGACGATGAGGGTGTCATTACCGACGCCAAATCACGCCGTATTGATAATGGCGCTAAGAAAGACGATCCACATTTGGGTGATGCTGAAGATAGAAAAGACATCTTTGGCGGAAACATTGATTTACCACCTGAAGATGTTACGAAAGTGGGAAGTGGCACTATCGGCGGTCAAGTAGAATCAGACGCTGAAAGTCCTACGGATTGGATTGACTATGTAACGTCTATGATGGGTGTTACAGGTGAAGTCGATGGGAAGTCAGTTGCTGAGATAAATGATGAGACTTTGAGTGAAGACGTGCTCAGTGCACTCGCCTTAAATAAAGGCATTAGCGGAACCAGCACAGGTGAGAGCGATGGAATAACATCAGGTAAATTAGCTGGCAGTGCTAATTCAACCACCGAATTAAAAGCCTATTTAATGAGCTTGTTAGAAAACCAAACCGGTGACGAGTTTGGTCAAGGTGTGAATGAAGGCCAAGACGCTCTTGGTAATGAAGCCCTAAGCCTAGACAACCTAAACCAAGACGCGATAGAAGCCTTGAAAGCGTTAACTGCTTCATTGTTGGCCGACACAAATAACGGCAACAGCGATGCTCAAGCTGAAGATAGCGACCCTTTAACCAGTATCCTGGCACAGTTTTTAGGGCAATCGAGTGAAAGTGGCAGTAAAGATGAAGGTAGCAGTGAAAATGCAGATGACCCATTAAATGCAGCACTAATACAGTCGTCGCAGGAAGCTGAGGTAGCGTTGACAGACCTTGAACTAGCAGGCTCTCAGCTAGAAAATGCTCAGCTGATAGACGAAAATGATGAGACATCTTTAAGTGCTGAAGAAGCGCTTGTGCTAAGCCTCTTAAAAGATGAGTTAGCCGCTAAAAACGCGACAACTGTGGGTTTAAGTGCTGCAAATCAAGCGGGCAGTACCACAGAGCAAACTACTACTAATCTTGATAACACCTTATCGAGCGAAGCCAGTGATGTATTGGCTGAGAGTCAAAGTGAGTCTTTGTTGCAATCTATGGCGTTGATGTCGCCTGAAAGTGCACAGAAGGCCACGGAAGCATTTGCCGAGCGCGTAGCGGCATCATTGCCTACTGCCACTACGGCAGCCCAACAACAAGCAGTTAAATCAAATGTTATAGCTGGCATTAACGAGTTTCAGCAACAAGTTGCTCAGGGTCATGAGCCTGGCATCGATTTAGCCGCGTTAGTGGTCGATGCAGTAACAGAAGCTGGCTTAACCCAAGCCCAAACACAAAGTATATCCGGTCAAACTGAAGCGTTAGCGGGGCAATTTATGCAGCTGGTACAGGGTACGCAGCAAAATGCCCACCACGCTATGCAAAGTGAGTTGGCCAGTATTGACACCCACATGACTGAAAACAATCAGGTACGTGCAGAGTCAACCAAGTCACAACTTCAGTTCGATGGCGCAGATAAAGCGGTCAATATTTTGAAGCCCGAAGGCCAGCAACAACTACACGAGAAAATTCGCTGGATGGTGAATGCGCGTAACAGCATGGCGGAAATTAGGCTCGACCCGCCAGAGCTAGGCAGTATGCAAGTGCGTGTGAACGTATCAGGTGATGCGGCGAGCGTGAGTTTCATTGTGCAGTCGCAACACGCTAAAGACGCGCTAGCCGATGCCATGCCTAGGCTGAAAGATATGTTGGCCGAGCAGGGAATTAATTTAGGTGAGTCAGAAGTCCGTAAAGATAACTCGTCACAAAATGGTGATGGAAGTGGCCAGCAACTTGCAGGTAACCATTTATCTAGCCAAGATACCGACGGTGAGTTTGACGACGGTACTACAGTAATAGAGCAGTCAGTAACTCGACAAGCAAAAGGCGGCATAGACTATTATGCTTAAATAAGTAGATAGCCTTACTAACGATGTAAGCTGGGTTGATGTACATTTAGGCTATTTGCTAAAAGAACGACAAATTTATTCAGGCTTGCATTGCCATTTGCGGCGCAAACCTGATAATACGAGTTCCTCGTGGGTTATTGACGGATTAAACATGGCTGAAGAAGAGTTACAGATTGAAGAAGGCGGTAAAAAGAAAGGTAAAATGATGCTGATCATTATTATCGCCGTAGTGCTAGTTGGCGGTGGTGCAGCAGCCTATTTTCTTTTATTCGCAGGTGGTGATGAGCCAGCAGCAGCAGAACAACTCGCCGCAACCGACGAACAAGCCGCTGAAGAAGTTGTGGCCCCTGGTGGCGATGCTGAGGTAGGTACAGCGCTTTACGTAGCGATGCCACGCCCTTTCGTTTTTAACGTACCAGGCACGGGTCGAGACAGACTAGTACAAATTAAAGTACAGCTTTTAGTTCGGGGTTCAGACAACGAAGAGTTGGCCAAAACTCACATTCCCCTTATTGAAGGTACCTTGTTACAAGTTTTCAGTACATCAAATGCCGATGACTTAGTAACCGAGGCGGGTAAAATTGAACTGCGTGAACAAGCGGTGACTGAAGTACAAAAGGTACTTAAAGACATTGCTGGAAGTGATGTGGTTGAGCGCGTGCTCTTCACTGGTTTTGTAATGCAATAACAGGTAGAAAACTGTGAGTGATTTATTATCTCAAGATGAAATCGATGCCCTCTTACACGGGGTAGACGATGTAGAAGAAGATGAGGTTGGCGATGTCGACTCGGATGCTTCTACACTAGAGTACGACTTCTCCTCACAGGACAGGATTGTTCGTGGGCGCATGCCCACACTTGAAATTGTTAATGAGCGCTTTGCACGTCACATGCGTGTTAGTTTATTTAATATGATGCGCCGTTCCGCGGAAGTCTCTATTAACGGTATTCAAATGATTAAGTTTGGAGAGTACATACATACTTTGTTTGTACCTACCAGCTTAAACATGGTGCGTTTTCGCCCCCTTAAAGGTACCGGTCTTATCACCATGGAAGCCCGCTTGGTTTTCATTTTGGTAGATAACTTTTTTGGTGGCGATGGCCGCTATCATGCCAAAATTGAAGGCCGAGAATTTACGCCAACAGAACGGCGTATTATTCAAATGCTACTTAAAATTATCTTTGAAGATTACAAAGAAGCATGGGCACCTGTTATGGATGTCTCTTTTGAGTATTTAGACTCGGAAGTAAACCCAGCGATGGCAAACATTGTAAGCCCCACAGAAGTGGTGGTAATTAGCTCGTTTCATATTGAGCTAGATGGTGGCGGTGGCGATTTCCACGTGTCACTTCCATACTCAATGTTAGAGCCTATCCGCGAATTGCTAGATGCTGGTGTGCAAAGCGATAAAGAAGATACTGATTTACGCTGGAGTAAAGCACTTCGCGATGAAATCATGGATGTAAAAGTAGCACTGACCACCCACATGCTTGATGTGGATGTGCCATTGCGCCGTGTGATGGAATTTAAACCGGGTGAAATTATTCCGGTAGAAATGCCAGAGACCATTACGGTGCTAATTGAAGATTTACCAACTTTCAGAGCTAAGTTAGGTCGTTCGCGAGACAACTTGGCCCTGAAAATAGTAGAAAAGATTGCAAGACCGACTTCAGTGAAGTCTGAGCTACAATTATTAACCCGTGGCGGACGCATTATTGATAATGATGCCGAGCTGCAAGTACTCGAAGAAGACCTGTAAGGCGAGGGGAATATCCCATGAGTGAAGACGGTATGGACGATTGGGCTGCTGCGATGGCAGAGCAAGCCGATTCTGAAGCTGAAGATCAGGAAAATGATGGTGTTCAGGTTGCTGAATTTGACGAATTAACCGATGACACACCCATAAGCCAAGAAGAGAAAAAGAAACTGGATACCATTTTGGATATTCCAGTGACTATCTCGATGGAAGTTGGACGTAGTCAAATAAGTATCCGAAATCTGCTACAGTTGAATCAGGGATCTGTGGTGGAGCTAGACCGCGTTGCGGGTGAGCCATTAGATGTATTGGTAAATGGCACGTTGATTGCTCATGGTGAAGTAGTAGTAGTCAACGATAAATTCGGTATTCGGTTAACGGATGTTATTAGTCAAATCGAGAGAATCAAGAAGCTTCGATAAATCTTCTTATATAGCAAGGGGTTGCGCAATGCTGCCCCTGATTTTTACGCAAGTAGTGAATGCGCAATCTACCCAATCAATCACTAACCCCACCTCTGTAGTGTCAATTTTTCTATCACTTCTTTTAGTGGTTGGAATTATTTTTGCGCTTGCTTACCTCATGCGTCGATTTAATGTCGGTAGTATGGGCAGTGGGCAAATGAAGGTGGTCGCCAGTATGGTGGCAGGCACTAAAGAAAAAATAATGGTTATTCAGGTGGGCGACGAGCAGCACCTTGTGGGTGTCACCAGTCATAATATTTCTCATTTAAGTAAACTTGAAAAGCACTTAGAAACGCCAGCAGCAAATGGGCAGCAGGGCAGTGGCGATGCGTTCAAGCAAAAGCTGGTTGCCGCCATGGCGGGTAAGCTAAACCCTTCAATAAAGGACGATAAAACCGATGCGTAAGTTTTGGACCGCATTATTTGTAGTGCTAGCTTCTTGGGTGATAGCTGAGCCTGCATTGGCACAGCAAGGCATTTCTGCCGTTACTGTAGTAACTAACGACGATGGTTCGCAAGATTACACTATGACGCTGCAAGCGCTGTTTATCATGACAGCGCTTAGCCTTATTCCAGCGTTTATTATGATGATGACCTCGTTCACCCGCATCATAGTGGTGTTATCAATTTTGCGACAAGCTATTGGTTTGCAACAATCTCCTTCAAACCAAATTTTGGTGGGGGTGAGTTTGTTTCTATCTATGTTTATTATGGCGCCGGTGTTTGAAGAAATTAACGAGCGCGCATTGCAGCCGTATTTGTCAGAGCAGATGACAAGTTTGGATGCCATCGAGCAAGCTAAAGGGCCTATGCGCGCCTTTATGCTGTCGCAAACTCGGGTGAAAGATTTAGAGACCTTTGTGCGTATTGCTGGTGATGAGGGCAAATATGCAGATACAGACGAAGTACCGCTCACCATTCTTATCCCCGCATTTGTGACCAGCGAACTCAAAACCGCGTTCCAAATTGGATTTATGTTGTTTATTCCCTTTCTTATTATCGACCTCGTCGTGGCCTCAATACTGATGGCGATGGGGATGATGATGCTTTCACCCATGATTGTTTCTTTGCCATTCAAACTCATGCTGTTTGTGTTAGTTGATGGCTGGAATCTCATATTTGGCACACTGGCTACCAGCTTCGGTATGGGTGTGTAGGAGGGCTTATGTCACCAGAAGTCTTTGTTGAAATACTCCGCGAAGCCATGTTCATGGTTATCGTTCTGGTGTCTGCGGTTATTGTACCCAGCCTTATCGTGGGTTTGGTAGTGGCTGTATTTCAGGCTGCAACTTCAATTAACGAACAAACCATGAGTTTCTTACCACGATTGCTGGTTACCCTATTAGCGCTTAGCTGGGGTGGCAACTGGTTGGTGCAAAAGCTGATGGACTTTACTTTCCACATGGTAGAAATGATACCTCAGGTTGTTGGTTAATATGGAGGTTGAACTGGCTACCATCAATCAGTTTCTTGCTGATTTAATGCTGCCTTTTATGCGTATCAGTGGCCTGTTTGTGGCGATGATTGGCTTAAGTGCACAATCTATTCCGCCGCAAGTTAGGGCGTTGTTGGGCATTATGCTTACCCTGATTATTATGCCCGTGGTACCTCCAGCACCTGTTGATGATTTAGTGAATCTAGGCACCTTTATCCTAGGTATTCAGCAGCTATTAATTGGCGTCGCTATCGGGTTTATTTCCATGATGGTGCTAAATACCTTTGTGCTGGCAGGGCAAGTTATCGCTATGCAAACAGGGTTAGGTTTCGCCTCAATTGTTGACCCCGTTAATGGCATTAACGTACCTGCGGTAGGGCAGTTTTATTTAATTTTAGCCACCTTACTTTTTTGGACGCTAGACGGGCATTTAGCCATGATCCAGATGATTGTTATGAGCTTCCACGCATTCCCCATAGGTGAAGCGTGGTGGACCGGTGAGCAATTTAGAGACATTGCCCATTGGGGCGGTTGGATGTTTATTTCCGCGATTACGTTATCATTGGCGCCCATCGTTTCCCTGCTTATCGTTAATTTAGCGTTTGGTGTAATGACCAAAGCCGCCCCTCAGTTGAATATCTTCAGTATTGGCTTTTCTATTGCGCAGGTGATGGGCTTGCTAATTATTTGGATAACCCTAGATAACTTTACCGCGCATTTTGAAACACAGTGGCTGCGAGCAGAGCAGTTTATGTGTCAGCTTCTGAGGATTTGCCCATGAAAATAAGTCAGGTGATACATGGCTGATTCAGATTCTAGCGAAAAAACAGAAGACCCCACGGGGAAAAAACTCACCGACACCCGAAAAAAAGGGCAGTTAGCACGATCTCGAGAGTTATCGACAACACTGGTGTTGGTTGTCAGTGCCTTCATGTTTTTGTTCGTTGGGGGCTGGATTGCCGAGTCGGTATTTAAGCTTACGCAGCGTATGTTTGTTTTATCTCGAGATGAAACTTACGATACCACCCACATGTTTGGCGCATGGGGTGAAGCGATTTCCACGGTAAGTTTCCCCGTATTGCTTTATATGACAGTGGCCATGTTTGCTGGAATATATGGCTCCATTGCGCTGGGAGGCTACAACTTTACGTGGGAGGGGGCTAAGTTTAAAGGCTCTAAAATGAGTCCACTTAGTGGCTTCAAGCGTATGTTTGGCATGAACGGTTTGGTTGAATTAATTAAATCTATAGCCAAAGTGGTTGTCATTGTGGGAATGGCATTAATTGCATTACTATTTTTTGAGGATGAAGCCTTACACCTAGATTTAGAGCTTTACCCTGGAAATATTTTCCATGCATTAGATATGCTGCAATGGGCGTTTATCATGTTGGTCTGCGGCATGATACCTATTGCCCTTATCGATGTGCCTTATCAAATGTATAAGCACAATGAAGAAATCAAAATGACTAAACAAGAGGTGAAAGACGAAAACAAAAATTCACAAGGTGACCCTTTAGTAAAAGGGCGTATACGCCGCCTGCAATATCAAGCCGCGACCAAGCGTATGATGCAAGACGTGCCTCAAGCAGATGTTGTTGTTACTAACCCTACACATTATTCTGTAGCCATAAAGTATGACGATAGTGGAAACCGGGCCCCAGTCGTTGTGGCAAAAGGTACTGATGAATTGGCCATGCATATTCGTAAAATTGCCACTGCTAACGATGTACCGCTTATTCCGTCTCCGATGTTAGCCCGTGCTGTGTACTACTCTACCGAGATTGATGGTGAAGTACCTAACGCCTTATTTATGGCGGTAGCGCAAGTACTCGCTCACGTATATCAGCTTAAAGCCCACAGAGCAGGTAAAGGCAAGCGACCTAATCCACTTAAACGTGACTTACCTATACCACCAGAGCTGCGGCGTTAAGGCGCTGCCGATTTTTAAATACTTACGATTTCAAAGCGCTACAGAATTAGTCTACGCCGTGCTCAGCCTAGCCCACACCTTACCAATATGACGCAATATGCAATAGACACAGGCCCAGAAGTTACCTGTCCAACTTATGTTTAATGAGGTTTGCTTAAAGCTGGCACGGTAGTTGTAATACTCTTGGTAAGACAGCGTTTAGCGTCAATTTTCCGATAGAGAGACTCCCTGCAATGCAGTTATCCGGCTACCTTCAGCGATTCGACAAAAATCAGCTGCAGAATATTACCAGTGGCTTAGGCGCACCTATTGTTCTTCTTGCCATTATGGGCATGGTTATTCTTCCTATGCCGCCATTCCTGCTCGACGTATTGTTCAGCTTTAATATTGCGCTGTCTTTAGTCATTATTTTGGTGGCAGTACTAACGCAAAAGCCGGTTGATTTCGGCATTTTTCCTCTTGTTCTACTTATCGCTACCGTACTGCGCTTAGCGCTAAACGTGGCCTCTACTCGTGTGGTGTTACTTTACGGGCATGAAGGTGGCGATGCCGCGGGGAAGGTTATTGAAGCCTTCGGTGCTGTGGTAATTGGCGGTAACTATGCGGTGGGTGTAGTGGTCTTTGCTATCTTACTCATTATTAACTTTAAAGTAGTCACCGCCGGTGCAGGGCGTATTTCAGAAGTAAGTGCACGCTTTACCCTTGATGCCATGCCCGGTAAGCAAATGGCAATTGATGCCGACTTGAACGCTGGTTATATCGACCAAGATCAAGCGCGTGCTCGCCGAGAAGAAATAACCGCAGAAGCGGACTTTTATGGCTCGATGGACGGTGCGTCAAAATTTGTAAAAGGTGATGCAGTAGCAGGCCTTTTCATTATGCTTATCAATATTGTGGGTGGCCTTTTTATCGGCATGATTCAACACGGGTTAAGTTTTGGTAACGCCATCGAGGTGTACACCATCTTAACCATTGGTGACGGTTTAGTGGCACAAATTCCATCACTGTTGCTGTCAGTTGCTACCGCTATTATCGTTACCCGTGAAAACGAAACCCAAGAAATGGGTAAAGAAATTCGTAGCCAATTAGGTAACAGCCAAGCCCTTTACATAGCTTCAGGCGTGTTATTTGTCATGGGTATTATTCCCGGTATGCCTCACTTAGCGTTTATTGGCTTTTCAGTGCTTATAGCCGGTTATGCATACTGGCAGGGCGTTGCCGCTAAGCGTGAAGCAGAAAAACCTAAAACCCCAGCGAACGTAGTGAAAGATGATACGGTAGCCCCTGAAATTAAAGAGCTAGGCTGGGATGATGTTCAGCACGTAGACACCATAGGCCTTGAAGTGGGTTACCGATTAATTCCTTTGGTCGATAAGTCCCAAGGCGGTGAGCTTCTCACGCGAATTAAAGGGGTGCGTAAGAAACTGTCTCAAGAGCTGGGCTTCCTTATTCCGCCGGTACACATTCGCGATAATCTAGATTTAGAGCCTAATTTGTACACCATTGCTATGTTGGGCGTGACCATTGGTGATGCTCAAATAAGCCATGATGAAGAACTTGCGATAAACCCAGGCCAGGTATTTGGCAAGCTTGAAGGCCGGGTGACGAAAGACCCTGCGTTCGGGTTAGATGCTGTGTGGATAAAACCGAATAAACGTGAACATGCACAAACCCTAGGCTATACCGTGGTTGATGCTGCAACCGTAGTGGCAACGCATTTAAGCCAATTGCTAACCAATAATGCTTACCAGCTGCTAGGTCATGAAGAAGCCCAACAATTATTAGACATGCTAGCTAAGCAACATCCTAAATTAGTTGAAGGGTTAGTACCTGATATTTTACCGTTGAGTACCATCGTTAAAGTGCTGCAAACCTTATTGTTTGAAGGTGTGCCTATTCGCGATATGCGCACTATTGTTCAAACCCTTAGTGAGTATGGCCCTCGTAGCCAAGACCCTGATGTACTGGTATCTGCGGTACGTATTGCACTTAAACGCTTAATCACCCAAGAAATTACCCAAGGGGCGAAAGAGATACCCGTCATAACCTTGGCGCCAGAGTTGGAACAGATGTTGCACCAGTCACTACAAGCAGGTGGCGAGGATGGCGCTGGTATCGAACCAGGACTGGCCGACAAGCTGCAAAAATCATTGCAGCAGGCAAGTCAGCAACAAGAGTTAGAAGGGGAACCTGCGGTGCTTCTTACTTCTGGCATGTTGCGTCCAGTGCTTTCTCGCTTCTTAAAGTATTCGGTCGCGGGCTTACATGTACTTTCCTACCAGGAAGTACCCGATGATAAGCAGATAAAAATAGTCAGTTCGGTCGGTCAATAATCTGACACTGGGTGATTGGAGAGTTTTCAAATGAAAATCAGACGTTTCTTTGGCAAAGATATGCGTGAAGCATTAAGTCAAGTTAAAGCGGAATTAGGCAGTGATGCTGTTATCATGTCAAACCGAAAGCTCGCTGACGGTATCGAACTGGTAGCAGCTTACGATAAAGAGCCAGAAGCCAAACTGTCGATTAAAAAGCCTGCACCTAGCGCATCAGGTCAATCAAAAGCCGCGGTACCAAGCCTCAGTGAGATTATTGGCGATGATGGCCCTGATAGCCTAAAAGCATTATTAGAAAAGCAGCACGGTGGAGCGCAAACTACTCCTAGTGGACCTGCAGCAAGCGTTAATGCGCAGCATGCTAATAAAATAGCCTCCCATTTAGATTTCTCCGAAGCCTTTATAGATGATGTAGAGGCTAGCCAACAAACCTCAGAATTTCCAAGCCATCAAGCGTCAAGTATTGATGAAAGCATTGATGAGAGTTCAGCTCCCCAATCTAATGAATTAGCACAAATCAAAGAAGAGCTGGCGTCGCTTCGAAACGTACTTCAGTACCAAGTTGCAGACTTAATGGAAGCAAAAAGTCGTCGCAAGCAGCCAGTGCACCATTATTTGGTTCAGCGCTTAACCGATATGGGCTTGAGCGCTTCGTTAGCAGAACAACTTATTAGCTATACACCGTCGCATTACAACGAACGAGACGCGTGGGTTTACCTTTTGAACCTATTGGCTAATCGTATAAATGTGACGGGTAACGATATACTCACGCAGCAAGGCGCAGTAGCGCTCGTTGGCCCAACAGGCACAGGTAAAACAACGACTGTAGCTAAGTTAGCCGCGCGTTATGCACAGAAATACGGTGCTGATTCCGTCGCCATGATTACCATAGATACTTATCGTATTGCGGCGTTCGAACAATTAGCTACTTATGGAAAAATTATTGGCTGTACAGTACGTAAAGCGCAAAGTAGTGAAGAATTATCAGATTTATTGTTTCAATTACGCCATAAACGACTAGTGTTAATTGATACGGCTGGATTTAGTCAGCGTGATAGTCGATTAATTAAGCAGATAAATCAATTTGATAACGGCCAAATGCAGCCGGTGAAAAAATACTTAGTAGCGCAAGCGAATACGCAATATGCTGCGCTACAACGTATAATCGATGCATATGAAGGGGTGGAACTGAGCGGTTGTATCTTTACAAAGCTTGATGAGTGCTACTCTCTAGGCGAGGTGCTTAGCGCAGCGGTGGAGTACCAGTTACCTGTCAGTTATGTAACAGATGGACAGAAAGTTCCTGAAGACATTAAGATTGCAGAAGCAAAATCTTTAGTATCTGCTGCTGCAAAGCTTTATAAAAAGTACGGTTTGAATCATACTACTAGTAACAATGTGGTTAAAACAGCACGAGCAGTATGATTGATGATCAAGCGAGTAGCTTACGAAAAATGAAGCAATCACGATTAATCAAAGTTATCGCCGTCACCGGAGGTAAAGGTGGCGTTGGTAAAACAAATATTACGCTTAACACTGCGATTGCTATGGCAAAGCAGGGAAAGCGGGTAATGGTATTGGACGCAGACTTAGGTTTGGCCAATGTGGATGTAATGCTAGGATTACGGGTAGAGAAAAATCTCTCTCACGTATTATCTGGTGAGTGCACCTTAGACGATGTTCTTGTCACGGGTCCTCATGGGATTAAGATAGCGCCAGCCACATCAGGTTCACAGTCAATGGCCGAGCTATCACCAACCCAACACGCTGGTTTGATAAGAGCATTCAGCGAGTTACGCTCGCCTATTGATGTGCTTATTGTGGATACCGCAGCGGGTATTTCCGACATGGTGCTAAGCTTTTCTAAAGCCTCACAAGACATCATGGTGGTTGTATGCGATGAGCCTACGTCGCTTACTGATGCCTATGCGCTAATTAAAATTCTTAACCGTGAGCACGGGGTCTTCCGCTTTAAAGTGGTTGCCAATATGGTTCGCGATGTCAGAGAGGGCCAAGAGCTATTCAGTAAGCTGTCTAAAGTGACTGGGCGATTCTTAGACGTTGCTTTGGAATTGGTAGCTACGGTGCCTTTCGATGAAAATATTCGTCGCGCCGTGCGAAAGCAAACCTCAATTGTCGATGCTTACCCAAGTTCGCCAGCAGCTGTGGCAATTAGCCAATTAGCGGCTAAGGCGGGATCTTGGCCAATTCCAGCGCAGCCTGGTGGGCACTTAGAATTTTTTATTGAACAACTCATAGCAGATAAAGCAGTAGGAAGTCAGCGTTGAATAGCAAAGCAGCCGCTTATCAACAGCAAACGGACAAATCACAGTTAGTTGAACGTCACGCGTCGCTGGTGAAGCGTATAGCACATCACTTAATTGCACGATTGCCCGCCAGCGTTCTGGTCGATGATCTTATTCAATCAGGAATGATAGGGTTGCTTGAAGCTGCACGAAATTTTGACGGTTCTAAAGGTGCGAGTTTTGAAACCTTTGCAGGTATTCGCATTCGCGGTGCTATGCTAGATGAAATTAGAAAAGGTGATTGGACGCCCCGTTCTGTGCATAAAAACGGCCGAGCAATTACTGATGCTATCTCAAAAGTTGAAGGCGAAACCGGGCGAGACGCGCGAGATGTAGATATTGCAGCTAAAATGAATGTTAGCATGCAAGATTATCATCAAATGCTTAACGAAGTTAACGCCGGAAAATTAGTGGGTATTGAAGACTTAGGGGTTTCTGAAGATGTTATTTCTACAGAAAAAAACCGAGGCAGCGATGCGCCATTAGAAGATTTGATGCAAGGGGCTTTTCAAAAAGCGCTAGCACATGCTATTACTACTTTACCCGAACGGGAAGCGATTGTGCTTTCTCTATACTATGATGAAGAACTGAACCTACGAGAAATTGGTGAAGTTTTGGATGTAAGTGAATCGCGAGTAAGCCAAATTCATAGTCAGGCCATGTTAAAACTCAAATCACGAATGAAATCGTGGCATATTGACGAAGAATAGAAATTAATAACAATTAACCCCTCATTGGAGGCTATTTTGGATAAAAGTATGAAAATTCTCGTGGTTGACGATTTTTCTACCATGAGACGTATCATAAAGAACCTGCTAAAAGATTTGGGTTTTGCCAATATCCAGGAAGCGGACGACGGTAACACCGCGCTGCCTATGCTACAACAAGGTGATTTTGACTTTGTTGTAACAGATTGGAATATGCCAGGTATGCAAGGTATTGATTTATTGCGGGCTATACGTGCTGATGACAAGTTAAAACACTTGCCAGTGCTTATGGTGACGGCTGAAGCGAAAAAAGAACAAATCGTTGCCGCAGCACAAGCGGGTGTAAACGGTTATGTGGTTAAACCTTTCACAGCTGCTACCCTGAAAGAGAAACTTGAGAAAATCTTCGAACGTTTAGGTTGATTCAGGCGCTCACCAGAGAAATGAGGTTTACTGGATGTCGACAAAAGAAAGTGTCTCTATAACGCTCGAAGAAGCCAAGAAATTGGTGATGTATCTAGAAGAAGGCGATACTGCATCGGCGAATGCCGTCTTAGAAGTCGTGACGATGAAAGAGTCTATTGAACTCTTTGCCGAAGTGGGCAAGCTAACTCGCCAACTGCATGACTCGCTCAACAATTTTCAAATCGATGAACGTATTAAAAATCTAGCGATTGATGATATCCCAGATGCGCAAACTAGATTGACATATGTTATTGAAGAAACAGAAAAAGCAGCCAATATCACCATGGATGCAGTTGAAGAAAGTATGCCAATTGCTGAAATGCTTTCCACTCGTATTGAAAAAATCATGCCTGAGTGGAAAAAGTTGATGAATCGTCAACTCGAACTAGGCGAATTCAAAGTGTTGTGTGCAGACTTAGACGAATTATTGGAAGACGGCGCGACACAATCGACCAAGTTAACGTCTTTGCTAACCGAAGTGCTAATGGCACAAGGTTATCAGGACCTTACTGGTCAGGTTATTCGCCGTGTTATTGAACTTGTTAAAGAAGTAGAAGATAGCTTAGTTAATATGTTAACGATGTTTGGCGATCGCGATCAATCAGAGCCAAGTAAGCCATCGGAAACTAAAATTGAAAAAGATAACAAGGTAGATAACAAGGCCGATAGCGTCAAAGCTGAAGGTCCAATTATTGATGCAGACCAACGAGATGATGTTGTGTCTGGCCAAGATGACGTAGATGATCTTTTGTCTAGCTTAGGTTTTTAGGGAGCGGGCGCATGGCGTTTGATGTTGACGAGGATATATTACAGGACTTTCTAGTAGAAGCTGGGGAGATCCTTGAACAATTACAAGAACAGCTCGTTGATCTAGAAAATAACCCTGAGGATGCAGATTTACTCAATGCTATCTTCCGTGGGTACCATACCGTAAAAGGTGGGGCTGGCTTTCTTTCGCTTACAGAACTTGTCGAAATTTGCCACGGTGCTGAAAACGTTTTCGATGTAATGCGAAATGGTCAGCGTACGTTAACCCCTGAATTGATGGACACCATTCTTCAGGCGACTGATGTAGTGGTAGATATGTTTGAGCGTGTCAAATCGCAAGAACCATTAATACCTGCAGACGCAAAACTCGTTGATTTACTTCACAAGCTAAGCACTCCTGAAACCTCAGACGAAAATATCTTTGGCGACAGCGCTGATACTGCAGATGCCACTGTTGCAGATGTTGTTGAAGAAGAACCTGTAGTAGAAACTCCTTCTGTTTCTGCAACGCCTGCAGCCACTAGCGATGGTGGAATTGACGAAATTTCAGAAGACGAATTTGAAGCTTTGCTTGATGAGCTTCATGGGTCTAGTGCACCAGGGCGTTCAGCAGCAAAAGTAGAATCTACACCGGCAACGCCCGCACCTGCATCCGCACCTAGCAGCGCAGCGAGTGGCTCTGGTGATGATATTACTGATGATGAATTTGAAGCTCTGCTAGATGAGCTGCACGGTAAAGGCAAATTTAAAGAAAATGAGCCAGCCCCAGCTGCTACGCCAGCGCCAAAAGCGGCTGCCCCGGGTGGTGAAGAAATTACCGACGATGAATTTGAAGCTTTGCTTGACCAGTTACATGGTTCAGGGCAAGGGCCTACTGCGCAATCTTCTGCGAGTGCTTCGACCACTTCGGCAAGTAATACACCTGCGGTAGATGTAAAGGCGACAGAAGAAATTCAAAAGGCGAAAGCGCAGCAGGCAGCAAGTACACCTGCTAAACCAGCTCCAGTGGCAAAAGCGCCCACACCAAAGCCGGTAGAGAAAAAAGCAGCAGAGCCGGCTAAATCCGCCGCGAAAAAAGATGATAAAAAGGCCAACCCAGCCCCCCCTCAAGCTGAAACAACGGTGCGTGTTGACACTAAACGCCTAGACCAAATTATGAATATGGTCGGTGAGTTAGTATTGGTGCGAAATCGTTTGCTTAGTTTGGGAATAAACAATGCTGATGAGAGCATGTCTAAAGCCATTGCTAACTTAGATGTGGTTACCGGCGACTTGCAAGGCGCGGTCATGAAGACCCGCATGCAGCCAATTAAGAAAGTCTTTGGCCGTTTCCCTCGGGTTGTTCGAGATTTAGCTCGTAGCTTGAAAAAAGAAATCACCCTGCAGTTGGAAGGTGAAGAAACAGATTTAGATAAAAACCTGGTAGAAGCACTGGCCGATCCACTGGTTCACTTAGTGAGAAACTCGGTAGATCACGGCATTGAAATGCCAGATGATCGCGCAGCTTCAGGTAAAGCCCGAATGGGAACCGTTAGATTATCGGCTTCTCAAGAAGGGGATCATATCTTACTTACCATTGAAGATGATGGTAAGGGAATGGATGCAGAAAAACTCAAAGAGATTGCGATTAGCAGAGGGGTGTTAGATGCCGATGCTGCTGCGCGAATGTCTGATGTTGAAGCGTTCAATCTAATATTTGCCCCCGGCTTTTCGACCAAAACGGAGATTAGTGATATCTCGGGTCGTGGCGTGGGTATGGATGTGGTTAAAACAAAAATTAACCAGCTTAACGGTACCATAAGTATTGATTCACACCTTGGAAAAGGCACCCGACTCGATATTAAAGTACCCCTTACGCTTGCGATATTGCCTACCCTAATGATAGTCGTTGGCAAACAAACGTTTGCACTACCGTTAGGTGCGGTCAACGAAATTATCAATATGGACATTAAGAAAACCAATACGGTTGATGGCCAGCTAACCATGATAGTTCGGTCAAAAGCGATACCACTGTTCTTCTTAGGTGAATGGTTAATTCGCGGGCCTAAAAATTTAAATAAAGACAAAGGTCACGTCGTCGTGGTTCAAATAGGCACCCAGCAAGTTGGCTTTGTTGTTGATGCGCTAATAGGCCAAGAAGAAGTGGTTATAAAACCATTAGATGCCTTATTACAGGGAACGCCGGGTATGGCGGGAGCAACCATCACTTCTGACGGTGGAATAGCGCTTATTTTAGATATTCCTAGCTTACTTAAACGCTATGCTCGCAAGCCTTTAAAGTAATACGGCACACATATAGGAAATTAACATCCATGGTCTTTAAAGTCTTGGTCGTGGACGATTCTACATTTTATCGTCGTCGAGTACGTGAAATTCTTGACGAAGATAAAGAGCTAGAAGTTGTTGGTGAAGCTCGAGATGGGCAAGATGCCCTCGACAAAATAGATACGCTGCTACCTGATGTGATAACAATGGATGTTGAAATGCCCGTAATGGATGGCATTTCTGCCGTTAAAGCCATTATGGAAAAACGCCCCGTTCCTATTTTGATGTTTTCGTCGCTTACTCATCATGGCGCGCAAGCAACGTTAGATGCTCTAGAGGCAGGAGCGTTAGATTTTCTTCCTAAAAAATTCGAAGACATAGCACAAGATCGCAAAGATGCCGTTCGATTGCTATGTACTAAGGTTAGGTTGATAGCAAGGCGGGGGGTAGGTTTAAAACGCCCCATATTGAAGCGTGTCGAGAGTAGAAAATTACCTGAAAATGCGCCCAAGCAGGCGTTTTACAAGAGCTCTACTTTGCTCACTGGCCGCAAGGATGCAACGAGTCAACCTACGTTTTCATCCATTACGGCCTCTGGTAAAAAGTATAAGTGTTTAGCAATCGGTGCATCAACCGGTGGTCCGGTTGCGTTACAGAAGATATTAGTAGCATTACCGGCTGACTTTCCTTACCCAATAGTGTTGGTGCAACATATGCCGGGGACCTTCACTAACGCTTTTGCTCAACGGCTTAACTCGCACTGTAATATTGCAGTTAAAGAAGCAGAGCATGGCGATATATTAAAGCCGGGTTGCGCTTATCTGGCGCCAGGCGGCAAGCAGATGTTGATAGAGGGTTCAGGCCTTCAAAAGAGAGTAATAATTACCGATGCCAAACCGACAGATAAAATTAATTATAAGCCCAGTGTTGATTTAACGTTTGGATCTCTCGCTAAAACTTATGGTGGCGACATATTGGGTATTATCTTAACGGGTATGGGGGCTGATGGAAGAGAAGGCTGCCGTTTTATGAAAGAGAACGGGGCAACTATCTGGGCCCAAGACCAGGACTCCTGTGTTGTTTATGGCATGCCCCAAGCGGTAGCAGCGGCAAATATATCGGTTAAGAGTATAGATATAGATGACATGAGCAGCTGTATTCTTACCGAAATGAAGTAGATAGGTACTGTTTTAATTGTCGCTCTGAAAATGTTAGGTAGCGCTCTGGCAATGAAAGATCGGACGCTAAAACACAGCAATCCAAAGTAAATGTAAGCTGGAAAATTATAACGATGAAGGTGTGGACAGTAGCAAACCAAAAAGGCGGTGTTGGTAAAACAACCACCACTGTATCTTTAGGTGGTTTGTTAGCCCAGCGTGGAAAACGTGTATTGATGGTAGATACGGATCCCCACGCTTCACTCAGTTATTATTTTGGCATAGACGCAGAGCTTTTAAGTCACTCAGTTTACGATATTTTTGTTAAGTCTTCTGAACTTACTGCCGATATAGTTATGGACTGCCTGTGTCCAACTAAGTTAGATAATTTATACGTGTTACCTGCCACTATGGCGTTAGCCACATTGGATAGAACGATGGGCAGCGAGCAAGGCATGGGTCTAGTGCTAAAAAAAGCCCTAGCCAAGGTAGAGAATGAGTTTGACGTGGTAATTATAGATTGCCCGCCCGTATTAGGTGTACTCATGGTAAATGCCTTAGCAGCATGCCATAAAGTGATAGTGCCGACACAAACAGAATATTTGGCGCTTAAAGGCTTAGACCGAATGGTGCGTACCATGGAGATAATGGGGCGTTCACTGCAAAAGTCTTTCGATACCGTCATCATTCCTACCATGTTCGACAAACGTACGAACGCGGCTTTGGCATCTAGAAAGCGTTTAATGACCGATTATAAAGAGCGGGTTTGGCACGGGGTAATTCCTGTAGATACGCATTTTAGGGATGCGAGTTTAGTTCAGTTGCCAATTTCTGCTGCGTACCCGAAAACCCGTGGAGTAGCGGCTTATAGTAAGCTACTTGAGGTTTTGGAGAAGTAAAGTTAAATGAGTAATCAAGGACCGTTTGCACGAGAAGAAGTCGTAGAGGCTTATCTCGATAGCTTATTAAAGGAGCCAGATGATCCGGCACAGGCGACTGCGCGAACAGCAAAGTTACTTGAGCAGGCGGTACAAACGCTAGCTGATGAAGCTACCGAAGAACATGTACTTACCCATAAAGAAGCCTTGGTTGAAGAAGCGATAATCGATACCGTTACACCAATAGAGGTTAATGATGTCGAAGAAACTACGCAATACGAAAAAAACAACTACAATGAAATAGATAATGAAGCAGTAGAGTCGGTAGATACCCATTCTGATGCCGTGCAACCAGTACCGAAAAGCGCGCTGGTTGATAGCCTTGAAAATAATTTTCAGGCGTTGTTTTTTGAAGTGGCAGGGTTAACGTTGGCGGTGCCATTAACCACCCTAGGTGGTATACATCAAATTGAAAAGATAAGCCCGCTATTTGGCAAGCCAGATTGGTTTATGGGCGTAATGATACATCGCAAAGAGAAACTTAGCGTTGTAGATTCTGCAAGGTGGGTCATGCCAGAAAAGTATGATGAGAGCATGGCAGAGTCATTGAACTACCGATATTTAATTATGTTAGGGGATAGTACGTGGGGGCTGGCCAGCGAGAAACTGGTCAACACGGTTACCTTAAAAAAAGCTGACGTCAAATGGCGTGAGTCTACAGGAAAGCGTCCCTGGTTGGCGGGGATGGTTAAAGAAAAAATGTGTGCGATAATTAACGTAGAAGAGTTAATATCGATGCTTAATAAAGGCTTAGGCAGTAATGACCAGACGCCGAGTATTGGGAGCCAGGTTCATGAGCGATGATAGAACAAACAGCAACACCACCGACAGTAATGATGAAGTCCTCCAATGGGTAACATATCGCCTAGGTGAAGAAACATACGGTATTAACGTAATGCAAGTGCAGGAAGTATTACGTTATACCGAAATTGCACCTGTACCGGGCGCACCCGATTACGTACTGGGTATTATTAACCTTCGCGGCAACGTGGTAACGGTTATTGATACGCGTGCGCGTTTTGGGTTACCGCCTACAGAAATAACCGACAATACCCGTATTGTTATCATTGAGTCTGATGAGCAAGTCGTGGGTATACTTGTCGATAGCGTGGCTGAAGTGGTTTACCTTCGCTCTTCTGAAATTGATAGTGCACCAAATGTTGGCACTGAAGAAAGTGCCAAGTTTATCCAAGGTGTGAGTAACCGAGAGGGTGAATTACTCATTTTGGTAGATTTGAATAAACTGTTAAGTGATGAAGAGTGGGATGAGCTAAGTTCAATATAGTCAGTCTATTGCTTCTAAAGGGCAGGTAACTGGGTTATCTGCCTTTTCTATTTCTGATTTACCTATTTATGTATTAAGGCCTCGTCGCATATGGAACTGCAGTTTATTGCCCCCACCGTTATTGAATTAATATTGCTAGCGCTAGTCGTAGTGCTGGTTATAGTAATAATAGGGTTGATGATAAAAGTCCGTAAAAGCAATGCGGCGTTGTCAGAATTGCAGAGCCTAGTTACTCGACGTACGGATGATATGGATGTGCAAATTCGAGATTTTGGTCATCAGCAAAATGAGGCGCAAACCCGAAGCCTCGTTGTTACTCGTCACCTTCAAGCACTCCAAGAAAAACAAGACGATTTCGAAAATCAAATTCGAGAGTTAAAACTTCAAGATCCCTCACTAAGGCTTTATAAGCGTGCTGCGGAATTAGTAAAGCAGGGCGCAAGTATGCAAGAAGTGATGGAAGCCTGTGATATCCCTCGTGCCGAAGCTGAAATGCTGTTTATGGTACACAAACAATCCTCTTCCCAATAATGGTTTTCGACGTCCGTTTAGACGTCTAGACGTAAAGATGTTGACATCTGTGTGGTAATTGCCACAATACAGTCATAGTAATTTATGACTGGAGCCTTCTATGCCAATTCGTATACCAGAACAACTGCCTGCGCAGAATGTGTTGTTGGGCGAAAATATCTTCACCATGGAGAGCAATAGGGCGGCGAATCAGGATATACGTCCTCTTAAAGTAGGTATCTTAAATTTGATGCCCAACAAAATTGAGACTGAAGTACAGCTACTAAGGTTACTTTCCAATACGCCGTTACAGATTGATGTAGATTTTATTCGCGTTGATAATCTTGCGCCAAAAAATACCCCTCAGTCGCACATGGACGCCTTCTACAACGACTTTTCTCAAATTGCTGACAAAAAGTATGATGGACTAATTGTAACTGGGGCACCATTAGCCTTGTTAAAATACGAAGACGTGAAGTATTGGGACACCATGACCACCATTTTAGAATGGGCACAGCGTCACGTTAACTCTACATTGTATTTATGCTGGGCAGCCCATGCTGCCATGTACCACTTTTACAACTTCACCCGCACGCTGCGCAAAGAGAAGTTTTCTGGCGTGTTTGAGCATAAAGTTAACGATCCAAACAATGAACTATTGCGTGGGTTCGACCCTGTATTCTATGCCCCTCATTCTCGTTACGGCCACATTGATACCGCGAACTACAATAGTGTAGATGGCTTACATGTGGTGGCAGAGTCTGAAGAAGTCGGCGCTTATATCGTTGCCTCTGAAGACAAGCGCATGGTATTTGTTACTGGGCATCCAGAATATGATGCTGATACCCTTAAAGATGAATATTTTAGGGATGTAAAAGCAGGCCAAACGCCAGCTATTCCCAAAAATTATTTTACGGATAACGATCCGAACAAATCACCCATAGTCAGGTGGCGCTCTCACGGGAGCCTGTTCTTCACCAACTGGTTAAACTACTATGTTTACCAAACAACGCCATATGACTTAAATCAGTTAGCTGAAAAATCACAGCCAAAGAGGTAACGCGTGAGTCAACATCCAGTTTCTAGCGCGCAAGCAACACTGCTAAGCGCTGCACAACAACGTATTCTAGTATTAGATGGTGCAATGGGAACCATGATCCAGCAGCATAAGCTGGAAGAAGAAGATTATCGTGGTACACAGTTTGCCGATTGGCATTGTGATGTAAAAGGAAATAACGACCTTTTAGCCGTCACCCAGCCAGATATTATTTATCAAATTCACTGCGATTACTTTGAAGCAGGCGCTGATATTGTTGAAACCAATACTTTTAATGCCACTACCATCGCCATGGCCGATTACGACATGGAAGCGCAATCAAGAGACATTAATATTGCCGCCGCCAAATTAGCCAGAAAAGCAGCCGATGAGTTCACAGCAAAAACGCCAGATAAACCAAGGTTTGTCGCAGGTGTGCTAGGCCCAACGAATCGTACTGCGTCTATCTCTCCTGATGTTAACGACCCAGGTAAGCGCAACGTAACCTTCGATATCTTGGTAGAGGCGTATATGGAATCTACTGAAGCATTAATTGAAGGCGGTGTAGATTTAATTATGCTTGAAACCATCTTCGATACGCTAAATGCTAAAGCGGCGGCGTTTGCCGTGGAAACCGTATTCGAAAAACTAGGTAAGTATTTACCTGTGATGATTTCGGGCACCATTACCGATGCCTCAGGTAGAACGCTTTCGGGGCAAACCTCTGAAGCATTTTATTATTCAATGCGCCACATTAGCCCGTTTTCGTTTGGCTTAAATTGCGCGTTAGGGCCTGACTTGTTGCGCCAATATGTTGAAGAAGTCTCAACGATTAGCGAGTGCCTTGTATCTGCTCATCCCAATGCCGGTTTACCAAACGAATTTGGCGAATACGATTTAGAAGCGCCTGAAATGGCCGAACATATCAAAGAATGGGCAGAGTCGGGTTTAGTGAATATTGTTGGCGGCTGCTGCGGCAGTACCCCAGAACATATTCGAGCTATTGCCGATGCGGTAAACAGCATATCACCAAGAACGGTGCCTAAGTTCGAACCTAAAATGCGTTTGTCTGGCCTTGAGCCGTTTGTACATTAGGAGGCAGCGTGAGCGCACAATTTTCTACATTTATTAATATTGGTGAGCGTACTAACGTAACTGGTTCAGCACGCTTCAAACGTCTTATCCTTGAAGGCGATTATGAAACCGCCCTTGATGTTGCCCGCCAGCAAGTTGAAAGCGGCGCGCAAATTATCGATATCAATATGGATGAGGCCATGCTTGATTCCAAGCAGGCCATGGTCACCTTTTTGAACTTGATTGCTTCAGAGCCTGATATCAGTCGGGTGCCTATTATGATTGATTCATCAAAATGGGAAGTGATTGAAGCCGGGCTAAAATGCGTGCAAGGCAAGGCGATTGTAAATTCAATCAGCCTTAAAGAAGGCGAAGAGAGCTTTCTGGCCCAAGCCAAGAAAATCAAACGCTATGGTGCTGCCACAGTAGTGATGGCATTTGATGAAACGGGGCAGGCCGATACGCAAGCGCGCAAAGTTGAGATATGCCAGCGCAGTTATAAATTGCTGACAGAATCTATCGGTTTTCCACCTGAAGATATTATCTTCGACCCGAATATCTTTGCGGTAGCAACGGGTATAGAAGAGCACGATAACTACGCCGTAGATTTTATTGAAGCCACGGCGAAAATTCGTGAGCTTTGCCCTTATGCACATATTTCCGGTGGCCTTTCTAATATATCGTTCTCGTTTAGAGGCAATAACCCCGTACGCGAAGCGATGCACTCGGTGTTTTTATATCACGCCATTCGTGCGGGTATGGATATGGCTATCGTGAATGCAGGGCAGCTTGAAGTTTATGATGAAATACCAAAAGAACTTCGTGAAGCAGTAGAAGATGTCATTCTAAATCGTCGTAGCGACTCTACTGAACGCTTGCTTGATATCGCCCCTAACTATCAAGGCGATGGTAAAGCGGCGGCAAAAGAAGATTTGAGCTGGCGAGAGCAAGATGTTAATAAGCGTTTGGCTCATGCGCTTGTTAAAGGTATTACCGATTACATCATTGATGATACTGAAGAAGCCCGCCTACAAGCCGAACGCCCGCTACATGTAATTGAAGGGCCGTTGATGGACGGCATGAACATCGTTGGAGATTTGTTTGGTGAAGGTAAGATGTTTTTGCCTCAAGTTGTAAAGTCGGCACGGGTAATGAAAAAAGCCGTAGCTCACTTACAGCCTTACATTGAAGCCGAAAAATCCGATGGCACTAAGAGCAATGGCAAGATATTGCTTGCCACTGTGAAAGGCGACGTTCACGACATTGGTAAAAACATTGTAGGCGTTGTACTGCAATGTAATAACTTCGAAGTGATTGATCTCGGGGTGATGGTACCTGCAGCTACTATCTTGCAAGTGGCAAAAGATGAAGACGTAGACATGATTGGCCTCTCTGGGCTCATTACACCTTCACTTGATGAAATGGTGCACGTGGCCAAAGAGATGGAGCGTCAAGGCTTCGATTTACCGCTATTAATTGGCGGTGCAACGACTTCCAAAGCACACACGGCAGTTAAGATAGAACAAAACTATCATGCCCCTGTGGTGTATGTACCTAATGCGAGTCGCGCAGTTGGCGTGTGTCAAAAGCTGCTTAACCGTGGCTCTCGAGATATTTATGCCGAAGAACTGGCAAAAGAATACGACAAAGTACGTGACCAACACGCCCGTAAAAAACCGCGCAGCAAGCCAGTTACCCTAGCCCAAGCGCGCGCCAATGCATTCACACCAGATTTTACAGAAGCACCGGTAACACCTAAGAAATTAGGGGTAACACCGGTGGATGTAGATATCGCTACCTTGCGCCCGTATATCGATTGGACACCATTTTTCCTCACGTGGTCTCTGGCCGGCAAGTACCCACGAATTCTAGAAGATGACGTGGTAGGGGAAGAAGCAAAGTCCTTGTTTGCCGACGCAAACGAAATGCTAGATAACATTATCGCTAATAATTCATTAGCCGCTAAAGGGGTTATTGGGTTATTTCCTGCCAATAGGGTAGAAGATGATATTGAAGTGTATACCGATGAGTCTCGCTCAGAAGTACAAGGCGTCGCGCATCATCTACGCCAGCAAACCTTAAAAGATAAATTCGCTAACTATTGCTTAGCCGATTATGTTGCTGAGAAATCATCAGGTATTAATGATTATATCGGTGCTTTCGCGGTGACAGGCGGAATAGGTGAAGATGAGCTAGCCGATAGCTTCATTAAAGCAGGTGATGACTACAACGGTATTATGGTGAAAGCCGTGGCCGATAGGTTAGCCGAAGCATTTGCCGAATACCTTCACGAACAAGTACGTAAAGTATATTGGGGCTATGCCGAAAGTGAAAACTTAACCAATGACGACCTTATTCGTGAAAAATACCAAGGTATTCGACCAGCGCCGGGTTATGCAGCGTGCCCTGAGCATACGGAAAAGCAGCTTATTTGGGATTTATTATCGGCAGAACAACATACTGGTATGAAACTCACCGAAAGCTACGCTATGTGGCCTGGAGCGGCAGTGTCGGGGTGGTATTTCTCCCACCCTCAAAGCAAATATTTTGCCGTGGCTAAAATTCAAAAAGACCAAGTGGAAGACTATGCCACTCGTAAGGGTTGGACATTGGAAGAAGCTGAGAAGTGGTTGGGGCCTAATTTACATGACTGAGTCGTTCTCAAAGCCGTTTAGCCAAGCGTGCGAAAATAATAAAGCGCCGATTTTAACGGTGCTAAATCGTACGTTTGCGAATTGTAAGGGTGTGTTAGAAATTGGCAGTGGTACAGGGCAGCATGCCGTTTACTTTGCTGAAAACTTGCCACATTTGCAATGGCACTGTAGTGACCAACCTGACTATCATGAAGGTATTACAGCGTGGTTGAAAGAAGCTGGGTTACCCAATGTCTCAAAGCCCGTGGCATTAACTATAGGTAAAGACAGCTTTCCATCACTCGCTGTTGAAGGTATTTACAGTGCTAATACTGCTCACATCATGCAGCGCCATGAAGCTGAAGTGTTGATGAAATCAGTAAGTGAATACTTACCTTCGGGGGGTGTTTTCTGCCAATACGGCCCCTTTACTATTGGTGGCGAATTCTCCTCTGAAAGTAACAGGTCATTCCATGAATCACTTATCGAACGTGGATATGGCGGCTATCGTGATATTAGCGAACTGACTGAGTGGAGCCAGGACTTAGTGTTACGGGAAATACATAAGATGCCGGCCAATAACTTGTTACTAGAATGGCGCAAGCCGTAACCTTTATGTTTTTCAGCATACAGCCATGATGTATTTGATCGTGGCTGTATTGTTCGTTTTGTATTTTTGAACGAGTTTTGAAATGGTTTCGAAATAGTTTTTAAATTTTTTAAACTTTCAAAGTCTTATAATCTGTTATTACCCTAATCAGTTTTCAGCATCTCATTCTCTGTTGGCCTTATTATCTAGCAGTGCTTTATTCGCTGTAGTAGTTCTTACTGACATCACAGCTTACATCTTATATATCACAGTTTTTAGTACCGGCTTCCCTTCATTGATTGCAGTAAATTTAACCACTTAAAGCCATCTTGTGTACAAAATAAACAAGAATATCTAATCTGTTTTTTTAAACTTTAGTTGAATTGGCTTTTTGCGTTAAATATGGGTTGAAATCGATTCGTTTGTATTAGAAAGTAATAATGCACTGTTTATTATGAGTAAAGTGGAAGGGAACGCCTTTTACTATTTTAAGAGAGTGGACGATATTAAGCGCCAGATGTTCATTATCCATTGCGCGCGACTAAAATAAAAAAACAAATAGAGTAGTAATCATGAGTTCATTGTCCCTTCAGAAGAAGTTTATGTTGATCGTGGGGGGAAGCATTGCAGTTATGTTGCTTGTCACCGCGTTCTTCTTGGTGAATATAGTTGGTGATAATACTAGGCACCAAGTAGAACAAGAAGTTGCAGCACGAGTGGCTAACGAAGCCGATTCAGTGGAAGCCTTTTTCTCCCTTTATGGTGGTGTAGCCAAAACCTTTTTAAGTAACCCTTTTCTTAAAGACTTCTTTATTCAACACACCCTTCGTGGTGCCAGTGAAGCCCAACTGTCTAACGCCGCTACTGTTTATACTGTTTTTGACAATATAAGTAGCCAAGACACTAATATTAAGTCGGCTTTTTTTGCATCTGCCGCTACCAGTGAGTACTTTTTTGAGCAAGGGCGTGTAGGGGTTGATGAAAGTGGCCCTGATGCTGGAGATGTGAATAAAGGCTACTTTGCATCTAAACGACCCTGGTTCCAAACGGCGGTGAGCAAAGGAGAGCTTTACGTTACCCCTCCCGCGGTAGATTCTCAGGATGGCAGTGTGTCAGCAGTAGTACAATCACCTGTTTATCAAAACGGTAGACTGATAGGCGTAGGTGGTATTGATATTCTTATCAGTACTATAGGGTCGGTTATCGACAATATTCGGTTTGAAGGCCAAGGTACAGCGTTCCTACTGGATGAGAACCAAAACATTGTTTACTTTCCAAAGCAAACCACACCGCTACCGCTTAGCTCATCGTTAACGTCGTTTGATTCAGTATTTAGCAATACTAAGGGCTTTAGCGCTTTATCGAGAAAGATAGGGGCTACATCATCAGGGCAAGTTTCAGTGACATGGCAAGGCGAAGAATACGTGGCGGTGTTCAGGCACGCTAAGCTTGATAACCCTACCATGGATTGGTCATTAGGTATTTTGATCCCCGCTAGCATTATTGCTGCGCCTATTAATAACGCTATCTCGACAGCGGTTATAGTGGCATTAGTTATCATTAGCCTTATCGCGCTCATCACCTATGTGGCCAGCGCAAAAATAACTCAACCTTTGACAAAAATGCGCGTTGCCATGGCAGATATTGCTAGCGGTGATGGCGATTTAACTAAGCGTTTAGATATTACCAGCAAAGATGAAATTGGCGCATTGGCAGTAGAATTTAATCGGTTTACCGACAAGCTACGTGGTCTGCTAACGGAAACTGCGTTAAACACCAAGGCAGTGTCTGATGCTGCGGATCATTTACGAGACGTATCTCAAAGTACCAGTGCAGAAATCAATCAAGAGCGAAGCCAAGTTGATAATGTGTCTTCCGCGGTTACCCAAATGGCCGCCACAGTCGTGGAAATATCAACAAATGCGGCGCACTCTAGTGAAGCGGCTAACCAAGCGGAAGCGATTGTTACCCAAGGTAGTCAGCAAGCTAAAGAGGCCATGGCTGAAATCACTTCGTTAGCCGAAGCTATCGACCAAGGCGTGGAAGTGGTGAGTGGGTTAAGTCAGGAGTCGGATAACATTGGTGCGGTAATCGATGTCATTAACAGTATTGCTGATCAAACTAATCTACTTGCGCTAAATGCTGCCATCGAAGCTGCTCGAGCGGGTGAGCAAGGCCGAGGGTTTGCTGTCGTTGCAGATGAAGTACGCTCTCTTGCCAGTCGTACGCAAGAGTCCACCACGGATATTCGTAAAATGGTAGAGCGCTTGCAGCATATGGCGGAGCAAACCGATTCAGTTATGCAAACGGGCAAGGGCCTTTCACAAAGTGGTGTTGAAAAAACCGCTAAAGTGGTGACCTCATTGGAGCAAATCAATCAAGCGATAGCCACGGTGCATGAACAAAGTACCCATATAGCTCACGCTACTGAACAACAAACTGAAGTCGCGCAAGATATTCATAAATCTTTAGTAGCCATTACAGGGCTGAGCGATCGTACTAGTCAGCACGCAGAAGAGCTGGCTGTTGAAGCAACCCAGCTTAGCGGTGTATCGACTGAGTTAAATGAGTTAGTGGGGCAATTTAAAATTTAGGTGCCTGTAAGCACTTATTTAGGCAACACGGTAGCCTTGGCTAACGAGATAAATTCGTCTACAAATCCAATAGGGTCAACCTCTTTTCGGTGACCCAAATACAAAGTTTTCTGTAAGCCCTTTTCACCTAAGGGCTTATACGTTAACACATCGGATTCTTTCGCTTCATCAACCAGCCATTTAGGTAGCGCGGTAACACCGCGCCCTGCGGCTACCATTTGTAAGATGATTTCAGTGGTTTCAATGGTTCTGTGTTGTTTTACGCTCGCCCCCGCAGGGGTAAGAAATCCAGCAAAAATATCTAAGCGATTGGTTTCCACTGGGTAGGTAATCACCACTTCATTGGCTAATTGTTTAGGCTTTATGTAATCACAATCTGCTAACGGATGCTCATTGTGCATAACTAACACTTGTTCGTAATCTAATACGCCGGTGTAACTAATTGCATCTACATGTAATGGGTCAGGGGTGAGGAGTAAATCGATGTCGTAACCATGTAAGGCTTGTAAGCCGCCAAATGAAAACGCCCGTCTTACGTCAACATCGACATCGGGAAAGGCTTTTAAAAATGGCGCAACTACCTTTAGTAACCACTCAAAACAAGGGTGACATTCCATACCAATACGCAATATACCTTGCTTCCCTTCTGCCATACGGCGCAGCTGAGCCTCAGTATGTTCAAACTGAGGCAGTACTCTTTGAGATAACCCCACCAAGCTTTTACCCGCTTGCGTCAGCACTAATGTACGACCTTCTTTTTGCCAAAGCGGTAGTGAAAAGCTCGCTTCTAGCTTTTTCATCGAATGACTTAGTGCAGACTGGGTAACAAATAAAGACTTCGCGGCCTCTGTCATTGTGCCGTGCTTGTGGATAGCGCTGATAATTTTAAGGTGCTGGCGTTCAATCATGTTATTAGTTATGAGCTTTGTTCATAAATTATTAAGAATATATCACTCTTTCTCATTAGTTATTAATAACATCTACTGCGGTAGATAGCCTACTGGCGATAATGTCACGAATAACCGACGTGATTTCTCTAAAGGTTTTACGCCCAGGCGCTGTATTTCGCCACGCCAAAGAATGTTGCCTTTCAATCGGCATGCCTTCTATTTCACAAACATGTAAAGCTTCAGGGTGATGGAGCTCTGAGTGAATATACAAGCCCGGCAAAAATGCTACGCCCATGCCCATAACAACCATTTGACGAAGCGTATCTAAGCTCGTTCCTTCATAGTCGCGCTGCAGGTTTGCGCCAATTTCATCACAAATATGCTGTACTTGGTGATGGAAGTGGTGCCTATCTTCTAAGGTTAATACTTTTTCTCCGGCAATTTGCTCGGGCCGCACATAGGCATTACCTGCGAGGGGATGATCGGAGGGAACAACGAACTTAAGGGGTTCATTAAACAAAGGCTCGGTGATCAACTGGGAGTATTCACTGGAAAGGGGGGAAATTATTAAGTCGTATTCACCATGCAGTAGCCCATGTTGTAACGCCTGCGGAGCAGCTTCTCGCACGTAAAAACGTAGCCCTGGCTTACGATGATGTAGTTCAGGCAGTATATGAGGTAGTAAATAGGGCCCTAGCGTAGGTGGTATACCTAAACGAAAAGTGACGACTTCACCTTCAGCAAGATCTCGTGCAATCTCATTAAAGCGGTGATTGGCTTGAAGCACTTCTTCAGCAGCTTCGATAAGTGCTTTACCTTGTGGAGAGAGTAAAGTGCCAGTTCTTGAGCGCTCGAACAAGACTAAGTCTAAACTATTCTCAAGGGTATTAATTTGACTCGTCAAGGTAGGCTGACTTATCCCCAAGCTTGTCGCTGCTTGTCGGAAACTCAGGTATTTAGCTACCGCCACGAAATAGCGAATCTGGTTAATTGATGGAGTTTTACCGTTCAGTAACATGGTAATTGTGCCGCCTAATTTCTATAATTCTCACGCATGATAGATGAAGGCTATCACGAACTGGTATATTAAACTATTAATCTATCAGGTGACACTGGCGCAGACAGTAAAAGAAAATAATTATTATTTAATGGAGAAATTTATGGATCACGTAATTTCGGGTGTAGCTAAATTCCAGAAAGAAGTTTATCCAGGAAAAAAAGCGGCCTTCCAAAAGCTGGCGAATGGTCAGAACCCAGAAGTGCTTTTCATCACGTGTTCAGACTCTCGTATAGATCCTAACTTGGTGACGCAAACCGAGCCGGGCGAATTGTTTATCTGCCGTAACGCGGGCAACATTGTGCCTCCGCATAGTAACGAGACTGGCGGTATGACAGCCTCTATCGAATTCGCTGTTGCTGCACTAGGCGTGACACACATAGTTATTTGTGGTCATACAGATTGTGGTGCAATGAAGGGGGCGTTAAAACCAGAAGGGCTATCTTCACTCCCTCACGTTAAAGAGTGGTTAGGCCATTGTCGAGC
Organism: Alteromonas sp. 1_MG-2023; assembly: GCF_030547075.1. GTDB lineage: Bacteria > Pseudomonadota > Gammaproteobacteria > Enterobacterales > Alteromonadaceae > Alteromonas. The sequence goes on along the minus strand of NZ_JAUOQH010000015.1, from coordinate 12,973 downwards.
CGCAACAGAAGTAGTTAAAGAGCGCAGTGGCTGTGCTGATTTAACCCACGATCACCTTGAAGATGTCACTAAAGAAAACGTAGTGCAGCAGATTCAGCACTTGCGTACTCATCCTGCTGTAGCAGCAAAAATAGCGAATAAACAAGTTACGCTGCATGGTTGGGTTTATAACATCGGTAGTGGTGAAGTGTTGTGCTACAACAGTGAATCTGGTGAATTTGAGGTAATGGATCAATCTCACGCAGAAGCGCAACTTGCTCGATAAGCGCTCGTGATATGAATTTACGATAAGAATTCATGATAAGAACTTAGGAAACGATTCATGTTGAAGTTGAATTTAAGTAATTTACGAGGTGATATTACCGGTGGTGTTACCGCCGGTATTGTTGCATTGCCTTTAGCACTTGCGCTAGGTGTAGCGTCAGGCCTTGGCCCTATGGCTGGTCTTTATGGTGCAATTGCGGTAGGTTTTTTTGCTGCCCTATTTGGTGGTACGCCGTCTCAAATATCTGGTCCTACTGGACCTATGGTTGTAGTGTTAGCTGGCTTATTTGCCAGCCTTTCAGGCGATGCTAGCTTAATTTTTACCGCTGTTATACTTGCCGGTATTTTCCAGATAATTTTCGGCTTCTTGAAAGTGGGAGAGTACATCCGCCTAGTGCCATATCCTGTTATATCGGGATTCATGTCAGGCATTGGTGCCATCATTATCATTCTACAATTGGGTCGACTGCTTGGACATGAGCCTCCAGGCGGCACAATTGGCGCGCTAAGTTACCTACCTACTGCCCTTGCAGATATTAATTTTGCTACTTTAGCTTTAGGTGTAGGTACATTAATTATTGCCTATAAATGGCCTGCGTCTTTAGGCAAGTATATCCCAGGTGCCTTAGCAGCACTTATCATTGGTACCCTAGTAAGTTTAGCGCTAACGGTTCCTATCCTAGGCCAAATCCCTACGGGTTTACCTAGTATTCATCTACCTGTGTTCGAACAACATACGGCATTACTTATTTTAGAAGCTGCGTTTATTTTGGCGGTACTGGGCGCAATCGATAGTTTGTTAACCTCGCTGGTTGCCGACAATATGACCCGTACCCGTCATGACAGTAACAAAGAATTAATAGGTCAGGGCATAGGTAATACTGTGGCAGGTCTTATTGGTGGTATTGCCGGTGCGGGTGCCACCATGCGTACTGTAGTAAATATTCGAAGCGGTGGTAAAGATCGTATTTCGGGTATGGTGCATGCGCTAGTATTGCTTGCCATTGTAATGGGGCTTAGCCCACTCGCCGCTAAAATTCCTCATGCAGTGTTAGCCGGTATTTTGGTAAAAGTTGGCCTAGATATTATCGACTGGAGCTACCTAAAACGTGCTCACAAAGGACCGCGTTGGGACTTCGGTTTAATGATTCTAGTACTAGCACTTACCGTATTTGTTGACCTCATTACTGCCGTGGGCGTAGGTGTAGTATTCGCAGCCCTTGCTTATGTACGTCAAGTTGCTCACTTGCAATTAGAAGAGTTACGTAAGATCCCTGAGTCACTTAACGATCCTAAAGAAAACGCATTACTAGAGTCGCTTAAAGGTAAGGTATCTCTGTTTAGTTTTGGTGGACCGCTAAGTTTTGGTGCAGCTGCCGACGTAGGGCATCATGTTCGAGACAATGTGAAATCAGGCTCAAAGGTGATGATTTTAGATTTTACCCGAGTTCCCACAGTAGATGTGTCTGCCGCGATGGCGGTTGAAACGGTTACCGTTGATGCCATTGCAGCAGGTAGGCAATTGGTTATCTGTGGTGCGAATACAGAGGTAAACGGCGTGCTTGAGAGCATTTGTGTTAACCACCCAGGTATTATTATTTACGATAACCTGCATGATGCTTTGCTCTACGCACAGGATAGGGTTAACGAAACACCCAATAAGCCAGCGAGCGCTGACACGGTATCCCAACCCTAAGTGATGTAGACTTTCACTTAGTTTATTTATAGCCCTTCTTATGAAGGGTTTTTTTTGGTCTTTTTCTAACGTTTTAATCCGAGTAGCTACTTGCTACAGCATCTTGTAGCTCTTCAACTTGACCTACTGGCGTTGCAATCTGCGGCAACTATTTATTACTTTTACATACCTAATGTCACCTTTTATTAATTGAATGTTCAATTTAACTTAACCTAACTGTCATATCCCCTTTTTAAGCTACTTGGGTGAAAAACACTCAACTCGCTAACAGGGAACAATAAACATGACACGTTACCATCTTATTGCACTAAGTGTGCTGGCCGGATTATCAGGCACATCAAATAGCCGCGCCGAAGCCATAGCCGAAGATAAATCTAATGAAATAGAAGAAATTACTGTTGTTGGCCGAAGCGTTTCATACGCTAATAATGCCGCTTCTGACGACATGCAAAAACAACAAGCAAATTTAAGCAGTGTACTGGCTGTGGTAGATAACTTACCCGGTGTATTAATTAATGAAGGTGATACTTTTGGTGCTGACGATTGGTCTACTTCTATTGTTATTCGTGGCTTTCAAGTTAACTTAAACGAACAGCAAATCGGTATGACAGTAGATGGTATTGCCAACGGAAATTCAAACTATGGCGGTGGCGCTAAAGCAAACCGTTATATCGATACTGAAAACCTACAAACTATCGAAGTATCCCAAGGTACGTCGGATATTGCCTCTCGCTCTCATGAAGCACTAGGCGGCACGCTAAACTTTACGACTATCAACCCGAGCGATGAAGAAGGCTTTGTAGCTAGCGTTACGGCGGGGGAGTTTGATGCTTCCAAATACTATGTGCGTTATGACACCGGCGAAATCTTAAAAGATACGTACGCGTGGATCAGTCTTTCTACGCAAGAAAGCAGCGATTTTATGGATCAAGTGGCAGAAAACACCCGTGATCATGTGGCGCTTAAAGTTACCTCAACGGTAGAAAACGTTGCGCTAACGGGATATGTCTCTTATGACGACACCCATGAAGAGAATTACCAACGTATTTACAGCTTAGAACAATATGCACAAAATCCTGACTGGGATCAGCTTACCAGTGAATGGACCGGTATTCCTTACCAAGACCAATCTTACCGTCGTGGCTGGTCTACCTTGCGCGAAAACCTACTGGCTTATTTAAAAGCTGAGTTTACGTTAGGCGCTGTTGATATTTCGGCAAGTGCCTATTATCACGAAAACGAAGGGCGTGGTGATTGGGTGCCACCGTATCTTGTTGACGTAAAAGATGACGGCACTGAGGGGCACTCAGAGTTGGTCAACGGAAACACGGTTTACGGTGGTAGTGCACTTGGTAATATCTATTTTGTAGACAGCGATGGCATGCAGCTTTCTCCTATTGCAGGTTGTGAAAGTTCAATCACTTTCCCTTATGGTGGTGCGGGCGCTGAGTACGACCCAAGCTGTCACGAACAAGGGGCAATTCCAGTTGGCTCGTACCGACATACACATTACAACAAAGAGCGCCTTGGGTTTAATGCAGACGGTATTTGGTACGCCAAGTTAGGCGAGTTCGATAATACCCTTCGCTTTGGGGTGTGGTGGGAAGATTATGAGCGTGATGAGTACCGAGATTGGCACAAAATCACCGATTCAGCGATTGGCTACGATTTTAATAACTCGCCTTACTGGGTACAATATGACCGCAGCTTCCCAGTCGATACGTTAATGTACTACGTGGAAGATGAAATTGATTTTGGTGTGGCCCGAGTGCGTCTAGGCGCTAAGCGTTTTAATGTTGATATTGCGAAGCATGATAATTTCGACAGCGTGAATAACCTTGATGTTAATTCTGATTCAGACACCCTATTTTCTGCTGGTTTTGTAGCGCCTATCGCAATCGATGGGTTGGAACTGTTCGCTGGCTATGGTGAAAACTTCGCATCAATAAAAGACGCACAACTTGAGCGCGACGATACGGACTTGCGCTTTATTGAACCAGAAACCGCTGAGAACATTGATGTAGGTCTTCGTTACTCAAGCGCTAAATTCAATGCCAATATCACCTATTACACCATTGAGTTTAATAACCGCATTCAATTTACCAGTAATGAAACCGCCAGCGGCATCGACTTTTTAGAAGCCGCTGCGGGTGGGTATCGTAATGTAGGTGGTATCGAATCTAGCGGTTTTGAAATGTCTGCTGACTTTGCCATTACCGATAACATTACAGTGTTTACGTCACTGACATTAAGTGAGTCAGAATACATTGAAACCATTGGTGGCACAGGTACCCAGTACGATTCACTCGCCAATGCCCAAGCTGCTATTGCTGATGCAACCGATGCTGAATCGTCGTTAGTGGCGGTGAAAGGGAATACGGTTATTGGTACACCAGATACCATGGCAGTTATCAGCCTAGATTGGAGTAAAAATAATTATTTTGCAGGTATATCGACAAAGTATGTCGACTCTCGTTTCATCGATATTTACAATACCGCTGAAGTAGATGATTATTTGGTTAGCGATCTTTATATTGGTGGATACATCAGCAATATAGGTCAAGGCATGGAAGAACTTGAAGTGCGCTTAACCGTAAATAACCTGCTAGATGAAGACTATGCGTCTACCATTGCCCCTAATGCATTTTGGATTGGTGCGCCACGCGCGGTCGCCATTAATGCACGTTTAACGTTTTAATTCACTGTAATTCAGGTCGCTGTAGCATAGGCATATGTTGCAGCGACTCATACGGTATGGAGCAGTTACATGCCTAAAGTAGGAATGGAGCCCATTCGAAAGCAGCAGCTAATAGACGCCGCCTTGGTGGTCATAGCAGAGCACGGGTTTCACAGCGCCACCATTAGTTTAATTAGCAAACAAGCGGGTCTTTCCAGCGGCATTATTAGCCATTATTTTGGTGATAAGCAGGGGTTAGTAGAAGCCGCTATGCGATATTTATTAGAAAAGCTAAAACTACAGGGTAGTTTTAGTAGCCATTTAGAGCGCTTAGACGCCATCATTGAAAGTAATTTTTCCGGTGAACAGCAAGAATCCTCAGCGACCAATACATGGCTGAATTTTTGGGCGTTATCACTGCATAATAAAGGTTTACATCGTCTTCAACGAATAAACCACAAACGGTTAGAAAGTAACTTAACTTATAGTTTTGCGAACCTTATTCCTCGGGAGCATGCCAAAGAGGCAGCTTTGTCTACAGCAGCTATGATAGATGGCTTTTGGCTGCGCAATGCCCTTGAAGGTGAAAAGCAAAACAATAAGGAAAATGTTATTAGGACGAGTAACGCGGTGAAGCGTTATGTGCGGTTACTGGTATCACAATACCAATAAAGGCCGAGTAAAATGAAACCCACACGGACAAGGCGTCCGCATGGGTTATTGATATCGAAAGTCCTTACTAAGCACTTATGAAAGCACTAATGTAAGTACTTACGTAAGCACTGGGATTACCAAATACGAACACGCTCTTCTGGTGGAAGATATAACGCATCGCCTGGTTGCACGTTAAAGGCTTCATACCATGCATCATGGTTACGTGGTGCTTGTGCACGGTAGCGACCAGGGGCATGAGTTCCGCCACGAAGCTGGTTCAGCATACTTTCTTCCGTACGTTTTTCACGCCATACTTGCGCCCATGCTAGGAAGAAGCGCTGATCGCCGGTTAGGCCATCAATTACCGGTGCTTCTTCGCCATTGAGGCTGAGTTTATAAGCGTGGTAAGCCATCGACAAACCACCTACATCTCCAATGTTCTCACCTAGGCTGTTACGGCCATTAACGAAATTACCTTCAATCGGCTCGTATTGATTGTACTGCTCTGCCAGCATATCGGTCTTTTTCTCAAACGCAGCACGATCTTCGTCAGTCCACCAGTTACGCTGAATACCGTTGGCATCAGACTTAGAACCCTGATCGTCAAAGCCGTGTCCCATTTCATGGCCAATCACCGCACCAATTGCACCATAGTTTACTGCGGCATCAGCATTAGGATCGAAAAACGGCGGCTGAAGGATTGCAGCTGGGAATACAATTTCATTAAATGAACTGTTGTAGTACGCATTAACCCGTTGTGGTGTCATACCCCAGCGTTGACGGTCCGTTTTCTCTAATTCTTTCTCAACTTTCTCCGCTTTAAAGAACTTACGTAAATTACGTACGTTTCCTAGCAAATCATCACTGCTAATCGTTAGGCCATCAAAAGACTGCCACTCGTCTGGGTAGCCAATTTTAGGGCTAAATGCCATAAGCTTTTCTTTCGCGTTAACCTTGGTATCTTCGCCCATCCAATCAAGGCTATCGATACGTTCACCTAGCGCCGTACGAAGGTTCTCAACAAGCTCTGCCATTTGTGCTTTCGAACTTTCAGGAAAGTACTCAGTTACGTAAATTTTACCAATAGCAAAACCTAACGATTCCGTACCCGCCATTTGGCTTACTGCACGTTTCCAGCGAGGGCGAGGTTCTTGTTGACCACTTAGCGTTGTGCCATAAAAATCAAAGTTGGCCAGATAAATATCTTCAGCAAGTAATCCGGCGTTGTTTTTGATTGTGTGGTAGGTCAGGTACGACTTCCAGTCATCAAGGCTGGTCTCATTGATGATATCAATCACATCTTTAATAGGCTGAGGCTGAGTAATATTCAGCTCTGGTGCTTTAAAACCGGTTTCAGCTAAAAAGGTATCCCAATCGAACTGTGGGTAAGCATCAGTCAATTCACTACGGGCAATTTGATTTAATGTCAGGTCACGATCACGGCGCTTTTCCCGAGGCCATTGAACGTTAGCGATTTCGGTTTCTAATTTTAGAATAGTTTTGGCTTTATCAGCGGCATCTTCAACCCCTGCAAAGTTCAGCATTTGCTCAATGTGAGCAAGGTAAGCCTCACGAATTTTTACGAATCTTTCGTGATCGCTTATGTAGTAGTCGCGATCAGGTAAACTTAGGCCGCCCACGCCAACGCTAAGCTGGTATTCATTCGGATCTAAGCGGTTGTACCACAAACCAGTATCAATAGGAGAGCTTGCGCCTGTTAGCCAGCTTTTACCAAATACTTCGGTTAAATCCTCTGTTGAGGCTATCGCATCAATTGACGACAATACATCTGAAATAGGCGCAATGCCTTTTGAGTCCAGCTTTTCAACGTCCATGTAAGAAACAAAAAAGTCGTGAACAAGCTGCTCGTCAGCGTTCAAGTCTTCTTTTTCCATTAGGCCATCGATAATGTTTTTAACTTGCTCTTCACTGCGGTCGGCAAGCGCAGAAAAGGCGCCGTAACGGGTTTTATCTGCTGGAAGTTCATAATTGTCGTACCAATTACCGCCAGCGTACATGAAGAAGTCGTCGCCAGGTTTAACCGCTTCGTTTCTAGCAGATAAATCTACGCCAAATGAGCCGAGTTCAGCCTGACCCTGTTCTTCTTCCATGGCCATTTTGTCAGCGGCTTGTTGTTTATTTTGTTCTGGCTGACCACAGCCTGCTAAGCCAAGGGATGCTGCTATGGCTAGCGCGAGTATTTTATGTTTCATATCGTTTTCTCATTATGATTATCTACCGCTAACAGTGGGTTAGGGGTGTTTGTCGTTTTAAGGCTAGGTGTAATGTCGTTATTAAAAGGTAAAACATCTTGGGCCTGATTGAAATATGCCACAATATGTTCTGATTCTTGCTGTAAAAATGACGCTACAGCATCATGAAAGGGGGCCGAAAACAACTGATGTTGCGATTGGCAGTAAATAGGTTCGAAGCCACGAAGTATTTTATGTTCACCCTGAGTACCAGGGTTAAACAGTGGTAATCCTTTTTCTATGGCAAAGGCAATACCTTCAAAATAGCAGCACGCAAAATGCAACCCGCTCACTTCTTCTAGTGCGCCCCAATATCTTCCATATAAGCCAGTTTTATCGAAAAAGAACAATGCACTGGCTATGGGAGTCTCATTTTTGTAAGCCGTGACAATAAGCATGTTGTTGGCCATGGTGTCACGCAACTGACGGAAAAATGCTTCGTTTAAATAGCCCGTATGTCCACTACGTTTTAAATACGTTGCTTGATAGCACTGCAAGAAAAAGTCGAGAACCTCATCGGTGATGTCACTACCGGTTAAATGGCGATAGTGAATACCTTGTTCAACCAATTTTCGCTGGGTTTTTTTCATGTCTCGTCGTTTGCGTGACGTTAGCGCATTTAAAAAACTGTCGAAACTGGTGTATTGGTAGTTGTGCCATTGAAATTGAACGGCGTAGCGTGTGAGCAGCTCTGAATGGTTACCGAGTAATTTTTGGGTGCGTGCATTAGTAAATAGCCAATGACAGGAAGAGACGGTTTCTTCGCCCATGGATTGCACTGTGTTTGAAACAAGGGTTAATAGCGCTTCATCAAACGACGTATCTTCACGGGTTAAGATTCGCGAACCGGTCACGGGGGTAAACGGAATAGCAGCAACCCACTTAGGATAATAAGGAATACCGTGCTGGTGGTAGGCATTTGCCCATGAATGATCAAACACGTACTCGCCGTAACTGTGTGTCTTTAAATAGCCGGGAATAATGGCTATTACCGTGCTTTCAACTGACGCTGAGAGTGTCTCTTCGTTAATCGATGCTTGGTCATTAATCGGCACTTGCTCAATCAAAAGGTGCTGCGGTATCCAGCCAGACGCTTCATCGCAGCATGCACTTTGTTCTAGCGCATTTAAAAAGTCGTAACGTAAGAAAGGGCCTTCGCCTTCTGCAAGCGCATCCCATGTAGCTTGGGGAATATCCGCCACCGCATTAACTACTTTTACCTTATATTCCATGCTCACGTTTACTTTATTCACTTTCGTTCAACGACGCTAAAGATTACCATTAATAATAATATAACGAGATTGAAAAGTATTTTAAGAAGGTTTCGATTAATAAAATGTCAGAATTTGACAGAAAATTCATTACCGACGCGATTACCCGCATGCTTGCACGACGAGAGCATAGCTTTTCAGAAGTTTGCCGTAAGCTTTCCCAAAAAGGCATTGAAAGTGAGGCTTTTATGCCCGTATTGGAAGCATTCCGAGAAGCTGATATACAAAGTGACGAGCGATTTGCTGAAAGTCGCGCCCGTGCTTTGTACATTAAGGGCTCTGGTCCTAGAAAAATTAAACTCGATTTGCAGCAATACGGCGTTGATGAAATTGCGGCTGAGCGTGCCCTTGATGAAATAGAGCCTGATTGGTTCGAAAAAGCGAAATGGGTGAAAGATAAAAAGTTCGGACCGTTACAAGAAACCGATTTTAAGCTACTGATGAAGCAAAAGCAGTTTCTTCAATATCGTGGTTTCTATAGTGAACACATCGAATTTGCCGTCAAGGGTGAATAAAAAACGCATAAAATTCATTTATGCCCTTTATAACGGGTATAAAAGGGCTTATTTATACTGCTAGAGCAGGCTATGGGCTTAACAAAAAAGCGCTAACCATGGTATTGTTGCGCACATCCGTGCGAGGGTATGAAATGCATAAACACCTAGGTGGTTAATAGAACGATTAATCGGTCTGTGGCATCAATCCCGCACATTCTCATTCAATGTATTAAGGAAGTTAGGTTTTCAATGACATTATCAACTGCTGACTTACGCCAAAAGTTTAAAGATTATTTCAAGAGTCATGGTCACCAGCCTGTGGCTAGCTCGTCTCTAGTACCAGCAGATGATCCAACCCTTCTTTTTACTAACGCGGGAATGAACCAGTTTAAAGACACCTTTTTAGGTGCTGAAAAACGCAGTTATACCCGCGCGGTTTCTTCTCAGCGCTGCGTTCGTGCTGGTGGTAAGCATAACGATTTAGAAAACGTTGGTTATACCGCCCGTCACCATACATTCTTCGAAATGCTAGGTAACTTCAGCTTTGGTGATTACTTCAAAAAAGAAGCGATTGAGTTTGCGTGGAATTTCTTAACATCTGAAATTGGCCTTCCAAAAGAAAAGCTACTGGTTACCGTTTATTCAGAAGACGATGAAGCTTTCGATATTTGGGAAAACCACATTGGTGTACCTAAAGAAAAGATTATTCGCATCAGTACATCAGATAACTTCTGGTCTATGGGTGACACAGGGCCATGCGGTCCGTGTTCAGAAATATTTTATGACCATGGCGCGCATATTTGGGGCGGTCCTCCAGGAACACCAGAAGAAGATGGCGATCGTTTCATCGAAATCTGGAACCTGGTATTCATGCAATACAACAAGCAAGCCGACGGTACTATGGAGCCGTTGCCTAAGCCATCTATCGATACCGGCATGGGGCTTGAGCGTATTTCAGCTATTTTGCAAAACGTGCACAGTAACTACGAAATTGATTTGTTCCAAAATCTGATTCAAGCGGCGGCCACAATTGTTGGCAGCGAAGATTTAGAGAATAAATCTTTACGGGTTATTGCCGATCATATTCGTTCTTGTAGCTTCTTGATTTGTGATGGTGTGATGCCATCTAACGAAGGCCGAGGCTATGTGCTCCGTCGTATTATTCGACGTGCAGTGCGTCATGGTTACCAGTTAGGTGCCAGCGATATTTTCTTCTATAAACTGGCTTCAGCACTAAGCAGAGAAATGGGCGAAGCTTACCCAGAGCTTGTAGACCAACTACCGGTAGTTGAAAAAGTACTACGAGTAGAAGAAGAGCAGTTTAGTAAAACCCTAGCCCGCGGTATGGCAATGCTAAACGACACGCTAGAAACCCTTGAAGGTGACACTATTCCAGGTGATGTAGTGTTTAAGCTTTATGACACTTACGGCTTCCCAACTGATTTAACCAACGATGTTGCTCGTGAACACGATCTTAAAATCGACGTGAAAGGCTTCGAAAGTGCTATGCAGGCGCAGCGCGCACGAGCACAACAAGCCAGCAACTTTGGTGCCGATTACAACAATACGCTTGCGGTTGACCATGCTACATCTTTCACTGGCTACAGTGATGTTGAAGGCGAAGCAAACATTGTAGAGCTTATTGCAGACAACGCCTTTTGTGAGCGTTTAGAAGACGGTCAAGAAGGGGTAGTGGTATTAGATCAAACCCCTTTCTACGCTGAAAGCGGTGGTCAGTCTGGTGACAAAGGTGTACTGCGTGTTGCGAATGGCGAGTTTATCGTTACTGATACCCAAAAAATGGGTAATGCTTTCGCTCACAAAGGAAAAGTAAAAGGCACCATTACAAAAGGTGATCGTGTTACTTCTGCTATCGATAACTCAAACCGTGATGCTGTGAAGAAAAATCACAGTGCGACTCACTTACTTCACGCAGCCCTTCGTGAAACCCTAGGTGACCACGTTACTCAGAAAGGCTCGTTAGTAGAAGCGCAGCGTATGCGTTTTGATTTTTCTCACTTTGAAGCCGTAACGCAAGCACAACTTATTCAAGTTGAACGTAGAGTTAACGAAGAAATTCGTGCTAACCACGCGTTAAAAACTGAACTGATGGACTTAGATGAAGCCAAAGCTTCAGGTGCGATGGCGTTATTCGGTGAAAAGTACGACGAGAAAGTACGTGTAGTGACTATGGGGCCTTTCTCTATAGAGCTATGTGGTGGAACTCACGTAAACCGTACGGGTGATATTGGTTTATTCAAAATTACCAGCGAAGCGGGCATAGCATCTGGCGTACGCCGTATTGAAGCGATTACCGGTGAGCACGCTCTGCATTATGTTCAAGATCAGCAAGCCACGCTGACAGAATTGTCTAGTTTGTTAAAAACTGACACGCAAAACTTGGTTGAACGAGTAATTGCAGTACAAACTCATACTAAAGAACTAGAGAAATCACTCACTTCTGCCACACAAAAACTGGCGAGTCAGCAAGGTGCTGATATGCTTAGTAATGCAATTGAAATAAAGGGTGTGAAAGTACTCATAGCTAAGTTGGAAGGTGTTGAAGCGAAATCTCTACGTTCAATGATGGATGATATTAAAAACCGAATTGGCGAAGGTATCGTAGTACTTGGTGTAGCAAGTGAAGATAAGGTCAATCTTATCACTGGCGTGACTAAAAACCTTACCGGTAAAGTGAAAGCAGGTGAACTGGTGAACTTTATCGCTGCGCAAGTTGGCGGAAAGGGTGGTGGTCGCCCAGATATGGCTCAAGCAGGTGGCGATAAGCCAGAGTGTCTGGGTACAGCGTTAGATTCAGTTAACGCTTGGTTGGAAGATAAGCTATAATCGAATCTGAGACTTGCAGTGAGTTTTTGAAGTGACACAGAAACATGGAATCACTGTTGCTACTGTCGGGTCGTGCCGATAAGTGGCGGAGTAATTAAGGAAATGTTCAGTATTAAGGAACAGGAGCAAGCGAATGCTTATTTTGACTCGTCGAGTTGGTGAAACACTAATGGTTGGTGATGATGTAACTGTCACTGTTCTAGGTGTAAAAGGGAATCAGGTCCGAATTGGTGTGAATGCACCGAAAGAAGTTTCTGTGCACCGTGAAGAGATTTACATGAGAATTCAAGCTGAGAAAGGTGGACAACCTGGAACGGCTGAGTAATCACTCTCTGCACAAAAATCGGTCAGCTTATGCTGGCCTTTTTTGTTTTTAGGGCTTTTTTTAAATTAATTTCAAAAAATTTAGATATTTTTCAATATTTATTAAAAATGTTCATTTTGCACTAAGACGTGCATTCTTAAATTAACCCGCTAAAATTTGGTTATAACCTAACCAAAACACAGGTTTTTTGTACGAATCGTACAAAATGACAGCGAGTAAACATTTTTATCTAAAAAAGGTTTGACTCCGGCCAGTGAATCCGTAAAATGCGGCACCACTTAAGGAGAGGTGGGTGAGTGGCTGAAACCAGTTCCCTGCTAAGGAACCATACCTAATACTGGTATCGAGGGTTCGAATCCCTCCCTCTCCGCCATTGTTCGTTGATGGTGTGACGGTCAACAAAAGTTTTATTGCGCGTGTGTAGCTCAGCTGGATAGAGTACCTGGCTACGAACCAGGCGGTCGGAGGTTCGAATCCTTCCACACGCGCC
>NZ_JAUOQH010000014.1 GCF_030547075.1 Alteromonas sp. 1_MG-2023 | reverse complement strand
TAAAAGCTGAACAACGAGCCCGGGACGAAGCATTGAGACCTAAGCCATGTAAGTTAATTGGATCCCCAGAGTTATGTTAAATAATAGCTGTTAAGCTTAAAAGGGCATGGTCACCACAACAAATTGCGGGTTGGTTAAAGCGACAATATCCCGGTAATCAGGAAATGTAAGTGTCTCACGAAACCATCTATAAAACACTCTTCATTCAGACGCGAGGCGCTCTAAAGAAAGAACTGCAGAAGTGTTTGCGGTCAAAAAGAGCGGTTCGCAAGTCTCGTCAAGCTTCACTGAAAAGATTAGGTCTGGGAAAAATCCCTTATGCCGTTTCTATAAGTGAACGACCTGCATCAGTTGAAGATAGAGCTATACCCGGTCACTGGGAAGGCGACCTTATATGTGGCTCTAACAACAGTTACATAGCGACACTAGTAGAGAGGCACTCTCGGTTCGTAATGTTGGCGAAAGTGGATGATAGTAAAACGTCGACCGTGATTGCTGCACTTATCAAACACGCTCAAAAGCTACCTAAGGAACTATATAAATCTCTAACTTGGGACAGGGGGAGAGAAATTAAAGACCACAAACAATTCACGCTAGCCACTGACATAAAAGTCTACCTTTGCGATCCTTACTCACCGTGGCAACGTGGTACCAATGAAAACACCAATCGATTACTGCGGCAGTATTTTCCCAAAAGTACCGACTTATCGGCACACAGCCAACAAAAACTTAGCAGTGTAGCGAGACAACTTAACGAAAGACCGAGAAAGACGTTAGACTATGAAACACCATCACAGAAATTTAACCGATGTGTTGCGCCCATCGATTGAACTCAAGGTACACAACGGCCTGTCAGATATAATTAAGTCGGTTGCTGATATGTCGGTTTAAATTGAGATAATCTGGAGGTAATCACACCTTTGGTAATTACATTATTTACTTTACCTGAACAATAGCACCTGCCTGCACTACCTCAGCTTAACTGTTTTTTTAGTCGCTTTTCCAAAACCGAATCGCCATCGGTTTTCGATAGCATCAGGCTGTCGGTAATACTCAGCAGCGCTACTACCGCCATCATGGCCATGGCAATTTTGAAGTTGATAAGCGACGGATCACTGCTTGAATTTCCTACCATCAGAGAAGCAACGGCCAGCATAAGCGCAGAAATGGTGATCCCCATGCCACGGTTCATTTGCATCAAAATAGCACCTAGTGTGTTTGCGTCGCGCATTTTGTCTTTTGGTACATCCGCAAAGGCGATAGTGTTTAGTAGGGTTAAATGCATCGACCTATTCACACCGCTAACAAATAAAATTACAGCAATAATAAACGATGAGCTTTGTTGGGTTATAAACGATAGGGCTACAAAACCTAGCGAAATCATAATGCCATTTACAATAAGTACCCGCTTAAAACCAAAGGTGTTCATTATCCATGTGGTAGCTGGCTTAATGGCTATATTGCCTACAAACAGCCATAGCAGTAATGTGCCTGCTTCTACCGGCGAGTAACCCATACCCAATTGCAGCATAAGCGGCACCAAAAACGGCGCACTGCCTAGGGCAATACGTACCACCGAGCCGCCGTACATTGATAAGCGAAAAGTACGAAACTGCATGGCTTCAAAAGAAAACAAAGGTTTTTTAGCACGGCGAATATGAAATACCGCAGCTAACAATAATAGAAGCCCTAACCCGGTCACCACGGCGCCCAGTAGGGTAGAGGTGTTGTGCCCAGCAAATAGCTCTATGCCAGCCATAAAAGAGGCAAAGCCAATGCCGGTTAGCAGAAAACCTACCACATCAAACTTACCTACATTGGCGGTGAAGTTCTCAAGCAAATAAGCGGAAGCAATAAGCGCGAATATCCCTAATGGCACATTCATAAAGAATATCCATTGCCAGCTTAAGTGGGTGGCAATCCAGCCCCCTAATACTGGGCCAAGAATCGGAGCACTTAATGCGGGCCACGTAATAATGGCCACAGTTTTAACTAGCTTTTCTTTGGGTAAGTCTCGCAGCACTACTAAACGGCCTACAGGCACCATCAGGGCACCGCCAATGCCCTGCATAATACGAGATAACGTAAAACTAGTTAGGTTGGTACTGATTCCGCACAGTATTGATGCCACCACAAAAATGACAATGGCAGCCATAAATACATTACGAGCACCAAATTTGTCGGCAACATAGCCACTTAGAGGAATGAAAAAAGTAACGGCAACAAGATAGGCAGAAACGCCAATAGAAAGTTGGGTTGCAGGCACGCCAAAATCAGCGGCAATAACGGGAAGCGCGGTGGTGATCACCGTGGCATCCAGAATTTCCATAAACAAGGCCCCAGCAACCAGCAGGGCCGTTGCGGTATCGCGACTAAATGATCTCAAATGCGCGCACTACGCGGGCTACGCCCGTTATGTTCCTTGCAATATCTACAGCAGCATTAGCTTCTGCATTGGTTAATCGGCCCATTAAGAACACTTCAGAGTCTTGCACTACTACTTTTACTTGCAGCGCAGGCACGCGTTCATCGGCCACTATCTTGGTGCGGACTTTTGACGCTAGCCAGATATCATTAGCTTGGGTGCCTGCACCAATAGGCTCGCCAATACGAATTTGATTATGAATTTTCTTCAAGTAATCAACTTCTTGGGCGCGCCTAACTGCTTCGTCTATTAAAGCTTGCGTAGGCGCTTGGCCGGTAAGTAAGGCTATGCCGTTATACATATCTACTTGCAGGTTAGTTTGAGCTTTGAGTTCTTCACTTTTAGACCACTGATAAGCCACAGCGCCATCAGCGTTTTGGTCATCTAGTTGTGTGCCAACAGTGCGTCTGTCGTTCGCTACTTTAGCTGCTACGGCTCCCGCGGCGCCAACAGCCACCACGCAGCCTTGTAACTGCATCACAAAAAAAAATGATACTAGGGTAATACTTAACGTTTTAATTCGTTTCATAGAAGGGGAACGTTATTCGTCTCCGTGATCGGCTGGGAATAGGCTGTCATCAATGCATTCACATAAATTGTGAATAACCAACAAATGAACTTCTTGAATACGGGCTGTACGGTTCGAAGGTACACGTACTTCAACATCGTGCTCACTCAAGAACCCTGCCATTTCACCGCCATCTTTGCCGGTTAAGGCTACTATCGTCATATCGCGAGATAAAGCAGCTTCCATAGCGGCAATTACATTGCGTGAGTTACCACTGGTAGATATCGCAAATAAAATATCGCCAGACTGACCTAAAGCACGAACTTGCTTAGCAAAAATTTCATCGTAGCTATAGTCGTTTGCAATTGAAGTGATAGTCGAAGTATCAGTACTTAACGCAATAGCAGGAAGGCTAGGGCGATCGCGCTCATAGCGGTTAAGCATTTCAGAAGAAAAGTGTTGTGCATCACCTGCCGAACCACCGTTACCACAGCTTAAAATCTTATTGCCGCGAATTAACGCTTCAACCATCATCATGGCTGCTTTTTCAATTGATTCAGGCAAAATCTCAGATGCAGCAATTTTGGTTTGAATACTTTCAGTAAAGTTCGCTTTAATTTGTTCAATCATACTTCTTTTCTCTGTATTTCAGGATATCAAGCAGTCTCAATATTGAGTGCATAACACGCTTTAGGGTGTAGGGCTTGAGAATCTGGCGCAGGCAGTACTTAGGCTTCCGTAAACACGCTGTGAACCCATCCATGGTAGCTCCGCCCCCGCATCCATGCGGCGGAGGGTTTACTACAGCCTAAGTACTACCTACACCTATTCACCAGCATACCTAACAACTACGCGCGGTTTATCCGATATTTTTAAGCCATTGAAGGTCGCTTCCATCAATGGCGATAACGTCTATGCGTAATGGGGTAGACGCGGGATTAAGCTTATTATCTAACAAATAGAACGCAAACGCAGCCTGAATTCGTTGAAGTTTCTTCATGGTGACAAATTCGGCAGCGTGACCATACTGCGATTTTTTGCGAAACTTCACTTCTACGCAAACAATGGTGTCGCCATCTTGCATAACAATATCAAGTTCACCACGTTTAGTTCGGTAATTACGACAACGTAATGTAAGCCCTTGTTCCTCTAAGTAATCAACGGCCTTGTTTTCTGCTGCATTCCCTTGCAATACGGACAATGTTATTTACTCCATTAGCATTTGCACACGCTCGTTACGTATAACGGCTTGAGGTAAGTTTCGTTCTACTTCACTGTTTTCATTTAGTGTTAGCGTGCCGGTCAACCCGTCGAATGTGATGTACGACAAGGTATTTAGCATCCCTAATTGAGGGAGTAATTCATATGCATCTACACCGAAGGCGAATAATCTATTTTGCAAAGTGCTGCGATCAGGCCAGGTTTGCTTAGTTTCTTGAGCAAGTTGCTGCCATTTATGATCTGGCATCATCCAAGGCATATCGATAAAGCGTACGTTTTGTAAATCACGCCATTGGTTCTTGCCGCTGTTGTAGTCCATTGAGCGAGAGGTCGCATAAACTGGCACTTGTTTTCCATCGTACGGGTTTAAGCTAGCTTCGATAATTGGGTTTAAAAGCTGGGTATCTTGTGGTGAAGCGAAAGCGACAATAGCATCGATGTCTCGTCTGCTACGGGGCATGTTATACACTTCTTCATTGGTCATGTATTCAATTTGATTAATACGCTGATTACTTTGTGCTACGTCTAAGGCTTGCGTAATACCTTCTCGCAACGATTCACTATCATTGAACGTAACAGAGGTTATATTCGCACGTCGCGCTTGAACTTCTTGTTCATGCAATGTGTTCCAACGGGTTTTAAACGCATCGTTCATTCGCTGATACAAGTTGCTCTGTGCCGCAATAACAATAGGCGCTCTAAAGCCTTTGCTATAAATAAACTCTGCAAGCTGATTTGCCTCATCTTCCGGCGCAAGGGCGAAATAATTAACGGCTGGCGCGGCGCTGGAAGGCATCTCAGATTCAGTGTTAACCGCTTCTGGGCTTAAAGGCTCTGAGTTTACTGAGGCTGAGCTATCTAACATTATCGGCATTTCGTCTGGGCGGTTTAACGCTAGCATGTTCACGCCAGGCGGTAACGCTGGTATTAATTTCTCAACGGTTTCTTTTAATAGTGGGCCCACTATAAATTTAGCGTCGCCAATAGCTGCAATCATAGTTTCAGTATCGGCATTGGTAGTATCTACAAACCGAATGGCAGGTAAGCTATTTGGATTACTGGTTTGTTGAAGCTGCTGATAGTAGCCTGCCATAATGCCATCTTTAACTGTTTCGCCAGTCGCCGCGAGCCTACCACTTAGTGGCAATAATACTACCAACTCACGAATTTGAGGGGCGGCGAGTTCTTCCGCTATCGCGACGTCTTTAGGTAAATGCTGGGACAACATATGGCCAGCATAAACTTGTTTATATTGCCCAATTGATTGCTTTAACTGCTGCGGGTTTCTTGCATTTTCGATAGTTAACTGACGAAGGGCAAAGAAGGGTTGCAATTTAGGGTACTGATTTTCACTTTTTGTGAGTTCATCGGCAGGTATTTGGTTCAAAAATGTCCACACCTGCGCCACTTTTTGCTCATCTTCTAGCTCGGTAGACAAAACGCTATTTGCCGCCTTTGCCCATAACCCTTGTTTGGCATAGAGATCTGCTTGAAGCTCTGCCAATTTAGCAGTAAGTGCAGGGCTACTGTTTACATCTTCTAGCATTGTCGTAAGTTGTGCTGGCGACGAAGATGGGTCGTTTTGATAAGCCATTGCCACATGAATGGCGTAGCTATCCTGCAACGAGGTGGCGACACCGTCCTGCTTCATTTCAAACAAAATTTGTTGCGCTAATATCCTATCGCCTTGAGCAATATAAAGGCCCACTGCATCTAGCAGTAATGTGTCTCGCTTAACTTTGTCTCGGGTTTGAAGCCATACTTTTTTTGCTTCTACCAATTTATGTTCTGGCGTGATGTTCTGTTCTACTTGCGCTTTCACAGGCTCAGTAGTGGCAACTTTAGGTGCCGAGGTGGGTTCAGGTGTGCTCCCGCAGCCTGCTAAATATAGCACGCTGGTGGCTGTCGCCATTGCAAAGGTAATGCGCTTTGTAAAATGTCCAATGTGACCCACAGTCTGTTTCCTTTCACTTCGTTTAACGGCAAGTAGCGGCAAGTTTATCCTAACCACGATGAAAATCTACGTTTGCCGACGTAAACTAGTCCAATGGCGTGGTACACTTTCTACATTATTCGTTATTTTTATTGTTTATATGACCAATTTCGCCACCTTGTATATCGTTCCTACACCTATCGGCAACCTTGATGATATTAGCGCCAGAGCTATCGAGGTATTAAAACAGGTTAATTGGATTGCTGCGGAAGATACACGACACAGCTCGCGGTTGTTACAGCACTTCAGTATTTCTACCCGTACCTTGTCGCTGCATGATCACAATGAAGATAAACGTACCGCAATGCTGGTGCAGCGCCTAAAAGACGGTGAATCGGTGGCGTTAATTAGTGATGCGGGTACGCCGTTAATTAGCGATCCAGGTTTTGTATTTGTGAGGCGCTGCCGAGAAGAAGGCATTCCTGTTACCGCATTGCCAGGCCCATGTGCCGCTATTACCGCGCTGAGTGCTTCAGGGCTACCAACAGACCGATTTATTTTTGAAGGTTTTCTACCGGTAAAAACTCAAGCCAAAGACAACCAACTTGCTGAATTAAAAGAGCGGACCTGCACAAGCGTATTTTACGAAGCCCCACGTCGTATTTTAGCCACGGTCAAAGACATTGCCCGTGTACTAGGTGATAGGCACATTGTAGTTGCGAAAGAGCTTAGCAAAACCTTTGAAACTTATATTAGTGGCACCCCAAGCGATGTTATTGATTACTTGGAAGCCGAAGCCGCTCACCAAAAAGGTGAGTTCGTGGTGATGGTGTCGCCAGCCCAAGTGAATTTATCTGAAATATCGGCTGAGGCGATGTCGCTTTTAACTACGTTATGTGATCACATGCCATTGAAAAAAGCGGCAGCCGTTGTGGCCGATCACTACGACCTGAAAAAGAATGCCTTGTACCAAGCTGGGCTGGAAGCAAAAGAGACTGATTGATCTCAGACCCATGGGTTGAGGGTACCTATCTAAACAATATAGTTAACACGAGGTAGGCTTATTGCATTTTGCACTATTGCTTATAACGTTAAGTGTAAGGTTGGAGGATAGTTATGAGTCAGCAACTCTTAAGAATTGAGATGCCAGAGGGCAAATGGGTCGTCGATATTTTTGATAAATCCGGCGATTCAGGTGAGTACGATTTAATTCATCCTAAAACTCAGGTGAAGTTAGCTTTAGCCGATGAAATGCATGGATTTCGATACAATTTAACAGGCCCTGAAGGTACGCCATTTGCCATTTATCTTGATGATACGGTTATCGCTGAAGGTACGGTAGATAAAAGCCAAAACCTTAACGGTACTGGCGTTTTATAAAGTAGGTATTTATTAGCTACGCTTTATTCAAACGTCACCAATAAAAATGCCCGCTAACGTTTAACGCTGCGGGCATTTTTTTGTGAAAGTCGCTATCTATTGTTTAAGACAAGCGGCCTTTAAAGTCTTCGTAAGTAAACTGGCGAACAATTTCGAACTCACCATTTTTACGCAAAATACCAATGGCAGGGTGTTCAACGCCGTTGAAAAATGACGTTTTCACCATGGTGTAGTGCATCATGTCTTCAAACTGTACGCGGTCACCAGCTTTTAATGGCGCATCGAAAGAGTAAGTATCAATAACATCGCCCGCTAAGCAGGAGTTTCCACCTAAGCGATAGTCGTAGGCTTTTTCACCAGGTAAGGATGCGTTTAAAATCGTAGGTCGATAGGGCATTTCAAGCACATCTGGCATGTGTGCCGTGGCTGAAATATCTAAAATGGCAATATCACCATCGTTGTTTACCACATCCACCACTTCAGCAATCAACGGTCCTGTCTGCCACGCTACTGCAGAGCCGGGCTCGAGAATAACGTCTAAGTGCGGGTAACGTTGTTTGAAATCGCTAAGGGTTTTGATTAGATGTTCTACATCGTAACCTTCGCTAGTCATCAAGTGGCCGCCACCTAAGTTTAGCCATTTCAGCTGTCCTAGGTAATCGCCAAAGCTTGCCTCTATTGCTTTAAGCGTACGTTCGGTTGCAAACGAGTCACACTCACACAGGTTATGACAATGAAAGCCATCAATGCCTGATAAATCTACGCCTTCTAATTCACTTACCCTAAGCCCTAGACGCGAGCCAGGTGCAGCAGGGTCGTAAAGTGGGGTATCTGCTTCTTGATGCTCTGGATTAATACGCAAACCTAAAGACACGCCCGCAAGCGCGTCTTTGTGAGCTTGCCACTGTGACAGACTATTAAACGACAAGTGATTCACCAGCGTAGCTAGCTCTTCTATATCCGCCTTTTTATAAGCTGGAGAATAGGCATGTACTTCTTTACCCATTTCAGCGGCTAATTTGGCTTCCCATACCGAACTTGCTGTTGCGCCATGTAAATAAGGGTTAATGATGTCGAAGCTCGACCACATTGAAAAACCTTTTAAAGCCAGAATAATTCTAACGCCTGACTCATCTTGTACATGCTTCATCAACTCAAGATTTCGGATGAGTTTTTCTTCTTCCAGCACATAGCAAGGAGAAGGAATATCTGTTCGTTGCGTTAAGTCTGCCAACCTTTATTTGCTCCAGTTACAGTATTATATTACTTGGTGAATGGGCTGCTATCACATTCGAGTACGTGCCAAGGTAGGCCGTGCTCGTTTAGCATGTCCATGAATGGATCTGGATCAAATTGTTCCATATTCCAAACACCGTTTTCTTTCCACGTGCCGTTTAGCATTAGCGCTGCACCAATCATGGCCGGAACACCTGTGGTGTAAGATACCGCTTGTGCACCCACTTCATCATTACATTTAGCATGTTCACAGTTGTTGTAGATGAAGATGGTTTTTTCTTTGCCATCTTTCATGCCCGTAATGTAAGTACCAATACAGGTCATGCCGGTATAGCCTTCAGCCAGTGAACCTGGGTTAGGCAGAACTGCTTTTAAGAATTCTAGAGGCACTACTTTTTGGCCTTGGAAATCAACCGGTTCAATACTGGTCATGCCTACGCCTTCTAGTACGCGAAGGTGTGTAAGGTATTCATCACCGAAGGTCATCCAAAAACGAGCACGTTTAAGGGTAGGGAAATGCTTCACCAAAGATTCCAATTCTTCATGGAACATGAGGTAAGACGCACGTACACCAATGTTTTGGTAATCTAAATCTTCACGCACGCTTAGCGGGTCGGTTTCTTTCCACTCGCCATTTTCCCAGAAACGACCACGTTGAGTAATTTCACGGATATTGATTTCAGGGTTGAAGTTGGTCGCAAATGCTTGACCGTGATCACCACCGTTACAATCAACAATATCTAAATAGTGAATTTCGTCGAAATAGTGTTTAGCCGCGTACGCGGTGTACACGTTGGTTACACCTGGATCGAAACCACTGCCTAACAAGGCCATGATGCCTGCGTCTTTAAATTTCTGCTGGTAAGCCCACTGCCAAGAGTATTCGAACTTAGCTTCGTCTTTTGGCTCGTAGTTTGCGGTGTCTAAGTAGTCGGTGTTAGTTGCTAAACACGCATCCATAATAGGCAAGTCTTGGTAAGGCAACGCAAGGTTAATTACTAGGTCAGGCTTAACATCGTTAATAAGCGCTTCTACTTCTTTGGCGTTATCGGCATCAAGGGCAAATACACCTTTAACGCGGTCTACACCTACTTCTTGTTGCAAAGCTTCACATTTAGACACTGTGCGGCTGGCAAGAAAGATTTCGTCAAAGTGCTGTGGTAAACGTGCACACTTTTTTACGGTTACTGAGGCAACACCGCCAGCACCAATAATTAAAACGCGAGACATAATAATTAATCCCTAAATAAGCTAATGAATTTTGGGCTGAATGCTAGCAGACGATACCAAATTGGCAAGCAAAGACAGCCGAGGTTCGACAAAAAATAGTCATCGTAAACACAAGGAAAACGAATAAGCACAATTTATACGCGATAACGCCTATTCTGGCATTGTATTGATGGGAGGGGAAACCACAATTTTTTCCCCTACGCGATAATAAGGGTAAAGCAAAAGCTGTTCCTCATCGTTAGGGCAAGCCGTATTAATGGCAATGGCATCTAAGCGAGTATGCTTTTGCGTTTCTACAGTCGCGGCATAAACCAGAATACTATAGCTGTCAGAATCTGTAGTGGTGTCGATTATTCGCCACTGTAAACATTCGATGAGTTGACCTTCGTCGATGCGATAATGGGTTTCTTCGCTAAATAAGCAGTCTACTTTCCCATCTTCATAAATGGCGGCAAAAGGATAAAATACGGGACTTGTAGATAAAACCAATTCGCATAACTCAAGTGCTCTAGACACAAGTATGCATAAAGGGGGGGGTAAGCTATTTGTTCCTTTTATCATGGTGCATCTCCTAACGAATTTTGCGTTTGAGCAATAGCTATGAGTAACGCGAAGCTAGATACAACCAAGCTGTGACTTTCGATAAAAATACTTACACAGCCTTGATATTAGGTTAAACGAATGTGTGGGTCTATAAGATCAGAGGTTTTAATTTTTTCTGGCGCCTTGAATACCGCCAGTGTGAACAATAATAAGAGTGTGTCCTTTTTCAAAGGCTGTCGATGATGTATTCGGGGAGTCACTACCAGCACGGTTTTGGCAGGCGTGAGTTGCTAGCAAGTTTTTGAGTGCCCAAAATACTTTACCTGAGTACACCCCTTCAATGTCAAAAGGCATAGTGCGATTGAAATCTTCACAGAACGTTTGCAGGTACGGTGGAACTTTCCCGTAGCCACCACAATGATAGTCATGGTTTATGCTGAATTGTTTTTTTTTGCCAGCGCACGCGACAGATGACCGAACGGGTGAATCAGCTGGTGTAAGAAACTGTTCTACGAGCCCCTCCAAATATCCCTCTCCTTTTAAAACACCAATACCAATAGCGCATTGGTGCGGTGACAGGGCCGAAGTTAACCCTGCCAACGTAGCGCCACTAGCCACAGGGGCAATAATACGGTCGAAAGGGATATCTATTTCATCTACGACTTCTTGAACGCCTTTTAGCGCCGCCATTTGACTACCGCCTTCAGGAATAATCAACGCATCAGGAAACTGTGTTCGTAGGCTGGCTAAATAATTAGGGTCATCCCTTTGCTGGTAGGTAATTTTATTCACGTAGTGAATTAGAGTGCCCCATTGCACTAAATCCCGAATCATCGGGCTGGGGTGTTTTGTGTAATCACCGCGAATAATAGCGTGAAAAGGAATATTCAGCTGATTACACAAATAACCTAATGCGTGCAAATGATTAGAAAATCCACCGCCAAAACTGACTACTGAGGAAGGGCGCTTTATACTTAAATCGGTATTTTTACCTGAACCTGACCCTAAATTTATTTCATGAGAAGTTGCGATATCGAAAG
This sequence comes from Alteromonas sp. 1_MG-2023, assembly GCF_030547075.1. Classification (GTDB taxonomy): domain Bacteria; phylum Pseudomonadota; class Gammaproteobacteria; order Enterobacterales; family Alteromonadaceae; genus Alteromonas. Next base: position 107,357 of record NZ_JAUOQH010000014.1, on the reverse strand, counting down.
CATACTTCAACTTCCGCCACTTGTTGCCTGAAATAACAGGATGAATGCTATCGTCCCGTTTTACATACATAGATACATGCTCTGCACCTTCCCAATCTGGCGTAAAGGGCTCAAGCGGTGAGGGCAATAGCAAACTGGCAGCGAAATTCTCAAAGTCGGAAAAGCTGTCAAAATTTTTGAAGTTCAAAATGGGGCTTTCAAATGATCAATGTGGCAATCTCAACAGTATAACTAGAGCACACAACAAAATAAAAAATGTATCGCTTTTTTGCTTAGAATTTCTGAGGCATAACTGCGCAATAGCGCGGTGGCCTAGTTTTTAAATGCGATATGGAGAATGTACATGAAAATGTTTCAACGCCGTTATACCGCTTTAAACCTTGTCATTGCCTTGGCAATTTCACTTTTGGTTCTTTCGAAAAATGCCTTCGCGCAAAGCGTGCCCGATTATGTAATGAAAAAAGTGCCAGACGCGCAAGTAGTAGGAATCGCTATGTTTACCTATTTGTTTTGGGATGTGTATGACGCCACCTTGTATGCCCCACAAGGAAAGTGGCAGCCTGAAGCGCCATTTGCATTAAAACTAGATTATCAAAGAGATTTGGACGGTAAAAAAATCGCGCAGCGTTCAGTGGACGAAATGCGCAAGCAAGGTATTAGCGACGAAGAAAAGTTAAGTGAGTGGGAAGATAAAATGATCGCTATTTTCCCCGATGTAGAAGATGGTGATGTCATTACCGGTGTGGCTACCGCTAGCCATACTAGCGAGTTTTATATCAACGGAGAGTTGGCTGGCTCGATTGAGGATACTGACTTTACCCAGGCGTTTTTCGATATTTGGTTATCAGAAAATACCTCTGAGCCCAAATTACGTAAGGCCCTGTTAAAAAATCAATGAGCACAATTTTTTTAAATTGTGGGCAGCGAATCTAAGCGCATTAACAAGCGCAGTGAATGGCCCGCTTTGAACAAATACATATTGAAAAGTAGACGTTGCTAAGCGGGAACTAGACGTACTAAGTGCTTACTTAGTGGCTACTAAGTGGACCGTCATATAAATCAGTGCGCTATATGCGTACTAAGTTGACAGTCACATCAATCAAAAACGAGGCGAACATGAAATTCATTAAACGCACAGTGATAGTTGGGCTGCTATCTTGCCTTACTCTTTTAAATGGGTGCTCTACATCAGTAGATGGCGAAACGTACGAACAAGTATCTCCTGCCTTTAATATTGAAGCGTTTTTTGCCGGCAATGTTCGAGCATGGGGAATAGTGCAGAATCGTTCCGGCGAAGTGGTTCAGCGCTTTGTGGTAAATATTGAAGGTACAAACAAGGATGGCACATTAACGTTAGACGAAACCTTCAGTTATGGCGTAGGCGAGGGGCCGAAAAGCCGCACGTGGAAAATTGTGAAACAGGCTGATGGCACGTACGTGGGCAACGCGGGTGATATTGATGGCCCTGCAACAGGCACTTCATACGGCAATGCGTTCAACTTCCATTACAACATGGACTTACCGGTTGATGATACAACCTACGCCGTTACTTTCGATGATTGGTTTTGGGCATTTGACGATAGCGCCATGATGAACCGCTCATACATTAGAAAGTTCGGTGTGGTGATGGCAGAGGTGACTATTTTCATGCAGAAGCAGAATTAGTATTTGCTTGGCTCTTTATTAAATGACTAACGGGGAAAGGTGAATACCACACCCAACCCGTGGCCTTGCATTAGTGGGTCGTGTACGAACCAAAGCTTACCTTTGTGCAGCTTAACAATTGCCGAAACAAGCGATAACCCCAATCCGTTCCCTTCACAGTTTCTGCTTTTATCAGCTTGGAAGAATCGACGTTCTAAATTATCGAGTTCATGTTCATCAACCCCTTTGCCATTATCGTTTACACTGATAACAACATGTGAGGATGTAGCAGTAAGTTGTAGCATTACTGTGCCACCGTCAGGGGTGTATTTTATGGCGTTATCTAGCACATTAGCCACTGCTTGGAAGAGCAAGTTCGGGTCGCCATAAACCTGTATTTTAGATACTTGGCTAACGAGTTTAATGTCTTGATCTTCAGCCAGAGGTTGATACAAATCCACCACGTCAGTCACCATGTCGCTTAGTTCAGTATCACAAAAGCCTTCTTTTTGATTTACCGTTTCTAATTTGCTAATACGCAAAAGGCTATTAAACATATTCAGTAGTTTGTCGGCTTCGTAGGTGGTGTCGTGACGAAGCTTTTCATCACCAATATGTTCGAGATTATTACGCAAGCGAGCTAGTGGTGTACGCAAATCGTGGGCGATACTGTCGCTCACTGATTTTATATTATTTACTGCACTTTCAATGGTATCGAGCATATGATTGAACACAACTGCTAGTCGACTTAAGTCATCCCAACTGCTGTCTATTTCCAATCGTTCTTCCAAATTACCGGTACGAATAATGTAATCAGCAGTTTGTGCCATACGGTTTATGCGTTTAACCACATAAAGTGCGACCGCAAAGCTTATGGCGCCCAATACACATAGCAAGGCAATAATTATCCAACCAAACGTTTTTCCTAACCACTGTGCACTGTATAAATCATCGATATTCCGGCCAACAAACAACGAATAACCCGCAAGGTTTACTTCTTCGTAAAGAATGCTGTTGGTGGAGTTAGAAAACGAATAGCTGTTGCTGTCTTGCGCAGTGCTACCTTTCCCATCAGTGAACTCTGGTAAGTTAATAATGCTAGTGGAGGAAGTGCCAGAGTCAACACTTGTACCCATGGCAATGGGCCACGTTGGATAATTGCCTGCTACTATCTGGTTTTCGCTGTCGCGAAGTACCACAATCAATCGAGATGGCGTAAAGGAGTGGGAGGTGTCGGTTTCGTTAGAATTTGGCGAAAGACTTGGTGAGGTTCTTTTCTTAATATTGCTAATTACGGCTTCAATGCCTGCTTGTTCATGTAGTAGGGTAAACGCATACGTTTCTGCATCAACCGCAGCGCTTGCCTCACGAATAAATACGTCACTACTGGCAAGACGCCAGAAGTAGACGATAAATAAAATAGCAACAAGCGCTAATGAAGCAAGTAATACCCCAACACGGAAACTAGAACTTCGGGTGAAGTTGCCTATTGCTAACACACAACAGGGTCCGCAATTCTATATCCCGTGCCTCTTACGGTTTCAATCAGAGGGACGTTAAATGCTTTGTCTACTTTCTGACGCAAACGGCTAATATGCACATCGATAACATTGGTTTGTGGATCGAAGTGATAATTCCAGACTTGCTCCAGCAGCATGCTACGTGTAACGACTTTCCCTTGATGGCGCAATAGGCACTCTAGCAACTGAAACTCTTTAGACTGTAAGTCTATTTCGGTATCGCCGCGTTGTACCTTTCTGTTCACAAGGTCAAGAGTGAGATCGCCCACTTTGATAAGCGTTTTATCGCCGCTTTCGCGTTCTCTTCCCGCTAACCCTTCTACACGGGCAAGAAGCTCTTCAAAAGCAAAAGGTTTGGTTAAATAATCGTTGGCGCCTGAACGTAAGCCTCGCACTTTATCCTCTACTTGGCTTTTCGCACTAAGCAGTAGCACTGGGGTAAGCACGTTGTCATTGCGTAAACGCTCCAAGATAGTAAAGCCATCTAATAAGGGAAGCATTACATCTAGTACAATAACATCTACATCATCGGACAAGGCTTCAGCTAAGCCTCTTTCGCCATCACGCGCTGCAACGCAGCTGTGCCCTTCACCAATAAATCCTTTTTCAATGTGAGCGGCAACCTTGGGATCATCTTCAACAAGTAGCACATTCATGATTTTGTTACTTCTAATTAATGGAGTTAAATATCAAGGTTTATACATACAATCTATCGTGTTGCGATCACTTTGAGATGCTATCAGCACCCCTATTAAAACGGACATTGGCGTTATATGGCGTAAAATGTTGAATGTCCCCACGGGCACATTTCTTTTGTACTTCATGCCAATATTCTGGGGTCATAAGGTCGCCATGAAGTGTCTTTGAAATGTCCTTAAGTTTCCGTTTTCCAACAATAAAATGCTCAAACTGCTCGGGGAAAACATCGGTTGGCCCAACCGACAACATATCCATGGCGTAAGGGTCATCTGATTTGGGTAGCGCCCTAAAATGACGCTCGTTCATTAAACATATTTCATCATAGTCGTAAAAGATAACTCTGCCATGACGGGTAATACCGAAGTTTTTATGCAGCATGTCGCCAGGGAAAATATTCGCCATAGCAATTTGCTTAATACAAAGCCCGAGTTCGTTTAACGCGCTTCGCACTTTATCTTCATCTTCTTCTTGTTGAAGGTACAAGTTAAGCGGCGTCATTTTACGTTCTATGTATAAATGCTTGATGACCAGTTCGTCTTCAGTAAATTCTAGGCTAGATGCGCAGGTTTCTTTAAGTTCTTCTATTAAAAGAGGATCGATGCGAGACAGCGGGAAGCGAAAGTTCATATATTCGTGGGTATCGGCCATTCGGCCTACACGATCTGACATTTTCACTAACCGGTAGCAGTCTTTAACATGCTCACGGGTGACTTTTTTACTCTCGGCAAATTCATCTTTGATAATTTTAAACACTACACCATAAGATGGCAGATGGAAAACCATCATCACCAAGCCTCTTATGCCAGGCGCTGCCTCGAACCTATCGTCAGTGGTATCCATATGTTCGAGGAAATTGCGGTAAAATACCGTCTTCCCATGTTTGTAGTGCCCAAGGGCCATATAAAGTTCGAAGTGCTTTTTGTTGGGCAGTAGTTCTTGTAAGAATGCAGCGACTTCGGCGGGGTTTTGCGTATCTGCCATAAAGTAACTTCGGGCAAAACCGAAAATCACGCTTAAGTCGCTTCTGTCTGTGAGTAGGGCATCCACGAAAAGCATATGCTCATCACTACGTTGCAAAGAAATAACAAACGGCAAGGTTTCGTCTGGCATGCAAATTCTGCCAATCAGATATGCCGATTTTCCCCTAAAGAATGTGGGTTTCAAAAGCTCGACGGTATGCACATTGGCCAGTTGCTTTGTAGATAAGCGCTTTCTAAGAGCTTCTTCTAAGTTTTGCATATCACGTTCGTAGTCTTCGAAAGGAATGCCATAGCGATAAATTTTAAAAATGGATTCATACATTTCACGCACTGTTGTGGTGGTATCGAAACTATGAACCACTTTATTTCTATCTTGGCCGGGAAGAAAACAGCGACTTGGCAACACAAACATCATGCTGTCATCTATCTTACGGTGCTTAAACAAGCGTCCGATCACAGAATTATAAAAGGTTTCGGCGAGTTCAAATTGCGGGTGGCCTTCGAGTTGCCGCGCGAAGGTCTTTTTCAAGTCTTGCCAAAATTCATCGTTTTTCTTATGCACTTCTGTAAGGTGATAAACATCGGCAACGGCATCGGAAAGGCTTTGTTCATAAATAGTGATGCGCTCTTTTGATGCCAGTTGTATGTCTTTCCATTGGCCTTGTTCAAACCGTGATTGGGCACCTCGGGTTATACGAGTGAACCAGCGGTAGCTCTTATCAAAATGAGAAAGAACTTGATAAGCGACTTTCTTAGAAAGGGTGACATCCAGCATAATTTAGCCTTTAACAATAAGTGAATTTCGGTGTGCCGCCGTGTTCTTAGTTTTTAATTTGGGCTGCATATATGTAACTAAAGTAACAAATGTTTACGATAAGCTACTGGAAAAGTAGACTAAAAGTGTATTTTTATACTTTAGTTTAATATAGTCTTTAACTTACTTTCCTTATTCACATTTTCAACAATTTGACCTTTGTTACCAATTGCGAATGGTGATAGATGTACTTGTAGATTACTAAGAGTAGACCATGAGCTTTAACATTCTGATTTGTGACGATTCGGCGCTAGCAAGGAAAATGGCGCGCCGTAATTTACCTGAAGGATTAGCGAGCGAAATATATGAAGCCTCTAATGGTGTGGATGCGCTAGAAATATTGGGGCATCATCGTATCGATTTGGTTCTGCTAGATTTGACCATGCCTATTCTTGATGGGATAGGGGTGCTAGAAGAAATAAAGCGTAGAAAAGTGGAGGTGTTCGTGGTGGTGATTTCAGGCGACATTCAACCTGTGATGCAAAATCGTGTGATGGAATTAGGCGCGCTCGCGTTCATTGAAAAGCCATTGAAGCGTTTGCCTTTAGAGACAACATTGAAACGCTATGGATTTATTCTGCCAGAGACCGTTGCTTGCTAAGAAGCTACGTCGATTAGCGGCATAGCGGAGCCGTATATATAGCGGAGCCGTTTATAAGGCATAGCACGCATATTCGGCATAGTGGGTAAAAAATTTAGCTACAAATGATCAAAAAGGAGCTCAGATGAGCTCCTTTTTTAGTCTGTTTGACTGCTTATTGGCATGTTTATAAAACATTGCTGTTTACTGAACTAAACTGCTTATGGCTTATTTCAACCAATGGCTATTATAGTCAACATGGCATTTAAACCAATCGCTTAGTTCAACCTATAGCTTAGTCAAACCAATGACGAGTTCTATTAGCAAACCACACCAACGATAACATCACAGGCACTTCAACTAATACACCAACTACGGTCGCTAATGCAGCACCACTGTGTAAGCCGAATAATGAAATGGCGACAGCCACGGCCAGTTCGAAAAAGTTAGACGTACCAATCATACAAGCAGGCGCGGCAACATTGTGTGGTAGCTTCATTTTTTTCGCCGCAAAATACGCTATCGCAAAAATTCCGTAGGTTTGAATAAGAAGCGGGATCGCGATAAGTACGATGTCTTGAGGTTGGGCTAAAATCGTTTCTGCTTGAAAGCCAAACAACAATATAATGGTAATTAACAGCCCAAGTATCGAGAATGGTTTAAAGCGCTCAATAATAGCCGTAACAGCTTGCTCGCCCTTGTTCTCAATCTTCTTACGGGTAACCACCCCTGCAATTAATGGCAGTACCACATAAAGTACAACGGAAAGAATTAAGGTATTCCACGGCACTGTGATATCGGTAACACCCAGCAACATCGCAGTAATAGGGGCAAACAAGATGACCATGATTAAATCGTTGATGGATACTTGCACCAAGGTGTAGTTTGCATCGCCCTTAGTTAAATGGCTCCATACAAATACCATGGCAGTACAGGGCGCTACACCAAGTAAGATCATACCTGCGATGTATTCTGTGGCTGTTTGTGGGTCTACCCAGTCGGCAAAAATACCTTTAAAGAACAACCAGCCAAGCAACGCCATAGTGAAAGGCTTGATAAGCCAGTTTACTACCAATGTGAGCACTAAGCCTTTCGGTTTTTTTCCCACATCTTTAATAGAGGAAAAATCGATTTGAATCATCATGGGGTAAATCATGAGCCAAATCAGTACCGCGATTACTAAATTTACGTGGGCGTACTCAAGGCTTGCAACAAGCGCAAAAAAGTCGGGGAAAAGGCTCCCAACGGCTACACCTGCTATAATACAAAGCCCTACCCATACCGAGAGGTATCGTTCAAAAAATCCCATGAGACAGTGTCCTTAATTACGTAAACATCGTTCGGGTTAACATTGCGGGTTAGCATTACAAGGGTTCACGGCATGCTTGCCTGAGTGCTCATCAGAATACTTGTCCACAATGTTTGCAAAAGTAGAATTAAATCGTTTTCTGGTTAACTCGTTTGCTTAATTCCTCTGCGCTTTCAACACGCTCAGAGTAGCGATTAACAAGGTGATCTTTGTTGTCGCGAGTCAGCAGGGTGAATTTCACCAATTCTTCCACAACATCAACAATGCGGTTGTAGTAAGAAGACGGCTTCATACGACCATCGTCATCAAATTCTAGAAAGGCTTTTGCCACCGACGACTGGTTTGGAATAGTCAGCATGCGCATCCAGCGACCGAGCACTCGCATTTGGTTCACTGCATTGAATGACTGTGAGCCCCCGCTTACTTGCATTACCGCAAGGGTTTTTCCTTGGGTTGGGCGAACCGCGCCAATACTTAATGGCACCCAATCGATAATGCTTTTGATAATGCCTGTCATACTGCCGTGACGTTCAGGTGAGCACCAAATTTGCCCTTCAGACCACATCATTAATTCACGAAGCTCTTTTACTTTTGGATGATTTTCATCTTCGGTATCCGGTTGAGGTAAGCCTGTTGGGTCGAAAATTTTGGCTTCACAACCATAGTATTCAAGTAATCGGGCGCTTTCTTCAATCACGAGTCGACTAAAAGAGCGCTCCCTTAACGATCCGTAAAGCAACAAGATGCGCGGTTTGTGCTCAGAATATGTTTTAGCGAAGTCGCCTGCTGTTGGCGCAGGCGCAACGCTTGTAGCTAAGTTACTTGAGGGAGAACTTTGTGCTGACATTATTGTGCTCCCTTTTCTTGCAATGCTTTTTTAACATCTTCGATTGGAAGTTTACGAGAAACAATATCGGCAAGAACGGCAACACGTTTTTCGATAATATCGATGGTGTTGTAGAACGCCTGCGCTTTCTCTTCATCGCTGCCTTCTATTTTTGACGGATCTTCAAGACCCCAGTGCAGTTTTAGCGAATTGCCGAAGTACACAGGGCAGGCTTCACCGGCCGCTGAATCACAAACGGTGATAACGATATCTGGTTGGTAATCTTCAAAATCATCCCAAGATTGGCTTTTAAGACCGTCAGTACTATAGCCTCGCTCGGCAAGGTACTTTACTGACAAAGGATGTACTTCACCCACAGGTTGGCTTCCCGCGCTGCGCGCTTCTAACGATAAACGGCTTGAAGCATTAGTAATGGCTTCGCAAAGGATGCTACGGCAACGGTTGTGCGTACAGATATACAATAATTTCATTACAAAAATCCTGGTGGTTTACGTCACATAATTGAATAAAATAAGAAGGGTGTTTAACAGCCCGCGTCACATTTGAGATTGTTCAGTGCGCCTTCGATGTAATCAGCATTGTTGGTGGCAGATAAATGAATAACCTCTTTTGCCCATGCTGGAAGGCTAGGATTTAAACGGTAATAAACCCATTTGCCACGACGCTCGTCAGCCACTAATTCGCACTTGCGTAAATCGGCCAGATGACGAGAAATTTTAGGTTGGCTAAGGTTAAGGGCTTCGGTGAGATCGCACACGCAAAGCTCGTCTTTTACACAAAGCATTAACAAGGTTTTTAGCCGAGTTTCTTCCGCTAAACATTTAAATAATGAAAGCGGTGAAAGCGATACACATGTTGAAGATGCTACTGAAGTCATCACTTATCTCAAATACGTTAAATCATATATGTTGCATATCGTATATGTTTTTTCGTATGTGTCAAATGCAAAAGTGAGTAGATGAGTAAAAGAGTAAAAGAGTGCTCGAGAAAAAACGATTTAGCTAGGCGGCCAAAGCGCAGAGTACTTGAAGAACTAGGCATTTAATGTGCTAAGCAACAAGCAACAAGCTATTAGGCCGCTATATGACTAAGCGGATTATTACGCTCTTAAAAAGACTGAATAAAAGTACAATAAATAGACGGGTTATTGAGGGACAGGCTCTATTTGTGGAGTGACGGTAGTGGCAACGTGTGTGTTATTACCCTCATTGAAGTCAGCGATAACCATATTCATGAACGCAAACCAAGTTTGGTTAGGCTGCCAAATAGCAAGAAGGTCTTTTTTTGCCGATAGTTCTGATTCACCTAATGCGGTAATGCGATACAAATAGGTGAATACAGCACCACGCCAATTTAACTTACAGTGAGTAAGTACTTTGTCATCATCTATATTCGCCTGGTTCATGAAGCCCGTATATTGCTTGAAATTAGCAAGGGTAGGTTGCTCCCATTCAACTTGAATGTTGTGGTAGTTGAGCGATAGGGCCTCTACAATTTGTTGCTCTGGTAACCGATCGCCGGGTATCAAATCAATAACCATGGTTACACCATCGTCTTTCAATAGTTGAAAATGTTCAGCAGCAGGGAGACCGGAACTCACCATGCTTTGGCTGTTCACTTGGTAATTGGTGAGTGTTGCAAGTGTTACATCTTCAGCATTTTCCGCTGTCTTCGCACTTGCACTTGTACTGGCGCCTTTTACCGCTGATGCATTTAGCGCCCATGCCGAATTTATAGTAGATAGCTGCATGGTTATAACAGCGAGTGCAGAGAGGGTACGTATAAGGTTATATTTCATAATGTTCACATTAATAAATAAAAAAGCTACAAGTGGAATAGTGCTAAAGTAAAGATTGCGCTAAATGACAGATTAATTCAAATGTCTAGTCGGTTTATATGCGCTTAAACTTACGTAAAACACATGATTAAAAATCCCTCAAAAGGCTAATAATCAAACAGCCAATTATACAATATACTCCTCATCACACATTCACAGTGATTTCTAAGCTTGAGGACGATGTACATGCTTAAATCAAAATTTTTCGCGCTGGCACTACTTTTAGTAAGCGGCGTTACCCAAGCAAGTTTAATAGTTAACGGTAGTTTCGAAGATAACAATATTCGCGCCAATAGCTACAAGGCCTTTTCAGCAGGCACAGTTTCAGGTTGGGATGGCACTAACATGGAACTTTGGGACAACTTTAAGAAGTTCGCAGCATATGATGGTGACCAATATATCGAGCTAAATGCTCATGGGGTTAATGGCGCTTACTCTATTTTTCAGTCGATAACGACTACGCAGGGTGATGTGTATGATGTTTCTTTCGCGTATGCGGCGAGAAGCAAGAATAATGAGAGCTTTCTATTTGAAGTGATAGATGGAAGCAACGATACCGTATTTAGTCAAATTATTGATGACCATACCGTTAAGACGTGGAGTGTATTTGAAACGAGCTTTGTTGCTTTATCTGATACCACTGAGTTTAGGTTCACCACTATCACTAGTGGCACCGTGGGTAACTTAGTTGACGCACTTACGGTTACCAGCGCTCCCGCAGTGTTAACCCTAGCATCAGCGTTTACAACTACTTCTACCACACCTACTTTGGCGCTAACGTCTGCAGTGTCAGTTTCTGAGCCTACTACAGGTGTATTGATGGCCTTCGTAGCAGGTTGTCTAGTGTTGAGAAGAAAGGTAAAAAGCAAATAATAATAGGCCAGTTTGACCTGTTTGAACGTGCGGTGATAGAAGAGCGTATTGTAGAAAAAGCCTTCTGGTAGAAAAACAGCGCCTGATATAGAAGTGCCCTAGTATAAAAGTGCCCTGATATAAAAGCCCTCTGATAGTAAAACGAAATCTATCAAGGAATTAAGAGCGCTTTTTTTGAACTGATTATTAATTATAAAAAGGCCCTCGATGCTATTCATCACGGGCCTTTTTTTATCTTCCACACATATTTTTGTTAACGCGCGTTCTCTTCGCTGTTTTATTTATCCATGTGGACAACAGAGCGAATACTTTCACCGTTGTGCATTAATTCGAACGCCTCGTTAATTTCATCAAGCCCCATTGTGTGAGTGATGAATTCTTGTAATCCGAACTCGCCATCTAGATAACGCTCAACAATGCCTGGTAGCTCAGAACGACCTTTCACACCGCCGAACGCTGACCCGCGCCATACTCGGCCAGTTACCAGCTGGAAAGGGCGAGTAGAGATTTCTTGACCGGCACCAGCTACACCAATGATTACTGATTCTCCCCAGCCTTTATGACAGCATTCTAACGCTGAACGCATCACATTTACGTTGCCGATACATTCAAATGAGTAATCAACACCGCCGTCAGTCATTTCAACAATAACTTCCTGAATAGGCTTGTCGAAATGCTTTGGGTTTACAAGATCAGTGGCACCGAGTTGTTTGGCCAGATCAAACTTACTTTCGTTAATATCAATACCGATAATACGGCTAGCGCCAGCCATACGTGCACCAATGATGGCTGAAAGCCCAATGCCGCCTAATCCGAAGATAGCAACGGTATCGCCTTCTTTCACTTTGGCAGTGTTAAGTACTGCACCCATACCGGTAGTAACACCGCAGCCTAACAAGCAGACTTCTTCAAGGGGCGCAGATTTATTTACTTTCGCCAAGGAAATTTCAGGTAAAACAGTGTACTCAGAAAAAGTAGAGCAACCCATATAATGGTAAATTGGCTCACCGTCTTTCGAGAAACGGCTGGTACCATCTGGCATTAAGCCTTTACCTTGGGTTTCACGCACTGCTTGGCATAAGTTAGTTTTGCCAGACGTACAGAATTTACATTCACCGCATTCTGCCGTGTATAAAGGAATAACATGGTCACCGACTTCAACAGAAGTCACACCTTCACCGACCATTTCAACAATACCGCCACCTTCATGGCCAAGTACTGATGGGAAAACACCTTCTGGATCGTCACCTGAAAGGGTAAATGCATCGGTATGACATACGCCAGTGGCAACAATACGTACTAGCACTTCGCCTTTTTTCGGAAGCTCTACGTCTAGCTCTTCCATTTTTAATGCTTCGCCTGGGCCCCAAGCAACGGCTGCTTTAGACTTAATATGAGTCTGACCTTCTTTCAATGCTAATGTCATGGCATGCTCCTAATATAATACAACGTGGGTAAACAGCACGATGCCGCTACCTGTAATGTCTACGATATGGAACAGATTATAGACCTGAGGTATGTTTTTATAAATACAGATTTGGTAATTCATTATTACTTGTGTGTAATAATGTGTTGATGTTTAATGGCTAGCTAAATGGCGCCTTTTTAATAACTATTACTAAGCATGGCGTCGTACTAGAAAAACGAGGTTCAACAAAGGTAAACGCCATGACATGGGAAGGGGTTGTAGAATTTTGTGCAGTGGCCAGTACCGGCAGTTTCACCGCCGCGGCGACCAAGTTAGACACATCTGGCGCACAAATAAGTAGAAAAGTCGCCAACGTGGAAAAGCGTTTAGGGGTTAAGTTGTTCAACCGTACCACCCGAAGCGTGTCACTTACTCAAGCAGGGTATGTTTATTTTGAGCAATGCCAACCCGCACTGAAAGCTTTAGAAGAAGCTGAACTGAACGTGAGCCAACTTCAAAAAGTGCCACAAGGCCTTATTAAGCTCACTGTGCCAGTCGCCTTTGGCGAGGCCTTTATTGCACCGCTGATTAACCAGTTTTTGAAAAAGTATGAAGGCATAGAAGTAGAGTGCCGATTTACCAACGACACCATGGATATTATCGACGAGGGCTTCGACCTTGCTATTCGCATTGGCAATTTAGAAGACTCGACCATGGTAGCCAAAAAGCTAGCTACCCGGCAGCTATATGTATGCGCTAGCCCCGAATACTTGAATGCCTACCCAGCACTTGAAAGTACCGATATGCTCAGCGAACATCAGTGCTTAGTAGGATCGCAGCCACATTGGCGTTTTCATTATAATGGGCAAGTGCAAACAGTCCGGGTAAAAGGGCGTGTGAAGTACAACAGCGGCAATGCGTTGCATCATGCCGCATTAGCGGGGCTGGGTTTAGTACAATTGCCAGGGTTTTACGTGCGCGACTCATTAGCAGCGGGTAAATTAATTGAAGTGTTATCGCCATATCGAGACAAGCGAGAAGCGGTATGGGCATTGTTTCCATCGAATAGACACTTGGTACCGAAAATCCGTTTGTTGGTGGATTTTCTGTCCGCGCATTTGTTAGACGATAAATAGTTAATTTTAGGAAAAATCTGTAGGCAAGAAGTGCGATGAAAAACTTCTTTTCACTGAAGCTAATTATACATCTCAACCACAGGCTCAGGCTGATTATCGCTGAAATCGAAACGTGAAATGGTTTGTGTTTCATTTTATGCAATACAGTATGGTGAAAACTGCGGTTGACAGATAGACGTCTATACGGCAAATTGACCCTATGAAAACGATTCTTCTTATTGGCACCACCGGCATTATGATTACCACCTTAAAACGGGCGGTCGCTGGCTAGTGCAAGTAAGCATAAGACAACGAAAGCCCGCCCTCACAGAGAGCGGGCTTTTTTTTACTCACGTCATAGTAACCGATTTAAAGCAGTAACCTGGCGTAACCGATATAGGAGCAGCACATGAAAGTCTTAAAGTTTGGGGGCTCATCACTTGCCGACGCACCGCGCTACCTGCGCGTGAACGACATAAGCACGGCCACCCACCAAACCGATGGCGCTGCAGTGGTACTTTCTGCCCCTAAAGGGGTAACGAATGCATTGTCACTTTTATGTGAGCAAGCAGCCGCTGGCGAAGATTTCCACCCTCTATTTGAAAAATTAACGTCTACCGTGACCGGTATTGCTGATGCACTAAACGAAGAGCTCAGTGGTTTCGCTCATGCCCACGTTATTGATTTTATCAATGCGCAACTGCGTGTACTTAATCAGCACCTCGATGGCATTAAATTATTAGGTGTAGCACCTGACAATATTGCAGCCGGTATATTAAGTATTGGTGAGTACATTTCGGTAACGTTATTTAGCGGTATCTTAACGGCTAAAGGCGTAAAAAACCGTATTATCGACCCTGTGACTTACATCCTTGCAGAAGGTGAGTACTTAGACAGCATTGCTGATGTTTCATTAAGTAAAGCCCGTTTTACTGATGTGCCTATCGATGGCAGCGAACTATTGATAATGCCTGGTTTTGTTGCGGCAAATGAAGCTGGCGAAAAAGTAACACTTGGTCGTAATGGTTCGGACTACTCTGCAGCTATCTTAGCAGCTTGTATCGACGCAAGTTGTTGTGAAATCTGGACAGATGTAGACGGTGTTTATAACGCCGATCCGAACCAGGTTGAAGGCGCAGTGCTGCTTGATAAACTTACTTATCAAGAAGCCATGGAGCTATCTTACTTTGGTGCCAAAGTACTTCACCCTAAAACCATTGGGCCAATTGCACAGCATCATATTCCTTGCCTAATTCGTAATACGCTTAACCCAGCGGCTCCTGGCACGTTAATCAGTAACGAAGCCAGCGAGAAATGGACCTCGGTTAAAGGTATATCGCAGCTTGAAAACGTCACTATGTTCAACGTGGCAGGCCCGGGTCTTAAAGGCATGGTTGGCATGGCGAGCCGTGTGTTTGAAGTAATGTCGAATGCGAATATTTCTATAAGCCTAATCACTCAGTCGTCTTCTGAATACTCAATAAGCTTCTGTATTCAAAGTAAAGACGCTGATCGCGCGTTAAGCTTGTTAGAAGATGCCTTTGCGTTAGAGCTGCAAAACCAATTGTTAGACCCTATCGAAGTGCGTCACGACTTAGCGATTGTTACCTTAGTGGGTGACGGTATGCGTCATGCGAAAGGCTTAGCAGCGCGCTTCTTTAACTCGTTGGCGCAAGCTCGTGTTAATAATGTGGCAATTGCCCAAGGGTCTTCAGAGCGTTCTATCTCTACCGTTATTGAAAATAAACGAGCGAAAAAAGCCGTTAAGGTTATTCACCAGAATTTTTTCTCAGACCGCCATACCATTGATGTGTTTTTGGTAGGGTGCGGCAACGTGGGTACCGAGCTTTTAAGCCAAATTGCAAAACAGCAGCCAGCTTTACTTAATCGTAATATCCAAGTGCGCGTGTACGGTATTGCGAATAGCCGTAAGTTGTTACTAAACAGCCAAGGTATTGACCTAAACCAAGACTGGAAGCCTGCACTAGATGCTGCCAGTGAAGGACTGTCTGTTGAACGTTTACATCAGTTTGCTAATGACAACAGCTTAGTGAACCCAGTGATTGTGGATTGCACCAGTCACGATGCTATTGCTCAGCAATATGTAGATATGATGGAAAATGGTTTCCACGTAGTGACACCAAATAAGAAAGCCAACACAAGTTCCCTTGCGTATTATCGCAAGTTGAAAAAGACGGCGCTTTCTACCAATCGTCAATACTTGTACGAAACTACGGTAGGCGCAGGCTTGCCAGTCATCGACAACCTGCAAAAGCTATTTAGCGCCGGTGATGTGTTACACCGCTTCGAAGGTATATTGTCAGGCAGCTTATCTTACGTATTTGGTAAGTTAGAAGAAGGTATGTCGTTGTCGCAAGCCACAGGCTCTGCTAAAGACAACGGTTACACAGAGCCAGATCCTCGTGACGACTTAAGTGGTATGGACGTAGCGCGCAAACTCCTTATTATGGCCCGCGAAGCAGATTTAGAGCTTGAGCTTTCCGATATTGAGATTGAATCAGTATTACCTGCCGGTTTTGCAGAAGACTGTTCAATTGACGAATTCATGACACAGTTACCTGAACTTGATGCTGAATTTGCCAAGCGTGTTGATGCTGCAAAAGCCGAAGGAAAAGTACTTCGCTATATTGGCAGCATTGAAGGCGATAAGTGTAAAGTAACTATTGAGGCAGTACCTGCGTCTAACCCGTTATCGCAAGTTAAAGACGGCGAAAACGCGTTGGCCATCAACAGTGATTATTACCAGCCTATTCCTTACGTTATTCGAGGTTATGGGGCCGGTGGTACGGTAACGGCTGCGGGTGTATTTGCTGATATATTACGTACTATGCCTTGGAAGCAAATGGCACACTAATTGGGTCTTTTTATAAAACAAAAGAACCACTGAAGTTAAAAGAGTAATTGAAGATAAGTATTATGAAAGCATTACGAGCATATGCGCCAGCATCTATTGGCAACGTAAGTTTAGGATTTGATGTACTAGGTGCAGCGCTTGCTCCTATTGATGGCACACGTTTGGGCGATGAAGTTGATATTGAACGTGCTGATACATTTTCTTTGAAAACCGTTGGGGCTTTTGCGCATAAATTGCCTGATGATGCCGACAGTAATATTGTTACCCAATGCTATCATTACTTCTGCGCGCAAATGGAGAAAGTAGGGAAAGCGACTTCTCCTGTGGCGATGACCTTATCGAAAAACCTGCCGATCGGCAGCGGATTGGGGTCGAGCGCAAGTTCTATTGTTGCTGCCTTTGTTGCGCTAAATGCTTTTTTTGATTATCCCTTCGATGAAGACACTTTATTGACCATGATGGGTGAACTAGAAGGGCAAATCAGTGGCAGTATTCACTACGATAACGTAGCGCCTTGTTTTGTTGGCGGCATGACATTAATGACAGGTGCTACGTCGCCAGTTACCTTGTCATTACCTTTAGTGAAAGACTGGTATTATGCTATTTGTTATTCTGGTATTAGCGTATCTACTGCGGCTGCCCGAGACATATTGCCTAAACAGGTTGATATGGCCACAGCGCTAACGTTTGGTCGCCAGTTAGGAGTGTTTGTACACGCATTGCATGCGGGTAAAAATGAGCTAGCAGCATCGGTGATGAAAGATGTGATTGCAGAACCCTATCGTAAACAGTTATTACCGGGTTTCGATGATGCAAGAGCTTTCAGCGAGCAAGAAGGCGCGTTAGCCTTCGGTATTTCAGGTTCAGGTCCTACGGTATTTGCCGTATGTGACAGTAAAGAAAAAGCGCAGCGTATTGTTGCCTATTTAGACGAACATTATATTCAAAATGAAGATGGCTTTAGCCATGTGTGCCAAATCCCTGAGCAGGGAACCACGGTTGGCCCTATCGCTTAATGAAGTGATACAGCAGCTAGATGTTACGGCACAACGAAAAAAGGTATTAAGACGTGGAATTGGTTAATTTAAAAGATGCACAGGACACTGCCTCATTCTCTGAAGCAGTTAAAAGAGGGTTGGGTAAACAACAGGGTTTGTATTTCCCAACTCATATCCCGAAGCTAGAAAACATTGATGAACTGCTAGAAATGCCGTTTGTAGAACGCAGCATAGCAGTACTTCGCGCCATTATTGGTGATGAGCTTAACAACGGTGAATTAGAAGAAATCGTTACTACTGCGTTTGCTTTCGGTGCGCCGGTAGAGCAGGTTAGCGACAATATCTATACCTTGGAGCTTTTCCACGGGCCCACTTTAGCGTTTAAAGATTTTGGTGGCCGCTTCATGGCGCAAACCTTATCAAGAATTAGTGAAGGTAAACCGGTCACTATTCTTACCGCTACTTCTGGAGACACAGGGGCTGCAGTAGCGCATGCGTTCCACGGTATTGATAATATCAATGTGGTTATTTTGTTCCCTAAAGGGAAAATTAGTGCATTGCAAGAAAAGCTGTTTACTACCCTTGGTGGTAACATTCACACAGTCGCGGTTGAATCTGACTTTGATGAATGTCAGTCGCTGGTGAAGGCCTCATTCGACGACCCAGATATTCGTGAAGGTTTACACCTTAACTCGGCTAATTCAATTAATATCAGTCGTTTGCTAGCTCAAGTGTGCTATTACTTTGAAGCGGTAAGTCAGTTACCTAAAGAAAAGCGTGACCAACTGGTTATCTCGGTACCAAGTGGTAACTTTGGTAACCTAACTGCCGGTATGATTGCTAAATCAATGGGCTTGCCGATAAAACGCTTTATTGCTGCAACTAACGCCAACGACACTGTGCCGCGTTATTTGAAAACCGGCGAGTGGGCACCGAAAAAGACAGTCGCGACCATGTCGAATGCCATGGATGTTAGCCAACCTAACAACTGGCCGCGCATTGAAGCTTTAATTGAGCAAGGCTATGTAGATAAAAGCTGCTTGAAAGGCGAAATGGTAGATGAAGAGTACACTCAGTTAGCCATGCGTCAATTAGCGCAGCTAGGCTACACCAGTGAGCCTCATGCGGCTATTGCTTACCGTGCAGTAAGCCATGACCTAGAAGACGGCGAAATTGGTCTTTTCTTAGGTACTGCGCATCCTGCGAAATTCCGTGAAACGGTAGAAAACGTGCTGGGTACACCTATTAGCTTACCTAAGCCGTTAGCAGATGTTGCCGGTGAAGACAGCTTAGCCGTTGATTTACCTGCCTCTTACGATGCGTTGAAACAGCATATGTTGGATTTACTAAAAGCGTGACCACATGGGCACAAGCATTGGGCGGTGAAGAAGACAAACCCTACTTCAAAGCCCTAATGCAAAAAGTAGCATCTGAACGTGAAGCGGGTAAAATTATTTACCCGCCTTCAGACGACGTATTCAACGCACTGACGATCACACCGCTAGAAAAAGTAAAAGTAGTGATATTAGGGCAGGATCCTTATCACGGGCCACATCAAGCCCACGGCTTATGCTTCTCGGTACTACCAAACATTAAAACACCCCCCTCGCTGGATAATATTTATAAAGAATTAGCCATTGATATTAGCGGCTTCTCAATTCCTAACCACGGCACGCTTACCCCTTGGGCAGAACAAGGTGTTCTACTGCTTAATACAGTATTAACGGTAGAGCAGGGCAAGGCGCACAGTCATGCTAAGTGGGGTTGGGAAACCTATACCGATGCAGTAATAGAGGCTGTTAACACGCACGCGGAAAACGTGGTATTTTTGTTGTGGGGCAGTCACGCACAAAAGAAAGGCAAGCATATCAACCGCGCTAAGCATTGTGTGCTACATGCGCCGCATCCGTCACCATTATCAGCTTACAGAGGCTTCTTTGGCTGTCACCATTTTAGCGACACCAATGCCTACCTAACAAGCAAAGGGCTTTCACCCATTCTCTGGCAGGTATAGCACCTGACGTAGTCTCTCACAGTTATTGCCTCTGGAAAGCACAACGAGTGGCTAAAATCCAGCGTAAGCCGTAGTGCATTCGCTGTTCTTTTGCCGGTTTTTCACCGTGCTTCCACATTTGTGAACGCAGCTTTAAAAGCAAGAAACCAGAAAGTAAAAAGGCCGTCTGTTATTAGCAGACGGCCTTTATATTATCTTTCCAGTGTTTCTAACTCGTATTCGAAACCACAATCGAGTTCAGAGAGCTCCTTTTCCAGTTTGAAGCGATCTTGAAGCGCTTCAATCTCTCTCCACTTGCGTTTTTTACTTTTTGTTTTCGCTGGGCTTGCTTCAATATCTAGCATGGCAAATAAGTCTGACTTGTCCACTGGGATTCTCCTTTTTATTACCACTACAACAATACAGAGTTTGGTTTTTATTCCCTCTGTATAATTTTGTATCACAGCCACAATTAAAATAAAACAAGTTAATTTACTTTTTATTAACAATTTGTGACAGTGTGATGACACTGGTAGATATCGTCAGCGTGTTCAGCAAAACAGTTGGTAGATTTTTTTATAACTTGCTAATGCTTATTTTCTGCCAATAAAAACGGCCGGGGGTAAGCCGGCCGTTCAGTTATTATTTGCACCAAATTTGAGTGACTACATCACTCGTACTTCCTTATTTTGGTGCATTCGCTGCTCTGAAACGGTCAATCAATTGTTGGGTAGATGCATCAAAACTTTCTTCTTCTGCATTTCCCTGAATGCCTGCCAGTACTTGGTTGCCCAGTACTTTCCCTAACTCTACGCCCCATTGGTCGAATGAGTTAAGGTTCCAGATAACACCCTGAACGAATACCTTATGTTCATACATTGCAACTAGTGCGCCAAGTGTCTTAGGCGTAAGGCTATCGAACATTAAAGTATTACTAGGCTTATTGCCTGGCATGGTTTTGTGTGCAGCTAAACGCTTACGCTCAGCGTCATCTAGGCCTTTACCATCAAGGTCGGCATAACATTCGTCGAAGGTTTTACCTTGCATGAGTGCTTGCGCTTGGCCAAAACAGTTAGACGCCAACATCGCGTGATGTGTGTCATCTTGGTTAGGCACATTCAATGGCAACATAAAGTCGGCCGGAATAACCCCAGAGCCTTGGTGAATAAGCTGATGGAAGCTGTGTTGACCGTTAGTTCCTTCACTACCCCAAATGATAGGGCCTGTAGCGTAATCTACCGCTTCGCCGCCTTGAGTGACTTGTTTACCATTACTTTCCATATCAAGCTGCTGTACGTAAGCTGGCAAGCCACGAAGGTAGTGATAATAGGGAAGAAGTACTTGAGATTGCGCATCAAAGAAATTGCGATACCACACGCCTAATAGGCCAAGTAAAACAGGTAGGTTTTGCTCTAAAGGTGCTGTTTTAAAGTGCGTGTCCATATCGAACGCGCCTTCAAGCAAGCCTTTAAAGTTATCAAAACCTAAAGCTAATGAAATAGGTAAACCAATTGCTGACCACAAAGAGTAGCGACCGCCAACCCAATCCCACATAGGGAAAATGTTATCTTCTGCTATTCCGAATTCAGTGGCTGCTTTTACGTTTGAAGACACGGCAACAAAGTGTTTCGCGATATCTTCTTGTGTACCGCCAGATTTCAAGAACCAAGCCTTGGTAGAAAGCGTATTCTGCAAGGTTTCTTGCGTAGTGAATGACTTAGAAGACATCACAACAAGGGTTTCTTCATGATCGAGTTTAGTTAACACATCATGAATATGGCAGCCGTCAACGTTCGCTACAAAATGCACCTTAATCGTCTCAACTGTATGAGGTTTTAAGGCTTCGGTCATAATTTTGGGGCCAAGGAAAGAGCCACCAATACCAATAGCAACAATATGCTTCACAGATTTGCCTGTGTAGCCTTTATGCTCGCCACTGTGAACTAGTGTGGTGAAGTCACGAATTTTATCAAGAGTGGCCCGTACTTCGGGCATTACGTCTTCACCATCAACCATGACAGGTGAATCAGAGAAGTTACGTAGTGCCGTGTGAAGAACCGCACGACCTTCAGTGCTGTTGATTTGCTCTCCGTTAAACATGGCGTCGCGAGCGTCGTCTAACTTACACGCGCGGGCTAAATCGAAAAGTGCACCTAACGCGTGCTCGTTTACGCGGTTCTTAGAGTAATCAAGAAAAATGCCGCACGCTTCTAACTGCATTTTTTCAGCACGCTTGGGATCAGCCTTAAACCAATCACGCATGTGTGCATCTTTCATCGAAGCTGCAATTTGATTAAGTGCTTGCCATTGTGGCAATGATGTCAATGTACTCATTTATTCATTCCTTATGGTTTATGCACTTAACTTTTCACGAAGTAACACTTCAAGCTTATCTTGGTCTGCTGCGAAGTTGCGGATACCTTCCGAAAGCTTTTCAGTTGCCATGGCATCTTGATTCATTTCCCAGCGGAATTCAGACTCAGTCAAACGATCACCTGGTGTTTTAGTTGCGCCGTTGTCTTTAAGCTTCACAGTGAGATCGCCAGGTTCATTGGCAAGCTCTTCTAATAACGCTGGGCTGATCGTTAGGCGGTCACAGCCCGCTAGCGATTGAATTTCACCAATGTTGCGGAAGCTTGCGCCCATCACTACCGTGTTGTAGCCATGTTCTTTGTAGTAGTTGTAGATGCTGGTTACCGATACTACACCTGGATCTTCATCGGCAGCGTATTCAGTTTTACCGGTGGCTTTTTTGTACCAATCAAGAATACGGCCTACAAACGGTGAAATTAGGTATGCGCCTGCTTCGGCACAAGCTCGCGCTTGGGCAAAACTAAATAACAACGTTAAGTTGCACTGAATACCTTTTTTCTCAAGTATTTCAGCTGCCTGAATGCCTTCCCATGTTGACGCCATTTTAATAAGAATACGTGACTTATCGATGCCAGCATCTTGATAAAGCTGTACAAGACGTTCCGCTTTTTCAACGGTGGCGTTTTTATCGAAAGACAAACGGGCATCTACTTCGGTAGAAATACGACCTGGAATAGAGTCTGAAATCTCTTTACCAATAGCAACGGCAAGTTTGTCAGATGCATCGATAAGTTGTTGGTCGCTATCTGATGATTGTAGTTTAGCCCATGCTACTGAGTCGTCGATTAGGCTGGCATACTGAGGCAAGCTGGCGGCTTTTAACAACAAAGAAGGGTTTGTTGTTGCGTCTACAGGCTGGTACTTTTTGATTGCGTCAATATCGCCGGTGTCGGCAACGACCGTGGTAATCTCACGTAACGATGCTAGCTGATTGCTCATAATTCTCTCTAATCTTAAATTAAAAAACTCGGACGAATTGCATGAAAGGCAAGTCGTGTAAAGCGGTTCGCTTTTGCGTATGTAGGGCTTAATTGTTTGATAGGTTCAAACATTTGCGTATTTGGGTATAGTTATACCAAACCCGTGTGACAATTTATAGCGCAGACACGGGAAATACTGGCTAATCGGATTTCTCTGTTACCTTGATTTATGGGTTTTTAACGGTAAATTCAACCTCAACTTTTTCACAGTGGTACAATAAAGCCTGAAAAAGATAAGGAGTCGAAGATGTTAGTTGTAGTATCCCCAGCGAAGAACCTAGATTTTGAAACCCCCATTAAGGTGGATGATTTCACGCAGCCTACCATGCTTCAAGACACTGAGCGCTTGATGGAAGTGTGCCGTACGCTTTCACCTGCTGACCTTTCTTCGTTAATGAAAATAAGCGATAAGTTAGCCACGCTTAATGCTAATCGATTTGCTGAGTTTTCTACCCCATTCACTACTGATAATGCACGCCAAGCTATGTACGCATTCAATGGCGATGTATACACAGGGCTAGACGCTAACACGCTAAGCAATAAAGCGGTGAGCTATGCGCAAGATCACTTACGAATTTTGTCAGGACTGTATGGTTTGTTACGGCCATTAGATTTAATGCAAGCATACCGTTTAGAAATGGGTACCAAGCTAGCTAACCCTGAAGGTAAAGATCTTTATGCGTTTTGGGGTAGCCGCATTACACAGATTCTAAACGACGCCATGAAAGCGCAAGGTGACAACGTGTTGGTTAACCTTGCTTCTAATGAGTACTTCAAAGCCGTTAAGAAAAAAGAACTTGAAGGTATGGTGGTAACGCCTATTTTTAAAGATTACAAGAATGATCAGTACAAGATTATTAGCTTCTTTGCTAAAAAAGCCCGTGGACTAATGGCGAGATATATTCTTGAGCATGAAGTGAGTGATGTGAAAGGGTTGGAAGCTTTCGATAGTGAAGGTTATGTTTATAGTGAGTCACAAAGCACAGCTACAGAAATAGTGTTTTTACGTCGCCAAGATACCTAAAAATGTGTGTACCGCGTTTTAGTTTCTATTTGGCCATAGACTGTTAAATTGAAACATGCAAAACGCGGAGCAACCAATGTATACACTTTATGGATTCCCTAAAACTCGGTCGGTTAGGGTTGCGTGGGCACTGGAAGAAATTGGCTTGCCTTATGAATATAAGGTAGTCAATTTAAAAGCTGGTGAACATCTTAACGCTGTATTCCAAGCACTTAACCCTGCAACTAAAATACCGGTGTTGGTATCGGACGAAGGCGCGCTCTGTGAGTCAGCTGCCATTGTTACATTCTTAGCCGAAAAGCATGCAATGCACGAATTTATTCCTGCATCAGGTACTTTTGAACGTGGGCTGTATGAGCAAATGATGATATTTGCCGTTACTGAATTAGAGCAACCACTTTGGAGTAAGGTAAAGCACGACTTTGCTTTACCAAAGCAGCATCGTATAGCGCAAATGCAGCAAACCGCGGACTGGGAGTTTGAACGGGCGCTTACAGCATTCTCACATTACCTAGACGATAAAGAATACGTATGCGGCAGTTTGTTTACTATGGCGGACGTTGTATCAGGGCAAGTGTTGTTGTGGGCAAAAAGCAGTGACCTTGACCTTAAATTTGACAACGTAAAGTCATACGCTGAACGGGTTTTGTCACGCCCCGCTTACGAAAAGGCATGGCGCAATGAAATGGCCCACCTGTCGAGCACAGAGCAGGCTGGTTGACGTAGAACAGGCTGGTTGAGTTGCAAGGTGACTTGTCGGGAATACACTTTTTTAATTTGAGTTAATTGACGTTAACTCGCGCCTTATTTCTACCTCGAAGCACGCGATGCCTTCAAGCACATTGAAGAACGTTGTTGGTAGGCTTTGTTAATTATATCTATTATTTACTTTTGTTGATTACCTTAGTCAGTCAAGCATTGAGTGCGTCGAGTGCTTATTTTGTGCAGACCTAGGTATTCGATGCTTAAGTTAGTTGATAGTTGGGAAAGCCTAGTTGGTAGAGCCTAGTTTCTAGCGGCTTAACTAGCCCAACTTTGCACCGTTGGGCACAGGCTGGTCTGAGCTGACTAACAGAACACCCTCTTCACGATAAAAGCCTGCTCACTCCTTAAACATGGACACCCACACTTTCACACCCAATGAGTTGCTGAAATTTTGACAAACTAAACTTTCGTTACAGAGCCGGTCTATGGACAATATCTAGAGATCTTAACCGTCTTAAACATGGACACCCACCATTGAGCTCAGAGCACCGGCTCGCAATTTTATATGTCGAGTGACACAAACATGAACCAGCCACCTTGGGTTTGTAAGTTAAACAATCAGATAAACTAAATGAAAGTATTTTGTAATTAAATTGTTTAAATGTTAAATTGGTATTACATTTTTTAAGTGTTGGTAATGTTTTGTGGTTCTTGGTTTGTGCGCAACAACTAAAATTTAATGGTATTTTGGTAATGCCATTAGTTGCAGTTTTAAAAGCTACAAATACCGTATCGCGCAGATACCACACTAAAATTAAGCTTTAAATATAAATGCAGAGGTTTTTTATGAGAGTTTTTCCTCAACGAGCAACCCATAGTAATGCGGCTATAATGCTCTTATTTTCAGTGTTTAGTGTGGGGGCAATTGCCGATGATGTTCCAGCTGATAAATTCGATTTGAGTGAGTGGAACATTACGTTGCCGACTGATGAAAATAACGATGGAAAGCCGGATAGTGTGTCAGTTAAAGACATCCAAGATTTTTCCCATCCTGACTTTTTCTACGTAGACGAAAATGGCGGTATGGTGTTCACGTCTCCAAACAAAGCGCTGACAACCGCGAATTCAAGTAATACGCGAAGTGAACTGCGCCACATGTTACGTGGAAAAAGTACACGAATTAAAACTAAGTCTCCTAAGAACAATTTCACTGTAGCGAGCAACCCTATAGCGAAACGATTCGGACGAATAGGCGGCAAGATGGAAGCTACGTTAAAAGTGAATCATGTAGCCCTTCGTGCGAAATACCCTGAAAAAGCGCCTGCTTATTCCGTGGTTATTGGTCAGATACATGCCAGTAAATGGGAAAAAAAGGTACAAGGTTTTGGTTGGGGTAACGAACCGCTTAAAATTTATTTTAAAAAATGGCCTAACCATGAAAAAGGCTCGGTATTTTGGACTTACGAAAGAAACCTTCCAAAAGATGATGCTAATCGAAGAGATATAGCTTACCCAGTGTGGGGCAACTTATGGACAAACCCTGAAGATCCGGGTGAAGCTGGACTAGCGTTGGGCGAAGCACTGAGCTACGTAGTGAATGTGCACGGTGATGTGATGTATTTAACCTTCGAAGCTGAAGGTCACGAAACCGTTGAATACAAAATCAACCTCGCCAATGCTGTAGACGCTTACGGTAACCTTGATGAACACGACCATCCATACGGTTACACTCTAGATTGGAATTACTTTAAAGCGGGTGCCTATAACCAATGTAGCACTAAAGACGATCCAGGTTTCTGGTATCCGGCGTGTTTAGGAACAGGCAACTGGGAAGAAGATAAAGCTAACGGTGATTACGCCAGTGTGACGTTTACGCGATTGGAAGTAGGGGAGAGCGTTGCGCCAAAAGCTAATCACGGTGAGCAAGCTAAAATTGGTGCCACGCTAAACGAAAAAGTAAGTATGAGTATTAGTGAGGTTCCAGCCAATGCATTAACCGCTATCAAAGCTATTGAGCCATCTTTCACAGTAAATGAAGTGGAAAAAGAGCTAAAGCATGGCAAGACTTATCTTGATGTTGAAGGCGTATTAGCCGATGGTAGAGAAATTGAGTTCGATATGCTACAAGTGGCTGACGAATGGAAAGTAGTAGAAGTACAAAGAGACCTTGAGTGGTCGCAGTTGCCTGAAAATGTTAGTGGGGCATTAAAAAAATCTTCACCTGATTTCGAAGCCAAACGCATTATTGAGAGTATTCAGCATGGCACCGGAGTAACCGTATATGAGTTCTATGCTGTGGACAGTCAAGGTAAAGAGTCGCGTAAAGAAGTGAAGGTAGAGGACGGTGAAGCGGTTGTGTTAACAAAAGAGTGGCAGCACTAATTATTGTAGAATAATTGAACGCTTTGCGACCAATTGCCGTGATCTTGCTCGTGCACTTATCTACAGTATGTAATTCATTCTGTTAGGTTCTTAGGAGAACACAGTGCAACCTGGGCTTTTTTCGTTAAGTTTAGCAGTCAGTGATATAGCCACCTCGAAAACGTTTTATGAAACACTTGGCTTTGAGGCAATGCCGTCATGCGGTTCGGTGGAAGAAAAGTGGGTTATCATGAAAAGTGGGCAAACCATGATTGGTTTGTTCGAGGGCATGTTTGAAGGCAATATTTTAACCTTCAACCCCGCTGACGTGCGCGAACTCGAGCAGCGCTTAATGGACAAAGGCATTGAAATAGATGTGCCAGTTAAAGGCGAAGAAGGGCCAGGGCATTGCGTCGTGAAAGATCCTGATGGGAACACTATTATGTTCGACCAATTTTAGTAAATATATAAGAAATATGAGAAATATAGAGAAGGGAAGCTAATTAGCTTCCCTTCTTTTTTATAAAACTAAACTGAGACACCCACCTTAAAGTTTTCACCTTTAGATTTTAGCGGCTAGCTCAGCACCTTGGCGAATAGCTCGCTTTGCGTCTAATTCAGCGGCGACATCGGCTCCACCTATAATGTGGACACTCACACCGGCAGCCTCCAGCGGCGCCTGCAAAGGCTTGAACGGTTCTTGTCCCGCACACACGATAACGTTGTCTACAGCTAAGCATTTAGGTTTGTCATTAATTAGTACATGCAAACCTTCATCATCAACCTTTTCGTAACTTACACCATTTACCATTTGCACATTATGAAGCTTCAATGATTGGCGGTGGATCCAGCCAGTCGTTTTGCCTAAGCCCTTACCAACTTTAGACGTCTTGCGCTGCAGTAAGAATACCTCTCGACTTGATGGAGTATATTTTTTCTCAGTAAGCGCGCCTTCATTGGTATAGTTCTTATCAATTCCCCAATGAGACAGCCACTTATCAGTGTTGAGCGATAGTTCTTTGTCTTCAACTAAATACTCGGCTACATCGAACCCGATGCCACCCGCCCCAACGATAGCTACTTTTTGCCCCACAGGCTTGTGGTCGCGTAACACATCGATATAACTCATGACTTTTGGATGGTCTGCACCATCGATAGTTAGCTTTCTAGGGTTAATACCCGTAGCTAAGACAACCTCATCAAAACCACTTTCAGTGAGAAGTTCACAGGTCACGTCGGTATTAAGTGTTACTGTAACGCCGGTGCGCTCAAGTTGATTGCTAAAGTAGCGAATAGTCTCGTAAAACTCTTCTTTTCCAGGTACTTGTTTCGCATAGTTGAATTGCCCACCAAGCTCACTTGCTTTGTCGAATAGGGTGACTTTATGCCCTCTATCTGCAGCGTACATAGCGAATGCAAGACCTGCAGGGCCAGCTCCCACCACTGCAATCTGTTTACTATGCGTTACCGGAGTAAAGGTGAGTTCTGTTTCGTAGCAGGCCTGAGGGTTGACTAAACAGCTAGCACGTTTTTGTTCAAATGCATGGTCTAAACATGCTTGGTTGCATGCAATACAGGTATTAATTAGCTGAGACTCATTGCGCATCGCTTTGGCTACAAATTGAGAATCGGCTAGAAATGGCCGCGCCATTGACACCATGTCAGCATGACCATCGGCTAAGACGCTTTCCGCCACTTCAGGTGTATTAATTCGATTAGTGGTAACAAGCGGTATCGATACTTCCTTTTTCATCCGCTGTGTTATCCACGTGAACGCTGCGCGTGGCACAGAAGTAGAGATAGTTGGTACGCGAGCTTCATGCCAACCAATACCTGTATTGATCAGCGTAGCACCGGCTTTTTCTATCTCTTTTGCAAGATAAACAACATCATTCCATTTTGCGCCACCTTCAACCAAATCCAGCATTGATAGGCGATAAATAATGATGAAATCAGTGCCTACCTTTTCACGGATACCTTTGACAATATCGACCGCGATTTTGACCCTGTTTTCTAGACACCCACCCCACTCATCGTCTCTATGGTTAGTTCGCTTTACTAAAAACTGGTTAATTAAATAACCTTCAGAGCCCATCACTTCCACACCATCGTACCCAGCTTCCTTAGCAAGAGCAGCACAATTTACGTAGTCCTTAATTGTGCCTGTCACAGCTTTTGAGGATAGAGCTCTTGGTTTAAAAGGGGTAATTGGCGACTTCATTGGGGAAGCTGATACTGCTAGAGGGTGATATCCGTAACGACCCGAGTGCAAAATTTGCATACAAATTTTACCGCCTTCTGCATGTACAGCCTCAGTAATCACTTTATGTTTTTTAGCATGACGCTTGGCTGTCATTCTTCCTGCAAAAGGGGCTACCCAGCCAGAAATGTTAGGGCTGATCCCACCCGTTACGATAAGTGCCACACCACCTTTAGCTCGCTCTGCATAAAAGGCTGCAAGCTTGTCAAAGCCACCTTTCTCTTCTTCAAGGCCTAAGTGCATCGAGCCCATTAAAGTGCGATTTTTTAACGTGGTAAAGCCGAGATCTAATGGTTCAAGTAGGTGGGGATATGCGTTGGTCATGGTTATTCTCGTTATAATTTTTATTCGGACAACTAGTTTTATTCGGACAGCCACAAACTTGCCCGACCAGTATCTTAAGATTATTTACCAGTATGCTTTGGGGGTAAAGGATTGATACAGCAAAAATAGAAGAAAATATTGGGACACTCACAGTTTTGAATGCGTATTTTATTACAACATTAGGTGAACAACGAGGCTTGAAGTATAAAAATTGAAAGCTTAATTTGGCGAGTTAATGCAATTCTATATAGGTAGTTTCGACAAAAATCTTTTGGAAAGAGGTATTCGAACGCGCAGCTACCCACAGCAGTAATCTACTATCTCTGCCCGGTTGAAAAGGAAGGGAGAAAACGAAATTGAGTAAAATCATCCAGCTTGGAGGTGGGTGAGCCTTCGCTTCGCTATTGAAAGGCCAATAGAGGTTGAAAACTTTTTCTCAATTCCGGTGACCATGTTGTTCCAATCTATCTGGAATAAACCTGTACGTTGCAATATAGTGGATGTACTTTGAACTACACCACCAGATTTATTCGCGCTAATAACTCGACCTGTCTCATCAACTAAGGTCAGATAGTCCTCTAAATTAAAAGGTATTCCTTTTGTGCTTTGATATGAGCTTCCCACGAAAGGGTATAAGAACTTTGGTTGCTTTCCAACTTGAGCAGCGTTCACTCTGCGTTTTATGCTAGTAAATTCAGATGACTCTGGTGTATCCGCCAGGCCTACTCGAAGCGGGTTTAAATCAACATAGGCCATACATGCCGCCAGCGCGGCTTCATCAAGCAATGCTTGAGATTTAAATCGACCTTCCCAGAAGCGTCCAGTACATTCATCTTCCTTGTTAGCTTCACGAGCAATGTGTTCATTAAGTAGCCTCATGAACCAACTAATATCGTACAACCTTTGTCGATAAATGTTTGCCATTGAGATGACCGTACTTATCTGGGCTTCCGTAAGAGCTACACGTTGTGAAGTTTGCATAAATTGTTGGGTCAGTACAGTCCCCTTATGCAATGAATGCCAACGAGTTAATACTTCTTCGGTTGTCCACGATAACGCTTCATTTCTATCCACATGCAATACAAGGTGAGTATGGTTGCTCATCACGGCATAGGCGCATACATCAATTGAAAATATGCTTGCCAATTTCATCAGCCTGTCTTCTACCCACTTACGCCGGTGCTCATAACTCTTTCCTGAGTAATGGTCTGCGCCGCATAGAAATGCTCGTCTCACGCACCGGGATACACAGTGATAATAAGGCGTATTTTGTAGACAAATTAAAGACTTTCTTGGGCGCGGCATATGGGTACTCAACCTAAAGTAGATGTTGAGATAATGAGTTAATCAATAAGCTAAATATACTGGACTAGGGGATAGTTTGAGGGAAAATTCTATTTGGTGAATCTGTGAGTGTCCAGTTCTATAAGTTCGATAGTGACAAGTTATATAAAGTGTCGAACGTTTGCTATATCTAATTCTATATTATGTGGGTGTCCAGCTTTTGGGGCAGACACAAAAAAGGCGAGCATACACTCGCCGTTCATCATTTTTGAAAAATCACATCGAAGACTTACTGACTTGCGTCTTAATCATCAACAAACATTTCTTGCTTGAAATTTAAGGTGTGCGACGTATTTCCACGTTGTACATCGATACTAAATCGGTAGTTTTCTCTGTCTCTAAAAGGTAGCACTGCTAGGTAATAAATAGCGTCACCTTCTTCTACTTTCTTAAAAGTGAGTGTCTTAGTTGTGCCTATTAAATTTTTGGCGGTACCAGAAACTGATACTCGTTGAGCCGTACCTGTTACAGCATCTAGCACAGAAATATTAACCAAAGCATTAAACTTACTTCTCACTATGCCATAAGATGCAGCAACATCGGGCGTAAGAAAGGGAGTACTTACTACCATGTAATGTACATCCCACTCGCCTAGTTGCTGTTTTTGTTCGGCATGCGCTAAATTGCCTATGCTTAGCACTAAGCTTCCAATCAAACCAAATATTATTGCGCTAACTTTTTTCATATCATTACCTTACTGGATCAGGTTTTTAAAAGAACCTGAACGTATCTTGAAGGAGTAACTGCAAAAATTGCAGCCCAATAATGGCAATGAGCACCGACAAATCTAACCCACCCAAAGGTGGGATAACTTTCCTAATGGGAGCCAAGAAAGGTTCAGTTAATTGGTAGAGTAGGTAGTCGATAGGCGTTTGCCCTTGCGAAACCCAGCTTAAAATAGCCCGTAGAATGAGCACCCAGAACATGATGGAAAGAGTTTCTTTTACCACTTCTATCAGCGCAAAGATTGCAATGCCTAGCGGGTTTAACGTCCCGCCAGCCATAAGTGACAGAGTAATTATTTTTAACGCAGCAACAACTAAAGCTAGCACGAAAGTAGCGGTGTCGAAGCGTCCAATAGAAGGGATTATTCTGCGCAACGGCCCCACAATTGGGTGTGTGGCCTTTACAATAAATTGGCTCATAGGGTTGTAAAAATCAGCCCTAACCAATTGCAACCACAGGCGTAAGATAACCACCATTAAATACAAACCAAATAGTGTATCTACCAGAAAAACCGTTGCATTCATGTTTTGATGTTCCTAAAAACGTTAAAGCTGTTTTGCCATTTCTTCAGCGCGAGCTACCGCAGCGCGCATCGCTTTACTTACGGTATCATTTAAACCTTCGTCAATAAGCGTATTGACTGCCGCTGCAGTCGTTCCGCCCTTAGAGGTAACTTGGGCCCGAAGTTCACTTAATTCAAGGTCAGGATTGTGACAAACCATTTCTGCGGCACCCAACATGGCTTGTTGCACCATTAAGCGAGACTGCGCTTTGTCGAAGCCCATATTGATGGCTTCTTCCTGCATAGCTTGTAAAAACAAGAAGAAATAAGCAGGGCTACTGCCCGCTGCAGCAATAACGCCGTTAATACCATCTTCCTCTTCAACCCATACCGTTTCCCCTACGCTGTTCATTACATCATCAACGTAAGTTCTGTTATCTTCTGACACGGTACTATCGGCATACATGCCCGACATACCTTTACCGAGTAAACTCGGCGTATTCGGCATAATACGCACTACAGGGTAATCCCCTCCAAGCATTTCCTGTAACCGAGAAACAGGTAGGCCAGCTGCAATACTTAGGAAAAGCTTGTCAGATAAATCGTTTTTCTTTTGAAGTTCAGCGCACATATCACCCATTAATTGGGGTTTCACGGCTAGCACAATAGCATCGGCAAACTGACAAGCTTCATCATTTGATTGGGTAATTTGAATACCGAAATCTTCTTTTAACTTGTCAAGTTTAGGCGTAGACGGGTTACTGGCTAAGATGCGTGTCTTATCATAGCCGGATTGAATTAAACCGCTGATGATACTGCGGCTCATGTTTCCTGCGCCTATAAATGCCAATTTCTTTTGTTGCATATGAATCCTCTTGTACGTTGAAAAACTAACCGCGTTAAGTGAATAACGTTTAAATTAGTTGCGTGAACCGAATATTGCAGTGCCAATTCTCACCATAGTTGAACCGTGAGCGATGGCGCTTTGCATATCACTGCTCATTCCTACGGACAGGGTATCAAAATTGGTCAAGTTTGTATGGTATCGGTCGAACAATTCCTTTAGAGCGCTTAAGCTTTTCGCTTGTTCATGGTTGTCCGGATTGGCTTTAGGGATTGCCATAAGTCCACGTAAACAAAGTTTGTCTTGTTGGCTGATAAATTTAACCAGTTCATCAATTTCCTCTGGCTTTGCGCCAGACTTGCTCGCTTCATCGTCAATATTAACCTGAATGCAAACATTAAGTGGCGGCAAGCTTTCCGGGCGTTGCTCATTCAAGCGGCGAGCTATCTTTTCTCTATCAACCGACTGCACCCAATCAAAATGCTCAGCAACTATTTTAGTCTTGTTTGATTGAACAGGGCCAATCATATGCCATTCAATATCGTTAAATTCCGATAGGTGTTGTATTTTATCAACGCCTTCTTGTATATAGTTTTCACCGAATGTACGTTGTCCATCTTCATACGCTGCCATAATATCCGATACCGGTTTTGTTTTACTCACGGCTAGCAATTTAACTGAATTTGGTGGACGATTAGCGTTGGCAGTGGCTAGGCGCACATCCTGTCGTGCACTATTGAGTCTTTCTGCTATTGTTTGCATTGTTCACCTTTTAAAGGAGTTGTTGTGGATATTACCGAACTTTTGGCTTTCAGCGTTAAAAATAACGCGTCAGATTTGCACTTATCAGCGGGTCTGCCGCCTCTAATCCGCGTAGACGGAGAAATGCGTAAGCTTAATGTACCCGCCTTAGATCATAAACAAGTACATGCACTTATTTATGAAATAATGAACGACATGCAACGCAAAGAGTATGAAGAGAACTTGGAAACCGATTTCTCATTCGAAATTAGCGGCTTGTCGCGCTTTCGTGTCAATGCTTTTGTGCAAAATCGCGGGGCGGCAGCGGTTCTTCGTACTATCCCTAACACCGTACTCACGCTTGATGATCTAGGTGCGCCTGAAATATTCAAAGAGATAATAAACCAACCTACTGGCATTGTTCTGGTTACTGGCGCCACGGGTTCAGGTAAGAGTACGACGCTTGCTGCTATGGTCGATCATATAAACTCGCATAAACGAGAGCATATTCTTACCATTGAAGATCCTATCGAATTCGTGCATGAAAATAAAATGAGCTTGATAAACCAGCGGGAAGTACATCGAGACACCCACTCTTTTAGTAACGCACTTCGCTCTGCATTACGTGAAGATCCAGATGTTATCCTTGTTGGTGAATTACGGGATTTGGAAACCATTCGCTTAGCCATTTCAGCGGCTGAAACTGGCCACCTTGTATTTGGCACCTTGCACACCAACTCGGCCCCTAAAACCATTGACCGTATTATTGATGTATTCCCCGCTGAAGAAAAAGCGATGGTGCGTTCTATGTTGTCAGAATCACTTCGGGCAGTAATTTCTCAAACACTACTGAAAAAAGTAGGGGGAGGGCGAATAGCGGCCCACGAAATTATGGTGGGTATTCCTGCAATTCGAAATCTTATTCGTGAAGATAAAGTTCCGCAGATGTACTCTGTTATTCAGACAGGGCAAGCTACGGGCATGCAAACTATGGATCAGTGCCTACAACGTTTATTGGCGTTGGGGGCAATTACCAAAGAAGATGCCGCGGCTAAATCGAAAGATAAACAATCTATGAGCAATTTCTAAGGACGAACAATGCTAGATAGCTTTTTAGAAAAAATGGTAGAGAAGTCTGCTTCCGATTTATTCGTTACCGCAGGTTTCCCTGTTAGCGCCAAAGTTCACGGTAAACTAACGCCAGTCTCTGAAAACAAATTTAACGATGAAGAAGCGTTAGCGCTTGTTCATGAAGCGATGAATGATAAGCAAAAAGAAGCCTTTCACTCGTCCAAAGAATGCAACTTTGCCATCGTAAGGGAAGGATTAGGGCGTTTTCGTTGCTCGGCATTTTGGCAACGAGACCAGGCCGGCATGGTAATACGTCGAATTGTAACCGAAATCCCTAAAGTGGATGATTTAGGTTTACCCTCAGTATTAAAAGACATCATTATGTCAAAACGAGGTTTAGTGCTTTTTGTAGGTGGTACAGGCACAGGTAAATCAACGTCTTTAGCGGCACTGATAGGCCATAGAAACAGTAATTCTTATGGGCACATACTCACTATAGAAGATCCCATTGAATTTGTGCACGAACATAAGTCTTGTGTAATAACACAGCGTGAGGTGGGTATAGACACCCACTCATTTGACGATGCATTGAAAAGCTCATTGCGACAGGCACCAGACGTTATTCTTATAGGTGAAATACGTTCGATGGAGACCATGGAATATGCCATGTCTTTCGCCGATACGGGGCATTTGTGCGTAGCGACACTTCACGCAAACAACGCTAACCAAGCAATTGAACGTATTATGCATTTGGCTCCAAAAGATCAACACGACAAACTACGTTTTGACTTAAGCCAAAACATTAGAGCGATTGTAGCCCAACAACTTCTTCCTACAAAAGATGGCAAGGGAAGGGTTGCGGCAATTGAAATTCTTTTAAATTCTCCGTTGGTACGAGACTTAATTCAGCGCAATGAAATTGGTAGCTTGAAAGAAGCTATGAAAAAGGGCAAAGAATTGGGTATGCAAAGCTTCGATATGGCGCTTTATGACTTATATCGAGAAGGAGAAATCGATTTAGACCAGGCATTACATCATGCTGATTCCCCTAACGATCTCCGGTTAATGATAAAGCTCGATTCCAGTGAAGGTTCAAGCCTTGGAACTTTGTCTAATGTCTCAATAGATATGGATGACTAAAGCTATTGATCAAGCTGTTTACCTCACCAGACCCCTTTCTGATTCAGTCGGTTAAGAGCGAATTAGATGCGCTCTCCATCCCTTATTTAGTCAAAAATGAATTTGCTGGAGGGGCTATGGGTGAGTTGCCATGGCAAGAATCACAACCTGAACTTTGGTTGGTTGACGAGTCTTGGTCTGTTCGAGCGAATAAAGTGGTGAGTTCGCTTATGGACAGCCATCAAGCACCTCAGCAATTTCCTTGGGTATGCTCAGGTTGTAATGAACCTAACGGTGCTGCTTTTGATATGTGCTGGCAATGTGGAGAGAGTAGGCCCTAAAGGTACATCTGATTAGTTTTAAATAGTTATTGCGATGGGTGTCCAAGAAAAGATAATTGTGTGTGTCCAACTATCTACAATGGGTCTCCAATAAATGCACAAGAAATGGAGCAGCCTCCAACGCAGGGAATTGCGTTGTTGCTATTAACTGTGGCTGTCCAATTGTCGATACTGAGAAAGAGGCTTAATTAAAAGGCGTTTTTGGGGATTAAAAAGGTGGGTGTCCAAGAAATGGCGATAGCTAGTCGCCGTATTGGTTTTCTACCCAGCTGGTGAAAATTACGCAGGCAGACACGCTGTCTATTTTTTCCTTGGTTAGCTTTTTATAGCCGCCAAGTTCGAAAAGCATAGACTTTGCGTCTGTTGTGGTGAGTCTTTCGTCACATAAATCTACCGACACTTTGAATCTGCCGTGTAAGCGGTTAGCGAATTTTTTGGCACGCTGTGTCACTTCCTGCTCTGTACCGTCCATATTTAGAGGTAAACCAACTACAATAAGATGCGGTTGCCACTCTTCATAAAGCTTCTCAATTACATTCCAATCTGGAATACCATCTCGGGCTTTGAGTGCTGCAAGCGGTGAGGCTGTTCCAGTAATTTCTTGTCCAACCGCCACACCAATACTTCTAGTGCCGAAATCGAACGCGAGTATAGTTCTGCTACCGATATCAGGCATGTCCAATCCCAGGGGCAAGTTGCCACACATCTACACCTAATTTATTAACCGCTGCCTGCCATTTTTTATGGATAGGCGTGTTAAATAGAATATCCTCGTCGGCTTCTATAGTTAGCCATGAGTTATCTTGCATTTCCTGTTCAAGTTGCCCTGCAGTCCAGCCAGCATAACCTAATGCAATAATTGATGAGTCAGGGCCAGTATTGGTGCCAATCGCAGATAAAATATCTTTTGACGTAGTAATTGAAACCTCTGGCGATAGCGTTAATGTAGAGTCCCAACCACTTTGATTGGAATGCAGTACAAAACCTCGCTCTTGGCTTACCGGTCCGCCAGCCAGAATAATTTGCTCGGCTTTATCTTCTGCAACAGTTAAATCTTTGTCGGTTTGCTCAAGCAACTCTTTCAAGTTCATGGTGGAAGGCTGATTTATCACCAACCCCATGGCACCGTCTTTATTGTGTTCACAAATATAAGTGAGAGAGCGAGAAAAATAAGGATCATCCAGCGACGGCATCGCTACTAGAAAGTGGTTTTGTAAGCTTTTCAGTTCTGTCATTTTTTCCTCAACTTCTCACTCACATACTTTTAGTGCCCAAAACGCTATTTGTTTGAAAGGCGTTTCTCAATTGCGTCGAATAACGAGGCCATAATATTAATATTATAATGACCTTCTATTTCTCTTACGCAGGTTGGGCTAGTAATGTTTATTTCTGTAATTTTTTCGCCAATAACGTCTAGTCCAACAAATAAAATATTATTGTCTCGTAACGTCGGTGCAACTGCTTCAGCTAACGCGCGGTCGGTTTCTGAAATCTCTTGAGGTCTACCGGTTCCGCCAGCAGCCAAATTACCACGAGT
This sequence comes from Alteromonas sp. 1_MG-2023, assembly GCF_030547075.1. Lineage (GTDB taxonomy): Bacteria > Pseudomonadota > Gammaproteobacteria > Enterobacterales > Alteromonadaceae > Alteromonas. The sequence continues at coordinate 69,613 of NZ_JAUOQH010000014.1, read as the reverse complement.
TTCCCCTTTGGTGGGTAATCGGGCTAAGCAATAAGGAATGACTTCGCCATCAACAATAAGAATACGCTTATCGCCGTCTTTAATCTGTGGCAAATATTCTTGCACCATCATGTAACGTTTGCCCAGGTTGGTTAACGTTTCAATGATAACACCCAAATTATTCCCATCTGGCTTCACTCTGAAAATTGATGTGCCGCCCATCCCATCAAGTGGCTTACAAATAATATCTTGGTGTTTAGCGTGAAACTCACGAATAAGTTTTTGGTTATTCGTTACCAGCGTATTAGGGATATGGTCAGGAAACAACGACGTAAATAGTTTTTCGTTATAGTCACGCAGGGCTTGCGGGTTATTAACAACTAAGGCGCCTTCATCTTGGGCAAGCGACAAAATATGGGTAGCATATAAGAACTCGCTGTCGAAAGGAGGATCTTTACGCATAAGCAATACATCAATATCACCAAGTGAAACCGTATGTTCTTCACCTAGTGTATAAAAGTCTGTGGCTTGATCTCGAACAGTTATCGTTCTAGCCAACCCCATTGGCTTACCGTTATTTATATAGATATCTTTGAGTTCGAAGTACAGTACGGTTGCGCCACGGCGCTGGGCTTCAAGCATCATTGCTAGGCTGGTGTCTTTATGCGGTTTGATCACCGCGATAGGATCCATAATCACGCCAAGGGTGTAGTGCATGTATGTTCTCACTCTTTGATATAGGTAGATAAGTAGGCAACAGGTCTACGCAGTGTTGGTGCTATTTTACTGTTGGCGCATATAAAAGTTGAAGCTGGTTTTAGTATATAAACCGTTAAAACGTAAGTGGGGGCACTCAGTATTTAGTTCAAGTATTGGAATACGCAAAGTTTCCAATACTTAACCTGTAAAAACCACTAACCACACGAACTATAAATCGCCGTGCTGGGCTTGCAATATACTAATACTACTAATTGCTGCCGTTTCAGTACGTAATATTCGAGGGCCTAGGCTACACGACGTAAAACCACTCTCGTTAGCTTGATGAATTTCACTTTCAGAAAGTCCACCTTCAGGACCAATTAATAGTCGAAAACCTTGGGTATTATATGGCTGTCTCGCTAGCGGCTTTTCTGCGCCAGGCGCTAATACCAATCGCGTGCTCGCTGTGGATTCAGATAACCATTTATTTAACGCAACAGGGGGATTAAGTGTTGGTAAGGTATTTCTGCCACTTTGTTCACACGCACCAATGATAATCTTTTGCCATTGCTGCAGCTTTTTGTCCCACCTATCTTCATCTAACTTAACCGTACATCGCTCTGTCAAAATAGGCGTGATCTCAGATACACCGAGTTCTACACTCTTTTGCAGAACAGTATCCATTCTGTCACCTTTAGACACCCCTTGGCCTAAATGAATACTTAGTGGCGACTCTTTTGATAAAGATAGACACGCATCGGCTTCAACAAAAACCTTTTTCCGCTGTACATTAATAATTTGTGCACTGTACTCGTTACCGTCACCGTTAAAAAGTACGATAGGGCGATTTGCTTTCAGCCGAAGCACGCTTGCAATGTGATGCCCAGCATCTTCGGTTAACTGAAACTCTTCTTCCAGTGGAATAGGGTTGGGGTAGTAAATTCTTGGTATGCGCATTGGATAACTAATAATGGCGGATAATCTGGATATGATACGTGGCTAGGGCAAGTTGATGCAACGCATCGCAGCGGAAAACCGCTACAATGCGTTATAAAATACTACTTTTTTCATCATTTTTGCCTGCGTGGAAAAAACTTTAGTTATTTACGCAGCCGAAGGTGTTGAAGATGTGTTTTGTGTTTCGTTTCTCTGAGGAGGTAAAGCTTGCCCGTCTTTTCGAGCATATTTGGTATGTTCGCCTTTATCTGTTCTTAATGAATATAAGAACAATGCTGCTACGATAATTGCCAGTAATATAAAGTAAAACATAGATTATTCCTTTTATTCTATTTGCTAAGCTGTACAAAAATGACAATAGAAATACAGACTAATGTCATAACCGGTTCACATTCTTTTTAGAATGTATTTTCAGCGCTATGCAGACTATTTAAAGCATCCTGCTTATTTGACAAAAAACATTACACCAATTGGTCTAAAAAATCATCAATTCTCGTAAGTTTTTTTTCATTAGTCCTTTGAGGCCGACTCACTACTTAGCGGTAAACTACTGCGAAGCAATTTCAAGATTGTCATCTTTAAATGACATCCTAATGACGAAATTACGACAAAACACAGATTTAGCTCGAAAGTTATATTGAAGAAAAAATAATCAGTTAAAAAGTCGACTTTAGGCTAACATTTTAGCGTTTCAAGGCGCGTAAGCGTTAGACTTTTGACCAAAAATTGCCCTTAAAGCCCTAAAGTTATTGGCCTTAATCTAAAAGCCTGCTAACTTACATTCGCTTGAACAACGTTTGATAAAACAAGGACAAAATTATGGAAGAAAACTTATCATTATTCTCATCGAGTGATGTAGAACGCTATATTAACGACTATGCAATTCCATGGGGCATTAACATTGCCATGGCGATTGTCATCTACGTTATCGGTCGAATCGTTGTAGGATTCATTTTATCTATTTTCCGCCGTTTAATGGCAAAATCAAAGTATGATGCAATGTTGGTGGATTTCTTAGAAGCCATCATTAGCGCTATTTTGATGTTGTTTGTTATCGTGGCGTCGTTAAACCAGCTAGGTGTCGATACTACATCACTTGTTGCCATATTAGGTGCGGCAGGTTTAGCCATTGGTTTGTCACTACAAGATTCACTTAAAAACTTTGCTGCCGGTGTAATGCTATTAGTATTTAAGCCGTTTAAATCAGGTGATTTTGTTGAGGCGGGCGGTACAGCAGGTACTATTAACAAGATTGGTATCTTTACTACTACTATGACTACGCCAGATAATAAAGAAATTATTGTTCCTAACGGCGGTATTTATAGCAATAACATCACCAACTACTCGGCGAAAGAAACCCGTCGTGTTGATATGGTTGTTGGTATTGGTTACGACGCTGACTTGCGTAAAGCGAAAGAAATTCTTAACGAAATGGTGCGTGCGGATGAGCGTATTCTTAGCGAACCAGCCCCTACGGTTGCCGTTTCTGAATTAGCTGATAGCAGCGTTAACTTCGTGGTTCGTCCATGGTGTAAAGCGTCTGACTTCTGGGGCGTTAAGTTTGACTTCACTGAGCAAGTTAAACTTCGTTTCGACCAAGAAGGTATTTCAATTCCATTCCCACAAATGGATGTGCATCTTCACAAGAACGACAGCGAATAAGTTTTTATTTTCTGATACAAAAACGCCACATTAATGTGGCGTTTTTTTTGGCTAAAATTTCATGTGGCTGAATAGTTAAAAAACTATCCGCAGTTAGGCCTACTCGGCGATGCCTGATAATCGGCATAGGCCGCATTCATATTAGCTTGCAAGTTACTGATTCGGGTTTGCGGAGCAGGGTGAGTAGATAACAGTTCTAAAGGTTGTTCGCCGTTGCTTGCCGCATCCATATTTTGCCATAGATTTACCGACTGGCGCGGATCGAAGCCCGACATTGCCATCAACTGCAGACCAATAATATCGGCTTCAGATTCATGTGTACGGCTAAACGGTAGTTGAACACCAACCTGTAACCCTAAACCGATGGCAGCCATAATGGGGGCACTTTGAGACACTTCATTCATGGCTAGTGCAGCCCCGGCAGCTTGCGTGCCCATATTGATAAGTGTTGATTGTGACATACGCTCATTACCATGTTCGGCTATTACATGGCCTACTTCATGGCCAATTACCGCGGCTAACTGATGCTGATTTTCCGCTACATTCAATAGACCGGTATAAACGCCAATTTTGCCCCCAGGTAACGCGAATGCGTTTACTTGTTCGTCATCAAAAACCACGACTTCCCAAACCCCGTCAAACACGTTGGTGGGCACTTTGGCGGTAATCGCATTAGCCACGCACTCAACATAACTATTTTGAACAGCCTTGTTCGAGATTTTAAGCTCTTCTTTCATTCCGCTAAATGCTTGGTCACCCATTTCCTCCAATTCAGATTCAGAGTACAACAGCACTTGATTGCGACCTGTGGGGGATGTGGCACAAGCTGACAACGCAAGCGCTACGGCGGCGATAGATGCGGTAAACCTCAACTTCATATTGTAATCCTTGTTTTTCGCGAAATAGAGAAATATTAGTGAGTTGCGGCGTGTGTTAATGCTTACGCATAGGGCGCTAGAGCAGACCAATATTAGCTTCTATTAATACTACAAATCGTGGTGTTATTCATTTGTAAATTTACCCTTTTGCCAAATTAATATTTGTGTCATACACTGGCTCTAGCTTATATACAGATGTAATTAAAATAATAGCTAAATCTACATTGTATGTCATAGGTTCGTTCACGCTGTAGAAGCGAGGGCTAAGCAACCCTGTCGGCAAGCTGAGGTTTGGCGTAACAACATGATAAAAAGGAAATCAAATGTCTGCGCAGTCAAAATTCAAATACGGCGTTTTAGCGCTTCTTATCTCAGCAGCCCTTTCTGGTTGTGGTCTAGATGGCGATGATGGTGAACAGGGCGAAACAGGTGCTCAAGGTCCTCAGGGGGAACAAGGTGAAGCGGGTTCTGACGGCAGTGATGGTGTTGATGGTAGCGATGCTTCATTAGGTGTTTCCCTTGACGTTGTTGCCCGCGCATTTTTAGGCAACTTAACGTCTGCAGAAATTGTGCAGTATCATGCGGCAACCCAAACTATTTACGCCACTAATGGTGCCACTAACGCCATTGCAGTTATTGCTGCGGATACCGTAGGTACGACCGCAATGAGCGATCCAATCAATACTACTAACCTTACCGTGACAAATATTTCACTGCCTGCCGACATTGACGGCGTTGCATTAGGTAGCCTAACCAGTATTGCTATTAGCGGCGATTTGATGGCGGTAGCAGTGCCTGCAGACGTGAAGACCGATAATGGTTACATTCTTTTCTATAACGGCCTAGATAGCTCTGCACCAGTATTTCTTGATTCAGTCGTTGTAGGCGCTTTACCTGACATGGTGACGTTCACGCCAGATGGCGGAAAAGTATTGGTGGCTAACGAAGGTGAGCCGTCTGATGATTATACCGTTGACCCTGAAGGTTCTATTTCGGTCATTAATATTCTAGCCAGTGGCGAGCCTGAAGAAACGGCGACTTCAGTGAGCTTCACTGGTTTTAACGGCACCCAAGAAGACTTAGTTGCACAGGGCATGATGTTCCCTAATCCTAGTGGTCGTACAATTAAAGGCGTTGAGATTGCTACTACTGTAGCTCAGGATTTAGAGCCTGAATATATTACTAGCACCAATGATGTAGCTTACGTTAGCTTGCAAGAAAATAATGGTTTAGCCATTGTTGATCTTGAAGAACTAACGGTTGAAGTGGTTGGCTTAGGCGTAAAAAGTTGGTCAGGATTGAATATCGATATTCAAGAAGATAGCAGTGTTAGCTTTGGTCAGTACGACGGCCTATATGGTGTGTACCAACCAGATACCATTGCTAACTTTTCGTGGAAAGATGCCACTTTCATTGTAACTGCGAATGAAGGTGATGCTCGCGAATACTTCTTTGACTCTGCTGATGAAGCAACGTGTTTAAGCGACGGTGGATTGGAATTTGACGAGGAAGATGGCTGTTTAGCTTACCTTGATGAAATTAAGGTTGAAGACTTAACAGCAGAAGCGAATTCTGAACTTGCCGACTTACAAGCCACTGGTGAAGCCGATGATTTGCTTGTGACCATTGGCATGGGTGATGAAGATGGTAACGGTGAGTATGATGCAGCGTATGCTTATGGTTCACGCTCTTTCACCATTTGGGATCAAAATGGTTTAGCTGTTTACGACTCAGGGGATGACTTCGAGCGCATTACCGCGTCAGTGCATGGTGCGTTGTTTAATAATGGTGACGATGCCAATGAAGGTGATTCACGCTCTGAGAATAAAGGTCCAGAGCCTGAAGCATTAACGGTAGGCGTTATCGGCGACAGAACATACGCGTTTGTAGGTACTGAGCGTATGGGCGGCATATTCGTGTATGACGTAACTAACCCTTATGATGTTCAGTTTGCTGATTATATTATCAACCGTGATTTAACAGAAGGCCTAGAGGCGACGGACGTTATTGGCGATTTAGCCCCTGAAAGTCTTGTATTTGTTAGTGCTGATGAGAGCGCCAGTGGTGTTCCTTTATTACTCGTGGGTAACGAAGTGAGCGGTACTGTCACAGTATGGCAAATTACGCAAAACTAAGTGGAAATAGCTGGCTACAGAAGGTTTTAGAAGGCTAGGCCTCAAAGCTAAGCCCAAAAGCCAAGTAGGAAAAAACTAGGTACAACATACTAAGTGAATTACCAGTTTAAAGCTTGGGCTTAATGTAACAGTTAAAAATACCTTAATAAAACGGCGCCGATGGCGCCGTTTTTTATGTCTTAAGAAAACCCGTTTCAATGTGTACTTCGCTGAAATCGTTGAGCAGTGATTACATACGTCATGGTTTGAGTTAAGCTATCAGTATACGTATTAACATCGAAACGATAAGTGCAGGGCATCAGCGCCTGAATATATTGAGTATAGATTGTGGTTGCCTGCTAACAGTCTGTCTTATTTCACTTATCCTATTTCGTCGTTATGTCATGGCCGTAGGGCTTAAACTGAAATAATAGAAAAAGAGAATGCAGATGTCTCAACAGATCGTAGTGAGCGGTGTGGGTGTTTGGCACCCCGAAAGCAGTATTTCAAATCAGGAACTAGTAGACAGTTATAACGCCTATGTTGATATGTTCAACGAACAACATAAAGCGGAAATAGAAGCTCAGCAGGTTACTGCAAAACCTTACTCTAGTGCTGAGTTTATTGAAAAGGCTTCAGGGATAAAAAGCCGATATATTTACCAAAAAGAAGGCGCGCTCGACATTACGCGCATGAAGCCAAAAATTGAGGCTCGCGAAGATGAAGTGCTATCTCATCAAGCTGAAATTGCGGTAGAAGCAGCTAAGTTAGCCTTAGCATCTGCAAATAAAACAGCTCAAGATGTTGACGCTGTCATTGTTTCTTGTGCTTATACCCAGCGTGCTTACCCAGCTATTGCGATTGAAGTGCAAGAAGCGCTAGGCATTGAAGGCTTTGGTTTCGACATGCTAGTGGCATGTTCTGCTGCCACGTTTGGTATGCACCGCGCTTATGAAATGCTAAGTGCTGGCAATGCCAAGTGTGTATTAGTGATTAACCCCGAGTTGGTGTCACCGCAGATAAACTATACCGACAGAGACAGTCACTTTATTTTTGGTGATGTAGCCACCGCCACGGTGTTAGAAACTGCCGCCACAGTGAGCAGTCAACATAGTTACGATGTACTAAGTACAAATGCGGTAACTAAGTTTTCGAACACGATTCGTTCTAACTTTGGTTATGTTACTCGTGCAGAAGATGTAGACCCTTACGGCGCCGATAAACTTTTCCATCAAGCAGGACGTAAAGTATTTAAAGAAGTGTGCCCAATGGCTGCTAGTCATATAGAAAGCCACTTAAATAGACATGAGCTGACGGCAACGGATGTAAGACGTTGGTGGTTGCATCAAGCAAATATCAACATGAATACGCTTATTATCAAGCGCTTGTTAGGTCGCGATGCTACTGCTGATGAAGCGCCTATAGTGTTGGATGAATACGCAAATACGGCGTCAGCTGGCTCGGTTATTGCCTTCGGTTTAAACCACGAAGACTTGGTGACCGGTGATGTAGGTGTTTTATGTTCCTTTGGAGCAGGTTATTCAATTGGTTCATTATTGCTGAAAAAACGCTAATTCATTAGCTTAGGCAGGCAGCGAAACTAGGCTGCCTGCACCACTTAATAAAACCAGAACCTCAAAAATAATAAAAAGCTGGGTGAGAAAAAAAGGATGATTTCAGATATAGGCTATGCCCTTAACAGTTTGGCTTACTTGCTGTTAATGCTATTACTTTTTGCAGTACGAAAGCCTGGGTTAGCCAATCATTTGCTGGTACTGGCCACAGCGACTACGCTGTTTTGGTCTACCAGTATGATTACTGTGTTGTTTGGCCCTATTAGCCTTTCTTGGTTGCTCACAATCGATGCGCTCAGGCAGGTGGCTTGGTTGCTGTTTCTCGCTGGATGTCTGAAAGATAATTTTACCAACCTGTTTGATGTGCTGCGCCGTCCAACAACCCTTTTCATTTTATTGCCCGGTTGCATAGCCTTAGTGCTTCCTCATGTATTGTGGATTGACGCTTCTTGGCGTTACTTGATGCTGATTATTTTAGCGCTTGAAGTACTGATATTGTTGGAAGTTATATATCGTCAAGCGGATGCCGACCAATGGGCATATAAACCGTTAATTTTGTATCTAGGCGCTACCCACCTTTTCGATTTTGTAACCTACGCGAATGCCACCATGGTGAACCAGGTTGAGGTTAGTTATATTGCCGCTCGGGGTTATATTTATTTCCTGCTTATCCCATTTTTAATCATTGCCATTCGACGTATAAAGCACTGGGGCGTCGATATTTTTATTTCCAGAGATGTCGTACTGCATAGTTCGTTATTGTTGGTGGCGGGCGCCTACCTCTTCATTATGGCTATCATTGGGTATGCTATTAGTTATGTAGGTGGAAGTTGGGGGGCCATGGTGCAAACCATACTGGTGGTGCTGTCTTTAGCGCTATTGGTAACCGTTTTTCTGTCTAATTCGTTTAGAACAAAGTGTAAGGTTTTTATCACCAAACATTTTTTTGCCAACCAGTTTGACTACCGTGTAGAGTGGATAAAGTTAACCAAAACACTTTCTAGTTCTATGGATGTACCCAATACTGTCCATGAGAGTGCATTACGAGGCATATTGGAAGCTATCGAGTATGATTCTGGTAAGTTATATAAACGGGTTAACAATGATTTTGAACAGTTGGCGCAAGTAAACCCTCTAGCGACCACTGAAGAAGACGCAACGATAATTCGTGATTTAACCGAGTACTGTAAGTCGAATACTTGGTTGGTAGATGTTCATGAATACCGGGCGAAGCCTTTTCATTATAAAGGCTTACAAATTGACGGAGAGGCTTTGAAAGCCTGGGGTTACCAGCTGTATCTGCCATTTTATAAAAATGACGAAATTTGGGGGTTTGCTGTACTAGCAGCAGGGGACAAAGAGCGGCTAAGTTTAAACTGGGAAGTAAGAGATTATTTAAACGCTATCACCGAGCAGGTGAGTATGTTTGTTTTCCATCACGAGGCGTCAAAGCTGGTAGCAGAAAACGCACAATTCGCTGCGTTTAATAGAATGTCTGCGTTTGTTGTACACGATTTAAAAAACGTGATGGCGCAAGTTGATTTAATTCTTGCGAACGCACAGCAACATAAACATAACCCAGAGTTTATTGAAGATACGTTCGAAACATTAAAACATACGAAAGCCCGTATGGATAAAATGTTGAAACAGTTAACCGATAAGAAAGTGAACGACGATGGGGCGCATACCTCATGTTTGTTATCGCACATCATTACTGATGTAGTGGAAAACCGATGTATGGGTCTATTCCCCACTCCAAAAGTTCATTGCAGTAGTGAAGAAAAAGTTTTAATTGATAAAGAAAAAGTCGCAAATGTTTTCTATCACCTAATAAGCAATGCACAGCAGGCAACGGAAGATAGTGGCGTTATAGATATTGTATTTACTCACGACCCCCAAAACCATATACAGTACGTAATGATTGAAGATTCGGGGACGGGCATGGATCAAGAATTTATTGAAAATCGGTTGTTTAAACCTTTCGATACAACGAAAGGTAATGCCGGAATGGGTATTGGTGCTTATGATGCAAAAACGTACATTGAATCTATTGGTGGTAAGATAAGCGTTCAAAGTGAACCAGGGAAAGGAAGTTGTTTTACGCTAGCCTTCACGCTCAGTTGAGCAAGGCAGAGATGCGTTTACAACCAACCTATGTTGATACGGACGAAGTAACACAGGAACAGACTAATGACTGATACCGTTTTAGTGGTAGATGACGATTTAGGTATTCAAAAGCAATTAAAGTGGAGTTTAACCGACTACGATGTAGTTTTTGCTGACGATCATACGTCGGCAATTGCACAATTGCGTAGGTACGAGCCTAAAGTAGTCACGTTAGACTTAGGCTTACCGCCAGACCCAGCTAACGCATCAGAAGGTTTAAGAATTCTACAGGATATTATTTCCTTAGCGCCTAGAACCAAAGTCATTGTGGTAACGGGCAATAACGATAAAGAAAATGCGCTGAAGGCGATAAATTTTGGTGCCTACGATTTTTACCAGAAACCTATCGATTCCGACACTATAAAGCTACTTGTATTCCGTGCCCTTAACTTGGCCAAGTTAGAGTTAGAAAACAGTATATTAACCAAAGTGCGCTCTGGAATGAGCCGTATTATTGGTAATAGTGAGTCTATTCAAACAGTAGTACGCAAAGCTGAAAAAATAGCGAATACTGATGTAAGTACCCTGTTGCTTGGGGAAAGTGGTACCGGTAAAGAGGTGTTTGCGCGCAGTATTCACGAACACAGCCCTCGCAAAGACAAGCCATTCGTAGCCATTAACTGTGCGTCTATTCCAGAAAACCTGCTAGAAAGTGAGCTCTTCGGTTATGAGAAAGGGGCGTTTACTGGGGCAAATAAAACCACCATTGGAAAAATTGAAACCGCACAAGGTGGCACCCTGTTTCTTGATGAAATTGGTGACATGCCCATTGGCTTACAAGCTAAAATGCTTCGTTTCCTGCAAGAACGTATAATAGAGCGAGTGGGTGGGCGCGCCGAAATCCCTGTGGATATTCGGGTTATTTGTGCTACTCATAGAGACTTGCAGGCCATGGTAGCCGACGAACGTTTTAGGGAAGATTTATATTACCGTATTGGCGAGATCCCAATCATGATCCCGCCGCTACGAGATAGAGATCAAGATATCATCTTGTTAGCGCGAACTTTCCTTAATATTTATCGCGAAGAGTTTAATGCTAAAGCAAAGAGCTTCTCTGAGTCTGCGATTAATTCCATGTTGGCCCATAAATGGCCTGGTAATATTCGAGAGATGCAAAACAAGCTGAAGTCAGCCGTTATTATGGCTGAGGGCACGGTAATACAGCCTGACGACTTAGGTTTATTTGCGGTTGATGGCAGCGGAGAGTCGGAGACGTTAAATCTTCGGGAAGTACGAGAGGTTGCCGAAAGTAGGGCTATTCGTAGAGCCTATCATCAAGCAGATAAAAATATGTCGAAGACAGCTGAGCTATTGGGTGTCACCCGGCCTACCTTATACTCGCTTATCGATAAGTACCACTTGGATGATTTGAAGAGCTCGTCGTAGTAGGTAACTAGCCATAAGGCTGTTGCCTGACACTGCTAATTATTACGGGATGTGAAACTGGCTATGATGCTTAGCCAATAGATCATGCCCGTAAAAAGCGACATGCAATGCAATATTGCCATGTTGATCGCTGGTATAAATAGGTGTTGAGCACGCGTTACAGAAAAACTGTTTCTGGTTTGGCGACAACTGTAATTCGCCTAGAGTAGAAGGCGCACAATCTATCACTAAATGTTTGCGCGCTTCTGCAATGGTTAAGTGAAGCGTGTCGCCACAAGATAAGGTTTCTACATCTAATTCATCTTCGCTACATTCAGACAATTCATATTGTACTGCCTGACAGTGGCATCTACCTTTGTACATAATGTACGCTCCTACTCTTCGGGCCAATGAATACTCGACAGTGTGTTAAACGAGGTGGATATGTAAGACTGTTTAAAATGAAATTTCTTATCTAGCGGGGTTTGTTGTGCATCGCCAACATGGGCTCTATTCGTATCAATTACCCCAATCCAACCATTTCGGCCAGACATCTTAGTGGCATAAAGGCAGTAATCTACCACCGCAAACGTACTCTTCCAGCTTTCTTCAAACGACAAATGTTCAACTGGAGGAAGGATACTAAAGCCAATACTACAGGTAACTCGAAGCGACTTATCACCATCAATGTGAAACACGTTTTCACTTACGGCAGTACGACACCGTTCGGCAAGTTGAGGAAGGTCATCTCGCATTGAATGGCGGCATATGACTAAAAACTCTTCGCCACCCCAGCGTATCAGCAAATCAGTTTGTCTAAATACATCCCGCAGTACATCAGCAAATTGACTCAGCACTTTATCGCCAGCTAAGTGGCCATGTTCGTCATTAATACGCTTGAAATGATCGATATCGACCAAGAAGCAGAGTAAATCTTGATTACGCTCGTTGTTGCCCTGCTGGTGTTTGTTGGCATGGGAGCTACGCTTAAGTTCACCTGGTAATTGGGACTCTAGATAATGGCGGTTATACAACCCGGTTAATGAGTCATGTAGGCTGACTTGCTCAAGGGTTTTATAGGCGGTTTCTAATTCGGAGTTCTTTTGCTCTAGCTCTTTGGTACGCTGCTTAACTTCGCGGCGAAGCCTAATGTTTTGCTGGCGCTGTGTTAGGCGGCTCCAAACAAGAAAAAGAGTTAACAAACCTGCTATTAGGGTGCTCCAAAATAGCGTGGTGCGAAGGTTGGTTTGTTCGGCTTCCGCCAAGGCTAGTTGTTTGGTTTTTTGCAGCACTTGAATGGACTGCGCTTGCCGTTCAATTTCTATCCCTGCCTGTAACTGCGCAATAGCTACTTCGCTTCCAGAACTAAGTACTTCTTCTTTTATACTTTGTAATACAGATTGAATATCTAATGCGCGCTTAAATTCACCTTTCGCAGCCAACGCTTTGACCTGAATGGAAAGAAAATCCATTTGGCTACGTAAATCTGTGCTCTGTCTGGCATCAATAATGCCATTTTTAGCATACGCTAATGCATCGTCAAACTGCTGTAAGGACAACATGGCATTAGCAAGAGCAAGGCGAGATTGTTGAAGCAGTTTTTTACGGCCGGTGGATTTAGCAAAAGCAAGAGAACCCTCTAGCAGCGCTAGTCCTTCTTGTGTTTCACCGGTTTTCACCAACGCTTCGCCTAACCATGCTTGAGTAGTGGATATTTCGCTCGTAATGCCTTGCGCTTTTAGCAGGCTTATTGCTTGTTTTAAGGTTTTCGAAGCTTCAGTTGTTTTACCTTCAAGTAGTAACAGTGCACCAAACTTACCCAATGTTTCAGCTTCAAGCGCTTTATCGTTATTGGATTTAGCGATTTGCAGTGCATCTTGATAGTAAGTGTTGGCTTCTGAAAGCTGACCTAATGTAACAAAGATATCGCCGATGGTTGCAAGGCCTTCTGCAGTACTCTTAGTATCTCGCTGCGCTCTGAAGAGGTTTAATGCTTTTTTTAAGGTATAAAGGGCTGCTTGAACTTGACCTTGCGCCATTTGAACCAGTCCAAGTTCCATCTGAATTTTAGCATTCAATGAAACAATGTTTTGCGTTTGCGCAATAGATTGTGCCCGGCGCAGGTAGCCAATTGATTGGTCGTAGTTGCCTAGAAAACGTTGCGCCGTTCCAAGGTGGTGTAGGGTGTTTGCCATTTCAACAAGCTGGCCGTGTCGAGTATAACCATCTAATGCAACATACAGTGCATCGTTCGCTACATTGAACCTAGATGCATTTTGAAGCAGTACGCCCACGTCGAAAAAGGTGCTTGCCGATAAAATACCGTATTGGTGGGCTTGTTCGATTGCCAATAAAGTGTGGCGCTCAGCATCTTCAACAGCCCCAGTTTGTAAAAATTTTTGAACCGTTTCAGTGAGCGTGCTAGAGGAGGTTTCTGCGCTCGCAGAATAACTCACCAACGTCCAAAGTAGCGAAAAAATGACAATGCTGTTGGCAAAAAGCCGAGCCGACTGTCTAGGCATTATAGAAGTTTCCTTACGACTATGCATGGGTTGAGCTCCTTCTGATAAACAAGAAGAAGAACGGAGGTTTTCCGAGCAAATCTGTAGCACCAATTAACGTTGGGAGAGTAAATTTCTAGCCCTACTATTATGGTGAATAACCTAAAGAAGTAACGTATTTCACGTTAGACTAAAGTATAGATTTCACGGAGAGTACCTTTTCCTATCGGCTTTTACACTTTTAATAGGTTGATTTACCTATATTTGCGTTTTTATCCCGCGAATTATTTAAGATTTCGCAGTTTAATTTAACTATCAGGCGGCTCATCTGTGCCTAATTTAGTGAAAAGAATAATTAAGCTTGTTGTTTTTTTAAACATGAATATTAGTCTTAACGCATGCAAACTTATACCTTTATGCGTTTAAGCAGAACCGAGGCTGTTCTTTTTTCATGAATTTCTCTATTCTAGCAACTTCATTCAACAGCGCGTAGCGAGAACACCATGTCAGAAAGCCGCTTTATTTCAAAAGAAGGTCAGCAAGTACCTTCTGTTTCCATTCCTGTTCGCGATGGCGAAACGTGGGCAACCAAAACTACTGAAGAATTGTTTAGTAACAAGACAGTAGTGGTTTTTTCACTTCCAGGCGCATTCACGCCGACATGTTCATCTACCCACTTGCCACGTTACAACGCGCTTGCGAAGGTATTCAAACAACATGGTGTTGACGACATTCTTTGTATTTCAGTAAACGATACGTTTGTTATGAACGCATGGGCTGCAGATCAAGAAGCCGAGAACGTTACTGTTATACCTGATGGCAACGGTGAATTTACCGATGGTATGGGATTGCTAGTAGATAAAGCAGACCTAGGCTTTGGAAAGCGCAGCTGGCGTTATTCTATGTTGGTTAAAAACGGCACAGTAGAAAAAATGTTTATCGAGCCTGATGTACCAGGCGACCCATTTGAAGTATCAGATGCGGATACTATGCTAGCCTATATAGCACCTGGGGCTGAGAAAAAGGCACCTGTGTCTGTTTTTACCAAGCCTAATTGCCCGTTCTGTTCCAAAGCGAAAGCATTACTTACTGAAAAAGGGTATGACTTCGAGGAAATTGTACTAGGTAAAGATGCATCATTGACCAGCTTAACCGCCGTTACTGGGCGCGAAACCGTTCCTCAAGTATTTATAGGCGGCAAGCATATTGGTGGTTCAGACGACCTAGCGTTGTATTTCAACTAACGATAAACATGCCTAGTTGGTGATGTAGAGCTAATTCACATCCCGCATAGCCAATGTTTAAAGCCATTCTGATCATAGTAAGGCCATTATTTAATGGCCTTATTTTGTTACTATTAGTCAAACGTAATGCCTTTGGAGAATATACGTGCATTCAAAGTTTGCTTTAGCAAAACTATCCATATTACCTGTTGTATTATTTTCTGTACTAGCGAGTGCGTTGCTGGTAAGTACTGCAAATGCCGCAAATACAAGCGTGCCAGAAACGCAAAGTACGCAAGCACGGTTTGCTGAGTTTTATTCCCAAGAGTGGGGTGGAACACAGCGATGTAAGTCTTCGAAATTGCATCGCTACACGGTGTGTGCCAACTTACTTCGCAACGAAGGCAATGCGCCTTTTATGCTTCAACACGATACGCCTTCGAAAAAAGTGGCCGTATTAATACACGGACTCAGTGACTCTCCCTTCTTTATGCGCGAAATTGCGAATATTCTATTTAATGAAGGGTACGATGTTATTGTTCCTTTATTACCTGGGCACGGTTTACGTGATGCCGATGGCGCTATGGCCGATAGCGATTTAGCCGAGCGTTGGCAAGCCCACGTCGATGACGTTATTGCCTTAGCCGATGACATGGGCGACACCTTAATTGTGGGTGGCTTCTCTACGGGAGGGGCATTAGCGGTAGACCAATATTTGGATGCATCCGATAACATCGACGGCCTTATGCTATTTTCTGGCGCCTTAGCGTTATCAGAAAACGCCGAGAGTATGTCACGTATATGGGGCATTAAGTGGGTAGCTAAACTTGTTGATGGCAGTTATATCACCCATGGCCCTAATCCATTTAAGTACCCTAATGTTGCAGGTTTTGCAGGGTTAGAATTAATGGATATCATCGATAAAATCCGCGATGACTTTGAAAACGGTAAACGTATTGAAATACCGCTTTTTGCCGCGCATTCCCAAGCAGATGCCACGACCCCCATTCATGGTGTAGAACATGTGATGGAAAACAGCGCGGGGCCGAATACGTTTTTCGTTATTGATGCATCTTATGAACTATGCCACGCCGATCTAGTGGTAAACACGACCATGCTGCATGATATAAAGTTTAATAAGGTTATGGTGAATGAAGAGGAAGAATGTGCCGTACCAAAAGCCAATCCCTTATTTTCCACCATGTCATTAATGCTAAAATCGTATATTCAACAGTTCTAGCGTTTTACAGCGCTAGCAAATGCGATTAAGCTTTAGTTTATGAGAGACGAATTGAAAATGCGGCGACGTGGTTATGTCGTTATGCTGATTATGGCTATTTCTTTGGTGACTAAATTGTCGCCAGGAATGGCCATGCCTATGCAAATGCAGCATTCAGTTGTCCTCGACATAGCTTCCATGGAAGATGAGCAAAACAGTGCAAGTGACTGCCATTCAAGTAGTCACTCTCAACCCCTTGCTGAACATGTAAGTTCTATGCAAAAAAATGCTGTAGATAACAACGCTGTAGAGAGCAACGCTGTAGAGAAAGACGCTATACAGAATAACGCAGCTGACTCTTGCTGTGGCACCCAGTGTCAGTGCCCTGCAGGCATGTGCGCCAACATCTATGCGTTGTTAAACAATGAAATGCCAGTAACTCATGTAACTTCGACGTCTTTGATTACTTTTGTACACCCCCAAGCCCCTCATACCATTTTTAGCGGCCAGTTTCGCCCTCCAAAATTCGCTTTCGCAGGATAATTGTATCTAGCGGGGGCTAATAGCACCCATGTGTTTCGTTAAATCCCCTTAAAAAATGGGGGAGGCTCAATGTGGTTTTCTCATGGTTAATTTTAATGTAGGTTCAGTCTCAATTGCGTTTATACCTGTTCATTCTAAACGTGCTCATTCTATACATGCTGGGTGTAAGACGGCTCGTGCTCGGCATATTATTACGTGTATAGGCATTTTACTCTTTTGTGTGGGGTTTCAGTCTTGTGCTACAGCGCTTAGCTTAAAGGATGCGCAGCAACGTGCGCTAATCCACGATCCTTACTTCAAGGGCAGTGAACTGCAAGAAGCGGCTTTTATGCACGATAGCGAAGCGGCAGATAGTTGGGATAACCCGACAATCACAACGACCCTTCAAAGTGTGCCTACAGACGGTTTCTCTCTTAATCAAGAACCCATGACACAATTGAAAGTGGGCATTCAACAAGCCATGCCAAGGGGGCGTTCTGATGAAATAGCCCGCAATATTGCCATCGAGCAAGCCGGAAAAGAACCCATAGAGCGGGCAGCAAGACGAGCCTGGTTAATGCGAGAAGTATCGATGGACTGGCTTACTTGGTATCAAGCTGAACAAACCGTTGTGCTATTACGGCAGGAATCTCAGAATCTTTCACGACTGCTTGAGATTGTTCAATCGTCTTATCAAAGCGGGATGGGGGATACTCAGCAACACGATATTATCAAGATTCGACTTGAGCGCTTGCGGTTAGAAGATACACATTTGCAAGAGCAGCAAAACGCATCGATAGCGTTAGCGCAGCTCTCGAGGTGGTTCGATTTACCAAGAGAGTCTAATTTTAGCGTGCCTAATACGTTAAAACCCAAGGATGTTTTTCCTTTCAAATTGTCATTGGGGAGACAGGTTAAACAAAGTGAGCTATTTGATGTTATCAGCGCCCATCCTTTCGTTCAGTTGCTTGCCCAAGATGAGCATATAGCAACTAAAAAGCTCACTCTCGCGAAAGAGCAAACCAAACCTAAATGGGCGTTTGAAGCTAGCTATGGCTATCGGCAAGATGCGCAAAACGGAATGAGCCAAGCCGACTTCATTAGTGTGGGTGTCCAAGTAGATTTACCTTTGTTTAGCACCAAGAGGCAAGATGCTAATGTATCGGCATCGGCTGCTCGATTAGGAGCAACGGCCACCCAGCGTAGATTGGAAGTTCGAAGATTGGCTGCCTTAGCTGAGGCAAAAGAAGCTGAACTTGCAAGTTTAATAGCCAGGCAGAAACTGTTTGATACGACTTTGATAGCACAAACCCAAGATCTCGCTGAATCAGCATTGAATGCGTACATGCAAGATCAAGGGCAATTTGATGATGTAATCCGTGCCCGAATTTTTACTATAAAAGCGCAACTAGACGCCCTTAAGCTTCACGTTGATATAGCAAAAACCTTAACTGAACTTGCATACCTGTATTACCCATTAGTTCATGGAGAGGTCAACCTTGAACAACTCTCTGTTGAACACTCCGTTGAAGACACCCACCTTTTTACTCCAACACAGAATAAATTCGAACCTGTTGATGTATATGAAAAATACGGTTTATCTCTCCCCCGAGATAAAGTGGACACCCACACTTCAAACCACTTGTTGGGCACTGAAGAAAGTGATGAAGGAACATCTAACACTCTGTTGAAAACAAGCTATAGACACACACATTCAGAAAATGTTGGACACCCACAAACAGCAGCAGATTTAGCTCCAACTAACGAAACTAAAGAAACTAAAGTGGACACCCACACAATACACACATTAGCGAGCAATCTGGACACCCACACAATCAGTATCTTAGGAGTAACAAAATAATGAAATCACTATTCATACTTTTTGTTGGGTTAATCGGTGGCGCCGCAGCCGTGTTCCTGTGGAGTTCAAGCATGATGAACGAGCACTTTGCGCAAAGTGTAACTAGAAGTAATGCTGACAGTCGAGGTGACACCCAGCCTCTGTATTGGGTAGCGCCTATGGATGACAGTTACCGGCGAGACAAACCAGGTAAGTCGCCAATGGGCATGGATTTAGTACCAGTTTATGGTGAAAGCCGTGACGGAAATAACAGTGACGATGGCAATTTGGGCGAAGTGTCTATTTTGCCTCAAGTTCAACAAAATATGGGGGTTAAGTTCACGACGGTTAAGCGAGGTAAGCTCGATTTAACCTTTAACACCGTGGGAAATGTTTCTTATAACGAAGATTACTTAGTGCACATTCATCCTAGAGTAGAAGGTTGGATAGATACTTTGTATATCAAAACGGAAGGTGAGGCGGTAAGCAAAGGGCAAAAGTTGTATACGCTATATTCACCTGCTCTAGTGACTGCGCAGGAGGAATTCGTAATAGCACTAAAGCGGGGAGATACACACTTAGCCGCAGGCGCTAAACAACGACTTAAAGCACTGCATTTATCAGATGAATTTATAACTGAGCTTGAAAAAAAACGTGAAGTCGCTCAAACCGTTACTTTCTTCGCGCCACAAAACGGTGTGGTTGAGCATTTAGGTGTTCGAGAAGGTTATTACGTTCAACCAGGCACTACAGTGCTCAGTATTGCAGGTTTAGATAGCGTATGGATTGAAGCCCGTGTATTTGAGCACGATGTGCCGAACGTAGCTCTAGGTCAACAGGTAGACATTAATTTTGACTATCTGCCTAGTAAGGCATTTAGTGGAAAAGTAGATTTTATCTACCCAGTACTTAATGCCGAAACACGAACCTTAAAGGTGAGGATAACCTTGGCTAATGACAAGGGTGAAATAAAACCCAATATGTTTGCCAGTGTCACTTTCTCGAAGCAAACCGAACAGCCTGTGCTTTATGTGCCCTATCAAAGTGTGATTCAAACTTCGTCTGATTTTCACGCCATAGCTCAGCCACAAGTCCCAGCTCAGTCACAAGCTCAGCCAAAATCCTCAGCTAACGACAAGGGGCAACATCGAGTGGTTGTTAAGCTTGATAATAGCTTTAAATCTATTGCCGTAGATATTGGGCGTAAATCGGGTGCATTCATCGAGGTAACAAAGGGTTTAAAAGAGGGGGACAAAGTAGTGGTGTCGGCGCAGTTTTTGATTGATTCAGAATCGTCTAAAACCTCGGATTTCAAACGTATGCAGAGCTATACCGAGTATCAAACGTTGGGGCATGAGAAGGGGGCTCATTACAAAGCAGAGCATGCCGAAGCCGGACATGACAAAGCAGAGCATGGCATGTCTAAACATAACATGCCTGCGGATCATAAATCTGCACACCAAATGCCTATGAACTCCGACGCTGAAAACTCCAAGGACATGCGCCAGAACGACATGCACAAGAAAGACATGCACCACGAGGGCATGCATCATGATTGAAGCCATAATACGCTGGTCAGTGACGAATCGGATATTGGTGCTACTGGGTGCTTTGTTTATTTCAATAGGTGGGGTGATAGCGGTAAAACACACGCCTATCGACGCTATACCGGATTTATCCGACGTACAGGTGATAGTCAAAACCAGTTATGCAGGGCAATCGCCACAAGTGGTGGAAGACCAAGTAACCTATCCGCTCACTACAGCCTTAATGTCGGTGCCGGGGGCAACAACAGTTCGAGGTTTTTCATTTTTTGGTGATTCCTATGTATACGTCATTTTTGATGATAGTACAGACATGTATTGGGCTCGCAGCCGAGTGCTGGAATACTTAAGCCAAATTACGTTGCCTGATGGCGTAGTACCAAAGCTAGGGCCAGATGCAACAGGGGTAGGTTGGGTGTACATGTATGCCCTTGTTGATGAGTTGAATAATCATGACGCTGGCGAATTACGGGCGCTGCAAGATTGGTTCTTGAAATACGAATTACAAAGTGTGCAAGGGGTGTCGGAAGTTGCTTCTGTGGGCGGTATGGTTAAACAATATTTATTGCAACTTAATCCACAAAAGTTGCAGGCTTATAACGTGCCATTAAGTCATATTGAAACAGCTCTAGCGCGAGGGAACAATGCAACTGGAGCCTCAGTGATTGAAATGGCTGAAGCTGAGTATATGGTGACGTCTTCGTCTTATCTTTCGAACACCGACGACATCGCTAGCATTCCCTTGGGTACGGCCCATAATGGCGTAGCCTTAACGATAGGTCAGGTAGCGACAGTGGTTGAAGCCCCGCTTATGCGAAGAGGCATCGCAGAGCTAAACGGAAATGGTGAAGTAGTCGGTGGTATTGTGGTGATGCGCTACGGCGAGAATGCTAAGGCAACAATCGATAAGGTAAAAGCGCGTCTTAAAACGTTAAAAGCCAGTTTACCTGAGGGCGTAAACATAGTGTCTGTGTACGACCGCTCTACGCTTATTGATAATGCAGTGGAAACCCTATGGAGCAAGCTTGTTGAAGAACTGCTTGTCGTGGGGGCAGTATGCTTGGTGTTTCTTTTTCATGTGCGCTCATCACTGGTTGCCATAATCACTTTGCCCATTGGCATATTAATGGCTTTTATTGTAATGAAATTCCAAGGTCTAAACGCAAATATTATGTCTTTGGGGGGTATTGCAATTGCCATTGGTGCCATGGTGGATGGCGCTATTGTGTTGGTTGAAAATCTGCACAAGCATATTGAGCAGGCCAAAGCGCAAGGAAAGCCTGTAGGTGGAGAGGCGCGTTGGGCGCTGGTGGTGAAGTCGGCTACCGAAGTGGGCCCTGCATTGTTCTTTTCATTATTGATAATTACAGTGTCTTTTATTCCTGTTTTCACCTTGGAAGCTCAAGAGGGGCGAATGTTTGCCCCTCTCGCCTTTACGAAAACTTATGCCATGGCCGCCGCTGCTGCATTGGCAATAACATTAGTGCCCGTGTTAGCAGGGTATTTTGTTAGAGGTAATCTTAAAGCTGAACATCGCAACCCGTTAAACAGTGCAATCTCTAAATGGTATGTCAAAGCGCTAACGACTTCGCTGAATCACCCTCGAAAGGTGCTGTTCAGCGCCTTAGTTGCTTTAGCTTCTGTAGCATGGCCAATGCAAAATATCGGCAGTGAGTTCATGCCAGCCTTAGATGAAGGCGACTTGCTTTACATGCCCACTACTTATCCCGGTATATCAGTGGGCAAGGCTAGAGAGTTGTTACAACAAACCGATAAGCTAATTTCCACCATACCTGAAGTGCAAAGTGTATTTGGGAAAGTAGGCAGGGCAGATACGGCCACCGACCCCGCTCCTTTAACTATGATAGAAACCTTTGTGCAATTAAAGCCAAAATCGCAATGGCGTGCAGGCATGACGACATCAAAACTAAAGGAAATCTTAAACCGCAAGGTGCAATTCCCTGGCGTATCTAATGCGTGGGTTATGCCGATTAAAACCCGTATCGACATGCTTGCTACCGGTATCAAAACGCCGGTGGGTATCAAAATAGCAGGCCCCGAGTTGATTGGTATTCAACAAGTGGGTAAACAGATAGAAACTGCGTTACAAAACTCTGGGAATACCGCTTCGGTATTTGCAGAGAAAGTAGCAAGTGGGCGCTATATCACTATTGATATTAATCTTGAAAAGGCTGCCCGATACGGGCTCAACATTGCGGATATCCAACAGGTGATTAATACGGCGATAGGCGGTCGCACTCTGGGGAAAACAGTAGAGGGTAGGCAGCGATTTCCTATTAGCATGCGGTATCCACAGCACTACAGGGATTCCCCAGAAGCGCTTAGGCAACTACCGATCATATTAACAAGCGGCGCTAATATTGCGTTAGGTGATGTAGCTATCATTGCCGTTGATGATGGTCCTGCTGCAATAAAAAGCGAAAATGCTCGTTTAAACGGCTGGGTATTTATTGATATTGAAAATGGCGACCTTGGTAGTTATGTAGAAAGTGCCAAACAGCATATTGCCAATACCGTGACATTGCCGGCAGGGTATTCATTAACCTGGGCTGGGCAGTTTGAATACCTAGAAAGGGCCAAAGCGCGGCTCAGTGTAGTGGTGCCGTTAACCTTAGCGGTGATCGTGTTACTGCTGTATTTAAGTTTCAGGCGAATTACTGACGTTGCGCTTATTATGGCTACCTTGCCGTTAGCATTGATTGGAAGCTATTGGTTGTTGTACGCGCTGAAGTTTAATTTTTCGGTGGCCGTTGGTGTGGGACTTATCGCCTTGGCGGGAGTGGCTGTTGAAATAGGCGTTATTATGCTGGTTTACTTACATCAAGCGGTTGTAGGGTTTGCTAGCAATTCATATGCAACTACGAACACCCAAACCGTTGAACAGCAACTTAAACAGGCTATTGTTGAAGGTGCTACTAGACGAGTGCGGCCAGTAATGATGACGGCACTTTCAATCATCATTGGTTTAATGCCGGTGTTGTATGCAACAGGCACAGGTGCTGAAATTATGCGGCGTATTGCTGCACCTATGGTGGGCGGCATGGCCAGTGCGCTCGTGCTGACACTCCTTGTGTTACCCACTATGTTTTACTTGGTACAGGTACGTCAGTTAAATCGGAATTAGTATTAGGGCAGGGTTAGTTTAAAACTAGACCGAAGTAATCTTATAGGGAAAGGTTAAGTCTGAGATAAAAAATGAAAAAACAGAAACAGGTTCATGAGTACAGACCTATAAGCAAAAGCCCATAGGTACATAAAGAAAGGGCAGTTAGACGATGCTAACTGCCCTTCATTTTTCTACAAATTGCTTCGTAACCGCCTTTAAAACTAACGTTCAAAGCATCTGGAATTAACGCTCAGCGAATAAAAATCAATGCTTACTAGCGTACTCTTCTACTTGCGTCCATACACGTAACAAATTCCCGCTCAGAATTTTTTCAATATCTGTACGGCTGTATTTTCTATCTAGCAAGCCCTGAACAAGGTTAGGGAAGCTAGCGACATCTTTTAAACCAATAGGTAGCGAATCACCTACACCGTCGTAATCAGAACCAATGCCCACATGATCAATACCAACCAGCTCTACAACATGGTCAATATGATCAAGCACTTCATCAAGGGTTGAATACGGGTAAGCAACTTCTTTGCGGTAATTTGCTTCGAAATTTTCGAGTTTAGGGCTATCTTCACCTTCAGCTTCAATCACTGCCTTGCGAGCTTGAGTAAGCCCAGCGCGCCACTTGCCCGCTTCTTTTGTCACAAAGCTTGAACCGAAGTTAATCATGATAACGCCGCCGTTATCGCCCAGCGCTTTTACCATTTCATCATTCATATTACGCTCGAAACCTGGCGTGAAGCGGCGAAGCGAAGAGTGAGATGCAATAACAGGCACCTTAGTCAATTCAATCACTTGATAAAAAGCATCGTCAGAAACGTGCGAAATATCCAGCATAATACCGATGTTGTTCATTTCAGTAACTAATGTTTTACCAAAAGGGCTTAAGCCTTTCCATTGCCGGCGTAAATCGTAAGATGAATCTGAGATATGGTTCGACTGACTGTGCGCTAACGTAATGTAGCGAATGCCACGCTCGTAAAAGGTTTCTAAGTTTGCTAAATCACCTTGAATAGGCGAACCATTTTCCATACCTAAAGGCAAAGAGATAATGCCTTTTTCAAATTGTGCTTTTACATCAGATGGGCTTTTTGCAATGGCAAATTTATCAGGAGCACGAGCAACAATGGCTTCTACAGAATCGATAAGAAGATGCGCAAGTTGGGTAGACTCTGGAGAATTATCTAAACTCGCTGGCACATAAATAGACATAAAGGGCGCATTCAAGCCGCCTTTTACTGCACGAGGATAATCAAAGTCGCCATCTTCAGTGGCTTTTGTCACATCTACCCAAGCATTTTTTACGCGATAAGGCACATCAATGTGACCATCAACAATAATAGTTTCTTGAGCAATTTTTACCGCTTTTTCACCGGCAGTGTAAGCAGGAGTATCGGCAGCAATTGCCGACGCGCAAAGTAGAGTGAAAATTGCGAGTGCACAAGATTTTAGCGGGAAGAAGCCTTTCATTTTAGTTTTTCCTTATCATTGTTGTAATACAAAAGACTAAAAGAAAAGCTGCTTAGCTACAATGCCCCACAGTGGCATAATATCTTATTTATGCTGTTTTCGATTTTTAGCGGGGTTAATTTGGCTAAATTGTGTATTTTTAGAGCGGTTGCTACCATTCACTTTAATTTTACATTGCAATAAAAATTTAAAACTTGTTATTGTGTTGGCGCGTGACTTCATAACGCGAATGCGGGATACTCCCGAGCGCGTCGCCGAAAAGGATGAGAGTGAGTTCATCCACGCGGCCTACATAATTTTTCGTGGCACCCCTCACTTCTCAGTTAATTTATAGGGGCCACAGTAAACAAGTATGAGAACGAAAATGGCTATTAATTTTGTACCGCTAGATAAAGAAAAACACAAAGACTTGAAAGTCGCGGTTAGCAATACCTTTAAATTTGCGAAAGATACGCACCTTGCAGCAGCTACTATTCGTGAGTTTGCTCAATTAGCAGCAACTATGCCGCTAGTATTTATTGAAGATACTAACGCTAAGCGCCACCACGTTGTTGCAATGCTTGGTATGGAACAGAACAAAAACCTGTTTCTTACTGGCGACAAGTGGCAGGGTCCGCATGTACCAATGAACATTCTTCGTTACCCTTTTGATGTTCGCCCTGATGGTGAAAAGTTAGGTGTATACATTGATGAGAACAGCGAATTAATCGGTGATGAAGGCCAGCCTTTATTTACTGATGCTGGTGAGCCAACGGAATTCTTGCAAAACCGTCAGCAATTTTTAGCTGACCTTGCAAACAGCGAAATGATGACTCAGCGTTTTGTTCAACAGGTTGTAGAACTTGATTTGCTAGACCCAATTCAAATTCGTCTTACATACCAAAGCGGTCAGCAACGTAACGTTACTGGCATGCTAAACATCAACGAAAAGAAAGTACTTGAGTTGCCAGAAGAGAAAGTGACTGAGCTACACAAGTCAGGTTTTTTAGGCGCTATGTACGCAGTAATGATGTCAGCAGGTCAATTGAACCGCTTAGTTGAGCTATCAAACGGCACAGACAACCCAATTCGCAACATGCAATTGACAGTTGTTAAGCCTGAAGATGCACAAGCTGAAGCGCCAAGCGCATAAGCTTAATCGCCATCTATGGTGATTGATAACTATTAAATTGATAATTATTGAATAAAAGGCCGATACAAGGAAACGCGTATCGGCTTTTTTGTATCTATTCGCTAAATTCAGAGGGACTTTTTCTTACGCGTTTAATACAAAATATGAAGAGACATGCGAGAGTAATATATAGCGCAGATATTGTAATAGTTTCTGTATGTACCGACTCAATAGACACTTTTACATTAGCGATAAAAAAATTGATTAAACCATGCAATGCAGAAATACAAAGCGCCAAACTTTTCTTCTGGCTGGTCCAAAAATAAACGAAAAACCATAATAGGCCGAAGTGAATTAAAATGCGAGTAAATGCGCTAGTGGCTAACAGGTACAGGCCGGACGTTGAATAGTATTGCACCGCAGGAATTTGGGCTAACCATAATTCAAGATGTTCCCTGACTTCGGGGTTTTGCGAGAACTGGTTTAAGTACAGTATTGTACTGATGATAGGTTCTAAAAATATCTGCCAGTTTTCCAACATAGAAATAAACAGAGCAAATGGCCACAAGATATTATTAGTAAAACCATTGGTTTTTAATTGGTTCAACGTGAGCGGATGGCTGCAGTAAAATAAAACGCAAAAGCCTTTTAGGCATTCTTCAAAGACGCCGCGAAAAAAAAACGCTTTTATATTGCCAGCTTCCAAAACAGATACTGCTGAAGTCCTTAAAGGGCTAATGATAAGAACCAGAAAGAAAAACAATGCGATAATCCAAAACGCGATCATCCCTGTTTTTCTAGTTTGATGGATGATAGCCCTGAAGCATAGCACTGTGGTGGCTAATAGTGATGTTGATAGTAATATAACACTCAGCAGGGCAATCATTTTCACTTACCTTATAAGCGATTATAGGGGGCGTTAATTCTGCTGCTGTAGTTTAGTTTTAAATTCAAATTGTAACTAAAGACATCGGAGCTAATCTCAAAAAATCCTACGTTGAAATTACAGCAGCTAATTGTAAGGCCGCCTGCAACGCTTTCTACTTCTTGGTTTGATAATTCATACATAATATTTATTCCTGTAAACTGTGCCGAATTGCACGGTGTTAATGTGGCAAAATGCATTGAATCCGTAAACTGTAGAGTAGATCAGTTTTTTAGTGCCTTATTCCAAACGCCTATCTCATGTTGCTCACAATCAGCTTCAACGTTAGATGTTGTGGAGTATTACATACCGTTATTCATACATAACGTTTGTTACCGTCTGTGCTCATCCATTCATGTTTTTATAAAACGGTTGTTAGAAAACGGCCCTAGGAAAATAGTCCTAAGAAAAATCTACTAGCAATGAAATTATTTACCCTCGTTTTTCCTCGGCTTTATCAACTACTTCGCCAAAACACTGTATGTAACCACAGTTTAAAGCCAGTAAATACGTGGCCTTCACTGTGCTTTTTAGCTTGACAGTGGGGATCAATGATACCTAAACTGTCAATCAGTGGGTAAATGTGGCGAATAGTGGATCGAACCATCATTGTTTTGCAGATCAGTACTCAAAAAAACAAGAAAACCAAGAGCAAAATATAGAAGGCTAGGGGAATGTTCCGCGGCGCTAACGCAATCAATCTGGACACAAAAGGCAGACTAGCGATACCGACAAAGTATCGGCAGTCGCTGCTGGATGATTGTAATGGACAGCTGGTCTGTACGGTCGATACACAGCAAAGTTGTTTGCTGCTTTACCCACTTCCCGAATGGGAAGAAATTGAGCTTAAACTCATTAAGTTCTCAAGCATGATTCCGGCGGAAAGACGCATGCAGCGTTTATTACTGGGTCATGCTACAGAAGGTGAAATGGACAAAAGCGGACGAATTCTGCTTCCTACTCCTCTACGCCTTCATGCTCACCTATCAAAAGAAGTCATGTTAGTTGGTCAGTTGAATAAGTTTGAAATTTGGGATGCCGAAGTATGGGCTGAACAAGTTGAGCTTGATATGGATACCGAACGCAAAGGCGAATTTGAACTCACCGAACGTTTACAGGACTTTTCTTTATGAGCCAATCTAACGAATTCAAACATGTTTCCGTGTTACTCGACGAGTGCATAGAAGCCCTGGCTATCAAACCCAACGGTATTTATATTGATGCCACATTCGGCCGTGGAGGCCATTCTGCGCATATTCTTGATGCGTTAGGTAGCGATGGTAGCCTAATCGCGTTTGATCGCGACCCACAGGCCATAGAAGCGGCTAAGCGTTTTGCCGACGATAGCCGTTTCCGTATTATTCATTCTCCTTTTGGCGACATGGCCGAAGAAATTGAAGCTCTTGGTTTAACCGGAAAGATTGACGGCGTATTAATGGACTTGGGTGTTTCTTCGCCTCAGCTTGATGATGCCGAACGTGGATTTAGTTTTCTTCGCGACGGTCCACTAGATATGCGGATGGACACTTCTCGTGGTGAAAGTGCAGCCGATTGGTTAGCCCGTGCTGAAGAACAAGACATTACTCAAGTTATCAAAGAATTTGGTGAAGAGAAGTTTGGCAAACGTATTGCGCACGCCATTGTAAATACCCGTGAAACCACACCGATTACGCGTACTGCTCAGTTGGCCGCGCTTATTGACGAAGCCGTGCCAGTAAAAGATAAGTTTAAGCATCCTGCCACGCGGGCATTTCAAGGTATCCGAATTTACATTAATGCTGAACTAGAGCAGCTGCGAATAGGCCTAAAAGCAGCCACTCAAGTGTTAGCAAAAGAAGGGCGTTTGGCGGTTATTTCTTTTCATTCTTTAGAAGACCGATTAGTAAAACGCTTTATAAAAGATCAAAGCAAAGGCAAATCAGTACCGCATAATTTGCCCATAACCCAAGCTGAAATAGATGCCGACAAAGTTTTAAAAGCCTTAAGTCGGGCCATAAAACCCTCTGAATTGGAGATTGCGAACAACGTTCGCTCACGCAGTTCCGTGTTAAGGGTGGCCGAAAAGCTATGACGTTAGGTAAGCCTGACAGGGCAAATACAAACTTCAGTTTACTGCTGATTATTGTGTCAGATTTAACCCGCAACAAGTTGCGGGTTTTGTTGTATTTAGCGGTTCTGCTTAGTGGCATGGCGGTAATCCTTGGTAGCCACCAAAATCGCCAGCAAGTTATTGCCCTTGAAGACCTAATGCAACAGAAAGATGAGCTTGATGTTGAATGGCGCAATTTAGTGCTTGAACAACGTGCGCTTACCGAACATAACCGCATTGAAACCTTGGTTGAAAAGCAACTTGATATGTACCGTCCAACAGCCGATGACGAAGTGGTGGTGAGACTTAAATGACCACGCAAACCGTTAAACGTAGCCGCAAAACGAGCGGAGCAAAACAAAATGTCACACCAAGCTTGGTGCACTGGCGCTTTGTGGTTGTGCTTATCGTGGTTATCTCGGTTTTTGCAGCACTGGCTGCCCGCGCGGCGTTTATCCAAGTTATTGAGCCTGACGAGCTTATTCAACAAGGCGACAGTCGTACTTTACGTACGCGCAACATGCCTACCTATCGCGGGTTAGTGACAGACAGAAACGGCGTTGAACTAGCGGTAAGTGTGCCGGTTCGTGCCATTTACGCCGATCCTAAAATTATTCATGAAAACGATGGTCTTGCCGAGCCTCGTCGCTGGCAAGCACTGGCCGATGTATTAGGGCAGTCGGTAGATAGCTTACAAGAAAAAGTCAGCAATCCTAAACGCCGCTTTGTGTATTTGCAGCGCCAAGTATCTCCGGCTATGGCTGAGTATGTTGATAAACTTGATATTCCAGGCATTTACTTACGCCGCGAAAGCCGCCGTTATTACCCTACTGGTGAAGTGTCTGCTCAGTTAATTGGTGTGACCGATGTTGATGATACCGGTGTTGAAGGCTTAGAGCGGATGTACGATGAGTGGCTAACCGGCACGCCTGGCTCACGCAAAATTCGCCGAGATGCCAAAGGTCGTCAGGTAGAAATTTTAGAAACCACTTCTGGTGAAGATGCGGGCAACCTGCAACTGACTATCGACCAACGTATTCAGGCGTTAGCCTACAAAGAAATCAAAGAAGCCATGATTTACTATCAATCTAGCTCTGCATCAGCAGTAGTGATTGATGTAAAAACAGGTGATGTACTGGCCATGGTAAATGCGCCGTCGTTTAACCCTAACGATCGTAGCAATATTTCACCACACCGCATGCGTAACCGCGTTATTACCGACGCATTCGAGCCCGGTTCTGCATTAAAGCCTCTAGCAGTATTAACTGCCATGGAATTCGGAGAGGTTGAAGCAGAAGACGTGATAGACACTAACCCAGGTTGGATGCGCCTTGGTGGAAGCTTAGTTAAAGATTCGAGAAATTATGGTGAACTTACCCTTGAAGAAATTATTCAGCATTCAAGCAACATGGGCACCTCTAAACTAGCCCTTTCTGTGCCTAAGCAGTTTTTACTCGATACATATTACAATATTGGTTTGATGTCAGACACTGGATTAAATATGGCCGGTGAAAGCAGCGGTATTTTTTACGATCGTAGCCGCTGGTCTGAATTCGAACTGGCCACACTGTCGTTTGGATACGGTATTTCCGTGACTACCGCACAACTAGGAAGGTTATACGCCACAATTGCAAATGGTGGCGTTAAGCAACCATTAAACATCATTAAGTCGCCACAGCAAACCGGTTGGCAAACTCAGCCTGAGCGGGTGATAAGTGAAGAAAACGCGAAAGCGATAGTGCAAATGATGGAAAGCGTTACTCAACGTGGCGGTACAGCGAAAAAAGCGGCTGTTCCTGGCTACCGTGTTGCGGGTAAAACCGGTACGAGCCGTAAAGCAGTAGCAGGTGGCTATGGCGAAGAGTATGTAAACATTTTTGCGGGTATTGCCCCTGTTTCCGACCCAAGGCTTGTCACTATCGTGCTTATTAATGAACCTGGCGGTGATTTGTATCATGCCGGTGACACGGCTGCGCCTGTGTTTTCATCAATTATGGGCGGCGCATTACATATGCTAAATGTGACCCCAGATGATAAACATGTTACTTCAGGTGCATGGCTTAAAGGGGGCAACAGTGGTAGTTAATTCCTTTATTCAAAGCACCCGTGCGCTACTAATAAAGTTTGGCGTAGACGCCCCGGATATTCGTATCGAAGGGTTAACTTTAGACAGTCGCGAAGTGAACACTAAAACCGCGTTTATTGCGGTTAAAGGTCACGAACGTGATGGAAGAGATTTTATACCACAAGCCATTAGCTTGGGTGCCCGGGTGATTCTGGCGCAAACTGACGACAGTCAGGCCCATGGGCAAATGGAAATGCGCGACCATTCGGTAATTATATCGCTATATCAATTACCTAGCATGTTATCGGCATTAGCGGCTGCGTTTTACGATTATCCAGCCTTGAAGATGACTACTGTTGCGGTAACCGGTACTAACGGAAAAACCTCTACAGTTCAATTGCTTACCCAGCTTAAAGATGCCCTAGGCACACGTAGCGCTAGCGTGGGAACCTTAGGAAGTAGTGTATTTGAAGGTGAGAATACTCAGTGGGTAACCACTGCTGCGGCTAATACCACCCCAGATGCAATTCGCCTGCAATACGTGTTGGCAGACTTTGTGCAATGCGAGGTGCGGCATACCGCCTTTGAAGCTAGCTCGCATGCGCTAGTGCAAGGCCGGTTAAGCCAGGTGAAAACGGATATTGCCGTGTTCACCAACTTAACCCGTGATCACTTAGATTATCACGGCACCATGGAAGAATACGCGAAGGCAAAACGACTTTTATTAGACCAGCCTGGTCTTGAAGCCGTTGTGCTGAATGTGAACGATGAAGAAAGTCTACATTGGGCTCAGTATCTTAATGCCAAAGCAGAAAATGCTAATGCAGAAAATGATAGCAGCGCCATTGATAGCATCAAAAAAATAGAAAGAAAGCCCGAAATTATCCGAGTATGGACAGGATTTGAACCTTCTAGTGACGTTTTATCCACGCATAAACAACCACAAGATCGCCATTGTTTCGCCACAAATGTTTCATACCATTCATCAGGAATTCGATTCGATCTGGTTTCTTCATGGGGCACAGCACCCGTTGAATTAGCATTGTTTGGCTCGTTCAACGTAAGTAACGCATTAAGTGCCATAGGGTGTTTATTAGCGCAAAACGAGCGTTTCGAAAATGTGGTGAGGGTAGTCAATAATTTGCAGCCGGTTCCAGGGCGAATGGAAGTGTTTCCGGTTGAAGGTAGTGCCAGCATGGTGGTTGATTATGCCCACACGCCAGATGCGTTAGAGCAAGTGCTGAAAAGCGCTAGAACACATACCACGGGTAAAGTGTGGTGCGTATTTGGTTGTGGCGGCGACCGCGATAAAGGCAAGCGTCCTTTGATGGGAGCTGCAGCGGAACAACATGCTGACGTAATTGTGATCACAACGGATAACAGTCGCAGTGAATCGCCTGAAAGCATTGCCAGTGATATTAAGGCGGGGTTAAAGCGCCCTAACGATGCAGTAGAAGAAGCAGACAGAGAAAATGCTATTCGCTACTGCTTAGCACGGGCAAACGAAGACGACATTATCATTGTGGCCGGTAAAGGCCATGAAGATTACCAAATTATTGGTACCCAACAGACAGACTATAACGAACGTACAGTTGTGGCTCGACTACAACAGGAGTACAAAAAATGATAACTACAACACTGTCGTGGATAGCCAGCCAAATAGACGGCAAACTTGATGGACAAGATTGTGAAGTCAATGCAGTAAGTACAGACACACGAACCCTAGATTCGGGCTCTGTTTACTTAGCATTAAAAGGCGAAAATTTTAACGGCCACGCATTTGCGCAAAGCGCGGAAAAAGCAGGGGCAAGCGCTATTATTGCCAGCGAACCTGTAACGGTTTCTATTCCAGTAGTTTATGTTGAAGACACTAAGCTAGCGCTAGGTATGCTAGGTGCAGCGGTAAAACGTGAAGTTGCACCTAAAACCATTGCCATTACTGGAAGCAGCGGTAAAACCACTGTGAAAGAAATGTGTGCAGCCATACTTGAGCGTCGCGGTTCAGTGCTAGCGACTAACGGTAACTTCAATAACGATATTGGGGTCCCGTTAACCTTACTTCGTCTAGAAAAACAGCATGAATACGCGGTAATGGAATTGGGAGCAAATCACTTAGGTGAAATTGCCTATACCACTGACCTTGTTAAGCCTGATGTTGCCACTATTGTAAATGCTGCGGCTTCTCACCTAGAAGGGTTTGGAAGTTTGTTAGGGGTAGCACGCGCTAAAAGTGAAATCTTTAAAGGTTTAGGTGATACGGGTACCGCTATTGTTAATGTAGACAGCCAGTTTGCTGACTTTTGGCAAGGTAAGATTAAACAAAAGCGTGTTTTAACCTTCTCGCCAACGCAAAAGAATGAAGCCGACTTCACGGCCGAAGACATCATTGTAGGTCTTGATGGCTGCGCCGCATTTCAACTATGCAGTGATAACGGCGAAGCTGCAATTCAATTAACTATCCCAGGTATCCACAATGTGGGGAATGCGCTAGTAGCTGCGGCCCTTACCATGCAATTAGGTGCCACTATTGAAAACGTGCGTGACGGTTTGCTTGCTATGAAGCAGGTTAAAGGGCGTTTAAACGTTAAAACAGTAGGCAGCCGAGTACGTTTACTTGACGACACCTACAATGCCAACGTTGCTTCTGTGAATGCGGCTATTGATACCCTAAGTACCTTCTCTGGCGTTAATGTATTGATACTAGGCGACATGAAAGAGTTGGGTGAAAAAGCCCGCTTTTATCATGAACAGGTGGGTAACTACGCGTTAAGTAAAGGTATTGATTACCTGTATTCATTTGGTGTGCTGAGCCAGTCTGCCAGTGCTGTTTTTGACGACGCTGCAGGAAAAAATGCAACCGGAAAATGCAGCGGCCATTTTACTGACATCGACAGTTTGATGAAGGCGTTAGAGCAAGACTTACAAGTAGAACAACAAGATATTTCAATTTTAGTAAAAGGCTCACGTAGTTCTCGTATGGAACGCGTGGTAGAGGCGATAGAGGCCTCTTCGCTGGGAAAGTTTGAACGCCGTCGGGAGCGCATTGCATGTTAATTTGGCTAGCTGACTGGCTGACACAATTTGATACTGGGTTTAACGTATTTTCATACCTAACCCTAAGAGCGATTTTAAGTACGTTAACGGCGCTTCTAATTGCTATTTTGATTGGCCCTAAAATGATTCGTTATTTGCAAACTATGCAGATAGGGCAAACCATCCGCGACGATGGACCGCAGAGTCATTTGTCTAAATCTGGTACACCCACCATGGGTGGTCTTCTGATACTGGCCGCTATTGTAGTAAGCGTATTACTGTGGGCAGATTTAACGAATCGCTATGTGTTAGTAACGTTAGCGGTAGTGGTTTCGTACGGCATTATTGGCTTTGTTGACGATTACCGCAAAGTTATTCGAAAAGATTCGAAAGGCTTGATTGCCCGCTGGAAGTATTTTTGGCAGTCGGTAGTGGCAATTGGGGTGGCATTTTTCTTATATAGCAGTGCTACCTCAAGTGCAGAAACATCGCTGTTAATTCCTTTTTTCAAAGAGGTGTTTCCACAGCTTGGTGTGTTTTTTATTATCATTACGTACTTTGCTATTGTAGGTACCAGTAATGCGGTAAACCTAACCGATGGCCTTGATGGCTTAGCCATTGTACCCACCATTTTAGTGGCCGGTGCATTCGCTATTTTTGCTTACGTAACCGGTAATTCGAACTTTGCGGAATACTTAAATATTCCGCACATCCCACTTACCAGTGAATTGGTAATTGTGTGTACCGCCATCGTGGGCGCGGGGCTTGGATTTTTATGGTTCAACACCTATCCAGCACAAGTATTCATGGGGGATGTAGGTTCATTGGCATTAGGTGGCACATTAGGCGTACTGGCCGTGTTAGTTCGCCAAGAAATTGTACTGATAATTATGGGCGGTGTGTTTGTAGTAGAAACCTTATCGGTCATTTTACAAGTGGGGTCATTTAAATTGCGTGGGCAGCGAATTTTTAGAATGGCACCTATACACCACCATTACGAATTAAAAGGCTGGCCGGAGCCGCGCGTCATAGTGCGCTTCTGGATCATTTCTATCATTTTAGTCCTTGTTGGGCTAGCAACGCTGAAGCTTAGGTAATGACATATAACGTACGCGTACATTCTTATGTGGTAGGTGGCCTGGGAGTAACAGGTCAGGCTTGCGTGCGTTTTCTAAAACAACAAGGTGCGAAGGTAAAAGCCTTTGATACCCGCGATACTTTCAATGTATCAGCGCCGTTGAATATCAGTGTTACCACTGGTGCATTACCTAGCGACTTCTTCAGCGGTGTGGATACATTAGTGCTTAGCCCAGGTCTGCCTCTTAATATTAAACAAGTAAAACAAGCAAAAGCCAGTGGCGTGGAAGTGATTGGTGATGTGGAATTATTCGCACGTCTTAACACTACGCCAACCATAGGCATTACCGGTTCTAACGGAAAAACTACCGTTACGTTATTAACCACTCATATGCTTAAAGCTTGTGGGTACGAGGTTTGTGAGGCGGGAAATGTTGGCCGCCCTGTGCTTGAAACACTTTCGGCTCCTTTAGATGCCATAGTGTTGGAACTATCTAGTTTTCAGCTTGAAACAACTACCAGCTTAAAACTAAACGCTGCATCAATTTTAAATATTAGCGATGATCATTTAGACAGACACGGCGACATGCAGCAGTATGCTGCCGCTAAACAACGTATTTTTAACCATTGTGATACGGCAGTGGTGTGGCGCGCCGACAACCAAGTAACGCCAATTACGAGTTGTGAAAACACCATAACCTATGGCCTTGATGCCAGCGATACCGGTTTTGGTTTACACGACGGCATCATTACCTTTAACGGTGAGGCATTGCTTAACACCGCCGATATTCGATTAGCGGGCATGCACAATGTGCTAAACTTAATGACATCACTGGCGTTATGCCAAGCGTTTGGCGCATCACTTCAAACAGCGGCACTTGCTGTTGCTACTTTTACCTCAGCACCGCATCGCTGCGTAGAAATTGCCAATATCAATGGCGTAAAGTGGATAGATGATTCAAAGGCCACCAACGTGGGTGCCACTATCGCCGCTATTCAAGGGCTTGCACCTACTTCTAATGGCAAGATTATTCTGATTGCCGGTGGTGATAGCAAAGGGGCTGATTTAAGTGCGTTAAAACCCGCGCTTGATGAAAGTGTTAGCGAAGTAATTGCCCTTGGTAAAGACGCAGAAAAATTTAGCGGTATTTTTAATAACACCAGAGTTGTGGCATCAATGGAAATGGCGGTGTCGGCAGCTAACTTACATGCTCGTAACGGCGATATCGTTTTACTATCGCCTGCTTGTGCAAGCATCGACATGTTTAAAAACTATATGCACCGTGCCCAAGTGTTTACCGATGCGGTAACTCACATTACGGCCAATGTGAAATTTGCCAGTGACGCAGGCGTGATGAAAGAAGCAGGAGGCTTGCTATCATGACGACTGCTACCAATGCTTCTATGAACAATAATACAACTCAGACAGACACTAAATTAAGTGCGC
This sequence comes from Alteromonas sp. 1_MG-2023, assembly GCF_030547075.1. Taxonomy (GTDB): domain Bacteria; phylum Pseudomonadota; class Gammaproteobacteria; order Enterobacterales; family Alteromonadaceae; genus Alteromonas. The sequence continues at coordinate 33,017 of NZ_JAUOQH010000014.1, read as the reverse complement.
TGTTTGCCGCCCGTCACGACGAGAAAAGCCTACAAAGCCCTTACGATATCGGTCTGATCATTGTTGCGTTAGCGCTAATGACTATCGGTATTATTATTGTGACATCAGCATCAATGCCGGTTGCTGAACGAATTCACGATAACCCTTTTTACTTCGCCATCCGCCATGGCATTTACATTGTGGGGGCAATTATTGCTGCCATGGTGGTATTAGAACTTCCTATGCAGTTTTGGCGAACGGCAAATCCTTATTTGTTATTGGCGGCCATTGGGTTGTTGGTCGCAGTACTGCTTATTGGACGTACCGTTAACGGTAGTACCCGTTGGTTGGCGCTAGGCCCCATCACCATTCAAGCTGCAGAGCCTGCGAAACTATTCTTCTTCACGTATTTGGCAGGCTACTTGGTTCGCCGCTATGAAGAAGTAACGGAAAATTTAAAAGGTTTCATCAAGCCCTTAGTGGTGTTCTTTGCATTAGCCATGTTGCTGTTGCTACAACCCGATTTAGGTACTGTGGTCGTAATGTTTGCCACTACCATTGGTTTGTTATTCCTAGCGGGCGCTCGTTTGTGGCAGTTCTTTGCGTTGGTATTCGCGGGCGTATTGGCGGTTGTTGCCCTTATCGTATTTGAAGAATACCGCATGAAACGGGTGACCTCATTTCTCGATCCTTGGGCCGATCCTTTCGGCGCGGGATATCAGCTAACGCAATCGCTAATGGCTTATGGCCGCGGCAATTGGTTTGGTCAAGGTTTAGGAAACAGTTTACAAAAGCTCGAGTTTTTACCCGAAGCTCATACCGATTTTGTAATGGCCATTTTAGCTGAAGAGCTTGGCTTTGTAGGGGTACTTGCCGTACTCGGTCTAATTTTATGGATGGTGGTACGCGCGCTACAAATAGGGAACAAGGCTTTATTAAAGTCACGTCCGTTCGAAGGCTATTTGGCGTACAGCGTAGGTATTTGGTTCAGTTTTCAAACGGCAGTTAATATTGGTGCAAGTGCAGGTATTCTGCCCACCAAAGGGTTAACGCTGCCATTGGTCAGTTACGGCGGTTCATCGCTTATCGTTATGTCTGTTGCAGTTGCCTTGTTGTTACGTATAGATTTTGAATTACGGGTAGAAGGCGTTCAAGCACTAGGGCGTGGCGACAATAAGAAAGCCAGCAAATCTAGAGCAAAGCCTTCTGCTAAATCTGGAGCCAAGTCGCCAGTGAAAACGAAGCATACCAATGCTGAACCTTTTGCTGACGCTGATGCTAATGCTAATTATATTCAAGCCCAAGAGCCAGACTCAGATTTAGAAATGCCAGATTCGCTTTCAAAAGAAGAACAATCAAAAGACGCTAAACCAAATGCAACTGGCGCAAAGAAAGCATCAAGTGCAATCTCCCCAGAAGACGAAGGCAAAGCGGGCATTAAAGCCATTTTAGCCCGAGTTTCTAAGGAGGCCACTAGTGAGTAAGCGTTGCTTAATTATGGCGGGCGGTACTGGGGGGCATGTTTTTCCCGGATTAGCCGTGGCTCATGCGCTGCAATCCGCTGGCTGGGAAATAGAATGGCTTGGTACTGCTGAGCGAATGGAAGCCGATGTGGTACCTAAACATGGCATCCCCATTCACTTTATTCCCGTGAAAGGTATTCGCGGAAAAGGCCTCAAAGCCAAGTTATCTGGCGGTATAGCACTGATAAAAAGTTTATTTTCGGCTCGCCGTATTATTAAACGCGTGCAACCCGATTTAGTGCTTGGATTTGGTGGGTATGCTAGCGGACCTGGCGGTATTGCGGCTAAGTCTTTAGGCATTCCCGTCATTATTCACGAGCAAAATGCCGCAGCCGGCATGACGAATAAGTTATTGGCCAACGTAGCCACGCGGGTATTACTCGGATTTGAAGATGCTAAACCACAATTTGCCAAGGTTGCGTCTAAAGTGCATACCGTGGGTAACCCCGTACGAGATGAGATTTGGGAAGTTAACCCTAAAGAAGCAGTTTCAGACGAGCCAACAAGCGGTAAAATCAATCTACTCGTTGTTGGCGGAAGTTTGGGTGCCAAAGTACTTAATGATACTGTGCCCGAAACCTGTGCTGGGCTAGAGGGCCTATCTATTCGTCATCAATGCGGGAAAGGTAATCAAGCGTCAGTTGAAGCGCTCTATGAAGCCAGTGTAAATCAGGTTGAAGTCAGTGATTTTATTGATGACATGGCTGCTGCCTATGAATGGGCTGACTTTGTAATATGTAGGGCAGGCGCACTCACAGTAGCAGAAGTAGCAGCAGCGGGCAGAGCGGCATTGTTTGTACCTTTGCCACACGCGGTAGACGATCATCAAACAAAAAATGCGCAGTCGCTAGTGAAGCATGGCGCAGCCATCATGATTGCGCAATCGGTACTAAAAGAAAATTTACGGCAGGCAGTTCGGCACTGGGTAACACACCCTAGCGATTGCCTAAAAATGGGTGCAGTAGCAAGGCAACATGCCAGTACTCACGCCACAGAACAAGTAGTAAGCCATTGCATGGCAGTAGTAGGAGTAGGGGAATAATGGTTTTTAAAACCCCATTTGAAAGCCCGCAAATGCGCAGGGTGAAGAAAATATTTTTTATCGGCATTGGCGGTGCGGGTATGGGCGGTATTGCTGAAGTACTGCTTAATGAAGGTTACGAGATTGCAGGTTCTGACATTAGTTCAGGGCCAATGACCCAGCGTCTTAGCGATTTGGGCGTAGATGTAAAGATTGGTCATAAAGCCGAAAACGTCGATGGTATGGACGTGATTGTGGTTTCAAGTGCCATTAACGAAGCTAATCCAGAGATTATTACCGCCAGAGAAGAACGTATTCCAATTATACGTCGTGCGGAAATGTTGGCTGAATTAATGCGTTTTCGTCACGGTATTGCTATCGCGGGAACCCATGGTAAAACCACTACAACCAGTTTGATTTCTACCATTTTTGCGCAAGCGCAGTACGATCCAACGTTTGTCATTGGCGGCTTGTTAAATAGTGCAGGTACTAACGCACGCTTAGGCAGAAGCCGTTATTTGATAGCTGAAGCTGATGAAAGTGATGCATCGTTTTTACATTTGCAGCCTATGGTATCGGTAGTTACGAATATTGAAGCTGACCACATGGATACCTATGGCGGCGACTTCTCGAAAGTAAAAGACACTTTTGTGGAATTTTTAAGTAATTTGCCATTTTACGGGCAGGCAATCGTGTGTGGCGACGACGCTAACATTCAAGAGATTCGCCCTCGTATTGGCCGAAGTATTATCACGTACGGTTTTGAAGCCCATAACGACGTGCGGGCTGAAGATATTACCTTGTCGTTTGGGCAGGCTAGTTTCACTGTAATACGACCAGAACTTGAGCCGTTGAGGGTGACACTTAACCTTACTGGCAACCATAATGTGCTAAATGCATTAGCAGCCATTGCGGTAGCGACTGACGAAGGTATTGATGATGACGCCATCGTGGCTGCATTAGCAAGCTTTGGTGGTATAGGTCGTCGGTTTGAAGTACTTGGCGATTTTAATACCAGTGTGGGTAACGTTACCTTGGTTGACGACTATGGTCACCACCCTACAGAAGTGAAAGCCACGATAGCGGCAGCAAGGGCTAATTGGCCCGAGAATCGTTTAGTGATGGTGTATCAACCACACAGGTTCACCCGTACTCGTGATTTATACGAAGACTTCGTAAATGTGCTTTCTACGGTAGATGTATTGCTATTGTTAGACGTATATCCGGCCAGTGAACAGCCGATTGAAGGCGCTGACAGTAAATCTTTGTGTCGTTCTATCCGTCAACGAGGCCAAATTGAGCCTGTTTATGTGGGCGGCAAAGAAGCGCTTCCCGCTATTCTTGCCAATATTTTGGTAGAGGGCGATATCGTGATGACGCAAGGTGCCGGCAACATTGGTCAAATTGCTAAGTTGCTCGCAGGTCGTGAGATGGAGCCAAAAGCGCTGCATCAAGAAGGTGATGTATGAGCCTTCTTAGCAACATTAAAAAATATGATGCTGATGCCTTTGGCAAAGTGGCAGTGATGTTTGGCGGCGATTCTGCCGAACGTGAAGTATCGCTAAACTCAGGTAACGCGGTGCTTGCAGCACTTTTACGACAAAATGTGAATGCCATTGCTTTTGATCCAGCTAAGCGTCCACTTACTGATTTAATCAGCGAAAAAGTCGACCGCGTGCTTATCATGTTGCACGGTAGAGGCGGTGAAGATGGCTCGATGCAAGGGGCACTTCAACTGCTAAAAATTCCCTATACCGGAACGCCAGTTTTAGGATCTGCATTGGCGATGGACAAGATCCACACCAAGCAAGTGTGGCAAAGCCTTGGCTTACCTACCGCTAAATATGAAATTGCTGATAAAAGGCGCTTTGAAGCTGGTAAGTGCAGCGCTATAATGGAAAAATTGGGGAATGAAGTCATGGTCAAGCCGGCTCGAGAAGGGTCGAGTATTGGCATGGCAAGAGTGACAAGCGCTGAACAACTCGAAAATGCCGTACAGGACGCCTTTAACTATGACAATCAGGTTCTGTTAGAGCAATACATTAATGGCCCTGAGTTTACGGTTTCTGTAATTCAGGGGCAGGCATTGCCGTCTATCCGCATGTCTACTCCGCATACGTTTTACGATTACGCTGCAAAGTACCAAGACGATACCACCGAATATTTTTGTCCAAGTGGTTTGTCTGATGAACAAGAGGCACACCTTGCTCAGCTATCGACACAGGCTTTTGATTCGATTTCTGGTTCTGGCTGGGGGCGTATTGATGTGATGCAAGATGGCAAAGGCGATTTTTATTTGCTTGAAGCGAATACAGTGCCAGGCATGACGGAAAAGAGTTTAGTGCCAAAAGCGGCGAAAGTGGCAGGGTTAAGCTTTGATGAATTGGTGTTGGCAGTATTGGCCACCAGTTTTGACCCTGACAGCCGAGCGTAAAGCACAATGAGTAGCGAGATGAGCAAGACGAACACTGCAAGCGCAACAAGCGCGGCGAAAAGTAAACCAGCCAAAGACAACGCGTCTTTGTGGGGCGGTGTAGCGTTCTTATTGCTTGTTATTGCGGCGTTAGTGTTTGGCGCGGTAAAGGCCAATGGCTATATGCAAGATGAACAGCAAATGCCTGTTCAGGTAATCGATTTTTCTGGCGATTACCAGCATGTAAATATTAGCAGGCTAGAACGCTTGATAAGAAAGTCGCAGCCAGGCAGTTTTTTTGCTTTAGATGTGAATGAAGTGTTCGAGCTAGTAGAAGCGCAGCCTTGGGTGTATCGCGCGTCGGTACGCAAAAAGTGGCCTAATACGCTGAAGATATATTTGGTTGAGCAGCAACCCGTTGCCAAGTGGAACGAAGATTTGCTGCTAAACCCGTACGGCGACACGTTTAATGCCGATGGGCACGATTTAGCCTTACCAAGGCTTTATGGCCCAGGTGGTAGCGAGAAAACGGCGCTTGAAGGATATAATTCCATGCATTCGCTATTAGCCACCACTGCCATGGATATTAAAGAGTTATCGTTGAGCGAGCGTTTCGCGTGGCAAGTTCAACTTGCAAATGGTATTGAATTGAATTTAGGGCGCAAGGAATTTATCGATAGGTTACAACGCTTTATCGATGTATATCCCTTACTTGCGCAGCAAGAGAAGACGGTGAAATATATCGATCTTCGTTACGATACGGGTGTCGCGGTTGGCTGGGAAAACAGCAGCAGTGACACAACAAACAAAGAGAGTTAAGGAAACCATGTCAAAACCTGCTGAACGTAATTTGATTGTAGGCTTAGATATAGGCACTAGCCAGGTAAAGGCTGTTGTGGGCGAGCTGTTAGACGACGATCAAATCAGCATCGTTGGTGTCGGTACGCATGCTGCAAAAGGCATGGATAAAGGCGGCGTAAACGACTTAAACCTTGTGGTTAAGTCGGTGCAACGTGCGGTAAATGAAATGGAGCTAATGGCAGATTGCCGTGTTTCTTCAGTATTCATGTCTATTTCTGGCCGTCACGTAAAATGCCAAAACGAAAACGGTATGGTGCCGATTAACAACCAAGAAGTAACGCAGGAAGACGTGGATAACGTTATCCATGCAGCACGTAGTGTTCCTATTGCAGCTGAACGCAGGTTACTTCATGTTTTACCACAAGAATTTACTATCGATGTGCAAGAAGGAATTAAGAACCCAATTGGCATGTCAGGCGTAAGAATGGAAGCTGACGCACACATCATTACGTGTGCCGATGATATGGCGAAAAATTTAGTGAAGTGTGTTGAGCGCTGTGAACTAAACGCCGACCAATTGATATTTTCAGCATTGGCATCAAGTTATGCCGTGCTAACGGATGATGAGCGTGAATTGGGTGTGTGTGTAGTCGATATCGGTGGTGGCACCATGGATATTGTTATTTACACAGACGGTGCCATTAGGCACACCGCTGTTATCCCTGTTGCGGGTAATCAAATTACCAGTGACATTGCTAAGATTTTCCGTACGCCAATTAGCAACGCAGAAGAAATTAAAGTTAATTATGCCTGCGCGCTGAAAGACATGGTCAGTATGGAAGAGAGTATTGAGGTGCCAAGTGTAGGCGGGCGTGCCGCGCGAGTCATGTCGCGACATACGCTAGCTGAAGTGATTGAGCCTCGTTACCAAGAACTTTTTGAACTGGTACATGATGAAATTCGTGCCAGTGGTCTGGAAGAGCAAATTGCTGCCGGTTTAGTACTAACCGGTGGTACCGCTAAAATGGAAGGTGCGGTTGAATTTGCCGAGGAAATTTTTCAGATGCCTGTGAGAGTAGGCAACCCAATCAACGTTAAAGGCTTGTCTGAATACGTTGATGATGCAGGATTTGCAACCGTCGTAGGGCTTCTGCAATACGGCAAAGTGCAAGCAGATAATAAGAAGTCCAGTAAGCAAAAACCGGGTGAGAGTTTATTTCATCGCGTGCAAAGCTGGTTTAAAGGTGAATTTTAATTTTTTTGGGGTCGCTATAGTTACGGCATCACGATTAGCAGGATGCAGATAATCGACAATGTGTCGTAGCGAAGCATAGAAGACGTACAACCGGAGAGTAAGTATGTTCGAATTAATGGATAGTCATGGCGAAGAAGCCGTAATCAAAGTCATCGGTGTTGGTGGTGGCGGCGGAAATGCAGTTGAGCACATGGTGTCTCAAAGCATTGAAGGCGTAGAGTTTATCGCAATAAACACCGACGCACAGGTACTGCGCAGCTCAAATGCTGACGTTACCTTACAAATAGGTTCAAGTGTTACTAAAGGTTTAGGCGCAGGCGCCGATCCTAACATTGGACGTGATGCTGCACACGAAGACAGAGAAACCATTCGCCAAGCATTAGACGGCGCAGACATGGTTTTCATCACCGCAGGTATGGGGGGTGGTACAGGTACTGGTGCAGCACCTGAAGTGGCAAAAATTGCTCGAGAAATGGGAATTCTTACTGTGGCTGTTGTTACCAAGCCATTCCCATTTGAAGGTAAAAAGCGTACTACGTTTGCAGAGCAGGGCATTGTTGAACTGGCTAACAACGTAGATTCACTTATCACTATTCCTAACGAGAAATTGTTAAAAGTGATGGGTCCTGGTACGCCGTTACTTCAAGCATTCAGTGCAGCGAACGATGTATTACGTGGCGCTGTTCAGGGTATTGCAGAGCTAATTACTCGCCCTGGATTGATCAACGTGGATTTCGCCGACGTACGTACAGTAATGTCTGAAATGGGTAAAGCCATGATGGGCAGTGGTTCAGCAAGCGGTCCAGATCGTGCTGAAGAAGCCTCTGAATCAGCTATTGCTAGCCCGTTACTTGAAGATATCGATTTATCAGGTGCTCGCGGTATTCTTGTGAATATCACAGCTGGCCCAGATTTCGCTATCGATGAGTTTGAAACTGTTGGTAACGCCGTGAAAGCTTTCGCTTCTGAGAATGCGACTGTGGTAGTGGGTACGGTTATCGATATGGAAATGACAGATGAGCTTCGCGTAACGGTTGTTGCAACTGGTATCGGCGCAGAGCGCAAGCCTGACATTTCGCTAGTAAGCTCTGAAGGCTCGCGCTTAACAACGCCAGCGAAAGAGTACGGTAGCTCTACAGCTTCTGAACCTCGTTCAGCATCGGTTGGCAGTACTGAAGGCAACCAAGCACTTAAAGCTGAAGATGAAGCGCAACCTGGTAATGATTTAGAGTATCTAGATATTCCAGCGTTTTTGCGTAAGCAAGCAGACTAATTCACCTCGCTGAAATTGAAGTGAATTTTTCTGAAATATCGTTGTCAGAACGGTATTAAGGGTACTATCTGTCTGGTAGTTTTTGCGCCGGTTTATTCCCGGCAAAAACGACAGTATGGCTTCTTGCGCGTAAATTTTTGGATTAGCGAATGGTCCAAATTGCGTATTTTTTGACAAACAAGTGGTAAGTCACTATAATTCGCGACCGCTTTTTTTATAGGTAAAAGCATAAGCAGATGATTAGACAACGTACAATCAAGCACCCGGTGCAAGAAACCGGAATTGGGCTACATAAAGGGGAAAAGGTCACAATGACTCTCCGGCCTGCGCCTGCAAACACGGGAATTGTGTTTAGGCGTGTTGACCTTGAACCTCATGTTGATATTCCGTCGCGCGCAAACGCGGTGGGTAATACCATGCTGTGTACCTGTTTGAATAATGAAGACGGTGTGACTATTCAAACCGTTGAGCATTTGGCATCTGCGCTTGCAGGGCTTGGTATCGACAACATCATTGTTGAAGTTGATAGCAACGAGCTGCCTATTATGGATGGTAGTGCGAGCCCCTTCGTATTCTTGCTTCAATCTGCAGGAATAGAAGAGTTGAACGCCCTTAAGCGCTTTATCCGTATTAAGAAAACCGTTCGCGTTGAAGATGGCGATAAGTGGGCCGAATTAGTGCCTTATGATGGCTTTCGTGTCGACTTCCAAATTGACTTCGATCACCCAGTTATCAGCCAAACTCGTCAACATATGACCATGGATTTCGATTCATGTTCTTATGTGAACGAAGTAAGCCGTGCACGTACTTTCGGTTTTATGCGCGACCTTGAATATATGAATGCTAACAACTTAGCATTAGGTGGCAGCATGGAAAATGCGGTTGCTCTTGATGAGTTCCGCGTATTAAACCCTGAAGGCTTACGCTACGACGACGAATTTTTGAAACATAAAATTCTAGATGCTATTGGTGATTTGTACCTGGGTGGGCATAGCCTTATTGGCGAATTGCGCGCGTATAAAACAGGCCATGGACTGAATAACAAATTATTGAATGCAGTGCTTGCGCAAAAAGACTGCTGGGAATTTATAACTTACGATTCTCAAGACGAAGCACCTATACGTTACGCTCAACCAGTATTAGCGTAAATCAGTATCTGAAAAGCCGCCTACATGGCGGCTTTTTTTCGTTTAGCTTTTAGACTAAACAATGATAAAGTAAGCAATCTATATAATTATAATTAGCGTGTCATAGCTCCTTTACGTTTCAGTTCGGCTTCAGCCGCGCCTATGTTTGTTTGCAAACAGCAATTGAGAGTTCCCTGAGCACGACAGAAATTTCCTATTTGTGGTATGAAGCTAACAATAACGCTATCAGGCAAGAACAAACGCTATCGTCATAGCATCAGTGTACGTACACTGGTGAGCGCGACCGTGTTGTCGTCGATATTTATGTTAGTGTCTAGTCGTTCCACAGAATCTGTGTCTGAAGATGTGGCTAGGGTTCGCCTTGCACAATCTGAAGTGAATGAAACGCAACAAGACGTTGAAGCACTTAAACAGCAGACCACCATTAAATTACAAACTCTGATTTCCCATATTGCCGAGCTTTCAGCACAAGCGTCTATGCTCGATGATAAAGGAAAGCAGATAGCAACAGAATTAGGTATGACAGCGGCTGACCTGGACGCTTTTGTACCTGTATCGATACCGGACAACCTCCAAGATGATCCCTTACTCAGTGAGATTAATAAGCTCCAGCAATCTCTCGATGTAAAATCTCAGCAGCTTTCTATGCTTGAAAGTTTGGTGAGGGGTCACCATATCCATGAGCAGAGTCAATTATCTGGTCAACCGATAGCATCGGGATGGTTGTCTTCTTATTATGGTATGCGCGCCGACCCCTTCACTGGTGAAACAGCCATGCATAAAGGCTTAGATTTCGCTGGTAAAGCGGGTAATGACGTTTTAGCTACTGCTGCAGGTATTGTTACCTGGGCGGGCGAGCGCAGCGGTTACGGGCATCTAGTAGAAATTGAACATGGTGATGGTTTCGTTACCCGTTATGGGCACAACGACACGTTATCTGTATCAATAGGTGATGTGGTGACGAAAGGTCAACCTATCGCCAAAATGGGCAATACAGGGCGCTCTACGGGCGTTCATGTTCACTACGAAATAATAAGAAACGGTAAGCAAATCGATCCTCTGCCATACGTTTATAAAAAATAAACACGGCAGCAGCCAGGTAAGTAAGCATTCAGCTTACGCAACAATTAGTAATCGCTTGGCATTATCGTTAACGATAGTGTCTTTTACGTTTAATCGCAGCTGTGCTCTTACCGTGCGGCGTCTCGACAAGTAGTGGAAATAACAAGCTAATGTTTTCAAGCATCCTTAGAAAAATGTTCGGTAGCCGAAACGACCGTCTATTAAAAAAATTACAAAAAAATGTAGATGCCATCAATGCGCTGGAAGCCGAGTATGAACAGCTTTCTGATGAGGCGTTAAAAGCAAAGACTGCTGAGTTTAAACAACGAATTGAAAAAGGCGAAAGCCTTGAAGATCTCATGTACGAAGCTTTTGCTACCGTACGTGAGGCAAGTAAACGTGTTTACGGTATGCGCCATTTCGACGTGCAAATGCTGGGCGGCCAAGTGTTACACGAAGGCAAAATTTCAGAAATGCGTACCGGTGAAGGTAAAACCCTTACCGCTACCTTACCTACCTATTTAAATGCGTTGTCGGGCAAAGGGGTTCACGTTATTACTGTGAACGATTACCTTGCTAAACGTGATGCTGAATGGGCTAACCAGTTATTCACTTTCCTTGGTATGCGCGTAGGTTGTAACGTACCTGGTATGGCACACGATCAAAAACGTGACGCTTATCAAGCTGATGTTACCTACGGCACGAATAACGAATTCGGTTTCGATTACTTGCGTGACAACATGGCGTTTAGCCCGCAAGACCGCGTACAGCGCCCACTTAACTTTGCAGTAGTGGATGAAGTAGATTCAATATTAATTGACGAAGCCCGTACCCCGCTTATTATTTCAGGCCAAGCAGAAGATAGTTCTGAGCTTTATCGTCGTATCAACTTGGTTATCCCTGAATTAGTTCAGCAAGAAAAAGAAGATGAAGAAGGTCAAGAGGGCGACGGTGATTACACTATCGACCTTAAAGCGAAACAGATTCACTTAACAGAACGTGGCCAGGGGCATGTAGAAGAAATTTTGCATCGTGCTGGCGTATTACCAGAAGGCGAATCATTATTTGCTGCGGGTAATATTTCATTACTTCACCACATTAACGCTGCCCTTCGTGCTCATAAACTGTTCTCGAAAGATGTAGATTACATCGTTAAAGAAGACCAAATTGTTATTGTTGATGAACATACCGGCCGTACAATGGAAGGTCGTCGTTGGTCTGAAGGTTTACACCAAGCTGTAGAAGCGAAAGAAGGTGTGAAGATTCAAAACGAGAACCAAACTCTGGCGTCTATTACCTTCCAGAACTATTTCCGTTTGTACAACAAATTATCGGGTATGACAGGTACTGCTGATACTGAAGCGTTTGAATTCCAGCATATCTACAGCCTAGAAACCGTTGTATTACCAACCAACAAACCTATGCAGCGTAAAGATAAGGCCGACCTTATCTATTTAACGGCAGAAGAAAAATACGATGCTATCGTAGAAGATATCAAAGCGTGTGTTGAGCGCGGCCAGCCTACCTTGGTAGGTACGGTATCGATTGAAAACTCTGAGTTGCTGTCTCGTGTTTTGAAGAAAAGCAAAATTCCTCATAAAGTACTTAACGCTAAGTTCCACGAACACGAAGCTGACATTGTTGCTCAAGCCGGTAAACCTAGTGCGGTAACTATTGCTACTAACATGGCTGGTCGTGGTACGGATATTGTGCTTGGTGGTAACTGGCAAGCAGAAATCGAAAAAATCGAAAACCCTACTCAAGCGCAAATCGATAAGATTAAAGCCGAGTGGAAAGTGCGTCACGATGCAGTATTAGAATCAGGCGGCTTACATATTATCGGTACTGAACGTCATGAATCTCGTCGTATCGATAACCAGCTGCGCGGTCGTTCAGGTCGTCAGGGCGATCCAGGCTCAAGCCGTTTTTACTTGTCACTTGATGATGCCCTAATGCGTATATTTGCCTCTGAAAAAATGGGCAACATGATGAAGCGCTTAGGGATGGAAAAAGGCGAAGCCATTGAACACCCTTGGGTAACCCGGGCTATCGAGAATGCCCAGCGTAAAGTGGAAGGGCGTAACTTCGATATTCGTAAGCAACTACTTGAATACGATGACGTAGCAAACGATCAACGTAAAGTGATTTACGAGCAACGCAATGAGTTGCTTGATGAAGGCGACATTAGCGAAACTATCGCGGTTATCCGTGAAGACGTAGTAAGCGGTGTGGTTGATGAATATATTCCACCACAGTCACTGGAAGAAATGTGGGACGTTAAAGGATTAGAAGAGCGTTTACGCGCTGACTTCGCCGTAGACTTGCCTATTCAAAACTGGCTAGAGACTGACGATAAGCTTTATGAAGAAAAGCTACGTGAGCGTATTCACGGTGAAGTAGTTGCTAGTTATAAAGAAAAAGAAACGGTAGTGGGTGAGCAGGTTCTGCGTCAGTTTGAAAAAGCAGTCATGCTACAAAACCTAGACAGCCATTGGAAAGAGCATTTGGCTGCAATGGATCACCTTCGCCAAGGTATTGGACTACGCAGCTATGCGCAGAAGAATCCGAAGCAAGAATATAAGCGTGAATCGTTTACCTTGTTCTCGCAAATGTTAGAAGCGCTGAAAGTTGAAGTTATTACCATTCTTTCACGTGTGAAAGTACAAGCGGAAGAAGATGTTGAGAAAGTAGAAGAGCAACGTCGCCAAGCGGATAACGTGCCTAAGCAGTTTGAGCATGAAGACGCTGCAGAAGCATCTGCTCCACCAGAAGCGGCAAGCGATAAGGTACGTACCGAAGTGCGTGATGGCCCTAAAGTTGGCCGTAATGACCCTTGCCCTTGTGGTTCAGGTAAAAAGTACAAACAGTGCCACGGTAAATTAAGCTAATGAAACTTGTGCATGTTGCCGTGGGGGTAGTACTTCGCGGCACACAAGTGTTTATCAGCCTACGGGCTGATAACGCCCATCAAGGCGGCAAGTGGGAATTTCCCGGCGGTAAAGTGGAAGCTAACGAAACCGTACTTGATGCATTGCGCCGAGAGTTACAGGAAGAAATTGGCATTCTAGCGCAAGCTAGCGAGCCTTTGCTGGTAATAGAGCATGATTATGGCGATAAGCTAGTTAAGCTTGATGTGCATGCTGTGAGTGCGTTTGACGGTGAACCTGAAGGTAAGGAAAACCAACAAACTCGCTGGGTTGAAATAACTGCGTTAGAAGCTAGTGAATTTCCAGCAGCCAATGTGGCTATTATCGATGCGCTTCGAAAAAAGTATTCGAAGTAGTCTTAAGCGGAAATCAAGAGTCTTAAGCGGAAATCAAGAGCCATAAGCACAAGCCTTAGCAAAGTAGCTTTCAAACAAAAACACAAAGGGCAGTCTATTTAAATAGACCGCCCTTTTTTTGTACATTTTATGCCTTTGATATATTGCCTGCTGCTGGCATTCCCTCAGCGTGAATATCTATAAGCAACCGTTTGGTGGAGCACATTGTATGACTTACAGCGTGAACTATTAGCGCGCTCTATTAAAACATGAACTATTAAAGCATGATCCTAGTCGCCGTGGCGAAGGCCACATCAAGCTTGTGATAAGCCGCTTCGTTAATGAAGTGAGGATAGGTTTCTTGTGCTTCTTGCCACTCAATATCTTTACCATCAAAGGTGCGAAACATAGGTGCGCCAGGAATAAGCGGGGCAAAATCGTTATCTTGCAATGCATGGTGGATCATCGCTGTACGTTTACCTTGTTCATTAAGGGGGAATTTGATGTTTTCCCCTAATCTGAACACTTCGCACTCAGGATATTGCTCAAGACTATCAGTATTGTAAGCTTGGCAAAAATCAAGGATCACCTCAGCCATGGTTTGGGTAAGCAAATAAACGTCTTCTCGCAATACACCTTGAGGTTGACCGCCTACTTCAATCATCACTCCACGCTTACCCATGGTACACAAATAACCGTGCTCTAAATACGGTTTTTCGTCTTCCAAGAGAATATTCGCTTCAGGCATATTATGCTTAACAAATCGAGCAAGCTGAACATGAAAATCATCAGCCTCTAATATAATTAGTGTAGCACCCATGTTACTGGTGGTGTTGTGAATATCTATTACCAAGTCGGTGCCAGAATCACCTTTTGGGCCAAATTTCTGGTTAAGCTGTTTGGCCAGCTTGGCTTCTTTGGCTGTACTCTCGTTACTCGGCTTATCCAACCCTTCAAGGGTGAACTGACGGTTTAAGTCTTCTTCTACAAACCGTACGTGGGCGCTAAGGGCGTCTGGGTTTGCAATAGTAAGTGATACATCTAATGATGAAAATCGCGATGCTAGCTCGTCAGAAAACCCTGAAGATTGCCAGTTATGAATAAGTTGAATACCACTGGTTTCGTTTCCATGTGTTCCACCAACCAACGCAATTTTGTTAATCATAACTTTCCTATTAGTGTTTGAAAAAGTCGTCAGACTGTTTGGCTAGCATTGCTTCAATTTCTTCAATGTCTACTTCTTTAGCGGAAGGTTGTTCAGACGGCTTTGCAGCAATTTTTCTCTCTTCCGACGCCCATTCGCCTAAATCAATAAGTTGGCACTTTTTACTGCAAAAAGGGCGGAATTCGCTTTCACTATTCCAAGTAACCGATTTTGCACAAATCGGGCAATTTACAACCATGAATTACTCCAGTGGCAGATTAGGTTTTTGATAGGCGTAGTTTAACAGGCTGCTAGTTTAAACTGAATATTAGATTCAACAGACGCGTTTTGACCTTCATCAGGAGAAAACCACAAAAAGCGCAGGGCATAGCGGTATTTATTGCCACTTAGGGTAGGGTAGTAACCTTCATCAACGCGACATTTTATGCGGATAAGTTCGTTTTTATCTTCAGCGGCACCTTGGTAAAAACCATTGTCTGCGGTAACCATTTTAAATTGCCCGCGTTCACGAATAAACGACAAACTTACCGCTATGGTGTCGTCTAATAAACTCAAGGTTTCAAGCCATTGACCAATTTCTTGTTGGCGAACCTCAGCAGGTTGTTGAAGCCAAAAATGGAGATTGGGCAAGTCAAAGCTACAAGCGCCACCTGGAATAGCAAAGCGTTGCCTAATTGCTGATAACAACTTATCTTCTTTTAGCGCACTGCCAAAGCGGCGATCGGTTTTAAGTTTTTGCTTAAGGTTTACAATGGTTTTTAACGCTTGCTCTAATGCGGCACTATCTATTTTGGGATGTTGCGACCAGTACACAAGGTTTTTTTCGTGGGCGTCTAAATCTTTATTCATGTCTGAGCGCAAATCTAACCGCTCAATTAAATCAAGCAGCTCAAATAGCTGCTCAAAGAACACCATTTGCAGGGGGACACTGTCAGATTTCGCTGTGCTTTTTAACTGCCCAAGAAGCTGCTCTACGCGCAGATAGTTACGCACTTTTTCCTTTAGGGGAAATTCGAATACAGCTTCGCTCATGGATATCCTTAAAACACATAGACTTAACCCTAAAGCCTAATGCATGAATCGCACTAAGCCAAGCTTACTTTAATAATCAATTAAACTTTTGACGTGTTTTGAGGGGAAAAGTTGCAGTAAAAGCGAATTTACTCAGAATTTTCAATTTTTGCAGTGTATTTACTGGTGTACTTGCCGTTTAGAGCACGTACTTGCTCGTTAAGGCTTTCAAGGGTTTTACTATTATCGATAACATCATCGGCGGCGGCTAGTCTTTCGGCTCGGGTAGCTTGCGAGGCCATAATACTTTCAATAATTTGTTGGCTACTGCCATCACGCTGCATGGCCCGTTCAAGTTGCATGGATTCGGGGCAATCTACCACAATAATATAATCGCAAAGCTCAGCAAGGTTGCCTTCTATTAATAATGGAACCGACAAAATGCAATAGCCGCTTGTAGCGTCCGCTATTTGTTGAAGCATAGTTTTGCGAATAAGCGGGTGCAGCAATTGGTTGAGCCACTGCTTTGCTTCACCATTATTGAAAACTTGTTCACGCAAGGCTGCACGGTTTAATGTGCCGTTTTCTAATAAAATGGCTGGCCCAAAATGCTCGGTTATTTTAGTGAGCCCTTCGCTGCCAGGAACAACTACTTCTCTTGCCACTTCATCGGCATCGATAATATCGATACCTAACTTAGCAAACTCGGCGGTAGCGGCAGACTTACCGCTGCCTATTCCGCCAGTAAGACCAACCACGATTTTGGTGTTATTGTTTTTAATCGTCATGCCCTTCACCTGTTGTTACTGCATTTAATACAATCAATACCGCCAATGCAATTAATGCAGCGCCCATTCTAGATAGTGGGAGATAATCGTGTCTTTATAAAACAAGGTTATCCAACCTGCAACAGCCAAATAAGGCCCAAAGGGTATTGCCAGTGACTTTCCTTTGTTTTGGAATACCATCAAAGCAACACCTGCAATCGCACCCACAACGGAAGAGAGTAATATAATAACCGGTAAGCCTTGCCAGCCAGTAAATGCCCCCATTGCCGCTAATATCTTAAAGTCACCATAGCCCATACCTTCCTTGCCAGTGACTATTTTGAATAGCCAATACACCGACCATAAACTTAAATATCCCGCTGCCGCACCAATAATGGCATCTACAGGCCCTACAAAAATAGATTGGGTGCTAAGAATTAAACCTAACCATAGCAAGGGGAGGGTAAGCTGATCCGGAAGTAGCATTTTATCCAAATCGATAAAAATGAGCGCGATAAGAATATAGGTAAAAACTATCGCCCAAATTGCTTGTGGTGTGGGGCCAAAATAATAGGCCGCGAAAGTACAAGTAAGGGCAGTAAACAACTCTACTAAGGGGTAGCGAATAGAAATAGGGGCTTTGCATCCCGAGCACTTTCCGCGAAGAAACAGATAACTAATAATAGGAATGTTTTCCCACGCACGAATTTTATGGCCGCAACAAGGGCAGGTGCTATCTGGCTTGGCTAAGTTGAAGGTTTCTTGAGTATGCTGGTTATCTACAGATTCTGAATTTTGGTTGGTTGTATGTGCTGAATCGTTGCCAGTCTCGCTGCCACTATCACTGCCTGTATCATCAAAATAACTAGCGTATTCTTGCTTCCAACTGTTTTCCATCATAATCGGCAAGCGATGAATCACCACATTAAGAAAGCTGCCCACCATTAAACTGATAACAAAAACAAACAGGTAGAATAGCCAAGGGTAAAGTTCGGCGGTAAGCAACATCGCTTCCATAAGATAGTGTTCTCTTTATTCTTTGAATTAATAATGCAAAAAAGGCCTGCACGGGGCAAGCCTAATTATAATGTGTACATGAACATATAGGTTTCTTTAACGCTTATCGCTTATACCACATTACCCATTTCGAATATGGGAAGGTACATAGCAATAATAAGCCCCCCAATAACAACACCTAGCACAGCCATTATCATAGGCTCTAAAAGACTGGTTAAGCCATCAACCATATCGTCAACTTCTGATTCATATATGGTGGCTATTTTACTTAGCATTGCGTCTACAGAGCCTGACTCCTCACCAATAGCGACCATTTGGGTCACCATGTCAGGGAATACATTAGTAGCACGCATTGCTGTGTTCATAGGTGTTCCGCCTGCTACTTCTTTTCGCATAAACATGATGGCTTCTCTATACACTGCATTTCCTGATGCGCCTGCTGAAGATTCGAGCGCACCAATTAGGGGCACACCTGCGGCAAAGGTAGTAGCAAGTGTACGAGTAAAGCGCGCTATACTGGCCTTTTTAAGAATTTCACCAATAACGGGAATTTTAAGCACAGCCCTATCCACTTTGTCGCGAAAACTCTGACTTTTCTTGTGAGCCCGCATAAAAAGATAACCTGCCGCCGCCATGGCTATACCAATATAAATACCGTAACCTTGTACAAAGTTTGAGATGGCAAGTACCAATAATGTAAATGCCGGTAACTCAGCCCCAAAGCTACTAAAAATCTCCTCGAATTGGGGAACAACGAATACTAACAAGATAGTGGTAACAATGAATGCAACCACGACTACCGCAATAGGGTAAAACATCGCCTTTTTAATTTTTGACTTTAGCGCTTCTGCTTTTTCTTTATAAGTGGCGATACGGTCGTAAATGGTTTCAAGGGCACCAGATTGCTCACCGGTATAAACCAAGTCGCAGTATAAGTCATCGAAATAATCTGGATGTTTACGCAATGAGTTCGATAACGGATTACCTGAGCGTACTTCATTGGTGATTTCGCCGAGTAGTTTTCGCATCGATGCTTTAGCATGACCTTGGGAGATCATGTCCAAGGATTGAATAAGGGTAACACCGGCGGCTAACATGGTGGCAATTTGACGAGAAAATACTGAAATGTCTGCAGCGGTGATTTTTTGACCGCCACGACCGAATAACGATTTTTGTTGTTTTTTGACTTTACGGACTGAAACTCCTTGTTTACGAAGCTGCATTTTCGCTTCTTTAAGGTTAGTCGCTGAAATTTCACCTTTGCGACTAGTACCATGCCCATCTTTACCTTGCCATTCGTAAACTATTACAGCCTTCACAGATATCCTTCCTTAAATAAAAAAGGGAAGTGCACCTGCACTTCCCCTAGATGAAACGATCGCTCGTTAGCACACTCCTGCAGCTACACATGTACCGGATTTAGTCCACTGAATTGGAGCGTCTACACCGTCTGGAGTTAGGATGTAGGTGTAATCATCCACTTCAGTTGTACCTGTCGCAGTTATAACGCCGCCTTTAATCTCAACTGAAGCAACTCTACCTTTAGCTCCCAAATTTTGTGGTAAGCCACCAACACCAGGCTCAGCTGCAGCTTTTGTTGCAAACTCTCCGGTCTGAGCGCCTACTTCATAAGCAGTTTTGAAGGCAGTTGTAGCCATCACTACTTCAGTAAACTTAGATTTTACAGTATAAGTCTGATAAGCAGGTAATGCGATTGCAGCCAAGATACCGATAATGGCAACAACGATCATTAGTTCGATTAGGGTGAAACCTTTTTGGTTTTTGTTTTTCATGTTCATCATGGTTTTCTCCGGGACGTGTATATCACGTAAAGTTAAAAAGTAATTAAAATTGACGTTTATACCCGAGTCGTCCTTAAACGCCCTGGTACTTGAATCTAAGTATATAAATTAATCGGCCAGTGACAAGTATGCAGAAAAATACCTATGTCTGACTTTATTAAGTATGACACGTCCAACCACTTCTGTGCAGACCTATGTTGTTGAACTTTGGTATAAAATCGCAACTCATTATGTATGTATAATAAACTAAGTATTATAAATGTAGATAAAATACGTCTATACGAAATTAAGGCTGCACCACTATTAATTACTGTATTCAATACGCATTAAATACAGTTTTTAATACCTATTAAAGTCGTCGTCAACTTATCTACGCTAAACTAACTCTTAGCGACAAATCAATAGCCTTTACATTCTTGGTTAACGCACCAGATGAAATATAATCTACACCCAGTGTTGCTAGCGACGATAACCGCTCATCGGTAATGTTACCTGACACTTCTAGTTTACATTGCCCTTGGGTAAGCGCTACTGCCTTTTGGATCTGTTCGTTGGTAAAGTTATCCAACATAACAATGTCAGCCCCAGCCGATAGGGCCTGTTGCAACTCTTCAAGGCTTTCAACCTCTACTTCAACAGGTTTGCCCGGCTTCATCGCTTTGGCTCGGGTTATCGCTTTTTCGATACTGCCACAGGAGAATATGTGATTTTCTTTTATTAAGAACGCATCAAACAAACCGATACGATGATTTTGCCCGCCGCCACAATGTACTGCATACTTTTGTGCCATGCGAAGACCAGGTAGGGTTTTGCGGGTATCAAGAATTTTTGTATTGCTGCCTGCTAACAGTTTTGCGTAACTTGCAGTAACGGTGGCAGTTGCAGAAAGGGTTTGCAAAAAATTAAGTGCTACACGTTCGGCAGTGAGAATAGCGCGAGCCGATCCTGTTAACGTAAGCAGTTTGGCATCTGCAGCCACAGTATCGCCATCTTTAACGTGCCATTCTAATTTCACGCTATCATCAATTAACCCAAACGCTTGCTCAACCCATGCTACGCCGCATATAACACAAGGCTCGCGGGTAATAATAATAGCGGTCGCACTTTCGCTTTCGTCTATTAGGTTCGCAGTAATGTCGTTATTAGGGTTAAGCTCGCCACCTAAATCTTCAATAAGCGCAAGGGAAACTTGTTCGCGAATGGCGTTAATGTCTGGTGATATCATGATGATCGCTGTTTTAGCATTAAAGGGTACGCAATATTAACCAATCTCCGCGCTGAGTAAACTCTAATTGCCGTAAAACACTCATTCCAAGCAAGATATGCTCACTTTGCATACCGGGGTTTAAGTTTGCTCTAACGTTGTTTAATACAATGTCGCCAATGCGAAGGGTATTAATAGAAGACTCAGCCACAGTAACCGTACCATTAGCGGTATTCGCGAAAGCTTTACGACCCGCTTGCAGTTTAAGTCGCTGGGCTAGATGGGCAGGTATAGAAACATCGGTAGCACCGGTATCTACCAAAAACACCACTTCTTCGCCATTTATATAACCAGAAGTAACATAGTGCCCAGCCCGATTCTGCTTTAACCGCACTTCAGTTTGCGAACCAATACGTTGTGACTGAGGTTCGCTGTTAGGGTTAACTTGTTTGTCGAGTAAGCCAGAAAAAACATAAACCAGCAGGCCAAACCCGCAAATCCACGCCAGCACCACCATATACTTACCCGCAGAACTCTCGCCTACAGAATCATCTTCACTCATATAAAACATCCCACTTCTTTTTATCGTTCTCTTTATACCGTCTTTCTTATACCTACTTTTTGACCATATATAAATGTATCGGTCTAATTAATGAAGTTCGTACCCAGTTAAACCTAGCGCAGCAGGGAGCAGTACTTCTTTCTGTTTTCTACAAATACTAGCAATCTATATAAGTGTAAGATGAGTTTAGTGGGAAAGCAGTCTGCGCGATTTCTTTCAAAACATTGATATGTGTCCCAATCGACTAGACACTCCTCAAATTAGTCAGCCAGTATCCATTTAAAACCTTGTGCAGCATAGAGCTGCACTTTTTTCTATTTTCAAAATTATTAGCGATCTATTAAGTGTAAGGTGAGTTTGTGGATAAAGTCGTCTGCAGCATGGATGCTGCAGCCGAGCCTCCATGGATGGATTCACGGCGTGCTTTACCCCTAAACTCACCTTTCACGCAAAACGTTAGTATGAGTCCTAATCAGATAGCCATTTGTCAAAGCAGTCAGCCCGCATCCATTTAAAACCTTGTGCAGCAGGGAGCTGCACAGAGCCCCCATGGATGGGTTTACGGCGTGTTTTAAATGGATGCTGGCTTACTGCTATCCCCCTCGATGCTGAATCGTACGCTTGCGAGCTTGTGCCTGTGGGCAGCTGGTGTCACACTGTTATTAACGAAAACAACGTAACGAACTTTCAAATTATATGGTGTTATACGAGCCCGCGACGCTAATTGATTGCCCACATTATGATGACCGGCCCGACGAAACCGATGTGAGTGTGTTGGTCATTCACAATATTTCGTTACCCCCCTCACAGTTTGGTACATCTGGCATTCGCGAATTGTTTACCGGTACGTTAAACCCTGATGAGCATCCGTTTTATAAAGAAATAGCAGGCATAAGAGTGTCTGCCCATTGTGTTATTTATCGCACGGGCGAGGTAGAACAATTCGTGCCCTTTAATAAGCGGGCGTGGCATGCAGGGTTATCGTCGTTTCAAGGTCGCTCACGTTGCAACGACTTTACTATTGGTATTGAATTAGAAGGTACCGATACGCTGCCATATACTGATGCTCAATATAAACAACTCACACAATTGAGCCAGTTTATACTGCAAGAATACCCAAATATTACGCTTGGGCGCATAGTAGGCCATAACGATATTGCACCAGGCCGTAAAACCGACCCAGGCGTAGCGTTTGATTGGCCTCGCTTTAGACAGTCGCTAAAGGGGAGCGGTATAGTAGCCGAAAAGTAGCTAGATAGTAGCTGAATGGCAGCTCTGCAAATTAACGTTAGGAAACAAACATGATACTAATGAGTTTACTGCTGGTATTAAGTCTTGAACGGCTCATTACTAAAACACCGGTATGGCACATCGAACGTTATGCCGTTGCCTATCAAAACTGGCTTTCTGAGCGCAAATGGCTAGAAGAAGATACCTCATCAGTTGCCTTCTATATATATATGTTACTACCAGCGCTAATTATAGGGCTAGTTGAACATTGGCTGCTCGGCGCTTTTCTTACCTTTATTGAGCAAAGTATCATTCTGTTTTTATGTATAGGTTGCCCTGTATTGCGGGCCACTTATAAATGCTTTTTAAATGCGGCAGACCGAGGGGATTTACAAGCTTGCAGCATGTACACAGACCAACTAGGGCATTGTGGCAGTAAGCGAGCCAGTGACGGTACCGCCATGGCAGAAGGAAAAAGCTTTGGTCAGCACCTAACTTGGCTTAACTATCAGCATTATGCCGCGGTAATGTTGTGGTTTATTGCATTTGGTGCCCCCGGCGCTGTATTTTACTGTTTCAGTAGAAGTGCAACCGAACACTTTTGTGCATCGCAACATCCTTTGGCGATGGCAGCGGGCAAACTAATGTACGCACTAGATTTTATACCCGTACGTATTACCGCATTTGGCATGTTAATGATGGGGCATTTCTCTCGTGCATTGCCTGAATGGCTTAAAGATGGCCTTTCTTTAAATATTTCAGCCTACGATTTATTAACCCGCGTTTCTTCTAAAGCTGAAATGTTGACCACAGAAGAGCGTGAAGCCCAGTCAGAGAACGCCGCTGTAGAGCCTAAAGTGCTGGTCAAGTTAGCAAAACGTAATGTTATTTTTCTGCTTGTTATCACCTCTGTACTTACCGTTATTGGCACCCTTGCCTAATCATTTTTATTAACAAGAAAGTGACCAATCACTCCTGGTCTATAAATTTTTCATTTATAGATCAGCAGTTTCACGTCTTATTACCTCGACACTACACCTCATCAGACCAGTGGGTCTTCGCTAAATTTTTGCAACAAATTCAACAATAAAGCTTAACAACCAGCAACTCCTTACAAGTTTGCTATGCTTGAGAGTATTTACCTCGGTTTCAATCTATCTTAAACTGTATAGGTAAAATGGTATTACCAATTGTGACTGTAGACCTTACTTGTTTACAAAATAGTCGCAAAACTAGGTAGCCATATCAGTAACGAAAGGGAATATAGTCACGCATGCGTCAGCAGCGAAAAAAACTTGCCGATGTTATCACCGAGCAGCTTGAGTCCATGATATTGGACGGTAGCTTATTGGCAGGGCAGAAATTGCCTCCAGAGCGTGAACTGGCGATTCAATTTGAAGTGTCGCGGCCTTCGTTACGAGAAGCTATTGGTAATTTACAGGCGCGAGGATTAGTTGAGCGTAAACAAGGTGGCGGCACATTTGTGAACCGAAACCTTAACTCAGCGTTAAAAGATCCACTCATGGCATTAGTAAGCAAGCGCCCTGAAACCCAGTTCGACTTATTAGAATTTCGTCATGCCCTAGAGGGAATGGCAGCGTATTACGCAGCGCTTCGTGGGCAGCCTGAAGATTACGAAGCCCTTAAAAGTGCGCTAAACGAATTACCTACGCCAGCACCTGAAGAAAGTAAGCGAGAGCAGGCTGAAGCGCTTGGAAAGTTTTACATTATTATGGCAAGAGCATCCCATAACATGGTGCTTC
This sequence comes from Alteromonas sp. 1_MG-2023, assembly GCF_030547075.1. GTDB lineage: Bacteria > Pseudomonadota > Gammaproteobacteria > Enterobacterales > Alteromonadaceae > Alteromonas. The sequence continues at coordinate 8,759 of NZ_JAUOQH010000014.1, read as the reverse complement.
TACATGTAATGAGCACCATGCAAACCATGTTGGTGGAAAACATAGAGCGTAACTTTGACATGTTAGCGGCACATCCCGAAGCGGTGGCCGATATTGCGCGTCAAAGACGAGAAATTGTAGAAGCTATTGCTGCGCGCGACCCTGAAGCAGCACGGCAAGCATGTAATACGCATCTAGCGTTTATTGAAAAAACATTATTAACTATAAATCAGCGTGACACACGTGTTCAGCGTGCGTTACGACGATTAGAAATTTAATACGCCTACTTATTTACCCAGTTTTATTAGGCGTGTTTATATAAGCAGAGGCTTAAAGAGAATTTTAGCTACTGTATGCGACATGCAAGAAAGCACAGGTGAGCCAGTAAGGGTCACAGCGAGTACAACGTAATTTGGTCTTTCTTCTTTTGATAAATAAGTCGAAGGAAGAATTCTCTATATATAAAGCAAAAATAGGATGGCACCATGACAGATATGATGCACCAAGATGTAGATCCTCAAGAAACTAAAGAGTGGATTGACGCTCTTGAATCTGTTTTAGAAGAGGAAGGTGTAGAACGCGCCCATTATCTACTCGAGAAACTTATTGATAAGGCTCGTCGTAGCGGAGCGCATTTACCGTACGACGCCACCACAGCGTACATCAATACAATTCCTTCAGCGCAAGAGCCAAAAATGCCTGGCGACCTTACGATTGAAGCACGTATCCGTGCTGCCATTCGTTGGAATGCATTGATGATTGTATTACGAGCTTCTAAGAAAGACTTAGAGCTTGGTGGTCACATTGGTAGTTTTGCATCATCGGCCATGCTCTATGATGTTGGTTTTAACCACTTCTTTAAAGCGCCTACAGAAAACGCTGGCGGCGACTTTATTTTTGCTCAAGGCCATATCTCTCCAGGTATTTATGCTCGTTCTTTTATTGAAGGTAACCTTTCTGAAGATCAGCTAAACAACTTCCGTCAAGAGTGTGCTGGTGAAGGCTTGTCTTCATACCCACACCCCCATTTGATGAAAGATTACTGGCAGTTCCCAACAGTATCGATGGGCTTAGGTCCACTTCAAGCCATCTATACTGCACGTTTCCTTAAGTACCTAACGAACCGTGGTATCAAAGACTGTTCTGAACAGCGCGTATACTGCTACATGGGTGACGGTGAGTGTGATGAGCCTGAATCATTAGGTGCTATCGGTCTTGCGTCACGTGAAGGCCTAGATAACCTAACTTTCGTTATCAACTGTAACCTACAGCGCCTAGATGGCCCGGTACGTGGTAACGGCAAAATTATCCAAGAACTTGAAGGCACATTCCGCGGTGCAGGCTGGGAAGTGGTTAAAGTTATTTGGGGCAGTTACTGGGATGAGCTCCTTGCCCGAGATAAATCAGGCAAACTCATTCAGTTAATGGGCGAAACCGTTGACGGCGAATACCAGAACTGTAAAGCGAAAGGTGGTAAATACACGCGCGAAAACTTCTTCAACAAGTACCCAGAAACGGCTGCACTTGTAGCGAACATGTCTGATGATGACATCTGGCGCTTGAACCGTGGTGGACACGATCCAGTTAAAGTATTTGCTGCTTATCAAAAAGCGAAAGATACCAAAGGTCGTCCAACGGTCATTCTTGCTAAAACCGTTAAAGGCTTTGGTTTAGGTGCTTCTGGTGAAGCCTTGAACATTGCGCATAACGTGAAGAAGATGGATGCAGATTCACTTAAAGTATTCCGCGATCGTTTCAACATTCCAATCGCTGATGAAAAAATTGAAGAACTACCTTACTTCAAATTCCCTGAAGACAGTGAAGAAATGAAGTACTTGCGAGAGCGTCGCGAGTCATTAGGTGGTTACTTACCTTCTCGTAGAGAACAAGCTGAAGAGCAACTTGAAGTACCTGAATTAAAAGCATTCGATGCAATCTTGAAAGGTTCTGGCGATCGTTCAGTATCGTCTACTATGACTTTTGTTCGTGTACTTAACGCGTTATTGAAAGACAAGAAAATTGGTAAGCGTATTGTGCCAATTATTCCTGATGAAGCACGTACCTTCGGTATGGAAGGGCTTTTCCGCCAAGTGGGCATTTATGCTAACGAAGGCCAAAAGTACGTTCCACAAGATGCAGACCAAGTAGCTTACTATCGTGAAGATAAGAAAGGCCAGGTATTGCAGGAAGGGATTAACGAATTAGGTGCTATGGCATCGTGGGTTGCATCGGGTACGTCTTACTCAACGTGTAACGCTACGACTATTCCGTTCTACATCTACTACTCAATGTTTGGTTTCCAACGTGTTGGCGATTTGGCATGGGCTGCAGGCGATAGCCAAGCAAGAGGGTTCTTGTTAGGTGCTACTGCAGGTAGAACCACATTGAATGGTGAAGGCCTACAGCACCAAGATGGTCATTCACATGTTCAAGCGAACCTTATTCCGAACTGTGTAACTTACGACCCAACTTACGGATACGAAGTGGCTGTTATTGTACAAGACGGTTTACGCCGCATGTATGGCAATAACGAAAACGTATTCTATTACCTAACATTGATGAACGAGAACTACCAACACCCAGCTATGCCTGAAGGTGATGACGTAGCAGATCAAATCATTAAAGGTATTTATAAGCTTGAACGAGTTGAAAACAAGAAGACCAAGACCAATGTACAGTTAATGGGCTCGGGAACTATCTTGAATGAAGTACGTAAAGCGGCACAAATTCTTTGTGACGATTACAACGTTTCTTCAGACGTTTACTCGGTAACCTCGTTCAACGAATTGGCTCGCGAAGGTCAAGAAGTGGCGCGCTGGAACATGTTAAACCCAGAAGCCGATCAGAAAACAGCTTACGTTGGTCAGGTAATCACGAAAGATGCAGGTCCTGCTATTTCTGCTACCGATTACGTGAAGAACTACTCTGATCAGGTTCGTGCATTTATCGATACTGATTACCGCTGCCTAGGTACTGATGGCTTTGGTAGAAGTGATAGCCGTGAAAACTTGCGTACTCACTTTGAAGTTAATGCTGCATACATTGTAGTGGCTTCATTGTACGAATTGGCGCAACGCGGTGAGTTCGATAAGAAAGATGTTGCCGAAGCGATTAAACGTTTTGATATTAACGTTGAAAAACTAAACCCACTTTACGCGTAGCCGCAGGCAGATAAGGTATTTTACATATGTCAGATATTCAAAAGATTATCGTACCCGATGTAGGCGGTGACGAGGTTGAAGTTATCGAGCTATGTGTTGCCGTAGGCGACACCATTGATGCAGATGAAGGCGTTGTTACCGTAGAAAGTGACAAAGCGTCTATGGACATTCCTGCACCGTTTGAAGGTGAGATCGTTAGCTTGTCTGTTGCTGTTGGCGACAAGATTAAAGAAGGCGATGTTATCGGCGAAATGAAAAAAGCAGGTGGCGAAGAAGCTGCTTCACAAGAGAAAGAAGAGCCAGCTGAAGAAGCGTCTGCACCAGAAGAGCCGAAAGAAGCACCAAAAGAAGAAAGCAAATCAGAAGCGGCACCAGCATCATCTGGTGGCGGTGAAGTGATAGAAGTTGCGGTTCCTGATATTGGTGATGACGGAGAAGTAGACGTTATTGACGTATTGGTTTCTGTAGGCGATACCATCGAGAAAGAAGATGGGCTTATTACGCTAGAAACTGATAAAGCCACTATGGATGTGCCTTCTACTCACGCAGGTACGGTGAAAGAAGTGTTCATCAGTACGGGCGACAAAGTGAAAGAAGGTACGCTAGTAATTAAACTAGAAACCGCTGGAAGTGGTGAAGCAGCTAGCAGCGATGCGCCTGCTGAATCAAGTTCTGAAAAAGCGGCACCTGCGGCTGACTCTTCTTCTGACGAAGCAGCTTCAGAGCAATCTTCAGAGAAAGCAGCCGGTGATGTAGTAGAAGTTGAAGTACCTGATATTGGCGAAGACGGCGAAGTAGACGTTATCGACGTATTAGTTTCTGTAGGTGACACCATTGAGAAAGAAGATGGTCTGATTACCTTAGAAACCGATAAAGCGACAATGGATGTGCCTTCTACCCATGCGGGTACAGTAAAAGAAGTATTCATTAAAGCCGGTGATAAAGTTAAGCAAGGCACGCTAGTCATCAAGCTAGAAACTGCCGGAAGTGGCGGTTCAGCAAGTAGCGATGCCCCTGCGCCGAAGAAAGCGGAATCGGCGCCTGAAAAGCCAAAAGCGGCTGAAAAGCCAGCAGCGCAAAATAAGTCACCTGTACCAGCACAAGAAGCGCCAGAGCCTAAAGGCAATGGTAAAGCTCACGCTTCACCTTCAGTGCGCCGCGTAGCGAGAGAGTTTGGTGTAGACCTTACCCTTGTTAACGGAACAGGTCCTAAGAATCGTATTCTTAAAGAAGACGTTCAGGCTTATGTGAAAGCAGAGCTTGCTAAGCCTAAAGGTAGTGCTGCTAGTGCAACTGCGCCAGCGGGCGATAACGTGCTTCAAATTGTGCCGGTTAAACCTGTCGATCACAGCAAGTTTGGTGAAGTTGAAGAAGTTAAGCTGTCGCGTATTCAGAAAATTTCTGGCCCGTTCTTACATCGTAACTGGGCGACTATCCCTCATGTAACACAGTTTGATGAGGCTGATATCACCGACGTAGAAGCGTTCCGTAAAGAACAAAACGCTTATCATGCGAAAACCAAGTCTGGCCTTAAAATTACGCCACTTGTGTTCATCATGAAAGCCGTTGCTAAAGCGCTAGAGAAATACGAAATATTCAACTCTTCGCTTTCTGAAGATGGTGAAAGCTTGATCATCAAGAAATTCATCAACATTGGTATTGCGGTTGAAACGCCTGGTGGTTTGGTGGTTCCTGTTATCAAAGATGTAAACAAGAAAGGTATTGAGCAGTTGTCTCAAGAGCTGATTGAAACATCTAAGAAAGCCCGTGATGGAAAACTGAAGTCTTCAGACATGCAAGGCGGCACGTTCACTATTTCTAGCTTAGGCGGAATTGGTGGAACAGCGTTTACGCCAATTGTTAACGCGCCAGAGGTTGCTATCTTAGGTGTGTCTAAGTCTGATATGAAACCGAAGTGGAATGGTAGCGAGTTCGAACCTCGCCTAATGGTTCCATTAAGCTTGTCGTACGATCATCGTGTTATCGATGGTGCGGTAGGTGCAAGGTTCTCTACTGAAGTGGCAGCAAACTTAACAGATTTGCGCAGAATTATACTTTAAATAAAAATACGAGAATGTTTGTTATATCATGAACATTCTCGATGATTTTATAAGCCCTTGGGGCAGTATTTAGGTTATGCTATTACGCACAAGGTGATAGCTAACAAAAAATAGGATTGAGGTTCACAATGAGCGAAATTAAAACGCAATTAGTGGTACTGGGCGGCGGCCCTGGCGGTTACTCTGCAGCATTCCGTGCTGCCGACTTAGGTATAGAAACCGTTATTGTTGATTCACGTGAAGTGCTAGGCGGCGTATGTCTTAACGTTGGTTGTATTCCTTCAAAAGCATTGCTTCACGTAGCGAAAGTAATGAAAGAAGCGAAGCACTTGGCTAGCCATGGTGTGACTTTTGGTGAGCCAAAAATCGACCTAGACAAAATTCGTGAATACAAAGACAGCGTTGTTAAACAGCTAACAAACGGTCTTGGCGGCATGTCTAAAATGCGTAAAACCAAGCACGTCAAAGGTTACGGTAAATTTACCGGTGCTAATACCCTTGAAGTAAAAAATGGTGACGAGGTTACTACTATTACTTTTGAGAAAGCGATTATTGCAGCGGGCTCTGAGCCAGTAAGCTTGCCGTTTATTCCAGAAGACGATCGTATTATCGATTCTACTGGCGCTTTGGAAATGAAAGATATTCCAGAGAAAATGTTAGTACTTGGTGGCGGTATCATTGGCCTTGAAATGGGTACAGTGTACGAAGCATTAGGTTCAAAAATTGATGTTGTTGAATTTTTAGATCAGCTTATTCCAGCTGCTGATAAAGACATCATGAAAGTCTTCATGAAAGACTATAAAGAAAAATTCAACATCATGCTTGAAACCAAAGTAACTGCGGTTGAAGCAAAAGAAGACGGCTTGTATGTAACGTTTGAAGGTAAAAATGCACCTTCAGAGCAAGTACGCTACGACAAAGTATTAGTTGCTGTTGGACGTCGTCCAAACGGTAAGATGGTTGGCGCAGACACTGCTGGTGTTAACGTTGACGACCGTGGCTTTATTAACGTTGATAAGCAAATGCGTACTAACGTTGAACATATCTTCGCTATCGGTGACTTAGTTGGCCAGCCTATGCTTGCGCATAAAGCAGTTCACGAAGGTCATGTTGCTGCTGAAGTTATTGCCGGACAGAAACATTACTTCGACCCACGTGGTATTCCTTCAGTAGCGTACACTGAGCCGGAAGTTGCCTGGGTTGGTGTTACCGAGAAAGAAGCGAAAGAGCAAGGTTTAAGCTACGAAACAGCCGTATTCCCATGGGCTGCTTCAGGTCGCGCTATTGCCTCTGATGCAACTAACGGTATGACTAAAATGATTTTCGAAAAAGACACCGGTCGTGTACTTGGTGGCGCAATGGTAGGTACAAACGCTGGCGAAATGCTTGGCGAAATTGGTCTTGCTGTTGAAATGGGCGCAGACGCTGAAGATGTTGCATTAACTATTCACGCTCACCCAACGCTAAACGAGTCAATCGGCCTAGCGTCTGAAATCTTCGAAGGTAGTATTACCGATTTGCCTAACGCTAAGGCAAAGAAAAAGAAGTAAGTTAACGACTTAGTTAACGTTGAAACCCGCCACATGGCGGGTTTTTTGTTTGTTTAAATAAATTAAACTAAATTAAATGCTGATTTAACCCGCTAATTTGGCTAAATCGCGATTTAGCTACTACTCTTCAACCAGGGTATTAGAAGTTAATTTTAGACGAGATAGTATGGCTCCAAGTAACATCAACATTACCGGTAAGAACACCTCTCACGCACAAACGAAACACGCGGAATATGATATTGAGCTTATTGGCAATGTGTTACGTGTAGATGGCCGGGGTGTAGTAAGTGAAGAAATTTTAAAGCATTATCATAATGATGTTAAAGACATCGTTTTAAGTTTGAAGGGACAAAAATGGGGCTTTTTAGGCTTTGTTTTAGGTACCGGTATTTTAACCCCAGCGGCAGAAGCCACCCTAATAGAATCAATTAAACTTAGAAAACTTTACGGTATGTCTGCGTGCGCCTTAGTAGCAACTAAAGCTGACATTCCTGCACTGGTTCGTAGCCAATTTGAGCGCGTTTATATAGCGGCAGAAATCGACTACTTCTTCTGTGAAGATGAAAAAGCAGGGGTGGCTTGGCTAGCCTCTAAAGGGTGTAAATACAAGTAAGCCTCTTAATACGAATAAGCCGCTCTAAGGCCTCTAAACGAGGCCCTGTCTCGGCCTATATGGAGTGCGCTATTTTGGGTTAATACAAGCTTAAGACGGCTTTAACGCTACTCATTTGCTGGTTTACGCAGTTACTTTGTTATTCTCATCATTCACTACCTTATTTACACCGATTACTTTCGCTACTTCAGGTTCATCAGTAGTGTTCGCATTTTCTCGCGCATCGATTTGGTCGATATTCTTTTGAGTATGGGAAGGCGTAAAGTCACTGCTATCCATATTACGCTGCGCCAAGAATCGCTTAACGGTTTCAGCACAGTAAGCTTTACGGCAACATTGAGATAGCAGCATTTCATGTCGCTCAACACGTTCGCGAATAAACTTCACGACAAGTTTACGTAACCATTGTAACCCTGCATCTAAGTCTTGGCGTTTGTGCCACATTACCGACATTGGCAGGCTCTTTATTTCAATCGGCGTTTCAAATACCGCAAGCTCACCTGAGAAGATTTCCTTCTCGACAACCAGTGAAGGTGCAACGCATATCAAGTTACTTTCTTTTAACAGCGGCGTGGCGTTGTAGAACTGATTGACCGACATGGCAATACGGCGTTTCAACCCCATGTTAGCCAATACCTGATCGGTAGGGCCGGTAACATCGCCTGTTACCGACACTAACAGGTGATCTGCGGCAATAAAGTCTTCAAGAGTAAGCTGTGCTTTAGCTAGCGGATGGTCGGGACGCATCACTACTACCCAACTAGGATCTAACACGTGCTCGGTACGTATCACAGCATCTGGTTGATGATATTTAGAAAAGGTCAGCTCAGCTTCTGCGTCTTTTAAAACCTTATCAGTACCTAAATCGTAACTGGGAATTGCGTGAATGTTAATGCCTGGCGCTTCATTTTCAATGACTTTGCGAAGCGGCCCCCACACCATGGCAACAATGCTATCAGTGGCTGATATACGGAAGGTACGCTTAGCCGTAGCAGGGTCAAATTCCGCCGGGCTGACAGCAACTTCAAGTTGTCCCAATGGGCCTTGAATTTGGCTCCACAAGTTGGTGGCAAACGAGGTAGGTTGAATACCACGGCCATCCTTTACGAATAACTCGTCTTTCCATGCGGTACGCATGCGAGAAAGGGCGTTCGATACCGCTGGTTGGGTCATCGACAATCTATCAGCAGCACGGGTAATCGCACCCTCTGTCATGATGGCATCAAATATCATCAATAAATTTAAATCATGTGGACGCATCAGTCTCTCCCGTTATTCGTAAATTAGTTCGGCTTCTGTGCCCAAGGTTCCAGGCCAAGGTGAGGCCGAGGAAAGGAAATACTCCGTAAACACGCGGTGAACCCATCCATGGGCGCTGTGCAATCGCATCCATGCG